>JAEWPC010000049.1 GCA_023460795.1 Bacillota bacterium | reverse complement strand
GCGATCAGCCGCACCGCGCCCGCGAGCTTGGCGTGCTGCAGCGCAGCGCAGCACGCGGCGCGATCGGCGCAGCCTGGCGCGGACGCGAGCAGCTGCAGCGCCTCCTCTTCGAGCAGCGCCCGGCCCGCCAGGCGCGATCCCGCTTCCCGCGCCTGCTCCGCTAGGCGGCGCAATCTCCCATGGTCCGCCGCAACCGCCGCGGTTACCTCAACCGCTTCGAACGAAGGTATCTCCTCGTATTCTGCCAGCTGCTCTTCCCAGGTTATTTTCGCTATGCGGCCTAACAGCTCTTGCACCTCTCGCACGCCTGCGTCGCCCCTACCCTCCAGTTCCCTATTCGCACGCTCACATGCCAACTCCGTTATTCCGAGAGGCAACATCTCCAACATACGTACCATCTGCTCCCTTAACCACCAACACGCATCAACGTCCCATGAGATCGAGTACTCCACCATCCACCGCTCATTTACCTTCACCGCATACAAAACCGCCTTCACCGCACATCGCCTCCCCGCAAACAAAAAAGCACACTCCCAATCGCCGTCCGGCGACCGAGGTGTGCTTCACCTGATCTTGTTCCTTTCCCTTATTGTAAGACAATTTAAGTCCGACGACAACGTCGCGCTCCCTCCCTCTGTTTACAGTCGCCACCATATAGGCAGTTTCGCGAGGTGCTCCTTGCGCTCAAGCTCCACCCAGACGACCTGCTCCGGTCCGTCCGCGCCTTCGTCCTCGCGAGAGCGCTCCCAATGATCCAGCATCGTTGCCGCAACCTTATCTTCTCGCCTCACGCACTCGACGCCTGCGGCACCGCGGGAGAATCGTTCCACGATCGCTCCCGTCTCGTCGTTCGAACGATCCAGCACGACGGTGATGCCGATATCGGTGCCCGAGCGTCGCGAGAACTGTTGAAGCGCCCTGACATAACCTTCGATCTGCAATTGATGATTGCCAGCGACCAATACGTAGTGACGGCGGCTTGCGCCCGCGCTTCTCCCGTAAGCCCAATGCGCCCATACCGCAGCCGCGACGTAAAAGCCGATGATCCATAATAACTCGGGAATCACGGCGGCCACCTCCTTAGGGTTGTGCCTCAATATATGCCGCAAGGAAAGCAGGCGTTCCGGCGATACGACCAGGACATCCGCCCACGCCACAAATCAAACAAAAACGGACGCCCTCCCCCTTGGAGAACATCCGTTCACGTTGCGCTTATGTAGATGTATTAGAGCGTGACCCAACCGTACTTGATCGAGTTGATAACCGCTTGCGTGCGGTCGTCTACTTCCATCTTCTGCAGGATGCTGCTGACGTGGTTCTTGACCGTCTTCTCGCTGATGAACAGGTTCTCGCCGATCGTCTTGTTGCTCTTGCCCTCGGCCATCAGTCGAAGCACTTCCGCTTCGCGTCTCGTCAGCGGGTTGTTGCCGCGCGGCACGAATTTCGTGACCGTCTCGCGGCTCGCCGCGGCGCCGGAAGTCGCGCCGATCTCGTCGAGATACGTCATGCGGCGAAGCTGGTTGATCAGCTTGCCCGTTACTTTCGGGTGGATGTAAGCATGCCCCTCCGCTACCGTCCGGATCGCGTTAATAAGCGACTCGGCTTCCATGTCCTTGAGCAGGTAACCGGTAGCGCCTTTGCGAAGCGTCTCGAACACGTAGCTCTCGTCGTCGTGAATCGAGAGAATTATGACTTTAATGTCGGGGAAAATATCGCGGAGCCGTTCGGTAGCTACGACGCCGTTCTCGATCGGCATATTGATATCGAGCAGAACGACGTCGGGTTTGTGACGGTTGCAGAATTCGAGCACTTGAATGCCGTCTCCGCACTCGCCGATAACCTCTAGATCGCTCTCCATGTTGAGTATGCGTTTAAGCCCCTCGCGGAAAAGCTGATGGTCGTCGGCAAGTAGTACCTTAATTACGCGGGCCGCTGTTTTAGTCTCCACTAACGATTAACTCCTTTCCAGGATCTGCTTTGATCGGAACTTCAATATTCAACTTCGTGCCTTGACCTTTTGCTGACTTAATATCGATTTTCCCCTGCATCAGCTCGACTCGCTCTTTCATGCCGATGATCCCGAAACGAGAATCGTATCTGGCTTTGGCGACTACGGCGTCGAGGTTAAAGCCGACACCGTTGTCCCCCACGGCAAGCTCGACCGTATCTTCCCTGAACGCGATCTCGAGCGACATATACGTCGCCTGCGCATGCTTGAGCGCGTTGTTGAACGCCTCTTGCACGAGCCGGAATAACGCCGCCTCCATCGCGGACGGAAGACGCTTCTCCTTGCCTACCGTCTCGAACACCGACCGGATATGCGTTCTCTCCTCGAAGTCCTGCACGAACTTGCGGAGCGTCGGCACGAGTCCGAGGTCGTCCAAGGCCATCGGTCTAAGGTTGAAAATGATTTTCCGAATCTCTTCGAGGCCGTAGCGGATTTGCGACTTCAGGTCGGTCAGCTCGTTGCGCACGACTTGCAGGTCGCCCGTATCCAACAGCCTCTCGGCAATCTCCGTCCTGAGCACCAGGTTGGCCAACGATTGAGCAGGTCCGTCGTGAATTTCCCTGGCGATGCGCTTGCGTTCGTCCTCTTGCGCCAGAATGATCTTGAGCCCGATCATCTGCCGGTTCTTAGCGGATTCGAGAATTCGCGTTACTTGGTTCAAGTCGCCGGACAAATAATCGAGCACGACGGTCATCTGCAGGTTGATCGTGTCCGCTCGTTCGATCGACAGCTCTACGTTCCTGGCACGTTTCTGCAGGTCGTCGCGACGGGTCTTAAGATAATGTTCTTTCTCCCGGTAAACCATCAGATCTAGTTGCAGCTGCGTCGCCTTCTCGTAAGCGGACTTGATGTCCTGCTCCGAGTAACGTACGAAGTCGCGGCTTACTTCCGTAAGCCGGATTCTTGCCAAGCGGTAGTCGCGTTCCAGTTGATCGACTTTG
This sequence comes from Bacillota bacterium, assembly GCA_023460795.1. GTDB lineage: Bacteria > Bacillota > Bacilli > Paenibacillales > Paenibacillaceae > Cohnella. Next base: position 254,775 of record JAEWPC010000049.1, on the reverse strand, counting down.
TCGATCGTGCTGGTCGTCTCCGCCAGAACAGTCTCAAGCTCTTGGTTAAGCGATTGCAGCTCGCGGCGGGCGGCTTCGCAAATCTCGAAGACTTGCATTTTGCTGTCTTCCATGACGCTGATCGCGTTATGTATGACGCGGTCGATTTGGTCCGTGCTGAAATCCATCTAACCTACTCCCTTGCATGAAAGACGCGCAACCGAAGCCCCGCTTGATGCCGCTTATCCGAATAAATATACATTCTATATCATAACATATATCGTCATTGCGTTGAGAGAGCGTTATAGCGTTTTTAAATAGAAAATTAATGAATTGTAATCGTTTTGGTTTTAGGTTCCCAATCTACCTTCTGCCCTAGCTGTTCCGATATGACGCGTACGGGAACGTAGACGCTATTCTTCACCATGATAGGCGGCACGGTGATCGGAGTGCGTACGCCGTTAACCGTCATTTCGTTCTTGCCCAGCCAGAGCTCCAGCATCGTATCTCCGCGTACGACGGTTACCCGCTTGTCTTTGCCGTCCCACTTTACATCTGCCCCGAGACGATCCGCGACGAACCGCAGAGGCAAATAGTTCGTGTAGGTCCCCTTCTGCGTGAAAGGCGCTCCCGGCAGCGTGACGGTTTTGCCATCGACGGTCGCCTTCGTCTTGCCTACCTTAAGCACGATCGTCGGATGGTATACTTTGATCGGCTCAGGCGGGTACTGCACCATCAGGTTGTCGAACGCAATCTCGCCTTGGAGCAGACGCTCATCCTGGTCCTCTTCCATGTTCACGACATAGAGCTTCGTCAGCTTGGAAGGGCCTTTCAATCCCGCGGCCGCCAAGTCGATGCGTATGTTCTTCCAGCCCGACCAGTCGATCTTGTCGGCGATCGTCAGGTATACCGTCTTCCCGCTCGCGTCGGTCGCTTCCGCGCGCAGCCAGCTCATGCTCTGATCGCCCAACACGTCGAGCGTAAGCGCGGTCGGCGATCCTTCGATCGCGATACCCTTGCCGTCATTCAAGTTCGCGTAAGCATAGCGCTTGCCCGAGCCTACCGAGAAATCATAAGTCAGGTCCAGCACCTTGGAGGACTCTCTGCCCGGTACGCCCGTCACGATCGAAGCCGTACCCGTCGTCTCCGCCGGCGCGCCGGTAAAGCCGATGTTGTATTTGACCTTCTCGAAATCCTCGAGCGTCTTCTCCGTACCCGGCGTCAGAACCGCCATCGCGCCGTAGCCGTCGTACCTAGCGATGGCATAGCCCGCCGCGATGTTCTTCTCCACCTTATCCACGGTCAGCTTGCCATTATTCATCGTTCCCGTAAGTCCGCGGAATTCCCAAGTGATTGAGGAGGCCGGAACAGGGAGCACGCGTCCGTCCGTCAATTGCGCTTTAACCGGCAACGAGATGACGCTGCCTACTCCCAGAGCGGTCGAACCTGGCTCCACGATCAGTCGCGCGATTTGCGCCTCGCCGACCACTTCTATCGGCAATTTAGAGCTCGCGTTGCCTGCTTGCACGTTCAATGTCGTCTTGCCGGCTGCCGCGACTTGCAGCACGCCGTCTTGGAATTGACCGAGCGCGTCGCTGAGGCTCCAGGTTGGCTGAAGACCGGTCGGGTCTATCGGGTTGTAAAAGGTATCGTAGGCTTTAAGCGAATAAGAAGCCTGCTGGCCGATGAACAGCGTGTTCGGGCCGCTTGCGACGATGCCTTGGAGTTCTCCTTGCGGGGCGGATGTAAAGACGCCGATCCCGTTGGTAACAAGGCGCTGCGTCGTGCCATAGAAGGTCGGATGGGCGAGAGAAACCTGGAATTCGCCGAGCGGGCGGGCGACCATCGTCGTCGAACCGCCGCCGTCCATGTTCACCGCTTTCCAGATGCCGAGCTCCTTCATCATGTTCTGAAGCTCTTTAAGCGAGACGCCTTCCCTGCCGCCGTTCTCTTCGATCGTGATGAGGTAGGCCGTGTTGCCGTCCTTGGAATAGCCTACCGCCGTACGAGCCCGATCCGCGTAACCGCTGACGCCGTTAATATCGCGGGTGAACTTCGACGGTTGCCCGTTATCCATCAGCAGCGTGTGGCCGCCGATCATCATTTCGAAGTCCGATTCCGTATACACTTGCTTAGTCGTGAGAGATTCAAGCTGATAACGGGACACGACCGGCTCTCCGACTTTCAGGCGATTCACGATGAACTTGCCGGAGTCGTAGCCTTTGTGGCCGCGCAGGATGTAGCCGTTCGCCGGGATCGTCTTGATGTCGAGCGCCTTGTCGGTCGACACTTGCGTGACGATGCCGTCTACGATCAGCGCTTCCACCGGGGAGATGCTGCTCGACATCGGCCGTTCGGCGCCGGTCCACGCGCTTGTGTAGATGTACAGCGCGTTGTTGTGGCTGTAGCCTTTGTCCGGCTCCGTGCGGTAAGCGGATTTGTTCATGCCCGCCAGGGCGAATACCGTTCCGTCGGCGGCCGTAACGTCACCGGTGAACTTAAAGGCGTCGATCAACGCCTTCCTGTCCTTCGTCACCGCGAAAGCGTACATGCCTTGAAGCTGGGACGTGCTGACGAGAAGCTTGCCGGACGTAATCTGCGCGCCCATCGGAGCGCCCTCGCTGGTCGACGCCGTCTGGAAGACGTCGGCGTTGATGCCAGCGACCGCCCCCGTCTCCCTCGCCATCGCGCCGACGGATTGTCTCGCCGTTACACTGCCGTTTTTGCCTCCCATGGCGTCCAACCGAACGTACGGGTTGGTGAGATCGACCTCGAGCACGTGCATCACTTCCGTCGCTTGCTTCTTGTCGGACGGCACCCACGAATACGTCATCTGTTTGACGCCGGAGGTCACGAACGACTCCGCTTGCTTCACCAGCTTGTAAGTGACGGCGGCTTTGTCCGCAGCCGCCGCGGCCTGAACGACAGGCGGAAACAAGCTCAGCATGGCCGGCGTGGACAAGACGAGCATCCCCGCGATGACCGGAAGAATGAGTTTGTTCGCACGCTTCATTGTTGTCGTTGTTCTGCTATTTGCTTGCATATTTCCACTCCCGTGAGTCTACTTATTTTTAAGAGAATCCTTTAATAGCATTCTCTATCTATATAAGTTATAGACTCTATTTCGAGTGAAAAGTTACTAGCGATAAGAGAATAAAATCGCAACCTCAACTACGAATAAATAAAACTATTAAATCTCGCGCACCGCATGAAATAAGCCTTCTCGCAATAGGCGAGAAGGCTTATGACTTAAGTACTCTTCTAAGGATGGAGCTGCTCTCGTTCTGCTTTCGTAAGCTTCGTTCGCACTAAGCGATATGACTGCTCGAGCATGGCGAGGACCTCGTCGTCGGGCACGGTTCCGTTCAACACGACCGTGTTCCAGTGCTTCTTGTTCATATGGTAGCCGGGCAGAACCGCGCTGGGATATTGCTGCCGCAGCAGCCACGCTTCCTCCGGATCCGCCTTCAGGTTTACGCTCTCGTCCGCTCCGGTTCTGCCTAGAAGCGCGTACATCTTGCTTCCGACGTACAAAACTGGCAGGTCGGGATCGAACGGATACTTAAGAGACGTACCGGCTTTGGCTAATCCGATCTTCATCAATCTTTCGTGATTCATAACAGCTCCGCGTATTCCAGGAATCTCTGCAGCATGACGGCCGCTTCGGCGCGAGTCGCATTGTTCTGCGGCTTCAATTCGGTAGCAGACGCGCCTTTAATGAAACCGGCCATGACGCAGATGGACATGCCTTCCTTCGCCCAGCTGCTTACTTTGCCTTTGTCTTTATAACCGTTGAGGGCTGTAGAGGTCGAGACGGTCGAGACGCCCGCATAAGTCATGGCTCGAACGAGCATCGTGGCCATCTCTTCGCGAGTAACCGAATCTTTAGGACGGAATCTGCCATCCGATCCGCCTTCAACGATGCCTGCTTTGCTTACCGCCCCGATGTAGGCTGCAGAAGCGTGGCCCGCTCCGACGTCAAGGTATCTATCGGCTGTCTTCTTATCTCCGCTCAAACCGAGTCCGCGCGCCAAGTATTCTGCGAATTCTTCGCGGGTAATGTTCTTATCCGGCGCGAACGTCTTGCGAGTCGGACCGTCGACGATGAATTTAGATGCCATCATGTTAACCGTGTTTTTGGCCCAATGCTTCGTCATATCGGTGTATGCGACATTGTTGCGGACGACGGTATACACGCTATTGCTCTTACGCAGGAAGTCGACTTTGGCGGTCGATCCGGATTGCGTGATCCGAGTCGGTACGTATACCAGTTCGCCGGCATCGCTATCGTAACGCACGACCGCGACGTTGTCGGAATTGCCCGAGAACGACGGCAGCGTGAACGTCCGCGTGATGTACATGTCGTAGCTCTCGATCGGCTTTACTTGATTGCCGACAATAAACCCGGCTGAGAAGTCCGTAGCCGAAGCAAGAGGATCCGCCGCATTCAGATTAATCGCGGAGGACAAGCGCGAATCGGTCGTCTTCTCGATCGTAATCAGTATCTTCGCGCTAGAGGCACTCAGGTTCGCCAGGAACAGTTCTTTGCTATAGCTAATCGCCGAAAGCGGCAAGGTGAATTGTGTATCTCCAAGTTCTATGCGCAGCGAGGCGTTAGACGCTCTCGAAGCCGCATCCATCATGGAGCTTACAGGAACGCTGACTTGAGCGCTTATATTCGATTCAGGTATGGTCAGCGTCAGAACCGGATTCGAAGCGCCCCCCGTTCTGAGGTAGTCATACGCGGATAGCAATTTAGCACCGTCGATGGCGTATCGGTTGCCCGAGCGGCCGGAAGGCAGCATCCCGTATTCCGTCGTCGTCGATTTGGCGACGTTGAATTTCACTCCGCCGCTGCCGTTGGACTCGAGATAGTCCGGCATCCCCGAAGGAGTGGTTGTTCCTCCTCCCGTCGACGTTCCGCCGCCGGTAGTTGTTCCCGTACCTGAATTCGTAACGTTGATATCAGCGAAGGAATCGAAGATGAAACCCGATTTATCCTTCAGTGAAGTACCCGACTTGTTGTAGCTAAGCTTTACAGGCACTCCTGTTGGCACAGGTGTCAGTAGCGTTAAAGTTACCTGCGAACCTTGCACGCTGACACTAGAAACCCCGTAGAAAGTATTATCTCCTCTCAATACATATTGAGACGATTGAGGGATTGAAGTCGTAGTGAGCTCACGATTATAAAACAAAGTCAGAACATTATTCGTCACCACCGCTGCCACGATGTCAGTCGAAGTAGTATCGGTTGACACAGACAATCCGCTCAGTTCAGCGGCGGGGTTGCCTGCCAGATCGAGAATGCCCGCCCCGTTAGGAAAATAGTTCAAAAAGACGGATGAACCCGTCTCAATAGGTTGAGACACCGTAAGCTCCACGATATTGTTCGTGATAGAGACGCTAGATACCGTTAAAATTTTGGCGTTGCTGACCACGATGAAATTATTCTTGGCAGGTACCTGAGTGGTCATTAGGCCTTCGTTATAGATCAACTTCACCACCGCTCCGGATACCGACGCACTGGTCAATGTCGGAGGTTGCTTATCATTCGTATTCAATACATAGAAATCGGAGAAGGCATTAATAGGGATTCCGCCAAAATCGCGAATCGGCGAAGCTCCAGGCGTATAAGACACGGATATCGATTGACCGTTAGCCGCCGAACCGTCCATCGTTAACGTGATCGTCGAGCCGCTGATGCTCGCTGCCTTGACGGCCTGACTATTACCGTTCATTTTAACCGAGAATTGGGAAGCCTCGGCCGAAGCCGCTTGCAGCGCCCCATTGAAATTCAAATTGATCGTTGTACCGGTGACGCTGCCATTGGATGGCTTCGTTTGCGTTGTATTCGTCGTATTCGTAATGGATTGACCGTTGAAAGCGACAGCTAAGTTGCCGGACGTATCCTGAAGCCGGTTAGCCGCACGGCTGTCAACCGAGTAGGATACTTTTACAACTTGACCCGCAGCTATATTGAAATGATGCGTTAATTTTACGGTATTACTGATTACTGCAACACTGTCGATCTGAATCGGAACGCCGCTCACCGTCACATAATAGTTGGCGGGGAATGGCACGTAGTTACTATCCAATTCTTCATCGTAGGTGAGCACGACAGTGCTCCCTTCCATAGATACCCCGGTCACTTTAGGTGCTGTCCGATCAGAACCTACCGTCATGAATGCCCAACGATATTCATTGAGTATACCCGGATACGGATTTAAGTACAGGTCCGTTATCGCATTGTTCGGGATATTTACATAATACGAGGTCGAAGGCCGCAACCCCGTCACTTCGAACGATGCTTTGCGAAGATCCAGGATGTCACGGACGATCGGAAATGTGAGTACTCCGCTTGAAGTTCTGATCTCAGCTACCGCTCCGGGCTGGACAAGAATGTCCTCGTTGAATTGCATCGTGAAAGTAGCAGTTGTCTTTACCGCTTTATTACCGTTAGTCGGTGTAATACTAACGAGTTCCGGGTTTCCTGCGTCCCAAATCACGTTAAAGTACCATGAACCGGTCACAATGCCAGCGAAATAGTTACCAGCCAAATCTGAAATAACTTGATCGCCAATAGTTACAGAGTACATCGTTCCTTGCGAGAAACTACCGCAACCCAGGAACGAAGCCGACGGCGTTATCGTAAGCGTGTCCGTACCACTGCCGACGACTGCCGACGAGGTAACCGGGATCGTACAGAATGTGTTGATAGGCGCGGTCAATCGCTGTATAACGATGGCGCCGCTCCTTACCATGACAGGTTCGTTAAATTTAATCGTTAAGTTTCCGTTGACGGCCGATGTCATACTGCCTAGCCCAGGCGTATAAGACACCACTGAAGGCGCCGTAACATCCGTCGCAGCCGACACGATAGAAGCTCCCGAAACCCAGAGTTGGGTCATAAGAGACAGAATTAGAGCAAGTATAAAAGTCTTTCGTAGCTGCATTCGTAATACCTCCCGACAAAGTCGCACTAGTACCTTATATGTCGGCTTCGAGGCTGGAGAATTTTAGGGCGGAACGACCTATTTCTGCGCACAACGACGAAAAAGGCCCCCGCTGCGCGGAAGCCTATCGTTATATATCGTATGAACTTTATGCCAGAGCGCCTTGTTTCAGCGCTTCTACGCGATCCAGACGCTCCCAAGGGAGGTCGAGATCCGTGCGGCCGAAGTGGCCGTACGCAGCTGTCTGACGGTAGATCGGACGGCGAAGGTCGAGCATCTTGATGATGCCGGCCGGACGAAGGTCGAAGTTGCGCGTAATCAAGTCGACAAGCTTCTCTTCGCTTACTTTGCCGGTGCCGTAAGTATCGACGTTAATCGATACCGGTCTTGCCACGCCGATCGCGTAAGCAAGCTGAATTTCGCATTTGTCGGCCAATCCAGCGGCAACGATGTTCTTAGCCACATAGCGCGCAGCGTAAGCTGCGGAACGGTCGACTTTCGTCGGATCTTTGCCGGAGAAAGCGCCGCCGCCGTGGCGTGCGTAACCGCCGTACGTGTCGACAATGATCTTACGGCCCGTAAGACCTGCATCGCCTTGCGGTCCGCCGATAACGAAACGGCCCGTAGGGTTGATGAAGAACTTGGTCTCTCCGTCGAGCCATTGCTCAGGCACGACAGGAGAGATAACGTACTCGCGGATGTCGCGTTGAATTTGCTCAAGGGATACGTCTTCCGAGTGTTGCGTGGAGATAACGATCGTATCAACGCGCACTGGCTTGCCGTCCACGTACTCGATCGTCACTTGCGTCTTGCCGTCCGGACGCAGATAGCCGAGCGTATCGTTCTTCCGAACTTCGGACAAGCGGCGGGACAAACGGTGAGCAAGCGCGATCGGCAATGGCATGTATTCCGGCGTCTCGTTCGTCGCGAAGCCGAACATTAAGCCTTGGTCGCCTGCACCGATATCTTCGTTCTCTTGCTTCATATCTTTGCCGTCGCGGGTTTCAAGAGCGGCGTTAACGCCTTGCGCGATATCGGCGGATTGTTCGTTGAGGGAAGTCAGTACTGCGCAAGTGCTGGAGTCGAAGCCGTACTTGGCACGCGTATAGCCGATTTCCTTAATCGTGCGGCGCGCGATCGCGGAAATATCGACATAGTCGGCCTTACTCGTAATTTCACCAATAACAAGTACAAGTCCTGTAGCCACGGACACTTCGCACGCTACGCGAGCGTTCGGGTCCGCTTCCAAGAACGCGTCAAGAACCGCGTCGGAAATCTGATCGCAAATTTTATCCGGATGGCCTTCGGTGACCGATTCGGATGTGAAGAGATGCCGTCCTTTAATCGACAAATTCTTCAACCCCCATATACAAAAAATGAACCTTTTCCGATTGGAAAAGGCTGTAAGACAAACCTTCGAATAATAATGATACCGTATTTGTCGAGGGGTGTCAATGTAAAGCCCTTGATCCTCTTCCTTATTAGATGATCGTTTGTTGCGCCTGCTGTACGAGCCTTTTCGTGATTTCGCCGCCGATCGAACCCGTTTCCCGCGACGTTAAGTTCCCGAAGTATTGTTGCCCGAAGTTAACGCCGCCGGCACTGCCGAGCTCTCCGGCGAATTCGGTGTCCATGTCACCCGATCCTTGATTCAGCGGCACGCCGAATTCGGAAGCGATCTCGTACTTCATCTGATCAAGCGCTCTCGCGCACTCGGGAACGACCTTCTGTCTGCGATTAGCCATAAGCTCTAGTTGCCTCCTTGATGTGTGATGGCTTTAGTATGTGCCGGCATCCCGGAGTCAAGGCGTATGAGTTTATGGATGTTCGGGGAAAATATTCTAATCGTTACGACCATCGCGTCTCAAGTAATCACACAAGGCGTCGCGCCAATGTCGAAGCGGTCGAAGTCCGGCATCTTGTAGAGCTTGGTTTCCAAGTACCGAGTACTTCGGTCTTCTAGCCGGCCGCGGAAATTCGTCTGTGGTGCACGGAACTATGTTAATGCGATCGATACCCGCTTCCTCGAAAATCGCCTTTGCGAATTCGTACCAGGTACAATGTCCGCCGTTCGTCGCATGATAAACGCCGTACTGGTTTGTTTTCACCAGTTCAACAAGAAGCTTAGCTAGATCATACGTATACGTGGGACTCCCCGTCTGATCGTTCACGACCTTCAGGTTCGAGCGCTCCCGCGCCAAACGTAGCATCGTGCCAACGAAGTTGTTACCGCCATTCCCGAACACCCAAGAAGTTCGCACGACGAACGTCTGAGTACATATCGAGGAGGCTAGCCTTTCCCCTTCGAGCTTCGTCTTGCCGTACACGTTCCTCGGGTTCGCAATATCCGTCTCCCTGTATGGAATCGTGCCCTCACCATCAAAAACATAATCCGTACTTATATAACACAGACTAGCTTTAACGGCTTCCGCTGCGGCTGCGACATGACTCGTGCCTATCACATTCACCAACCTTGCCCCGTCCGGGTCCGACTCCGCTCTATCCACCGCGGTATAAGCCGCCGCATGAATAATGGCATCGGGCTTTAACCGCGCGATCATGTGCATACATTGTTCCTTGTTCGTAATATCCAACTGCGATCTGTTCAGACCGACAATAACGCACTCATCCGAAGACAATCGAACAAGCTCCTGTCCCAGCTGGCCGTCACCTCCGGTGACGACAATCGTGAAAGGCTGTGTGTGTTCATCGTTCATCGGCGATAGGCTCCCGAGATGATACGCTCCAACCAATGTCCATTAGCCAAGTACCAATCGATCGTCGCTTTAATGCCGGTTTCGTATTGATACTTGGGAGACCAGCCTAACTCGGTCTTTATTTTGGTCGCATCTATTGCATACCTGCGGTCATGGCCCAGTCGATCCTGGACGTATTGAATTAAGGTTTCGGGCTTGCCTAAATGCTGCAGGATCGTGCGCACGACGTGTATATTCGTCCGTTCATTGTTCCCGCCAACATTATAGACTTCTCCATCGCGGCCATGATGAAGCACGAGATCTAAAGCGCTGCAATGATCCTCCACGTATAGCCAATCCCGCACGTTCAGTCCATCGCCATAGACCGGCAAAGGTTGATCGGCGAGCGCGTTGCGAATCATTAGCGGAATGAGCTTCTCCGGAAATTGATAAGGGCCGTAATTGTTGGAGCAACGCGTAATGTTCACGGGCAGTCCGTATGTCTCGTGATAGGCGCGGACAAGCAGATCGGCTCCGGCTTTGCTTGCGGAGTAGGGGCTATTGGGTGCCAAAGGCGTCTCTTCCGTGAATAGGCCTTCAGCGCCGAGCGTGCCGTATACCTCGTCCGTTGATATTTGTACGAACTTCCGGATTTTGTATTTCCGGGCGAGATCAAGAAGAGTCTGGGTGCCTCGAATGTTGCTATGCACAAATATTCCCGGATTTGCAATGCTTCTGTCGACATGCGATTCCGCCGCGAAGTTCAATACTGCATCAATACCTTCTTCGAATAGAGGTTCAACCGCATGACGGTCTGCAATATCCGCTTTCACAAGTTGATAACGTGCATCCTTCTCAAGTCCCACCAAATTGTCTATGTTGCCCGCGTAAGTTAATGCATCGACGTTGGTTAATTTATAGGTTGAATATTTGCGATACATATAATGGAGAAAATTACTTCCAATAAATCCCGCGCCACCGGTAATAAGTAGTTTCATTACAATCACCCTTATCTTACAGAAAAGTTGTTATCGGCTGACGTTAACTTTGAAATAAATGATCATTTGCCGACAAAATCGGGTTCTTGCAGAGCCACAACATACCGATTTTCGAATCGCTTTTAACTATGACAACATACTCCGCTGTGTCTAAGACAAATCAATCTCCTGAACCATTTATGTATATTCCGACAATTCCTTTATGTGATTTATTCTCCAGCGTACTGAAATCCAAACACCTAATTAACCGTTACCTTTTCGAACTGGTATTAATGTTGATATCTTTTGGTGAGTGCATTTTATTATCGAAACAAATATACTATGATATGAAGTTTGTGCGTCAAAAGATCTTACACACACACGATTCTATAAGGGTTGATTGATTTGATTTCCGAGTGGAACAAAGTCAAAAGGTTTATTATCATATCCGGGTTCGGATGGTTATTAGATATTTTGATTTTTTATTTATTAACCAATAGTGGATTGAATCCACTTATTGCTAATCTGATCAGTGCTACCACTGCTGTAATTTGGGTTTTTTTTATATCCTCATCAAAGGTGTTCTCAAGAAAGGACAGTCGGTTTTATAGGAATGGATTTATATATTACGTTTTGTATCAGGTCTTATCTATTTTATTGTTTTCCTTTCTAATCGATCGACTAGCAGATTTATTTTCGACATTAATTACAGAATCTGTCGCAAACCTTGCATCAAAGATCTGTGTTACCCCCTTTACCCTTGGCACGAACTATCTGTTTATGAGACTGTTAAATACAGTTATTCTTAAACAAAATGGTATTAACAAATTGAATTGAGGACGTTTCATATGTCCATCTGAATACTTCAAAGGAGCATTCGATTATGAACCTGCAGTATGACTATTCACAAAATTCGGTTACAGCTGAAGTGCCGATCGAACTTCTATTTACGGATTTAGACGTATTCACCAGCAATAAAGAAGATTTCATTGAAAATATGACCCCAGCATGGAAGGAACAACATTTACGTCACTGTGATATTTCCATTATGCGTCTAACGCCTCACATCAAGTTATTTCGTGCTCTAATGGGCTACCCTAACGTTGATTTTGATGAATACGCAACTTGGTATTCAAATTTATATACTACAAGAGATATGAGTCCACCATTATCTAAAGACGCTTTGATATACAAACGATACCAAGAGTATAAAGTAATGAAAGCCTCCTTCGCTGACAACACAAGCTTTTTCTACGATGCTCCTCCCTTCGTTACTTATAATGAGAAAGGTTATTTTAATATCCGGGATGGACATCATCGTGCTATTTTTCTTTATTGTCATGGGAAGAGAAGAATATTCGTTAAAATAAGCATCGCTGATTATAATAACTGGATGAATATTGAAGCAGCACACAATGTATTTGAAACCTTTCAACTTCAGAAGCGCGATCTGATCTACACGCCTATTCTTCACCCTGTTTACTTCGAGAAAGATAGCGAACGAGATAATATTTATCCAACCAGATTAGATTTGATTCTCGAATATTTGGGGCCGCGTGTTTTAAAAGATGAACGCATCATTGATATCGGATGTAATATTGGTTACTACACCAGACATTTTGTTAGAGAAGGTGCATGTGTAACAGGTGTTGAACCTTTTCCTGATCATTACGAAATGCTCAAAAGCTTGAATAAATTAGAACGCACAACTTTCGAGTTACTTACAGATCGTTTTGAAACTTTAAATCTTCCGAAATATGACATCGGGATTCTGTTAACGGTGTTCTATCACAATATGAAAGATGACTCTACTCGCATTGCTTTCCTGTCAAAGATTAATTCGTGTATTAAGAATCTGCTCTTCTGGGAATCTGGCGATGAAATTGAACTTGAAAAGAAATATATTACTGAAAACACGAAATTCAAGAAATATGTGAAGCTAGGAATTACCTTCGGTACAGGTAAAGTGAGAGAACTCGGAGTATTTATGAAAGATAACACGTCCGAATAGGGAAAGGCATCCTGTTATCCATTTAACAGACTAGAAATGAGGACATTCGGTGCTATTTAATTCTTTTGAATTCATTTTTATTTTCTTGCCCATCGTATTCATCCTTTACTTTTTACTGCTCAGATACAGGCTCGTCACATTGGCTAACGGGTGGCTCGCCCTTAGTTCCCTTATCTTTTATAGCTGGTGGAATATTGCTTATTTACCGCTAATCCTAATTTCAATAATCTGCAACTATGTCATTGGTTATATCCTGGGTAAAGGCACAGTAAAGATCAGCCGTAAATTCCTCTTTATTATCGGTATATCTTTTAATATTGGATTGTTGGCCTACTATAAATACTTTGATTTTTTCATTTCTAACATTAATAGTGGCTTTCAGACAAACATCCCGCTGTTACATCTTGTACTGCCTTTAGGGATTAGTTTCTTTTCATTTACCCAAATTGCTTACCTAGTGGATTCATATCGAAGAGAGAGTACCGAATACAATTTCCAAAACTACGTCCTCTTTGTAACCTTTTTCCCGCATCTAATTGCTGGCCCAATTTTGCATCACAATGAAATGATGCCTCAATTCAGCCATATCCGAAATAAAATCATAAATTGGAAGAACATCTCCATAGGTCTATTATTATTTGCTATTGGCCTAGTTAAGAAAGTAATTGTCGCAGACACATTTGCTGTTTGGGCAACAAACGGGTTTGATTATACGTCTGCTTTGACATTCTTTGAAGCTTGGATTGCCTCGCTTTCTTACACATTACAATTATATTTCGATTTCAGCGGCTACACTGACATGGCCATCGGTATTGCCCTGCTTTTTAACATCAAACTTCCGGCAAATTTTAACTCGCCTTATAAATCTCTAAACATTCAAGAGTTTTGGAGAAGATGGCACATTACGCTTGGTCGATTTCTAACAAAGTATCTATACATTCCGTTAGGTGGAAACAGGAAGGGTTCTGCTCGCACTTACATCAATCTGTTCTTTGTCTTTTTAATAAGTGGGATATGGCATGGTGCTGGTTGGACATTCATCATCTGGGGTGTATTGCATGGCTTAGCTTCTGTAATAAACCGTTATTGGCAAAGCTTTAATGTGAAAATGAATAAATTTCTTGCATGGTTTATCACCTTTAATTTCATTAACGTGGCATGGGTGTTCTTTAGAGCAAGTAGTTGGGAAGACGCTATTAAAGTACTTTCAGGCATGATTGGACTTAACGGTTTTGCGTTGCCGACTCAATTCTCGGGATACATTCAACAATCGCAATTCTTAGAGTTTCTGAGAGGCACAAACTTCACTCCATTTTATATTCAAGATAAATATGAATTGCTTAAAGCACTCATTTATATATTAACTTTTGTTCTTGTTGCTACGCTTTTTAGAAATTCTCAAGAACTCTCCAAGAAATTCAGTTTTGGAATAATAACTTCTACTGTAATCGTAATTTGTTTTGTCTTTTCTATTCTTACATTCACAAAAGTTAGTGAATTTCTGTACTTCAATTTTTAATTCCAGAACCTGAGGATAAAACAATGAAGATATCAAAACTTATGCTCGCTTCTATTATTTCAGGTCTTGTGGCTTCATTCGGAATCACTTGCCTGCTTACGCCGAAAACACAACTTGGCAGCACTAATGGATTTATTATCTTTCTGATGAGTGCAATACTGATTACCCCTTTAATAGCGATAATTATCAAGCGAAGTCTGATTGTAGCGAAACAGTATTCCAAGAAAAATATAGTAATTTCTATATTAGCCTTGATCATTTTGTACTTCCCATTCTGTGGGGTACTCTCACCTAATCGATTCGCTCCACCAAGCAAGCACTCTCTGCTGATCCACGCCCTAGGTCAAAAAAATAATAATGCTAATAGTTCAGAAGTTTGGATCACTGGTATTAAAGTTGATGGAAAAGCAGTTGACCTTCAGCATGAAGCTCAATATAACGCAGACCAGTGGGAACTCCGAGACTCGATGATTGGTTCGTACAAGAATCAGCCTGCTGCTCTGGTTCTAACAGTTTATGCACAAAAGGATATCATGGTCTCTATGGCAAGCCATGCGTTTTCAGGAAAAATCGACGTTATTTTAGATGGTAAGATACAAACAATTGATTTATATAACGCAGGCAATGAAGTGAAAACAATCGAGCTATTACCTGAAACAAAATATTATTTCATTGGGGTAATCAATTCTATTATTTTGTACTTGTTTGGGTTTCTTGTTCTTTTGTGTATTATTAGGGGCTTCATCCATAATGATAAAAATAGAATTAAAAAGAAGACTTATCGAAATTGGGCAATTTCAGTGCTTTCATTACTGCTCGCTTCCCTTATAGGACTCGCTGCATTTGTGTACATTATCGACCCGTTACAATTTTATCATCGAACTAATCGTGGGCTATTTTATGTTGAAGAAAGATTCCAAAACCCTGGCTTGGTTAAGAATTATGACTACGATACAGTTATTATAGGCAGTTCTATGACCCAAAACTTTATCCCAAGTAAAATTGATCAAGTATTGGGTGGAAGAACACTAAAGGCATCCATGGCAGGAGCATCAGAACGAGAGCTAAGTTATCTAGTAAAGTTGTCTTTGGAAAGTAAAAAAGTGAATCGGGTGATTTGGGGTATTGATCTTGATGCAGTCATCAATGACCCGAATTATACGGCCTCTAAAGATCTCTTTCCTGTTTACTTATTTGACAACAATCCTTTCAATGATTTGCAATACCTACTAAACAAGCAGTTTATTAATGATTCTTGGGATATTTATACAAAAACTTATGATAGTGAGCTATATAGAGCCGATAATCTAGATACGATGCATGGATGGAATGATTATGTCAAATATGGTGCAACTGCTGTCAGAGAATTCTATATCGATAAACTAAAAAACAATCACACCAATAATCAATTGATTCTTTCTAACATGCAGGAGAACTTAGAAAATAACATTTTATCTGTGATTAAAGAGAATCCTGATACACAATTTTTGCTGTTCTACGCTCCCTATTCGATCGTGTATTTTAAACATCTATATAACATTAACTACTCCATGATCGAACAAATTAACGAAGGCAAACGCTACTTTTATAATGAACTAAGTAAATATCCTAATGTTGAACTATATGACTTTTCATCGAATGCTGAACTCACCTCAAATTTAAACCATTATAAGGACACAATACATTATTCAGGTGACATCAATACGTATATCATTCAATCCATGAAGAATAAGCAATACATTGTTACAGCAGACAATTTAGAGTCTTCCTTTAATGAACTTGAAGGACAGATAAAAGCATTTGATATGGACGATTTCTTGGAGTTGGATGAAACTAAATAATTCTTTTCAATCAAGTGTTTGATTACTGTGATTGCAGAAGATCATAGAAAGTATAAGACACAAAGTCCACCACAACGTGGTGGACTTTTACTGTATCAGAACTTTTGCAGGATTTTCCATATGCGCTTTCTATTTTCTGGATAATGGATTGATATGGTTCAGCTTCAACACATGAATCACTAAAACTGATTTATCGTAAATACTGTGGCACCTGTCAACCTCGCAGCTTCAATACCGGCATCTGAATCCTCAAATATAATAGTCTGCTCTTTTGCTACGTTGAAATGTCTCATGGCCTTAATAAAGCCCTCAGGATCTGGTTTAACTTTAGAAACATCATTATGCGTAATGATTAAGTCAAAAAGAGCCTGCTTATTGAAATGCTCCAATATATCCATACAATTTTTCTTTGATGCAGTCGTAACAAGCGCGATGGAATATTCATTGCTGATACTTTCGAGTATAGAGAATAACTGAACGTTCATTCTTGCGGAATCTAAGTTTGTCTTATAATACAGCTTTTTCTTTTCATGTATTTCTTCCATTAGCTCAGAAGAGACATTCGGTATAATCAGAGGGAGATAATCCTTATAGTACTTTCCGTTACACTGTTGGCTATAAAACTCATAATCTAATGAGAAGCCCATGCTCTCCAAAGACATCTTATAAGAATGGTAATTTACAACTTGTGTATCGAACAGAGTTCCATCTAAATCGAAGATTGCCAGTTTATTTTTCAAACTCCTGCTCCTCCTGGTACACTATCGCTATCATTCTCAATAGCCACCGCTACTTCGGCTTCATCTATTCCCATGTTTCCGAACCAGTTTACTACGTCGTTAATGACCATAATCATACCTGCGTAAAAAATCAAAGCTCTCTTGCCGTTCTTTTCGATCTTATACGGCATCAGCCTCAACCAATGAATAATTTCATGGAAAAAGATACTTCTTAGCGCTTTCTTCGAGAATTTCTCGCTCAGATAATTCGTATAGAAAGAAAGCATCGAATTATATACCTGTGACCTAGTCAGCAAAAAATCTATATGATTTTTGGAAACCGATATGTTCTGCGTTTTCATTAAAAACTCATAGCCGCCGTGCAAAGATTGAAGCAATTTGGCATAATCTAGATTGGGGGAATTATGAATATTCCCCGTGTTCGGATCGATGACGTAAAAACTGGATGCATAATTGCTATCTTCTACACAAATGATATTTTCTATTGTTAAATCACCGTGAATCTCCGAGTAAATATCATCTTTAAAAACTTCGTATAGATAATCCTCGTTCAAATATTCTTCAAGCGACTTCAAATTCTTATACTCAACCCCATTGATAAAGATTGTAGGGTGCTCATATATCGCTTTGAGTTCTTTGGCATTTTTAATTTTATTTATATTGTTTAGAACCTTAGATGAAATGTATTCCGAGATCAGCTTGGGATCAGCAGGTCGTTTCATACGGGTATATAAATTTTTATCCAGGCAATTCAGTGAATTCCTGATTATTTTTTTACTTTTTTCTAGCGGACGTGAGTGAATATAATTAAACAAGCTAACTGCAGATGAGTTATACTCCATATCGTAACTGCAATAACCCTCACCCTGTGTTTCACTAATAATTTTAGGAAGCGGAATATATTCTTCATAGGCATGAAGCCATTGAAGCTGTTCGTACAACTTCGCCCCATCTTCTCCGAAAGCATACTTGCGATAAAATGATCGATTCTCATCCATACAAAGCATGACTGTCGCATTTGAACCGGCAGAATAATCTTGTATAATGCTGATCTCTTGATTCAAAGAAATATACTTCTCGAAATATTCTCTACCGTTACCGGAGAAATACACTTCCAAAAAGTTCAATCGGTCAACTTCATTTATTTGAGGCAAGAGGTTCAAAGCCTTTTTGTCGTTCATGGACCTAAAGGTGAGTACAGTAGCCCTTAATTTACGAGGGATAAACGAGATTCCCCATAGTGCTATCAATGGCAGCAGAAGATACGCGCCAAGTAATAACTTAGAGTTGAGTTGCATGTCGTAGACGATACTGATCGTACCCATGTCTAAGCTGCCATTGGAAAATAAGATTGTAAACAAACTTGAGAAACCGGAAAAATGCATTTCCTCTGTTAAAAAAACACTAAGCGTGTAATATGATGATAAATATGCTCCCCATATACACACAGTATAAGCCAGCAACTTTGCTTTTTGAATTTTTCTAAATATATCTTTAAATGAAGTAATGAACGACCAGCAAAAAAATAATAGATTCAGTTGAATCCGCATATTAAATATCGAACACATCTTCTTAAGAATTACCTTTATGAATTTGCTGTATCTCATTGAAACTACTGCTAAAACAATCAAGAACACCGACAATGAACCATAAAACATAGTCGAGCTCTGAATGGCTTCATCATTGACACCAAATAAAGAAAATACTATAAATATAATACTCACGACAATGATATCCAAGTAGCGGTCAACGATTACTGTTGCAACTGAGAACGAAATACCATTCTTCATCTTTCGTCCAACGAAAATCGCCCTTACTAAGTCACCCAAACGGAATGGCAAGCAAAAATTAACGAGATACCCTAATGAAAGTGAACGCATTAATGTCTTTTCACTAGGGGTCTCATAAATTTCTACAAACTGTTTCCAGCGTAGCATCTTGAAATAATGCCCTAACATTAACAGAGTGATTGCCAAGATGAATAAGAATAATCCCACGATTATTGCACCTCAAATATATTTGAACCTTGGGCCACTTTATATTCTTCGGGAGTTCCGAATGTTACATGTCTATCAACTTTGAAACTTACTATCTTCCCCCCGTGCTCTGCCATCACATTATAAACCCCGCTCATAAAAAACTCCTTATACTGACACACGTCTAAGTAGGACTTCGCAGCAGTTTCAAAAATCTCACGATTCCTGAAATAATATGCTCCACAGATAGCCTGATTGCTAATCGCTTGCTTTTCGACGGTTCGAACCACATTACCCGCCTCATTTAAATCCACAAAACTGAACTTTGGATCTTCAGATTCAAAGGTAAGCAATGCCCCATCTACGGCATCGAATTGACCCTCATTGCAGAAGTTTGAGAAGGATGTACATTTAAAAATATGATCACAGTCATTAAAGACGATAGGTTCTTGATCCTCTATTGCCTTGACGCCTTTCAAGCTTGTAAGAACTGCTCCGTTCAACACGTCTTCTAATACCCTAATCGTCGCATGAGGATAGTACCGCTTAATCTCATCATCGATATTAAACTTTAGGATATGCTCCTTCAAGACCACGAATGTAAGACTTCTAAGATTAGTGTACTTAGCAATGGATTGAGTCGCCCAATAGAAAAAGGGTTTATCGTGAATCATGATTAAAGGTTTAGGTGTGTTGAATCCTTCATTGTAAAACCGCGACCCGTTCCCGCCCATTGGCATAATTAAATGAATTCCAGTGCCCATTCGCTCTAACTCCCTCCCGTTCTATATTATTTGGGTAGCTGCATATTCCTCTATTTTTTTAACCCGGAAATCACGGGTTAAGAAGGCTCTTTTCCGGAAAGAGAAGAAGTAACCGGTAGCTATTTTCAAGGTTCTTATACTTTGGCTAAAAAGTTTAACATTCGATACTTGGTCATCTTCCCTCCACGTAATCGGAAAAAATTTTACATTAAACTTGTGAGTAGAATTCGCAAGAAGCATATAACAATTAAACATTAAGTTGTCGGAGAATTGTTTATAAAACTCCTTCTTAAGCATGTCTACTTTATATATATTCAAGCCTGAACCTAAGTCATAAACCCTTCTTCCAGTCGAAATGGAATAGATCCAATTATATACTCGATTCCCGAATGTCCTAAACTTCGAGTACCCTCCTAACCTAGACCCTTTCATAAATCTTGCGCCCAAACAACAATCGAAGGAACGATGGTTTCCTGCTCCTAGAACAGGCAAAATATCGTGTATGTCGCCTTGATCGTCACCATGTAGTACGACAACATAATCAAATCCGTTTTTTATCGCGTAATTGAAGGCTACTTTATGCGATCCACCAAGCCCATAATTTTCATTGTTACGAAGCAACTTCAACGGCAGCGTCGAATTCTCAATATAACTTAAGACTGCCTCCTCAGTTCCATCTGTACTTCTATTATTAACAACGATGACCTCAGTGATATACTGCATCACCTCAGAATCCAACTGTCCGAGCACACGGGTGATTTGCTTTTCGCAATTATATCCAGGAATGAATAATAGTATTTTCTCCACGCAACTGGTCCTCTCACATAGAATTGTTATGCAATTCTTAACTTATGTCCGCTGAATGATTCCTCGATCTCTTACTGCTAACTGTAAAACGTAGATTAAGATAAAGAAAGCACCTGCGGGAATCATCGGATAATAATACATATAATAACTACCTGGTTCAAATACAAATAGAATAGGCAGCCTTAATAGTAACAACGCTAATACCCACGAAAGTGGGGAGTAAATATGCGCTTTTCTAATAAATATCAACAATAACAACAAAACTAATGGAATGAAATTCCA
Organism: Bacillota bacterium; assembly: GCA_023460795.1. Lineage (GTDB taxonomy): Bacteria > Bacillota > Bacilli > Paenibacillales > Paenibacillaceae > Cohnella. The sequence continues at coordinate 234,230 of JAEWPC010000049.1, read as the reverse complement.
AAGTACCGCTCTATGTTCCAATGAAAACTCTAAAAAGTGGTTCGAGATCGTTCGCAGCGATAAATGAATTGGCTGATTCAATTCACGCTGCAAAGCAACTGCCACCATTTCCGCCGCACCTTGTTTATCATTAAAAAAAGATGTTACAGAATCACTAGGGAGATAGCCTTTCATCGACAACCCTGAAGCAGCTAGCATAGTCTGAACTCTCGTGGCAAGGTAAATATCTTTATTATCGAGAACTATTCTCCAGAACTCTTTTTTGAAATCATTAAATTGTGTCTGCGTAAATCCATCCCTGACACCACCATTCCAATAACTTGGAACTTCGTAGATATAGGCGGATGCTTTCACTTTCTCAATATCGATCACTTTATCTATGACCTCAAGAGAAGACGCTTCAATCTTCGCATCCTTATTGACCAATATATTGGATAATGGGTTCATATAAGTTGTAAGTTGGTAGCGCAAAGAAATGGATTTCTGGTTCGCTAGGGTAGAGTATAATGGCACCGTAACAAGATATCCTATGACTAACGCCATGGAGAAATAGATGATTTTTCGCTTATTAAGACTTCTAACAAAGACTAGCAAGAATAACGGAACTACAACAAGATGATAGATCCCCTCTTGTCTCCACACTGACAAAATCAGTGTCAAAAACGCGATTAGACATAACGTTCCGTTAGAAATTTTTGTCTCCTTCAGCGAGAAAAATAACAATCCAGATAACCACAGTTCCAAGATAGCAAGCGGCGAACTACGAAAAGTCACATATACATAAATCGTAATGGCTGGGCTTAACATATAAACCGCGTAAAAGCACCAGTACACCCATTTCCATCTTGTTTCGACTTCGAATTCAGTTTGAATCTTCGTAAATACCCAGGAACTAACGAACGACATGAATAAGACTTGTAGCAACACGATAGAGCCCATTGATGGGAAAATATATAGACTAATCAAATAATGATATACACTTAAATACGATTGCCAGTTGTCTAACATGAACTTGGTTGCGCACTCGTACACCCAGAACTCATCCCATATGAAAATGCCTGGCCATACAACGATTAAGAAGAGAAGATACGGGATCATGAAATAAAGAAGATATTTTCCCCATAATCTATAGAATCGATTCTCTTTATTCCTGTATCTACTTACAAATCGCCAAAGAAATAAGGCAACAAAAAAAACAAAGATGACAAGAAGAACCTTAGATGAATAATAGGTGAATATTTGCTGAGGTTCCCCGTTTCTAAAAAACCGCTCAGTGAAGAAAGACAACCCACCGAATATCAGTGCAATGATACTAGAAATAATGACTTCTAATTTAAGAGTCTTCATTCAGCGCTTCTCCCCGAAACTTAATATGAGACTATTTTAGCGTTAGTGACGGGCAAGATGACTTACTCCCTATCCAGCAGCTTCTCAAAATACTTCTCAAACTTCTTGCACTGATTCGGCCAATACCAGGGCTGAATATACTCAAGGTTCTCGTTCGACAATTCAAACAGTTTACTACGCTTATTGATCAATTCTATAATTTTACTCTGCAGATCATCGATCGTGCGCTCGACGAAGAAATCTTTTTGCTTAGGACCGAACACTTGCGGTACTATACCTACGTCGGTAGTAATAATCGGCACTCCACATGCCATGGCCTCAAGAACAGGGTTTGGCGTACCTTCGATTTTGGACATGCATATAAGAACATCTATTTTACGATAGTAATTTACCATTTCCTCATGCGGTACAAATCCATCCACTCTATCACAGTATACGCCTTCTACCTCAAGTCCCTGCTGTTTCAATTGTTCTACAGCCGGCTTAACCAAGGTGTGGAAGCCCTTGAAGTCTTCTTTCTCAGCAGCCCAAGCGCTGTTACCAACCCATCCTACGATAAGAGGCCTGTGGCGATCCGTAAGCCTATCTACATTAACCGGATAGAATAGTTCCGGATCAACACCGTCCTCAATAACCATCAGTGGATCTGGGTATCCACTTATGGACTTGTAAATTTCATCGAGTTTATTGGAGCAAACATAGTAATTAAACGTATTAAACATCGATTGCCTGTCCGCTATCTCATTGCGGGTAAGGAATAAATGATCATATACGCTCGTCGAAAGGATTTTATTATGGAAGAACTCATCCAAGAAAAATTGGAAAGGGATCCTCAAAGGCTTAAGAATATTGTCATAACGGGATTCATCTAGAATCTGTGTGGTCATTTCTCTCCAGAAGAAATGCAGAACATCAGCGTCATGTGCTTTGAAGAGTACTTTCGCGGCATCCCAGTCACTATCTTGAAAACTGATTAAATCGAAGTCGAATCGATCGCTTAAGTTCTTCTCGATCTGTCTCGCAATGTTACCGAATGCCCAATAGTCTACATCGGTAATTAGCGCGATTCTAGGTTTCTTTCGTTGAATACCATCCGTTTGAGTTGATGCAACCTCGGTTGCGGGTCCCCCATTCTTCTCTGCCAACCAATTAATCAAATAATCATCCCAAATTTTATATCCGTATTTCTGCTCTAAATACTTCGCAGACTTCTCTATCACGGTAGAAGAAAAGCGTTTCTTCTCATAGTCTGAATCGGCATTGTTAGCTGGTTTAGGGTGATCATGAACAAGCGATAACATCCGCGAATTCCCTACTTTATAACCCTCACGGAATAATCGAATGGATAGATCTATATCCTCAAACCCAATGAACATGTTCTCGTCGAACATACCTACATTCGCGAAAGTCTTCTTCTTAAGTATGGATGCTCCACCGAAGAGAAAGGTAGAGATGAATGGCTTGTCCACAGTCTCGCTAAACGATTTATAGTCTATCTGTTTATAGCAAGTACCTCCACCTACATTGATATTGCCACGAAGGTTATCAATATAGAGATGACCGCCCAATGCAAATACGGTCTGATGATCCGGATCGAGCAATGGTACATTCATGAAATGGCAGCCAAGCTGGGATATCTCTTCGCACATGGTTTTAAGAGGATTATTAATGAAGTAGATATCGTTATCCAGAAATAATACCCACTCTGTATTTACATGCTCAATCGTGCGATTTCTTCCGCCTGCAACCCCGTAATTCTTATCTAGTTTAACGATTCTTACTTTGAGTGGGAACGCGGAACAGGCTGTTTCTAACTTTTCTAACTCTGCGGTATCCGAACCATTGTCGATAATCAATATTTCGCCTTGAAAATCCCATAAATGATCACTTATCGAGTTCAATAATCGGATTGAAAGCTCTGAGCGGTTCAGCGACAAAAAAGATATGGTTAGGTTTTCACCTTTATATCCTATATTGCTGCCGTGCAAAGCAAAGTTGTCTGATTCCAAGAAGTTACCAAACTCAGAATAGTAATATGCTGTTTTGCTTACCCCTCCATTGATATCACTCATGTTTATCTCCTATGCTTCAGTTTTTTATATACCTTAATTGCCGGGGCCATAAAGGGCCACCGCTTCAAGCGTTCTTTGATTCTGCTTTTAATGGCTGTCGGAGTAACGCTTTGTTGTTCTACTAACCATATATTGTGACGCAAATATTCGTTCTCTTTAATGGTTCCTTTCACACTTAGGCTTAATTTCTTGTTTTGGGCTTGTAGTCGTTTATTCTCTTCTTCGATCTCATTTAGTTTATTATTAAGAGTTGCAATCTTCCCATCCAATTCATAGATCCTGCTTAACAACTCACTTTCTCTATCTCTGACCACCAAATATTCTGAGTATGAAACTACTCTCGATTCGTCCATGGAAGTCGCAAAAATACACGAGGTAGAATCTAACGCCATTTCATCAGGTCCCCATACCCCAATAAAGTAGCTAACGTTAGATGCATTTATTTCATGCGCTGAGGGAAGCATGATCGTTTCTTTGTTTTGAAAATCAAACATAGAAGACATATCTTCTTTTTGTTTATTCAGCAAACTCGATGTGACAGGCAAATTTGTATATCCGCTTGCTGGCATCCCTAATAAATGACCTCTGGCTTTACCTAAAACCCCTTCGCACATTTCCGTAAATTCAGGCAAGGTATATTTTCTTTCGTGGAACGGATTCTTAGCCTCTGGCGTACTGTAGTACCAATTATCATTAGGGCAGGAAACAATGATAACCCCATCATCTTTAATCCATCTTTTTAGATTGCTTAGGAATTTCTCCGGATGGATAAGGTGCTCTATTGTTTCTAATGAGATGATTAAATCAAAGGACTTCGGTTCGAATAATTCTTCGTCCTTCATCGCATCCGCACACATAAACTTTAGATTTCTTCTTTTAAATAGCTGTTCGGCTTTCCCGATGGTTTCCTTCGATATATCGACGCCGATAACTTCTTGGGCATGCCATGCATCGGCCATAACGAAGGAGCCATATCCTTCTCCACATGCAATATCCAGCACTTTCTTATCTTTGCAGAGGCCCCTTGCTTGCATGTACCTGTTCAGATGGATCGAAGATTCTAACGCGCTGAATCTCGTACCTTCACCAAATTCAAGTCGCTCTATGAACGTCATTTTATTTGCTCCTTATTTAATGTATTTTGAAAGTACGTCGCCTGTATTCCCAACTTCGATTAATTGGCCTCTGTCAAGATAGGCAACACGGGAGCATAAATGTTCAATTTGTGAAGTGCTGTGTGAAACGAATAATACGGTAACGCCATTGCTTAACATCGTTCTTATTCGGGCCATGCATTTTTCTTGGAATTGATAATCGCCTACAGCCAATATTTCATCTACTATAAGGACTTCAGGTTCAACAACAGTGGAGATAGCAAAGGCTATTCTCGCCAACATCCCAGAAGAATAGTTTTTTAACGGTACGTCTAGGAATTCTCTTGTTTCCGCGAAATCGACGATTTCGTCGAATTTGCTTTGAATAAACTTTTTGCTATACCCAAGAACTGCTCCGTTTAAATATATATTTTCACGAGCGCTCAACTCCATATCAAACCCAGCACCAAGTTCGATCAGTGGAACAACGGTGCCCTTGACGGAAACACTGCCTGTGGTCGGCTTCAACACGCCCGCGATTACCTTCAGAAGCGTACTCTTACCGGCACCGTTAAGGCCTACAAGACCGAATACTTCGCCTTTATATATGTCGAAAGATAAATTCTTTAACGCCCAGAACTCCTTAAAGGCTATCTTCCCCTTAAAGAGCTTCACGAAGTATTCTTTTAGATTGTCCACGATTTCGACTTGCATATTAAATCTTATCGAAACGTCTTTTATTGAGACTGCTACCTCACGCATAACGTGCTCCTTTAGATATAAAGAATAAACTGATCTTGTTTTTTACGAAAGACGAATAATCCCACGAAAAGCGTAACAACAGAAATTATGATTAATGTCAATTGATCCTCCCATGAAGGAACATGATTATGCAGAAGAATTTGCCTTAACATTTGAATCGCCTGTGTAATGGGATTCCATTCAACGATCGGGAGAAAACCCTTAGGAAGTATTTCAATAGGATAGAAAATAGGTGTAGTAAAGTTTAACGCAGTAAGAATTACCCCATATAAATGAGCGAAGTCTCGAAAGAATACTGCTGCACTCGAGAGAATTAAACTCATGCCTACAACAAATACAAACAAATACAAAACCGGGATTATAAATAATAACATGGTCAGATGGAACTGTACGCCAGTACCAATCATAACAAAAAGCACCGCAATAAAAGATACTAACAAATTAATCAGACTAAATATATTTTTGGACAAGGGAAACATATATTTAGGAAAATAAACTTTCCTAATAAGCGACGAATTAGCAAATATCGAGCTAAGGGCTAAATTCGTCCCTTCGGAGAAGAAGCTAAACATAACCGAACCTGCTAAGAAATAAACCGGAAAATTGGGAATATTCGACTTGAATAGTGTTGAGAATACTAATGTTAAAATAAGCATATTAAACAAAGGGTTTAATAGCGACCATACGATACCTAATATTGATCGTTTATATTTAACTTTAAAGTCCCTTTGCACTAGTTGCGTCAATAGAAATCTATATCTAATAAAATTCTTCAAATATCCTACCAACGTTTTGCGTCCGTACATTCGGTGGCATTCCCCAATCTGTTACTCATTTTTAACCTGAGACTAAATCCGTGTAGATGTCTTCGTACCCTTGCAACATATTTCTTAACAAATAGCGTTCATTTACTTTTGACGCTGCAAGGGACACCATTGAATCTTTCATAGCATCATTGTTCATCACACTAATAATTCTGCTTGACCAAATCTCAGCGTCGGATCCCTTTATAATCAATCCATCAATCTCATCCTCAATAATATCAATCCACCCAGGAACACTTGATGCGACTACCAAGACTCTTGCAGCCATCGCTTCAAGTCCAATAACGGGTAATCCTTCATTTCTCGATGGAGCGATCAGAATTGTCACATGATCGCATAAATATTTGGGAACGTCGCTGACTGCACCACGGAAGTGCAGATTCTTATCTAATTTCATTTGATTAGCCATACGTCTCACTTTAGACTCTAGAGGTCCCTGACCAAGTATCGCGACAGGATTGTTTATACCCTTTTCCCTTAAGCATTTCACGATTTCCAGAAATAATTCGGGATTTTTCTGATCCACTAGCCGTCCAACAAAAGCAATTTCATTTCGAGTAGATCCTTGTCTGCAATTAGACTCCGCTACTCCGTTGGGGATAACTCGTATGCGCTCATCTTTCTCACCATATTTACTGATTAACCGATCCTTCTGCGACTCGGTAAGGACAACGCGTCTATCGATGAAGTCCATGAAATTTGCGCTAACTCTGAAGTAATCCCAAGATTCGTGGGGCTCCTCCATATGCAAAGTGTCTATAATTTTAATTGTAGGAAACTGTTCTTTGAGGAATGGAGTCATCCGGTAGCCCAATCGGGAATTGCTTATGTGTATCTTACTAACATGATTGGCTCGAATGAAATCCGCAACGAATAGTGCCATTTCGTTTTCATTTCTACAGAAATTCGGAAGGTGATATATCGCATCCGTCACCGCAATAAATTTATCGCTCCATGGGTTTGAATGAGGCGTTGTGGTCATCAAATATTTATTTCCGGTTGTTTGCCGATTCACGTTACTTATGATGTTTAGAAATACCTTTTCGACACCACCAACATCAAGCCAAGGAAGAATAAACAATGTAGATCCAGGGTGACTCGCTTTAAGTTTCATGATAGATGCATTACGGTGCTCTGAGTTATCCATTGGATTTATCGCTTCAATAGACATTTGATGCCTATATTTTGAAGCCCTCTTCCGCAGTACATCTGGCGTATATTTTTTTGCTGTATTATATATAGAATTAATTCTCGGTAAGCCCTTTTTCTTCAGATAGTAGAGGAATATTTTCAGTTTATAACTGCTATTATATAAAGCAGAATGTTTATTGCGAATGAACTCAACGATATCCTTATGCTTTTTGCGAGAATCTTGGAGCATAGAATTGTCATGCTTTCTATAGAAGAACAGTGGCTCTTTTAACAACAAGCCCTTATACCCGTGATTTCCTGCGCGGATCCAAAACTCCCAATCTTCATAACCTAAGGTCATTGACTCATCATATTGGCTGATTGCATGCCACAGTTGCGTCCTAAATATAGCCGATGCAGGTATATAATTATGATGCAACAAGATTTCGAAGTCGTACTTTTCAGTAATCCATAACTCGTTTTGTTTACCGAACAATTGTACATACGGATAGACGAAGTCGATTTCTTTGTTAGTTTCTAGATGCCATACGGATTTAGAGATATACGTTGAATCGATTAGATCGTCAGCGTCAAGTGGAAGGATATAAGCTCCGTTAGAATGTTTAATTCCTGTATTTCTCGCTCCTGGCAGACCTTTATTTTGTTGTTTAATTAAACGAATACGATTATCCAATCTTATAGATTTATCCAGAATATCGATAGTTGCGGGTTCATTCGAGCCATCATCGACAATTATGATCTCTATATTGCCATAATCTGAGTGCAATACAGACTTGATTGTCTCTTCAATAAACCGACCGTAGTTATAACATGGTATGATGACTGAAACTAGCGGCAGCTGCTGATCGACCAATTGTAACTCCCTCTTTCATGTTGCTTTGGTAAAACTCAATCATTGATTTGCCGAACTGCTCTATGCTGTAGACTTTTTCAACCAATTGACGAGCTGATGAGCTCGCCGCCATATTAAACTCAGGCTTACTGAAGAACTTCAAGATACCGGCAACAAATTCTTCACGGTTTCCGGCAACTATTCCGTTAACACCATTTTTCACCAATTCTCTATGGGCCGGAATATCTGATACGACAACTGCACATCCGAAGGACATTGCTTCCAACAGAGCAATCGGAAGACCTTCCCATGACGAACACTGTACATACACATCACATTTTCGATACCAGTATTCGATTTCGTTCCTTTCCAGCCATCCCGTCACTTCAAATGGAAGCCCTCTCCCTCGTGCCTCTCTGGTTACGAATTCTCTCTGCTCCCCATCGCCAATCCATACAAATCTTAAATTTGGTACTTTCTTCGTTAGCGACTCAATTATATCAAGCATCAATAAGGGATTTTTAGCCGAAGTGAACCTTCCAACCGTAATCATTAGAAGTTCATCCGGTTGTGTTTCAGATTTAGGCATCCTACATGGAATTGGTACACTATTCGGTATTCGTTTAATCTTATTTACATCCTTGGAAATTCGAACTGCATCCGTATATTCATTCATCGAGGATACTAGCAATTGAGCAGGATAAATTCTATTTAAGATATTCTCGAGCCTATAGTATATTTTCCGGCTAAAATTAGAGATATCTTGTTGATAGAATGCAAAACCGTGCGGGGTATACACTACTGGCGTTGTAAGCCCTCTAGCTGCCAACCGGCCAAGCGCCCCAGCTTTAGAAGAGTGAAGATGGATTAAATGCCATCCTTCGGAACGGAACAGCTTATACATATATCTGAATGCTTTGATATCATTCCTAACGGATATTGATCTTGTCATTGTCACTTCGGTTAACTTGACATGAGAGTCGAAATACTGCCTAAGATTCTGCGGAGTAACGTATCGACGTGAATAAACCACTTCAATATCCCACTCTTCCGGCGGGAGCACGTTACATATATCGATCACATATTGCAGCGCGCCGCCACCGGCGCTCTCAATTACGTGCAACAGCTTCTTTTTCATCGTTTCCACGCTCATTCTTTATAATCGTTAGTAGTTTTTCGAAGTTGCGTCCTGTGGACTGGTCAAGGGCAAGTTCTTTCCTCTTACTTATGATCGACATGCTTTCCGTTTCATTTAATCCCGCAATAGTTCGCACATAGTCCTCTGGAGTGCGGCATATATATAGCAACTTATTTAATGACTCTAAAGCTGGCAAAGGAGATACCAGGAGTGGTTTACCCATCGCGAAACATTCGTAAATCTTGGCAGGTATAATGCCATGGTTATAATCCGTTAGTAAGTACGGAATAATAAACGCATTGTACTTATCCAACTCCCTAGCCAATTCTTCCATATTCATTGCTGGTTTATAAATAACATAATTGGGTACCCTAACCTTCGCAGGGCCAATTAACGTAACTTCATACCCTGCCATAGCAATGGCTTTGATTGAATCCCAGTCCATTCGATCGTCTATTCCACCGAAGAAACAAAACTTTCTGTATGCATCAGGCGGCGTATTTAGGGTGGGTCTTATAAAATGTTCTATTTGAACCCCATGATGAATTTGATGAACGCTCTTATGACGGTTCCTTAGAAGTTCATATAGAAAGGTGGAATCGGTTGTTACCATGTCCGTCTGAGCCATAATTCTCGACTCTATCTCTGGGTAATCCTTTGAACAGTCCGGATGTCCTTCAAAATGTGCGACATAATCGAATATAGTCCAGGACTTTGAAATCTTACTCAGTATTATTTCTGTCGTATAAGATGGCATGTATAACACGACAATATCGTAATGATTTCTCAGCTTTCTCAGCAGTCTAGGAATCAGAATATATCGATTCAACATTCTGAACAACATGCCATTTGGAGGCAATACCTGAGGGGAGATCAGCTTCACATTGCTAGGTATATCGTTCTGCATACTCGACGCTTTTGTTTTATTGCGCAATCTATATAAATCGCTCCACTTGGGGTTACGAAAGAAAGTATTTCCTAAGTAGTCAACTTCCCACCCTTGATCTGCAAAGCCCTTCATAAAGGTTTGATGTCTTTGCCAAATGAAATGCCAATCTATACTGGAGATACAGAGTATTCTCCTCACATTACCCAAGATAATTCACCTCATTAATTCCTATAAGATCATTATAGCTTATGCTATATCTATTTGTTAAAATGTTAATATTACTATTTGAATTGAAGGTGTAAATATATTGAATATATTAGTAACCGGCGGTGCCGGATTCATTGCTTCCCATTTGGTAGATGCTCTGCTCTCCTCGGGACATAAGGTTGTTGTCATCGACAATCTATCCACTGGAAATCGTTCCAACCTTAATCCCAATTGCACATTTATTGAGGCGGATATTACCTCCCGCCATCAATTGGATCGTATTTTCGAACAACATTCCTTTGACGTCATTTATCATCATGCAGCACAGATTCACGTTCAGAAGTCGTTAGTAGAGCCCTATCTTGATGCAACGATCAATATTCTTGGTACAATCAACTTACTGGAGAACGCTAAGCAACATAAAGTTAAGAAGATTATTTACCCATCTTCCGCCGCTGCCTATGGTACTCCAAATTATTTACCAATCGATGAACAGCATCCTACAGCTCCGGAGTCATTCTACGGGATATCTAAATTGACTCCTGAGTATTATCTTAGAACCTACTCTCAGCTTTACGGAATTGACTTTACCATTCTTAGATATGCTAATGTATATGGTGAACGCCAAGACCCTCGTGGGGAAGGCGGCGTCGTATCAATCTTCACGGATCGCATCATGCGCGATGAAGAACTCACTGTATTCGGAGATGGATTACAGACACGAGACTTCATCTATGTCAAAGATGTCGTCTCGGCGAACTTAGCTGCTTTATCCAAGGGTAACGGAACAACGTTGAATATTAGTTGTAATGTACAAACCTCTTTGAACCAACTGATTGCTACGTTTAGCGAAGTTACAGGCAAGACATTTACGCCACGTTATACCCCAGAAAGAAGCGGTGACATTAGATATAGCTGCCTGTCCAATCAAATGGCTTTGAAGGAACTCAATTGGTCACCTCAATATGATCTGTACAATGGATTGAAAGACACGTTTCAACATTCTTTAGCCACGACAAACCAATAAAACATTGAAAAACAGGTGCAATTTCTCTTGTAGAAATCTGCACCTGTTTTATTTATTGCAATTGATACCCGCCTCGAACGAGCACGATTAATCCTTTAGTCTGTTTGGGGTCGGCTTCAACCCCCCGTCCCCCTCTTGGGAACAGAATAAGATGATTTGTTGCAATTGGTTTGCCTGGAGCAATATCCAACCCATCGGTCATATCCGATAATCCGTTGGCGTCCGTACTGTAAGCTATAGCCTTCCCTGTACGTACAATAAGTTCGCCGCCAGCATCTACGATTATCTTCGAGCCGAAAGGAACAGTGACGACCTCAAGTGCAGCAGCGGAGGCATTAGGAATAACACCAGTCCCATCGATTTTCGCAATCTCGGCCTGTACCAGAGAAGCTATAGTTTTATCAACATAACTTTTGGTAACGATAGGATCTTCTATGCCTCCGGGATTGGATGTTCCGTCTGCATCGGCCCATCTATACCAACCTAGGGCACCAACAATGATTACTAGCATGGTTATAGACAAAGATCTTTTATACAGTGTTTTCATAAGATGCTCTCCTCTCAATCCATGCTTTTAGTATGCTCCGGTCCCTTTAATTACGACTGGAATTGTCTTAAGTAGAATTTTCATCTCTAACAGAAAACTCCACCGCTCGATATAAAAGATGTCTAAATCTATCCACTCTTCAAAATCGAGGTTGCTTCTGCCACTCACTTGCCATAATCCCGTCATTCCAGGAAGAACATCCATACGCCGCCAGTGATAGTCTGTGTATCGCTCAACCTCTGTTGGTAGAGGGGGTCTCGGTCCTATTAAACTCATCTCACCTTTTAGAACATTCCATAGTTGCGGCAGCTCATCCAGTGAGTACTTTCTCAAATACTGGCCGATCCTTGTAACACGTGGATCATTGCGAATTTTAAATACCGGTCCTGAAGCTTCATTCACATCGCTCAGCATCTGCTTATAGCGGTCAGCGTCTTGACGCATTGAACGGAATTTCAGCATGTGAAAGGGAACGCCGTTCTTCCCCACCCTTAGCTGTCGGAAAAATATGTCCCCTCTAGAATCGCACTTAATCCACACAGCTAGAATTAGAAACAATGGTGATAGTAATACCAATAGAATGCTACTGCCTAAAATATCAGATAATCTCTTGAAAACCACGTTCATTCCTCTTAGAGGAGTCTTAACAATCTGTAAACAAGGTAGTTCCAAATCGCTTCTGTATTCGAACACGGTTGACATTCTATCGAACATTTCTGGAATAATACGAATATCTATATCGTACTTATATACAGTGTGGAGCATTGATTCTATGATATGTCGTTCTGATGGAATTGTAATATATACGATGTCAACCTTTTGCTTCTGAATTATTTTTTCGAGCTCTGGAGTTTTCCCAAGTATACCTTCGCCTTGTTTGTAATCATCTAAATATCCAACAACGTTATATTTTCGTTCTTTTGACTCTACTAATAGTTGGCTGATTGATGTGCCGATTCTCCCAGCACCTACTATCAAGACATGGCTTTGTAATTCTCCACTTTTGTACCAGTTGTTCAAAATTATCCTTTTAAGAGATAACAACATCAAAGAACCTAACAAGATCATACAAATAAAAAGCATCAATGTAACCCTAGAGTAAAGCGCTGTCGTCTTTAACATAAACGTTATTCCCAGCGTGATCAGGAATGCATATACTATCGCTCGAATATTGAACATAAACTGCTCTACATACGAATGTTCTGCTTTACCCGAAAACAAAAGTTTTTGTACGACAGCAAAAATGTGCACTAGAATGAAAATCAGCAGAAACAGCGCATAATTATTAAATACCGGTAATTGTTCTATCCACGACATCGGATTAAAACGATCTAATTGTGGGTACTCGGGTAACACCTTTATGGCCATAAGTAGATAGAATATAAAAACGAATAGACCATACTCCATGGCAAGAAAGGTTCTAGAAAGATAGCTTTGATTTCTATGTTTGATTTGTCGCTGACTTGCTACCGCCCCAACTTTTCGAACACGATGAGGATACGCATTTTGTTTTGTCGTCTCACTCAATCTCATGGACAAAGTTCTCCAATATACAAAGATAATAACTTAATTTTAGCATACTAAACGTATATTCAGTTGAAAGATTAGCTCTTAAATAATGGTTATTCTCGAGTCATGTCGTAAATTTGTTTCATCCCTTCATTTACGACAAAAGGTCGCACAAAAATAATCGCTTTATTTAATTGCTGTAGTTCAGCGTAACGATCCTCTGCAAGCATGTACACTGCCTCAATAGCTTGTCTTTGCTCCTGCTGTACGCTGATGTCAGCCTTCTCTATAGCGCTCTTAAATAACTCATAATGACTGCTAAGAGATTTTTCATAGTACGACAACTCGAAAGGGCTTTTCTGAATCGCTTGATCCATGATCTGAGCCGCCCTCTCATAGTCTCCTACTTCTATTGCATCTGTGTAGTAAATCAGGCTCAATGAACGCATCTTAGGCTCGACGTTATTAAGCTTGTCAATGTATTTCATCGCCTCAGTACGATACTTCTCGTCGTGCGTCTGCTGGAATGCATTGAAATTGAAGAGTCCTGCCCTTTCTAGTAGGAACGGATGATTTGGGTAACGCTTCAACCCTCTGTCTATCGTCTGAATGAGAGTATTCAGTCCTTGTCTCTCATTGAGTTGTTGAAGACTTTCATTATATTTGCTATTCGAATACAACAAGTTACTCACATAGGTCGACGTAATGATCGTTATCACAATCATCACAGCACCCGCACTTCTCTTAACCCATGATTTCACTTGGACTCTATTGATTTTAACGTACGTTTTAGGATTCTCTGCTGCAAGTACGCCTAAGGACAGGAACACAATGGCACTAAAGAAAAAGTAACTCATTTCGAAGTCGATCAAGCTATGAATGAATAAACTGAGTGCGACTAGTAGGAAGAGGTTGCTCACCTCTTGGTCCGATTTTCTGTGTTTAATGTAAATAGTGATATATCTAATAAGAATATACAGAATGAAACCGCCGATAAATATGAACCCGAAGAGACCAGTCTCTAATAATACTTGAATTGGATAACTATGCGTCTGAGCGCTCGCGTATGGGTACGATTGATAGCTATCATATAACGCTTCCCATGCTCCTCCGCCTGCTCCAAACCATTTATGATCTTGCCAAATTTGGAATGAATCTTTATAGATTGTCAGACGCTCTAATACGCTGTGCGTATTTAACGTTATTCCATCAATTCGCTGTGCCAATGTCTCAGGAAGCAATGAACTCAATGCGCCAGTACTTAACAGTACGATACCCAGAATACCAATTACGATATACAGCGTTGGAATGGTAAGTTGGCTGAATCTCCTTGTCTCCCATCTAGTAATCCGGTCTTCCATATGAACTAGCACAAAACGATCAAACAAATATATGAATCCTGCCATAGCAACAGAAGTACCGAAAATCGTTAACCATCCAGATAGCGATTTCTGTGAGAAGAAGGAAATCGTTTGGAATGTTTGATTGGATGCCATCGCCTGTTGAATAGCGGCATACGTGGCATCGCCAATCAACATGAGTTTGTTTTGTATAATTAGAGCCCCTATCAGAGAAGGGATTAAATATACGAACATTAGCAGCTGTTTTCTAATTCCTGAAATAAGGAGTGTAATAAATACTATGATAGGCAATGCAAGCATTGCCCCCCTAGAGAGCGTTAGAAGGAGAGAAGCTGTTACCCACAGGGTAGATACTGCTAGGCAAATAGCAATTACTCGATTACTTGCCTTAACTAAATAGTGAATGTTGATGAGTAGCAGGGTTATTAAGAAAGCTGCATAGGCATTCGAATATGTGAAGATGGAGGCCATGCGTACGCCTTCGGCTATGGATAGAGCGTCTAATTTGAATTGATTCCCCATCATGTAGCTGAAGCTGTAAACCGTGATTAAGCTCCCGATCAACAGGTAAATATACATAAAGTAATCCATAAACTTTTTAGATTCGGCTAATACGATACCCAATACAAAGAAACCATATGCGCCGATCTGAAAATAGAGTGAGATATGCGACAGATAACTCGATTCTGCAGCAAAGGTGCTTATATAATAAGAAATAGGAAGGATTAGGCCGACCCACGCAAAGACATGCCGTTGGTCAATATCCCCTTTACGCCATTGATAGAGACCGGCTAGGAGAATCCCGACCAGTCCGAAAATGACACCGTAGCTTATATATTTCTCAAAAAAATACTGACTGCTCGTATGTAATCCAACCCCGTTGAAGTAAGCGAAATATTTCGGAGACAAGGCTAGAAATATTGTTAGTAGCCCTAACGCAACATAATGCCAGTAGTTAATTTCAACAGATTGAGATTGGTATTTCCTTTTAGTTCCCAAATCTAAAACTTCCTCTCAAATTAAGCTGATACTTGATAATGGTTATTTAATTATAGCATCAACTATCATAAAGAAACATCATTCGACAGGCATTCACAAACAATAACAGCCAGAGCATATGCAATGGCTGTTACTGTTTGTTAATTCTAACTAGTTAGAAATATTATAATTGTTGATAAATATACTTACTAACAATTTTTTAGCACCTTCAAACTCATCGTATACATTTAATGTATACCCAGAGAAAGCTAAAGCTCCCACCCTTGAATCATTAAACTCTATAAACTGATCAATATTCGATCCTTCTTTCAACTGTCCTTTATCCAAATCAAGGTCTAACTTACTGTCGAAACTACCTTCTGTCGTAACTACTTCGAAGGCCAGTTTATGATCTTTAGTAACGACATTGTAAACACCTTGTTCCGTTAGATTATAATTTAAGTATAGTTTCATGTTTGTAGAGCCGTTAATCACTGTATTCACTTTATTAAAAGTAATTTTATAAGGTTCAATTGTGAATGTTGTAGGTAATTCTTTTGCAATTGTTTTATTCTCCTGTGGGAGATTCACTTTTACTAAGTTCACCATTGCGTCCGGTACTTGAGTACCAGATGCATATTGACCATTGCTTACTGCTTCGCCAACAAAAAGCTGCAAGTCGTTAAGCGGCATCTTTTTCGGGAATTTTGCATAGAGCTTCATCAGATTTTTTTCACTAGGCCCTACACCCTTTGTATCTTGAATAACTGTGGCATTTGTAAGGTACCCGCTCGCGTTCGTAAAGTAAGCAGAAATCAGTGGCAAAGTAGAGAATCTCATTTCATTATTCTTAAAAGAAAGTTCTGCAACTGCGACGTCATAGTCAGTTCCACTATAAACACTATACTTCACGATTGAGTATTCCGACTTTCTGCCTTCACTATCAATCGAATAAGTTTGCCCATAACTAGTGGAAGGCAATGATAAAGTTGTTGGTACCGAAAACTTGCCAATAGTACTTAAACTGCCATTCGCTTTTTTCTCGAATAGAACAATATTAGCACTCTGATATTTCGTAGAATACGGTATTTTACTGCTTAAAGCGAATGATGCTTTTGATCCCTTACCTATAGTTACCGCTCCGGTTAGAGGAATACTTTGTATGTTAGTTTCATTGATCTTATAGCCGTCTAACTCTAAGGATGCTGTAATGTTTGGTCTTGCTGTGGCTTGACTACCTATGTTCGTTATATCCACATAAACATTCAACATATCCTGGTTATTCCATGGAATTCTTTGAAGTCCAACTACCTTAACCTGGAATCTGCCTTCAGGATTTTCGTATATAATATTGTTTGATTGGGTATTAGCATTCATATTCGCTGGCATAGAATATAGAGCCAGAATGTGACTTTGCTTGTTAACATCAGTTATTGCAGTTTTTATAGCAAGATAGTAGGGTTTGGATGCATCCTCAGCTGATATTTGTCCTTCTACTGTAAATTCTTTGACGATTTTGGGGTTAAGTTCTGTAGGTTTATTCACTATCTCCATCGGATAGGATGTTCCTTCTTGTGTAACTAGCGCAAAGCTGATATCCGGGAATTTCACCGAAGTTTTATCAGCATTTATCATTTGAAATTGGATCTGTACTCCTTGCTCATTCTCGCCATTATCATTGAATACTTGACGTACTTTTGTCGCGATTTTTTGTTCCGAGATGTAGATATCTTTTGTCTCGCCATACTTCGCTGCATTGGATGTTTCATTTATATTAAGACCGTAGTAGCTAAGTGGATATTCTACTGCGTTCTTCGCATCATCAATCGTGGAATACAACTGAATAGATTTCACAGTATCTTCTGATGGTATTGTAACGTTCGAACGAATTTTCTTGGACTGCTTTGGAATTAACTTAATTCCCTCAGTATTCACCTCCGGATCCATTTTGTAAATGTTGCCATCACCTGTACGAATATAATAATTGAGTTTAGGTAACTCAATCGTTTGTAAACCGGCATTTTCAAAAATGAAATTTACAGAGACCTCTCTTTCTTCACCAATCAGATATGCGCTTACATCTCCTGTATACGTCTTCAAAGAGTTGTCCTGATAGTTAATTACACCGTATTTGCCCATTGGAATCACATTATTAAAGCTCGACGGCACAGCGATAGTACCAAGTGTGCGCTGGTAATCTGTAACGGAAAAATCCCACTTTACAATAGAGAATCTTAACTCACCCAGGTTAAGTTGATAATTAACCTTAGCCATCATAGGTATTACTTTTTTTGAATTTGGTTGTACTGTGTTGTTTTTATCGTCTTTATTTATACTCGAGACTGTAAACTTATTACCGTTTTTAGACATGACTCTTACCCAATAGTCTAACGTACTCAATGGTTTATTTTCTCCATTATTAATAACAAATTCGAAATAAATGTACTTTTCACTACCTTTTCTTTGCATTTGAAGGTTTTGAATTTGGATGGAACTTTTCGTAAGCAATTTAACGCTTGGTAGTGTAGATATCTTGAATAACGTGGGTTTGGTGGCTGCCGAAGTTTGAGTTTCACTTGCATATACATACTCTTGAAGATGCGTTTGTAATAATACGCTTACTAAGATGATACATAGTAGGCGAAATAATATATTTCTCTGTTGAACATTACTCATCACAATTATCATCCTCTTTTTTCCGTTTAATAATTAAACGTTTATGAGCGATAAAAAGTTGCGATTATTGCCAATAATGAACTCAATATCTTTAATTCTGATAACTATAAAAAGGCGACTCTGCATTCATTTAATGAATGAGAGTCGCCTTTTCAATTAGTTAATGCCCTCACACAGTTCAGGCCTTAACATTTAACGATTAAGCATCAGCAACGACTTTCAGTACGATCTTAACGCCATTTTTCGTCAGGAACGTAATGGTGAAGCTGTCGCCACGCTCAACGCCAGTAATTGTAGCGCCGACCGTACCGTTGGTGCCGGTACCAACAGTCAAAGAGCTGTCGTTATCAGCATCGGAAAGGTTCGTAATCGTTTTGTAAACATCGGAGCTCGATACGCTAATTTCAACACCATATTGGTCTTTGAACTTCAATGTGCTGAACAGGTTAGCCACGGTGATGTCAGTAGCAGCACCAGTGATCAACGTACCGTTGTTCTTCAGGGTAACAGGAGTGGTGATATCTTTGCCTTCGACTGTCGTAATAGCCAAATCAGCTTTAGATACTACAACAGGTTTAACGATGTCTTGAGCACCGGAAGCCGTGTCGATAACAACAATCACATTTCCTGTTGCTTCTTTGGTGTCGTTCGAGATGTAAGTTGCATCAGTAGCAGTTGCATCAAGTTTGCCACCAGAGTAAACCAGACCGTCAATCGTTGTGTTTACAGTGTACATGTCGGACGGAAGTACAACTTTAGAGCCGTTCGCAAGTTTACCATAAACATTTACACTTACATTATGGTTAGTATCGATTCTGTTAACTTTTGCGATGTCGTCCACTGCATACTCAGAAACGTCAGACTTCTCAACTACAACTACGTTGAAGAGGAAGTCAGAGCCAGGAACAACTTTCGAATCAGCGATGGAGTATAGAACAGCTTTAACGCGCTCAGTACCTTTGTTAGCAGCGGTCAACGTAATAGCTGTGTCGTCTGCAACAATGTTCGCGATACCAGTTACTTTGTCTGCATTACCATCGTTAGGTGTCAACTCAATGCGGTAGTTCGTGAAGAACGTAGTATCCAACGTTACTTCTTTACCGTATTGGTCTTGTACCACGATGTTAGCATCTTTAACGGACAACGTAGCGCCTTTGACGAGGTTAGTCGTCAGATCCTTCGTTGCAGCAATAACCGAAGGAACGCGAGCTTTCTTAACTTCAACAGTGATTTGCGAAGATTTGCCGGATGGCGTGTATGCCATCAGTACATATTTACCTTCAGCCAAACCAGAAGCATCGAACTTCAGAACAGATTTCTTGTTAACAAGATCTTCCACGAAACGAAGTTTGCCTGTACCGGCAGTCGACGTCAAAGTAACTGGACCATTAAGAGCAGAGTGGCTAGTTACAGCAGCGCCGTTTTGGTCAGCAGCCGTGAAAGGAATTTCTACGTCATCACCAATGGCGATTGTAGAAGTAGGTACTTGCAGTTGGATCGTATCAACCGTAGATGCTTTCTTAACATTTACGTCGAACGAATAAGATTTGCCAAAGTTTTTCGTGAGAACACGAATCGTAGCTGTACCATCGAAACCAGTACCGACTGGATCAGTCAGTTGAATACCGATTTTGTCCGAGTCTGGGCCAACGCCACCGACTACAGTGATGTTGTTTGTTGGATCTACTGTGTCTGCCAACACTTGAACAACGCCAGGGTTGGAGGAAGTGATGATCAGATCATTGTAGATATAGTTAGCATTTGCAACGGAGTTGCCGTATTGGTCTTTAGCCGTGAACAATACGAAGAAGTCTTTCGATTTTACCGTGTCCGTATTCAGTTCGGCGCCGCTATTTTCCCAAACGCCTTGGAATTCGACCGTATCAACCGAAGATTTGTTGCCGACTTTCAGCGTAGCATTAACTACAACGCTGGAGTTTTGCTCGATACCTGTCAAAACAACGAGTTCAGTCAGGTTGTAGAACGTGTTTGCTACGCCTGTGTCAAGCGTAAGTTGACCTTGGTTGTCGTCAGAGGCAGAACCTTTGGATGCCGTCCAAGTGATATCTGGAGTCGTAGCTGCTTTCGTAATGTCCTCATTGTATTGGTTCAATACTTTGTAGGAAATGTACGCTTTCTCAGCACCGGAAGTGTTAGGCAATGCACCAAGTGCCAACGTGTCGCTGCTCAATTCGATCTTAGCAACTTTCTCGTCAACAGCTTTGACCGTTGCAGTGAGGTCTGCATCTGTCAGACCACCAACCGTAACTGTGTAGTCGCCTTCAGTCAAACGAGTAGCCAGTTCGAGCGTAGCCGTTTTCTTGTCGTCGGAGAAAGACTTGGCAGAAACATTAACTGGAGCCGCGCCTTTCTTAACCGTGAACGTAGCTTTCTCTGTGTCAACAGCTTGGTTGAATTCAACAGCCAGTTTCTTAGCGCCAGTTGCAGTTACTTTAGCAACCCCAACAGCTACGTCGAAACCTGGAAGCTCAAGAATCGCACCCAATTTCTTGCCAGTGCCCGGAACTTCAACATCCAGGGCAGCAACGATGCCTACGAACGTGTCGCCACGCGTAGCAGGAGCGTCAGCTTTAGCGTCGGCTGGCAGGATGCCGAACTCGATGCCTTTAGCAACTGCGTTGTCGTAGTCGTCGATGCCGAATACGCGAAGGATGATTGCAGCGAATTCTTGGTTCGACAGTTTCTTGTCGAAACCGAAAGTCGTACCAGCTGCGTTGTTACCTTTGATGTACTTTTCTTCTTTAGCCCACGAGATGTAGCCGTTGTAGAACGAGCCTTTAACATCCGTGAAACCATGGTCATTAGCATGTGCTTTCGCATCAGCTTCTGCGCCCAGCAAGCGGGAGAGAACCACTACAGCGTCTTGACGCAACCAAGTGGAATCTACCATAAGGTCGCCGTTGCTACCTTCGATGATGCCATAATCTTTCAATTGTTGACCAGCTTCAGCTGGCGTAGGTGTTGCTGCAGCTGCCACGGAATAGAACATTCCGAATACTAAGGCAATTGCGAGCAAAAGGGATAAACTCTTTTTCATAACCTTTTTTTCTCCTCCTCGAGAAAATATCTGTTTGGATTGATGGGAAGAATTATAGCTCGAATCTCTCATCGTTGTTTCACCCCCTTCCTTGAGTAGAGCATTGTCTATAATTGATGTCTGCTGCATGCTTATGTAGTAAAAACATGTCGCAGAAACTCGTAAACAAAGATTGAGACGCAAAAGAAGCAGGGTAAAATATGCCACTTTCCCCATTATACATGAGGCGTCGGCTAAGCGTAAAGAGGATTTTAATAGAACAATCAATAGATTAGAGCTACAGTCCCTCTCGCAAAGCTCATCATGTTAAACGCATGAGAAGCAAAAAAGTTGCGGATTAAATCGACATCGCCTTAATTTTTTTGTTCTGCATCGCTCTTCTGACTCTCGGCCGCTATGTAAGGGTTAACACTTCTTTAGTATAGCGGTGACTAGGCCATTCGTCATTGTATAATCTTTACCTGCTGTCCCAATGAAAGAGAAAACACGAAAGGAGTTGCTCTGTAAGCAACTCCCCCGTAAACAAATACGATTAGCTCAGGTTCTTAGGGAACAGGCTCGTGTTCTTCTGGAGCAGGGCGATTGCGATCTTGCCGGCTTCCGCGCGAGTCATATATCCCTTAGGGTTAAAGCTCACGAGAGGCTTCTTCTGACCAGGAACGGTCGTCGAGCTTCCCGTCATGATCTTCGCCTTATTAACGGCTTCGACTGCCGGACGAGCGTAGATATTAATGCTGCCGGAGTCTACAAAAGCTTTCGCTAGATTAGCTTCAAGCTTGCTGTTGTTGACGGACAGTTTCAATTGCAGCGCCTTGGAGATCATGACTGCTGCGTCTTCACGGGTGATTCGAAGATCCGGTCCGAAGAAGCCTTCGTTGAGACCGTTAATGATACCTGCTCTTGCAGCGGTCTCAATATGATCGTAATCCCATGTTCTCGTTCTCGATTCCGGCGTAATATCGAAGAACGTTTGGTTGCCTGCCGAGTTGATCGGCAGATTGAGACCTTTCACCAGCAGCGTCGCGAATTCCCCGCGCGTGGTCAGATCGTTCGCGCCGAATTCATCCGCTCTTACGTAGTTCATGATGCCTTTGGAATACAGACCGTTAAGGATGTTCCGCGCCCATCCGTGATTCGTAATGTCGCTGAAGCTTCTCTTGAGCTTAACGACTTGATAATAACCGAATTCATCGAATGGAACCGTGATCGTATGAGCTTTGGCGTTCACTTCTCCGCCGATGTTCTCCCATACGGCATCGGTATCGGTTCTTAATCTGAATACAGTAATGGTAGAGCTGATGTCCTCGACCACGCTGGAATCGAAGGAGATCGTCAACTTGCCGCGGTTCGATGGTACGACCTTGCGTCCTGCTTCGTATTCGGTAAAGTTACCTTCGAAAGAATAAGGAGGCAACCCGTTCGTCGCCGGCTTGTAGTTCGTTTCTCCTCTATTCCCGCGCTCGCCTATACCGCCGCTGATCCAATACACATCGGAGATCCGAGAGAAGTTGCTCATGTCTCCGTTATCCGTGTACCTCATCTTAATCCGATCCGGAATGATGATCTGCGCGTGACGGTTAGCGATGCCGCCGCTGCCCAATCCCGTACGCTCGTCATCATCTTCGCCGATAATATTCCCATAATCGTTCTTACGTTCGACGACGCCATCCTCAGGGTAAGCGATACCGAACAACAACTTAGTGTCAGTATAAAGCTTAGGAGCCATCCAGCTTTCCATGTCCGCCGCCTTCAACACCGTACCTTTAGGGAACGTGAGTTGCAAAGCCTTATCGAAAATGGAGTGCTTCGTGCCGATCTTCTCCATGAACTGCGAGTCGACTTGAGGCTCTCCTACGTAGTTCACGAATACAGACGTCTTGTACGTGTTATCGGCACGCGTGATTTGTATATCGATCTTATTGGAAGTGTTCGCTTTCAAACCTACATAATCGTACACGAATCGGTTGTTAAGATCCGACCGTTTCGTCGCGATGCCGTCTTTGCCGATCTTAACTTCCGTCGCCCCTTCCGCTTCAATGTCAAAGCGGACGAAGTTTTTGTTTACAATAATTTGATTACCGACCGTCGCGATCGGGGAAAGTATGCGATATGGCACGACTTCTCGCGTAATTTCCAGCGTCTGGCTCGTGATCGCTCCCGTTCCGTTGATCAAATCCAGGTTATAGACGTAGGTTCCAGGTGTCGGGAACGGTATGTCATTCACCCGGATGATAAAATCCGATTGGTTGCCAACGATGTCGTACTTGTAGGTGGTTCCTTGATTGCGACGACTCTCCGCGACTTCCGGTACATTAACAAATAGGATAGATTCAGAGCCAAGCTTCAGGTTGACAGAAGACGCTCCGGAGCCTCTGAGTATGAGATCGTATTTCCGTTCACTCGTCGTATACTTACCATCCAGGTATTGAAACTCCGGCGAAGGCCTGAACAAAGCAATGAGTTCATCTTCCGTGTATGCATCCACCGTTCCCGTTACGTTCGCCCTAGTTAACTCTAGACGAGTGTCCACGGATAGAGAAGGCATAAAATTCGCGATCTTGGAGACATTCGTATCGATGATATATATCTTGATCTCTTTGGTGATGACTTGAAGGTTGCTGGAGCCAAGCTCGTTTACACCTTTGATCGTAATTCTATTCTCGCCGAATATAAGCTGCGGATCATCGGGGTCGCCGATTGTCAGCGGAATTTCAAATTTACGACCGTCGGGATTAGTAGCCGCAGCTCCATTCACATCGTTCTCTAAATCATATGAATAGGGATTAGCTTTAAGTAAATCAGTTAAGTTCTTACCATTAATGAATATCTGCGGCGTTCCGATATTCGCCGCCTTGTTGAACCCTACGAATTCACCGGTAATATCCATGGTAAGGTTAGTTTGTGTTGAATCCTTCTCAATTTGTTGCCCGTCGATCAGGTTAGAAATATAGATATAGCTCTTGGATACATACGAGATATTGGCTACAAAAGTCGCCGTGTGCTCCCCAGAAGGATCTTTGGTGAACTTGAATTCCACTTTCTGCTGGCCGTTCGGGAAGTTGGAGACTCTATATACTCGTTGGTTGTCCTCCAACCCGTTAGCTGCTACGAGATTCAGTTGCACAGTTGTAGTCTTGGCCGGTAGCAATCTTCCAATCATATTCTCCAACGCATATTCGGCAACCGGATCAGAAGGAACACCGTCCTTATCGGCTTCCACGAGGATATAGAATTCCGAATCCTCGACCGTAGCACCATTGAGCGGTTCGATATCCAGGGTCGTGACATCATCGTTAACCTTAAACTTAGGCAAGTACTTCATATCGACGATCGCAGTCTCGCCAGGCAAGTAAGTAAAGAAACTCGCGAATGTTGAATGCGCCGTTCCATGGTTAACCGTAATGTTGATGTCTTGCTTTTGTTCGTAAGTGCCACCATCCGGTTCTAACGAGAAAGGAGCAGTCGTAAAGCTTACTAGCCGATACATCGGATCTCCATTATCATCCGGAATTACAATCTCCGTTGCAGTTGTTACGACCGTCGTTGTCGAGCCGATCGTATACGAACCATTACCCGCGAACGGCAAAGATGACGCTGCTACTGGAATTAGCAATTCGATATCCAATGTAGCATTTTGCACGGTGGACGGCGGATTATAAGTGGCTGTGCCGACGGTTACTTTAGGATTCGCTGAATTTGCAATTGGATACAGAGGATAATCTTTGCTAGCTAATGTTAACTGTACTGAAGTATACGGTTTGTCATTGTTAAAGTAATAGACCTCGCGCAGAACATTGATCGTATTCGTGCCGTTCGTGATCGTAAGATTAATGTTGTTCTTGCCCGGCTTCAACTTGAAGGAAGACGTGAAGAAATCTCCTTCGTCGTAAACGTTGGCTGACGCAACCGTGCTTCCATCAACGTTAGCGGTCACTTTAGTCGCGTTCTTCGCGGTCCCTTGGATTGACACGGACTCGGTTGAAACGACGACTTGTGTTCCCTCGTTCAGATCAAGCAACTGGGCACCGCTAGTAATTTTTAGTTTCTCTAGATATGGAACTTTATCATAAAGAATGTAGAAAACATCAGAACGTTGCACGTTGCCTTGCTTACCTGTAAAGGTAACTTTATTCATTCCACTGAATAAAGTCAGGTTACGGGCAACGAACCGGTTGGCATTCTCCGGATCAACAGCAACGTTGCTTACCGCGTAGCGGTTAACATCAGTGGTCCAGGTACCGTTCGCCGGGTTCAAATTAAGAAGTTCTACCCGTGCTGACATCGAATCCGTGGATACGCCTTGGATCGAACCTCGAATCTCCAAGTTACCATCGGTCGTTACATAAGCCGTATCTCGACTCAACGCTTTATCAGCATCGTAACCCGGATCCCCAGACTTTAAATTCGTTGTCAGAATCGCCGTATTGCGAAGTTCCGAAACCTGCGGCAAGAAATAAGTCGCAATGCTCGCCGCATCGGCCTTCTTAACGATCCCTGGCGGGAACATGGTGACAACGAGCATTAACGCCATCAAAGATGCTATTAGTCTTTTCACGTAATTTCCTCCTTATGTATTCTAAGAACCTGTACGGTTCCGAAGAGTGAAGATCGATTGTACAGCAGGGTGTCTCATGTTAGCGGCTCGTCCGATTGCGTTCCTCCCCTTTTGGCGGAAATGCACAACTTCGTCAACATATACCATTAGACGTGTCTTTTCCGCAAAAGTTCTGTACAGTTGTTATCGGTTTTTCGGGAAAAATGTTTAGATTTCCAAATGAAAAAAGACCCAATTGCTTGTCCTTATTCGCATAAGGAGGAGCAATTGAGTCTTTGGTCTTAGATAATGGCGTGTTATTCGCCGCGGGATTCGGTGTGCGGCTTCATCCGAAGACGAGCGATGAAATCGAGCACCGGACGGCGCGTCTTGTCGACGATGCCGATCAGCTCGGCGCCGATCTGGAGCAGGAACACGAGCGCGCAGATGACGATGAACGTAATCCAGTTGCCGAGGCCCGTATCGGACATGCTCGATTGAATAACGGCGCAGGTGCCGAAGAACGCCGCGATGCCGTAGATGATGAGCACCGTCGTGCGGTGGCTGAAACCGAGCTGCTGCAGGCAGTGATGCAGATGGCCTTTGTCCGGCGCGAAGATCGGCTTCTTCTGGATCCACCGGCGTACGATGGCGAAGAACGTATCCGAGAGCGGTACGCCAATGATAAGCAAAGGCGTTACGAACGATACCACGGTAATCTGCTTGAACCCGAGCATCGAGAGCGTCGCCAAGGCGAAGCCTAGGAAAAGCGAGCCCGAGTCGCCCATGAATATTTTCGCGGGATGGAAGTTGAAAAATAAAAATCCGATGATGCCGCCGAGCAATACGGTGGACAGAAGAATAACCGCCGAGTTGCCCATGATAATGCCCATAACGAGAATCGTGCCGATCGCGATGGCGGATACGCCGGCCGCGAGACCGTCGAGACCGTCGATCAGGTTGATCGCGTTCGTCACGCCGACGATCCAGAAGATCGTGAGCGGTATGCTAATCCATTCGCCGAGCGGTTGCATCGCATCGCCGAACGGAACGTTGAGCAAATTGATCTTAACGCCGAAGCCGAATACGACGATACAGGCAGCCCCGATCTGAATGAGAAGCTTCAGCTTGGCCGACAAGTCGAACTTGTCATCTAGCGCCCCGAGCAACACGATGAGCGTGCCGCCGGTCAGCAATGCGCCGATAAGATTGCGGTCATGATGGCTTAGCGTGCCTTCCGGCAGCCAAGGCATCAACAATAATAATCCTACGGTGAACGACGCATAGATCGCGAGTCCGCCCATCCGAGGCATAATACGCGTATGAACTTTACGATGATTCGGCACGTCGATCGCGCCGATGCGAACAGCAAACTTCTTCACGAGCGGCGTCAGTACGAGCGCCAGCGCCAATGCGATCGCAAATCCGGACAATCCGATTCCTAGCATCCAGCCAGAAAGCATCCACAACTCTCCCCTTTTTGTATACCGGAATGAATTATACTCCCGTTACGCGAATAACAACAAGGCGATAATTCTGTCGTTTTCAGCCGTTTTCACCGATTTTGTTCATTTTCATAAATGTTTTCATGACGGCTTGATCGGTTTCAGGACTTTTTCTCCGTCTTTAATCACTTTGAGGGCAAAGCGGGGCAGTACGAGCATCCTCTTGTAACGGGACGGCTCCTGAAGCAACCGATAGAACCATTCCAAGCTTAACTTTCGGAAAATGGCCGGCGCTCGCTTAAGCTTACCCGCGACGACATCGAAGCTGCCTCCGACGCCCATGATGACCGGAACTCCGAGCTTCTGCGCGTATTTCTCGATCCAAGGCTCTTGGTTCAACGTCGAACGAGCGACGAACAGCATGTCCGGACTCGCTTCCCGAATCGCAGCCACCACGGCGTCGTCTTCGTGATCCGTGAAGTAGCCGTCCCGGTATCCGACGAAACGGACGCCCGGGTATTTGGCCTTCAGGTTATCGTGCGCAGTCTGAATAATGTCCGCGCTCGCGCCTAGCAAATACACGCTCCAGCTCTTCCGTTCGCCTTCTTGCAGCAATTCGTGCATGAGGTCGAAGCCTGCGACGCGTTCCTGAACCGGCTGCTTCAACCGGCTTGCGGCCCATACGACTCCCGCGCCGTCCGGGACAACGAGGTCGGCGCTTGCCAGCGCGCGATGAAAATCCGGGTTCTCCAGCCCCGCCATCAGCATGATCGGGTTGCCCGTGATGACGCGGGTAGATCTTCTGGCTTCGATGGCTCTCGTCAGGAAGGCAACGGTCTCCTTCATATTCATCTTGGAAAATGGTACTCCGTATAGGGACACCGTCGGGAACGGTCTTACGCCCTTGTCCACAACCCTCAGCCTCCAGCTTCTATGTTAAATACGCAAGAAGTCGACAATTTGTTGCGCAGGTCTGATTGCCTCCTGCTTCAGCTTAGCGACCGCCGGCCCGCGCGCAGCAAGCCATCCGGCCGGATTATTAATGGTTTCTAATGCCTGCTCGGCGAAGTGGTCCGGTTCGAGCTCCTCGGTCGTTCCGACGGCGCGCTGTCCTAGCCGCGCGAGGAATTGATCGATCTTGGGATCGTACGAGATCCCAAGGAGAGGCACTTCGCGATTCGCCGCATAGATGAGCGAATGCAGCCGCATGCCGATGAGCAGCGCGCATCGGCCCACCTCCCGCAGCATGCGCTGCGGGTCGTCGTGCGCCGGAGCCAGCTCCGCGGCGCACGAGAGCCGTTCCATCACGTAACGCGACGCATCCTCGTCGCCCCCGTGATGGAACGGCAAGAAGCGCAGCCGGACGCCGCCAGACGCTCGTCCGGCCAGCGCTTCAAGCGCGGCGACCACGCGGTCCAGGTCCGCGCGGTCGTCGCGCCAGAACCGGACGGACACGCCGACGATCGGCCTCGTGTCCGTCCCCGCCTGCGCAGCCTCGCGCGCTTCACTTACGCTTGCCACGTCTCTACCCTCGCGCGCACCGCCCACACTTGTACCGTCTTCGCCACCAGCGCTCAAGCCTTCCCCCGACTCAGCCTCGCCGGGCGGCAACCCCATAACGGGGTCGGGCACGACCTCGACCTTCGCCGCGGGAACCCCGTAGCGGCGGAGCAGCGTAGCCGACTCCTCATCGCGAACCGACACGTAAGCGGCTTTCTTGAACGCTCGCGCGATAAAAGGCTGGAACAGCTTCCGGTTCACCGGGCCGATGCCTTGCGCGTATACGAACGTCGGCACGCCGCACCAGCGCGCCAGCGCCATTATACCCAAGTAATACGGAATAGAACCCATTCCGGTCGCATCCTGCAGCAAGCTGCCGCCGCCGCTGATGAGTCCGTCGCTGCCTCGCAGCGCCCGGCGCACTTCCGCCAGCTTCATTCGATGCACGGCTTCGACGCCGTAGTGCTTGCTCGTCCACTCCGGATCGCCGGACAGCACGACTGGATCGATCTTAAGCCCCGCCGCCCTACCCGCTTCGTCCAGAGCGGTCAATATACTCTTCAGTACCGCCTCGTCGCCGCTATTGTGGAATCCGTAATATCCGGACAGCACGATGCGGCGGACGGTACTGTTCCCTCTACCGCTCAAGCCTCTCGTCTTACCCATCGTGTCCATGCTCCTTCAGCGATTTGCCACGCCGCGATGGCGATCAATCCGATAATCAAGCCCAGTCCGAGACCGAGCAGATCGCGAATCGCCGACAACAGCATCGGCGTATGAATATGCGCGAACGTATCGACCATCGACAGCTGCGCGATCGTACCCGCGATGATAAGCGCCATGGCCCAACGGTACCGCAACGCCAGGAAAATACCCGCGATGAACAGCGGATGCCCGAGCAGGAACTCCTTCGTTCTCGGACGCACGCCGAACGCATTTTCCAGTACCGAACGGAACTTCAGCTCCAATCCCGACACTTCGCCCGCGTTGCCCGTTCTGGACAAGTAGTACAATCCGGCCGCCGCGATAATGCCAAGGCCCACGATCCACAGCACCGTTAGAGGCATGGCCAGAATGCGACGCGCGTTCCCAAGCACCGAATCGTTCGAGCCGTACAGGAACACATAGAGTGCCACGAGCCCGATCGGAGCCAAGTGAAGCAGGCTCACGCCGCGGAATTGCTGCAGCACGAGGCTATACGTAATATCGTTCAGCAGTGCAACGATGAAAGGAATCGCCGCCAGCGACAGCACCGTCGTGCGAACGAACAGCAGCAGGGTTCCGCCTAGACGCCGCAATCCCGATAGATCCGCATGCCCGTCGCGCAGCTCGCGAAGCTTCTTGACGAGCAGAATGACCGCCGTCGTCGGCGCGGCAATACCCGTGAAGAGCGCCAGCGCTTGAGCCATAAGATCATGGTTCAGCACGTACAAGCCTGCGGAGCCCACACCCCCAAGGACGAACGCAACCGTTAGCAGCGAAGGGAGGAATTGCCCCACCATAATCGCGCACAACGCGATCGCTCCGAGCAGAGCCAGTCCTTTGAAAATCGTTTCCTGCGGCGCGGACTGAATCTCGAACGCCTCTGGCTCCCCGAACGCATAACCGAAATCTCCGATTTGCTCGATAGCGCCCTTCGTATCCTCGGTTCCGGCAAGCGCATCGACGATCTTGTCAAGCGGATGGTAGACGAGTCCCTTCACGGCGTCCCTAGCCGCGATGGCGTTCAAGTAGATGAGACGGATTTTGCGGTCCTTGACCGCCAGCACGAGACGATCCTCGATCTGCGCCGTCTTCAGCACCGTCATCTCGCCCTCGCTGATCGAATGCCCGCGGATCGCATCGTATTCGAGAATATTAGCGACCTTGGCCAACCCTTTGACCGGCACCTTCAAGTTCTCGAACATCGCGACGCCGATTCCGTGCTCGTCGAGCATGTTCGCGAATTGCTTCACGCCGTTTAGGTTCTTTCCTTCGCCGTAACCCGTTACGGCTTCTCCGTCGAACAGCACGCGCTTAATGCCAAGCGCTTGGAACTTGTCCAGCCATATCTTAACCTCGGCCGCATCATAAGGCAGAATGCGGTTAGACAGACGCGGATACACCTGGAACCCTTGGCCGATCAGCTCTTGCATGGCGATCGGATTCGGTTCCATGGGGTGAATCAGAGCATCGTCGTAGCCCATGCCGACACTCATGCCGGACAGCCCGCCCGCCGTCCAATTCCGGACGTCCGCGCCGTAGTGCGTAAATGCCCATTCGATAATCGGCCGAAGAACTTTTTCATGTTCGCTATGATGGAACACCAAATAAGTGCGGTTATCTTCCGGTGGTGACACGCGTTGCTCCAGCAACGCCGCCTGCGCCGCGTTATAGACGTTAATCTCGCCCGCCCAGCTTAACTCCTCGAGCGTGCTTTCGAATACGGCCATGCCGTTGACGCCAGCATCTTGAAGCCTCTTCAGTTGTTCTTGCAAGTAGGCTTGCGGTTCCTTCTGCGTCGAGCTCACTTGCAGCAAATCGCGATAATCCATGACGACAGCGACGTTCTTGGCCGAATTCTCGGTCTCGGAACGTGCGTACATAACTGGTAAAGCGGCAATTAACCCGACGATGACGACCCACCATAACCACTTGGACATCTTCCCGTTTAATCTGTTCAACCACTGAGGCACAACGTTCACTCCATTACTCGGTAGATTGGTACGATCGGTCTCCACGCTGTCAATCGTCATGCAAATCCCGACGCACTCGCCTTACTGGCAAAAAGCAGCGGCTGGCCTTCACCCTCCGCTGCTCCCTTATTAGGCTTTGCCGTCAACCCGGACCATGACCGTATCGACGAGCCGCTTAAGCGCAGTCGAAGCTTCTTCAAGCCCGCTGCCCCTGACGGCAAAATAAACTTTAATCTTCGGCTCCGTGCCGGACGGACGCAAGCAGAACCACGAGCCGTCGGCGAGGATATACTTGAGCACGTTCTCGACCGGCAATCCGTCTAAGCCCAGGCCGTAATCGAGCACTTTGGCGACGGCGATGCCCGCGATCTCTTCCGGCGGGTTCGAACGCCAGTCTTCCATGATCTCTCCGATCTTGGCGACGCCGTCCTTACCTTTGAGCGTGCGGGACTCCAGCTTCTCCAAGTACGTTCCGTACTTCGCGTACAGCTCGAGCAAGACGTCGTACAACGTTTTGCCTTGCGCCTTGTAGAAGGCGGCCGCTTCGCAGATCAGCATGGAAGCCACGACGGCGTCCTTATCTCTCGCGTAAGTTCCCGTCAGATAGCCGTAGCTTTCCTCGTACCCGAACAAGAACGTATGGGAGCCGTCCGCTTCGTACTGCGACATTTTCTCGCCGATATACTTGAAGCCCGTCAGCGTATTCACGACCGTACATCCGTACGATACCGCGATATCCGCGCCCATCTCGCTCGTGACGATCGTCTTGATGACAGCGCCATTCGCTGGTAGCTTGCCCAAAGTTTGCAAATTCGATAGCAAATAATGAACCATCAGCGCGCCGGATTGGTTGCCGGTCAGCACGACGTATTCGCCTTTATCGTTCTTGACGACGGCGCCCATGCGGTCGCAGTCCGGGTCGGTGCCGACGATGATGTCCGCGCCGACTTTGTCCGCAAGCCGGATCGCCAGCGTGAAAGCTTCCTGCTCTTCCGGGTTCGGCGATTTCACCGTACGGAACATGCCGTCCGGCTGCTCCTGCTCCGAGACGATGCTTACCTTCGAGAAGCCCGCTTGAGCAAGCACGTTGCGAATCGGTACGTTGCCCGCGCCGTGCAACGGCGTGAACACGATGCTCAGCTTGTCGCCAGCTCCGCCCTTAATAACATCAGGTCGAACGGATTGCGCGACTACGGCGTCGACGTAACGCTGATCATCCGCATCGCCGAGCCAGACGAGCAAGCCTTGGCGCTCCGCTTCATCAGGCGTCAGGCGCTTGACTTGGTCGAACGAAGCGATGTCGCGAATGCGGCCGATGACTTGCTCCGCTTGCTCGGGAACGAGCTGCCCGCCATCCGCTCCGTATACTTTGTACCCGTTGTACTCGGGCGGATTATGGCTGGCGGT
This sequence comes from Bacillota bacterium, assembly GCA_023460795.1. Lineage (GTDB taxonomy): Bacteria > Bacillota > Bacilli > Paenibacillales > Paenibacillaceae > Cohnella. Next base: position 201,196 of record JAEWPC010000049.1, on the reverse strand, counting down.
GACGACGATGCCTCCGGTCGCCTTCAGATCGCGAACCGCGAAGCTAAGCTGCGGCGTCGGACGAAGCGATCGGAACAAGTATGTACGTATGCCGTTAGCCGCCAGTACGCATGCGGCTTCTAGCGAGAAGGTGTCCGAATTGTTGCGAGAATCGTGTGCGATAACGACGGCAGGAGTCGTGGACTCCCCTAGCAAGAAGTTGGCAAAACCTTGAGTCGCTTTCCCAATGACGTATTTGTTCATCCGGTTCGTGCCTGCGCCCATGACGCCGCGAAGCCCTCCCGTTCCGAACTCCAGCTCGCGATAGAAGCGATCCTCGATTTCCCCCTGTTGAGCGCCTATTGCGCGAAGCTCATTCTTCGTTGCCTCATCTACGTTCGAATCGTTCAACCATGCTTCGTATAGCTCTTGAGGTGAATTCGGCATGCTTCTTCTCTCCCTCTCTAATCCTCTATTTCTCTATTTAGCCCTTATTAGGGTCGTTTAGAGCAAACATAAGCTCGCCCTCTGCTACGACGGTCTCTCCGACTTTGGCGGTCGCGCGGCCTTTGCCGATCGGACCTTTCAGGCGAGTGACCTCCAGCTCCAAGATGAGCGTGTCGCCCGGCTTCACCTGACCGCGGAACCGGAACTCGTCGATGCCCGCGAAGAACCCGAGCTTGCCTTTGTTCTCTTCCACCGACAGCATGGCTACCGTGCCGACTTGCGCGAGAGCTTCGACGATCAGTACGCCAGGCATAACCGGGTACCCCGGAAAATGTCCCACGAAGAACGGTTCGTTCATCGTCACGTTCTTGATGCCGACGGCGCGTTTACCGGGCTCCACCTCAAGGATCCGGTCAACGAGCAAGAAAGGCGGGCGGTGCGGAATGATCTCTTGTATCTGTACGATATCGAGCATGTTTTTTCCTCCTTAATACGATTGTTTTTTAGCGCGAATAACCTGCAGATCGGCGGCAATACTAGCATTATCCCTTAGCGAACTGCAGTCGCTCGGGTTGACCATAAGAGAGCTCGCCGCGGTCTGCCCCTGTTGTTCAGCCCTTGGGCGAGCTCTTTTGTCATCGGATTAGGATGCGCGATTGAGGATTCGGAATTTTACGAGGTAGACGAACGAAGCGACATAGGACAACCCGATGCCGAACCAAAGCACTTCGATGCCTCCCTGCACCTCAAGGAAGAGCAGAAGGATCGCAAGATAGTAGACGACGGTCGTCACTTTACCCAGATTATTCGCCGGCAAAGTCTTGTATCCCGCAAAATGAAAATAAGCCGAAGTCACGATCATCCCCAGCTCCCGGAAAGCCATGATGCCGAAAGCCTCCCAAGAAAGCTCCCCGCCTGCCAACAGCGCGAGAATGACGGCAAGCATCATCAGCTTGTCCGCCAGCGGATCCAGCATCATGCCCGTCAGCGTGATCTGCCCGTTGCGCCTCGCGATATACCCGTCCAGCACGTCCGTTAAGCCGGCCAGCAACACGATGAAGAGGGCTGCAATTTTATAATCGTAGAAGTAAAACGCCAAAAAGAGGGGGATAAGCAAAAACCGAGACATCGTTAACGTATTCGGTATGTTCATCGTCGTCCCCCCCTTTCTCTGAAGTTCCACATCATTATAACCGTTCACCCCTACAAATGAAAACTCCCCGACGATAAGCCGGGGAGTTTGCCGTCCCGGTCAAGGGCGGCTGGCAGGGCATTAACTGCCCTCCGCGAACACGAGGTCGAACATGTGCTTCCAAGTGCCCGCATCGAACACCTCGGAGAGCGGCCTGTCGCCTAGCACAACATACCCGATAGCCAATCCTAGAATAAGAGCCGCGATGCACACTACCGGAATAATTAAAATTTTGACGCTCATCCACACGATGCGTAGTATCGTCCGTCCGGAAGAACCCGAAGAGCGCTTGTTCTGATTCGCCTGACGGGAAGTTACTGTCATCTGAATTTCTCTCCTCTTAGCTAGCAACCGCGGGATTAACCGCGCAGGTTATTAGCCATGCCCATCATTTCGTCGCTGGAGCTCAAGGCGCGCGCGCTAAGTTGATAAGCGCGCTGGACGATCATGAGATCGGCCATCTCGTCCGTCAGATTGACGTTCGAGTTCTCCACGAAGCCCTGGCGTACCGATATACCCAACGCTTCCGCAGGAAGCTGGGTCACATCGGTCACTACATCAGCGATATTAACATTCTCGGGCACGCCGTACAAGTTGTCCGCGATCGACTGGAGCAACTCCGGCTTCGTCGCTTGCATCATCTTGAGCTTGCCGAGCTCGATCGGCGTCGAACCTGTCGGTCCGATTCCTTTCAGCGTTCCGTCCGCATCGATCGTCAGATTGTAGCCTTCAGGCACGACGATGAAGGTATCGACGCCGCCGTCTTGAGCGACGACCGGGTATCCCGAATTCGTCACGAGCGTCCGGTCTCCGCCGCCGGTCGAGATCAGTTGGAAAGAACCATGTCTCGTGAACGATGGCGCGCCGTCAAGCGTTCCGTCCGTTCTTACCTCGAACAAGCCGTTGCCTTCGATCGCTACGTCGGTCATCGAACCGGTCTGCTGCAGCATGCCCTGAGACAGATCCATCTGCATCGACGACAACCTTACTCCCCATCCTTGCACAAGACCGAGAGGAGTGCGGCGGCCCGCTTGCAGGAAGTCTTGGTCCTGCGGACTTAGATTCGTTAATATATCTTCGAATACGGACGTCTTGCGTTTGTAACCGACCGTATTGACGTTCGAGATATTGTCGGCCAGCATGTCCAGCTTCTGCTGGAGGGCGTTCATAGAGACGGCGGCCGTAATCATTGAGCTATTCATTGACGTCTACCTCCGTTTATACGCGTCCGATATCGTTAACCGCTTTATCCAAGCTGCGATCGTAGAACTGAATCACTCTCTGATTCGCTTCGTAGGCGCGAAGCGCGGACATGAGGTCGACGGCTGCTTGGGCGGTGTCGACGTTCGAACGCTCCAGGAAGCCTTGCCGCACTTCTACCCGATCGTCCGCCGTTATCTGCCTAATGCCGGCGGCATCCCCTTCATAACGGAACCGTCCATCGCCCTCGCGAATGAGGAGGTTCGGATTATCGACTCTCATGATGCGCAGCTGCGGCTCGCCGTCCAGCGGCAATCCGGTCGCGCTGTTGACGAGAGCTCCTCCCGCGGTGACCGTGACGTTGTCCCATGAAACGTTAACACGAATCGGTTGACCGTCGGTGCCGAGCACGCGCATGCCGTCCGCGGTCAGAAGCGTGCCATCCGACGCGGTCCTGAAGCTGCCGTTGCGCGTATAGCGCTCCTCGCCTTCCGGCGACAGAATGCTGATGTAGGCTTGCGGCTGATAGGTGATCGCTCCGTTCCCGTCGACGAATTTGCCGGAGCCGTCGAAGACGGCGCCCGGGACGAGAATATCGGATACGAGCGCGATATCCTGGTTGCGGTAAGTCTCTTGCAGGTCGCCTTGTATCATCGAGAGCAGATTTTCTTCCGCGAACACGCCTGTGCTGAGCTTGCCGATCGGCTTCACCGTGCCCTCGGGACCGCCCATCGCCGACAGCAGCATGTCGGGGAACGTACGGCTGACCGTGTTCGAGCCTTTGAACCCCGGCGTATTCAAGTTGGCGATATTGTTGGTGATCGCGTCATGGCGCCGCTGCTGCGTCGTCATACCGGAAGCCGCCGTATACAAACCTCTTAGCATAGAGCATCCTCCTTCTATCTCTTGGTGCCTTTGCTTATTTACGAGCCATTTTATCTAGATGGTCCAGCATGATGCCGGTCCCTTTAACGACGCAATGCATCGGATCTTCCGCGATTAATACGGGAACCTTGATCTCGTCCGCGAGGAGCGCGTCCAAGCCGTCAAGCAGCGCCCCGCCGCCGGTGAGAATGACGCCGCGGTCGATAATGTCCGCGGACAGCTCCGGCGGCGTGCGCTCGAGTACGGTCTTCGCGGAGGAGACGATCGACATGACCGGTTCCCACAGCGCCTCGCGCACCTCTTCCGAGTGAATCGTTACGGTGAGAGGCAGCCCGGATACCATGTCGCGCCCGCGAATGTCCATCTCTTCGCGGCGCCCGTCCAGGTGAACGGTCCCGATCTTGATCTTAATGTCTTCGCTCGTGCGTTCGCCGATCAGAAGCTTATATTTGTTCTTTATGTATTTCATGATCGCCGCGTCGAACTTGTCCCCCGCGACTTTAAGAGAAGAGGCGGTCACAACGTCGCCCATGGACAGCACGGCGACATCCGTTGTACCTCCGCCTATATCGACAACCATATTCCCGCTCGGTTGGAAGATGTCCATCCCCGCTCCGATCGCGGCTGCTTTTGCTTCTTCCTCTAGGAAAACTTCCTTAGCGCCGCTGCGCTCTGCCGCTTCGCGGATGGCCTTCTGCTCGACGGAGGTGATATTGGAAGGCGCGCAGATCAAGATCCGCGGACGGCTGTACCAATTCCTTCCCCCTACTCGCTGAATGAACGCTTTCAGCATCATATCCGTGACTTCGAAGTCTGCGATTACGCCGTCTCTTAACGGACGGATCGCGATGATATTGCCGGGCGTGCGTCCGACCATTCGTCTTGCTTCTTCACCGACGGCGAGCACTTTCTTCGTGTCGCTCTCGATTGCTACGACGGAAGGTTCGTCTAGAACGACGCCTTTGCCTTTTACATGTATGGATACGTTGGCCGTACCTAAATCGATTCCGATGTCTTTGCTAAACATGCGTCTAGACTCCCTCACAACGTATGGAATGACTGCAACTGAGAATAAAACGTGTCGTAATAGTGTAATGTTCGCCGCGAACGCCGAAAACCCTTCTTTTTTTCGACAAATTCCCAAAAATTATGCCTTGCCCGCTGTCATAACCTCCCGTTTTTTGATTGTCGTCTTCTTGTATTTGATCTTGGTGGCTTCTCCTCCTCTAAGGTGTCGGATCGACTTATGGTACTCCAGAATGTGCTTCACCTGGTCCGCCAGATCGGGATTGATTTCAGGCAAACGTTCGGTCAGGTCTTTATGCACCGTGCTTTTGGATACGCCGAATTCCTTGGCAATCGTGCGCACCGTATGGCGCGTCTCCACGATGCATCGGCCGATTTTAATCGTGCGTTCCTTAATATAATCGTGCACGCTCCCGCCTCCCTGCTGTATTAAGATTGGTACAGTATATGAGGGGCGCGTTCACTTATTCTTTGTTGCCAAGCCTGACAAGCTAGGAAAGTCCCAAAACCTGCAACTTAAGCCCTACGCAAAGAAGCGGAAGGGGGGTCCCTTCCGCCTGTAACGCTTATGAGATTCGTTTATTTCTCGGCTTTGCCGGAGATTACGACATTGGGAAGCTCCTGTAAATCCAAGATGTAAGGAAGCTTGGCCACGGTGCCGTTCGCTTCGCAGAAAATTTGCACGACCGGGCGGTTCATGGGACGACCCGCCGTCTCGAGCACGACGCCGATCTGTCCCGTGCTTAGCTTCACGACCGATCCGATCGGGTAAATCGTCAGGTAACGAAGGAACGTTTGAACGAGCGATAGATCGAAATCGTAGTTGCCCGACGCGAATAAGTACTCCGTCGCCTCCGAAGGAGCGAACGGCTTGCGATGGTGGCGCGGGGAGATCAGCGCGTTATAGACGTCGGCTAAGCCGACGATCTGCGCGAACTCCGGAATGCCTTCCTGCTTCACGCCGAGCGGGTAGCCTTCTCCGCGATATCGTTCATGGTGCAGCAGCGCGACCTGAGCGGCGGAAGTCGGTACTCCCTTCATTCCTTTGAGCACGTGATAGCCGATCTGCGTATGCTGTTTCATCATTCGCAACTCAGTTTCGCTCAGCACCCGGTTAACCTTCGTCAGCTCCGCCGGCAAGCGGGTCATTCCGATATCGGATAGCAAAGCCCCCATGGACAACTCGTACATCTTGGCGCTGTCGAAGCTCTTCGCCGTCCCGATGATGTCCGCGCACAAAGCCACGTTCAAGGCGTGGTTGAAAAGAATCGGGTCGCTCTGCATCATAACGCTGAGCTCATCCGCCAGCTCGCGGTTCGATGCGATCTCCAGCATGACGTCGCGGAAATCTCTCCTGAATTTATCTTCGGGCACCGGTAAGATGATGCGATCCTGCAGAAGTCCCTTTTCCGTGAAATCGGTAACGAGCTTTACCGCTTTCTCTCTCGCCTTGTCGTCGTTCTTCATACGATCTATATCAGGCTGGATCCATTCGGTTTCGAGGGTTGCGGGCGCGGAGTTGCCGAAGCGTCTCGTGGAGGAAGCGGAATCGTTCGCAAGCTGCTTCACGTGTACGGCATTGATCTTAAGATTCCTAAGCCGGTTGATATATTGTTCGGTTAACACCGTCCCGGCTTCCAGCATCACGACGCCGTTGCGTCCATGAACCGCTTTCGCAAGCACGTCCCCGCTCTCAATCTCGGCTATGCCTATTAACCTCACTTCATACACACCCTTTGCTAGGCAATATCTCCTGTTCACACGATCCGTGCTTATCATACAAATTATGCCATAAGGCCTAGGGGCTTGTCGATGGAAGACTTGTAGATTCTCCGATACGAAGTGTAACTTGATGTCGAAAACTCGTATTCTTGGCAAGAATAAAGCCGCAATCTCGCCAATGTGGCAAGTTGCGGCTTTATAGGTGCTTCGGTTATGCGAGATTACTGTTCCGATTTGATCTTGGATGCCGGGTTGATCGACTCGCCGTTGCTGCGAACCTCGAAGTGTACGTGGTTGCCTTCGCTTGGTTCGGTTTGGCTTTGACCGGCGGTGCCGATCAGGTCGCCTTGCTCGATTTGGTCGCCTACTTTGACTTTGAGGTTAGCCAAGCTTTGGTAGACCGTTACGAGGCCGTCCGCATGCTTAATGTTAACCTCGAAGTTGTTGTCCGGCGTCTGCTCGGCCACGGTAACCTCGCCGCTCATCGCTGCTAGGACGTCGAACTCTTTGGCGTCTTTGCGCGCCAGGTCGACTGCCATGTGAGGCTTGAACGTGTTGTTATACTCTACCATGGCTGCTTCGCGTTCTTCCGCCGACGCCGATACATCGTAGAACGGCAGGATCGTCGTCATGTCTTCCATGTTGTCTACCGGCCAGCGCAGCGATTCGGTATTTACTGCTGCTGGTTCGGCATCCGTGCCCGTTTCGGTCGTCGTCGCTTCGCCGTTAGCCTCTGTCACTTCGGAAGTCGTTTGCTTGGTTTCATCCTTGCCCGTCCCCGAATAGACCCAGAGAATCGCTACGATGATTGCCGCCGCGGCCATGTAAACAGCAGGGAATACCCAGCGTTTGGAGAGCAGCTTTTTCCATCCGGACGGCCTGACAGCAGACGAACTTACTACCGACTTGGAAGTTTCTTCGAGCTTGCGTGGCGTTTTGTTGTTTCCTTCATTCATTGTTATCATCACCTCAGTAAGCCATTGTTACCAGGTGACGAGCTTTTATACGTGTTCGCTTTGGGAGATTGCAATTTTTATAGTCAGCGGCCCAGTTTCCCTCTTTCCAATAGCTTCGAAGCTTCGGTTAATCGGACTCCCGTATAGTAGTGTTCGACGATTTGCCTAGCGCTCCTGCCCTTCTTCGCCATACCTTCCGCCCCCCATTGGCTCATGCCGACCCCGTGCCCGTATCCCTCCGTGGTAATACGAATGTTCCCGTCGTCGATCGTCCAATCGAACGCCGCCGAACGGAGACCGAGCTTGGTGCGCACCTCTTCCCCCGTCCTTTTCTCCGTGCCTATGAGAATTACCTTCACCCGTTGTCCCGCCGTTCGCTCCAGCACGCGTATCGTCGGCTTCCTCTTGTTTGATTGCGATACTGGAATCGTTGACACGTCAAGCTTCTCGTAAAAATCTACTAACGGCATCGTAATCGACTCTTCCGCGGGATGCCGGCTCTCCTCTTCCCATGGGCTGGACACGGCGCGCAGGTAAGGCAGCTTGTTCGCGAACACTTCCTCCGAGTTTTCCGTGTAACCGTTGCTTGATGAGAAAAATAGCGCCTCTATCGGTTCGTCCTTGTAGGTGAGTATGAGGTTACGCGTGCGTTCTACGGCCAATTGGGCTTTACGGAATCCCTCCGGATCCGTCTCTTTAAGAGTCTCCATTCGGGCGAGGGATCGGTAGACTTGGTGCGTCACTTGATCGGTTACCAGCGCTTGCTCGTACGGTACTCCGTCGCGATTATTCGATAGCAACCTGCGAACGATGTACGTTCGGGCCGCCATCGCTTGCGCCTCCAGCGCCGCCTGCTCGAACGTCAGCGGCATCTCCGCTGCGAGTACGCCTAGTACGTAGGTTTCTAGCGGGACGGTCTCGACTTGCTGCTTGTCCGATAGATAGACGCTGACGCTCGGTTCTTGCGCCTTGGCGTCGGGGGTTGTTGGCTGTGTGTTCTGTGCTGGCTGTGCAGGATGTGCTTGCTGGGAAGTCTGGGTAGCGCTCGCGGTTACTTTATTGCTCATCGGTTCCTTGTCATCGCTATAAGTAATCATATTCTCCGTCTTTAACCTATAAGGCGTATACGTATTCGCGAGAGATTCATCGCTCGAATGAACGAAGAGCCACAATACCGCCGCCACCGCGACACCCAAGGCGAAGCCGCTCCACAGCACGCTATTTCTTAGTTCTCTGACTGCCGCAATCCGCCCGCCGCCAACCTTTTGCCTCACTCCGTCTCACCTCTATGCGATCTCCAATGCTCTCAAAATATGCAAGAGTAGAGGAAGGTAGAACGTAATGAGGGATTGTTCATTTTGGGGGACTTGGTTGCGACTTGCAAAATGGAATATTTTGCAGTAAAGTTGGTTCATACGAGTGAAGCACACCGTCCATTCCCCAGATCGGGGAGCTGGGCGGTTATTTTTTTGCTCATAGGAGGATGTCAGATGAGTCGCTTCGAACAAGCATACGCAGTATGGCTGGATCGGCACATCGCGGAGGCGCGAGGAGAGAGACGGCGGAGATTACTCAAAAAGCATGGGTACGGGGAAAAACTGCTTGTACAGCAAGCGTGGTGGCCAGCGGTCGGAAACTTGGATGATCTCTATCCGGAATACGAGTTCATCGACAGCAGGGGAAACTACTACTACTTCGATTTAGGGTACGTTCGGCTCCCTCGAGCGACGGTCATCGAATCCGATAGCTTCGGCTCTCATGCGAGAGACATTGATCGGGATAAGTTCGCGCGCGGTCTCGACCGACAGAACGAAATCGTCCTTGCAGACTGGAACATCCTTCGGTTTTCGATTGATAAGCTCAAGGAGGATCCAGTCTCATGCCAAAATATCATCCGAAAAATGATGGTCAATTGGTATGGCGGCGAGAGTACCATCATGCAGGATTTGAACATCTATCAGCGAGAAATCGTACGTCTGGCAACCCGGTCAAACGCTCCGATTACTTTTGAACAAACGTGTCTCTTGCTCGGCAAAGGACCCAAACAAACACGTGCCCAACTATACTCGCTACTGGAACAAGGAATCTTAGAACCAGTGTCGGGTAATGAACGTATCCATCGTTATCGGTTGAAAGTTTGACTCCTATAGCGGCGCATCCCATGACATCTGCGGATTAGAGGTCATTATGACCCCTACTGCGGCGCATCCCGTGATCTCGACGGATTAGAGGTCTATATGAACCCTACTGCGGCGCTTCCCGTGTCATCGACGGATTAGAGGTCAATATGACCCCTATTACGACGCATTCCGTGACATCGGCGGACTAGAGGTCAATATGACCCCTATTGCGGCGCATCCCGTGACTTCGGCGAATTAGAGGTCAATATGACCCCTATTGCGGCGCAACTCGTGACTTCGGTGGATTAGAGGTCAATATGACCCCTACTGCGACGAATCCAGTGACTTCGGCGATTTAGAGGTCAGTATGACCCCTATTGCGGCGCAACTCGTGACTTCGGCAGATTAGAGGTCAATATGACCCCTACTGCGACGTATCCAGTGACTTCGGCGATTTAGAGGTCAATATGACCCCTATTGCGGCGCAACTCGTGACTTCTGCGGATTAGAGGTCAATATGCCCACACACACCAAAAATCCCCCAGCCCGAGAGGGCGGAGGGATTCGCATGTTGCTTCCGTATGAAGGATAAGGACTAAGCTAACGTTGGTTGAATCTTGATCTTCCGGACTTCGGCGGGCACGGGAGCAGGAGCGACTGTCCGCTGTTCCAGCTGCTGAAGCAGATTCTCGGGCTGCAGCGAGGCTCTCTCGGCTTCCTCGAGAACGTCCTCCGGAGATTGAGCGCTGAAGATGTCCGCGCCGAGCGCTGCGAGCTTGCCGACGATGTCGACATAACCGCGCTCGATATGGTGGACGCCGCCGATCTCGGAGCTGCCTTCTGCCGTCAACGCCGCGCAGATCAGCGCCGCGCCAGCTCGGAGGTCCGTTGCGGTCACGCTAGCGCCAGACAGCTTGACGCCGCCGGTAACGATCGCGGTACGACCATCGACTTTAATCTCCGCACCCATCTTAACGAGCTCTTCGACATGCATGAATCGATTCTCGAACACCGTCTCCGTTACGATGCTCGTACCGTCTGCCACGAGCAGGAGCGCCATCATTTGAGCCTGCATATCCGTCGGATAGCCTGGGTATGGAAGCGTCTTGACGTCGACGGCTTTGAGCGGATGCGTTGCGTTAACGCGTATGCCGTTCTCGTCGCAATCGATCTGAATGCCCATCTCCTCAAGCTTGGCGACGACAGGACCAAGGTGATCGCGAATCGCGCCTTCGACGTATACGTCTCCGCCCGTTATAGCTGCCGCGATCATATAAGTACCGGCTTCGACTCGGTCGGGGATGACATGGTGCTCGACGCCGCGAAGCCGCTCGACGCCTTCAATGCGGATAATGCCGGTGCCGGCACCGCGCACTTTACCGCCCATGGCATTAAGGAAATTCGCCAGGTCGACGATTTCCGGTTCTTTGGCCGCGTTCTCGATGATCGTCGTACCGATCGCCGTAGCCGCTGCCATCATAATGTTCTCCGTTGCCCCGACGCTTGCGATATCTAAGTATATGCGAGCCCCGCGCAACTTGCCGTTCACGCTGGCTTCGATGGTCCCTTGACCGAATCCGATCTCGGCGCCCATCGCCTCGAAGCCTTTCAGATGCTGATCGATCGGTCTCGTACCGATCGCGCATCCGCCGGGCAGTGAAATTCTTACCTTGCCAAGACGAGCCAACAGCGGGCCCATCACCAGGAACGAAGCTCTCATTCTCCTGACTAACTCATAAGGCGCTTCATACGAAATCAACGATTCAGCTTGTAAGCGAACGCTTCCGTCACTTTGCTTCGCGTGAACCCCCAAAGCCGCGAGCACTTGCAGGATATTCTTCACATCGTCCAGGGCTGGCACGTCATGAATGACGCTGGATCCTTCTTCCGCCAACAAGGCGGCAGCAAGGATCGGAAGGACGGAATTTTTGGCGCCGTGCACGCGAACTGTTCCTTTTAAGGTACGTCCGCCGCGGACGATGATTTTGCTCATGGGTGGTTCCCTCCGCGCGTTATAGATTCATTCCGAAGTTCAAACTTCAGACCGACCCTGAAAAACCCAAATTACATCATACCATCGGGTATAAGCTGTTACAAGCGGCAGAATTTGCCGTTTTACGACGTCATTCGACTGTAATGCCACAGATGCATGCCATCCAATGACCTAATGCACATTATAACTCATTGTGAGCATTACGACAGCGGGTTATTCGAAAGGAATATTACTGAGCACCGAAAAGCCACTTCACGTTGCCTGCCCAAGTCCAATAGTCGAGAACGAACCTTGCCGCGATGTAACCGAGCGCGATGGCGATCAGCAGTTGAAGCAGCCTTGCGCGCGGACTGCGGGGATGCCGGACAATCTTGTCAAAATTCACTTCGTGCAAGACGATCCAGGCGATGGTGACGCATCCGAGCGTTACGAATATAGAAAATAGTCCATCCCAGCCTACGCTCGCAAGCACTCCCGATTGATCCGGCATCACGATTCATTCCTTCTACATGTTCTTGTGCGACTATAACGTTCGCCTTCATGCCGATGACTTGAGCAGCTTCGCTAACAGTACTGACCATTCCGCCCGGCTAATCGTTGCATTCGGTTTGAAATTCCCGTCGGGATAGCCGCTTAGCCAGCCCTGCTCTTGCAGAGCAGCCGCTGCTGCCGCGAACGGTTCATTCGGCGAGACGTCCTTGAATACTTGTTTCGATGGCTTCGGCAGCTTCAGCTTGTTCGCCGCCGCGAACAATTCTGCCGCTTCCGCCCGTGTCATGGCGGTTGCGGGTTGCAGCTGACCGCTCTTGTATGCGGCTAACCATCCCGCTTGATCGGCCTTCGCAACAGGCTCGTAGAGCCAGCTCTTGGCGGCGACGTCTTTGAACCGCATGGAAGTCGCCGGCTTCTTCGGCACCAGTGCCCGCACCAGCGATACGATCGCCTCGCCGCGCGTGAGCGACGCCCCCGGGTGGAACGTGCCGTCGGAATAGCCGTTCAACCATCCGGCATCAACAAGCGATTGTATGCTCGGGTTCGCCCAACGATAACCTGCCAAGTCGCTGAACGCCTCCAGAGTCGGCTCCGCATCGATTAACAATCGATACGGGCGGTTCTGTTCGGCGCGATCGGCGGCTACGGATACGTAATAAGTGCCTGCTTCCAGCACGCGTTCCCCGGCAAGCTCGCTTGTTTCCTTCGAATTACCCCAGGTATTTAGCGTTTGCTGATTACGGTCCCTTAATGCGATCGTAGCGATCGCCCCGTCGACAATTCCGCTTAGCTCTACGTTGACTTTATGGCGTTCATTGAGCGTGAAACGATACCAGTCCACGTCTTTGGGCGTTGCGATAATGCCTTCGTATCGCTCGCCGACAACGAGCGGAGTTGCCGTTACGGGACTGTTATTCGGTTCGTAAGGGTCTTCGTATTGGGTAATATATTCTAAAGCAACGGTATACGTCCCGATAACGGGCTCAGGATTTGCGGATACCGCGTTCGTAATTCTTATATAATACTTCCCGGCCTTGGCTTGATTCAGCATCAATTGCTCGCTGCCCCCATCGCCTCTTTCGTCCGCGATGGTCATTGGGCCTCCCGCCGGTTGAATCATGAGCGCAAGATCGATTCGGGACGTGTCCGCGGAAGCGGAGAGCGTAATCTCCCCGTCCTTAGGCAGAGTGATCGTCATCCAATCCTCGTCGGTCCGCTTATGGAAAGTACCCGTCCATTGCTGGCTGCGAGCAGGCAACGTTGATGCGGTAGCCGCCGAATCGTTCGGCTCGCGCGCGTCAGCCGCCATTACGAAGCTCGACGTCAGCCTGTAAGCCGGATAGGCTCCTTGAGAAGCCGTATTCGCCCCCCTGGAGACCTTCAGCCAATATTCTCCCGACTGAAGCTGCCACCGGGTCTCTTCGGAATTCGAGGAACCGAGCGGTGCCGTCTCGTCGGAGCTTTTGCCCGCGAACAAGGATAGCTTAGCCGACCCTTTACGGATGGCGAGCGTTCCGTTATACGGAATCGTTAACGAATACCAGTCGACATCGCCGGAATTGCCCCATCCTCCAGCCACTTCTTTCCCCAGCGGGAAAATACCCGCCTTTGCCCTCGTATCATTCGGTTCCCGCCAATCCATGACCGCGTTCGGCTGAATCGCCTGATCTGCTGCAAGGAAGCCGTAGCCGAGGCTCGCGCTCCAAGGAGCGGATTCCGGCTTAAGGGCAGATCCGCGCAGTCTCTCGCGAAGCTGTATCGGCTTCCACTCCGGATGCATCGCTTTCAGCATGGCCGCCGCTGCCGCTACTTGCGGAGCGCCCATCGAGCTTCCTACCATCGTGACGCGACCGCCGCCAATGGCAAGCGTATCCACGGTCCAGGAGGCGCTTAGATCGATTTCGGGGCCGGCGGTAGACTGAGCGATCGGATGAATGCCTTCCGAGCCGGAAACCGCCAATACGCTAGCGTAAGCAGCCGGGTACTGTACGGCGGCTTTGGAACCAAGCGCGGCCGCATCGTTGCCGCTCGCGGCTACGAGCAGAACGCCTTTGTTCTCGGCGGCTTCGACCGCTTCGCGCAAGTTAGGCGCATCGCGCCTTAACCCTAGGGATAGGACGATGATGTCCGAGCCTTCTTCAACCGCATAAGCAATAGCTTGCGTTAATTTGCCTTCATCGCCGGAGCCGTTCTGATCGAGTGCCTTGATCGGCAATATCCGTCCCTTCCACCTCGCTTTGCCGGAAGTTTCGCCTGCCTCCGCAACCGCGGCGATAATGCCTGCTACCGCGGTTCCATGACCGTTGTCGTCTTGCGGTCTTCGATTCGCATTAACGAAATTTTTGCCAGGCAAGAGAAACGGCTTCAGAAGAGGATTATTCAGGTCAACGCCGGTATCAATGACGGCAACCGTGGACGTTACGTCGTTTTTCAGTATCGACCACGCCGTCGTGAATCCCGACTCTTTCAGGAAAGCTGCCGTGTCTTTGCCGGACGCGGGCTCAAGCGCTTGTACTCGGACCAGAGAGGCGATTCTGACTTCATGCGTCGGTAGAGAACGTACCTGCTCGATCCCGCTCGGCATGATCAGCGTCATTGAGCTGCATATGGCGATGAAGCAAAGTGTTAAGCGCTTCGTGCCGTAAAGCCTGAATACGCTACTCCTCATTCCAACCACGCCTTTGGGACTGCATTCGGTATACATATCCCATTCTATTTTCGACAGCAATTCCCTTCTTTCTGCACAAAAATCGGGTCTTTGGTCATGACAGCAGGAAGCCGCCCTCGGCAACTCGCTATCGCCTTGGGCAGCTTTCGCTACTAAAGTCATGCTAACTCAATAGCATATCGTACGGCAGTTCGAACAGCTTATCGATCCATTCCAGGATCGGTTTTGGCAAGAAACCAAGCGCCAGCGTACCGGCAACGCACAACCAAATGCTTACGGAAGCCGGCCAAGACATACGCAAGCCCGAATCGACTTCTCCGCTCCTTAGATACATCTGACGGATGAAGGAGAAGTAGACCGCATAAGACACAACGGTAGTGACGAGCAAGATCGCGGCCAGCCAGTAGGTCTTCGTCTGAACCGTCGCGAACAGGATGAACAGCTTACCGAAGAACCCCCCGGTTACCGGGAGTCCGGCGAGCGAACAGAGCAGCACGGTCATCCCGGCTGCCGTCCACGGAGCGCGGTGGTACAGTCCCGCAAACCCCGAAATCGAGTCATTGCCCGAACTCCTCGAGACGATCGTCAAGACGGAGAACGCGCCGATGTTCATCACGGCATATGCAATGAGGTAGTAGATAAACTCGGAAAATACCGACGAGTGCAGCCGAGTGAGATCGAGTGCGAGCGGAATGATCAGAATCCCCGCGTTCGCAACGCCGGAAAGCGCAAGCAGCCGCTTTACGTTACGCTGGCGCAGCGCCCCGGCGGTACCGACGATCATCGCCGCGGCGGACAATACCGCCAGGCCGAGGAATACGTCGTTCTTCATCCGATCCACAACTTCATTCATACCCGAATTCAGCGTGAAGTACGTCATGAACATGAAGAAAATACGATACAGCATCGCGAAGGCCGCGCCTTTGGCGACGACGGCTAGGAAAGCCGTAACCGGCGTCGGCGCGCCTTGGTAGACGTCGGAAGCCCAAGCATGGAACGGAGCCAGCGCCAGCTTCACCGCGAACCCTGCCGTCATGAGGAACAGGCTGACGTAGATCAACGCTTCGCTTGACTCTATTGCTCCTTGCATGCCGCTCATCATGTCAGCCAGATTCGTGCTTCCCGTCACTCCGTACAGGAACGACATCCCGTATAGAATGATCGCGGACGCGACTCCTCCGGTCACGACGTATTTAAACGCCGCTTCGCTCGATTGGCTCGCGTTTTTGCGGGCTGCCACGAGAATGTAAGACGTAATACTGAGAAGCTCTAGCCCCACAAAAAGCGTAATGAGATCGCCCGAAGAAGACATTACCATTGCGCCGAGTACCGCCGGGAGCAAGAGATAATAGAACTCGCCTTTGATCGGCACATCTTCGTCACGAATAGTACCGAGCGATGAGAATACGATGAAGGCCGATGCCCCGATGAAGACAAGCTTGAGCAAGTTGCCGAAATCGTCGATCCGATAGCTGCCGCCGAGTAGGCTATGAACTTGAGCGGCGTCTTTGAGATCTTTGAAATCGAACATGAGCCATACGACGAATACCGCCGACACTAGCAGCCCTGCTAACGTCAGCCAGCCGATCAAGTTCCGGTTAACCCGACGAGGCAAGATGAGATCGAGAAGCGCAAGCACGATCGTCGCGATCGACAACGTTACTTCGGGGGCCAAATACCACGCATCGGTCCACGTTAAAGTCTGCAAGTGTTCCATGTTAGCCCCCCACCCTCGTGTGAAGTTGTTCCAGCAGCCCGTTGAAGCCGTTCTGCATCAGGTCCGTTAAGATGGACGGGTATACGCCGAGCAGGACGATCAGTGCCGCCAGAGCGATCATCGGGAGCGCCTCGATGAAGCGCGCATCCTTCATCTTCTCGAAGGCTTCGGGCGTTCCGCCGTACGTAATGCTAAGGATACTGCGCAAGACGTAGACAGCGGCGAACAGGATGCCCAGTACCCCGATCGCGGTAATCCACTTCATCGATCCGAACAGTCCGAGGAACGAGAGGAACTCGCCGACGAACCCGGACAAGCCTGGCAGTCCCAGGGAAGCTAGACCCCCTACGAGCAAGATGCCCGACATGAACGGCACCGACTTCGCCAATCCGCCCAGCTCATCCAATTGCGTCGTCTGCGTTCTCTCATAGATGCTGCCTACGATCAAGAACAGAAGCGCAGAGATGAGTCCGTGTGATACCGATTGGTAGATCGCGCCTTGGAGACCGACCTCCTCGAGCGATGCAATCCCGAGCAGAACGATGCCCATATGGCTGATGCTCGAGTAAGCGAGCACGAGCTTGAATTCCCGCTGCACGCAGGCGATGATCGCGCCGTATAGGATGTTAATGACGCCTAAGATGGCGATTACTGTCGACCAATCTTGTAATTGCTCGGGAAATAAAAACGCACCGAATCGAATTAACCCGTAAACGCCCATTTTAAGGAGAATGCCCGAGTGAATCATGACAATCGATGGCGGCGCTTCCGTATGTACGCGAAGCATCCACGTATGGAACGGGAAGATCGGCACTTTAATGCCGAAGGCGATCAATAATAGAATAAACGCGCCCCAGCGCATGTTGTCGTTCAGCAGGAATTCCGCCCCGGCGGCTTGATCCGGGGTCAAATTGGCCATCGCTTGCGGATTTGTTAGGTTCGCTAGCAGCACGTCATAGTTGCCGCTGAACACGACTTGCGTACCTTCCGCGCTGAATCCGAGCGTGGCTATGAGCAGCAGGAACGATAGCAGCATTGCCGCGGAACCGAGTCCGTTGTAGATCAGGAACCTTGTTGCCGCCTTTTCCCGGCCGTAGTAGCCCCAGATTCCGATCAGGAAGAACATCGGAATCAGCGTCACTTCGAAGAAGATGAAGAACAAGACGAGATCTCGAGACAGGAACACGCCGTACATTCCGGTAAGCAACAAGAGGAAGAGTACGTAGAATGTCTTCCAACGCTTGCGAATGTGTACGGTGGCCAACGCGGCCATGGTAGATACGATACCCGTCAGAATCACGAGCGGCATCGAGATGCCGTCGACCGTCAGATGATAATCGAAGCTGAGCAGCGAGGATTCGTATCCTTGCAGCAGTTCTTTGTTAAGCGGGATGGTCAGCCAAGTCTGATGCTCGGTATATGCCGCTCCGCCGACCGATGGCTCGTAAGCGGCGTACAACCATAACGTCAATACGAGCGGGATGACGGTGAAGGCGATCGCCGTTATTCTTAGCCACTGGCTGCGCTGGCTTGGCAACAGAAGAACGATAAGCGCTCCGACTAACGGCGCGAACGTGATGAGCGATAGAATAGGGACGTTGTCCAGCATTACCAGAACCTCCTTCCCGCTATAGCGAGCGCCAGGATGACGATTCCGATTAACGCCGTAAGCGCATAGGTTTGCACTTGCCCGCTTTGCAGGCGGGAGTTAAGGCGTCCGAGCGCGGAGGTCGAATACCCCGCCAGCCGCACGACGCCGTCTACGATATAATCGTCGAACGCCTGCAGCGCTTTGCCGAAGCTACGCAATGGCTTCACGAGTATAAGATCGTAAAGCTCGTCGATATAATACTTGCGTTCTAACGTTCTTACTAAGCCCGGTGCTCTAGACGATACCGCATCCCTGCGTACCGTGCCTTTGACGTATACGAGCCATCCGATATAGATGCCGAGCAGTCCGACTGCGACGGAGACGACCATGACGACCCCGCTGCCATGATGCTCTGGAGCCTCGCCTGTCAGCCATTCGCCGAGCCACCCTTTGAACGGCGTGTCTACGAATCCGGCGACGACCGATAGAATCGCGAGGACGATCAGCGGAATCGTCATGGAAGGCGGAGATTCGTGCGCATGGCTGTCCTGCTTCGGTTTGCCCGTGAACACCAGGAAGAACAATCGTGCCATATAGAGCGCCGTGAAGAAAGCGGCAATCGCCCCGACGGCGAACAGGATGCCGTTCTTATCGAGCGCAGCGGCCAGGATAGCGTCCTTGGACCAGAAGCCCGCGAACGGCGGGATGCCGGACAGCGCTAGCGCTCCGATTCCGAACGTCCATGCCGTAATCTTCATCGTCTTGCCTAGGCCGCCCATCTCCCGAATATCTTGCGTGTGCGCGCCGTGGATGACGCTGCCCGCGCCAAGGAATAGGAGTGCCTTGAAGAAGGCGTGCGTGAACAGGTGGAACATCGCTGCCGAGACGGAGCCTACGCCTAGCGCCAGCATCATATAGCCGAGCTGGCTTACCGTCGAGTAGGCGAGGATTCTCTTAATATCGTTCTGAGCCAAACCGATGGAAGCCGCGAATATCGCCGTGAACGCGCCGATGACCGCAACGGTCGTCATGGCGGCGTCCGATGCCTCGAAGATTGGGAACGTGCGAGCGACCAGGAATACGCCTGCTGCGACCATGGTCGCGGCATGGATCAGCGCGCTGATCGGCGTCGGGCCTTCCATCGCGTCCGGAAGCCATGTATGCAGCGGGAACTGACCCGACTTGCCCACGGCGCCTACGAAGATGAGAAGCGCGATCAGAGTCGTGATACCGACCGAGATGACGCCGCCCGGCGTGCTGAATACGTTATGGATCGTCGTGAAATCGAGCGCGTGGTCGGGCATGTACCAGAACAGGAGAAGCAAGGCGATCAATAAGCCCAAATCCCCGATTCTCGTCACGATGAAAGCCTTCTTGGCCGCCGCCTTCGCTTCCGGCTTATGGTACCAGAAGCCGACGAGCAAGAACGAGCAGACGCCGACAAGCTCCCAGAAAATATAGAACGTAAGTAGGTTGTCGGAGAGAACGAGACCCAGCATCGAGCTCGTGAACAACGCGACATAAGCGAAGAACGTGGAAATCCGTTCGTCATCGCGCATATAGCCCCGCGAGTACACGTTCACCAGGAAGCTGACTAGCGTAACGACAACCAGCATCAGCGAAGTCAGGTTCGTGACTTCAAAACCTGCGTTCAGCTTAAGCGATCCGACCTGCAGCCATTCGATGCTCTTGCTGTAATCGTCCGCGTTGTCAGTCATTCGCTCGAAAGCGATGCACAGCGACAACACGAGGGAAGCTAATGTGCCGATGATACCGATCCATGGGCCGGTCTTCTTCGCGCCTTTGCCCATGGCCGTAAGAATCGCGAATGCCGCCAGCGGGAACACAGGGACGAGCCAAGCGTATTCCGCAAAAGAGGTGCTCATGTCGTTACCCCCTTAACTCGTCGAATTCGTCCACGTTCACCGTTGCGCGGTTGCGATACCATACGATAAGGATGGCCATACCGACCGCGGCCTCGGCCGCAGCTACCGTAATGGTGAACAAGGAGAAGATTTGACCCGTCAACGACGGGGCCACGCCGTACTTCGAGAAGGCGATCAGATTCAGGTTGACCGCGTTCAGCATCAGCTCGATGCACAATAGAACGACGATGGCGTTCCGCTTGGTGAGCACGCCGTACAAGCCCACGCAGAACAGCACCGCCGCCAGCGTCAGGTAGGAGGCCAGCATCGTCATTGCGGGTCCTCCTCTCTCTTCGCCAGCGCGACGGCGCCGATGAACGCGACCGTTAACAGCACCGAGATCAATTCGAACGGTACCGCATAGCGGCTGAACAATTCCAAACCGATGGCGCGGGTGTTATCGTCCGGCAGCGGAGCGACTTCCGCGGGAAACTCCGCATTGCGAATCGCGAAGAACAGAATGCCGAACAGGCACAGACAGCCGATCGCGGCCAACGTCTCCAAGAGCGGACGAGCCGGCTCCTGGCCCTCCCCGTCGTGCTTCGTCATCATGATTCCGAAGATCATCAGAATCGTGACGGCTCCCACGTAGAGAAGGACTTGCACGAAGGCGACGAATTCGGCGTTCAGCAGAATGTACAATCCCGCCAGCGCAACGAACGTGAACGCCAACGACATGACGATATGAACGACTTTCGTGAAATTGATCGCCAACACGGCCCCGACGATCGCGCAGATCGCCAGCGAGAAGAACGCGAAGAACTCGCCGCTGAAATCAATGTTGAAGTTAAACACGGTTTATTTGGCGCCTCCTTTCGGAGAGCCGATATTGTTATTGTCCTGACGGACGTTCACGTTGTTCGCGAACAGCCAGTCTTTGTCCTTATAGAGGTCATCGCGGCTATAAGTAGCCAGTTCGAAATTGTTCGTCATGACGATCGCTTCCGTCGGACACACTTCGGTGCACAGATCGCACAGGATGCAAATTTCGAAGTTGATGTCGTACGTGTCGATAACCTTTCCTTTTTTCTCCGGATCGGGATTCGCTTTGCCTGTCAGGGTGATGCACTCCGTCGGGCAAATACGCACACATTGGTTGCATACGATGCACTTGTCCGGCTCGAAGTATTGAATGCCGCGAAAACGGTCCGGCATGATCACCGGCATATCCGGATACGACATCGTCACTTTCTTTTTGCTCATCGTTTTGAGCGAAACGCCAAGCCCTTTCAGCATTCCTTTCATGTCGTCAGCCCCCCGATCACATCAATTCAATGCCTAGCGCCGTCAAGAAAATATTCAGTATCGCGAGAGGCAGCAGCACCTTCCACGCCAAGCCCATCAATTGATCGACGCGGAGCCTTGGGAACGTAGCCCGAATCCAGAAGAGAGAGAATACGATGAACGCGAATTTCAAGAAGAACCATATCAGTCCCGGAATGAAATCAAGCTGCGGGAACGGAGGGTTCCAACCGCCCAGGAACAGCAGCGTCGTCAGACAAGCGATCGCGTACACGTAGATGTATTCCGTCAGCATGAAGAACGCGAACCGGAAGCCGCTGTATTCGACGTGGTAACCCGCGACGAGCTCCGATTCCGCCTCCGGCAAGTCGAACGGCGTACGGTTCAGCTCGGAAATCGCGGAGATGACGAAGATGCCGAAGCCGAGAATCTGAGGGAGGAAGTTCCAGTCCCAGAAATATCCTTCCTGAGCGATCACGATATCCCGCAGGTTCAAGCTACCCGACATCATGACGACGCCAACGACGGACATGACGAGCGGCACCTCGTAGCTGATCATTTGAGCTGCCGAACGCATGCCGCCGAGCAACGCGTATTTGTTGTTGGACGCCCAACCGCCGACGACGACGGCGATCGTCGTGATCCCGGATAACGCGATGTAATACAGGAAGCCAACGTTAAGATCGGCGAATTGCAGGTTCATACCGTACGGGATGAATGCCAGCACGGCGAAGGAAGGAACGAAAGCGAGCGCCGGAGCCAAGATGAACAAGCCTCTATCGGCTTTGCTAGGTATCGTGTCTTCCTTGAGGAGCAGCTTGGCGACGTCCGCGACCGTCTGCAGCAGGCCTAGCGGACCTACTCGGTTAGGGCCTTTGCGGAACTGCATCCAACCGATGAACTTCCGTTCGAAATAGATGGCGTAGGTTACGAAGAGGATGACGACCGCCAGAACCGCTACGGCTCCCGCGATGAAGATGCCGGCATTCCCCCAGCTGAGCGGATCGTTCCAGAAATGCTGCATCAGCAGTCGACCTCCCCTAGCACGATGTCAATGCCGCCAAGGATCGTGACCATGTTCGTCATGTTCTCCCCGATAAGCAGCTTTGGCAAAATTTGCAGGTTTACGAACGACGGTCTGCGGAATTTCAGGCGATACGGCTCCGCTTTGCCTTTGGATACGATGTGGCAGCCGATCTCGCCGCGCGGCGATTCGATGCGCACGTAGATCTCCCCGGCAGGCGGACGAATGACGCGCGGCACTTTGCCCATCGTGTCGCCTTCTCCCGGAAACTGCTCCAGCGCTTGCTCGAGAATGCGAAGGCTTTGCGTGATCTCGCCGAGACGGCACAGGTACCGGTCGTAGCAATCGCCGTTCTTGCCGACCACGACGTCGAAGTCGAACCGGTTGTACAAGCTGTATGGCTCGGTTTTGCGCAGATCCCAATCTACGCCCGTGCAGCGCAGGTTAGCGCCGGTTAAGCCGTAATCGATCGCGGTCTGGGCATCGTATTGGCCGATGCCTTTAATTCGCGCGAGGAAAATTTCGTTGCCGCTGACCAGGTTATGATATTCGTCCAGACGGACGTACATGTCTTTGACGAACGTCTTCACGCGATCGATCCAGCCGTCCGGCGCGTCCCATTTTACGCCGCCAACGCGCATGTAGTTGTAAGTCAACCGCGCGCCGCACAGCTCGTTGAATAGGCCGAGAATGCGCTCGCGATCGCTGAACGCATAGAGGAACGGGCTAAGCGCTCCGATATCGAGCAAGTAAGTCCCCCACCAGACGAGGTGGCTGGCAACCCGTTGAAGCTCCATGACGATGAGCCTCATGAACTCCGCGCGTTCGGGCACTTCGAGCCCCATCATTTTCTCGACGGCGTGCACGAGCACGTAGTTGTTCGTCATGGCCGACACGTAATCCATGCGGTCGGTATAAGGAATGATCTGCGTATAGTTCAAATTCTCGGCGAGCTTCTCCGTGCCCCGGTGCAAATAGCCCATGACGGGCGTAGCTTCCGTGATGATCTCCCCGTCCAGCTTGACGACGATCCGAAAAACGCCGTGCGTGCTCGGGTGCTGCGGGCCGACATTGAGCAACAGTTCTTCTGTACGAATCACGTGTGCCTTACACCTCCGGATCGAGCGGGACGTAGTCTTTGCGTAGCGGATGGCCTTCCCAGTCGTCAGGCATCATGATGCGCCTGAGATCCGGATGGCCCGGAAAATCGATTCCCAGCAGGTCGTAGATTTCGCGCTCGTTCCAATTGGCCGTCTCCCAGACCGGCGTCACGCTAGCGACGCTAGGCAGTTCGCGGTCGACTTTGACCTTAATGCAGTAGCCTTCGCGAGCGTCCATGTTCCAAGGATAATAGACGACTTCCATATAAGTCTCGTAATCGACGCCGGAGACGTTGCGCAAGTAGTTGCAGGCAAGCTCCGTATGATTGCGGAACAATCGCGCCGCTTGCATCCAATGCTCGTTCTTGACGATCAGCGTAGGCAGATGATCGTTCGGCTCGTTAATGTACGATTCTTCGACCGCATCTTCGGCCACCAATTCTCTGAGCAGCGTAACGACGCGGTTCAACCGAGGTTGGCTCGGCGAAGGCGGGGCAGGCGGAGCAGGCGGTTCCCCGGCAGGGGCGCCATCCTCAGCTGCCGCGGGTGCCGCCGCTGCTGGTGCTGTCGCATTCGCCTGCTGAGCGGCTTTGGCCGCTTCTGCCGCGGCCTGTGCGGCAGCCGCCTTCGCGGCTTGCTTCGCTTCGAACGCCGCCTTGCGGCGAGCGGCCTTCTCTTCGTCGGTCTCTTTGCGCGGAGCCTCGGCGGCAGGCTGTTCTGCTGCAGGTTGTTCCGCCGTTGGTTGCGCAGGTGCCGCTTGCTCCGCTGCAGGTTGCTCTGCTGGCACTGGTGCGGCTTGCTCCGCAACCGGCTCCGCAGGCGCGGAACCCGCCGGTTGCTCGGCAGTGGGCTTATTCTCGATCTCTTCGCTCATCGGTCGATCACCCGCTTTCCGGTTTTCGCCTCATAGCGGATCTTCTCTTGAAGTTTATTGATGCCATAGATCAGCGCCGCCGGGTTCGGCGGACAGCCGGGGATATACACGTCGACGGGCACGAGCTGGTCGACGCCCTTCACGACCGAATACGATTTCACGTAAGGGCCGCCGGCCGTTGCGCAAGAGCCCATCGCGATAACCCACTTCGGTTCCGGCATTTGATCGTACAACCGCTTGAGCAGCGGTCCCATTTTCTTCGTAACCGTACCCGATACGATCATCACGTCCGCTTGTCGCGGAGACGTGCGGAACATGACGCCGAAACGGTCCAGGTCATAATGCGCGCCGCCGGAGGCCATCATCTCGATCGCGCAGCAGGCCAGCCCGAACGTCAACGGCCACAGCGAGTTGCTTCTCGCCCAGCCCTTAAGCTGCTCGATCGTGCCGAAGAAGACGTTGCGCTCGATCTCCTTGCGATCTTCGGGCGATACGTTCTCTAGATTGAATTCCATCTGAATACCTTCTTCCTCCAGGCATATACAAGCCCGATGCATAATAGTCCTGCGAAGATGACCATCTCAGTCAATGCAAAGAGGCCCATTTGCTTATACGCAACGGCCCAAGGATAGAGGAATACGGTTTCGACATCGAAAACGACGAACATCAACGCATAAAGGTAGTAACGGACGTTAAAGCGAATCTGGCTAACGCCGACGGGTTCGTTGCCGCTCTCATAAGTCGTCTTCTTGGCATCGGTCGGCTTATGCGGACGCAGCTGCTTGCCGAGCCAAAGAACGAAGATCGGAAACAAAATCCCCAGGATCAGGAAGACGGTAACAATGACGTAAGAATTGATGTACTTCTCCAAATCATCGCCTCCGCGATCAGTTATTTGACGCGCACTACGGCATGCTATGTAGACAAATCCATCCATAATTATAGCAAAGGCTCCCGTTGGGTGTCCATGAAAAAAGCGGTTACATGAAGACTCTTCGGTAAACGGCCCGACAAGAGCGAACGCAAAGAGCCCCGAATCCACATCGCGGTGGATTTCGGGGTTCTCCGCCTTTCAACGCTACAATGACGCACCGACTAGATCAGTCCGGATCGCTGCAGTAAGCGCTGGATCGTTACCGCGACTTCGGCTCTTGTAATGTAAGCTTTCGGCGCAAGCTTACCTTCGTCTCTGCCGGTTACGATACCCGCTTGCACGCTAGCCGCGACGCCGCTTCTCGCCCAAGCGGACACGTTCGCCGCATCTACGAACGGATCAAGCGTCGCATCAGCCGATTGAACGGCTCCCAGCTTCGCTTTCAGGCCGGTCGCTTCCATCGCCTTCGCGAGAATCGTCATCGCTTGCTCGCGAGTGATCTTCTCGTTCGGACGGAACGAACCGTCCGCATAACCGTCGATCAGCCGATAGGCATACGCGGTTTGAATCGTGCCGGCATACCACTCCGTTGCTTCCACGTCGGAGAACGGCGCCGAGCTTGCTTCCGGTTTAAGCCCCAACCCTCTGACGAGAATCGCCGTAAATTCGGCGCGGGTAATGTCCCGATCCGGACTGAACAGACCGCCTCCCGTGCCTTCGATGACCATTCTCGAGCCCATATCGTTCACGGCGTCCTTCGCCCAATGCTTCGCCGCGTCGCCGAACTCGAGCGGATGCCATACGATGGAATACGTGCTGTTCGTGAGGCTGTTCACTTGGGCGTAGTAACGGCCGTCAATGAGGACAACCTTCGTCGGCACGTGGCGTACCGTTCCATCCGGATCAACCACGACGCCCGTCGTGATCCTGTTCGGATCAACGCCATCCGGAACGGCAATCCTCCGCTCCACGTACACGTTGAATTTCGATACGTCTACGGTTTGATCCCCGTGGACCGCGGTTACTCTGAAGTCGAGCGGCGGAACGACGATAGAGAACGTCCCTTTCGCCGCCGCATTCTCGACTACCTCCGCCATACCCGCAGGCGTTGCTGCGATCTCGACCTGCACCTTAATATCCTGCAACGCGACCGATTGGCCCACCTGCGCGGAAATCGCATCGATATTGATCTGCAGCGCGGGGATCGTGTAGGTCGCCGTATCCGTCTTGATCTCCAGCACCGCTTGCTTGTTCTCCATGTTCTTGATCATCCGGCCGTTCAATTCGCCGATTACGATATCGGATTTCGCGTTCACCGGGATCGTAACGACCGCGCCTTGCCCTTCCGCGGCGAGCTTATCGTCCAGCTTCTTCTCGTCCAAGCGGACGGTCAGTAAAGATTGGTCGTTACGATTGCCCTTCGTCGCCGTTCCCGCGTTCTCGGATTTGCCGTTCACGAGGACGATAACCGCATCGTCGGATGGCGTTGCCGTGACGCCGCCTCCGCCGCCGCCACCGCTCCCGCCAGCGCTATTCACCGTCACGTTCGTCGTCTTCGTATCCTGATCTACGTCCTCCCAGCCTTCGTTCGTCCGCTTCTGCTTCGCGAACGTTGCGGTTATCGTATGAGTTCCGACGGCCGAAGGCGTATAAGTAGACTTATAGCTGCCTTCGCTTAAAGTGAACGTGCCGGAATTGCCGCTCTCCGTCGAGCTCCAGCTTACCGGAACGTACCTTTCGTCCCCTCTAGCCGGTTCCTCTAGGCTTTGCCGATCTCCGCTTGCCGTCAATGCGACGGACGAGCCGAGCGTAATCGTGCCCGGGCTTGCGCCTACGGTGTTGTTCGCCGCATTCGCCGACGCCGGGGCCGGCGTTGCTACGATGATCTCATCCTTGGTAACCGTGTCTTCACTGTCCTCCCAAACCGTTCCATTATAGATTTGCTTCGTGAAAACAACCGTCAGCGTATGAGTCCCTGCGTTCACCGGCGTATAGGTTGCGACATGGAAAATGCCCGTTTGCGAAGTAAATGGATGCACCGCGTCGTCTTCCGACGAGCTCCAGCTTGTCGGCACGTATTTCTCATCCCCGTTCACTACGCCCGATGCCATCTGCCGGTCTCCGCTCGCCGATAACGTGATTGGATTTCCTGCCGTAATATAGCTGGAGCTGACGCCGACGAAGTTGTTCGCCGCGTTCGCCAACGTCGGCGTCTCCGGCGAGGACGAATCCATTATCGTAAACTCTACCGTACTCGGATATCCCTTGCCGAATTGGAAGTCGAGCATCAGCTGTCCGATCGGCTGTTGCGACAAGTACTCTTTTTTGAGCGTGACGAAGACCCGCCCTTCATCCTCGTCCAAATCGACCGTATAATCTTCGTCCTGCGCGAGCGACTCGCTGCCCTTCTTGATTCCGGTGAAATCCGTAATGTCCATGTTGAAGGTCAGCGTGACCTCGCCCTCGATATCCGCTGGCTCGTTCTTATCGAAGGTGTGGCTGTCGATAGCGTAATATCCCCCGACAGGAGCTTGCATCGTTACCCTCGTGCCGGAATCGCCTACGGCTATAAATTCTCCGTAATCGAAATACTGCACATCGTTAAGAGCATTGGGCGTTTCCGTCGCAAACTCGGTCCAGTTCATTCCGTCTTTCGAGAAAACGGCGCCATTCTCGCCTACCGCGATATAATAGCCGTATCCGTAAGCTACGCTCTTCATTGTATCGCTCGTCGGACTCGCGGCGGAATGCCACACTCCGTCCGAACCCTCGTAGTACAGGTTGTTCGTGTTATCGGCGACGGCGACGACCGGACTTCTCATACCCGGCACTGATTCCCGTGATTGCGGATCTAAGCCTGCGACATCTACGTAATTCGCATCTTCAGGCAGATCGATTTTTGTCCACGTTGGGCCGATGGCCGGGTCGAACACATATGCGCGGGAGCCTTTCCCGACGATCACCAATTTACCGTTAACGAAATCCATTCTATTCGGCGAGAAGTCCGCAGCACCCGTAAGATCCGTCTTCACTAGACTTCCGGTCAGGTTTGAATAGACGACGGCTTGCGGAGGCGCATCGGAATCGGGTTCGTCATAGATGCCCGTTACAAAATAGCGGAGATCGGAGGTTGACGGACCCGCGAAGAGATAGTACCCGCTAACCGCTTGAAACCCTTCCTCCTGAACGGTCAACAGCTTTTCTTCGGTCGTCTCCTCCTCGTATCCGTTATTATCCCACTTCCAGATCTCCGAACGGCTGTTTAACGCAATGAAAGGAGAGCCTTCGGAAGAAGGCTTTCTGACCTCGGTAAAATACGTCGCTCCGGTGACGCTGGATGGATTCCAATCCCCCTGGTGATTTCTCCACAATGCTCCGGCATCGGTAGCGTACAGATAGCTGCCCGACCCGGAGAATCCGACCGGTTCGGCGTAAGCGACGGATATGAGATTCGCATCTTTGATCTCGTTGGGAGTCGACCGGACATTAATCCCGATCTCCGAAGGAGGCTTGGCGGAAGCTTTATCCGCCAACCACGCATACGGCGTCGCGGCAAGAACGACGGCCAGCATCAACATCATGAGCCTTGGTGTCCTGATCACATTCATCTGATTTCGATATCGCGTTAACATGCGCGAACAGCTCCTTTTCATCGTCAACGTATGGGATGAGCATTCCAGCCCAGCATATACGATCGCACCTTAAAGAAACCTTAACAATCGACAGCGTTCGCAATAGAAACAGGCTTTCGCCGTCATTCGGCGAAAGCCTGTCGGATTGTCGCTATCAGGTTATCCCCGCGCGTCAGAACGACGAAGCAGGAATACGCACGGTCACTTTCGTACCTTGTCCCGGCTTGCTCTCCACTTCCAGTTGCACCCCGTACTCATGCTTCAGTCGTTTGTTAATATTAAGCAATCCAACGCCTCGCGGCTCGTTCGTGCCGGAGCTCTCGAACAGTCGCTTCATTCGCTCCGGCTCGATGCCTACGCCATCGTCGGCGACGACGAAGCGCCACTCGCCGTCCGTTTCATTCGCCGTTAAGCGCACCGTGCCGCCTTCGATGCGATAGCCGAGGCCGTGCCGAATCGCGTTCTCCACGAGAGGCTGCACCAGAAGCGGCGGCATTCGCAAGCCGTACGCGGATTCCGCGATATCGGTCTCGAACCGGATCCGGTCCTTGAACCGCGATTGCTCGATGTCGACATACGTGCGGATGAGGCGGAACTCCTCTTCGAACGACGTGCGTCCCTCCGCGTTGCTGAACCGGAAGCTTCCGCGCAAGTAATTGGCGAGATCGGCGATCATCTCTCTAGCCCGCTCCACGTCGGTATAGCTGGAGGCGACGATGCTATTAAGCACGTTAAACAGGAAATGCGGCTTGATCTGCGACTGCAGGAACGCTACTTCGAGATGAATCGCCTTGCCGAGGGACTCCTTCATCGCCAGGAGACTGCCGATTCTCGCTTTCATCTCCTCCAGGTCGAACGGCTTCGGCAAGTAATCGTTCGCCCCCGCCTGGAACGCGACCACCTTGTCCTGCGGTTGGATCGCCGCCGTCACCATTAACACGGGCAATTCCAGCATCGAGTAACGCTTGCGGATTTCCTGGCATACCTCGAAGCCCGTCATTCCCGGCATCATCAGATCGAGAATGACCAGGTCAATATCGTTCCGTCGGTCAATCTGCTCCAATGCCTCGTATCCGTTCTTGACCGCGATCACGCGATAATCAAGCGCATCCAACGCGTCCAGCAATACCTTCAGATTCACGAACTGATCGTCGACGATCAGGACCGTATGCTTGCCCTTCCGATTCGAATCGTAAGGCGTAGCGAAGGAATATTCGGATTGCTTCGGCTCGATCCGGCCCTGCGATCGGTTGGCCTTCGTTTCGAACTCCCGGCTTGCGATCGGCATCGTGAACGAGAACGTCGAGCCGACGCCGATCGTCGAGCTCGCGGTAACGACTCCGTTCTGAAGCTCGACCAATTGCTTGGCGATGGATAACCCCAGTCCGAAACCGCGCCGATCGGTCCCGTCTCTGGATACGAACGGTTCGAACACCTGCGGAAGATCGACCGGGTCGATGCCTTCGCCCGTATCGCGCACGGATACTTCGATGATCCCGTCATGCTCCGCCGCGCTAACGACGATGCTTCCGTTCTCCGTATGTTTGACCGCGTTGTCGAGCAGATTGCCGATAATTTGGCCGAGCCGAATCTCGTCGGCAAGCGCGGCGGGCAGGTCCGCTGGCACTTGATTCAACAGCCGAATGTTGCGTTCGACGCACAGATAATCGTAGATTCGTACTTGAACGTCAACGGCGGAGCGCACGTCCGTCGGCACCGGCTCGATTCTGAGCTCGCCCTGCTTGAGCTTCGAGAAATCAAGGATGTCGTAGACGAGCTGGGACAACCTGCTCGTAATCCCGATGATCAGTTCGATTTGCTCCCGATGGGCTTTAGGAGGCGGATGCGTCTCGTCTTCGAGCATGGAACGGGAGATGTTCATGACGCCGTGGAGCGGAGATTTGAATTCGTGCGACGTCCGCGCCAGGAAATCATCCTTCATCTTGTCGGCTATGAGCAGCCGCTCTGACAAGTGCTCGATTTTGCGGAACGCGTTCGAGAACCGCAGCGACATCAGCAAAGCCAGCATCAGCAGGACGAGGAACGGCTCGAACGGCGCGACCGCATATACTTCCACGCCGAAGTATATGTTCATGTTCTGCTTTAAAGTCAGGATGTTCAACGCGATTCCCGCGAGCAGCAAATACCCGCTGCCTTCGACTTTGTGGAGCGCCGCCAGCACGAATATATAAGTGGCGTACAGCAACGAGAAGATGACGTATAGCGACGTCAACTGGCGCATCAGCACGGCCAGCATCGACGACATCTCGGTCGCGAAGCCCAGATAGGGAAGCGCGATGACTCCCCCCGTAATCAAGTCCCTCGGATCAGTCTCTTGGAGCAGAACGAACGGAAAGCGGTATACACGTACAAGCAGAACCCGAAGCCGGCCGCGAGCGCGGCGACCATCTGGAGGCGGAAGAAGAGCCAGAACGGCATGTCGCCGACCGCGTCGAACAGCACTCTCTCGCCTCTGGCGCTCGTGAACAAAGCGATGCAGAGGCACATCAGGCCGAACACAATTAGCGAGCGGTCGTGTTTGCGTTGGGCATACAACCCGATGAAATACAACCCCATGATCAGAAATGCGGTAACCATCACCCAATCATGCATCGTCGCCCGGTCGCGAAGAGCGGAAATTTGCTTGGGCGTTCCCAAGTATATGTCGTCGTTAATCCCGCTGCCGGCGGAATGTTCGTAGTTCGCGACTTGAACGAGCAGCTCGTTCCACCCCGGCTTCAAGGCGAAATAACCGACATAGGGCTTGTTAAGAGCGTCGTATTCCCGCTTCTCGGCCGGATTCCCGCTGGCGCCGACGATCTCTCCGTTAACGATGAGCCGGTTGGAGATTTGGATAGACCCTGTCTTCACGCCAAACATCATCGCGCCGGCATCGCCGATATGAAGCCGCAGGCGGTAGGTGGCCATTCCGATCGTCTTCATCCGGCTCGACCACGAGCCGGGCACTTGAATCATCGTCGCGGAAGGCGCGGAAGGAGACAGGAAGTCTTCCCGCATCATCAACCGCCCCGGATAGAATTCCCACTCTCCGCTCAGAGGGACGATACCGTCCTCTTCGAACGACCATTCGGCCAACTCTATCGTTCCGTTCGCTGCGACCGGCGTTGCCTTCTTATACATAGAGACATAACCGAATATCATGCCGTAAGTGGTCAGGAAGATCGCAAGCGTAACGACGATCGCAGCCGCTCTTCTGCTTATCGGAGGCCTCATCGGAGCATCCGCCCTTTCCGGTCCGCGTGCGCCGACGCCGGCTGAAGCAATCGAACCGTCTCCTCTTCGAGTTCCGTTCCCAATTGAACGCGGACCGCTTGTTCCAGTCTCTGATAGACGCGCAGCGCTTCATTGCGATTGCCCGTCTCCAAATACAGCTCCATCAGCTCGCGCCCGTCCGCCTCCGAATCGGGAGACAGCGTGAGGACGCGCTGCAAGCTCTCTGCCGCGAGAGCCGCTTCTCCGCGAATACGCAGACGGGCATATCGGCTTCTGAGCGCTCGGATGTACAAGCTCTTGATTCCCATCTGCCTGGCGTCCGCCCAAGCGAAGTCGCAGGCTTCCATGTATTCGCCTTGATATATCGATTCGAAGCGAGCGAACCAACGCTCATCCGCCTCCTCTTCGGCGATCGCGATGCGCAGCAGGCGTTCGAATTCCGTCGCGTCGACCGTCTTCTCGCCGTAGGAGGCGATGAACCCTTGATCGTTCTTCAGGATCCGTACCGGTATGCCTTGATCCGACAAGCTCTTTCTCAAATAGGACAAGCACGTGTACAAATAGGTTTTCGCCTTGTCGAGCTCATAGCCCGGCCACAGCGCATCGATGATCGAAGCGGCGCTTGCGGGCTTGCCTTCATGATGGACGAGGAACGCGCACAGTTCTCTTTCTTTCTTCGTCCTCCAAGGCATGCTCTGCCCGGTTTCCGGCGAGCGGACGTGAAAACCGCCGAGACTTTGAATCACGAAGCGGGTTTCCGCGCTGCGCAGCGAATCCAGGGAGTAAATCGCCAACGTTTGCTTAATGCGCTCGATAGCATCCCGTAATCTCTTCGGCGTAATCGGCTTGAGAAGATAGTCGGTCGACTGGATTTCGAACGCTTCTACCGCATACTCCGCGTAAGCCGTCGTAAAGACTATCGGGATTTGCGGACTGATCGTCCGGATGGCTCGCGCGACATCGGTCCCCTTCATTCCCGGCATCTGATTGTCCAAGAACACCGCGTCGACGGAGAGTCGATTCATCTCTTCGACCGCTTCATCCGGATTGTTATATCTTCCGGCAACTTCGACGCCTCCGATCCGTTCCAACAATATTTCCAGTAAATCTAGCGCATCTTCCTCGTCGTCGACGAGCAGCACACGAATCATCGAGTGTTCTCCTTCGAGCCGTTCTCCATGGCATTGTCATCAATATATCCACTCCATTACTATTCGTCATGTTACGACAAGCTTCCTGCACCTGCGCCGGCGTTCTATCTATCGTTAAGCTTTGTGAGACGTGTCGCATGTTTGGTGGCGCGAATCGTTCCTTTACCACTTCCCGTACATGCTTTTCTGCTTTTATGTCGACGCCGACCACCCAATTGCCCTTGCGGTTGCAGGCTTTGCGAATTCGCTCCATTCGGTGAACCTTGTCGCACAGCGGATGGGGTTTTCTGCTTTTGAACGACCTGGCATGTTGCTCGTCCTGTCTCACCGGCTAGAAGATGTGTGCTTATCTGGGCACGCCGCATAAAGAAAAGACCGCCCCGAGGGGCGGCCTAGACGATTACCATATTCGGATCTTGAGCATACTCTCGCGACAACAGTTTATCGAAATGCTTTCTGGACAACGTGATTTTCTTGGATGACTTATGTATTTCGTACTCAAAGTAAGCGAAGGTGTTCAATCGGTCGAGACGTTTGATCTTCGGAATGTGAACGACGATATTGCGATCGACCTTCTCGAACTCGTACCCGTTGGCCTTCAATGCCGTTACCAGATAGGACAGCGTCCCTGCGACGTAATAGCAATTCTCCATCGTGTGCGCGAGAACCCATTTCTTCGACATATCGTACTCGAGAAATATAAGTTTCTCGGCTGGAATATTGATCAATCCGTCTTTGCCTTCCTGATCACTTGTAACAGCTAATTGAAGAATCATACGGGACTTGCCTCCATGAAATTGTTATTTCAACAGCTCTTCAGGAGTTTCGTCTTGGTGAAAAAGAGCCCAACATGCAGTACTAACGATCATTACTGCTAACGCGCCTAGAATTGATGCGAGACTGTAAACAAGTCTTTTCTTCATTGGTTCGCCGTCACCCCCCTACCAGAACGGATCAAGGTCACGCTTTGAACGAAGAATGCACTTGTAACTAAAGGTGTTCCTAATAGAGAGCTTATCAAAATTATGACCATAGACAATATTTTCAATACCGGATAATACTTTTTCGGTATTCTTGTCTGTCTCTCTATTCTGGGAGAATATATCATAGTTAGTATTAAACTGATTGAAGTTAATACAATTATATAAAAATATCCAAAATTTGAAAACGCAATAATTGTTACGATCGTTGTAGATAGAATTATGCATAACCATGCTGTCTCCAAATGGAAGCCGCCTGATATGTTTCTAAGTAGTGCAAATGAGATTAATACGATTACGGTTTCAAGGAACTTTCCAGTAAATAAGGATATAAGTAAAGATAACACAATAACCGACAAATTAGTCAATAGAAACGAAATCGAATATGCAAGTACCTTTTCTGACCTCGGATGCTCAGGAACTACCGATTTTATTCTCTTTGCGATCTTTTCAGATACGATACTGATCATTCATCAGCATCCTTCCAGTAAGAGTATAGAAGAAAGAAAACGAAAGCAATTGTAAAAACTAAAAGTATTACGAACAATTTTTTTGATGCTAGAGTTATAATTACTGAAATGAGAAATATGAAACTAAGGCCGATGATAAAAATCCGTTCCCATTTAAACCGCAGCTTATCAAATTCGAATGTGAAACCATATCCGAGTCTATATATCATAAAGCCAATAGCCGTACCGATTATCCCTGATAACAGTTGGAAAACATAACCTTTCCATACAACCTCAGCCCACTCTTCTATTGACATAAAGGAAAAGAATACAATAGAGGCTTGAATTACACCAAATGCCATATACCCTGTTAGCACTGTGAGCATCGACCAGATAAACGGTATCCTGACGATTTGTGCCATTAATAGCACACATATTGCTAAGTTCATGATTGGAGACATATCAGCAAGAAGCGGTTCTTTCCGAATTAGAAAACTAACAAAATTAATAAATATGTTCACCAATATAATCGGTTTTATATATTTCATCATATTGATTCGGAACAAATAGAACATTAAAGCGAAAACAGCAAAGCCTTCAATAAACGAGAAGAACATGTATCCGATGAAATTCTGCATGGTTAGTAACTCCTCGGTCGCCTGTAACCAGTCATCCTTCTCCTTTCCTTTTCTATCCTTAAGGTATAATTACCTGCTCAATCGATCAAATAAGACAAAAAATATGTAAAAAAAGCCTGCAGACCCCTTACTGCTTCGTAGGTCTGGAGGCTCTCCTTCATCCAAGCGTTGCGCTAAGCTGCCAGAGCTGTTTCTGCAGCTCGCCGATCTGTCCTACGAATAGATCCGTAGTCGCGTCGTCTCCCGCCTCTTCCGCGAGCTTCGCGGTCGATTGTAAGCCTGCGACGAGCGCTTGCAGATCTTGTACCGCTTGCTGAAGCATATTGTCTTCGCTTCCGCCCTTGCTTGCCTCTTGCAGCGTCGCCTTATCCAAATATTCCTTCATGGTGGATAACGGGCGGCCGCCGATCGTCAAGATTCGTTCGGCCAGCTCGTCCAGCTTCTCCGCCGCCAGATCGTACAGCTCCTCGAATTTCGCATGCAGCGTCGGAAAATGTGGCCCTTTAACGTACCAATGAAAATGGTGCAGCTTCACATAGAGAACGGCCCAGTTCGATAGTTGCACGTTCATCTCGTCATGCAGTTTGCTCATTGCCTCTCCTCCATTGCGCACAGTCGGTCTCCCGTTTACTTTACCCCAAAGCGGCATTTTCCAACCGTTGCGCACCTCAGTCTCGGAGTTATCCACAAACTATTCCACTTTTATCCCCGAATCGACATCCGTTATCCCCGTATCCCACTAACTTATCCTCAACTTACGTCGACTTGTCCACATTCCTGTGGATAATGAGTGTGCATGATCTATATAACGTTTTGATTTCTGTCTCTCAGAACGCTACAGCGACGGTATGGCGGAAGTTTGATCTACAACGGTATTTCAGACCGCTACAGCGACGGTATGGTTGAAGTTTGTTCTGCAACGGTATTCCAGACCGCTACAGCGACGTGTATGGTTGAAGTTTGTTCTGCAACTGTATCCCAGAACGCTACAGCGACGGTATGGCGGAAGTTTGTTCTGCAACGGCATCTCAGACCGCTACAGTGGCGGTATGACGGAAGTTTGATCTGCAACGGTAACTCAGACCGCTACAGCGACGGTATGACGGAAGTTTGATCTGCAACGGCATCTCAGACCGCTACAGCGACGGTATGGCGGAAGTTTGATCTGCAACGGTATTTCAGACCGCTACAGCGACGATATGGCGGAAGTTTGTTCTGCAGCGGTCTGACAAGCCGTTACAATAAGTCCTCCTCCATAGCAAAATCGCCCTCCACCGGAACGAATCCAGTGAAGGGCGACTCTTAAGATTGCTTATTCTTTTTCGCCTGCGGCGTTGATCCGGTTCATCGCGCGATGCAGAGCAAGCTCTGCGCGTCTCGCGTTGATGTCCGATTGCTTCTGGGCAAGACGGCGCTCGGCGCGCTCCTTGGCCAGACGCGCACGGGACACGTCGATGTCCGCTCCAAGCTCGGCGGCTTCCGCGAGGATGACCACTTTGTCCTTGCGGACTTCCATGAATCCCCCGTGGACAGCGATGAACGTATCGCTGCCTCCGACCTTCACTTTAACCGGAGCGATCTTCAAAGGCGTTACGAGCGGGATGTGATGCGGCAGAATACCGAGCTCTCCCCCGACGCCCTTAACGACGACCATGTTCACGTCCTGTTCGAATACTTTCTTCTCAGGCGTTACGATTTCCAAACGCATCGTGCTCATGTCGATTCCCTCCTAACCGGCGGCGGATTAAACCGCGGCAGCGAGTTTCTTCGCCTTCTCGACGGCTTCTTCGATGATGCCGACGTTGTGGAAAGCCGGTTCAGGAAGATCGTCGTGCTTGCCTTCGAGGATCTCCTTGAAGCTGCGGATCGTTTCTTTGATCGGTGCGTATACGCCTGGGATGCCGTTGAACGCCTCAGCAACGTGAAGCGGCTGGGACAGGAACAATTGCACGCGGCGAGCGCGGTGAACGACCAGTTTGTCTTCCTCGGACAATTCGTCCATACCGAGGATCGCGATAATATCGAGAAGCTCTTTGTAACGTTGGAGCAGTCTCTTAACGCCTTGAGCGACGTTGTAGTGCTCTTCGCCAACGATCTCGGGAGCAAGAATACGGGAAGAAGATGCGAGCGGGTCTACCGCCGGGAAAATACCCATTGCAGCGATGTTACGCTCCAAGTTCGTCGTCGCGTCCAAGTGGGCGAACGCCGTAGCCGGTGCCGGGTCCGTGTAGTCATCGGCAGGTACGTAGATCGCTTGAATCGACGTGATGGAACCTTTCTTCGTCGAAGTGATGCGCTCTTGCAATTGGCCCATCTCCGTCGCGAGCGTAGGTTGGTAACCTACCGCGGATGGCATACGGCCGAGCAACGCGGATACTTCGGAGCCCGCTTGCGTGAAGCGGAAGATGTTGTCGACGAACAAGAGAACGTCTTTGCCCTCTTGGTCGCGGAAGTACTCAGCCATCGTCAGGCCCGTCAGGGCAACGCGCATACGCGCTCCCGGCGGTTCGTTCATCTGGCCGAATACCATCGCGAGCTTCGCGATAACGCCCGACTCGCTCATTTCGTGGTAAAGGTCGTTACCTTCGCGAGTACGCTCGCCTACGCCGGCGAATACGGAGATACCGCCGTGCTCGGAAGCGATGTTATGGATCAGCTCTTGCATCAGAACGGTCTTACCTACGCCGGCACCGCCGAACAGACCGATCTTACCGCCCTTGGTGTAAGGAGCGAGAAGGTCAACGACCTTGATGCCCGTTTCGAGCATTTCCGTTTGCGTCGACAGCTCTTCGAACGTAGGAGCTGCACGGTGGATCGGGCTAACCATGCTGCGATCGGGAGCAGCTTCTCCGTCGATCGGGTCACCCAATACGTTGAATACGCGGCCGAGCGTTACAGGTCCGACCGCAACCGTAATTGGACCGCCCGTGTCTACCGCGTCCATGCCACGGACAAGACCGTCCGTAGAGGACATAGCGACAGCGCGTACGAGGTTATCGCCCAAGTGTTGAGCGACTTCGGCCGTCAGGCTGATTGTGACGTCGCCAGCTTGGCCTTCGATTTTAATCGCATTCAGAATGTCAGGCAGGTGACCGTGGTCGAACTCGATGTCGACGACCGGACCCAGTACCTGGACAATGCGTCCCTTGCTCATTGGTGTCCCTCCTTATTTCTTTCCCAAATCAGACTATTAAGACTGTGCGTTCGCGCCGCCGACGATTTCCGCGATTTCCTGCGTAATCGCCGCTTGACGTGCGCGGTTGTAGCTTAGCGTATACGAAGCGATCATCTTCGTCGCGTTCTTCGTTGCGTTGCCCATCGCCGTCATCCGGGAACCGAACTCGCTCGCTTTGTTGTTCAGCATAGCGCTGTACACGAGCGTCTCCGCGTATTTCGGAAGGAGGACGTTCAGAACCTCTTCCGCGGATGGCTCGTATTCATAGTCGGCTTTCGCGCCCGTCGATTCGTTGCCCAGTTGGGAAGGATCGAGCGGCAGCAATTGCTGGATGGTCGGGATTTGCGTCAATGCGTTCACGAACTGGTTATAGACCAAGTAAACTTCGTCGTACTTGCCATCCTCGAAGCCTTGAACCGCTGCCGAAGCAACCGGTTTGATATCGTGGAAGGTCGGCGAGTCGGACAAGCCCGTGATGATTTCCCCGAGCGGGAAGTTTCTACGAGCCAAGTAAGCTTGACCTTTACGTCCGATGACGAGAATTTCATACTCGTCCTTCGACTTGTGGTTCTCGCCGATCGTCCCGGCAAGCTTCCGAAGGAGGTTGGAGTTCAGACCGCCGGCAAGACCGCGGTCGGAAGTGATCACGACGTAAGCCGTCCTATTGATCGGACGCTTCACGAGCATCGGATGCTTCACGGAACCGCCGCCGGACGCGATGCTGTTCACGACTTCCTTGAGTTTGTCCGCGTAAGGCTTCGAAGCGAGCGCGGCGTTCTGCGCGCGTCTCAGCTTGGCCGCGGCAACCATCTCCATCGCTCTCGTGATCTGCTTCGTGTTCTGCGTGCTCTTGATCTGGCGCTTAATGTCGCGCATACCTTTAGCCATTCGATTCACCACCTTGTTACCGTGCCCGGCGGCATGCCGGGCTCGGGTGCTCGCTTATTCAAGCGGAAGTATTTATATCCGAGCTTACGCTTTAACGGCGAAGCCTTTCTTAAATGCGGCGATCGCTTCGACAAGCGATTTTTCGGTGTCGCTCGTCAAGTCTTTCGTATCGCGAATGGATGTGAAGATTTCCGGACGGTTCGCATCCACGTAGGACAAGAACTCGGCTTCGAAGCGGCGAACGTCTCCGACTGGAATATCGTCCGTATGACCACGGGTAACGATAAACAGGGAAACGACTTGGCGTTCAACCGCAAGCGGTTGGTTAACGCCTTGCTTCAGAATCTCGAGCGTGCGGATCCCGCGGTCGAGACGCGACTTCGTCACTTTATCGAGGTCGGAACCGAACGCCGCGAACGCGGCAAGCTCACGGTATTGGGCAAGGTCGGTCTTCAGCGTGCCCGCTACCTTCTTCATCGCTTTGATTTGCGCGGATGAACCTACGCGGGATACGGAGATACCGACGTTAACTGCCGGACGTTGGCCGGAGTAGAACAAGTCGGCTTCTAGGAAGATCTGACCGTCCGTAATCGAGATTACGTTCGTCGGAATGTATGCCGATACGTCGCCAGCTTGCGTCTCGATGAACGGAAGAGCGGTCAAGGAACCGCCGCCCAGTTCGTCGTTGAGCTTAGCAGCGCGCTCGAGCAAACGGGAGTGTAGATAGAATACGTCCCCTGGATAAGCTTCGCGGCCCGGAGGACGACGGAGCAAGAGGGACAGCTCGCGGTATGCCGCGGCTTGCTTCGACAAGTCGTCGTATACGATCAGAACGTGCTTGCCGTTGTACATGAAGTGCTCGCCCATTGCGCAGCCCGTGTACGGAGCCAAGAACAAGAGCGGGGACGGCTCGGACGCGGATGCCGTAACGACGATCGTGTAATCCAATGCGCCTTGTTTACGGAGCGACTCGACAACGCCGCGAACGGTCGATTGCTTCTGTCCGATGGCTACGTAGATACAGATAACGCCGTTGCCTTTTTGGTTAACGATCGTGTCGATCGCGATTTGCGTTTTACCCGTCTGGCGGTCGCCGATGATGAGCTCGCGTTGGCCGCGGCCGATCGGAATCATCGCGTCGATCGCTTTGATGCCGGTTTGCATTGGCTCATGTACGGATTTACGCGCCATAACGCCAGGTGCAGGAGATTCTACGGGACGGAAAGCCGTCGTAGCGATCGGGCCGTTACCGTCAACCGGTTGACCGAGTGCGTTAACGACGCGGCCAAGCATCGCTTCGCCGACCGGAACTTCCATGATGCGTCCCGTTCTCTTGACTTGGCTGCCTTCGCGGATACCTTTGAAAGGACCCATGATAACGACGCCGACGTTATCTTCTTCAAGGTTGAGCGCCATGCCGACGACTCCGCCTTCGAATTCAAGCAATTCGCCGGCCATACATTTCTCCAAGCCGTGTACGCGGGCGATACCGTCACCGATTTGGATGACGGTGCCTACGTCAACGACTTGAATATCGGATTCGTATTGCTCAATTTGCTTTTTGATCAGCGTGCTGATCTCTTCGGGCCTAATACTCAACTCGTTCACCCCTGTCTCCATTGCTTACTGAATATAATGGTTAGATCGCCGCGTTCTGCAGCGCTTTGTTCAATCGATCGAGCTTGCCCTTCAGGCTGCCGTCGTACAGCGTGTCGCCGATGCGGACGGTCACGCCGCCAAGCAGCTCAGGGTCGACGTCGTTCGTCACGCGCACGGTCTTGCCGAGCAATGCGCCGAACTTCGTCGCCAGGTTAATCCTCTCGACTTCCGTCAACGGTTTAGCCGAGGTAACGAAAGCGTCGGCGCGGCCAAGAGCCTCGCCAGCGACTTTCAGGTAAGCCTCCAATACGGAAGCGATATCGCCTTCGCGTCCGCGCTCGATCAGCAAGCTGACCGTGTTCAGCACGAACGTGGATGCCTTGTCGTCGAACCCTGCTTTGAGGGCGCCGATCTTGGCGGCGAGCGTAATGTTAGGCGCGCTTAGGAACGCGCGCACTTGCGTGTCGTTCTCAATCGTGCTTACGATTTGCGTCAACTTGTTCTCCACTTCGGCGACGAGACCCTGCTCTTGCGCGAGCTGGAACAATGCTTTTGCGTAGCGTTTCGCTACGACCGTACCGCGGCTCATGACTTCGTCCCTACGCTATCGATATACTTGTCGACGATTTCGGCTTGCGCTTTCTCGTCCACTTGCTTCTCGATAATCTTGGAAGCGATTTTAACGGACAGACCGCTAACTTCAGCCTTAAGCGAAGCAACCGCTTTGTTCTTCTCGGCCTCGATATCGCGTACCGCCGCGTCTTTCAGACGGACGGACTCGTTGCGAGCGGCTTCAACGATCTCGTCCGCTTGCTTGGAACCTGTCGATTTAGCTTGCTCGATAATATCGTAAGCTTCTTTGCGCGCTTGTTGCAGCGCTTGCTTCTGTTCTTCGATCAGGCGTTCAGCCTCGGAGCGGTTGCTCGATGCGCTGTCCATTTGCTCTTGCAAGAGCTGGCGGCGCTTCTCCATTACTCCGAACAAAGGTTTAAACGCATAACGCGACAACAGCCAGAACAAAATCGCGAACGCGACTAATTGGATGAAAAAATTGGACCAAGTAATTGTCACCGATCTACACTCCTTTCACACGGCTCAATCAAGCTTCGTGTATTAACTGCAAAAGGAAGGCGTGGAGGCTTAACCGACTCCGCGCCTTGCAACTGATAGACTTGATTATTTCGCCCACATGAACGCAAGAACGAGGGAGATGATCGGCATTGCTTCTACTAGACCTACGCCGATGAACGCCGTAGCCGTAAGCGTACCGCGAAGCTCAGGTTGACGGGAGATGCCTTCTACCGTTTTGCTGAAGATCAGACCGTTACCGATACCAGCGCCGAGTGCGCCAAGACCAAACACAATACCGCCTGCGATATAACCGTAAGTATTCAAATCCATTGTGAAAATCCTCCTCAAAATATATGGGTTTTGTTATTAGTGATCCTCTTCGTGAACGATCGATTGCGAGATGTATACCATCGTCAGCATCGTGAATACGAAGGATTGGATTGCGCCTACGAAAATACTAAAGCCTTGCCACACGAGCATCGCCGGAATGCCGACCCAGCCCATGCCTAGAATAACCCCGATCATAACTTCCCCTGCGAAAATGTTACCGAATAGCCGCAAACCTAGCGTTAGAGGCTTGGACACGATTTCGATCAGGTGGATCGGAAGAAACACGATGTTCGGATTGTTCGTGTAGTGCTTAAAGTAATGCTTGGCGTTAAGCCGGATACCCTGTACATGGGAAAGAACGATAACGATCAACGCCAATGCCATTGTCATGGCCGCGTCAGCCGTCGGAGATTTCCACCATGCCCACGCCAAATGCTCAGCATCCTCCGGAACGACCAGTTGATGCCCTAGGACACTTGGAATGTGCTCGCCGTGAGCTTCCGTAATGATGCTGAATGGAAGACCCAGCATGTTGGAGACGAAGATGTAAAGAATGAGCGTCAAGCCAAGCGCAAGATACGGTCGACCCTTCTTCATGTCCATCGATTGTCCGATGATGCCTTGGACGAATTCGACGACCCACTCCAGGAAGTTCTGCAGCTTACCCGGATTCTCGACCGATAAGTTGCGCACCGCCAAGCGGGCGAGAATAAAGACGATAAGACTGGAAATGACCACCATCATGATCGCGGCCAAATCGAACTCAATGCCGCCGACCTCGATTATTGGTGCTAAGTGTTCCATGTTGTCATTTTTCACCCCTTTCGTCAGTGGACTGTCCATCTCTTGAATGGCGAATGGCGAACAAACCCAGTAACAGTGTCACCAACGGCAAAGCGAATATTCCTGCCACGGTAGCCGCTAGATCGAAGTCCAGCTTCTCCACGGACAACAGCACGGCCAATACGCCGATTGCCCCGCGGGACAAGAAACCGAAGCCTCTTCTGCTCTTATGGCCCCCTGCCGCCATCTCACCGATGCGCGTCACTCTCCAAGCCAGATGATAAGCGGCCAAGAGTCCTCCGATCACACCGATGATGAATCCGCCGAAATAAGGTTTACCCCCCGGCCACACCGCTAGTCCGATACAGCCAATGGACAAAAAAAAGAAAGCAATTCGCTGTGTACGCCTGAGTAAAGCGGGCAAATCATCGTTCATCGTCGTCCAGCTCCCGTATACTTCCGAATCAGCGCAACGGCCGATCCGATCCCTGCGACGAGTCCGACCACGACTCCGGTCAAATATCCGTAGTCCGTGCCGTTCCGGTCGTCATACACGGTTCCGAGCCACCAACCGAGACCGATGCAGACGGCTAACTCCACCCCTAATCCGGCGACAAGTCCGGCTGTACGCCATGGATTCTCGTCTTGCGGAAATTCAGGTTTCTTAGGAGATTCCGCCATAAATTCGTCGCTCCTTCGGCGCTACATGGTTTGTAGAAAAATGGCTAGAGAAAGCCCTTTCCCCCATGTTCACGTTATATTGTAGCCTTGCGTATAAACGTTTGTCAATTGATCGAAAATCAAACTTTATGTGAACGAAAACGTCGAAAATGCCGTAAAATCAACGCTTGCGGGGTTCATAAACCATACAGTTGAACTGTATGCTGTACGTTAACGCCCGCCGCGGGACGCCTATTGGATGAAATTACCTCGATTGGGCATAATAACGGCGCGATAAAGGAAGGTGGCGTCATGAAACTTCGCAGCCTTGAACGAACGTTGGCCATGATTCGCGAGACGCTGGGAAATAGCGAGGATCTCGTCGTACGGACGATTCGCCTGGAGTGGACGAGACCCTCCCCGCTCCGCGCCGCGATCGTCTACCTCGATGGCATGGTCGATACGAACACCGTACAGGAAGCGATCATCGGGGCTCTGCACCGTTACGAGCCTGTATCATCCGGATATGAATTCAAACCTGACCTCATGAAGACGCTGCAGGAGGCCGTGCTCGATGCGGGCGACGTTCAGATCGTGAACCGGCCGGAGGACGGCATCCCGATGGTGCTTTCCGGGCATGTACTGCTGCTAGCCGAGGGTATGGAACCTGGAATCGCCATCGCCTCGATGGGTTGGAAAGAACGGGCGGTC
Source organism: Bacillota bacterium (assembly GCA_023460795.1). GTDB lineage: Bacteria > Bacillota > Bacilli > Paenibacillales > Paenibacillaceae > Cohnella. Next base: position 156,868 of record JAEWPC010000049.1, on the reverse strand, counting down.
ACGGATTCCACGACGCAGCCCGTCGTCAAAGGTCCGCAAGAAGCGTTCACGGAGACGCTACGGACGAACACTTCTCTCATCCGCAAGCGGGTCAAAGACCCTGGAATGCGAATCGTCGGCCGACAACTCGGAACCGTAACGCGGACCGACGTTAACCTTCTCTACATCGAAGGAATCGCCTCGCCGTCCATCGTTCAGGAAGTGTTGCAACGGCTGGATAACGTTCCGCTGCGAGGCGTTTACGAAGGGGAGTACATCGAGGAATTTTTCCGTGCGAACAAGTGGACGCTGTTCCCCACGACGTACAGCACCGACCGGCCGGATTCCGTCGCCGCCGCTCTCGTCGAAGGAAGGGTCGTCCTTTGCGTGGACGGCAGCCCTTTCGCGCTGATCGTGCCCGCTCTTTTCCTTGACTTCATCCAGTCTGCCGAGGATTACTATCAGCCGCCGCTTTACAGCAATCTTGTCCGGTTGCTGCGATTTCTTGCGCTGTTCATCGCCACGCTCGCGCCAGCATTCTATATCGCGATCACCACGTTCCATCAAGACTTGTTTCCGACGCAGCTGCTGCTGAGCTTGGCCTCCCAGCGCGAAGGCGTGCCTTTCCCCGCTTTCGTCGAAGCGCTATTCATGGAGGTTACGTTCGAGATTCTGCGGGAAGCCGGCATCCGTATGCCCCGCACGATCGGACAAGCCGTATCGATCGTCGGCACGATCGTCATCGGCGACGCCGCCGTGCAAGCCGGCATCGTCTCGCCGATCATGGTCATCGTCGTCTCCATCACCGCGATCTCGAGCTTCGTCATTCCGTCGTATTCGCTGGCGATATCCGCTCGGATTCTTCGGTTCGTCTTCATGAGCATGGCAGCGGCTTTCGGCTTCGTCGGTATCTTCATCGCGCTCATGCTCACGGCAATCGGATTAAGCCGGCTCGATTCATTCGGCGTCCCTTATCTGAGCCCGGAGGCGCCATTCGATTCGCAGCGCAACAGAGACGCGCTCTTCCGGTTGCCCTTCTGGCTCGTCCGCAAGAAAGGAAACTCGTAGTTCGAAAGGAGTCGTCGACGTGAAAGCCTTGATGCGGGTTCTCATCGCGCCGATCCTGCTGACGCTCGTTCTGTCCGGGTGCTGGGATCGCGACGAGTTGAACGACCTGGCGATCGTCCTCGCCGCGGGAGTCGATTACGTAGACGGCATGTACGAGGTCAGCGTTCAGACGATCGATCCGTCGCAAACCTCCAAAAGTCCGAAGGGCAACCGATCCGCCGCGATCCTCTATTCCGAGAAAGGCCCTACCCTCGTAGAAGCCGCGCGCAAAATGACGATCAAACGCTCGAGGCTCAATTATACCGGGCATATTCGCCTTTACCTGATCGGCGAAAGCGTAGCGCGCCGCGGCATTACCGAGGCACTGGAGGTCGGCTTCCGCCTTCCCAGCATTCGCCCCGATTACTATATCGCCATTGCCCGCGGCTACACCGCCAAGGAAATCCTGAGTTTAATCACTCCGTTCGAGCAGATCCCTGCCATAGACTTCGTGAAGTCGCTGGCCATATCCGAAGCGGTATGGGCGCCGACGACCGCCGTCAAAGCTCTGGATATGGAGCGAATTCTTCTGTCCGACAGCCGGCAGCCCGTCCTTACAGGAATCACCGTCACCGGCGATTTCCGTAGCGGCCAAACCGCGGGCAACGTGAACCAGCCTAAGTCCCACGCGGAATATGAATACACCGGCCTTGGCGTCATTAAGAACGACAAACTAGTCGGTTGGATGAACGAATCCGACAGCAAATCGTATACCTACGTTCATAACCTCGTGAAATCTACGATCGCTTCGACCGAATGCCCGAATTCGAGCCAGCCATTCGCGATCGAGCTTACGCGAGTGCACACGTCGCTCAAGCCGCTCGTTCGGAGCGGCGAGCCCGTCATGAAACTCGCCATGCAGGTGGAAGCCAACCTGGCTGAAGTCCACTGCGATATCGACTTGACCAAGGAGGCTTCTATCGCGAAATTAGAGGATCTAATGCGCGAGAAAATGAAGAGCGTCATGAGCAACGGGATCAGCCACGTTCAACGGCAATACGGCGCGGATATTTTCGGCTTCGGAGAAGCCTTCTACCGCAAGTACCCCAAACAATGGCGTACCTGGCATAAGGATTGGGAGGCCCGGTTCCGCGAGCTCCCTATCGAGTTCGAAATCGACTACCGCATACAGCGGATGGGCAAGAACAAAACCTCGGTCAAATCCAATCCGGATAAAGGGGGGCGAACGGAATGGAGATGATCATTCTTGCTGCAGGCCTCGGGTACTTCGTCTTCGAATGCGTCCAGTGGCGCAAGAGATATCGCAATGAACCGATTGCGTTTCCGTCGCTACTCAGTATAGCCGGTCTCGTATTGGCATGGCTTTCTGCCCGCCACGCGCCGATTCCCGCTCCGGCGAGCTTCGTCCTCCCGGTTTTCAAACCGATTCTCGTAACCGTCTCATCATGGCTTGGGTAAGGTAAGGAGGCAAGAAGATGACGCAGACGATGACGGCCAGGCAAGCCATATTCGTATTCAGCATGTACTATCTCGGAAGTGCCATGTTGTCTCTTACCGGGTTACTTGCCGCCGACGCCAAGCAAGACGCATGGCTCTCGGTCTTATTCGCCATCCTCGTTCACGCGCTGACGATCCCGCTCTATATCGCGTTAGGCAAGCAAATCCGAGAGAAAAGCATCGGCGATTATTTGACCGGCTTGCTCGGTTCTTTCGGAGGAAAAGCGTTCGCCGCGGCGTTCGTGCTGTTATTCCCGTTCTTGATCTTCACGCTTGGAATGTACGATCTGACGCAGTTCATCCATACTCTCGTCTTGCCGCGCACGCCGACTTCGGCGACGATTCTATTATTTACGATCGTCATCGTCGCAGGCTGCTATAACGGGATCAAGACGATCGGAAGAACGTCCGAAATCACGTTCCCGATCTTGGTCGGCCTAGTCCTTATCATCGCCGTCTCTTTAACTCCCCAGATCGATTGGAAAAACTTGAGCCCCGTCTTGGACAACGGCTTCGCGCCGATCGTTAAAGCTTCCTTGCCTTTCATCGGTCACCCTTACTGGGAGATGTCCATCCTCCTGTTTATCTTGCCTTATCTTAAAGATCGAAAGAAGTTCGGCGCCATCCTCCTTCATAGCGCCTGGATCAGCGGATGCGTATTTTTCGTCTCGATGACGATTACTTTGTTGGTGCTCGGACCGAGGCTGAGCTCCCATCTCATCTACCCGACCTATTTCGTAACGCGTACGATCAGCATCGGAGAGTTCTATGAACGCTTCGAGGAAATTTTCACTTTCGTGTGGTACATCATGATCTATTACCGGTTGTCGATCATGTTCTTCGTAACCGTCGAAGGGTTGTCTTACGCCTTCTCCATCCCGACCAAACAGCGTTTGCTGATTCCGCTCGCGCTAATCGGCATCACGTTATCGAAATACGCCGCGCCGAACGTTACCGTTTTTCTTAACGGGGTACACGACCTGCCGTTCGGCTACTCCGGCTTATTCGGTTTGCTGGTTCCCGCCCTTCTGCTGATTATAGGGAAAATAAAAAACCGCCCGGCTTAAAGCCGGAACGGTTCTGGACGGTGACCTTGTCCGAAGTGATGCAGGATCGCTTGCACGATTCGCTTGGAAGCCTGTCCGTCTCCGTAAGGATTGGCGGCTTTGCTCATTCGCTCGTACAGCTCGGCGTCGGTTAATAGCGCCTTGGCACGGCTATACACGTCTTCCTCGTTCGTGCCGACAAGCTCGAGCGTTCTCGCTTCGATGCCTTCGGGCCGCTCGGTCGTATCCCGCAGCACGAGAGTCGGGACGCCGAAGGAAGGAGCTTCCTCTTGCAGCCCTCCGGAATCCGTCATGATCATGAACGTATGCGGGTAGAAGTTGTGGAATTCGAACACGTCGAGCGGATCGATCAGCTTGATGCGCGGGTGGTCGCTGAGAACTTCGTTCGCCGGCTCCCGTACGGCTGGATTCGGATGCACCGGATAGACGAACGCTACGTCTTCGAACTCGTCGGCGATCCGTTTAACCGCACGGAAAATATTCAAATGCGGTTCCCCGATCGACTCGCTCCGATGGGCCGTCATGAGAATCATCCGCTTTCCTTTCGCCCAGTCCAGCACAGGATGCTTGAATCCGGAATCCACGGTATATTCGAATACGTCCGTCGCCGTATTGCCCGTGACGTAGATGCGCTCTTCGGGCTTATTCTCTTTGCGAAGATTGTTCGCCGACCATTCCGTCGGAGCGAAATGCACGTCGGACAATACGCCCGCCAACTGGCGATTCATCTCCTCGGGATAAGGACTCAGTTTATTCCATGTGCGCAGTCCCGCTTCGACGTGTCCCACCTGAATTTGCTTCAGGAACGCGGCGTAACTGGCTAGGAAACAAGTCTGCGTATCGCCGTGCACCAGCACGATATCCGGCCGGGATTCCTGCAATACAGGATCTAACCCTTCCATGACGCGCACCGTAGTGCCGGTCAGCGTCTGCCGTTGCTGCATGACGTTCAAGTCGTAATCCGGCTCGATCTTGAAGAAATCAAGCACTTGGTCGAGCAGCTGGCGGTGTTGCGCGGTTACGCAGACAATAGATTCGATTTGTTCCGGATACTTCCGCAGCTCAAGCACGAGCGGCGCCATCTTCACGGCTTCGGGCCGAGTGCCGAATACCGACATTACTTTGATCTTACTGCTCACGTCCGATTCTCTCTCCTCGCGACCCTCTATTTCGTTCCGTACAGGCGGTCTCCCGCGTCTCCCAATCCCGGAATGATATAGCCATGCTCGTTAAGCCTCTCATCGAGCGCAGCCAAATAAATATCGACATCGGGATGTTTCTCTTGCACCGCCTTTACGCCCTCCGGCGCAGCGATCAAGCACATGAGCTTCGTCGGCTTGCAGCCCTTCTTCTTCAGCATCTCGATCGCCGCGTTCGCGGAACCGCCCGTCGCCAGCATCGGATCGATGACGATCAGCTCTCGTTCGGCTACGTCCGTCGGCAGACTGCAGTAATATTCGACCGGCTGCAGCGTCTCGTGATCCCGGTACAAGCCGATATGGCCGACCTTAGCCGCCGGAATGATCTTGAGGACTCCGTCTACCATACCAAGTCCCGCGCGCAATATCGGAATCAGCCCCATCATTCGGCCGGCGATGACCTTGCTTTCGGCTTCCGCCACCGGCGTCTGCACTTTAACCGTGGATAGAGGCACGTCGCGCGTGAGCTCGAACGCCATCAGCATGGCAACTTCGTCGACGAGCTCGCGGAACTGCTTCGCATTCGTATTCTTGTCCCGTATGAACGTAAGTTTATGTTGAATTAACGGATGATCGCAAATCACGAGTTTCCCCATGATTTCCCTCCCTTTCTCTTTACGACCGGACGTATCCCTTGGTTATATTCCGTCGATCGTCACACTATGTAGCTTGCCCGTACATTATACCATTGACTCCGAACGGGTGCACAACACCAGATTTCGGGCCGTCACCTATTCCAGGCTCCTGCATAGCATGTAGCAAATATTCCGAGGGTGAGTAAGGCCTGGCCCGACGAAGATTCCACTCATCAAGGAGGAATGGCCATGTCAGCCGGACCGGTGCGCAGCCAGCGAAGCCAGCTCTACCAAGCGGATGCCCAGTGGCTCGACCACGTGAAGAAAACCCGCCAGAAGCTCTCGGGGGTTTGCGGTCAGTGCATGCATCGCAAAGTCAGGGTGCAGACGATCGACGGCCACACGTACGAAGGCGTTGTCGTCGGTCACGACAACACGTACTTGCATCTCTCGACGGCCGGGACGGATTCCCGGTTCTGGGGGCCCGCCGCGATCACGACCCTCGTGTTGTTCGAGCTGCTGGTTATCGTGCTATTGCTGTAAAAGTGCTTGCGATAAGATCGGGTAGTGAGATATAGTGTAGAAAGCAACATCATATCGGAGTTACCGGAGGAGCCTGCCACCAGCGGGCTCTTTTTGCGTTTTTCTGGAGGTATGCGAACTTGCCGGAATGCCATTACGCGCGGTAACCCACAATAATCAAAGACTCTCGTCACCGGGAAAGGAGCTACTAACGTTGGAACAACAAGCCGTCTGGGCAATCGCCATCTTCCTTATTATCTACGCTCTCATTATCTCGGAGAAAATCCACCGAACGATCGTCGCGATGATCGGCGGCGTGCTGATGGTCGCGTTCGGCATCGTCGATCAGTCCGAGGCTTTGCACCATATCGACTTCAACACGCTCGGCCTGCTCGTCGGCATGATGATCGTCGTCAGCATTACCGCCGATACCGGTCTCTTCAAGTACATCGCCGTCTGGGCGGCCAAGAAATCGAAGGGCAACCCCGTCAGCATCTTGGTCACCTTGTCGCTCATCACCGCCGTCGGCTCCGCGTTCCTCGACAACGTGACCACGGTGTTGCTCATGGTGCCCGTCACGTTCAGCATTACGCGCCAGCTTAACGTGCCCCCCATGCCGTTCTTGCTCACGCAGATCCTCGCATCGAACATTGGCGGAACGGCTACGTTAATCGGAGATCCGCCGAACATCATGATCGGCAGCGCGGTAGAAAAACTGACGTTCATGGCCTTTATCAACAATCTGGCTCCTGTCGTCGTTATCATCATGGCCGTCTTGCTTCCGATTTTCGTCCTGCTGTTCCGTAAACGCATCGGGACGACGCCCGAAGCAAAACAACGGATCATGGAAATGGACGAGAAGGCGCTCATTCAGGACCGCGGCCTGCTAATCAAGAGCTTGGCCGTGCTCGGCTTGACGATTCTCGGCTTCTTCCTTCACCAGTCGCTTCACCTGGAATCGGCGACGGTGGCGTTAGCCGGCGCTTTCCTTCTTCTGTTGATGACGGGAGAACATATGATGGAACAAGCTCTCGCCAAGGTCGAATGGCCGACCATCTTCTTCTTCATTGGCTTGTTCGTCCTCGTCTCGGGCTTGATCGAGACCGGAGTCATCGCCGAGCTCGCCGCCAAGGCGATCGAATTGACGGACGGAGACGTCGTGGCTACTTCATTGCTGATCTTATGGCTAAGCGCGATCGCCTCGGCGTTCCTGGATAACATTCCGTTCGTGGCTACGATGATTCCGATGATTCAGGAAATGGGCAATATGGGGGTCAGCAACCTGGAGCCGCTCTGGTGGAGCTTGGCGCTCGGAGCCTGCTTGGGAGGCAACGGCTCGCTCATCGGAGCGAGCGCGAACCTGATCGTAGCCGGCATGTCCGGCAAGGAAGGCCACCCGATCAAATTCGTGCAGTACCTCAAGTACGGGTTTCCGATTATGCTGCTTACCGTAGCCATTGCCCACGTCTATGTATATGTTAGATATTTAATGTAGTAAGGAGGAGGCACAGCGAATGAAACTGGACTACGCTTACGATCATCAAGCAATGGAAATGACGGAGACGCCTAACGGCCATGACGTCGAGTTCGAGCTCCGCCTGCTGTCGGAGGATGGTTGGAAACGGATGAAGGAAGTACAGAAGCGGTTCGAAAGCGACGAGGTATACACGGACGTGCTCTTCTATCCGTACGAGAACTTCCGTATTCGGGCTATCGTGCGTCATGATTACTACACGGACTTCATACTGGAACTGATGAAGCAACGGTTATTGACGAGAGTCGAATGGATGTAAAGACGACGGCTCGCCGTTCGCGAAACTTCGCGATCAGCGAGCCGTTGTTTGCTTATCGAGAATCTTGCCGGTCATCGAATGGATGACGAACATCTCCGCGCGGTCGGGAACTCGGAGCGGAAGCGTGACGATGTATACGAGCGGCGTTCCTTTTCTCGATGCCAAGTAGTAACGTTCAGCCGCCGGTTCGTTCGCAAGCTCGCCGCTTGCGTGTCTTAGCGCCGTTCGAATCGCGTCGCGTTCCGAGTAAGCCGAATGCATCGCGATCCGGTTAAGCTTCGTTTCCAGCCCGGGATAGAACGATCCCGAAACTTCGCGAACGACCCCGTCCTTATCCAGCGTGACGGTTAATCGATCCTCCCACACTGGCGTACGGAATAGCATATGTCTCAAATAGACGTTGTGGCCGTCCGCATGCTGCTCGACCCCTTCGACACGCAACTCCCTCTGAACGTCGCGAATCCCGTACAACGCCCTATATCTATTCATGAACCCGACGGCGACCCAAGCCGGGGAATGATTCGTCTTGCTCGACAGCCTTCCGCCGATGCGCGACGGCGTGCCCGTATCGAGGCTCCACTCGAGCGTCATCGTTCCTCCCGATACGCGGCTTAAGCTCTTCAGAGCGGCTTCCGCTTTCCTTGGACGATCCGTCGCTGCCGCGGAAGGGATCATATCTGTTGCCAACACTGCGAATAGGCCGATACTAACGGCCAATACGGCGATCAAGCGAGATCGAATCATCCAGCGAGCCCTCCTTGCCTGAATAGGCGTGTCCTATTCCCATTTGTTCACATCATTTGGGCATATTATTCCGTGTCGGAAGATCATCAAGCACAATCTAGCCGATCATGATATATTAGTACTGTGCAAGAAACTACACAGATCACGATCGATTCCAAGGAGGCTGTTCCGTTCGATGAGTTATTTGGGCAAACCTTATACGTTAAAAGGATTAACGCTGCGCAACCGGGTCGTCATGAGCCCGATGTGCCAATATTCCGTGGATGCCGAGGACGGCATTCCGAACGAATGGCATTACGTGCACTATACTTCGCGGGCGATCGGCGGCACCGGGCTGGTCATCATCGAGATGACGGACGTCGAGCCGGACGGCCGGATTACGAACCGCGATCTCGGCCTTTGGAGCGACGACCACATTCCTGCCTTCCGCCGCATCATCGATCAGCTACATAAATACGGAGCGAAGGTCGCCATCCAGGTTGCTCATGCCGGACGCAAGGCGCAGGACGCCAATCCGCCTGTCGGTCCGGGCGACGTTCCGTTCGACGACACCTATAAGAAGCCTCGCGCGCTGACGACAGAAGAAGCGTGGCAGCTCGTCGGCAAGTTCGCCGACGCGGCGCGACGGGCGGTAGCGGCAGGCGTCGATACGATCGAGCTGCACGGCGCTCATGGCTACTTGATCCACCAATTCCAATCGCCGAACTCGAACAAGCGCGCCGATGAATTCGGCCAAGATCTGTCCAAGTTCGGTGTCGAGGTCATCAAGGCGGTGAAAGCCGTCATTCCGGCAGACATGCCGCTCATCATGCGCGTGTCCGCCGTCGAGTATGCCGAAGGCGGCTACGATATCGACTACGCGATCGATCTGTGCCGCAAGTATCGTGATGCCGGCGTCGATATGTTCGACGTTTCGAGCGGCGGAGACGGCGTATCGGCCGGACGCAAGCCAGGCAACTTCCCGGGCTACCACGTACCGCTGGCCGTCGCGATCAAGAAAGCGCTGGACGTGCCGGTCATCACCGTCGGCTTGATCGACGACGCGAAGCTCGCCGAGAGCGTTCTTGGCAGCGGCAACGCCGATCTCGTCGCGGTCGGACGCGGCATGCTGCGCAACCCGTACTGGGCGGTCGACGCTCTGCGCCAGCTCGACGGCAAGACGGAAGTCGTTCCGCAGTACGAACGCGGTTATTAATTTAGGATGACGGCTGCACCTCGCTAGTTAGACGACGTCTAGCATGCGGGGTGCAGTTTTCTTATACCGCAAGGTATAATGGAAGCCAAATAAGTCCGAGGAGCTTGAAGCATGAAACGCGCTACGATTCTGATCGCCGACGACGAGTCGGAAATCGCCGATTTGATCGCGATACATCTGGAGAAGGAAGGCTATCGCACCGTTAAAGCAACCGACGGAGCAGCCGCGATTCGCGCGGTTCAGACGCAGGAGATCGATCTGGCCATCCTCGATATCATGATGCCTAAGCTGGACGGGCATGAGGTCACTCGCCAAATTCGGGAGAAGCACGTCATGCCGATTATTTTCCTCAGCGCCCGAACATCGGACCTCGATAAAATCACCGGACTTGTCATCGGCGCGGACGATTATATGACCAAACCGTTTAATCCGATGGAGCTGGTCGCGCGGGTGAACGCCCAACTTCGCCGGTCCCTGTCGCTTTCGCAGCCTGCGCAATCGAGCGCTTCTGTAGTGGAGGCGGGCGGGTTAGTCGTTGATCCGGACAAGCGCTCCGTTCTCCTGTATGGCCAAGACGTCGAGCTGACGCCGAAGGAATTCGATATTTTATATTTGCTTGCGAGCCATCCGAACAAAGTGTTCAGCGCGGAAAATATTTTCCGGCAAGTATGGGGAGAGTCCTATTACGGAGGCGGCAATACCGTGATGGTCCATATCCGCACCCTCAGGAAGAAGCTCGGCGAGACCCATCACCCGATTATCAAAACCGTATGGGGAGTAGGTTACAAATTCAATGGCTAGAACGTTGCGCGGCTTCAGAGCGAGGATGGTTCAATTATTCGGGCTTAGCATGGTCGCGGCCGGAATCGTAACCTACGCGTTATACCGAATCCTTCAGCACTACTATCGAGGGAACGTTCAGTATGGCGATACGGCGGCAGCATGGCGAAGGATCATACGCGAGGTCGGCGACTTGAATTTTTTCCTCATCGTGTTCATTCCGCTGTCGTTCGTCATCTTCTTCTTGCTGACTAAACCGTACGCAGCCTACTTCGAACGCATATCCGCCGGCATCCGGAGTCTGGCCGCCGGCAATCTGGATACGCGCGTGGATTTGAAGTCCGGCGATGAGTTCGAGACTGTCGCCGAGGACATCAACAAAGCGAGCGAACAGCTGAAAGCCGCGATCGAACGCGGAACCTTCGCCGAAAGCAGCAAAGATCAGCTCGTCTTGAATTTGGCGCACGATCTGCGTACGCCGCTCACTTCCGTGCTCGGGTATTTAGATCTCGTGCTGAACAACGAACGATTGACCGAGGAACAAGCCCGGCACTTTACATCGATCGCTTATACGAAGTCGCGGCGACTGGAGAAGCTGATCGACGAGCTGTTCGAAGTGACGAGAATGAGCTATGGCAACCTTCCGATCGACAAGAAGCCGATCGATCTCGGAGAACTGCTGGGCCAACTGGCCGAAGAACTTTATCCCGTCTTCGAGAACAGCCGTCTGGAAGCAAGGCTAACGACGCCCCCGAACGTGATCATCGAAGGCGACGGCGAGTTGCTCGCGCGCGTGTTCGACAATCTGCTGGCGAATGCCGCGCGTTACGGCAAGGACGGCCGCTTCGTCGATATCTCGTGTCAATGCGAGGGGGCGGAAGCGGTCGTGCAAGTCGCGAACTACGGACACGTCATTCCGGAGGACGAGCTTCCTCACCTATTCGATATGTTCTATACCGGGGACCGGGCGCGTTCTCATCAAGCAGGCGGCACGGGGTTAGGACTGTTCATCGCCAAGAATATCGTGAACAGGCATAACGGCACGATCAGCGCCTCCAGCAGCTTGATCCGCACCGTCTTCGAAGTACGATTGCCTCTTCAAACCGAAACTTAATAAAAACTTTATTTTTACCCTTCTACATTCTTAAATTCATTCTCTTATCCTTGGGCTAACCAAGCTAAGGAAGGGAAATGAGCTTAATGAAACGGGGATTATGCGCATTGCTGGCGGTCGGATTACTCTCAGGGTGCGGTTTGTGGCAGCAGGACCGTGAGGTCTCGATCAGCCCCACCGGTACGAGCGACGTTGCTCACGTCAATCAAGACTCGACCAAGACGATACAGGTAGGCAAAGATCAAATCTATAAGGGGAATTTGATTCTGGTCAATCAAACTTATCCTATCCATAAAGGCAGCATGGAGTCCGATATCGTCAACCTTTTCGAGCACCGGGAACTGCTAGACGGGTTCGGGCTGCTGGACGATCAAATTCGGCTGCCGACCGACCTCGTGCAACGCTTCTCGGACATGGTTGCCGGAGCCGCGAAGGACGGCGTCGACCATTTCCTCATCAGCAGCGGCTATCGCGATCGCGACGAACAGAACAAGCTATACGAAGAGAAAGGTAGCAGTTACGCGCTGCCCGCCGGCCATAGCGAACATAATCTCGGCCTCTCTCTCGATATCGGCTCCTCTCTCGCTCCGATGAACGAGGCTCCGGAAGGCAAGTGGCTGAAGAAGAACGCCTCCGATTACGGGTTTATTCTGCGTTATCCGAAGAACAAAACGAAGATTACGGGCATCCAGTACGAACCATGACATTTTCGCTACGTCGGGCTTCCGCACAGCCGGATCATGCAAGAGAAGAACTACACGCTAGAGGAGTATCTAGACTTCCTCCGCGAGCACCAATCGATATCGGTAACCGTAGACGGCGAGCGTTACCAGATGATCTATAAGCCGGTTGACCGGGAGACCACGATCGAACTACCGGCCGGCAGCGAATACGAAGTGTCCGGCAACAACGTGGACGGAGTGATCGTGACCGTGCGGGTGTAGGTTGGGGATTCGCTTCGGTTCACCCGAGATTGTCGCGGAGAGCTTCAATGTGGCGAGGGTGCGGCGCGGCTGACCCAAGATTGTAGTGGAGAGCGACAATGTGGTGCGGTTGCGGTGTGAGTTGTGTGAGATTGTCGCGTAGAGCGACAATGTGGCGGGGTTGCGGCGTGGTTGGCCCGAGATTGTCGCGGAGAGCGACAATGTGGCAGGGTTGCGGTGTGAGTTGTGTGAGATTGTCGCGTAGAGCGACAATGTGGCGGGGTTGCGGCGCGGTTGGCCCGAGATTGTCGCGGAGAGCGACAATGTGGCAGGGTTGCGTCGCAATTGCCCCAAGATTGTAGCGGAGGGCGACAATGTGGCAGGGTTGCGTCGCAATTGCCCCAAGATTGTAGCGGAACGCGACAAAAAAGCTGGCATCGATTCGTATCGATGCCAGCTTTTGTTCGATATTAGTACGCCATGTTAGGGTACAGCGGATATTGAGCCGTGAGGTCGGCGACCATCGCGCGGGCTTTCTCGAGCGTTGCCGCGTCTTTCGGGTTCTTGAGCGTGAGGGCGATGACTTTCGCGATCGTCTTCATCGCTTCAGGACCCATGCCGCGGGTCGTGACGGCCGGCGTGCCTACGCGGATGCCGCTCGTGATGAACGGGCTCGTCGGGTCGAACGGAATCGCGTTCTTGTTGACCGTGATCGCGACGGAGTCGAGCACGTGCTCGGCTTCTTTGCCCGTGATGTTCAGGTTGCGCGTATCGATCAGCATCAAGTGGTTGTCCGTGCCGCCGGATACGAGGTTCAAGCCTTCCGCGATCAGCGCGTCGGCAAGCGCCTTAGCGTTGATGACGACGTTCTTCGCATAGTCTTTGAACGACGGTTGCAAAGCTTCGCCGAGCGCAACGGCTTTAGCGGCGATAATATGCATGAGCGGACCGCCTTGCGTGCCTGGGAATACGGCTTTGTCGATCGCCGCTGCCCATGGCTGACGGCACAGGATCATACCGCCGCGAGGACCGCGGAGCGTCTTATGCGTCGTCGTCGTCACGAAGTGCGCATGAGGTACAGGGCTTGGATGCTGGCCGCCTGCGACAAGGCCCGCGATATGCGCCATGTCCACCATGAACAGCGCGCCTACGTCGTTAGCGATTTTAGCCATTTTCTCGAAATCGATCGTGCGCGGGTATGCGGATGCGCCGGCAACGATCAGGCGAGGACGGTGCTTGAATGCCGCTTTGCGTACTTCTTCGTAGTCGATCGTGAACGTCTCTTCGTCTACGCCGTAAGCGACGAAGTTGTAGAGCAAGCCGGACGCGTTCGCCGGGTTGCCGTGAGTCAAGTGGCCGCCGTGCGCAAGGTTCATGCCGAGAACCGTGTCGCCTGGTTTAAGAACGGCCAAGTAAACCGCAAGGTTCGCTTGAGCGCCGGAGTGAGGCTGGACGTTCGCGTGCTCCGCTCCGAACAGCTCTTTCGCGCGGTTGCGCGCGATTTCTTCCGGGATATCGACGTATTCGCAGCCGCCGTAGTAGCGTTTGCCCGGATAGCCTTCCGCGTATTTGTTCGTCAGGACGGTGCCCATCGTCTCGAGAACCGCTTCGCTGACGATGTTCTCCGAAGCGATCAGTTCGATGTTATCGCGTTGGCGCTTGAGCTCGAGGTTCAGCGCTTTAACGATTTCCGGGTCTTGCTTGTTGAGATTCTCCAACATGGTGATTAGCCTCCTAAGGAATAAGTTCAAGATCTATAGGGTGTTGCATTAATCGCATGTGTTCGCCTGCGAAGAAGGAGTTTCCGGCGCCGAGTCCAGCGCATACACGGCGCGAGCGCCGCCGATCAGCTTCGGCCGCGTCATCGCCATCGTGACCCTCGCCTGTCCGATCCAACGGATCGTCGGACGGAGCGGCACGGCTACATGACGCAGGTGCATGCCGATCATCGTCTCGCCGATATCGACTCCGGCGTGGGCTTGCACGGCTTCTACCAGGCACGGATCGGTCTGCTTGCGGTAGGCGAGCGACGCCATTGATCCCCCGGCCTTCGGTACTGGAACGGCGGACACTTCGGTCCAGCCGCGCGCTTCGGCCAAGCCGCGATCAGCCACCACGGCCCGGTTCAAGTGCTCGCAGCATTGCCAGACCGCATGAAACCCGATTCGGCTCCGCACTCTCTCGACGCCCTCGTAAATTTGCTCGGCAACCGATACGGTGCCCGAGGTTCCGATTCGCGCCCCTTGCACCTCGCTCGTGCTGACGCCGAATACGACGATGTGGCCCGGACGCAAAGCCGCGGCTTGCGCGAGCTCGCTAACGACTTGTTCTACTTGTTCCGCAATCGTGATCTGAGCATCAAGCGTCAACCGCAAGACCTCCATTCGATGCAGCTTAATTATTTGGATTCCAACGCCATCACTTTATTGATGCGATTCTGGTGGCGTTCGCCGCCCGAGAACGGCGTCTCCAGCCAGATCTTGACGATCTCGGCAGCCAGCCCCGGACCGATGACGCGCTCGCCCATCGCCAGCACGTTCGTATCGTTATGCTCTCTGGTCGCTTTGGCCGAGAACATATCGTGCACGAGCGCGCAGCGAATGCCGTGCGTCTTGTTCGCGGCGATCGACATCCCGATCCCCGTGCCGCATATAAGAATGCCCCGCTCCGCCTCGCCGCCGACGACTTTGTCGCACACCGGCAACGCGTAATCCGGATAATCCACGGAATCGCTGCAATCGCAGCCTACGTCGATGATTTCGTGGCCCATGGCCTTCAGAACAGGAACGATTTCGTCTTTTAACCGGTAACCCGCGTGGTCTGCCCCTATCGCGATTTTCATCCTTACGACCTCCCTCGTATACGTAGCTATTATACTCGAATTGCTTCCAGCCAAACAGGATTCGACACCCGCAACGCCGTATGAAGACAAAAAAGAGCAAACGTGCACACGCACGCTGCTCTTCGCCCAGGCGACCGGCCGGTATACACCCCAAAAAGTGAAGCGATACTCCGAAGAGTATTCCGATTACTTTCCGGGGACCCCGTGTCCCGATGCTCCACCGTGGTTCTACCCACTACGCGTCGCCAGTTACATCGGAACCTTGAAGTTGTGCTTTCATCATACCGAACGGCGACGAAAAAATCAATCACCCTTCGCGCCTATTCGCTCTTCGTATCGCCCGCGTCCAGCCTCTCTACGATGCTCAGTAACGCGTCCTCGATCTCGTCCGCGCACTGTTCGTACAGCGTAAGAGAGCCGCCGAACGGATCCGCGATGTCGAAATTCGGAATTCGCCGCTGCAGCTCGAACAGCCGCCCCTGCTCTTCCGCGGACAATTGCTGACCGAGCGCCTGGCGCATCTGCCACTCCGTGTATAGGCTCTCCGCTTCCGCGACGTCGTCCATGACGGAATCGTCCTTCAGCGCGTATTCCTTAATCGTGTGCGTCTTCCCGATCGCCTCCGGATACGACTGGACGATCGCCCGCTTATGGCTGGTCGACAACGTCAATATCAAATCCGCCCAGCCTACTTCGTTCGCCGTCAGGGCCTTCGAAGCGCCGGGGGCTTCCAGGTTACGCTTGCGAAGCGCCGTTACGGCGTGAGGGGATGCCGGCAAGCCGTCCAACGTGGCTACTCCCGCGGAACGCACTTCGACTTGCTTGCCTGCGCGCGCCGCCAGGTCCGCCAGCATCGCGTGCGCCATCGGGCTGCGGCACGTATTCCCCGTACATACGATCAAGATTCGGAGCATACGCTCACCCCTTCGTCGTGAGGTCTATGTGTTCATATAAGAAATAATAATCCAAATCCGAACAAAATAACACCGCCAAGCGCCTCGCCATATCCTCCCAGCGAGCGGCTGACGTGTCGTCCCAGCATCAACCCCATTACGCTCATGAGACCCCCGATCAGCCCGAACAGCATCACCGTGACGAACAAATGCGACGAGAACATGCCAAGCGATACCCCTACGGAAAAGGAATCTATGCTCACGCTGAACGAAAATACGAGCATCCCCCAGACGGTCCGGTGATCGATTGAATCTACCGATTCCCCGCGCAGCGAGCTATACACCATATGTCCGCCAAGCAGCAACAGCAACGCTCCCGCCGCCGAAGTTGCGATGTCTCCGAGCAACGTGCTCACGTATTGCCCCATGATCATGCCTCCTAGCGGCATAATCACATGGAACAGTGCGATAATCGTGCTTAGTCTAGCCACGTCGCGACGACGTATGCCCTTCAGACCGATGCCGATGCCCAGCGAAAAAGCATCCATGCCCAGCGCCACCGCCATGACGAGGATCGTCAGCATTTGCCCGGCCGCGATGGACCAGTCCGTCATTGCTTGTCCCTCCCCTTGCGGCGCGGAAACCCCGCCGCTTCTCCATATACCCGTTATATGCGGACGGGTTGGGGATCATGCGCCTAGAGTGGGGGACAAGCGGCCGATCTATACGTGAAGAACGCGTCCGCCGGCGGCTTTGCGCAAGCGATTCATCAGCGCGGCGCCGATGCCGCGCTCGTCGTAGCCCTCCGCGACGATGAAGTCCATCCCGCGCTCGTCGCATTCGCGCAGCAGCGCGTAGAGCGATTGCGCGGCAACCTCCGGCTCGCTCCGGGAGCCGAAGTCGAGCACCGCGTCCGCCTCGTAGCGCGGCGCGTGCTCGGAGCTGGCGAGCACGCCGACGCGCAAGCCTCGCGCCTTCGCCTCCGCCACCCGCGCTTGAACGGCGGCGACCATATCCGCCGGATTCCCGGCCACGAGCAGGAGCTCGCCTTTTGGCGCGTAGTGCGCGTATTTGACGCCGGGCGACCTCGGCGCTTGCTCTTGCGAAGCGGCAGCCTCGGCGGGTCCTGCGACCGTCGCTCGCTCGCCGACCGCTTGCTGCAGCATCTCGCGGGTTACGCCGCCCGGCCTAAGAATATGGATCCGGTCTCCGACGACTCGCACGACCGTCGATTCCAAGCCGACGCCGGTCGGTCCGCCGTCGAGCAGACCGTCGATACGCCCATCCAAGTCCTCGCGAACGTGCGCGGCAAGCGTCGGGCTCGGACGGCCCGAGCGGTTCGCGCTCGGCGCCGCGATCGGTCGCCCGGACGACGCGATGAGCTCCCGCGCAACCTCATGCTCGGGCACGCGAACCGCGACCGTATCGAGCCCCGCGGTTACAAGCGGCGAGACGACGCCTTCCCTTACCGGTAGCACGAGCGTCAGCGGACCCGGCCAGAACGCCTCCATGAGCAACCGCTCGATGTCGCTAACCCTAGCCGCCAGAAGATCTACCGCCGACGCGTCCGCCAAGTGAACAATGAGCGGATTGTCGGACGGCCGTCCCTTCGCGGCGAATATGCGCTGAACCGCTTCCGTGTTGCCCGCATCTCCGCCAAGACCGTACACCGTCT
The DNA here is from genome assembly GCA_023460795.1 of Bacillota bacterium. Classification (GTDB taxonomy): domain Bacteria; phylum Bacillota; class Bacilli; order Paenibacillales; family Paenibacillaceae; genus Cohnella. Next base: position 139,002 of record JAEWPC010000049.1, on the reverse strand, counting down.
CGGTCGGGAACGCAACGATGCCGCCTGCGGCGAGCGCCGCGGCGGCTTCATTCAAACCTGTCCGCGCCTCGTCAACGGACCAATATTGCGTCTTCATGCTTATTTTCCATCCTTGTAGACTGTCCTTGTCCCGCTATTATATCACATCAAGAGAACAGTCCAGCGATGAACGCGAACAGCTTCTGCAGCAGCACGGCGAGGAAAAACTTCGGCTTCGGCTTGTCGGGGGTCTCTCCCTCGTCGCCGAGCTTAACACCTGTGATCCCGGACTTTAAGCTTGCGGGCGTCACTTTGGCGTCGGAGTCCTTATCCTTCGCCGTCGCCGCGGTCAAGCACATTGGAGGAAACAGCACGCACCACCAGTTCGCGCCTTCGCCGTCGCCCAGCGTAATACGCAGCGCTTCATAGTCTCCGGCCGGATAGTCGGTCCCCTTGAAATCCTTCTCCGGGAAAGGAACGTCGGCCAGCTCCACAACCCCTTTATACTCCGCGTCATGCTCATCAAGCTCGGCATTCACCAGCTTTTGAAGCTGTTTCATATGCCGGCGAATGAAGCTTTGCGCTTCGTCGTGGTTCGCGGGCATCTCTCCCCAGGCGCTGATCGCTTTGGATACGCTGTCCCTCACGTCTTGCTTAACGGCTTGATCGAAGTCGCTGTCGGAGTTGGCGATAATCCGTATCCGAATCGCGTCTTCGGGAATGATCTCGGAAGCTAGAGCGGACGCGAAACGTCCGAACGTGGCGCATAGACCGATCGACACGACAAAACCGAGAATAATAGCTTTAACGATCCTAATAGATTTGGATAATGGCGAATAATATTGAACGCGCATAGATTGATCTCTCCCCGGGCACCCGTCGGCGCCGATCTATGCGTTCCGGAACGTCGTATCCACAGTATGTCCGGGGGGCGGAAATGATAAACCTATCATTCTACTTGTCGCGGATGTTTATATGCCCCATAATTTGGTTGGACACCGTTCGACTGTTCCGTACTGCCGGAGAACCGGGGGGATAAAGCTTGCGCAAATGGTATATCTATCTGTTATCGATCGGATGCGCCGTCATTTTGTATTTCACCGTTTACTATACGGTTAAAGTGTTGAACGCCGGGTTAGCCGGCCCGGGAGAGCCGAGCGATCCGGACGGCGGCTACCGGTTCGTGCTCATTACGAGGGAACGCGACACGCCGTTCTGGAACCAGGTTAAAGACGGGGCTCTCGCTTCGGCGAATCGCAACGGCGTCAGCTTGGAGGCGTGGGAGAGCTACAACCGGAACGAAGACGAATTCATGAAGAACTTAGATATAGCGATCGCCTCCAAGGTGGACGGCATTATCGTGCAAGGGCTGGACACGCTCGAGTTTAAGCAGCTGACGATGTACCGGGCGACCGAAAGCGGCATCCCCGTCATTACGGTGGCGAACGACGTGCCGATGAACGAGAGCCTGCGCAAGACCTACGTCGGCTCGAACCACTACGAAGCGGGACAGATGATCGCCCGCCAGTTGCTGTCCGACATGGGCTTCTCCGGCAAAGTCGTCTTAATGGCCGCGGACCGGCAGGAAGAGTATCAGCGCTCCCGGTTGAACGGCATCATCGACGCGCTGAGCGGCTACCCGAACATTCAGGTGGAGATCGTCGCGACGGGCACGACGAGGGAACAGATCGTGCAAGCAACGAACCAGTACATGAACCAGCACCCCGACATCGAAGCGTTCATCACGACGACGGGCAGTAACGTAAGCGCTGTCATTCAGGAGCTGGCCAGACGTTCGAAGGTGGATCCCTACTTCATCTATTCGTTCGACGATAACCCGGAAGCGTTAACCTTGCTGCAGCAAGGCAAGATCGACGCCCTGGTCGCCCAATCCCCCGAAGCGATGGGCCAGGAAAGCGTAGATCTGATGGTTCGCTGGCTGAAGGGCGAGCTGCTCCCGCTCAATTCCGACGGCTATTATACGGATATCCGAGTGCTGAAAGCGGGGTCTGCCGATGAATAGCATTCAGAAGAAAATATTGCTCTTGTCCGCGATCGTTCTTTTCAGCATGACGTTCATCTGGGGACTACTCACCTACTACAACCAACAAACCCAGGAGCGCTACAACCGCATTCTCCAGCGCTACTTGCGCATGAACGAGGTGACCGGGCTCAGCCAGCATACGGTAACCGCGCTGAACAACTATTTGCTCGCTCCTTCCTCTTCCCTGCTTCATGACCTCAATACGAGCAAAGACCAGCTCCTTCAAGCCAAGCGGCTCGTTGCCGAGCTGAAGAACAGAGATAACGAATTCACGCTCACCAACTATATGTACATGATCGACAGCTTGCTCGAAGCCACCGACCTCTCTCTTATGTTTTTCGATCAGAAGAACAACGAAGCCGCCACGACCCGCTTCTCAGACGCCACGCGAATCTCTCAATATATCGCCGAGACGACGCTTACTCTGATCGACAAGGAATTGAAGACGTACGACGACTTCTACCGCGGCATTATCAAGCAGTCCGACGCGCTCAAGAAGCTCGGCTTCCTCATTCTCGGGCTGATTACCGTCCTCCTGCTGCTCTTCGCGTATTGGTTCTCGCTCGGCATGACGCGCCCGATCCAGAAGCTGATCTTCGCGGCCAGGGAGCTGTCGCGAGGGCGATTCGACCTGAAGATCGAAGTCCAGTCCAACGACGAGATCGCGTTCCTGGCTCGTACTTTCGACCGGATGCGCATAGACATTAACAACCTGATTTCCGAAATCCAGCATACGGCCCAGCTGGAGATCGAGCTGCAGGAAAACCGGCTGCATCTCAAGGAGAGCCAGCTCCGCAGCCTGCAAAGCCAGATTAATCCGCACTTCCTCTTCAATACGCTGGACACGCTGTCGAAGAAGGCTTTCTTAGAAGGCTCCCGACAGACGAGCGATCTGATCGTGAGCGTAGCCGGTCTGCTGCGTTATAACCTGCGGCATCTCGACCGCGCGGTAACGCTTCGCGACGAGCGGGACGTGCTGCTCAAGTACATCGAAATCCAGAGAGCGAGATTCCCCGACCGGCTTCGGTTCGTGCTGGAGGTCGACGAGAGCTGTCTCAAGACCGCGTTGCCGAGCCTTACGCTGCAGCCGATTATCGAGAACGCCGTCATTCACGGGATCGAGCCCCTCGAAGACGGAGGCACGATTACGTTCCGCGTATACGACGGCGGGGATTTCGTAGCGGTAGAGATCGAAGACGACGGGGGAGGCATGCCCGAGGAGAAGATCCGTCAACTGTTCGACGGCAGCGGGGATTCCGGGCAGGGCCACTCGACGGGCATCGGCTTCAGCAACGTCGTCCGGCGGCTTAGGCTCTTCTACGGGCGCGACGACGTCATTGACGTGATCAGCATTCCCGGACAAGGCACGAAGGTCATTCTGCGGCTGCCTACCGCAATCGAGAAGGGGGTAACGGCATGAAGCTGTTAATCGTCGACGACGAGCAAATCGAGAGAGACGGATTGGAAGCGATCTTGCGAAGCGGGTTTCCGGACGCGGACATTCGGCAAGCGAAGAACGGCATGAAAGCGATCGAAGCCGTTCCCGAATTTCTTCCGGACCTGATTCTGATGGATATCAAAATGCCGGGAATAAGCGGACTCGAAGCGGTGGAACGAATCCGCGAGGACTACCCGGACATGAGGTTTATTATCGTAACGGCTTACGAAATGTTCGATTACGCGAGGAAGGCGCTGAAGCTCGGCGTGGAGGACTTCCTGCTGAAGCCGAGCCGCGCTAGCGAGATCATAGAATCGGTCGGCAACGTCATCCGGCGCATTCTCGCCGAGCGCAGCGAGAAGGATGCGATGCTGACCGTCATTGAAGCCGACGTCGTCACGCAGCTGCTGTTCGACCGCGTGCATGAGGTTCATCTCGACGAGATGTTGGGCATGCTCGGAGGCGATACGACGCGCGAAGCGTTCGTAATGCTGCTCACCTTGTCGCGAGCTCAACCGGCGGAGCCATTCTACAGCGCCGTCAAGGAGAAGCTGCGCGCGCTCGGCAGCGGATGGATCGGCGCGATGTCCGGCCGGCAAATCCCGCTTATCGTCTTCCGCGAAGCCGGCAAGTCTTACCGATCCCAAGCCTCTTCCCTTGCGCAGCAGCTGCTCTCGCTCCAGCAGCGAAGCAGCGATGGCTTCATCGGCATCGGCAACCCGTACGGGACGCTCGATCATATTCGTTACTCGTACCAAGAAGCACTCATCGCCTCCGCGGACATGTCGCAGCCGGTCAAATATCGGTTCTACTCGGAGCTTCCATCTTGGAACGACCGCCGCAGCGACTATCAAGAGCAACAGCTCGAGAAGCAATTCCTGGACCGGATCCGGCTCGGCCAGTGGCCGGAGGTTCGGCATTCGGTGCTCTCGCTCATCCAGCGCGGCGAAGACGCCGGGCTTAGCCTTGTCGAAGCGCAGCAACGGGCGCTGAGCTTATTATGGCTCATCTCCAGGGTGCTGCTCGAGATGGGCGTTGAAGCGGATAAACCTCTTTTTGCCTACCAATGCCAGGATTATCCTCAGCTTAGAACGGAGACGGACCGCCTGCTCGATCATCTGATGAACGCGATCGCCGCGCGCCAAGAGCGCATGGAGCCGGACGTCGTCCAGCGGATCAAACAGTATATTATCGCCCATTCCAGCGAGGAGATCTCGCTAGAGACGATCGCGAGACAAGTGGATTTGAATCCTTTCTATATCAGCAAGATGTTCAAGGAGCAGCTCGGGATCAACTACATCGACTTCTTGACCGAGTGTCGCATCGATAAGGCGAAGTCGCTGATGAGCAATCCGGAGCACAGCTTGAAGGAGATTACGTTCGAGGTCGGCTACAACGATCCGAACTATTTCAGCAAAGTGTTCAAGAAAAGCTGCGGCATGTCCCCGACCGAGTACCGCAAAGCGCTGCTCGGAAGCAAAGGTTAGCGAAATTTGACAGCGCTTAAAAAATTGCAGAAGATCGCAAAAGAATACAGACGCTCCCCTCTCTCTACGCTTCCTCATCCGTGTTAAATTTCAAATGTAAGCATTTACATTTTGGTTAAGGGAGAGACAAAGATGAACAAAAGATTTACGAAAAGCGGGGTTTTCGCACTCATTCTCGTGTTAGTCTTCATCGTTTCCGCCTGCGGCAGCAATAACAACAACGACAACGCATCGGGCGATACAGGCTCGAAAGCAACGACTAGCGGATCCTCGGACGACGCGAAAATCAAGATCGGTTTCTCGATGGATACCCTGCAGGAAGAACGCTGGCAGAAAGACCGCGACCTGTTCAAGGCAGCGGCCGAAGCGCAAGGCGCCGAAGTCATCGTTCAGGCAGCGAATAGCGACGACGCGAAGCAAATCGCTCAAGCGGAAAGCTTGATCAGCCAAGGCGTCGACGTCCTCGTCGTTATTCCGCACAACGCGGAAGCAACGGCAGCGATCGTCGAGAAAGCTCACGCAGCCGGCATTAAAGTACTTGCTTACGACCGTTTGATCAAGAACTCCGATCTCGACCTGTACGTCTCCTTCGACAACGAGAGAGTCGGCGAGATGCAAGCGGAAGCGATCACGAAGCTCGTACCGAAAGGCAAATACGTCTACATCGGCGGCTCCGAGACGGACAACAACGCTCACCTGTTCAAGAAAGGCGCGTTTAACATCCTTCAGCCGCTCATCGATAAAGGCGACATCCAAGTCGTATACGATCAATTCACGAAAGAATGGAACCCAGCGAACGCGCTGGCTAACATGGAGAACGCGCTGACCGCTAACAGCAATAAGATCGACGCTGTCGTTGCAGCGAACGACGGTACGGCAGGCGGCGTTATCCAAGCGCTTACGGCGCAAGGCATGCAAGGTAAAACTCCGGTATCCGGGCAAGACGCCGAGCTGGCCGCCGCTCAACGCATCGTAGAAGGCACGCAGACGATGACGGTCTACAAACCGATCAAAGCCATTGCCGAGAAAGCAGCCGATCTCGCGATTAAATTAGCCAAAGGCGAAGATGTAGGCGCCGACAAGAAGGTCAACAACGGCAAAATCGACGTTCCTTCCGTTCTGCTCGATCCGATCGCGGTCGACAAAACGAACATCGACGCCACGGTTATCGCCGACGGCTTCCACTCGAAGGACGACGTATACAAAAACGTAAAATAAGCATGATTGAGCGAGCGCGGGGAAGCGAGTGAAATCCCAATTTCACGCCGCTTCCCCTTTCGCCATCGAGAGGTGAGGAAGATGACGGCCGCGTTAGAGATGAGGAACATCACGAAGGAGTTCCCGGGCGTCAAAGCGCTGAACGACGTCACATTCACCGTGCGCAAGGGCGAGGTTCATGCGCTGTGTGGGGAGAACGGAGCGGGCAAGTCGACTTTGATGAAGGTGCTTAGCGGTCTTTACCCGACGGGGACGTTCGACGGCGAAATATTGATCGACGGGCAGGCGAAGCATTTTCACCGGATCAAGGAAGCGGAAGAAGCCGGCATCGCGATTATTTATCAGGAGCTGGCGCTGGCGAAGAACCTGTCGATCGGAGAAAATCTGTTCTTGGGCAAGGAGCCTAGCAAGTTCGGCATCCTCGACTGGGAGCGGCTTTACAAGGAAAGCGAAAGATGGCTTAAGGAAGTCGGCCTCACCGACGTCAACGCGGAGCAGCCGACGGGGAGCCTCGGCATCGGCAAGCAGCAGCAAGTGGAAATCGCGAAAGCGCTTTCGAAGAACGCGAAAATATTGATTCTCGACGAACCGACCGCCGCGCTTACGGAACAGGAAGTAGACATCTTGCTCGGCATTCTTCGCGAGTTCAAGGAACGCGGCGTGACTTGCATCTATATCTCGCACAAGCTGAACGAAGTGTTCGACATCGCGGATTCGATTACGGTGCTTCGGGACGGAATGACGGTCGGTACGTATCGGACGTCCGAAGTGACCGAGGACCAGGTGATCTCCATGATGGTCGGCCGCGAACTGAAGGAGCGATTCCCGCGCATCGAAGCGATACCGGGCGATGTCGTGCTCAAGGTGCAGAACTATTCCGTCATGAATCCGGATATTCCAGGCAAGAAAGTGATCGACGACGTGTCGTTCGAAGTGCGCAAGGGCGAAATTTTCGGCATTGCCGGGATGATGGGAGCCGGTCGCACGGAGCTCGTTATGAGCTTGTTCGGCTCGTATCCGGGACGCAGCACCGGCACGGTCGAGATCGACGGCAAGCCCGTTCGAATTCGGAATACCGAGCATGCAATCAAAGCCGGACTGGCGTTAGTATCGGAAGACCGCAAAAAATACGGGCTCGTGCTCGAGATGGACATTAAGAGCAATATGACGCTCGCTAGTCTGAAGTCGATCTCGTCGGCCGGGTTCATTAACCATAACCAAGAGGTAGCGAACGGGAATTCGTACATCCGGTCGCTTCGGATCAAAGCGAATTCGGTCGAGACGATCGTCGGGACGCTCAGCGGAGGCAACCAGCAAAAAGTCGTGCTCGGCAAGTGGCTGCTCACCGCTCCGAAGATCCTCATTCTGGACGAACCCACGCGCGGGATCGACATCGGCGCGAAATTCGAAATTTACAACCTGATGAACGAGCTTCTCCGGCAAGGCGTATCCATCATCATGGTCTCGTCGGAGCTGCCGGAGCTGCTCGGGATGAGCCATCGGATCATGGTCATCTCCGAAGGGAAGCGCACCGGGGAATTCAAAGCGGAAGAAGCGACGCAAGAATTGATCATGGCCGCCGCTACGGGAGGAAAAGAACGATGAAATCAAGCAGCGATTTATCCCTGGGACAGTCTACGAACGCGAGGAAGGTCAACTGGTTCAAAGTGGACGTCCGCGCTTATACGATGATCGGCGCTTTGTTGATCATTTGGGCGTTATTCGGCTCATTGGAAGAGAGATTTCTGTCGGCGACCAACCTGTCCAACCTGTTCCTCCAGATGTCGTCGACCGCGATACTGGCCATCGGCATGGTGCTCGTCATCGTCGCCGGCCACATCGATTTGTCCGTCGGTTCCTTAGTCGGCTTGACCGGCGGCATAGCGGCGATGCTGAACGTCTGGTACGACTGGGACACGGTGCCGGTCATTATCGCGACCGTCGCGATCGGGGCGGCGATCGGCTTCATCCAAGGCTGGATCATCGCCTATCGAGCGGTGCCGGCGTTCATCGTGACGTTAGGCGGCATGCTCATGTTCAGGGGCATCCTGTTCGGATCGACGGGCAGCGTCACCATCGCGCCGTTATCCCCTTCGCTCAGGACGCTCGGACAGGAATACACCACCGATCTGATCGGCTGGATCATCGGCGGCGTCGGATTGCTGCTCGCGGGTTATCTCGCGCTGCGCAAGCGGGCCTCCCGCATCCGCTACGGCTTCGACGTGGAACCGAACACGGTCAGCATGCTGCGATTGGTGCTGATCGGCGCGCTCATCCTTGGCTTCGTCTACTTGATGAACACCTACAAGGGCATTCCCGTGCCGTTCCTCATGGTCGTCGTACTGGCGCTGATCTTCACGTTCATCTCCAAGAACACGACGTTCGGCCGCCAAATCTACGCGATCGGCGGCAACCCGGAAGCCGCTCGGCTGTCCGGCATCAACATCAAGCGTCGCGTGCTGTACGTGTTCGTGCTCTGTAACACGCTCGCTGCGATCTCCGCGCTAGTGTCCACCGCACGCTTGAGTGCCGCGACGATGAGCTCCGGCCAGAACAGCGAGCTCGACGCCATCGCGGCCTGCGTCATCGGCGGAACGAGCTTGATGGGCGGGTCGGGCACGATCGTCGGCGCCGTCATCGGCGCGCTCGTCATGGCGAGTCTCGACAACGGCATGAGCGTCATGAACATGGAATCGTTCTGGCAATATATCGTCAAAGGCGGCATCCTCATCCTCGCCGTGTACATCGATATTTACAGCCGGCAACGGAAGAAAACGGCTTAAGACATGGATAAAGCCGCAAGCTCGCCCTCTATTCGGGGGACAGCTTGCGGCTTTTATGATTAGAGGATTGCAAGTTCACGCGGACACCCACCCATGGCATCCTTGGCGCCCCCGCCTCTTAACTGCATGGAATACTGTTATTCGACCAGAAATCATGACAACCTACTCAGTAACTGTACGGAATACATCTCGATAACGTCGATAACAACATTTACCCTTCTTAACCCCAAACTAACTGTACTCCATGCAGTTGACGAGTTCATCTGGCATCGGTTTCATTGAAGTTGATGTATTCTGTACAGTTACTATGCAATCGTAGTTACAGAACCGCAATGACATGCCGATCGATGCCCGCGTAGTCCTTCACGAAGCGGATGTCGGTCCACGCCGCGGCTGCTCGAAGGAGCGCGGCGACGTCCTCCGCTTGTCCCATTCCGACTTCCCATGCGACGACCCGCGGCAACGCGGGCAGCGACGACAGCTGACTGGCCATCGCGCGATACGGGTTCAGACCGTCCGTGCCTCCGTCGAGCGCAAGATGCGGCTCGTGGGCGCGAACTTCGCGTTGAAGGCCAGGGATGTCCGCGGACGGGATATAAGGCGGATTCGACACGAGTATATCGATCGGCGGATAACCGCTTCCTTCTCCCATGAACGGCGTCAGCAAGTCCCCCTGCACGAACGTCATCCGCTCTAGCACGCCTAGCTTCGTCGCGTTGTTCCGCGCCATCTCGAGCGCATCCGGAGAGAGGTCGGAAGCGAATACGCGCCACGCCGGACGCTCAGCCGCGAGCGTTACCGAGAGAGCGCCGCTACCGGTGCCTACATCGAGTACCGTAGGCGCTGGCGAGCCGGGCGGCCAGAGCCGATCGCCGAGCTCCAGCACCGCTTCGGCGAGCAGCTCCGTCTCCGGCCGCGGGATGAGCACCGCGGGGGAAACCTCGAACCGCCGCCCGTAGAAGTACTGATCGCCGACGATATATTGCGCCGGCTCCCCCGCCGCTTTGCGCGCCAGCATCTCCGCCCACGCCGCCCGCTTATCCTCGGGCATTGCTTCCCGCCAATCCAGCAGCAGCTTCGCCTTGCTTATCCCTAGCAAATAAAGAAGAAGAAGCTCCGCGTCAGCGTCCGCTTCTTCTACTCCGGCTTGCCGCAAGTTGTCGGCACCCCGGCGCAGCGCGGCGCCGATTGCCCAGTCCTTGTGATCACTCACAGCCTATACCTCCGAGATCAGCCTTTACGCCTGACCCATGTTCTCGCGTTCTAGAATTTCCGCTTGCTCCGCCAAGGTCAGCGCTTGGACGATCTCTTCCATATCGCCGTTCATGACGTAGTCAAGCTTATGCAGCGTCAGTCCGATTCGGTGATCGGTCACCCGGCTTTGCGGGAAATTGTACGTGCGGATCCGTTCGCTTCGGTCGCCCGTGCCGATCTTCTCGCGGCGTTCGCCGGAAATCTTCGCTTCTTCTTCCTGGCGCTTAATATCGTATATGCGCGTCCGAAGGACTTGCAGCGCTTTGTCTTTGTTATCGTTCTGCGATTTGCCGTCTTGGCATGTCGCGACGATGCCCGTCGGAATATGCGTCACGCGAACCGCCGATTTCGTCGTGTTAACCGACTGACCGCCGGCGCCGCTCGAACAGAACGTATCGACGCGAATATCTTTGTCGTGGATGACGATGTCGAGCTCTTCCGCTTCCGGCATGACGACGACCGTGGAGGTTGACGTATGAATACGCCCGCCCGACTCGGTCTCCGGCACGCGTTGCACGCGATGGGCGCCGCTCTCGTATTTCAACTTGCGGTAAGCATCCGGACCGCTGACCGAGAAGATCACTTCCTTGAAGCCGCCGAGATCGCTCACGCTCGCTTCCAGCACTTCCGTGCGCCAGCCATGGCTATCCGCATACTTGGCGTACATCCGGTACAGCTCCGCTGCGAACAAGTTCGCTTCCTCGCCGCCTGCCGCGCCGCGAATCTCCACGATGACGTCTTTGCCGTCGTTCGGATCTTTAGGCAGCAGCAGAACGCGAATGGTCTCCTCCAGCTCGTCGCGCTTAGCGGTCAGCTCTTCGATCTCGAGCTTCACCATCTCGCGCATCTCGTCGTCCAGCTTCTCGCCCTGCATCGCCTTGGCGTCCTGCAGCTGCTCTAGCACTTGCTTATATTCTTCGTATGCGCGATAAGCTTCTTCTAAGCCTGCCTGCTCTTTCGAGTAGGTTCTCAGGCGCGTGGAATCGCTCACCACATCGGGATCGCTTAATAACTCGTTAAGCTTCTCATATCGATCCGCCAACACTTGCAGACGGTCCAGCACTTCTCCTCAACCTCCGTTATATCTGAACATGATTGATCTTAGTATAGCACAGGTTGACGGTTTCGTGACGAGGCGATGACTGTCATGGAGAATAACCGAATCACGTAGAACAGGCCCGGGCAAGCCCGAGCCTGTTCTGCGATCTTATATCGTTATTTTCTGATGAAGAATCCAAGCAGTTGCTTCGTATCCGGATCGAACGCCATGACGAGGGGGCCGATCAACTCGTCGCGATCCGTCGTGTACGTAACCGTAATGACGTCTCCTCCGGCTGCCTTGATCTCCTCAAGCCGTTTCGTCTGCTCATCCGTCTTGCTAAGAATCGAGACATCCGCGGCGCGAACCGCTTCTACCTTCGCATCGTCTTGCTTTGTCGTCAGATGCGGTTTCTCGCTGTCCGACACTAACGGCCATGCGAGGTCGCGGAACTCCTTCGCAGTAGCTGGAGCGACGGAGGATTGAGCGGCATCCAGCACGACGAGATAATGCAGCGGGCTTTGCGGCGGCAAGCTCTTCGTCATGATCGGACCATAGTACGCGCGAACCTTCATGCCCGCCTTAAGGTCTTCCCAAGCGACCGACTGGCCTTGCGCATCGAGGACGGACGTCTCTTTGCCTGCGTTCAGCACGAGAGTCGTCGTTTCTTTGCCGTCTTTCGTTTCGCCGAATTTGACCTTCCAGCCGTCATCCGTATGCTCTACCGATTGAATCGTCGATTCTTGCACGAGAGCTTCCGACTGGACGCTCAGCGTGGCCGCGTGGGATTGCGGCGGGAAGCTCATCGTCATCATCGGGCCGAATTGCGCGATGACCTGTTGTCCGGCTTTCAGATCTTTCATCGCTATCGCTTTGCCGTCCGGACCGGTCAATTTCGTATCTTTGTCCACGTACAGGATAACCCAGCTTTGAGGTCCTTTGCCGAGCACTTCTACTCTGTACCGGTCCTTGTCCTCCTGTACGTCAACGATCACGCCCATCGTCTGCGCGTATTGCTCCTCCGGCTCTTCGGCGATTTCGTTCAACTCGATTTTATTCCCCTGATAGTTGAGGTTATAACCGAGCACCGGCGCCGCCTCCCGGATCGGCAAGTACGCTTTGCCGTTAATGTATACGGGATGAAGGGATGTCATGTCTCCGTTGATCGCTACGGCTACGTCGCCGCGCAGCATTCCGTTAACCTTGCTGACCAAGCCTTTCGCGCCGACTGCGGCCGAAGTACCGAGAAGACCTACCGCCGTGAGAAGGATGATCGCCTTTTTCTTGTTCATGTCCTTGTTGCTCCTTTCGACTTTCCATTCGGTCTATCATGGGCAGGATTAGCTTGCCCTGACATCCCCTCAGACGCGCTTGGCCCGCGGAAGGTTGCAGAGGCGCCTGCGAATGAGACGAACGACCTAGCCCAGCTCGCCCGCCGCACTTGTACGATATTTCACACAAACATCCGCGACGAACCGCCTCATATGCTGCTTTGTACGAAATTTCACACAAGCCCAGCACGACGAACCCACTCGCTCGCCGTTTTATTCGATATTTCACACAAACATCCGCGACGAACCGCCTCAACCGCCTTTTTGTACGAACTTTCATACAAACCTGCTACGACGAACGACCTAGCACGAGCACAAAAAAGCCAAGCCGTTTTACGCTTACGCCGGCTTGGCTCGTATCGCCTATCGATTAAACGTTGAACAAGAAATGCATGACGTCCCCGTCGTTCACGACGTACTCTTTGCCCTCGAGACGAACGAGGCCCTTCTCCTTGGCTGCTTTCATCGAGCCGGAGCTGATCAGATCTTCGTAGGACACGCATTCCGCCCGAATGAAGCCGCGCTCGAAGTCGGAGTGGATGACGCCCGCCGCTTGCGGAGCTTTCATTCCTTTGCGGATCGTCCACGCGCGAACCTCTTGGACGCCGGCGGTGAAATACGTGTACAGTCCTAGCAGCTTGTAGGAGGCGCGAATAAGCCGGTCAAGTCCCGACTCCGTCAATCCAAGCTCCTCGAAGAACATTTCCTTGTCTTCGCCCTCGAGCTCGGCGATCTCGGATTCCACCTTCGCGCTGATATGCACCACTTCGGAGCCCTCGGAGGCCGCGAATTCGCGCACCTTCTGCACGTACGGATTACTGTCGGCGTTCGCCGCCTCGGACTCGCTGACGTTGCACGCGTAAAGCACCGGCTTCATCGTAAGAAGATGCATGTCGCGGACGAGCACTCTCTCTTCCGGCGTCAGCTCGACGCTTCTCGCCGGCTTCTCGTTGTGCAGCGTGGCGTGAATCCGCTCGAGCACTTCCAGCTCCTGCGCGACTTTCTTGTCGCCGCCCTTCAGGTTCTTGCGGGTGCGCTCGATCCGCTTGTCGACGGAATCGATATCGGTCAAGATGAGCTCGAGGTTAATGACCTCGATATCGTTGATCGGATCGATCTTGCCCGAGACGTGCGTAATATTCTCGTCTTGGAAGCAGCGAACGACGTGAACGATCGCGTCCACCTCTCGGATGTTCGCAAGAAACTTATTGCCGAGACCTTCGCCGCGGCTCGCGCCCTTGACGAGGCCCGCGATGTCTACGAATTCGTACGCCGTCGGTACGATCCGGTTCGGGTTAACGATCTCCGCAAGCTTCTGCAGCCGTTCGTCCGGAACTTCCACGACGCCGACGTTCGGGTCGATCGTACAGAACGGATAGTTCGCGGATTCCGCGCCCGCCTGAGTAATTGCATTAAATAAGGTCGACTTCCCGACGTTGGGAAGCCCGACGATTCCGCACGACAATGCCATTCCACTAACACTCCTGATATCTTGCGACCCTCGCGCTTCACACCGGCGCCAAGCTCGTCAAGCTGTTCAATTCTCACGCCATTATACAAGAACGGCGGCGTAACGTCCACAGATGGCGCCCCGAACCGAGCGCCGTCATTCGCCTTCTTTGAGATTCAGCGGGTCATCCCCGAGCTGTTCGTCGATCTCTTCGGGGCTAAGCGCGCCTTTGGCCTCGTCGGGCAACACGACGGCGCGCGATTGATTCACGTCGCTGTACGAGCCGGACAACTTCGTCTGCACGGTCGTCGGCTTCCCCGCTTCCAGCTCCAGCGACAGATCGCTGTCTATCGCGTACGACAACGGCCAATGTTGCTGGGCATCGAGCGTCAGCTCTACGCGAAGCTTGTTGATCTTCAGGCTCTTCTGCACCCGTTCATCCATGGCCGACAAGCCCATCGTGCTTTCCAGAAGCTTAATCGCGTAGACGTTCGCCTCCGTACCGGTTCCTTCATAACGGACGAGTTGCGTACGATTGCTGTCCTCCAGCTTGGCGAATTCGGACAACCCTGCGATCGCCCCCACCGCTTTACCCGGATCGATCTGATAATCGGACAAAGTCGCCTTGTTCTCCTCCGCGGTTCCTGCCGACAGCTTGCTCCACTCCTCGTATTCCGGCGAATAGAGGTAATATCCTTCCGGCACGATAACCGCCCGGACGACGGACGTATCTCCGTCGATCGTCGTATTGACCGTCTGATCCAGCTTCAGCGGCTCGCGTTCGACAAGCCCTTGCATGTCGACCTTCACGTCTGCGGTCGTCTCCGGCGTACCGCTCAGCTTCTGGTCCATCTGCATCTCGAACGCATACTTCGTCATCTGCACCGCTGCGGCTTGTCCCTCTGCCAGCGCGGCGGCAGCCGGGGACTTGTCCGCTTCCTTCTCGGCCCCGCATGCCGTAAGCATGAAGAAGATCGTTCCTATGCCGGCGACCCGGCGTATACGTGCACGGAATGCTTTCATATTGGCTTTTCCTCCTGAGTCAAATGAAATCTTCATCGGGTTCGAACCAACGCACCCTCATGGATAACGGGATTAGGCGATGCGCACAATGACGAAAGGAAGGAGGCGTAGAGACCAAATGGAGAACAAATCGCACAAAGGCAATTACAAAGGCACGACGAATATGAAGGCCGAGAACCAAGACATGGCGTTCGTGAACGACACCTTGGAACGAACCAAATCGGTAGCGCCGGTCCCGCAGAAAAACAAAGAGACAGACTAAACCGCCTAACGCGAAACGACCCCGTCCGTCCTGTAGCGGGCATGCTCCGTCCGCATCGCCGCCCTATGGCGGACAGAGCATGCTCGACCCAAACTTGTCCGCCTCGTTAAGATACCCCATATCCCATTCGCTCCTTGCGGTGTGGCTTTATACAAAAAATTTTACCAAGACCGATTTCCGCACAACATCTTGGCTAAATTTGCGTCTAACCAATTACACACACGCAAGGAGGTAATGAACGATGCGCAGAATGGCACCGCTTCTATCCGCGGCTCTTCTCGCGCTCCTCTTGGCTGGCTGCGGCTCATCCACGAATAACGATACGAATTCGCCGAGCACGATTCCGGAGACTTCCCCGTCTTCCTCTGAGCAATCATTACCGACAGCTACCAATAGCAGCGAACCGACCGCGGCGTCAGCGAACGACAATACCGATCAACCGACAGACAATGCCGAAGCTGCCGTGAAGGACGCAGCCGAGAATATCGTCGAACTGCTCCGCGACAGAGACCTGGCGTCCTTATCCGATTGGATCGACCCCGAGCAAGGCCTGCGTTTCTCTCCGTCTTCGCACATCGACGTAGAGAACAACAAAGTTTTCCAACCCGGCCAGTTGCCCGATTTCAAAGATACGAACTCGCTGACTTGGGGTATCGCCGACGGAAGCGGAGAGCCGATCGAGCTCACTTTCCGGGATTACTTCGATAAATTCGTGTACAGCCAGGATTTTGCGGAAGCGCCTAACGTCACCGTCAACCATACGCTTGCCAAAGGAACAACCAGCTTCAACGGAACCGAGGTATATCCCGGCGCTTCTTACGTCGAGTTCTTCTTCCCCGGCTTCGACAAGCAATTCGACGGCATGGACTGGCAAAGTCTAGTGCTCGTGTTCGTCCCGTCCGGCGAAGACTGGAAGCTTGTATCCATCGTTCACGGGCAGTGGACCACTTGATCTAATCCACAACCAACAACAAAGGCCTCTCCCGATCGAGCTGCTACGGCTCCTTGGGAGAGGCCTTTCTATTAGGCATGGGCAGCTTCAGCCGATGCTTGTTGCGGTTGTTGTCGCTGCTTGCGGTGCGAGAGGAAGAAGAACGCGAGAGTCAATGCCGCGAACGAAACGATATAGATCGCCATCACTCCCGCGTCGCTTCGCATAGCCGCGAAGTCGCCGCTCGAGATAATCGCCCGGAATCCGTCGATAGCGTAGGTCATCGGCAGCCACGAGCTTACGCTCTGCAGCCAGCTTGGTATCATCTCCAGCGGGAACGTGCCGCCAGAGCTCGTCAGCTGGAAGATGAGCAGGATGATCGCCAAGAATCGGCCCGGATTCCCCAGCGTGGACACAAGCAGCTGGATAATGCTCATGAACGTCACGCTGGTCAGAATGCTGAACAGGACGAACGACGGCAAGCTCTGGACTTCCAATCCGATCCCGTAGATTAGAACGGCGTCCGCGATCAACGCCTGCAGCGTCCCGATCAGCACTAACGTCATCGCTTTACCGGCGAACCAGCTCCACGCGTTCCTAGGCGCGACGGCCGGCTCCTTCACGGAATAGACGACGGTCAGCAATAATCCGCCAACGAATAGGCCAAGCGATAAGAAGTAAGGCGCGAAGCCCGTCCCGTAATTGGCGACCTCCGTCGTCTTGACGACATCGAGCCCGACCGGGTTCGCGAACATGTCGACGACGCCGTCCTTGCTGTCTCCGCTTACGCCGGAGGTCATCTTCGCCGCATCGCTAAGCTTATTGGACAGCTGATCCGTGCCGTCGGCGAGCTGGATCAGGCCGCTGGCGATGTCCGCCGCCCCTTGATCCAGCTTGCCCGAGCCGTCTGCGATCGATCGGAACTTCTGCGACAGCTCGCTCATGCCTTTGCCGAGCTGCGACGCTCCAGCATGCAATTGATCAACCCCGGCTGCCAGCTGATGTCCCCCATCGGTTGCCTCGCCCAGCTTATCGCCGAACGCCGTCAGCCCTCCCGCCAACTGACTAGCGCCGCCGCTCAACGTATCGGCGCCGGCTGCCAGCTTCTCTTGCCCGGTCAGAGCCTCTGCCGCGCCTGCGGCCAACTGCTTGCTGGCGGCTAGCAGTTGCTTGAAGCTTGCATCGGCCGCAAGCTCGGGCTTCGCCTCGGCAAGCTGCGACAATCCCGCGGACAGCGCCGCTGCGCTCGATTTCAGCTTGGCGGCGCCTCCCGCGGACTTATGCAGACCGTCGGCCAGCTCTTGCGCGCCTTGGTCCACATCGCTTACGCCGCTCGTCAGCTGCACCTTCGCTTCATTCAACTGCGCGAGGCCATCGGCCAGGTTGGCGCTGCCTTTCCGAGCATCCGCCGCGCCTTTCGTTAATGCGCTCGCGCCAGATGCCAGCTTGTCGATACCCTGCTGCATCGTCTCGGAGCCGGTCGCGAGCTTGTGCAGGTTCTCCGTCAATAAAGCCGCGCCGTCCTTCGCGTCGGCGGCCCCGGCCGCAAGCTCTCCCGCTCCGTTGCTCGCTTCGCCGAGTCCGTCCGCGAGCGCGGACATCTGATCCAGCACCGAACGAGCATAGGCTTTCGTTACTTCTTGGCTCAGCTCCGTTCTCATCCGCTCCACGGCGTTGTTGCCGATCTGCGAAGCGAGGAAGTTGCTGCCCTCGTTACTCAAGAAAACAATTTCGGCAGGCGAAGGCTGCTCCGTCGCGAGAGTCGCCGTCTTCTCGGAGAAATCGACGGGGATCTCGATCGCCATGTAATAGGAATGATCGCTTAATCCCTTCTCTGCCTCGTCCCGTCCGACGAATTGCCAATCGAAGCTGGCGTTCTGTTTCAGCTCGTCTACGAAATCTCGCCCGATATGAATCGCCTCTCCATCGGTCACCGCTCCGGCGTCCGCGTTCACGACGGCAACCGGGAGCTTATCCATTTTGCCGTACGGGTCCCAGAACGCTCCGAGGAACATGCCGCTGTACATGACGGGAATCAGCAGCACTCCCGTTACTTGGATTAACGTTCTCGGTTGGCGGACGATCGCCGCTACTTCTTGCGCAAATTGCTTTAGTCCCTTCATTACGCATCTCTCCTGATTGACTGAAATGTTCATTTGGTCATTTTAGGGGACAGAAAAACGGTAAGCTGCCTTACCGTCGCGACTTGTTGCTCTTAATGAGGCGCGATGCCGTCCATCAAATAGAGTCGGAAAATCTCCGTCATTCGCTCCTTGCCCAGCGGCTCGTTCGACTTCGGCCATTCCGTCGCCAGCGCGAAGTAGAGCTTCACCAATATGAATGCCGTCAGCGCGGGATTGCAAGGCTTCAGTTCGCCCTTGTCGACCGCTGCCCCAATCTTGACCTCGATATATCCAAGCAGCGCGCGTTCGATCCGGTCCAACCCTTCGGTCGCTTTCGGCGTGCCCATGTCGCGCACTTCCTGCACCATCTTATGCGCCAGTTGATGCTTCTCGCGATAATCGAGCATGCGGCCCAGAATCCGGCTCAAGTTATCGAAGAACGTCCGCGCGGGGTCGTATTCTTCGTCGGCCACCCGCTTCATGTCTTGAATGAGCGTATTCATGATTTCGTCGAACAGCTCTTCCTTCGTCGTGAAGAACGTGTAGATCGTACCCTTCCCGACGCTCGCGAGCTTCGCCACCTGATCCATCGTGGTCGCCTTGTAGCCGTACAAAGCGAACGACTGCGTTGCCGCCTCCACGATCAGCTTGCGACGGTCGATCGACATGCGCACCGCCCCCTTTCACATTAGACTGACCAAAAATCATTTTCGGTCACTTGGTCACATAACACATCTTATCACCGTTATCTACGATTTGCAACAGCACTCCGAACATACGTAAATAACGAAAGAAAAAAGCTGCCGCGATATCGCGACAGCTTATCGTTAATACGATTACAGTTGGCCTTGGATCTTCGCTTGCAGCGCGGCTTTCGATTGCAGACCGACGAGCTTGTCGACCGGTTGGCCGTCCTTGAACAGGATCAGCGTAGGAATGCTCATGACGCCGAATTGACTTGCGAGCTCTGGCTCTTCGTCAACGTTCACTTTCGCGATCGTCGCTTTGCCTTGAAGCTCGGAGGACAGCTCCTCTACGATCGGAAGCTGCATTTTGCAAGGTCCGCACCAAGGTGCCCAGAAATCAAGAAGGGAAACGCCTTGCGATACGGTGTCTTTAAAATTTTCTTTCGTCACAGCTACTGCCATGGTTCATCTCTCCTTATCGCTATATCGGAATGGATTAAAGCCTATGATGATCGGGTAGTCCCGCTGCACCCACTATGGAACTCTGGCCTTAGCCTCGATCTGCGAAAGCATCCGCCCAATCGTGATCGTCTCGAGGTAAGCCGCAAGCTGTTGATCCGCTCCGCAAAATACCGCGTTCATGACGTCCTGCATATTGGAGCCGACGACGCAATCCATCTCCGGATTGCCGCTGCACCAGCTGGGCGCGAGCGAGCCTGCAGCCAGAGCGCGATACACGTCCGCGAGCGTGATCGCCTGCGGATCAGCGACCAGCCTGTAGCCGCCTCCCGAGCCTTCGCGCGTCTCGATGTAGCCGTTCTTGCGCAGAACGCTCATCACTTTACGGACTCTAGCCGGGTTCGTGCATACGTTGCTGGCGATCTCTTCGCTGGAAGCCATGCCGTCCGGTCGATGGGCCAACAGCACAAGGCCGTGGACAGCAATTATGAATTCACTGTTCATGCAGAGCGCCTCCCCATCGTTACTGTAATAATATCAGTTACAGTTGCGATTGTCAAGGACTCCGAGCGCGGAATGCACCGGACGTTATAAGAGCCCCGTTAGTATGTCCAAGCAAGGCGGTTAGAAATCAAAGTTATCCGGATCCGCGCCGAATCGGCGGTTCTCGTTCAAAGCGTCGATACGTACCACGTCCTCCGGTTCGAGCGCGAAATCGAACACGCCGGCGTTCTCGCGAATGCGTTCCGGCCGCACCGATTTCGGAATCGTGACGATGCCGAGCTGCAACTGCCAGCGAATCGCGATCTGCGCGGGCGTCTTGCCATACTTTGCCGCCAGCTCCGTCAGAAGCGGCACGTCGAGGTTGCCGTTCATGAGCGGGCGCCACGATTCCAGCTGAATGCCTTCCTTGCGGCAGAACGCCAGCAGCTTCTTCTGCGTCAGAAGCGGGTGCAGCTCCACTTGATTCACCATCGGCTTGATGCGACACTCGCCCATCAAATCTTCTAAGTGGTGGATGTTGAAGTTGCTTACGCCGATCGCGCGGATTTTACCTTGCTCGTACAAATGCTCCAGCGCGCGATACGTCTCTTTGTATTTGCCTTTGACCGGCCAATGAACCAAATACAAGTCCACGTAGTCCATCTGTAGCAGCTCTAAGCTCTTGTGGAACGCCGCGATCGTCTTGTCGTAGCCCTGCTCGGTGTTCCACACTTTCGTCGTGATGAAAATATCCTCGCGCGGGATGCCGGACGAACGGACCGCTTCTCCGACGCTGTTCTCGTTCTCGTAAAGCGCGGCGGTATCGATGGCGCGGTAGCCCGCTTCCAGGGCGGCGGATACCGCGGTTACCGTCTGATCGCCTTCCGGCGTGCGCCACACGCCAAGACCGAGCTGAGGCATTCTTACGCCGTTCAGAAGCTCGACCGTCTGATCAATCGCTAATTTCAACCCTTTGTCCTCCTTATGCCATTTTCTCCATTCTATCATTGTATCGGAACCAATACACATTGCCCGCTCTTCGGTTGTCTGTCATACTAAAGGGAAAATCGTTCGTTAATGAGGTGATCACGGTGCAAATCGACGTTTATTCCGATATGGTATGTCCTTGGTGCCGCATCGGCAAAAAGAATATGAACGACGCCATCGCGGCGTGGGAGAACGCGACGGGCGAGAGCGTAACGGTCCGTTACCATGCGTTCCAGCTGGATCCGACGCTTCCTCCCGAAGGATTGCCGTTCAATAGCACGATGGAGAAAAAGTTCGGCGGGGCCGACAAGCTGCGTCCGATGCTTCAACGCGTGACTGACGCGGGAGCTGCGGTAGGCGTAACGTTCAAATTCGACGACGTGTCCCGCATGCCGAATACGGTATTGGCGCACCGAATCACGTCGCTATTAGAGGAAGAGGGCCAAGCGCACTGGGTCGACGCCGTCATGAAAGCCTACTTCGAAGACGGCAAAGACATTGCTCGATTGGACGTGCTGCTCGCGATCGCCCGCGACGAGCTCGGCGTCGACACGGAGGAGCTGAAGCGCCTCTTGGACGCCGGCGAGGGTAACGAATCCGTTACGGACGACCAGCAGAGCGCGCAGAACATCGGCATCAGCGGCGTACCCTTCTTCATCTTGGATGGCAAATACGCGCTGTCCGGCGCTTATCCGGCGAAGCAGTTCCTGGAGGCGTTCCAGAAGATCAAGCAGGGGTAAGGTTGTACTGCGGCTACGGCTGAATAGCGGAATTGAGTTCCGTTATTCTCGGTGCCTACGCCGGTTTCTGCCGAGTAGCGGAACTGAGTTCCGTAATTTCGCGCTTATAACTCGAAAAATCCTTCCTCACGCAGAAATAGCGGAACCCGGTTCCGCTATTTCTTTTTTATTTATGCAATTGGCCGGAATAGCGGATGACAGTTCCTTTATTTTGCGACAAAACCCACTACCCCGCCTCCGCCAATCTCACGTCGACCGTCACTTGCAGCGTTTGCTCCCCGGTTCCGCGATAAATTCCTTTCACCGGCACAATGTCATTGTAATCCCGGCCATGGCCGAGCTTCACGTATCGCCGGTCGATCAGATTGTTGTTCGTGGGATCGATCCCCTGCCAGCCGACTCCAGGTACGTAAACTTCTACCCAGGCGTGCGACGCCTGTTCGAAGTCCGCGTTCCGCCCCTGTAGATCTCCGACGAAGTGATACCCGCTCACGTAGCGGGCCGGCACGCCTCTCAGCCTGCACACCGCGATGAGGAGATGAGCGAAATCCTGGCACACTCCCGACCCGATGCCGATAAGCTCGTCGGCCGTCGTATGAACGCCGGTCGATAACGGCTTGTATTCGAAATCCCCGAATATCGCGCTGGCCGCATTCCGCACGAACCCGAATACGCCGGACTCTTCTCCGCGAATGCGCGCCGCGTATTCCTGAACATCCGAATGGAACGTGGAGAACGGCGTCGGCAGGAGATATTCCGCGTTCCGATCGATGAAGTCCTCGCTCCGCAGCCTTTGCCACGATTCCTCCGGCCCCCAAGCCGCCGACCAGACGACGTCCCGATCCCGCGTTACGACCGTCGAATAAGACGTAATGACGAGCTCGCGATGCGGATGGTTCGCCGTGAACGTATGCACGCGATTACCGAAGAAGTCCTCGTACGATAACAGCTGCACGTTCGGTTCGATCGCCAGTCGATGCTGATAACACGCTTGGCGTTCGTCGGTCCGCGGCGTAAGCCTGATCTCGTTGACGCTGTCGGTCACCGGCGCCGCATAGCGATACTTGGTAACGTGGCAAATGTCCAGCTTCATGCGATAACCTCCCGTCCCGGAGACATAAAGTACTTAGCTACCGATTCTCCGAGCTGCCTGCTCGTCGCCATCAGCTGCTGCAGGATGTCGCCGAGCGTCGCCAGGTTAATCTCGTTGCGATCCAGCCAGCCAAGCTCCGACCGGGCTTTGCCCGCCATGCGGATGACGCGCTCGAGCCCCGAACCGGATTGATCCGCATGCGCGCGCATCGACTTCAGATGCCGCTCGAAGGAGCTGATCGAGAAATGCACGGATCGAGGGAACGTCTCTTGCAGCAGCAGGAATCGGGCTACCCCCTCCATGCAGAATTCTTCCTGGTCCAACTTCCGGAATGCCTCGTAACCTCCGGCGGATTTCAGTACGGCCAGCGTGAAGGCGTACGAGGATTTGTTCGATTCCGGCATTTTCTCCGATACGGACTGAAGAAGCCGCAGCACGTTCTCCGAGCGTTCCAAGTATCTGCCGCTTTCCATCATGTGCCACGACTCATCCCGCAGCGTGATCGATACCGCCGTCCCCTGGAAAGCGGCGAGCCCTTCTTTCACCCGTTGAAAAAAACGATGCGGTGACGATTGTATGATTTCATCCACATGAACTCCCTTAAGCCATAAGTAAAAGCCGTTCATGAGGTTCCATAGCTCCGCCGGCAGTTGCTCGCGAATTTTCCTCATATTGTCTCGCGCCTGGCTGATGCAAGTTAGCAAAGAATTCGTCTGCCCTTCATCGAGCGTCAAGAAATGCAGCACGTCTCTTTCGACGTAAGAGTCGTACCGTTCCTCGTAGCTTGCGCTGTCTCCAAGCGTGCTCGCGATACGTTGCCATACCGTCTCGTCTACGCTGGGGCTATCTTCCCGAAGGTGATAATAGACGTCCAGTAAACGCGCATGATTCTCCGCCCGCTCCGTATATCTGCCGATCCAAAAAAGCGACTCCGCGATCCGATCCAGCATAGGTGGCGCCCCTTTCCTAAACTTCGTCATTCCGCAATGACCCATGTATCCTTGCAGCCGCCGCCTTGCGAGGAGTTCACGACAAGCGAGCCTTCTTGCATGGCCACTCGCGTTAACCCGCCAGGCAGCACGTGAATCTGGTTACCGTCTTGCAGCGCGAACACGCGCAAGTCGATATGACGATGAACCATTTGTCCTTCCAAGCTAATCGGCGCCGTGGATAGCTGAATCGTAGGCTGGGCAATGTAATTGTCGGGGTTGGCGCGGATTTTGGCGGCGAATAGCGCCCGCTGAGATTCCGTGGAAGACGGACCGATGAGCATGCCGTAGCCGCCGGAGAGCGAAGTTTCCTTAACGACCATCGTCTCAAGCCGCTCGAGCACATGCTCCCGTTCGTCCTGCCGGCTCATCAGGTAAGTCGGAACGTTGCTTAGAATCGGACGTTCGTTCAAGTAATACCGGATCATCTCCGGCACGAACGTATAGATCGCCTTGTCGTCGGCGACTCCCGTACCCGGCGCGTTGGCGATGGCGATGTTGCCGAACCGGTACGCGTTCATCAGTCCCGCGACGCCTAGCAGCGAATCCGGCCGGAACGCAAGCGGGTCGAGATAATCGTCGTCGATACGGCGGTAAAGCACGTCTACTTTTTTGTAACCGGATAGATTGCGTATATAGATTTTGTTGTCCCGGCATACGAGGTCCCGTCCCTCCACGAGCTCAAGACCTAATTGCTGGGCAAGGAAGGCGTGCTCGAAATAAGCCGAATTAAAACTGCCTGGCGTCAATAACGCAATGACCGGTTCGTTCTTATCCGTAAGCGCGAGATTGCGAAGGGATGCGCGAAAATCGTGAAGCGTCTGCTCAATGCCGCGAACGGCGTAGGAGAAGTAAAGCTCGGGGAAGTCGTGCTGCATGATCGAACGGCTTTTGAATACGTAGGAAAAGCCGGAAGGGGAACGCAAATTATCTTCGAGGACGAAGTAGTCGCCTTGCTCGTTGCGAATCAGGTCAATCCCGGCAGCCGTGACGTATGTATGGCCGGGAACGGGCAACCGCATCATCTCCGTGCGAAAATAACGATTGGCCATAACCATCCGGCGCGGCACGATCCCATCCTTCAGGATGCATTGCTCATGATAGATATCGGCCAGAAAAGCGTTCAGCGCGCGGACCCGCTGACGGGTACCTTGCTCGATGATGTCCCACTCATACGAAGGAATGATGCGGGGGATGAGGTCGAACGGGATCGTCCGCTCCAGCGCCTCTTTATCGCCGCCGGATAACGTGAACGTGATTCCTTCTTCCAGCAGTCTGCCGTTCATTTGGTGCTGGCGCGCCATCCGTTCTTCAACCGTCATGCGGGCGAGCGTCTGATGGACTTTGGCATAATGCCCGCGCACCTTTGCCCCGTCGTACATCTCATTGTAAAAGCGGGAGGAAGGCGATGTTCGATAAGCTTCGTTCGTCATCCCCATGCAAGAACGACTCCCTCCATGATTGGGTTTTACAGTAATGATAAGGCGGTTGTATATTTATGTCAATATATATTACATGGGTATACCATGGTGTGATCTTAATGTAACACATTGGTGACATAACATAGCTTTCCCTGCCTTTCAGTCACGATTCTCGGCATTCCGACTCGCTTTGAAGGGGTCTGCATGATACAATAGGAATAATGCACGACGAGCGACGCATGAAGAAAGGGTGGTCGTCACCCATGGTCTATTTATATGAAGACAGGTTATTTCATTATGTAACAATAATAAGGAACGTGACAGGCTTTCATCCTCGGGGGTGAAAGCCTGATTTATTTTTTGCGCGGGGTAAACTTTATTAGAAGGGGCAATCTTTGTGGCGGAGAGGCATCATTCGGGACTACTGGCAATCTGGATAAGCTTGATCAGCAACATCGTGTTAACCGCCATGAAAGTCGCCGCGGGACTTCTGCTCGGAAGTCCCGTTCTGCTCGCGGACGGCGTACATAACGCAGGAGACATCATCGCAACCATCGCAGCGCTCACCTCGTCCATGGTATCCAAAAAACCGGCTGACGAAGACCACCCCTATGGTCACGGCAAAGCCGAAGTCGTCGCGTCCGCGTTCGTCTCCATTGTTCTTATCATTGCGGCGCTCTGGATTGCGCTGCAGTCGATCTCCGCGCTGTTCGATCCGGAAGGCGGAGAGAGCTGGCTCGCTCTAGGCGCAGCTGCTTTGTCCTTAGTATGGAAACAAGGGCTGTACATTTACACGCTGCGCGTCGGCAAAGCGACCAACAGCAAGAGCGTGCTTGCGACCGCGTACGACCATCTAGCCGATGTGTATGCATCGCTCGCCGCTGTTATCGGCATCGGCATCGGCTTGTTGGGCTCGCACTACGGCTGGTCTTGGGGCGTCTACGGGGACCCGGTCGCGGGAATTATCGTCTCCGCGCTCGTCCTGAAGCTCGGTTGGGAGATCGGACACGAAGCCGTCAACATCCTGATGGAACGCAACGTCTCGCAGGAGAAGCTGGCCAAGTACGAAGCGCTCATCATCGGAATCGAACCGATCAAGCGCATCGACCGCGTCCGCGCCCGCGAGCACGGCCACTATATTACGGTCGACGTTCGCGTAGGCATTCCCGGCGACTTTACGATCCAGCACGGGCACGATATTAGCCGAATCATCAAGCAGCGGATCATGGAAGCGGACTCGGACGTCATAGAGGTCATGGTGCATCTGAACCCGTGGTACGCGGAGTCAGAGGGCTAGCAAGTTGCCTACTTTACATTCGACAAATGAGAACATATGTTTGCATATCTTTTCCTTTTTCGCTATACTATACTTAGATTCACACCAAGCCAAGGCCCCATTCTCCGCTAGAGGTGAGGTATGCCAATGGAAGATTTGAAAGCTGCAATGCGCGAAGCGCTCAAGGAAGTTTTACCCGGAGCGCTGCAGGAGGTTTTACCTGGCGCCATTCAGAAGGAATTAGC
The DNA here is from genome assembly GCA_023460795.1 of Bacillota bacterium. Lineage (GTDB taxonomy): Bacteria > Bacillota > Bacilli > Paenibacillales > Paenibacillaceae > Cohnella. The sequence goes on along the minus strand of JAEWPC010000049.1, from coordinate 112,261 downwards.
ACCTGTACACGAGCGGCTCGACAGACTCGAAGGCAAAGTCGACAAGCTCGAGGGCAGATTCGACGTACTCGAAAGCAAAGTGGACAAGCTCGAAGACAGGTTCGACGTACTCGAAGGCAAGTTCGTTGTACTCGAAGGTAAGGTCGACAAGCTCGAAGGCAAGGTGGACAAGCTCGAAGGCAAGGTGGACAAGCTCAGCGCCCAGCTCGATCGTATGGAGCATACGCAGAACGAAGACATCGTGGCGGTCCTCCACCAGATCAACAAGAAGACGACCGAGCGTTTCGAACGAACCGACAGCCAGATGCGCGTGCTGAACGATCGCCTGTTCACGGTCGAAGCCGAAGTCCGCAAGTTACAGCAAACATCGGAATGATACGCATATATAACTAGGGCCGCCCCGACCATAGAACGATCGGGTAACGGCTCTTTCTTCTTTGTTATAGCGTGGACACGGCCTCCTTAAGCGCGCGCTCCAACCCCTCCCGATAGCGAGCGCTCTCCTCTTCATTCCAATGAAACAGCTCCCGCATCGCCTCATGAACCGATTCGCGCCAATGACGGACGTACGCGATATCGAACAGGAGACGTCCCGTTCGGCGAATCCAGAAATCTTCCGGCGTCAGCGCCCCTTCTTCGGTTACGGCGTAGACGAGTTCGGCAGCCAGACCTGCCGGAATTCCATAACGACTTACGAACGAGGCTTGGGCGGAATGAGCGGCAATCGCGAACAATCGAGTCGCGTTAGAGCCGTATCGCCGCGCCAGTCGTTCCGCTTCGCTCGCTCCAAGTCCACACTCCACTCCCTCCGATGTCTGCACTCGTATGAACGCTTCGAACCCCGCCGAACCTCCGACGTCTCCTCCGGATATCGGCAGATGCTTCGTATGGCTGCGCGTCGACCGCACGCTGCGGCCCTCAAACTCCAGCTGGTTCAGAACGCGATCCACGACCTTCTCCGCCATTCGCCGGTAGCCGGTCAACTTGCCGCCCGCGATCGAAACAAGCCCCGAAGCCGAGACGAATATCTCATCCTTGCGAGAGATATCCGATGGGGATTCGCCTTCCTGGTAGATAAGCGGTCGCAGCCCCGCCCAGCTCGATTCGACATCCTCTTCCCGCAAACCGAGCACCAGAAACATGCCATTCGCGGCTGCTAGCAGATAACGACGGTCTTCCTCGCTCATCCGAGGATTCGCAATGTCTCCTTCATAGACGGTGTCCGTCGTACCGACATACGTCTTGCCATCCCTCGGAATGGCGAAGATCATTCGCCCGTCCGGCGTATCGAAGTAAATCGCTTGCCGCAACGGGAAACGCTCTTGGTCGAACACAAGATGGATACCCTTCGTCAGACGCAGCGTTTTGCCCTGCTTCGACTTATCGAGTTCCCGCAGGCCATCGACCCACGGACCCGTTGCGTTTACGACGACTTCGGCACGAACCTCGTAAGCCTCGCCGCCGACTCGGTCACGAACAACGGCTCCGGCAAGCCTGCCATTCTCGTACAGGAACGACTCCGCAGCAGCATAGTTTACGGCCAACGCCCCGAGCTCTGCCGCCTTCTTCATAACTTCGAGCGTAAGCCGGGCATCATTGGTACGATACTCGACGTAGTAGCCGCTGCCGAGCAAAGCCTCGCGCCGCAGCAGCGGCTCTCTCCGCAACGTTTCCTCTACGCTCAGCATCCGGCGGCGCTCCGCCCGCTTCACGCCTGCGAGGAAGTCGTAGACACGAAGACCAATCGATGTCATGAAAGGCCCGAACGTTCCACCTTTATAGAGCGGCAGCAGCATCCACTCCGGCGTCGTGACGTGGGGACCGTTCTCGTAGACGATAGCCCTCTCCTTGCCGACCTCGGCCACAACGCCGAGCTCCAGCTGCTTTAAGTAGCGCAGTCCGCCGTGCACGAGCTTCGTCGAGCGGCTGGACGTGCCTGCCGCATAATCCTGCATCTCGACGAGCGCGACGCACAAGCCGCGCGATACTGCATCTAGAGCGATACCCGCACCCGTAATTCCTCCGCCGACTACGAGAAGATCCACGCGTCCCTCCGTCATCGAGCGAAGCCGCCCTACCCTTCCGAATGAGGATAATACACCCTGTACGAATTGTTCTGCCGCGTTGGCCACATATGCCATATGCCATTCCTCCATTGTTCTATTCATATGAATAGAACAAGAACAATTCGCCCGCGCGGCGCTGCAACGGTCTGCGAAGCCGCTACAGGTTCATTCCACGCCAGCATAACGCTGCAACGTTCTGCGAAGCCGCTGCAGGTTCATTCCACGTCCGCGCAACTCTGCAACGTTCTGCGAGGCCGCTGCAGGTTCATTCCACGCCAGCGCGGCGCTGCAACGGTCTGCGAAGCCGCTGCAGGTTCATTCCACGCCCGCGCAACTCTGCAACGGTCTGCGAGGCCGCTGCAGGTTCATTCCACGCCAGCACAACGCTGCAACGTTCTGCGAAGCCGCTGCAGGTTCATTCCACGCCCGCGCAACGCTGCAACGTTCTGCGAAGCCGCTGCAGGTTCAACTTCCCAAAAAAATAACAAAAACCACGTCAATGTCTTTCGCAGCCTAAAGGCATGCGGAAGACACTCGTGGTTCTCAGATTCTCCACCCCGTATGAACTTGTATGGATGAGACCTCGTCGTATTAATGTGCCTTGAACGCAATCGACGCACGAACCGCCCGTTTCCAGCCGCCGTACAAGGCATCCCTCTCCGCTTGCACCATATGGGGAGAGAACGTACCGTCCACCCGTTTCAGCTTTCGAATCTCATCAAGGTCGCGCCAGAAGCCGACCGCCAGCCCTGCGAAATACGCTGCCCCGAGAGCCGTGGATTCGTTCTGAGCCGGCCGCACGATCGGAACGCCGAGAATGTCGCTTTGGAATTGCATCAAGAAGCCGTTCGCGACAGCGCCTCCGTCAACGCTCAATGTCGCCAGGCGCATGCCTGCGTCCTGTTCCATGACGGCAAGTACGTCCTTGGTTTGGTAAGCCAGCGATTCTAGCGTCGCGCGCACCAGGTGCGCCTTCGTCGTGCCTCGCGTCAACCCGAAGACCGAGCCGCGTACGTCGCTGTCCCAATACGGCGTGCCAAGTCCGACGAAAGCCGGCACGACGTAGACGCCGTCCGTCGAGTCAACCTGCGTCGCCAGAGCTTCGGACTCCGCCGCGGAGTCAATTACGCCGAGCTCGTCGCGCAGCCATTGAATCGCGGAGCCGCCTACGAACACGCTGCCTTCCAGCGCGTACTCGAGCTTATCGCCGAATCGCCAGGCGACCGTCGTGAGCAAACCGTGCGCGGAAGCCTTCGCTTCTTCGCCTGTGTGCATGAGCATGAAGCAGCCCGTGCCGTACGTGTTCTTCGCGTTGCCGGGCTCATGGCAGCACTGCCCGAACAACGCGGCCTGTTGATCTCCGGCCGCAGCGGCAATCGGGATCTCCCCGCCGAACAACGACGTCTCCGTAACGCCGTACACTTCGGAGGTCGGTCTGACCTCCGGCAACATCGCTTGCGGAACCCCGAGCAGATCGAGCAGTTCGCCATCCCAACGCCCCTCATGAATGTTATACAAGAGCGTGCGCGAAGCGTTCGTCGCGTCCGTGATATGGACTTTGCCGCCGGTCAGCTTCCATACTAGCCAGCTGTCGATCGTTCCGAATAAGAGTTCGCCGCTTGCTGCTCTAGCTGTCGCGCCCTCCGTATGCCGAAGCATCCATGCGATCTTCGTGCCCGAGAAGTAAGGATCGAGCAGCAGCCCCGTCCGCTCTCTGAACAGCGGTTCGTGTCCCGCTTGTTTCAACTCCTCGCAGATGTCCGCCGTCTGACGCGATTGCCAGACGATCGCCGGCCGAATGGGCTCGCCCGTAGCGCTGTCCCAGATGACTGCCGTCTCCCGCTGGTTCGTAATGCCGATCGCGGCCACTTGGTCTGCCGCCAACCCGGAGCTTCGCAGCGTCTCCCTGACAACGCCGACCGCCGACCGCCAGATGACTTCCGCATCGACCTCGACCCACCCAGGGTGAGGATATTGAAGCTCCAATTGCTCCCGGGACAAATGCGACACTTCGCCAGCCCGGTTCACGAGCATCGCTCGAGTGCTCGTCGTTCCCTGATCGAGCGCCATTATATAACGTTCCAACGAGACAGTCCCCTCCTATTGAAAAACTAAGAAACCGCCCTTTCGCAAAATGGTCGCGTAGCACTTCCATTTTACCAAAAGACGGCTTCTTATAGCGCATCCAGAAGGATTTATTGTCGGCTTAAGCCACTTTATTATAGGTCATAATCCAGATTGATCCCGCGACGATCGTGAGCACGATCGCGATGCCGAGAAGGAGCACCGCCAAGTTGTAGCGCGGCTTCTTCTCTTCCTTCAGGTGCATGAAATAGAACAGCTGCACGACGAATTGCAGCACGGCCGAGCCGAGCAGCAACACCTTCGCCGACGTCCCTTCCATCAAGTCGTTCAATACGACGATGAGCGGGATCGCGGTCAGCACGAGCGACAGCAGGAAGCCGATTACGTAGGACTTCAGAGAACCGTGCGATTCATGCTCGTCATGTTGGTGCGCCATCTCACATCACCTCCATCAGGTACACGATCGTGAACACGAAAATCCAGACGACGTCGAGAAAATGCCAGTACAAGCTGACGATGCCGACTTTACGGCGCGTGACCGGCGTAATGCCGCGTTTGGCGATCTGCAGCATGATGGCCACCATCCATACGAGACCGAGAGACACGTGCAAACCGTGCATGCCGACCAGCGTATAGAACGACGACCAGCTTGCGCTTGTCGCGATCGTTACGCCTTCGTCCACGAGCTTCACGAATTCCGTTACCTCGAGCGTGATGAACGCTGCGCCGAGAATCGCCGTTACGGCCAGCCATCCGATCAGCCCTTTGCGGTCGCCGCGGTTCATCGACAGCACCGCGAGGCCGCTCGTGAAGCTGGACGTAAGCAGGATGAACGTCTCCGCGATGACGCCGTTCAACTCGATCATGTCGGAGAGGAGCGGACCGCCAGCGGAGTTGCCGTGCAACACCGCGAACGTCGCGAACACCGAGCCGAACAAGATACAGTCGGTAATCAGGAAGATCCAGAAGCCCATCATTCGAAGCGCTTCGAGGTCATGATGTCCGTCGTCATGGCCGTGGCCATGCGCCGCGGACGACGAATGGTTATTATTTGCCATTTAGACAGCCCCCTTTGCCGCTGCAGCCTCGGTACGTTTGATCTCGTCTACCGGGATGTAGTAATCGGTATTGTAATTAAACGAATGAACCAGCATGGTGACCGCTACGCCCGCAAGCCCGGTAACGGCCATCCACGTCCAATGCTCGACGAAACCGAAGCCCGCCAAGAACCAGAACGCCGACATGACGAACGGAATGCCCGAATTGCGCGGCATATGGATCGGCTCGAGAGGCGGCGGAGGCGGAGGCAGAATGCCTTTCTCGCGGCGCAGCTTCTCTTCCCACAACGGATCGCGCTCGCTGACGCGAGGCAAGGTCGCGAAGTTGTAGAGCGGCGCAGGCGACGGAATCGACCATTCGAGCGTGCGTCCGTTCCATGGATCCGCGGGTGCTTTCTTGAAGAACTTAATGCTGTGGAGAATTTGCCACACCTGGAACAGGAAGCCGATCCCCATCAGGAAGCCGCCGATCGTCGACGTCAGGTTAAGCTCCCACCAGCCATGATCCCAGCCGTACGTGTTCATCCGGCGCGTCATGCCCATGAGGCCGAGGACGTATTGCGGCATAAAGCAGACGTAGAAGCCGATATTCCAGAACCAGAACGCCCACTTGCCGAGCCCTTCGTGAAGCGTAAAGCCGAATACCTTCGGCCACCAGTAGTACAGTCCCGCGAAGAAGCCGAACGCCACGCCGCCGATCAACACTTGGTGGAAGTGAGCGATCAGGAAGTAGCTGTTATGGAACTGGAAGTCGGCCGGTGCGACCGACAGGAGCACGCCGGTCATCCCGCCGACGACGAAGCATGGAATGAAGGCGATCGTCCACATCATCGGAGTCGGGAACGACAAGCGTCCGCGGTACATCGTGAACAGCCAGTTGAATACCTTGACCCCGGTCGGGATCGCGATCAGCATCGTCGTCACCGCGAAGAACGCGTTGACGTTAGCCCCCGAGCCCATCGTGAAGAAATGGTGAGCCCACGTGAAGAACGAGAAGAAGCTGATGCTCATGAGAGCGAACACCATCGATTTATATCCGAACAACCGCTTTTTCGAGAACGTTGCAACGATTTCCGAGAAAATCCCGAACGCAGGCAAGACGACGATGTACACTTCCGGGTGACCCCACATCCAGATGAGGTTGATGTACATCATCGGGTTGCCGCCCCCGTCGAGCGTGAAGAAGTGCGCGCCCAGGTAACGGTCGATGAAGAGCAGCGCCAACGTCACCGTCAGAATCGGGAACGCCAAAATGATCGTCAGGCAGCTAGACAGCGTCGACCAGGTGAACATCGGCATTTTCATGAGACGCATACCCGGCGCGCGCATCTTCAGAATCGTGACGATGAAGTTGATGCCGGTCATCAAGCTGCCGATACCGGAAATCTGAATGCCCCAGATGTAGAAGTCCTGTCCCGGTCCCGGGCTGAACATCGTCTCCGAGAGCGGCGGATACGACAGCCATCCCGCGTCGGGCGAGCCGCCGATGACGAACGACATATTGAACAGCATCGCGCCCATGAAGAACAGCCAGAAGCTGACCGAGTTCAGGAACGGATAAGCGACGTCGCGCGCCCCGATCTGAAGCGGCACGACCAAGTTGAACAAACCGAACATGAGCGGCATCGCCATGAACAGAATCATGATGACCCCATGCGTCGTGAAGATCGCGTTATAGTGTTCCGGTTCGAGGAAATCTAAATTCGGCATCGCGAGCTGCGTGCGCATGAGCAGGGCGTCGACGCCGCCGCGGAACAGCATGAGCAACGAAGCGATGACGTACATGATGCCTATTTTCTTATGGTCTACGGTCGTCAGCCATTCGCGCCATAGCCACGTCCATTTCTTGAAGTACGTAAGAGCCGAGACGATGGCTATGATCGTGAGCGCGATCGCGACGTCCGCACCGTAGATGAGCGGATCGCCGGTGACGAAAAAGTCGGCTGCGAAATCTTTAATACGGTCCCACATGTCGTTTCCCCCTTCCTATCTAATGTTGATGCGCGGACTCGTGCGTCGGCTCGGATGTGGAATGATCCATCTCCATTTCCATCTCCATGTCCATTCCGTCATGCTCCGAGCTTTCCGACCCCTCGGTCTTATCGCCAGGCTGCGAATGACCTGCGTGCGACGTGCCGTATTTATTGACGATCCGGTCGAACAGCCCGTCCGGTATATCCGAGAATTCCATCGTGCCCATGACGGTGCCCGGCTTGGCCAATTGCTCGTAGCCTTCGTCCGTCAGCTTAGGCGTAGCCCGCTTAACGTCCTTCACCCAGGCATCGAACTCCTCCTGCGAGGTCGCCTTCGCCGTGAACTGCATCTTGGCGAAGTCTTTGCCGCTGAAATTCGCGCCCATGCCCATATATTCTCCCGGCTCGTCGGCGATCAGGTTAAGCTTCATGGCCATGCCGGACATCGTATAGATCTGGCCGCCGAGCTGCGGAATCCAGAACGAGTTCATCGGCGCGTCCGCCGTCAGCTCGAAGCGAACGGGTACGTTAGCCGGGAACTGCACGTAATTCACCGTCGCGATCTTCTGATCGGGGTATTGGAAAAGCCATTTCCAGTCGAGCGAGGTCACCTGAATGACGATCGGCTCCTTGTCGCTCGCGAGCGGCTTCGACGGTTCAAGGATATGCGTGTAACGAACCGTAACGATAGCCAGAATCGCGACGATGACGATCGGGATGCCCCACCAGATCGTCTCGAGCTTGGAATTGTGCTCCCATTCGGGACGGTACTTCGCCTTGCTATTCGATTTCTGGCGATAGCGCCAGACGATAACGAACGTCAGAATGAGAACGGGAACGATGACGACCAAACACAGCAATGTAGATATGATGATTAAATCGAGTTGTTGCTTGCCGACTTCCCCTTTGGGGTTCAGCACGACGATCTTATCGCTGCAGCCCGCCGTAAGCGCCGCTATCGCGACGAGCGATAGTACCGCGGCTATTCGCCGCATCCTTGCCGCCATGTGTATCTCTCCCATCAATCGCTTATGTACACACCATATCAGAAACGAAAATCGACTTCCTTACAGTTAACAATTGCGTCAATTATCCGCCTTATTTCCGCAATAAATTGTTCACGTCTTTGTCATATTGTGATTTTTATCACAACTTTTCCATTGAAGGTATGCATGGCCGGTAACGACAAAGGGCTGCCCGAAGGTCGAATCGACCTTACGAGCAGCCCTTCATGTATGTTCGATCGTCCGTTACTGCGCTTGCTCCGTCGCGAGCGACTGTACCGGTTGCGCTTCTTCCTGGTTACGCTGCATGAGCGGCGCGATCACGCCGAACAGCAAAATTTGGGCGCCGCCGATCAGAAATCCGATCCCTACCATTAGACCGAGATTACGATCGTTGAATTGCGCGAGATTGAGCAGGCAGCATACGATCCCCGCCACGATGACGACCATCGCTACCCATTTAAGCATCCGAGACATGGCGCGATTGTTCATGATGTTCATACCCCTTTCCGTGCAAGCGCTTTAGTTGTGACTATTTTATCACAGAATTGTGACGAATTAAAGTCAAAAGTGTCCGTACTAATTTCAAATCAGTACCTTGCATTAATCAGTACTGTGTGTTAATTTGTAGACATCGACAAATTCGCAGCGCCGAACTACCCGGAACGGAGGTACAACGTGGACATCAATACGCAATTCAAGAAAGGCGTTCTAGAGCTGTGCGTGCTCGCGCTCATCAACAAACACGATCGATACGGCTACGAGCTCGCGGAAGCGGTATCCAAGCATATCGAAGTAGCCGAGGGCGCGCTCTATCCGCTCTTGCGCCGATTAGTGAACGAAGGCCGCTGCACCACCTACTTGCAGGAATCAAGCGGCGGTCCTCCTCGGAAGTATTACAAGCTGACTCCAGACGGACTGGAATACGCCAAGGAAATGATCGCCGCCTGGAACGCTTTCGTCGCCAGCGTGACCGAGCTCATTCATGAAGGAGAATTCCCGGTCCAATAACGAACGGAAATCCCCTCCTCAGGTCCAGGTCGCTTATGCACTGAAGATGGATTCGGCTTCGTCTCCGCTGGGTTACAATGGAACCATCGGATGCCGACGCCAAGCACCACTACTATTACTTTAAGTAAGGGAGAGTCCCATGAACAAACAGGAATATCTCTCGGCGCTTCGCGCTTATCTGGCTCCGATGCCCGCTCAAGAACGCGAAGAGCTGCTGCAGGATTACGAATCGCATTTCGTCTTCGGCTTGGATAACGGAAGATCCGAAGCGGAAACCGCGAGAATGCTGGGCGATCCGCTCGTCGTCGCCCGAGAAATTTTAGGCGCCGGCTTTCAGCTGCTGCCGACCCAGCCACCGAAGAAGGATGTCGCGCGGATGATTGGCGTGACGATCGCGCTTGTCTTCCTTAACATGGTCGCGCTGCCGCTTCTCGTCTCGTTATGGGCGGTATTCGTATCACTCTGCGCGACCGCGACGTTCGGCTGCCTGTCGCTTGTCATCTTGTTGATTGAACAATTGCTTTACGGCGACGCTACGACGGCTAAGCTGTTCGTCGCGATCGGTTCGACCGGCGTCGGCTTGTTGCTCGCCTTCGCCATTCGGTACTACTTGGCCGAGTGGATCATCAAACTCACACTCTGGTACGCCAGATGGACCGCAAGAACTTGGGTAGGGAGGACTTAATTCATGGTTAGAAAATTATGGGTCATCGCGGGGGTCGCGCTTATTCTGGTCGGGGTAGCCGGCATTGCTTCTTACAACTGGCGGACCGGCGGCGATTTAACGCCCGTAGAGAAATCCTGGACGTTCGGTAACGAAGCGCTGCAGCGACTGCAGATCAAGAGCGATTATAACGTAGATATCACGTTTACGAAGAGCACGGACGGAACGAATTCGATCCGCCTCGACGGCGAGGGCACGGAGAAGATGGTCTCGGATACGCTGGTTACCGAAATCGCCGACGGAACGCTGATGCTTGACCTGAGGCAGAAGCCTCAACGCTGGTTCCATTTCTTCGACTTCGATTCCTTCCGCGGCAAAGAGAAGCTTACGATCTCTCTTGCCGACGGCGCGCAGTGGGAGGCGTTGGACCTCAAGCTGGACTCGGGCAACGTGACGATCACGGACGCCGCGATCGCCGCCCCTCGGAGCACGACGATCGACATCGACTCCGGCAACGTGACGATCAACCGTTTCAAGGGCGGAGAGGTGAACATCGACATCGATTCCGGCAACGTGACCGCGAACGGGCTCGAGGCGAACGTAACCGTCGACGCGGATTCCGGGAACATGCGGTTGAACGATGTCGCCGGAGCTGCCGACCTTTCCGTCGATTCCGGCAATATCAAGCTCTACAAGCTCACCAACGCGGAGACGAACATCGAGGCGGACAGCGGCAACATTTACGTGCAGGTGCCCGCGGACTTCGCCGGCTTCTACGACGCGCAAGCCGATTCGGGCCGCGTCAAGCATCCGGAGTCCAAGCGCCTGACGACCGATTACGTGAAAGCGCGGGCGGACAGCGGCAACATTACGATCGAGCAGAAATAAACGCCTACAGGCGACTACCCGTGATGCGGAGTAGCCGCCTGCTGTTATTCTAGTCGTAAAATCCCTGCTCCGCAGCGTAACGACCCCAATGCGGCGTACGGCCGTCCACGTCGACGATTCCGTAATCGTCGGACAGCCCCCATGACGTGAACACCTTGCCCGACTTGCTCATCAAGTCCGGGTCCGCCGCGAGCGCCGCTATGCCCTTCGCGACGAAGAATGGCGTCTCCGACTGGAGAAAATGCGGCTCCTTCGCACCGGCGTCTCTCCAATTGTCCTCCGTCACCTTGAAGTAATCCAACATCTCCTCAGAACGCAGGAATCCCGGCGTCACCGCCACGGCAGCTACGCCATGCGGCCGAAGCTCGGCCGCTTGCGCTTCGGCCAGATGAATGACCGATATTTTCGCCAGGCTATAAGGAAGATTGCCTCTGTACCGATAATCGAAGCCGTCGGTAATCTCAATAATCAGTCCGCGTTGTCTAGCGACGAGCAGCGGCGTTGCATAATAGCTCGTGATCAAATGAGTGTGAACCGCCCGTTGCTGCATGAGAAGCGCCTTGTCCAGCGAGCCTTCCCAGAACGGAGTCCCCCACTCGGTCAGCTTCTCCCCGCCCCATACGTCGTTAACCAAGATGTCGAGCCGCCCGTCCTGCTCCTCGCGTACGCGGGCGAACAGAGCTTCCACTTGCTCCGGCACCGTATGGTCGACCTGCACCGCGATGCCTCTGCCGCCTTGGGCGGTCACAAGCTCCGCCGTCTCATCGATCGTTTCCTTCCTCCCGATATCGGAAGGACTTCCTTTCACGCTGCGCCCCGTTCCGTACACGGTCGCCCCCGCCGCTCCCAGCATGATCGCGATCGCGCGACCCGCGCCTCTCGTCGCCCCTGCGACAACCGCCACTTGTCCTTGCAATGGTTTCATCATCGATAGCCTCCGTTTGTCGAATATTCGTTGCATCTTCAGTATAATTTGCATATATGACACCGACTGTCTTATTCGTAGGCTATGATATCTCTATATGAAAGGAGTCGGATACGATGCGCGCGGATCGCTTGTTGACCTTGCTAAGACTGTTGCATGCAAATGGACGAATGTCGTCCAAATCGCTTGCGGAGCAACTCGAAGTGTCGGAACGGACGATTCACAGGGATATGGAGGCACTAAGCGCTGCCGGCATTCCGGTCTATGCGGAACGGGGGCATCTCGGCGGCTGGTCGCTTCCCGAAGGCTATCGCAATCGGTTGACCGGAATGACGGCAGCCGAGATCAGCGCCTTACTGGTGCTGCAGACGTCGGGCATCGTGAAGGATCTCGGGCTGGAGGAAAGCGCAACGTCCGCGATCGGCAAGCTCCGCTCGGCGCTGCCTCCGGCCGCGCATCAGGACGCCGAATTCGCCCGGCAACGCATCCATATCGATGGAGCCGGTTGGCGTGACTCCTCCGCGACCGGCGAATCCGCATCCGCCGGTCGATCCATGCTCTCGATCGTACAGGAGGCCGTATGGGCGGAGCGGAAGCTACTCATCCGTTATGCCGGAGCCGCCGAGTCACGGCTCGTCTGCCCGCTCGGCTTGGTCGCCAAGACGCAAGTCTGGTACGTCATGACGCTGTCCGAGACGGACGGCGGCGAGCCGCGCACGTTCCGAATCTCGCGGATCGACGAGGCGCGCATCACGGGCGAGACGTTCGAGCGGCCCGCGGGCTTCGACCTGGCGGCGAGCTGGACGGCGTCCGTCCGCCGCTTCCAATCGAACCTGCCTCGCTACGAAGCAAGCGTGAGGATCGCAGCCGATCGCTTCGACGCGTTCCGCCGCGAGCGCTTCGTCTCCGTTCGCGAGCATCAGGCGGATGCCCTCGACGGACGGATCCGTGCCGCAGTCACGTTCGACACGCTAGAATCGGCTTGCGAAATCCTGCTCGGCTACGGCCGTAATGCCGAAGCGCTGGCGCCCGGCGAGCTTCGCGCCGCCATTGCGGCCGAGGCGGGAGCGATCGCCGCTCTCTATCGCGATTGATCTGCCGCTAGCCGCAAGTTGCGTTCTTCGAGCGGCATTTACCGCTTGACGTCCTAATTGTACTACTGCAATAATACAATTAAGCAAGAAAGAGAGGACGAGGACACGTGCTTCATTTTTACGACTTGAAGCTGAACAACCGAGATCCCGTGTATCAACAAGCTGCCCTGTACGTAAAGAAGCAAATCTTGCTTGGCAAAGCCGTCTCCGGCGATAAGCTGCCGTCAAGGCGCGAGGTCGCTTCGCAGCTCAACATCAATCCGAATACGGTGCAGAAGGCGTTCAAGCTCATGGAGGACGAAGGCTTCGTCCGTACGAGCAGCACGTCGGGAAGCGTCGTCTACGTAGACGACGAGATCTTCCGCCGAATCGAAGCCGAGCTAACGCAAGAGCTCGTGAAGTCGTTCGTCGACTCGGCCAAAGAAATTCAAATGCCGTACAAGAGAGTGATCGAGCTCATCAGCGAGCAGTGGGACTGATCAATTTGCCTCTCCCAAAGCACGATGTTGTACGATTCCCATCATACAATGAGGTGGTTCCCCTTGAAGGGCTTATACCGTCTGATCAACGTTGAATTCGGCATGTGGCTGAAGTTCCTTGCGGTCCTATGCGCCTCGGCGATCGTCCTTCCGCTCTTTATCCTTAACGCCGCGGCGAAGGACTACGCTTTCTATACTTCGCACGCCCGGTTTGAGAATTTATATTCGTCGTCCGGCTGCTCTCTGCTTTTCCTCGGCTTGTTGGTGCTCTTGTGCCTCTATTTTCTAAAATCCGTCTACGCCGGCTATTGGGGCAGCAAGAGCGTCTATACGTACTTGTCGCTCCCCGTCGCGAGAGAATCGCTCTACTTCGCCAAGCTGATCGTCTTCGTCACCGGTTGCCTGCTGCTCTTCGCCGCGCAGCTCGTCAGCATTCGTCTCGGTTATTCTCTCGTCATGAGCAAAGCCGAGACGTACCTGGACGGCCGGTACGTCATGAATAACGGCTTGTTCCTCGCCTTCGCTCGGTCGGAGTTTCTCCGCGTGCTGCTTCCGATGACGTTCGGCCGAATGCTGTCTTCGCTCGGGATGCTTCTCGTCATCGTAACGGGCGTATACTACGGCGCGCTGTGCGAACGGAGCAGAACGTATATCGGATTCGTTCCGATCGCCTTCGCCGGGTGGCTGCTGTACCGAACGCTCGCCTACCGATTGAACGAGCCGATCCATTTCAATTCGCCGACTAACCTGTATCCTAGCAGCATTCTTTTCATCGTCCTAAGCGCGTGGTTCGTCTGGCACGGCGTTCGGCTGATGAAGAGAGGAACGATCGCTTAAGAAAGGAGGAACCCCGAATTGATGCAACTGAGAAAACATGCCGCTATTCCCGTTCTGATCGCAGCGCTTGCCCTTATCGTCGCAATGGCCTTTCACTTCTACCGCATGAAAGACGACAGCACCTTCGCGCTGAAAGACTTAAGCGGCAACCGCAACGTTCTCGAAGACGTCGTCATCCGCGGACAGCTCGGCGACGGGTACCACCGGACTTCCTGGCGCCTGGACGAAGGCCGTCTCGAGACGAGCACGGAAATATTCAAGCAGCCGATCCAACCGGAGAACTATCGATACATCCCCGGCATGAACAAACGGATCGGCGACGCGGAATACAGGGTTGGCGGGAATCGAGAGTTCGATATCATGTCTTTCCGACGTCCGCCGGGCGAGAACTATTTAATGCCCGTCGGCACGGCGTACGTAACTCCTCCGATCCAATACGGTCAATCCGGCAACGGCAACACCGTCACGTACGCCAACCCGCTCGAATACGGCATCGCCAGAATCGGCGACAAGGTGTATTTCACGGTGCCGGTTACGTACGATTCGACGGGCACCAGCGGCATATATGAGCTCAATTTTTTCGATTGGGGCTTAAGCTTGGTGGTCGACAAGAACGATTACCCCGCCCGTAAGGTCGCTGACGTCCCGCTGGAAGAGAACGCTTCGGGACAATCGCCAGGCATCGACGTACTCGGTTTGGAATCCGTCGGGGATTCGCTCGTCCTGATCAGCGTGGAGAACCATGCTTTAAAGCTGAGAAGCTACGACGCCGCTAGCGGGAAGTTATTAGGGGAAGCGACGGTTCAGGAGTTCTACCTGCCGGACCGGCCGGATACGCCAAGCGGGGCGGAAACGTACGGGGAAAACTATGAAGCCTTCGTCGACGATAAGCAACAGGCGTTGAATCTGAGCTTCAGGGGAAGCGGTCAGCGTTATCTGCTGAGCTTCGACTTATCGAAGGGCGTCGAGTTAATCGACACCCTCAAGGCTTCGTTCTCCGACGGCGAGGAGGACGCCTATCAAGGCATCTATGCGGCGAGCTACCGCAACGGTAAATTTTATATCGTCCGCACGTTCCGGGATACGCGCAAGGTCGCGGGCGATCCGTATTACGACATCGTCCTTCCGCGGCACTGTTACGTATACGTCTACGAACGATCCGAGCTCGTATACAAGGGAGAGCTCGCGACCGACTTGAACGACGATAGCGTCGAGGCGCTTAACCAACTCCCGCAAGCTAACGGATTCATGTACGATCAGATGGATTATCGGCAATTCTCGAATATTACGATCGAATAACAGAGCCAGAACGGAGGTGCGTCGTCCGTGATCGAATTGATACGCGTGGATAAGCAGTATCCCATCAGCAACGCGCTGATGTACGTCAACGATATTACGATTAACAAAGGCGAAGTGGTAGGCATTCTCGGGGAAAACGGCAGCGGCAAAACGACGTTGCTCAAAGCGATCATGGGGATGGGGGAGGTTCGCGATAGGGAAGTTCGGATCGACGGCAAACCTGCCGCCGAGCAATATGCGCGGATGGCGTTCATGACCGAAGAGGGCAGCTTCCTCCCGAACCTGACGCCCCCGAAATACGCGGAGTTCCTAGCGGAGTTCTTCCCCCGCTTCGACCGACCGTATTACGACGAATTGCTGAGAGCCTACGAATTGCCGGCGAACCGGCGAATCAGAACGTTCTCCAAGGGGCAAAAGATGAAGCTGGAGCTTTGCGCCGGCCTTGCCAAGAAAGCCGACTACCTCATCATGGATGAGCCGTTCGTCGGCAAAGACATTTTCTCCAGGCACGACTCCATCAAGCGGATCATCGAAGGACTGACGGGGAACGAGACGGTGCTCATGACGACGCACTTGATCGACGAGATCGAGAACGTGATCGACCGGGCGATCATCCTCCACAAAGGGCTCATCCGGGCGGACGTCTACATGGACGAGATCCGCGAGCAGGGTCTGAGCCTAGCTGACGCCATGCTCAACGCGAGATCAACGTCGATGGCGGACCCCGCCCGCCGGATCCGCTGGCCGAACTCGTCCTATTAAGCCCGCCACCTCGAAGTCTCGGTTGAGATCAGAGATTGGAAGTAACCGATGAATTGCTCCGAAGGCATCGGACGGCCCGTATAGTAGCCTTGAATCCGGTCGCAGCCGAGCTGCTGCAGACGAAGAAGCTGCGCCTCGGTCTCGACCCCTTCCGCGGTAACCGCCAGGCCGAGGCCGTGCGACATCTCAATAATGCCCTTGACGATCGCTTCGTCGGAGCCGTTATCGGTCATATGGAAGATGAACGAAGGATCGATCTTCAGCACGTGGAGCGGCAGTCTCTTCAGGAGTACGAGCGAGGATTGGCCGATGCCGAAGTCGTCGATCGCGATGCGGACGCCGATATCGACAAGCTCCTTCAACACTTGGATCGTATGCTCTATGTTCAAGACCGCCATATGCTCGGTAATCTCCAAGCATAGGTTGTTCGGCTGAATGCCGGTATTGCGCAGCACTTGCCTGACCAATTCCGGAAAATCCCCTCGTTGGAACTGCTGCGAAGAGATGTTCACCGAGACTACGGCAGTGACCATGCCGTCCGCGATCCATTGCTTGCAGGCTTGGCAGGCTTTGTCGAGCACCCACTCCCCGATCGGGATAATAAGTCCGGTCTCTTCCGCCAACGGAATGAATTCGCCCGGCTGCACGATCTTACCGCTCGGCAATTGCCAGCGAATGAGCGCTTCCGCCCCGTAGACATTGCCCGTCGCCAGCGAAATTTGCGGTTGATAATGCAGCACGAACTCGCCGCGTTCGAGAGCAAGGCGCAGCCCGCTTTCCATGTTCACTCGCTCTACCTGCTGTACGCCGAGGTTTTCCGTGTAATAGCCAAGCCGGTTGCCGCCGCTCTTCTTGGACTGGTACATCGCCAGATCTGCGAATTTAATCAACGTCTCCGAGTCCACCCCATCGGAAGGATACAAGCTTGCGCCGATGCTCGCCGATAAGTAGAACTTCGTGCCTTCGAGCACGACCGGCTCGGACAGCTTGCTCAGAACGCGATCGGCGACCTCCGACACCTCGTCCTCGTTTTCGATCGACGGGAACATGACGATGAATTCGTCGCCGCCAAGCCTCGCGATCGTATTCTCGCTCCCGACGCAATCCTTCAGCATCTCCGCTACGCGAATCAGCAGCAGGTCTCCTACTTGATGGCCGAGCGTATCGTTGACGATCTTGAAGCGGTCCAAGTCGATGAGGAACACCGCCATCTTCCCGCCGTCCTGCTCGCGATCGGACATCGCCTTACGCAGCCGCTCTTGGAGCAAGAGGCGATTCGGAAGACCCGTAAGCGCGTCGTAATACGCCATATGAATGATGCGCGCCTCGTTCGACTTTTTCTCCGTAATATCCGTGAGCGAGCCGATAATGCGGACGGCTCCGGTCGACGTATCGCGGATGCAGTCCCCGGCCAGATACACCCAGATCTGCCCGCCGTTCGATCCAACGATCCGGAACTCGCACTGGATCGGCGTATGGTTCGTAATCGTCTTGCGGAACGCCTCCCGCACCTCCGACTGATCCTCGCGATGAATATGCGCCAGGAACGATCTCGGCGCTTCCGTCACCGTCACGGCCGCGGAGCTCAGCATCGAACGCGCCCTGACGTTCCATTCGATCTTATTCGTCGACAAATTCCAATCCCATATCCCGTCGTTCGTCGTCCGGGCCACGAGCTCCAGCTTCTCAGCGAATGACCGGATCTGATGGACGAGCATATCCCGCTCCATGGCCACCGCCAAGATCGAGAAGCTGTGCCGGGCAATGTCGTTCGCCACGAAGTTGTTCAGCGGATCGGCCGGAGTGCTAAGCGCGATATACCCCCAATCCTGCAATTCGGACATGACCGGGTGAACGATGACCATGTCTTCGCCGCCGGGCTGCGCGCTCGGAGGCAAATAACGCAGCGGGGGGAAGTCCTCCAGCCGGTACGTCTCGCCGATCGGCGGCACGGCGTCCCCGCGCCTGCTGAACGTCTGTTTGACGACAAGCCGCCGAACGCCGCGCTTATCCGTCTCCCATAACGCCAGGCAGCCCCAGTGGGATAAGTTCCAGAACAGGCTTTCGATGTGTATTTTCTCTTCTTGGGTCGCCTTGATCAGCGCGTGCGTCATCTTGTAGTTGTTCGTCGTAATCCGATGAAGCGACGTTCGAAGCTGGGATAGGCTTTGCGCGATATTCGCGATCTCTTCCGGCCCCGTCGCGAAGGTAGGATTCAGGCAGCCGCATGAAGCGCGGGGAATGAATGGGGCGGGCACGTAGGTTAAGTTGTCCTCGAACGATCGGCCCTCGAGCAGGTCGAACACCCGCTCGACCGCTTGCATCGCAACCTTGTCGAATGACTGGCCCACCGTCGTCAGCGACGGATAATTCGTGGACGATTGCGGAATGTCATCGAACCCGATGACCGCGACGTCGCCCGGAACGTCATAACCCCTCTCGCGCAGCGCGTTAATCGCGCCGATCGCATTCAGATCGGTGCCTCCTACGATCGCCGAGAAGCCCAGCGCATCGCTCCTGGCGAGCAGTTCTTCCGCCCCTTGCGCACCGCTCTCGAGCAGATTGTCGTCCGCGTCGAATACGAGCCGTTCGTCGAACGGCAACCCGCGCTCCGACAACGCCTCGCGATAACCCATGTATCGTTCGTAAAGATCGTACTGATCCAAGTTGCCGATGAAGGCGATGCGCTCGTGTCCGTGAGCGTCGATGAGATGCAGCACCGCTTGCCGCATGCTCTCGCGATTGCTCACGACGACGGAATGCATTTGCGCATGAGGAGGCGGAAAGCCTACTCCGACTACCGGCTTGCCGCTCTTGTTGAGCAGCTCCTGGAAGTAGGCGCTGGCCATTGGCAGCACGAGAATCCAAGCATCTATGAGATTAAAAGCAACCGGATCCTCGAGGCGGGCAATACCCAAAGTCTCGTCGGCAGACTGTATAGCGAACAGACGCGAATGTTTCGAACGCACGTATTGGTGGATATCCGGGATAATTCTGCCGTAATATTCTCCATCCAGATGAGGCGCGATTAGCCCGACTCGATATTCGTTAGCCATATAAGTCCCTGCCTTCTACGATAGTCGTACGCCCATAGTTGCCGCGCAAAGGAATTACTTTTCTTGAAGGTGTTCGTTCGAATATTCTTCTTCCTGACCCTTTCAACGCCGTTCGCCGTAATTCCTCTATTTTCCTGCCAAAACGACAAAAAAACGAGCCCTCCCTAGGAAGCGACTCGCGGCTGTTACGTGATTCGGTTAACGAAGCTTCATGCCCGGATGGAACATCTGCTCTTGGACCGGCGCGTTCTCCTTGGCGGTAATCGCGATCGGCTCGACCTTCATGATCGCCGTCTTGCTCCCCAGGGAGGAGCGATACTTCTCGACGTGGCTGCTGGCGAGCGGCTGGTAGTAGAAACCGGGTACGTATTTGTCCAGCATGCTTTGCATCGCCCCGGTGGCTTCATCGATGTCTGTCACGAACGATGCGCGGCCGTCGATGACGACGCTCATATACGCCGTATCCGTATGGGCGGGAACCGGCGAAGTCATCGTACCGTAATGCTCGCTGATCGTGAAGCACACGTTGGCGTTCGCGCGCAAGCAGTTCGCCCGCCTCCCTTCCTCGGCCCCGTGTACGTAGATCGCGCCGTTCCACCATGTATAATTCATCGGTACGACGTACGGTTGATCTCCTGACGACATTCCTAGAAATCCGGTTTGCGCATGTTTGAGAAAATGCTCGATCTTGCTCGGGTCCGTACATTCGCGTTTGGCCAGTCTAACGGTGAACATGGACAACTCTCCCCTCAATCCTAAGCTCGATATATGTTAGAATCAGTATACGAGAGCATTAACCCCTTCGAAAGTGACAGAATTAATCAATTTATTGGGGTCAGAGGGAGTGTGGCATGATCACGTTAACGCCGACGCTGGACAAAGCAAGCGGGCATCCGCTGTACCTCCAGCTATATGCCTATATTCGCGGCGAAATCGAAGCCGGCGCGATCTCGGCCGGTACGAAGCTGCCCGCCATCCTTGCCCTGTCCGCGCATCTGAAGGTAAGCAAAAACACGGTCGAGACGGCGTACCAACAGCTCATCGCCGAAGGCTATGCGGAAAGCCGCAGCCGGAGCGGCCTATTCGCGCTTCAGGTCGAAGAACCTCCCGCCCTGCCGCAGTCAAGCAAGCGGAAGACCCCGCCGGAATGGCGCGGATTGGACGCCTCGTTATCCTCTCCCTCCGCGGACGACGCCGGCGTCGCATTCGATTTCCGGTACGGCGACGTCGAGATGGAGCGATTCCCCATGGGCGCGTGGAAGCGATGCTTGCTAGAAGCGCTGAACGACTCGAATCCGCGCCAAGTGCTCGATTACGGGCATCCGCAAGGGGAAGCGGAGCTTCGCTCGGAAATCGCGAGCTACCTCTACCAATCGCGCGGAGTCCAGTGTACGGCTAGCCAAATCGTCATCTGCGCGGGGACGCAGCAGTCCATCAGCATGCTGTGTCAGTTGATCCCGCTTCAAGGCGAGCGGGTAGCCATGGAAGATCCCGGCTACAACGGGGTCAGAACCTCCCTGTCCGGCCACGGATGCCGGCTCGTTCACGTTCCGCTAGACGCGGACGGCATTCGAGTCGACCGCTTGTACAATTCGGACATATCCGCCGTATACGTTACGCCCTCGCACCAGTTCCCGCTCGGCATGGTCCTGCCGATTCAGAGGAGGAACAAGCTGCTTCAATGGGCCGACGAGAAGAACGCGCTGATCATCGAAGACGATTACGACAGCGAATTCCGGTATGTCGGCCAGCCTATTCCCGCCCTGAAAGCGCTGGACCGTCACGATCGCGTGATCTATCTCGGCACGCTGTCGAAGTCGTTCCTTCCCGCTGCCAGACTCAGCTATGTCGTATTGCCGGAGCCGATCGCCCGATCCGTGCGCGAGAAGCTATGGGCTTACAGCCAGCCCGTCTCTCCGCTTATCCAGCGAGCGATGTTGCGCTTCATGCGCGAAGGACACTTCGGGCGTCACGTGCGGAAGATGAGGCGGTTGTACCAGTTGAAGCATCGGACGTTGCTGGCAGCCTTGCAGCGCCATATGGGCGATCGAATCGAGATTATCGGACAGAAGGCGGGGCTGCACCTGCTGATCGACGTAAAGGCGAATATTCCCGGCGGCGAGCTTATCGAGCTCGCATTGAAGGCCGGTATCCGAGTTTATTCGCCGGCGGTTCAGTGGTCTTCGCCTTCGTTATGTCCGCAGTCGTACTTGATGCTCGGTTTCGGCGGGCTGAACGAGCATACGATCGATGAAGCCATAAGCAGATTGGCAGGAGCATGGTTCAAGGATTATGATGGGGTTAATTCATTATGACGAGTAGAGGGAGTGGCGTACATATGAGAATACTAGTCGTTGGCGCAGGCGCCGTCGGAGGATATATCGCGGCGAGAATGATCGAGGATGGATTGGACGTCACGTTACTCGTCCGCGAAGCCAGGAAAGCGAAGCTGCTCTCCGGCGGTCTCGTCGTCCGCAGCCCGCGAGGCGATTATGCGGGGCACCCGAAGCTGATCGTCGCCGGCGACGAGAGCGCTCCGTTCGATCTGGTCATCATCGCTTGCAAAGCTTACGGACTTCCGGGCGTATTAGCGCAGATTAAGCCGTACCTTCACGCGCGTACGGCATTGTTGCCTTTCCTCAATGGATACAAGCACATGAACGACATCGCCGAGGCTTATCCGGGGCAACCGTTGCTCGGCGGCGTCGCGCGAATCGAATCGACGCTTGACGCTGACGGAGCGATCGTCCACATGAGTCCTTTCTACTCGTTCCTATACGGCCCGTTCGCCGATCTTCAAGGCGAGCTGTACGGACGGATCAAGCAAACGTTGTCCGCCGCCCGCGTGCTGACCGAAAGCTCGGACATCCGCCGCTCGTTGTGGGAGAAGTATTCGTTCATCAGCGGCCTGTCCGGATTGACGACGCTGTTCCAAGCGACCGTGGGCGAGATTCGCGACGCGGGCGAAGGGATCGAATGGTTCAAGCGCATTTTCGATGAAATCGCCGGGATTATTAAAGCCGCCGGAGGCGAGATTCCCGAGAATATGGCCGAGCTTAACGCGAAAGCCGTGGAAGGAATGTCTTATGGCAGCACATCGTCCATGCTGCGGGATATGCTAAGCGGATTGCCTACCGAGGGATCGCACATTCACGGCTACTTGCTCGAGCTCGCTCGCAAGCATCGAATCCCTGCGCCGCTGCTCGGGGTTGTCCATCAACGCTTAGCCATATACGAGAATAAGCGGGGTTAACGCAGGGCTTCCTTATTTGGCGATCGGCAGCTTAATGAGCGCTTCCGTGCCGACGTTGAGCTTGCTCTCATAATGGATCGTCCCGTTCATGTTGCGGATAATTTGCCACGCTACCGTCGTGCCAAGCCCCGTCCCCTTGTCCTTCGTGGAATAGAACAGCGTTCCGAGCCGGTCGAGATGCTCCTTGCTCATCCCTCGGCCGGTATCGGATATTTTCACGTAAACCCACTCTGCGTCGTTCGTGAGCTGAACGGTCACCTTGCCTCCCGAAGGCGTTGCCTCGATCGCGTTCTTCGTCACATTCATAAGCGCCTGTTGGAGCTGATTGCGGTCCCCGGATACGTGCGGATTCACGGATAACCGGCTTTCGAGCTGAACCCCTTGGATAATGGATAACGGCTCGAGCAGCATGACGATGTTCTCGATCACCGCCGCGACCTGAACGCGTTCGCTCGTAATGAGATGAGGCTTCGCGTAGCTCAAATATTCGTTCAATATCGTTTCGGCCCGGGCAAGCTCGTTCAAGATCAACGGGATATAAGCCGCCGACGGACCGGTGTCTCTCTGCTTGATCAACTGCAGGAACCCTTTGACGACCGTAAGCGGGTTGCGAATCTCATGGGCGATCGAGGCCGCGATTTCTCCTAGGGCATTCAACTTCTCCGCGCGGGCAATCTCCAGCTTCATTCGTCTTCGTTGAATCATTCCTTCGTTGAGCATGTAAGCGAAGAAGAACACGGATGCATAGATCATCGGCGTAATAAACATGTTCTGCATGCTCCCCGTAACGAACGGTCCCGTAAAGTCCTCCAGATAACGATAGGCGACGAGCGTCAGCAGCTTAACGATACCGACCCAGATCGCAATCGCTAGCACGACCTGGATGCGACGCATTTTATCCGGATGGCGACGGTTCAGAAAGCTCAAGAGCAACGGCAACGCGACCGCGATCGAGATGCTGGCCAGATCGAAGAGCAGCGCGTCCCCTCCTTGATACACGCGCACTGCCGTAATCGCCGCCCACACGAACCCCCCCGCGTAAGTCCCCCCGTATACGCACGCCACGATGAAAGGCATAAATCGCAGATCCCAATGCAATCCGTATATCGTATAAGGATTAAGGACGCACAAAGCAGCCGCGAGGCCGTTCAACCCGCCTATGAAATAGGGAGACGCGCCTATGGCATGCTTATCGTAGATCAGACTGGCGATAAGAGTCGGCGCGAGAACGATGAGAACGTGAAATAAGAGCGTATCTAGCGACATGTTCATCCTCCGGACATAGAGTCATGCGGTTATTGAATATATACGACATCAACCTTCATTCCCCTTCACTATTCGGGAATTATTTACAAATTAACACGTCTTGTATGTATGGTTTACTAACATAATTGATTAGTTCAGAGGAAAACGTTCTCTATTTGGCATATATATGTTATATTACATAACAAAATAGATAGGATGGAGGGTTCGTAATGATTACGATTAGACGGTATTCCACGGTTGACCACGATCATGTCTGGCGCGTTCATCTGCTTGTCATCTCCGAAGCCGGCGTCGAGCCGACTCACCAGCATTACCACGATATTTTCCACATAGAGGAGCAATATTTGCAGAGCGGAGGCGACTTTCTCGTCGGGATCGGAGTGCGGGGGCAAGTCATTGCAATGGGCGGCGTGAAAAAGCTGGATGACGAGAGAGCGGAAATTAAGCGATTGCGCATCCATCCGGAGCATCAGCGGAAAGGCTATGGCCGACTGATGCTGAACAGACTCGAGGAAAGAGCCAAGGAGCTGGGCTTCCTCCGCATCACCCTCGATGCACTGCACAATCAGTACGGAGCGCACGCCTTGTTCAATAGCAACGGATACGAGGAGATCGGCCCCGCCGTCGTAGACGGCTTCAACGTCATTCTGTTCGAGAAATCTTTGGCATAAAAACCAAAAAAATCGCACCAGTGTCGCTGCAGCGGTCTGTGGCACCGTTGTAGAACAAACTTTCGCAATCGCGCCGCTGTAACGGTCTGCGGTACCGTTGTAGAACAAACTTCCGCATCAGTGTCGCTGCAGCGGTCTGTGGCACCGTTGTAGACGTAACTCTCGCAATCGCGCCGCTGCAGTGGTCTGCGGTACCGTTGTAGAACAAACTTCCGCACCAGTGTCGCTGTAGTGGTCTGTGACACCGTTGGAGACGTAACTCTCGCAACCGCGCCGCTGTAACGGTCTGCGATACCGCAGAACAGTGAGTCATAATTTCCTGAGCAACCATAAAAATCCGACCGCGCCTCTAAAGAGGCATGGTCGGATTTTTGGGTTTATCTCCTTCTATGGGATGAGGCCTAAGTCGTCGATTAGCACGCTGCCGGGTCCGCCGTCGAAGCGAAGCGTCAGCTCCTCCCACTCGGACGGCGTAAAGTCGGGGCCCTCGTCCTCGAACGCGCTTAGCGACAGTTCGACCGTCTGATAGACCGTCTCCGTATCGCCCGCGAACTTGCCGTCCGATAGGGCGGCCTCCATCCACGGGAGCCAAGTAAAATCCGTCGGCGGCGAAGACAGCACATCGGCGAAACGGGACAACGGCAGGCTTACGGCGACGCCGGCGCGATCTTTCACCTTTATCGAAATCGTACCGTTCGAAGAGGAGCCGCCGTCTAATCTAGCGATGGAGAACGCCAGCTTCGATCCTTCATCGAGCGTTGTACCGGAGGATGCAACCCGAACGGAGTACGTCCCTTCCGCGTCCCACTTCAGCAGCAAGCCTTGGTCACCCGTATTCTGAAGCTGCCGATTCTGCAACTCGATATGCCGCCAATCGGTCAAGCCGACGGCTTCGGCGGATACCTGCGGTCCGGGCCTGGCACGATCGTCCCCTTCGTAATCCGCAAGCAGGCGGAACTGCCCGTCCTGATACTGGCTGTAGTAAGCCGTACTAGGTAGAATCCTCAACCCCGTCCGGTAATCGCGGAAGAGCGAGCGATATTGCTCGTCCTTATGGAACAGCGTCTCCATGAACGCCGATACGTACGTCTTGGCGATCTGACGCTGCGCGCCGGGCTCAAGCTTGCCGGTCGGACGAACGAACAGCCTGCCCGGGAACGAGTTGTCGAACTCGCCCCAAGCCGTATTGAACTGGCTATGGTTCGCCCCCGCGATATAGAGCGATGTTTTGAATGCGTCGGCGCCTTCGGCGATATCGACCCGCGAGTATTGGCGATCGCCGTTGAAGTTCACGAGATCGGCGTCCTTGGCGCCTTGAAGCGTCAGATAGGAGATATCGTGCAGCTTCGCTTGACGGCCATCGACGTACGTGTCCGTCGGCGCGATGGCGACGACTCCTTTAATCTGATACGAGGACGCAAGAGGAAGCCCCGCATCATAGGAAAACCATTGTACCCGGTCGGCAGCCATCGCGACCGCCTGACCCCCGCGGGAGTGGCCGATCAGAGCGATTTGCCGAAAATCGATTTTGCCGTAAAACCGCGAAGTCGTGTCCGCCGCGAACTGCTGCAGCTGGCCGATGTGCTTCAGCAGCATCCAAGCCCGCAGCTTCATGTCTTGGTCCGGAATGCCGCTCCAAGCCGAGAAGTTCAAGAAATTCTCGTCTACGGAAATCGCGATAACGCCTCGGCTGGCCAGCAATTCGCCTAGATAACCGTATCCTTCGTCCGAGAATTGCTCCATCAGGTGATTGCCGTGCACCATCAGGACGACCGGAAACGGACCTTCTCCTTGCGGCATCCACACTCTTCCGTTCAGCGGCAAGCTCGATTCGTCGAAGCCCCAGAATTTCGTGCGCAGCCATACCCAGTCGCCGCCCTCGATATACGCGCTTGCATCGACGGTCTGCGACACCTCGTCAGCGTCTTGACCGAATTCGGAGCGTCGCTTATCCGCTCCGCTGCCGTAGGTGAACGCATCGATGAGATATTCGCCGAGCTCGGAAGGATTCTCCATGACCGTCGCCAGCGCTTGGACTTCCCCTCTGTCCGCACCATCGCCCGCAGTCGGGCGGTCCAACGTCCCGGCCGCCCAGATCCCCGAACCTAAGACGATAATCGAACCGCCGACGACCACCGCGTTCCTTCGCGATCGAATCGCCGTATCCCCAAGCAAACCGGCTCCTGCCGCTATTAGCGTGAACGCCACCGCATAGATAACCGCACCAAGCCACGCAAACTCGGTGAATAGGAGAATGAAAAAGAGGAGCACGCCCGAATAGAGCGCGCTGCCAACCGCAAATCTAGGCAACCGCAGGCCGACAAGCGCGAGCAACACGGCAATGACCCATGCTGCGAGCGGCATCGCGATCGTATTCAAGGCGACTCCCGTCGTGACGTCGAACATCGTTCCGAAGCCGGTTGGTAATCCAAGAGCGCTCACGCCCGCCGCCAGACTGGTGACCAGCCACAGTCCGGCGATCGCGGCCCTTGGACGGCGAGTATCCAGCGCCAGCATGCCGGCAAGCCGCTGCCTGAACCATTGCCCGATCCGTCGCCTCCTAGGCAGAACAACAACCGTGTTCTCGGCAGCTTGCATCGCCGGCACCCCCTTATGAATCTATGAATCTCTCATCCTACGATTATAGCTCCGCCGGCGCGAGAAAACCCTCTCCAATGTCTTGAAGCGTTGGACATCCCTAACGTTCAGTCCATCTCTTCCGGTTCGTATCGAGCTCTATCCTCCAGCCGGCGAAGCACTTCCGTCAGCTCCTGAGGCTGCAGAAGCTCGATCGGCGACACGCCCTTGTCGAATTGGAACATGTCCCCTTCGATGAGCACGACATACCTGCCGTTCAAGCGCGCTACATGGATGCGCTTGCCGTAATCGGCCATTTGCGCCTTGACCGTGATGTCGTCCAGCTTGAACTTAAGCTCCAGCTCGGGCTGCAGCTCCACGATCCGCGAAGTGGCTTCCATAACGTAGTCATGCGTCCATTTTTCCTGCAGGTCGCGTTTCTCCGAAGCCACCCACACGTCGAATTGCTGCTTCTCTTGAAGCAAACCCTCCGGATGATTGTGCGCGTACGGATACGGCTCTTCCGGAGAGACTTCAGCGAACGCGGTTTCCTCGATCGGCACCTGCCACTTCTCGGCCATATACTCCTGCACCATGCCCAGCACCTGGTCGTTCACGATTTCCGGCTTGGATTTTTCGTAAGAGACGTACTTCAAGAAATCCTCGAAATATCGGGCATGGGAAGCCTGGTGAATTTTGAGCTCCCACTCCTCGAGCATGCCTTCCTCGGGCATATGCGGATATTGAATGGATTTGATGTTGCGCGCGTTGATCGCCATCTCCACGCGGGCAATCAAGCTCTTCTCGTCGGAAATCCGCGCGATCTTCGATTCGAAGTCGCACTTCAGCAAGAACAGGAACGGCTCGTCGAACAGCTCGTTCAGCTTGGCGAGCGCCAGCACGAACGCGCCTCCGCGTACCGAATTCGTATCCATGTAGATCCGGAGAAGGTCGTCGCCGCTATTATGGAACGAC
This sequence comes from Bacillota bacterium, assembly GCA_023460795.1. Classification (GTDB taxonomy): domain Bacteria; phylum Bacillota; class Bacilli; order Paenibacillales; family Paenibacillaceae; genus Cohnella. The sequence goes on along the minus strand of JAEWPC010000049.1, from coordinate 84,318 downwards.
TGCTTATCCGTAGCCGTCCGAAGCCGTTGGAACAAGTTGTAGTTCGGATTGCTCGTCAATTCGTGGCCCGGCTCTACGATGAATCGGCCGATCTTCGTCGGAACTTGTTCGGCGACCGGGTTGATTTCCGCTTTGCGCTTGGCGATCCGTTTGAACTCGCTATCCAAGAAGTCCTTCAGCGCGCTGTCTTGGTATTCCTCATGGGATAACGTCTGATAATGCTTATATCGTTTGGGTCCGTCTTGGCCCTCGCCTTCCGTCTGGATGACGAAGAAAGATAAATATTGAATGGCGAATTTCATAAGCGTCTCCCTATCGGCAAGTTGAACTCTCTATGCGAATATTAAGGATTTTGGACGAACGTTTCAAGATAGGCGGCCAAATATTATGGGACAAGCATGGAAACAGTAACAGTAGTCTCATGCGGGAGGAGGGTGAGCTTCAGTTGAGCGATACCCATGAGTTCGTGGAAAAGCTGAACGACAATCAGCGGAAAATCGCGCGCAGCAAACGGGGTAACGGCGGAGAAAAAGCCGGCTCCGCGCTGCCGGGCAAACAGCATAGCACGAATAAATAAAACGACAAAACCGTCGGACAGCGATCCGCTCCCGACGGTTTCAATGCGGAAACCTATGCGTCATTGAAGAAACGCGACATAGATCAAAGCCACAACCAAGATCGCCGCCACGTACAGCAGCGTAAGCCGGAGCCACTTCGAACCCGTCTTCTGCATGTAGCGCGGGTCTTCGACTTGGTTGCTCCTCGACTTGCCGACCATGATCGTAGCCACGAAGCCGGCGAGCATGACAACAACGACGACTATAAGCAAAACCGTTACGTCCATTGGCCGATACCACCCGTATCTGTGTTAGTCGGAATGCGAAATCTTCATTACGTCGATCAGCGGGATTCTCTGGTTCGTCTTCTCTTGATAAAGCCAAGGCTCCTGAACGAGATCGATGAACAGCTTGCCGTGAAGATGGTCGACTTCGTGCTGAATGCAGCGAGCCAGGAAACCCTCGCCTTCAAGCTCGACCGTCTCTCCCTGCCGGTTCATCGTGCGTATCCTCACGCGTTGCGCGCGTTTCACGAAGCCGTAATAGCCCGGGAACGACAAGCACCCCTCCGCGCCATCTTGTTCTCCGCTCGCTTCTATGATTTCCGGATTAATGAGCTCGATCAGCCCTTCTCCGCAATCCATGACGATCAATTGCCGGAGCATGCCCACTTGCGGCGCGGCCAACCCGGCGCGACCGTCCGTTGCGTATAACGTCTCCGCCATGTCGTCAAGCAGCTTCGTTATTTTCGGCGTGATCTCTTCGACCGGACGCGCCTTCTTGCGCAGGATGGATTCGCCGAAAGGTAGAATGCCAAGCACTGACATGTAACACTAACTCCTTTTTGCACTAGGTGTGACCTAATATAGCATGCGCTCGGAGCGAAAACAATCCGCTTATTGTGTCGAATCTAAGACCGTTGGAAGGCTGGCAAGTAGGGCTTATTCTTCTCCAGCATTTCGTCCAGCAGCTTCTTGGCCACCGAGACCGACGGCACTAGCGGATGGCTGACCATCGCTTGCAACGCGATGTCCCGGTCTCCGGTAATCGCCGCTTCGATCGTTAGACGCTCATACGTTTTCACCGCGGCGATCAGCCCCTTCGCCTGCTCCGGCACGCGCGACGCCGGAAGCGCGATCGGACCTTGGCCGGTAATGACGCAGTTCACTTCGATGCTCGCGTCCTCGGGGAGGAAGTCGAGCGTCCTGCCGTTGCGTACGTTGATCGTCTGGATGTCTCTCCGGTCATTATGGAGGGACTCCATTAAGTTAACCGCCGCCTCCGAATAATACGCGCCTCCGCGCTGCTCCAGCTGCTTCGGCTTCTCTTGCAGCTCCGGATCCGCGTATAGCTCGAACAGCTCGTCTTCCACTCTCTTGACGACTTCCGCTCTCGTTCCGTTCGACTTCAACGATTCGAGCTGTTCGGACAGCATGGCGTCCGTCATATAGAAGTATTTCAAATAATACGACGGCAATCCGCCGAGCGATCTGAGGAAGTCCGGGTCCCACTCCGTGGCGGGAACGTTCTTGCCCGAATACTCCTCCCGCTTATCGAGCAGCTCCGGCAGCCGGTCTACGCCGTCCACTTCGACACGCGTGACCCAGTGCAGATGGTTCAACCCGACGAACTCCGTATAGATGCGATTTGCCGGCATTTCGTATTTCTTGCTGAGCCACTTCTGCAGTCCGATCGGCGCGTTGCACAGGCCGATGCTGCGGACGCCCGAATAACGATTCAGCGCTTCCGTTACCATGCCGGCCGGATTCGTGAAGTTAAGCAGCCACGCGTTCGGGCTCAGTTCCTCGATATCCTTGGCAATGTCGAGCAGCACCGGTATCGTCCGCATCGCTTTCATCATGCCGCCCGGTCCCGTCGTCTCTTGCCCGATGACTCCGTGCAGGTTCGGGAGATGCTCATCCCATTTTCTCGCTTCCAATAGACCTACTCGCAGCTGCGTCGAGACGAAGTCCGCGCCTTCGATCGCTTGGCGTCGGTCTAGCGTCAGGCGCACCTCGATCGGAAGCCCCGATTTCGCGACCATTCGCTTCGCCAGCTCTCCGACGATCTCCAGCTTTCGGCGTCCCGCTTCGATATCGACAAGCCATAGTTCCCTGACCGGTAGCTGATCGTATCTTAGAATAAAGCCCTCCACAATCTCCGGCGTGTAAGAGGAACCGCCTCCGATAATGGCGATTTTCAGTCCGTTGCTTGCTCCCCGTGCCATTCGTTCCAGCTCCTTTATCGTATTTTATATCGTGTCGTAGTCCCGAATTTCCTTCAGCTTATCGAATACCTGCCTCGGAAGCGCGCCACGCGCGGCTTCATGGGCCAGCCATACGGCGCCGACGACCGGCTCGACCGCCAGCTTCACCATGGTGGCTTGCGGGGCGGCTTCTTGGATCGCCTGCCGGATATAGGCCGTTACGTGCTCGCCTTTCCCCCGCGTGACGATGCTGCCCGCGAGGACGACGTCGAATCGCTCCTCCGCCATCCCTAGCCGCTTGATGACCGCCCGCGCCGCCTTGCCCAGCTCCTCGCCCTGTTCGCGCAATATCGCTTGCGCCGCGGCATCGCCTTGTTCCGCCGCTTCGAACAGCAGCTTCGCAAGATGCGTCGGCGGCGTGCGTTCGTGATCCAAGTAATCGTCGAGCATGGCCTGCACGCTCTCATACCCGAGCGAATCAAGCAGCAACTGCGTAAGGAGCGTCGGCTCCTCCCGTCCGTCCCATGCCCGGATTACCGAACGGAACGCTTCTACGTTAAGCCCGCCGCCCCCTCCGAAGTCGCCGTACTGATAGGAAAAGCCGCCGCATTGGAAGCTCTCGCCCTGACGGTTCACGCCCGCGCTGTTCGTGCCGGTGCCGCAAATAAGCACGACGCCGTACGGCTTGTCGGTGCCCGCCCGCAGCGCGATCATCGTATCGCAGACGATCTCGTGCCGAGGGAATCCGAGCTCCGCGATCAGCGGCCGCAGAATGCGGAAGTCCGCTTCCCGGTCCGCGCCTGCCATGCCGAAGTAGGCGAAATCGATCTGATCGGGCGTCAGTCTCGCCTGCGTCAAAGCCATGCCTACCGATTCGCGTAAGTTATGGCGCGCTTCCTCTTCGCCGAGCTGATGATTGCCGTTGCCGCTGCGGCCTTTGCCTACGATGTTGCCGTCTTCGTCGGTGATGATCGTATAAGTCTTGCTGCCTCCGGCGTCTACGCCAAGATAATAATTCATCCGTTGATTCCCCCTCCGTCGTTCCTTGGCGACGCCGTCGATGCCCTGATAACAAGCTCGGGCTGCAGCACGACCGTCTCGCCGCCTTGAGCCGTGCCTTCAATGAGACCCAGTACCCTATCCGCACCGATTCTGCCAAGCTCGCGAGCCGGCTGGCGGACCGTCGTCAGCAGCGGGCGAAGCTGCGAAGCGAGCAACTGATCATCGAAGCCGACGACCGATACCTCTTCAGGCACTTTCACCCCCGCGTTCTTGCACGCGTCCATCACGCCGATCGCCATATAGTCGTCAGCCGCGAACACGGCTGTGGGAAGCCTCCCCGTCTCGATCCATCGGCTGGCGATCTCGTATCCCGACTCGATGTCGAAAGAGCCTGGCTCGACCCGATACGGCGTCAGTCCCGCGTCTCTCATCGCCGTCTCGAAGCCCCGTTCCCGCTCGAGGCTGCTGAGGAACTGCCCGGCGCCGCGTATATGGGCGATGTCGCGATGGCCAAGATCGATCAGATGCTTCGTCGCCGCGTATCCGCCTTTGAAGTTGTCTACGAGAACGGACGCGACCTCCGGATTCCGGTGTTGGTTATCGATCATGACGAACGGAATCCCCTTCGTCTTCAGCTCCCGAACGTACGCGTCCTCCTCGACCGGAGACAGCAGAATGACTCCGTCTACCCGGTCATGCTGGAACAGCGAGCGATGCGACGCCTCATAGCTGGGCGTTACAGACAGCGCCAAGAAGTACCCTTGCTCGGCCAAGCAATCGGCGATTTCCTTGACGACCGCATCGAGGAACGCATCTTGCAGCGTCGTCAGCGTTAAACCGATGACGCCCGTCCGCCCTTTCGCGAGACTTCGCGCGGACGCGTTCGGCCGGTAGCCGAGCTCCTCCATCGCCCGAAGCACCTTGTCTCTATTGCTCTCCCGTACGGAAGGAGCATTGTTCAGCACGCGAGACACCGTCACGACGGACAGACCCGACCTCCTCGCGACATCGTAAATGTTCACTTTCATCGTGCGACGAACCCCCAACGACTCTCTAAAGTTTAAGCGCTTTAACTTTTGGTTTAAGTATACTCCGCGGAAAGGGGAATTACAACAGATGGTCGCCTCTCTGGCGATTGGGTTTATACGAAATATCACACAAGAGGCGCTTGTGGCACTCAGTCACATTGGGTTTGTACGAAACAACACACAAAACGGCGCATGAGGTACTCAATCATATTGGGTTTATACGAGTTATCGCACAAACGGCGCGCGGGGGCACTTGGTTACTTTGGGTTTATACGAATTATCACACAAAACAGCGCTCGAGGTACTCAACCCCCCCTTTCCCACCACACGAAAAAAACCGTCAAGGGAGCCTATAAGCTCGCCCTGACGGTTTGCAACGTTACCCACAACTTACAGTTGCGCCTCTTGCAACGCGCGAATGCGGTCGCCGAGATCCGGGTGCGTCGAGAACCACGACACTCTGCCCGGTTTGCCGCCGATCTTGAGCGTTGCGACGGAAGTCTGCTGCTCTCCCACGACCATGCGTTCCTTGTATCTTTGGAGCGATTGCAGCGCGTGAATCATCTTGTCCTTGCCGGCCAGAATCGCGCCGCCGCGGTCCGCATGGAACTCGCGATGACGGGAGTAGGCGAAGACAACCAAACTGCCGAGAATCGAGAACACGATCTGGAACACGATAACGGCGATGAAATGCACGAGCGGCGCAACGTCTTCCTTCACGAATCGGGATGCCGCCCATGCCGCGATACGCGACAGGAAGACGACGAACGTATTCACGACGCCTTGCAGCAGCGTCATCGTGACCATGTCTCCGTTCACGATGTGCGCCACCTCGTGGCCGATGATGCCTTCGACCGCGTCGCGGTCCATCGTTTCGAGCAAGCCGGTCGACACCGCGACGAGCGAACGTCTCTTGGAAGGCCCGGTCGCGAACGCGTTCACTTCTTTGGATTCGTAGATACCGACTTCAGGCATAACCGTCATGCCTGCGTCGTGCGCGATGCGGTGAACCATCTCGACGAGCTCCCGCTCGCCGGACGACAGGTTCTTGCGAGGATCGAGCACTTGCACGCCCATCATCATTTTCGCCATCCAACGGGACATCGCGAGCGAGATGAACGCGCCGGTGAAGCCAACGATCGCGCTGAAGATCAGCAGCTGCTGGAAGTTGATGCCGCCGCTTTCATTAATGTACGAGTTCACTCCGAGGACGGATAAGATAATTCCGATCGTAACCATGACGAGCAAGTTCGTAAGAATAAACAGGAAAATTCGTTTCATTGCATTCTCTCCCCATAGCTCATAATAGTTTGAATGCTAGTGATAACAGGGCCAACCTCAACCACATTCTAGCATATGCCCATAGATGCGAAAAAGAGACAACCTTATGGCGTTGCCTCCAGGTCATATCCCTATATACGGATTCGCGCGATCAACGTTTCACGAATCCTTCCTCGATTAAATACTCTTTCGTCTCCTCGTACGTCTCGAATGCCCCGTCCAAGTTCAGCCCCGCGAAGACATACCACATGTCGTCTTCGTACTTTACCGTCAGCACCGTGCCGTTCGGTCCCTCCCACGCTTCCTCTTGCCCTTCTTCCGGCTCGGCCCAGGCATCGGAGCTACCTGCCAGCGACTGGATCGATCTAGCCACCAGCTCGCGAAGCTCCTGCTCTCCATAGTCTCTTACATTGACGTAACCCCGTTCATCCGTATCGATGTCCGGCAGCCTGCCCGCGAACACGAATCCGTTGCCGTTTTTGTGAAAATGGTACCCTACCGACTTTTTATCGAATACGCTGCCCTCGAAATGAAAATTGACGCGCCCCATCGACACGTCCTTACGCTCCAACTCCGGGAACGAACTCATAATGGCCACTTTTTGCTCGAAACTTAGCATCCGCGTTGTCTCCCTACTTGTTTATATTTGCGCCCGCCGTAGTGGACTCGTCACCAGCCCCGGCGAAACGCGCTTCGATTTTTTTGCTGATCCATAGCGAAATCCCGACGAATGCGACGACGTATAGCAGCTCCGCCGGATGCCGGATGAATCTCGTTAAATCATGGCCGACGATCGATACCGACATCACCATGATCGCCTTGCCGAACACGATCGCGATGAAGAACGACCTTAGCCGCATTCGCGCGACGGCCGCCGCCATATTAATGACGACGAACGGTCCTACGGGGAACAGACTAAGCAGGAAAACATAGCTGAACGCGTTTTTGCGCACCCACTGCAGGCTCGATTGCACTCTCGGTTTGCGCGACCAACGCTCGATGTAAGGATGTCCCGCGATTCGGCGTACGATAAGGAACGTCGCCATGCACCCGGTCACGATTCCGATCCACGAGTAGAGGAACCCGAGCCATAGCCCGTACACGGTTGCGTTGACGCCTATAATCACGATCGTCGGGAGCGGAGGAATGAACGACTTTAAGAACGTCAAGGCTATGCCCGGCAGCGGTCCTAATGCGCGGTACTGCTCCAGCAGCTGCTCGAGCTTGTCCTCATTCAGGTCGGAGATGATATCCGTAAGCGCCATTCGCGTTCCACCCGTCCGTTCCTCATTATCTTAACCGTTCCTGCTTGTAGCGTCGGCTTCCGGTATCGTGATCATAACATATCGTTCAAAAATAGTATTTGAAATCTGTGCGAACATCCGCTAGAATGAACATCGTGATATTGATAATCGTTCTCAAGTGGGGACGGCTGTCAAAGAGAGAGATACTTAAAGGAGAGACCTACATTGAAGACTACGAAACTTACCCTGCTTGCTCTGGTTGCCGTCATGCTGGCGGTATTCACCGCCGCTTGCGGGAACAACGACAATAACGGCAACGCGTCCAGCCCGGCTGCCAGCGAACCTGCCGCATCTGGCAGCAGCTCCCCGGCGAATTCCGCCTCCGAAGAGCCTGCCGCGACGACGAAGACGATCAAGGACGGCTTGGACCGCGAAGTCGAAATCCCGACGAACCCTGAGCGCATTATCGTGCTTGGCAACTACGGAGAAGTAACGTCCCTGGGCATTAAGCCAGTCGGCACGATCGGTTACTACTTGGATAAATACGGCCCTGACAGAACGGACGGCGTCGAGAACGTCGGCCAAGACACGGCTGACCTCGAGAAAGTGCTCGCTCTGAAACCGGACCTCATCATTATCCCTAGCTACTTCAAGCCGGAAGAGCTTGAAGGCTTGTCGAAGATCGCTCCGACGATCGCGACCAAATGGGGTCTTCTGCCGCTCGAACACTTGCATATTCTGGCGGAATGGCTCGGCAAAGAGGCCGAAGAGCAATCATGGCTCGCGCAATACAGCGAGAAGGCCGCGCAAGCGAAAGAGCAATTGAAGTCGTTCAACCTCGAAGGCCAGAAAGCCGTCGTCATTCAGTTCTGGAGCAAGAAAATTTATCAGCACGCAACCGGCGTATTCTCTCCGCTGTTCAAGGACATCGGCTTCGCACCGACGGAAGCGGAGAGCAAAGTGACTTCTACGACCGAGATTTCGGAAGAAGCGGTCGTCGATTACGTCTCCGACGCGGACAAATTGTTCATCCTCGTCGACGGCCAAGCGGACATCGATACGTACAACACGCTGAAAGCATCGGCTTGGAAGAACATCCCGGCCGTTAAGAACGATCAAGTGTACCTCGTCGAGAGCCCTCGCTGGAACGATTACAGCACGGCAGCGATGGAATGGATGCTCGAGGATCTCGTGAAAATCATCAAATAAGACGCGAGCAACGTCATAAAGGGAAGGTCCCAGCCTGGGGCCTTCCCTTTTGCTTTAACCCATTCGTCATTCCGCCGCCTCGTCTTCCGCTTCCACGAATCGCTTCAGCGCGCCGAGCTTGTTCTCCCAGTAGCGTTCGTAATAGGCCAGCCACCGCTTCAGCTCGAGCAACGGTTCGGCGTCCAACCGATACCTCGTCTCGCGGCCGACTTTGCGTTCGTGAACGAGCCCCGCGTCCTGCAGAATGCGCAGATGCTTCGAGACGGCCGTCCGGCTGATCGGAAAATGGCCGCTGAGCGCGGTCACGGGTTGCTCGCCTCCGTCCAGCAAACGAAGCAGGCGCCTGCGAGTCGGATCGGCTATTGCCTGGAACACGTCATGCTTCGGTTCTGCCGCCCCGGCCATATTAAGCCTCGAGCGTTGTGGCCAGCTTCTTGACGATGCCTGCCCATCCGCCGTTCATCGTCTCGCGCACGACCTCGTGCGGCTGTCCGAACTCCGTCGCGCCCCCAACGGACCATCCGGAATGGATGAGCGTAAACTCCGTCTCGTCCCCTCGATCGACCAGTTCGAAAGTCAACGTCCAGTCTTTGCCCCAGGTGAAAGAGAGCTTGTACGGCGGCTCAACGACCGTTACTTTGCATTTCGACTTGCCCCATGGTCCGCCGTCGATCTGGAACTCGAAGCCTACCTTCGGCTCGAGGTTGTTCGGCATAAACCAAGCGGCCACTCCTTCCGCCGTCGATACCGCGTTCCATACTTTCTGAATCGGCTTTCTGATCGTGACCGTTTGGCGAATATCAGGCAAGGCGCCCGCAGCGTTGCTCATATCTTGTTCCTCCTCATTGTAGGTTCGTTGCGTAGACTCAGCTTGCGTTACCTTCTTCGTTAATGCGAAACCAAAAGGTTTCATAACCTCATTATAGGAAACCTTTTGGTTTCATGTCAACCTCCAAATGCCTCAACCATTCGAAAGCGCGCCGTTTCGCAGGTTGAAGCCTGTGTCGCGGCGCGCCCAACATATTCGATTATAGGAACAATAGCGGTTTCGAGCGGTTCCCGGATCTTCTTCTTTTCGTTGTTCTTCCGGCTTTCGTGCGAGCGGTTACCGCATTCGAGCGCCTTCTCGCGCCGCGTGTCCGGCTGTTCCGCCGCACGCGCGGTTTCCTAATCCCTTGCCTACGGCGAACGCGGCGTCTGGGCGCGATGGCGGGCATTGGCGGAGGATCGGTCGGAGCAACGGCAGGAGCTTCGACCGTCTCGGCCGCGAACGCCGTTGCAGGAGGCACGGTCTCGGCGGAAGCCGACGTAACCTCTACCGGGTCGCTCTCGGCGGCCGGAGCTTCCGTGCTGTGCGTCTCGGCCACCGTCTCCTCTTCGCTCGGCGTCTGAGCCTCTTCCTCCTCCGCTTCCTCGGTCGGTTCCGCGGCTTCGACGGCAACCGCTTCCGTTGCTTCTTCCGGCGTCGACTCGGATTCCGATTGATCTTTGGCTTCCGGCTTAGCCTCTAGATCGATCTCCCCCTTATACCCGTCGACGTATTCGATCTCGACCTCCTCGACCTTCTCCCATCTCACCCTATCGAGCAGCCGATCGATCTGCGCTTGGCGGCTAGCGGAGTTGCCCGGCAACAAATCGAATTTGTCTTTTTTTCCTTTGCGGTATTCCACTTCTACTTCGACGATATTGGAGTTGCCCTCCAGCGTCTGCCTTACCACGTCCTGTCCGCTCAATGCCATTCACCCTTCCGTTAATAATGGACGTATTTCCTACTTCATATACTATTGTCCAGCCCTGATTACGTATGGGCCGATCATAGTGGCGATTCGCCCCAATCTATGCTACAATCAGGCTACTTTTAGGAATGGAGGGTTTCGTATCATAGATTCTATCCGAGTTAGATCTTTGCGCGGCTAATCGTTAAGCCCCGAAAGCTCTGCCTGTGCGCGGAGGACTCAGGATAGGTCTGCCCATCGAAACCTATAAGTTCGCGAATGGCTGTCTCCTGCTCGGAACAGGAGGGATTCCCGGCGTACCTTGGAACCCGAATGCTATTCGCTATAGGCTAGGCTAGGCGCGATCGCGCAAGCCGCCGAGCGTTCCCGAATCGGCGCTTGTTCCCCGTCCTCTATCGAACGTCCGCACAGGCAGAGATGCCTGTGTTTTTTGTTGCGTCCGAATCGAATTCTAGGAGGAATAACCCTATGGAACAACCGAATCATAAAGCCGTGCTCGTCGGCGTGCAGCTGCCCGGCAAGCCCCATTTCGCCAGCGCGATGGAGGAGCTTAGCCAGCTTGCCGACGCTTGCGGCATCGAGGTCGTCGGCCGGATCGAACAGAAGGCAGATCGTGTGAATCCCTCGCTCTACATGGGCAGCGGGAAAATCAAGGAGCTAGCAGCCCTATTGCAGTCGGCGGGCGCCGAAATCGCGATATTCAACGACGAGCTGACGCCGTCTCAAATTCGCAACCTGGAAGCGGAGCTCCATACTCGTGTCGTCGATCGCACGATCCTGATCCTGGACATCTTCGCGCAGCGCGCTCAGACGCGGGAAGCCAAGCTCCAGGTAGAGGTCGCCCGCCTGCAATACATGCTGCCGCGCCTGGTCGGCTTGCGAGAATCGCTCGGCCGGCAAGGCGGCAACGGCGGAGCCGGCCTCAAGAACAGAGGCTCCGGCGAGACGAAGCTCGAGCTCGATCGCCGCAGAGCCCTGGATCGGATCGCGGCCTTGCAAGCGGATCTCGAGAAGCTCGTGTCCCGCCGTCACGTCCAGCGCGGGCAACGGCAAAAGAACGAAGTGCCTGTCGTCTGTCTCGTCGGTTACACGAACGCCGGCAAGTCGAGCCTGATGAATGCGATGCTAAGACGCTACGGCTCCGGAACGGACAAAGAGGTGTTCGAGAAAAACATGCTTTTCGCGACGCTCGAGACTTCCGTCCGCGGCATTGAGCTTCCCGATCGCCGTTCTTTCTTGCTCGCCGATACCGTCGGCTTCGTCAGCCAGCTGCCGCACCATCTCGTCAAAGCGTTCCGTTCCACGCTTGAGGAAGTCGCCGATGCCGATCTTCTGCTGCATGTCGTCGATGTGTCCGACCCCGAACACGAGAGACAAATCGTAGTGACCCGCGAGACGCTCCAAGAGCTTGGAGCCGGCGAAGTACCGATCCTACGCGTGTACAACAAAGCCGACTTGGCAGGGATCGCCTATCCTCGAGTCAAGGATGACAGCATCACCCTCTCCGCCCGCGAAGGCGCAGGCTTGGAGGAGCTTACCCGGATGATCGGCGAGCGGATCTTCCGCGACTACATGTCTTGCGAAATCCTGATCCCCTACTCGCAAGGGAAGCTCGTCTCCTACTTCAACGAGCATGCGAGCGTAGAGGAACAGACTCACGAAGAACAAGGTACGCGGCTCAAGCTCACGTGCCGGATCGCGGACTACGACAAGTACGCCGCCGAATTCGTCACCTTGTAGAATAGCGGAATAAACAACAACCCCCGATCAAGAACTCGCCGCAAAGCCGAGTTCAATCGGGGGTTTGTTCGTCATGCGACGGCTACTTCTTCCCATTCCTCTCCCGGAACTGTCCGGGCGTCATGCCTTCCTCCTTGCGGAACGAGCGAATGAAGTTCTGCGGATTGTTGTATCGCAGCCGCGTCGCGATATCTTTGATCGTCACGTCGGTCTCGGACAGCCACTTCTTCGCCATGTTAAAGCGATATTTCGTCAAGTATTCGCTGAACGAGCTGTTCGTCTCCTTACGGAAAACGCTGCTCAAGTAATTCGCGTTGTAATTCAACCGCGAGGCGCAATCCTCCAAGGTGAGGTCGGTATCGTAGAATCGGTGCACCAAGTCGATGATTTTCTCCGAGATGTTGTGGTACTGCGCTTCTTGGCGGTCGCGGAAAATCCGGATCACCGGATGAATGACGCTCGTCCAGAACCAATCCTCGATCTCCGGCACCGTGCTCAGATCGAGCAAGTCTTCGAACAACGATCCCTTGGCCATGCGTATCTGATTCAAGCTGATGCCGGACTCCTGAATGACGACGAGCAAGCTATTCAGCAGCCGCATGACCGGAACGTGATACTCCTGCGGGGACAGCTCGACCGAGAATACCGGCCCCAAGAACGAACGCAGCAGTTGCTTCGCCTTGTCCTTGTCCGCCAGCTTAATCGCGTCGATCAGCTCGTTCTCCAGATGGTTCGGATAATTCATGTTCAGATAAAATTTGCCGGAGTTCGCGTTCTCGTATTGAACGATGATGCCCTCGCCTAGCTTAATTCGATGCTTAAGCGCGTCGAGCCCTTCATGATAGGCGGCCGACAGCTGTTGAACGGACGGGAACGGCAGGCTGATGCCGATGCTTACCTTCAAGCCCAGGAAGCTTTGGATTTGCCGCTGCAAATGATCGGTCGTCTCGAACAGCCCGCCCATGAACTCGTCCTCGCCGGTCGCAGGCGTTGCGCTCCCGAGCAGCGTGACGACCGTATGATCGATAATGACGGGAGCCAGACGGGAGCTTGGCGGCACGAGCTCCTCGATCATATTGTGGACGGCGAACAGCAGCAGCTCCATGTCCCGCTTATCGTATCTCGTCTCTTCCAGCGAATCGATCTGAAGCGTAACGACCGCCATCGTGGTCCAAGCCTGAAGCTGCTCGGTATATCCGAACCGCTCGAGCTGCTCCCGAAGGTCGGCGCCTCCGACGTTCCCTTGGAACGCCCGGGTGAGGAACGAGGCGCGCACGAGCTTCAATTGCTGATGCACCTCGGTCTCCAGCTTCGACTTCGACTGGAACAGCTCATGGACTTGCTCGCCGATCGCTTGGAATTCGTTCGTCCGCTTCTGCTTCACGTCGGAGAACCGGACGTCCATCTGCTTCAGCAGCCGCTGAATCGGCGAATACATGCGACGCGAACCGAGCCACGCGAGCAGCATCGTCAGGAGCAGCATGAACAAGCAGACGAACAGCGTATAGATGCCGATCTTGCGGGATTCCTTCGTCAAGCTGGCGATCGAGGTGTACGTCATATAAATCCAGCCGTTGGACGGCGACTTGTAATAGGCGACGGAATCGTTACGACCGTCGCGCGTCCACTTGAACTGCCCCGTCTTGCCGGCGAACTCGGCGGTGTCGTCGAGGCCGATCGCGGAGACGGGCCGGCCGATCATCGCCGGATCGGGATGGACGAGAATACGCAGCTTATCGTCGAGAATGAGCGTGTTGTCCGGCTGATCCGAATCGTACCGCAGCAATTCCTGCAAGCTGCAAGTCGGAATATTCGCAATGATTAGTCCGTATGGATTGACGTCGGTCACCGGCAGCTTCTTGTTCAGGCTGATGCTGTAGCCGCACGCCGCGCTGCCCGCGCTCTCCTCGCTATAGAACCAGCTGGAAGGATGCAGCGCCCATCCGGTTTGCGCCTGCCCCTTGATGAGGTCGTCCAGCTGCGCGTAATAGGGATATTGATCGAACCGGTATAGTCCCGAATTTTTGATCATCCAGTTGTTACGGCGGTTAATCAAGACGACGTCCTCCAGCTTCGTATCGAACGATTGCATGTGAAGAAGCTCGTTCCGAATGTCGTCGTACAGCGCGAAGTCGCTTACACTTAACGAGTTATTCATCGCCTTCTTCAGCACGTTCGAGTTGATGACCTGGTTTAACGTATGATTGACAGTCGTCAGAATTTGCTCTACATTGGCATTAATTTGAACGAGTAACTGAATTTTACTTTTATTTACATCCTTCTGAATTTCCGCGGAGGACGTCACGTAAGAGAAAATGCCGATGAACAGCACGGGCACCGTGCTTAGCAGAAAACCGAACACGGTCATCTTGGTCAGAAAGCTGAGCGGACGCATCGGAATCCCACACCTTATTATCGAGATAGACTTATTGTAGGACACCGGGCATTGCCAGGACAATAATCATTAACTCTCAAGATAATCATTATTACCTATTCGGGGGGAATTCCATGTTCAACGCCGGTTCGAGCGCAATCTCTTGGATAGGCCGCAAGCTGCGATGGGCTTGCGCGCTGCTGACCGCCGCGACGTTAAGCTCCTGCGCCGTCTCGAGCACCGATAGGCCGGAAGACTCGCCGCCGCTCCCCGTGATCACGATTATGATACCGCTTCATTTTCCACAATCGCCAGACCCTGCATTAATTTCGAAGATCGGGGAACTGACGGGTACGCAGCTCGAGATCGATTGGGTGAAAGACGAAATTTATTCGGATAAGCTGAACGCGGCGCTGACGATGAACTCTCTGAAGAAAGCGACGTTCGTGAAGTATACGGATTATATGGGGATGAAAAGCGCGCTCCGTTCAGGAATGTTCTGGGAGATCGGGCCTTATCTGAAGGATTATCCGAACCTCAGCCGGCTGAACGAGGATATTCTGAGCCAAACCGCCGTCGACGGCCGGATTTACGGCTTGTACACGGAACGGCTCTCCTCCCGGCAAGGCATCATTCTGCGCGAGGATTGGCTTGATAAGCTGCAACTGAAGCCTCCTTCGACGACCGAGCAGCTGTACGAGGTGCTCAGGCAATTCACGTACGGCGATCCGAATGGCAACGGAGTGCGGGATACGTTCGGACTCGCCGATCGCAACGACCTCATCTTCGGCGCCTTCAAGACGCTCAGCTCCTATATGGGAACGCCGAACAATTGGGAAATCCGAGACCGCAAGCTCGTTCCCGAGTTCGCGACCCAGGCTTATATCGATACGTTGGATTATATGAAGAGACTGTACGACGAGAAGCTCATCAACCAGGACTTCGTCGTCACGAGCAAGGAAATCCAGCGCGACCTGTTCATTAACGGCAAAGCCGGCGTCTATATCGGCAGCATGACGGACGTCGATCGGCTCGCCAACGAAGCGAAACAGATCAATCCGGATGCCCGGGTAACGGTGATTAATCGGATAGCCGGCCCCGAAGGCTTCAAAATCTGGTCGATCCCGAATTATAACGGACTGTTCTTGTTCGCGAAGAGCGCCATTAAGACGGAGGAAGAGCTGAAGCAAGCGCTTGCTTATTTCGACCGCTCTATGGAATCGGATGCCGCGAATCTGATGAAATACGGCGTCGAAGGCCGCCACTACACGCTGATCGGGGACGAGGTTCATCTGCCCGAACGCAGCGAGCAGCCCTACGTCAGCGAGATCGATCCCCTATATACGCTCATGATCGCCGAATTCGGCAATCCGAACGTGAAGAAGGTCGTACGGGGCGATCCTCTGCTCGCCTTGGCCGAGAAGCTGAGCAAGGACAACGAGCAGTTCATCGTCAAAGATCCGACGGTCAATCTCGAATCCACCGTCTACGACGAGAGGAGCGCGGAGCTTCAGGAGATGATTACGGACGCGACGTACAACTATATCCTCGGCACAATCGACCTGGCAGGCTTTGAGCAGGAAGTTGAACGATGGAGGCGCAGCGGAGGCAACGAGATTATCGAGCAATTCACGAAGGCCTACTTCGGACAATAGGAGATAGACTAACCGCAACGCATAGGCGTTGCGGTTTTTTCGTGCAAACGTGTCCTTGGATCAGAGAATAATCATTATCTCAGATCATGCGCGCTTGCCTAGCGATGTGAACAAATGATTGTTTCGGTACCGGCCGAGCGACCTTTATGTTAAGGCTGCAACACCCAATCCGAACAAGGTGGAGGTCTAGCACGATGACAAAGAAGTCAGGGATTCTACTTGGCAGCGTCATGATTCTCAGCATGGTACTATCCGCATGCAGCAAAGACAATAACAACGAGAATGCATCCCCGAGCAATGCCGCTCCCGCTCCAGCGGCAAGCGGCTCGGCATCCGAATCGCCGTCCGCTTCCTCGACGCCGGAGGAACCGACGGAAATTACGATCATGCTTCCGCTGAACGTCGCCGAGACGCCGCCGGACACGATCAAGAACGAAATCGAGAAGCTGACGAACACGAAGCTGACGTATCAATTCTTCCCGGCGGACACGTACGAGGACAAACTGAACGCAACGCTTGCTACCGGCTCGTTGCCGGAAGTCGCTTACTTGAAAAACCAAGCGACGCTGACGAAGATGAAAGGCGCGATCCGCGACGGCGAATTCTGGGAAATCGGACCTTATATGAGCGAGTTTCCGAACCTGAGCAAGCTGAATCCGGTCATCCTGAACAACACGAAAGTCGACGGAAAGCTGTACTCGCTGTACATCGGTCGCCCGCTCGCCCGCCAAGGCCTCATCTATCGCAAGGACTGGGCGGATAAGCTCAACATCCCGGAACCGAAGACGGTCGACGACGTGCTCGCGATGGCGAAAGCGTTCACCGAGAAGGATCCGGATGGCGACGGCAAGCCGAATACGATCGGACTGACGGACCGTAACGATCTCGTATACGGCGCGTTCGATACGATTGCTTCCTGGTACGGCACCCCTACCAACTGGGGCGAGAAGGACGGGCAGCTGCAGCCGGATTTCACGTTCCCGCAATATATCCAAGCGATGGATCTGATGAAGGCGATCCGCGACGCCGGGGCAATGAACTCGGACTTCGCCGCGACGAGCAAGACCGACCAAGTCAACCTGTTCAACAGCGGCAAAGCCGGTATCTACATCGGCGCGATGTCCGACGTCGACACGCAGCTCTATAACAACCTCGTGAAGAACGTTCCGGATGCCGTCGTAGAAGTGGCTCCAACGCCTACGGGACCGGACGGCAAGCAGTCGACTTGGGCCATCCCGGGCTATAACAACGTGGTGCTGTTCCCGAAATCGGGCATCGAGGACGAGGCAGAGCTCAAGAAGGTGCTCGCGTTCTACGACAAGCTAATGACGCCTGAAGTCGCCAACCTCATGTTCTGGGGCATCGAAGGCACGCACTATACGGTTGTGGACGGCAAAGCGAAGGTGACCGACAACGCCGACCTGATCGAACGCGAAGTGAAAGGCTTCAAGGATAGCCTGATCGGCGAAGAAGCGACGAACGGCCGGTATTACGGCTACTACACGCTGCCGGCGCGCATTCACGGCGAACAATACGCGCTCGACAACGAGAAATTCGCGATCCACGACCCGACCGCCTCTCTCGATTCCGCTACGTACACGGAAAAAGGCGTAGAGCTGCAGAAGATCATCACGGACGCTACGTACCAGTACATTTACGGCAAAATCGACGCGGCAGGCTTCCAGAAAGCGGTAGACGAGTGGAAGAAACGCGGCGGCGACAAAATCATCGAGGAGTATAACGCGGCTTACAAAAAGTAAGGCGGACCTAAGTTCTGCGAATAGGCGAATCAGCGAGAAGGGCTGCCTGTCGGTCAGCGGCCCTTCTCGACGATCGCTTGCCGGAGAGGATGAAGCTTGATGGACAATACGACCGCCGGACGGCCGCTAGCGCGAAGCTCCAGCAGCTCGTTATGGGGACGTCTCGGCCGCAACAAACTGCTTTACTTGATGATAGCGCCGGGCCTCGTCTATTTTATGATTTTCAAATACGGTCCGATGTTCGGGCTGGTCATCGCCTTCCAGAACTTCAAGCCGTCCAAGGGAGTCATGGGCAGCGAGTGGGTCGGCTTCGAACACTTTGACCGACTGTTCACCGAGCCGGATTTCCTTCAAATTCTCACCAATACGCTCGTGCTTTTCGGCTTCAGCCTTCTGTTTTATTTTCCGATTCCGATCCTGCTCGCTTTAATGCTTAACGAAATTCGCAGCACGGGGTTCAAACGCCTGTTCCAGTCTCTCGTCTACTTACCCCACTTCATGTCGTGGGTCATCATCGTGTCGATCAGCTACGTCATGCTCACGATGGACGGCGGTATCGTCAATTCGCTGATAGAATCGCTTGGCTTCGACAAAGTCAATTTCCTGCTCAGTTCCGAATGGTTCCGGCCGACCTACGTGATTCAAGTCATCTGGCGGGAAGCCGGCTGGGGTACGATCATTTATTTGGCGGCAATGGCGGCTATCGATCCGCAGCTTTACGAGGCGGCCCGCATGGACGGCGCCGGACGATTGCGCCAAATTTGGCATATTACGCTTCCTGCGATCCGGAGCGTCATCGTTCTGCTGCTCATTCTGAAGATCGGCGACGTTCTAGAGCTCGGCTTCGAGCACGTCTACCTGCTGCTTAACTCGATGAACCGCGACGTGGCCGAAATTATCGACACGTACGTCTATACCGTCGGCATCCAGCAAGGCAAGTTCAGTTATAGCTCCGCGATCGGCTTATTCAAGTCCTTGATCGGGCTGATCTTGGTCATGCTGGCGAACCGGCTGGCTAAGAAATTCGGCGAAGAAGGCGTCTACTAGGAGGGCGAGATCGTTCGAGCACGACGAAGATACAATCTTATCGAGGAGTTGCCGTATGGTACAGGATCGAACGCTCGGCAGCCGACTGTTCGGCGCCGTTAACTTCACGCTGCTGGCGATCTTCGCCCTAGTCACGGTGTTGCCGTTCGTACACGTCGTCGCGGGCTCGTTCACGACGAGCGCGGAGATGGCCGTCAACAAATTCATTCTTTTCCCTAAAGTATGGAGCATCGACGCTTATCGTTTCGTTTTCTCGACGAGCACGCTCTTCCGGGCGATGGCCGTATCCGCCGGCGTTACGGTGATCGGCACGCTGTTCAGCATGCTGATCTCCTCCATGATGGCCTACGGGCTGGCGCGCAGAGATCTCGACGGACGCAGAGTCATCATGTTCATGGTCGTGTTCACGATGCTGTTCCAAGGCGGCCTGATTCCGACGTTCCTCGTCGTGAAAGAGCTCGGCCTGGTGGACACCTACGCCGCGCTTATTCTGCCGCTGGCGATCAGCGCGTTCAACATGATCATTCTGCGGAACTTCTTCCAGAACATCCCCGAGGGGCTGGAGGAATCCGCCAAGATCGACGGCTGTAACGACATCGGCATCTTCTTCCGGATCGTACTGCCGCTCTCGATGCCCGTCATCGCGACCGTGTCGCTTTTCTATGCCGTTACCTACTGGAATACGTACTTAAGCGCGATTCTGTATTTGAACGACAGCAAGATGTGGCCGATACAGGTGCTGCTCCGGCAGATCGTCGTGCTCGCGAGCGGCTTCGACGCCGGATCGAGCCTGGACGGGGAAGTCCCGCCTCCGGATCAGGCCGTGAAGATGGCGGTTATCGTCGTGGCGACGGTGCCGATTCTGATCGTGTATCCGTTCTTGCAGAAGCATTTTGCCAAGGGTGCATTGGTCGGTTCGATTAAAGGATAGCTAGAGGATAGAGAATGGGATCAGGACGGTGGAGTCTGCATGAGCAGAAAAGAGAGAGAAGGTTCAAAGACGGCGCTCGAGTGGGCGCAAGCCCTGTGCGAATCCGTGATGGGTACGCACGCGCCGGGCGAACTTCCGCCCGCGCATCGTTGGCACTATCATCAAGGCGTGTTCCTGTGCGGAATGGAGCAGGTCGCGATGCGAACCGGAGACGAGAAGTACGACGCGTATATTCGCGGCTACGTCGACGATCTGGTAGACGAGCACGGCAACTTCTATTTCGCCAGGGACGAGCTGGACGCGATCCAAGCCGGGCTGCTGCTGTTCCGGCTGCACGAGCGGATGGGCTTGCCCCGATATCGGGTGGCGGCGGAGAAGCTGCGGGATCTGTTCCGCACGTTCAACCGCACGTCGGAGGGCGGGTACTGGCACAAGGACAAATACCCTTATCAGATGTGGCTGGACGGCTTGTACATGGGAGGCGTCTTCGCGCTGAAATACGCGAACGCCTTCGGCGAGACTAATCTCCGCGAGATGGTACTGCACCAAGAGAGCCTCATGCGCAAGCATATGAGGGATAATCGTACCGGCCTGCTCTATCACGCATGGGACGAAAGCCGCCAGATGCCGTGGGCCGACGCGAATACCGGCTGCTCGCCGGAGTTCTGGGGACGGTCGCTCGGTTGGTACGGGCTTGCGTTAGCCGAGTTCTTGGAGCTGCTTCCTGCCGATTGGGCGGGGTACCGGGAGCTGGCGGACGCTCAGCGGGAGTTCATCCATGCGTTAATCCGGTATCAAGACCCGGCAAGCGGCTTATGGTACCAGGTCGTCGACCAAGGCCATCGGTCCGACAACTGGCTGGAAACCTCTTGTACCTGCCTCTTCGTCTACGCGATCGCCCGATCGATCCGGCAAGGCATCGTCGGCGCAGAATGTCTGGATTCCGTCAGACGCGGATACGACGGATTAATCGGGCGACTGAAGCAGGACGAGCAAGGAAGATGGGTTCTGCCGGATATATGCATCGGCACGTCCGCGGGCGACTACGAGAATTACGTCAGCCGTCCGACCAGCTCGAATGACTTGCACGGCGTAGGCGCGTTCGTCATGGCGTGCGTCGAGATCGATGGGATGATGGGCGTGTAAGGGTAGAATTTATTTGGACGATGTAATCGCGGTAATCGAAATCACGTTGGTTGCCGCTTCTTTTTTTGGCGTTCGAAGTCGTACTTCAACGAAATTCATGTTGATTTTAAATGCTCTTTTTCCTATTTACTCTTATCATCTTTCGAATATTGATATAGTATCAAACCTGAATATTTCAAATTGAAACCCTTTACGAGTAATTCCGAATCATTCTTGTTAATGCCAAATGAGAATCCAAAATCAGGACCAAAACTAATTTGACCAATTTCTATTTTTTCTCCATTATTTGTTGTTAACTTAAATGCATCCTTGGGAAAATAGGTTGTATTTGTTTTATCTGCATTAAACAATATGTTTGATAAAAAAGTTCCACTATCCTCAATCATTTTGTTTTTAATAGAAAATGAAAAGTAGATATCATTTACTCTATTATGAACAGATTCTAGATAAATTACCGTGTTCTTCTTTTCCATTAATCTTATATTTAAATTTGCTTTATTATTTGGTTTTGTGTCTATCCATTCTGGTTTAATAAATACTTCAATAATCTCTGGCTTAGTAATCTCGGATAAAACATAACCATCCTGATTCAAGATCATTTTTGTTTTATCTATATTGCTCAGGTTTATATATATAACAAAAATAATAATCAAAATGGCAAATACTATTAACAGAATTAAATTATTTTTTTTCACCAATAACATTCACCTCACGGATAATAAATAGCCCTTTAGAATTACTTGAACTCTTACTTTTTTTGAAGTCGCTTTTTTCGGTTATCTATTAGAGTCGTAGATTTGGGTCTCTGACCCGTTTTCACCACTTACTCAAAATCGTCAATATATTCCGAGCCCCTTCATTAATAGTTAAAAAGAGCTGATAAATAAAATCAGCTCTTTTTAATCTTATATTATCTTAATTAAAAAACAGTATCAGCACCACTATATGCAGGGAATCTATTAGATGTACTAGAGAAGTTTATACTAACTCCGTATGTGCTCCCCGACCCACCAAAGGTCACACTACTAATTCCAGTTGAGTTCCAAGTATGACCATAAAAACTCCGTGCATAACCACTATAAGAACTGAAGCTGCTACCGTAGGTAACTGATGCAGCAAATCCGTCACCGTGATAAACGTAAACACCAGGGTTTGCTGCCACTAATTTCGCTTTATCTTGAAAATCAAAAGCAACACCTAATCCTCCATTCCCATGGCTAGGTGATGTAGATTCAACCACCCAACCATTGTGGTCGGTAAAATAACCCAGTGAGGATACTACAGGTGGAACAGTCCCTGACACATTATAATAAGTTACACCAACTGTATCTGGTTCACCAACATTCTTAATAGTCCCTACCCAAGATCCAAAGAAAGAAGGGAGGTCATTAACCCAATTTGTATTTGCCCAGTATCCACCTCCTGTTACATTCCACCTAGCACTAACAGAATCATAGCTAATTATTACGTTGCTCATAGTAATATCAGAACCCGCAGACATTGGAACTAATGCAGGTTCCAACTCAGGTGTGTCGAGAACGAAAACATTCATTTTCTCTAATGATTTAGAAATGTTCACCTTGGACTGTCTACCGGCAACCATTTTTGCAATCTCTCTTTCGATATCCTTGGAACGTTTATCTCTTTCCTCATTGGTTAATTTCGGATCGAACTTATTAGCATGCTTTGCGGCAAGGGACAGCTTTGCAGCTTTTGCTTCTGCTGCAAGCACCTCTTTGGAATTGGAATCAGAACGTGGAACAGCAAATACTGACGAACTAAAAATAAGTGTAATCGCTAAAGAGAGTGTGACAAAAACTGACTTCTTCATTCTCACATCAATTCATCCTCTCATTTTTTTAACGATGGCCACCGTCATTAAGTATAATATACCATATTTGTAAATTATTACATAGTTCCTCGGTGTTGTTTATTTCAATATGTTTGTCGAACTATGTATATCTATGTATATACCACTCAAAAATGATCAATGCTCAACGGCATTATAGTAATCGATGTAGAACACCCTTGTTATATAACACTTTTCTCATTTAGAAAAGTTTCACGACTTTCAAAAAATTTTATAGTAAATTCCCAACTTACCACTCCTGACCCCTATTTTCGTTTAGAACACCGCATCGGAAATATGGAGAGCCTGCTAGGCGACGATCACTACCAGACTGCCACAGGTACTTTCGCCCACAGCGGCGTAAAATGAGAATCGACGAACACGGAGACATGGCAATATAAGCAAGCAGCTTATGACACATCAGGCCATGGATATGTGCGATTGAAGAAGATGGCTTCGCTGTGGAAGAAACGAAAAGGGCAATGTCAACCCCTGGTTCGGCGGTAGATTCTTATGACAAGAGTGCCGTGCGAGCCCTTCCGCTAGACTTCCTCTTGGCAGGGCATTCTGGTCAGAACGAGCAAGGAAGATGGGTTCTGCCGGATATATGCATCGGCACATCTGCGGGCGACTACGAGAATTACGTGAGCCGCCCGACCAGCTCGAACGACTTGCACGGCGTAGGCGCGTTCGTCATGGCGTGCGTCGAGATCGATCAGTTGTCTTAACGTTAGCGGCCGTTTCCCATGCGGTATGGGGGACGGCCGCTATTCGGTTATTTTACTAGGAAAATGGAAAAACTTTCAGCGACACGCTCATACAGGGAAAGGCGGAAAGAAAACTCGATGGCTAACGGCAACGACAAGGATAACGCGCATTCGGCCGATGATCTGACGCTCACCACTCGTCAGGGCCACCCCGTTACCGACAATCAGAATTTGCGAACCGTCGGCGACCGTGGGCCGAGCACGCTCGAAAACTATCACTTCTTCGAGAAAATCACGCACTTCGACCGGGAACGCATCCCCGAACGCGTCGTGCATGCCCGCGGTGCGGGAGCGCACGGGGTGTTCGAGGCGTACGGCAAAGTCGGCGACGAGCCCGTGTCCAAGTATACGCGGGCGAAGCTGTTCAATGAACCCGGCAAGAAAACGCCGGTGTTCGTCCGCTTCTCCACCGTCATCCACGGAGGCCACTCGCCGGAGACGCTGCGCGATCCGCGCGGCTTCGCGGTCAAGTTCTACACCGAGGACGGCAACTGGGACCTCGTCGGGAACAACCTCAAGATTTTCTTCATCCGCGACGCGATGAAGTTCCCGGATATGGTGCACGCCTTCAAGCCGGATCCGCTCACGAACGTGCAGGATATGCAGCGCTTCTTCGACTTCGTATCGATGTCTCCCGAAGCGACCCACATGATTACGTTCTTGTTCTCGCCATGGGGCATACCGGCGAATTACCGGCAAATGCAAGGCTCCGGCGTGAACACGTACAAGTGGGTCAACCAAGCCGGCGAAGCGGTACTCGTGAAATATCACTGGGAGCCGCTTAAGCAAGGCATCCGCAACCTTACGCAAGCCGAAGCGAACGAGATTCAGTCGAAGGCGTTCAATCACGCCACGCTCGACTTGTACACGGCGATCGACAACGGAGACTATCCGGAATGGGAGCTCTCGGTACAAATCATGAGCGACGACCCGCACGACGAGCTGGACTTCGATCCGCTCGATCCGACGAAGCTGTGGCCGCAAGACCGGTTCCCCTTCCTCAAAGTCGGCAAAATGACGCTGAACCGCAATCCCTCCGACTATTTCGTCGAGGTGGAGCAGGCGGCGTTCGGCACGGGAGTGCTGGTGGACGGACTCGACTTCTCCGACGACAAGCTGCTGCAGGGCCGCACGTTCTCCTACTCGGACACGCAGCGCTACCGGGTCGGCACGAACTACTTGCAGCTGCCGATCAACGCCGCCAAGAACCACGTCGCAACGAACCAGACCGGCGGCCAGATGCAAGCCCGGCCGGAACGCGGACGCGGCCAGAATCCGCACGTCAACTACGAGCCGTCTTCGCTCGGCGGCCTTCACGAGGCGCAGAGCGCCGGCGAGCCTCATGAGCCGCATTACGACGCGAATCTCGTGCGGAAGAAGATCCCTCGCGCCAACGACTTCGCGCAAGCCGGCCGCACATACCGGGAGTTCGAGGACTGGGAACGCGACGAGCTCGTCGCCAACTTGTCCGCCGCGCTGGCACAATGCACGGAAGATATCCGGAATCGAATGACCGGCTACCTCACGGAAGCCGATCCGGAATACGGCAAGCGCGTCGCCGAAGGCATCCATGCCGCCGTCAAAGCAAAAGCCGAGAGCGGTCAGATCGACCCTTACCAAGGCGTCGACATCGCCCGCCAAGCGGGCCGCGAAGCCGATCCTTATTGATCGGCGGCACATGGAACAGCCCCGTCTCCTGTTGGAGATGGGGCTGTTTGCGTTAGCGGCATGGGTAACTAACTACGGGCGAAACGCGGGCATGCGCGAGAATTAGTCGGATCGGGCGACTAACTACTGGCGATACGCGGGCATGCGCGAGAATTGGTCGGGTCGGGCGACTAACTACGGGCGATACGCGGGCATGCGCGAGAATTAGTCGGATCGGGCGACTAACTCCAGCCACACTTACCCACAACTCAGTTTATAATAACTATAAATTAATATTGACTATAAATAGACTCTGTTATACAGTATGTTCATGCACGATCATGACCTCGCACGAGCCGCTCTACCTTATAACCGCCAATTCGAAAGGAGCTTATCCCATGACGAATTCCACGACGAACCAAGACGTTCAGACGCTGCAGAAGTTCGCGGCCAGTCTGACGGCAGAAGAATGGAACGGTTACTCCGACGAGGAGAAGACGGCGCTCGTTCCGAGCTTGGCGGCAGCTGCCCGTTCCGTTGAAGAGAGGACGAAGCTTCTCGCGGTGTGCAACTTATACCGAGTCGACGCGGAATACGGCAGACGGCTCGCAGCCGTCCTGAATGTCGATTTGACGCCTTACCTGGCTCATCTCCAACAGCACTAGTTCATCATCTGTACTTACATCTAAGCCGCTAAGCCGCGAACCCTCGTCCGGGATCGCGGCTTTCTTGCATGGAGCATCATTCGGCGGCCTTAACCGTCTGCACGTAAGTCACCTCGAAGTTGGCGCCTAGCGGCACCATCTCGTACAAGTATCGGCCGATCAGCTGTCTCTCGATTTCCGTCACCGCGCAAGTCGTTCGCACGTCGAAATAGATCGTGCCTTTGATCGGATCGTAGCGGCTGTACGTCAGCACGCCGGACAAGAACAAGCCGTTAATGACGCTCACGATCCCGTTAATATCAAGCGTCCGGCTCATCGCCGCCTGCAGAATCCGTTCCGGCAGCTCGAACACTTCCGGTACGTTGTCGGTCCTCAGACTCGGGTAATCCTTAATCTGAAAGCATACGTAGGAGGTCAAATAACCGGAAGCGAATCGCTTCAGTTCGGCTTTATCCTGCTCGGTCAATTGCAAATCCTCGTTCCAGGCATAGATCGTCGCCGCGTTCCTCCCGTGCGTGTGAATACGCACATAACGGATGTGCGGGTATCTCGACTTAATGAGCTGCTCAGACAATAACCGGGTACCCACATCGATCACTCCAATCGCCTAATGGTTGCGCTTTCAGATATGTGGTATCCTTATCATACTATGCGGGCGAACGCCCAGAATGAGTAGTCAAGCCTATATGATTGCCACTTCTTTTGTAAGAAAATGTAGGATCATGGCGGACGTGCATCGCCCGGCTCGGGAGGTTATTATCGGTGAAAAAATACGGACTGCCGCTGTTGATACTCGTGATGGGTTCATTGTACATATTCGCGATCCCGTCGGAACCGCAAGCGGTCAAAATCCTGTTCAAGCTCATCCCGATGTGGCTAATGCTGCTCTATGCCTATCAGGGCATACAGTCTACGCAACAAAAAGAACGATCCCATTGGATCGTTCTGGCCGGCCTATTCTTCTGCATGCTCGGAGACGGCCTGCTGCACTGGTTCGTCGTCGGGCTGACCGCGTTCTTGATCGGACACCTCTGTTACATGAACGCCTTTTTCCGCCACTGGCGGTACTCGCTGCTTCGCGCGGCGACGATCGTGCCGATCGCGCTCTACGCGGGTTACTTCGCTTGGCGTCTCGTCGATGCGCTCCAGCAGGATGATAAGACGGGATTGATCGTGCCGGTGCTGCTCTACATCGCCGTCATCGCCACGATGGCGTGGTCGGCGGTCATGTCCGGCAACCGCTACGCCATCGCGGGAAGTCTTCTGTTCCTCGCCTCGGACACGATTCTATCGTGGAATATGTTCGTCGGGGACATCGCTCATTCGGGCGTATGGATCATGACGACGTACTATGCGGCGCAGTTCCTGATCGCAACCGCCGTCAGATCGCTCCGGACAAGACCGAACCTATCGATCCACCGGGGCGGCAAAGAATCGAAGCTGAAGACGATCAAAGGGCTGTAGTCGATTCATTTCAAGACAAACTCGAATAATCGAGCTGTCTTCGCCGATGGAAGACGAACCGTCAGCTCCCCGCGATCGAAGTCCCAACTCCACTCGGTGTCCGCGGCTTGCGGATACGCGCACCGAATCTCAGCTTCTCGTCCCATCGGACCCGCGATCGGCAGCCGTACCTCGGCTTCGTCCCCGCCGCCTCTCCACCCCGCTAAGTAAACCCGATTCTCATGGCGGAGTCCTAAGCTGACCCATTCGTCCTGTTGCGTAGGCAACCCTAGCGGCCAGAAAGGCAACGCCTCGCGGATATCCTCACGGATCGTCTTGTAATAATCGAGCGCTTCCTTGACGAGCTCCCTTCTCCGCGGGCTTAGTTCAGCCAAGTGGCCGCTTTGGTGCACGCGAAGAAGGAGCGCGTTCACCATATTGAAGACGACCTCCTCGTCATCCCCCTCCCTCAGCGGGTAAGACCAAATAGCCGATTGCTCCGGCGTCAGCGCCGCCGGAGAACTCGCGGCGATAGCCGCATAGTTCACGTAATTCTCTTGGTCGCTGGTGGACTGTATGCTATGCCGGCTCAGCATGGCGTAATCCATGCGCATGCCGCCGCTCGAGCAATTCTCGATGACGAGCTCGGGATAACGCTCAAAGATCCCGTCAAGCCAAGCCAAGTAAGCGCGATTGTGCTGCAACAGCCCGTCTCCATAACTATCGGACGCCATTTCGGTTCCGATGCCGGCATTGATGTTATAATCCATCTTGATATAGCCGACTCCGTAATCCTCGACCAATCGCCGAATGACCTCGTTCGAATGGGCAATAACCTCAGGGTTGCGGTAATCGAGCTGATATCGGCTGCGATCCTTGACCTTCGCTCCGTGCCGCATGAAGAACCAGCTGTCATCGGCATCCGCGAGCTTCGGACTGTTAACGCCCATCACTTCAAGCTCCAGCCATAAGCCTGGAATCATCCCTTTGCCGCGGATATAGTCGAGGACGTGTTTGATTCCTTCCGGGAATCTTTCCTCCGAAGGCATCCACTCGCCCACTCCGTCCCACCATTCCCCCGCCGCGTACCAGCCGGCATCGATGCAGAAATATTCGGAGCCGACTTCAGCCGCGGCATCGATCAGAGGCAGAAGCTTAGCCGTTGTCGGCGAGCCCCATAAGCAGTTCATATAATCGTTGAAAATAACCCGAAGCTCGCGATTATCGGCGTTATCCCTGCGGATCCGGCGTCTGTAAGTCGTCAGCTGCGCGATGGCTTGTTCGAAAGAGCCGTTTACCGCGCCGACCGCTGCCGGTACGGTGAGAAACTCCTCTCCCGGCTGCAGCTTTTTCCACCAATGGTTGTCATGCTCCGTCGGCCCACTGACCAGCAACGTAAGGAAATCGACTTGATCGATGATTTCCCAATGCCAGGAGCCGTTATGCTCGATTTGCCAGAATAGGCTCGTGCCCGCCTCCTTGTTCTCCAGCACGGCCATCGGAATATGTTCCGACGCCGACCATGAGCCGGTGTTGCTGCAGTTCACCCGTTTGGAACCTCTGTCGATGACATGGGATAACCCCAGCTCCGGAAGCTTGTACGTTCTCCATTGCAGCTCGCTTTGCCAGCCATTGTGGGCGATGGAAAGCTCCATCTTGTCATCGCGATCCGTCGAGCCTTCCTTGTCCAAGCCGGTCAAAGCGAAGGACGAAACATATTCGACGCCTACTGCCTCTAAGCCCGTATTCTTAAGCGCGACCCAGCAACGAACCGTCTGAACGCCGTCGTAGAACTGGTAATGCTGAGCCGCTTGCAGCCCGGTTACCGGGTCTTTCAAGAACAGCTCGAGCTTGCGTCCAATCTCGTTGCGGGTATCGGTATGCCGTTCGTAAACCATGCGCAAGCCCGGGTATGTGGCCCGGTGCGTCCGCCCATGATACTCCGCGCGGTCCTCCCCGGTTAACTGGAGCTCCATCAGGCGGAACCCCGCCTTCCGGCTTTCCTTGATTTCCCCCGCTTCCACTGGCCGCGACCCGAAATGCAGCAGCCTGACATCCCCCGAGTCCGCGATCTCGATGCTCAGGTACAGTCCGTTCTCGGTCACATCGATTCGTCTACTCATCGTTTCCTCCACACCTTTCCCTTCATGAAGTCATGAATAAAAGCCTCCAACCCCACGGTTATGTGGCATTGGAGGCCGAGTCGAACGGTTTATTGCGCGGAACCGAATTGAATCCATGCTTTTTGAATTTCACCGACGGTTTGGTCTTTCGATTTGCTTCCGCCGACATAAGCTTGCATCAATTCGCCGAACTTCTGGTGGAACGTGTCGAGCGAGTAGTTAACCGACAGGTCTCCGGATTTTTCCGTTTTCAGGATTTCTTCCATTTGCTTAGGCATATCCAGATCCGGCATCGGAGCATCCTTGATCGGAGGAATAACTTTCGCTATGCTGGAGAACCACGATTTGCCGTAGTCCGAAGTGTACAACCAGTTGAAGAACTCGATCGTTTCCTTCGCGACTTTGGAATCTTTGTTAATGCGCAACGCTTGGTCCGCACCCGTGATGATCTGGGATTGCTCGGCTTTATCGCTGACCGGATAACCCATGATTCCCAATTGGAAGTCGGGAGCGATTTTCTTGATCGCTTCTTCATCCCATGCGCCTTTACCTGTCATGAACGCCGCTTTGCCGGTAGCGAAGTCGCTTACTTCGGCGTTGCTGTCGCGTTCAAGCGGCTTGTCCGTACCGTGTTTTACCGTTGTATCGATAAAATCGAAGAAGTTGTTATACAGAACAGGGTGGTCTTTGAACGTCGTCTTGCCCGCAATGAACTGATCGACGAGCTCCTTCGGGCTGATGTTGGCGTCTTGGGCGGCTGCGTCTACGAAATGCTGCGCGATATGCTTCCATACCCACCATTCCTTGTACGCGTTCGCGAAAGGTGTAATGCCTTTGGCCTCGAGTTTCGCGATCGCGTCGGCTAGCTCGGCCGTCGTCTTCGGAGGATTCGCGATCCCCGCGTCGGCAAGCAATTTCTTGTTGTACATCAAGACGAACAGATTGCCTTTGACCGGTAGTCCGAGGACTTTGCCGTCGGATGAGCTCATGTTCGAGCGAACCGCATCGGTCATTGCCGCCGCAAGAGGCTCGTTCGTCAAGTCGGCGCTATATTCCGCGAAGGTGTCGATATCTCCGCCGGCCGTCGTTTGGAATACGTCCGGCGTACTGCCGGCAGCGATTCTCGATTTGAGTACCGTGTTGTAATCGGCTTGCATGATTTCAAGATTAATCGTTACGTTAGGCTTTACTTTCTTGTACTCCGCGATATAAGCGTTGAAAGCGTCCGTATATTCGGGCGAGGCAGTGAACATGTTGATCGTGACCGGTTTGTTCGAGGTGCCGCCTTCGGCTGTTCCGGTAGCGGTCGGGCTTGCGGCGCCATTGTTGGCTCCGTTGTTGTTGCCGCATGCGGCGAGTATTCCCGCCATCAGCACCAAGCTCATGGACAGCGAGCCAAATCTTTTTAACATTGTGTTGCCCCCGTTTCTTAGATTGAATGATCGATTACGATGCTTATTCTAATGAATAAGCGCAAGGATAAAAATGCACATAAGTGAAGAGTTAAGGGTAAAAAAGTGATCGGATTCGTCCCGTTCGCTTTTTATCCGTTCGTATGTCCTTCGCGATACTCCGTTGGCGATACGGAGTAATAATTGCGAAAAGCTTTGCTGAAGTAATTCTTATCCTTGTAGCCGAGCATGGCGGAGATGTCTTGGATCTTCAGGGCCGGGTCGTCTAACAGCTCCTTGGCCTTATCCATTCTCACCTTCTGTACGTATTCGTGAATTCCGACTCCGTATTGCTGCTTGAAAAGCTTCATCAAGTATTCCCTGCTTAGAAAATATTTCTCCGTAAATAAAGAAATTTTAATGTCCTCGAAGTAATGATCGTCGATATACGCTTTAATATCCCCCACCTCGAAAGGCCGATTGGAAGTCAACGCGCCTCGTATCTCGTTCCCGTAATAATCCAGCAAGCGCATCAGCAACCGTTCGTACTGCTCGAAAGTCGCGAAGTCCGCTCCGATTCCGACTTCCCTCAGAGCGTTCCGTCCGTTAATCGGCAATCTTTCGGGGGCTGCTTTCAGTTCAATAGCCGCGTCATTCATCAGAATGACGAATTCCTGCAGGGCTCGATCCGCTTCGCCGATGCTGATCTTATCCCGCGTTCGCCATTTTCTTAAGCAATCGGCCAGGATGCTCTTCGCATGGGACAGATTCCCGCTCTCCAAGGCGCTCCGAATGAGCGGGATGCGACCTACAAGCGTATGGCTGTCCGAGCTGGCCGACTGCTCCGCAACGGAATTGACGATCACCGGCTTATTCAGCGTCAATAAGTCTATCCCGTTGATGAACGATTTGGCGGACTCGTAGGATGCCGAGAGTCCCAACACGTCGTCGCAAATTTCCCCGATTCCTACCGTTACGAGCGTACCGAACAGCTCGGCTAATTTCGCCACGACTTTCTTCATCCGGTGAACGGACCGGTAAACCATATCTTCCCGATACCCGCCGTTCATCGTGACGACGGTAATGATCTCCCGCTCCTGCTTCGGATTGGCGAAGCTGAAGCATTGGAATTGATCGCCCGCGATTTCGTTGATGACGTTCGCGACGGCGAAATGCAGCAGGTCCACGTCCTTATGAAACCGGCTGTCGCTGATCTCTTCCAAATTCAGCAACCGGATGACGACCGCGGAAAACCGATTGGCCGGATCATCGGCCCCGATCAGAGGAAGCATGGCATCGCTTAGCGGATTGTTGTAGCTTCGTTCGATAATCGAGACATAGATCTTTTCCTTCAGCTTCGGCAACGACATGTTCAGCGTGATGTTCTTGCTGATGGACTCCTTCTCCATCTTCCGCTTCGCTTCGAGCACATTGACCGCTTTCACGAGCGCTTGGTTCAATTCGGCCCTATTGACCGGCTTCAACAGATAGTCGACGACCTTGGAGCGTATGGCTTGCCTCGTATATTCGAAATCGTTGTAGCCGCTAATGACGATCGTCAATAGATCGGGATAGTCCCTCTCGATGATTTGCAGCAGCTCCGCTCCGTTCATGACGGGCATCTTCATATCGACGATAGCGAGATCGATTCTGTGCTCGGCCAGCATCGCCAGACCCATCTGCCCATCCGTAGCCTCCAACACCCGCTCGACGCCCAAACCCTTCCAATCCCCTAATATGCGAATGGCTTCGCGCAAAGGTTCTTCGTCGTCGATGATCAGTACGTTAACCATGATGTCCACTCCCTCGCGGTAACCGCATTTCCATCTCCGTCCCCGATTCGTGGGTACGAATGCGCAACTCCGCACTCTCCCCATAGAGCAGCTTCAAACGGGCGTTCAAATTAACGAGTCCGATGCTCTCGTTATGAAGATCGCGCTCGCCCCAGTCTCCTTGGAACGATTGCAGCACTTCTTCGAGCTTGCCGCTTGCGAATCCCGGCCCGTCGTCTTCCACGGTTATGACGAAATGGTCGGGTTCCATCCGTGCCGTTATCGTAATGGTTACCGTGCTCGATACCTTCTCAACGGCATGCTTGATGGCGTTCTCGACGAGCGTCTGGATAGATAGCTTGGGAAGCTGCAGCTCCGTCAGCGTCTCGTCCCAATCGTACGCCACCTGAAGACGGCTGCCGAAGCGCGCCTTCTGCAGCCCCAAATACCGTTCGATATGCTTCAGCTCTTCCCTCGCGTACACGACGTCTTTGCCGCTAATGCAATACCTGAGCGTCATCGCCAGCGAATCGATCATTTCCGCGATATCGTAACGATCGTTCTTCAGCGCTTTGGTGGATATCGCCTGAAGCGCATTATAGAGAAAATGCGGATTAATCTCGGCTTCCAGCGCCTTAAGGATCGCGTTTTTCTCGACCAGCTTCATTTTGTACCGCTCGTTGATCAAGTCGTTCGTTCTCTTCACCATTTGGTTGAAGTGACGTGAAAGATAAGCAATCTCGTCCCGCCCTTGCACCTTCGCTTCCGCGTCGAAATCCCCGGAGCTGAAACGGCTCATCTGGTGGGACAGCTTTTTAAGCGGCCTGGTAATCGCATTCGAAGTGAAGGTGACAAGTACGACCGACAGCAGCAGAAACATCAGCCCGATCATGAAGCTTAAATTCCGCGTTGTCGTCGCCGCTTCGTAAATTTGCTTATAAGGAACCGGTTTGATCAGCTTCCAGCCCATCTCTCCCGCGTTGTAGACGACGAGATCTTTGCGATCCCCCTGCCCCCAAGCAACGCGGCCTGTCGGCGCGGGCGGCAAACGCTCGATGTATCCGGCGCTCTTGACTTCGGAGTAATAATCGAGATCGTCCGCGTAGAACAACTCGTCGTCCGGACTTAAGAACAACAAATGCTGTCCCTCGTTGAACGGGACGTCTTTCAGAATATCGTCGACGGCGGATTTATTGAAATAGAAGGAGAGGATCGCCTGCGGTTGCCTTGTCACGATCGTCCGCAGAACCCGATGATACGCCATGAAGCTCCTGCTCGTATCGTTCTCGTAGCCGGTGGCCGATGCCGGGCCGACGAGCGATTGAAAGATGCTGTTGGAGGGGCTGTCCAACGCCTGCTTGTACCATGCCATATCCTCTATCGCAGGAGCCCGGCCCGTACGTACCGTGATGTTATAATTCTCCTTCGTGATGGAATAATACTTCTGCCGATCGACCAAGTAAAGCGAGATCGTATCGAGATCCTTCCGGGAGTAATAAAGCTCGCGTAAATAGTCCTCCAAATAAATTCTAGAAGAATAGTCCGTTTCTTCATGAACAAAGGCATTGCTCAGCTCGTCATACCGGATTTGGGGTAAAGACATCTGTTCGATTCCTTGCAGATACCCTTCCAAATTCCGATTCACCAAGAGCAAATTGTTCGTTGTACTGGAAATACTGTTGTCGACGGATTCCTTCTGCAGAATCTGATACGAGATGATCGTCAAGGACGCGACAACAAGAATGATAATCGAGGTAAACAACAGGATGAGCTTGTTTACCAGTCTCCGCGAGATTCGTTCGATCAGGGAGGAACCCGATCTGAAAAGCCGTTTAGCGATATGGCCCATTTATAATCCGCAACCTCATTCCGTTCACCTTTTTACCCTTAATTGATTTCTTAAATCCATTTTTGCGGCAAAAGGACCGTTTTATAATACACAGTATAGTCGAGATCATACCGCCATGTCCTATTCGGACGATATAGCAATTTTATGAGGCAGGACAGAGAGAGGTGCTTAATATGTTCAAATCGTTGGGAAGAAAATGGAGCGAGAAGCTGGAGTTCGGCATATTCACGCTGCCAGTGCTTATTTGTATTGCCGTTGCCTTCTATATTCCGTTTGCCATGACGATTCGATACTCCTTGTTGAAGTGGAACGGGATATCCAAACATCCGAAATTCATCGGACTGGATAACTTCAAGCAAATTTTCATGGGCGACGCCAACTTCACGAGTTCGGCTTGGTTCACGGTAAAATACGCGATTGTCTATATCGTGCTCGTTAACGTACTGGCGATCTTGCTTGCAATCCTATTGGACATGAAGCTCAAGAGCACCACGTGGTTGAGAACGGCATTCTTCATCCCTTATATCCTCAGTCTTGTTATCGTCGGATTCATCTGGAAATTCATCTTTATGCAAGGCTTCGAATCGCTGGGGGCCAGCACGGGGTGGGGAATCTTCAAGCTCAGCTGGCTAGGGGAACCGGGGCTTGCCTTCATCTCCATCGTGCTCGTCTCCATCTGGCAGTCGATCGGATTCTACTTGGTCATATATATCGCCGGTTTGCAGTCGATCCCCGAAGACCTGAAGGAAGCGGCAACCGTCGACGGCGCCGGCCCGTACCGCAGATTCGTCAGCATCACTCTGCCGCTGCTTGCGCCATCGATTACGATATCCGTGTTCATGGCTTTGACGAACTCCATCAAAGTATTCGACGTCATCCTCTCCTTAACGGGCGGAGGCCCCGGCGGAACGACTTACAGCATCGCGTACGATATCTATAGAGATACGTTCCAGAACAATTTGTTCGGATACGGAACGGCCAAAGCGCTTATCTTGTTCGTTGCCGTTCTGATCGTAACCTTGATTCAACTGACTCTGTTCAAGAGACGGGAGGTTGAAGCTTAATGAAAACCAACAAAGCAGGACGCATCGTACTGGAAATCGTTATGGTACTCCTCTCCCTTGCGTTCCTCTATCCGTTGTTTCTGGCGATCAACAACTCGCTCAAGAGCTTCAGCGAAGTGATGAGCGATGTCATCGCTCTTCCGAAACAGCTCGCGTTCGATAACTATTCCTACGTGTGGTCGTTCATTAACTACCCGCGGTTGTTCCTGAACAATACGATCATTACGGTAGTCGGCCTTGTCGGCATTATCTTGGTGTCGTCTATCGCCGCTTACAAGCTTTCCAGGACGAAAAGCCGGTTCAGCGCGTTCCTGTACGTGATATGCATCATGCCGATGTTGATTCCGTTCCAATCGATCATGCTAACGGTGCTTCGTCTGTCTCAGGATCTCCATCTCAACAACAGCACATGGGGACTCGGCGTGCTCTACTGGGGCTTCGGCGCTCCTCTGGCGGTGTTCATCTACCACGGCTTCGTGAAGGGAATTCCGAAGGAGATCGACGAAAGCGCGACGATCGACGGAGCATCGGGCTTCCGATTGTTCTTCAGCGTGATCTTCCCGTTGCTGAAATCCGTTACGACGACGATCGTAATCATCGACGTCATGTGGATCTGGAACGACTTCCTGCTCCCGCTCTTAATGGTCAACGGCTCTCCGTCTACGAAGACGCTGACGCTTGCGGCGTACACGTTCGTCGGCCAATATACTTCCGACTGGCAATATGCGATGACAGCCATGGTCATGGCCGTGCTGCCGTCCATCATCGTGTTCATCTTCCTGCAGAAGTTCATCGTGAAGGGTGTCGTCGCCGGCGCTGTAAAGGGATAAGGGCGGCCTGCGCCGCTCCTTACGGATAGATAATAAAAACCATCCCGAACGGGATGGCATAAAACGAATCCGTCCGATAATCATCTCGGACGATCGATCTCGAACAGCTCTCCAAGCTTCGCATAGGTGTTACCCGCCAGACGGCTCACCGGCTTCAGCGCTTCGACGTCGATGTAGCCGTTGTTGTAGACGTCCGAGTCGAAGTGGTATTGAACGATACGCCCGATCAGCAGATCGCATGCGGGTTTGCCGTCTTTGTCCCCAAGCGGGATCGCCCGCTCGAGCACGCATTCCATCCGGATGCGTGCTTCTTTTATTCCCGGCACGGCCACTTGGCTGCTGGCGACCGGCGTTAATCCCGCCAGAACGACTTCGCTTTCGTCCGGGGGCAGCGGGGCTGCCGTCTCGTTGACCTGCGCGATGTACGTCTCATCCGAGATATGGACGACGAATTGTCCGGTCGCCATCGCGTTGCGCGACGTATCCTTCGGCTCTCCGTTCTTGCGCTGCACGGAGACGGACAGCATCGGCGGGCTCGAAGATACGATATTGAAATAGCTGAACGGAGCCGCGTTAACGACTCCGCCAGCCGACAGGGTCGTTACGAAGGCGATCGGACGCGGGACGATGCTGCCGATCAGCAGCTTATAGTTATCCCGATCGCTCAGTTCCTCCGGATTAATCGTATGCATGGCCGATATCCCTCCTTACGCTCTGAACCTATGCGCGAACCAGACGGCTGCCGCATCCGCCTCCGTCGACGTCAGGCGATGCCCGTGACGCTCCCAATGTACGTCGACCTCGGCTCCCGCTTTCCGAAGCAGCGCCGACAGCTCCTCCGTCTCCGCCGCCGAGCAGATCGGGTCGTTCTCTCCTGCCGCGATGAACACGGGAATGTTGGACAGGTCTGGAAGCTTGAGGCCGCGAAGCGGCACCATCGGATGGTGCAGGATCGCGCCTTTGAAAGCATCGGCGTAATGGAAAAGCAGGCTCCCCGCGATATTGGCCCCGTTCGAGTAGCCGACGGCTACGAGGTTAGTGCGGTCGAAGCCGTATTGGACAGCCGCCGTATCGAGAAATTCGTACAGCTCCTTCGTGCGGAAGATCAGATCCGCCTCGTCGAACACGCCTTCGGCCAACCGCCGGAAAAACCGCGGCATTCCGTTCTCGAGAACGTTGCCTCTTACGCCGAGCAGCGAAGACTCCGGCGAGAGATGGAAGCCGAGCCCAAGCAAGTCTTTCTCGGTGCCGCCCGTGCCGTGGAGCAGCAGGAGGGTCGGTGCGCTTGGATTAGATCCTTGTTGAAAAAGATGGTTCATTCCGCATCCTCCTAATTTATTGAGCATAGTGTGTATCGATCCTGAACTTTTTTACTTGATTTGTATGCCGCTCGCAAGATTCTCTCCAGCATTCTGTAAGTTTGCAATAGCTTTCTCCGGCGTCTGCTCCCCGGCGATCACATTGGATAATTCCTTGTTTGCGGCAGCTCGGAAAGCGTCGAAAAACGATTGCGGAATTCGATCGAACAGAGAAGCCGACGTGACGTTAAGCTCTTGGTTCGCGAAAGAAGCTCCTACGGCTACTCCGTCTTTACGAATGTATTCGGGGAATACGGAAAGACGTTCTCCGTTTCTCTTGTCCCAAGCCGACAGATCGGAAGCTTTGCTAGCCGCGTCTTTGCTCGTCAATGCTTCCAACGCGTTCCATGACAGTTCCTTGTCTCTAGAGTCTTTATAGATTCCGAAGATATCCCACACCTCTATTGAAGAGGATTGCCGAGGGTTCGAAGGATCTACCGGAGCGGGGATGACGCCCCAGTCGAACGGCTTTACCTCGAAAGAACCTGATTCAATATCGTGCAGAAACCCGAATAGCGTGGAACGATGAATGGCCATCGCGGTTTCGCCAGCTAGAAATTTCTTATCCTTCAAGTAATTATTGATTAGCTTGATCCCGTTGCCTAACTCGCCCCCATCGTAGAGCAGCTCCTTGTTTTCCGGCAAATAGATTGCTCCGGATCGGAAAGCATCCGCTACTTGCCCGAATAGGGAAACCCAGGCAGGATCGTTGATCTTGAAGGTTCCTTCCGAATCGATATATTGCATCCCCTTGGACTGAGCGATCATCTCGGTCAAGCGAAACGGATTATACGGATTCTCGTCCCAGTCGTAATCTTCGATCCCATACGTTCGGGGGTTAGTATCCACCATGGCGAATTTGTTCGCGAGCGACAACAGGTCTTCCCAGCTCATGCCTTCGGTCGGATACGCTATGCCCATCGATTCGAAGAGGGATTTGTTATAGAATAGCAGCTTCGTATCGAAATATCGAGCCAACCCGTTAATAGAACCGTCCTTCAATCGTAGGAGATCCAATACCGGCGGGTACAAAGAACTTACGGGGTAATCGTGGTCATCAAGTGGCGTCAACCACTTGTTCTCCACGTAGGTGTCGTATTCCTCGCCGTTCGACATATAGACCAAATCAGGCTGCTCTCTTTGGTAGAGCTTGTCAAGGGCTTCCACCCAATTTTCCTCTTCGTAGGCTTCTTTAGTTTCGACCACCTCAATCTTCATATCCGGATAGAATTCCTGCAGCAACGCCTCGTAACTAGCGAAAGCCGCTTCAACCGGGTAGGCGATTTTAATCGTACGGTCATTTTTTTCTTTTGTGGAATAGAGGAAATCACATCCGGAAAGCAACGAAACGGCTAACAACACTATAATCGAACGTAAAAGAGAGCGGTACAACTCGTCGACCTCCTTTGGCTTAAACGTTTTATTTATACCATTCCGACTGAGCCTCGAACATTCTGGCATACACGCCATTGGCATGTAATAACTCCTCATGGGAACCTTCTTCTTCCAAACGTCCGCCTTCCATAACCAATACCCGGTCAACATGCTTGCATATCCCCAGGCGGTGAGAGATTATGATTGCGGTCTTGTCTTCGGTCAAATGAATAAAATTTTGTAAAATTTCAATTTCCGATAGTGGGTCCAGCGAGGCGGTCGGCTCATCGAGGACGAACACTTGAGCATCGCGCATGATCGCCCGGCTTATCGCAACTTTCTGCCACTGTCCTATAGAGAGTTCTTGACCGCCTAAGAATGACGGTCCTAATGCCGTATCATAACCGCGTTGAAGCTGATGAACGAATGATTGAACGCCTGCTTTATCGGCTGCAGCTTCTATGGCATGTAGGTTATCCATCTGCAACACATCGCCTAACCCAATATTATCTCTTAACGACATTTCATATTTTACGAAATCCTGAAATAAGGCTGATAAATTGCGTCTCAGTTCCGGAAGCTCATAGTCGCGCAGTTCGTGTTCATCAAAATAAATTTGCCCGTTATAGTGCGTATAAAGACCAAGCAAGCATTTCACCAACGATGTTTTCCCGGCACCATTCGCGCCGACGATCGCGATTTTCTCCCCTTTATGGATGGTGAATGAAACGTCGTGAAGCGTCTCATTGGTCCTGCTCGGGTAAGTCAACGATAGTTTTTTTACCTCAATTCCTTTTTTAAGCAAGGCCAGCGAATGAATGCCCGAACGGGTTTCTTCATCAGGAAGTTCAAGGTAATCGAAATATTGAGAAGTATGGAGAGAAGAGCTGTACAGCTGACTGATGTCTCCCGATAGGGACTGAATTGTACTTCTGAACGTGAACGTCGTTTGGAACATCGCGACAAACTGACCGATTGTAATGCCGCCGATAAAGCATAAGTACAGGGCGAATGATATTAGTCCTGTTGAGAAGAAGAGAACAGCAGAGTCATATGCGAATAACAGTTTGATTGACTTGGTATGAACTTTAATTTGTGCACTGAAATTTTCACGGTATCGATCGGCCCATCTTCTGGTTAGTTCATTTTGAATGCCGAATAGTCGGATTTCCTTGGCGTACTCCCTGCCAGTTAATATGGAGAATAAGTAGTTGACCATCCGCGTTAACGGGGTCATCTGAAAGGATTGTTTAAACTTTAACTTACTCACGGCAAAACTAATGAAGAAGGAAGGAACGGCTGCCATGAGGATGAACAACATAAACCACGCATTGATTTTCCATAAAACGACGAGTAATGTGATCAAAGTAATTGTATTCTGAATGATGCTGAAGGCGAGATTGAAGAACTCTACACCAAACTGAGCGGACTGCGCCCTTTGCATCATATCATACGAATTGGATTGATCGAAGAAGATAAGCGGGAGTCGGCTTGACTTCTCGACCATCTTCCTCTCCAGCAAATATCGAATATGTAACCGTGTATTGTGCGTGTATAAGTCGTCCAGCAATTTAATGCTGGAAGCGAACAAGAAAATTCCGAATTGAACGGCGAGCAGAATGGCAGAACGTTCGTAGGAATCACCATTGATCAATCCGTTTACGGCATCGATGAGCCTCGTGGTCATCAAAATTTGAACGCCCGGTATACCTGCCTGCATTATGCGGATGACAAGCATAATAATCAGATAAGTCGGTTTCTCTTTATATACTAAAGGAAACATTCTCGCTAACGATCTTGCGATGACCGAAATTCGAATGTTGGGAGTTTGACCCGCACTTTCATCTCTTAACATGGGTACGGCTCCTTTGTCGGCAGAAAAGGCAGATTGCTCTGCCTTTTCTGTACTGGTATGCAATTGTTAGATTAATGCATCATTTCGGACAGCAAGTATACGTATTGTACCAGACAGAGCAATCCGCATATTGCACTACGATATGTCCCCAAAGATCGTAACCCGGAGAGGCGCAGGATTGGAGACAAAAAGTAGCGGGAGTGCAGGTTGCAGCAGGTTGTACGTCTATCATGTTATTCACCTCCTTTCTATACAAATAGCCTCTCGGAATCTAACCGGCTTTTTTAATCAAGTCAAAGAGGTGTTCTTCTTCTATCGCGATATCGCGCGAGATAATTTCTCCTTGGTGTGAGATAAAATAGGCGTACGGCAGCT
Organism: Bacillota bacterium; assembly: GCA_023460795.1. Taxonomy (GTDB): domain Bacteria; phylum Bacillota; class Bacilli; order Paenibacillales; family Paenibacillaceae; genus Cohnella. Next base: position 43,040 of record JAEWPC010000049.1, on the reverse strand, counting down.
TCTTCGTGTACTGAAGTAATTCGGCATTAGGTAACTGTAGAATGGTGACACCAGTAGCATGATGTTCAACTGGTAATGCAGCGCCGTCTTCTTCAACCCGAATCCAGACTACTTTAATATAAGGGTGCTTTTGTTGGAACGAAGGGATAACCGGGTACAACTTGGCGCATACACCGCAACCGGAAGCGGTAAACACCAAGAGTTTTTCGCGGGTATCATTCTCCTGAATAATTGAAATTTGATTCTTTTGATAGTCTTGGAAGATCAGTTTCGGAAAACGCGAACCTACAGGCAGGCCGCTGTCATCGTGCTTTCTTATTTTTACTCGTTGCAGGTTCTCTATGGAATCTTTGTAAATGAAAATAACGGCAATTCCGATACAAATGACAACCGCCCACAACACAAGTTGAGATAGTTCGACATAGTTTAAGTTCACCGCTATCGACCACCTTTCTTTATTAACGTTTAGGAAGATTTAGCACATTTCTTTTCATTGCAACATACTGATTTCGCATGTTGCCTAATATGTAGAGGAGAAAGACGCCGCATGCGGGCAGGAACGCAAAAAGCATTTCATTAAATTCAAGTCCATATAGTGGATTCGTCTCTGATACAAAGATCAAATAGAGTACGAGAAAAGCGATAACTCCGGCTTTGATGAGAGTAGCTTTACCTAGGCGATCAGGCATCCAATCGCCAAAGCAGGAACAGAGTACGTTTGTATTTCGATACATTGCAAGCGCTGACGCCGCGGAAAATACGACTGATAGCCCAAGAACAAGTAGTAAGCCAAAATAATACAGGGGTTTAATTACTATGAATAAGCTTGCAGCGAGTTCGAATAATATAATTGCAACCGCAAGCAAGTCGCTATGCAATCTACTTAACTTAAACTCGATCAGCACGTTTCGAAAACCGGAATATCCAAAAATTTTGCTAGAGGAAGAGACCGCAAATACGATAACGATTACGAATTGAATTATTGCAAAAATAGGAATTACCCCCATATAATCTATTTTTTTAAAAAACATACATTTATATTTAAATTATGTCAATACATAGATTTTTTTATAGAATAATGTTAGGTGGAAAATGTAAGAGATTTTCAAATACGAGTATACTAATTACAAAGACACTGGATTTATGTAATTAGTTTCAATAAATTCTAAAAAGTTTCTAAAATTTAATAAGAAATCCAGCCATAGCAGAACCGAGGCCATCCACTTGGATAGCCTCGGCTTAAAATCTCTCTTGAGAGTAATCCTTATGTCAGCTTAACTTTTTGGTGAATACAACAATCTTTCCTGATGTCCCTGCTATTCCACTCGGATGCATTCCAGTGATTTCTTTAGCTTTTAGCGTGAAGACTCTTGGCATACGGCGTAACCATATGGTAACTTTTGGCTTTGGCATGCAGCTTTAACTCATGCAGCTGTGTTCGTGTTTCTTCTCGGCAGTTGGAACCGCGGCGTATGCTGCGGAACTTGCCGAGAAAAGTATGCAAGCCGAAACAATTGCAATTGTAGTTTGTTTCATCTTTGATCCTCCTCCAATACGCGTACTTCGATCGGCGGCAACCCGGCCGTGATCGCCTCGCGGTGTGGCTCGAACCAAGACGGGAGCATCAGCTTCTCGCCCATCGTCTCGAACGACTCGTCGTGGGCGAAGCCCGGAGGATCGGTCGCGATCTCGAACAGAATGCCTCCCGGTTCGCGGAAGTAAATCGCGTTGAAATAATTGCGGTCGATGACCGGCGTCGGCTGCATGCCGTTGTTCAGAGCGCGGCTGCGATACGCGACATGATCGACGTCGTCCTTCGCCCGCCAAGCGATATGGTGCACGGTGCCGGAGCCGCCGATGGCATCGCCCGCCGACTCGGGATCGAGAAGAATGTCGATTTTGTTCCCTAGGTCGCCCGTTCCTCTGTAGCGTCTATATTCCCCGTCTTCCCGCTCCAGCTCGAAGCCGAGCACTTGCTCGAGCACGGCGCCGGTTTTGCTCGGCGCGCCGCTGAACAGCACCGCTCCGCCGAAGCCTTTGATCGCTTTGTCCGCAGGTATGCCGCCGAACGCCCAATTGCTGCGCGCACCTTCCTCGCGGGCGACGATCTCGACGCGCAAGCCGTCCGGATCCTCGAACTGCAAGTACCGCTCTCCGAAGCGAGTTGTCTCTTTGTAATCCACGCTGAACTTATTCAGCCGCTCCTGCCAGAATTCGAAAGCGTCCGTCGGCACGACGTATGCCGTAATGCCGACTTGCCCGCTTCCGACCCTGCCGTGGCGGGAGCCCTTCCAAGGGAAGAACGTGATAATGGTGCCCGGACTGCCGCCTTCGTTGCCGAAGTACAGGTGATACACCTCCGGCGCGTCGAAGTTGATCGTTTTCTTGACCAGACGAAGTCCGAGGAATCCCGAGTAAAAGTCTACCGTTCTTTGCGCGTCCTGCACGAATGCAGTGACGTGGTGAATGCCTGCCGTACGTTGTTCCGTTGTCATCTAGACCACTCCTCTTGGGCGAATTTGCCCGCTTTTTTCAATAATGCGCTCATTGTTGCCTTCTCTTCCGCCGTCAATGCGCCCAGCACCCGATCGATGACTTCCGCGTGATTAGGGAAAGCTTGAGACATGAACTGCTTGCCTTGCTCGGTAATCTCCGCATAGATCAGCCTGCGGTCTTCCGTCGAGGCGTTGCGCCTGACAAGTTGCTTCTGCTCGAGCTTATCGATGACGTACGTGATGTTGCCGCTGCTCATGAGCACCTTGCCGCCGATCTGCTGCAACGGCTGCGCGCCTTTGTGGTACAGAAGCTCCAGCACGCCGAACTCGGTGCGGTTCAGCCCGTATTGCTTGATATCGAGATCCGCGTGCGCATTGATCCATTGGCTTGCCCGGTTCAGCGCGATGTAGAGGTTCAACGATGCTTCGTGGTTATCGTACAAGGGCAACAGCTCCTTTGCTGTTATCTTGATATTGAATATCTTAAATTTAAGATAATACAAAATCGAACGGCTGTCAACACCCCTGAACTTGCGATTGGTTAGTCGGCTGTTCAATAATAGGAAGCAAGGAATTCATTAACCTATATTGCATCGATCGGAGGCTGAATGCTTCATGTCCGACCATACGCCAACGCCTAGACGTCTTGCCGACGTCCCCTTATCCGTCTTGGATCTCGCGCCGATCGTATCGGGCAGCACGGCTTCGGACGCGCTCCGGAATTCGCTGGATCTAGCGCGTCATGCCGAACAATGGGGCTATACGCGTTACTGGCTCGCCGAGCACCACAATATGCCCGGCATTGCCAGCTCCGCGACTTCGGTCGTCATCGGCCATATCGCGGGCGGAACGAAGTCGATCCGCGTCGGCTCCGGCGGCATCATGCTGCCGAACCATGCGCCGCTCGTCATCGCCGAGCAATTCGGCACGCTCGAGTCGCTGTTCCCGGGGCGCATCGATCTTGGTCTCGGCCGCGCGCCGGGCTCGGATCAGCCGGCCGCACGCGCCTTGCGCCGCGGACTGACGAGCGACGGACAGAACTTCCCGGAACAGGTCGCGGAGCTGCGGGAATATCTGCATCCGTCGCCCGACGCGATCCATACGCCCGGCAACGTGCGCGCCATTCCCGGCGAAGGGCTCGATATTCCGATCTGGCTGCTCGGCTCCAGCGGCTTCAGCGCGCAGCTTGCCGCCCAGCTCGGACTTCCGTTCGCGTTCGCGAGCCATTTTGCCCCGGATTACTTGCTGCCGGCGCTCGACCTGTACCGCACGAACTTCCGCCCTTCCGAAGCGCTCGACAAGCCGCACGCGATGGTCGGCATGAACGCGATCGTAGCCGACACCGACTACGAGGCGCAGAGGCTGGCGACTTCGCTGTACCAGACGTTCCTTAACATCATCCGCGGTCGTACCGGCAAGCTGCTGCCGCCCGTAGACCCGGAAACGATGGACGGCTTATGGACCGCGCAGGAACAGTTCCATCTCCGCCATATGCTGCAATACGCGGTCATCGGCAGCCCGGACACGGTTCGAACGAGAATGGAGAGCATCCTCGAAGAAACGCAAGCCGACGAGCTCATCGTCGCGGCGCAAATCTACGATCACGAAGCGCGCTTGAAATCGTATCGCCTATTATCCGAACTGGTTAAATAAAAGGAGATGCCATCCGTCCATGCCTACGATGCAAGAAGATCTCATCCGCAGACTCACGACTTACGTTAAAGTCGAGACGCAATCCGACGACAGCATGGAGACATGCCCGTCGACGCCAGGCCAGCTCGTCCTCGCGCGCATGCTCGTAGAGGAGCTGAAGTCCGTCGGCATGCAAGACGTTACGATGGACGACAACGGCTACGTCATGGCGACTCTGCCCGCCAACACCGACAAGCAGAACGTCACGACGATCGGCTTCCTCGCGCACGTCGATACGGCGACCGATATGACCGGCGCGAACGTCAATCCGCAGATCGTCCGCGATTACGACGGGCAAGACATCGTGCTGAACGCCGAGCAGAACGTCGTGCTGTCGCCGAAGGAGTTCCCCGCGCTGTCCGGTTACGTCGGGCATACGCTGATCACGACGGACGGCACGACGCTGCTCGGAGCGGACAACAAAGCCGGCATCGCCGAAATCATGACCGCGATGGAATATCTCATTCGCCATCCCGACGTCAAGCACGGCAAGATCCGCATCGCCTTCACGCCGGATGAAGAGATCGGCCGAGGCGCGCACAAGTTCGACGTCGAGGCGTTCGGCGCGGAGTACGCATACACCGTCGACGGCGGCCCGCTCGGCGAACTCGAATACGAGAGCTTTAACGCCGCCCAAGCGCGCATTACGATTCGCGGGAAGAACGTCCATCCCGGCACCGCCAAAGACAAGATGATCAACGCCGCCAAGATCGGCATGGCGCTGAACGCCAAGCTGCCCGCGGCGGAAGCGCCCGAGCTGACGGAAGGATATGAAGGTTTCTTTCACCTCATCTCGTTCAACGCGACCGTCGAGGAGGCCAAGCTTGTCTACATTATCCGCGATCACAACCGCGAGCTGTTCAATAGCCGCAAAGAGCTGATGACGGCGATCGTCGATCAGCTTAAGGGCGAGTATGGAGAAGACCGCATTACGCTGGAGTTGAAAGACCAATATTACAACATGCGCGAGAAAATCGAGCCCGTCCGCCATATCGTCGATATCGCGCACGACGCCATGACGAGCCTCGGCATCGAGCCGATCGTCAAGCCGATTCGCGGCGGCACCGACGGTTCGCAGCTCTCGTTCAAAGGGCTGCCGACGCCGAACATCTTCACCGGCGGCGAGAATTATCACGGCCGCTACGAGTTCGCTTCGGTCGACAACATGGAGAAATCCGTGCACGTGATCGTCGAGATCGCGCGCCGCTTCGAGCAGCAGGCTTAAGCGTCCGATGGCGGGGGCTCGTACCGGTATTGCTCCAGATCGATCCGGCCGCCCAGCCCGATCTCCACGCCCTCCTGCTCCAAATAATGCTGCTGCATGAATCGCCCTTCCCCTTCCGGGAGGGCGATTTCTCCTTTCGCGTTCACGACGCGATGCCACGGCAGTCCATGCGCGGAGCTGAGCGAATGCAGAATCCGCACGACCTGCCTCGCCCCTCTCGGGCTTCCGGCTTCCGCCGCGATTTGCCCGTAGGTCATCACGTAACCTTCCGGAATTCCTTTAATAATCTCCAATACCCGTACCGTAAAAGGCTGCACCGACCGTTCCCCGCTTCCTGTCGCTAGCAAATGCACGTCTTTTTCTTCATGCCCGCTTTGCCTGCCACGACCATTTTCTCGATATATTCGCTCGCCAGCGGTACCTTGCACGCAGTCTGTCCAACGTTAACGCTGACTTTCCCGATCTTCTCCGCGACGCGAACAGCCTCGGCGTGCAGAGGAATGACCGACCCGCCGACCATAATGACGAATCCGTTCATCGTATAGCGGACGCGATTCCTCTCCTCGTGGATCGTAGCCTCGATTTGCCGCAGCAAGCCTCGAATCTCATCCAGATCGAGCTCGGAATCCGGCGTAATCGAGATATCGTTCGCGTAGGTGCTCCATCCGCACGCGGCGACCATCTCTTCCGGCGAACGAATCCACTCCATCGCCAGCTCCCGCGCATAGGGGCTTTCCGCGGCTACGCCTGCCACCGTATATTCCGCGAGAGAGTACCAACGCGCCGCTTGCGCCCATTCCCGCAGCATCACTTTATCTGCCGTCTTCGGATCGACGGTCAATCCGGCCAGATACATCGCGTCGCTGTTCCCCGTCTCGTACAAGGCGCGCGCCAGCCGCTGATCCTTCTTCACGTCTTTGACAAGCTTCTTCAGATCGCCGACTTTCACCCCGAATAGCGGCTCGGTTGCGCCGTGCCGGAGGAAAGTCATCTTGGTCTGCTCCGTCCCCATGCTTGCAAGCTTGTCCATGACTTCGGTCAAAGTCGCCATTGCCGCAACCTCCGCCTTCGTGAATTTTACATGATTCTCTAAAATATTAGTCAATCCGCCAACCTTTGTCGACTCGCCGCACTTTTATATGGTACTATCTTCCTATATTCATACTAAGAAGGTGGGAATTAGATTGGACGCAAGGGAAACCCTGTATCGCAGAAATCGTTTATTGGTGAATATCATCTGGGGGATGCTCGTCCTCGGCATTGCCGTAGACTTCATGACGGGCGCCCCCAACAGCTCGATTATCGTACTCGCGATCGTCGGCACGTTCGCATGCGGGGTAGCGACCTTCTTGTCGGTCAGACGAATCTGGCCCGAGTATATCAAGTATATTATTTCCACGATCGTCACCGCGCTCACTTTGCTGCTCATCATGACTGGACCGGTCATTACGACCTACTCTCTCGTGTATGTGAACTTGGCGATCATGACGTTATACGGCAGCTCGCGGGGAATCGCCTTCTCCGGCGGCATCGGCTTGCTGCTTACGATCGGTTTGTTCCTAAGTCAATATAACGAAGAGCTGTTCGGCGACAACGACCCCTTCACCATGGTCCTATACCTGCTGATGATCGCCGTGCCGTTATATGTCTCGGCTAAATTCAGCGAACGCCTTCAGAACGAGGTCGTCTCCCGAAGCGAGCAAGCGATCGCGGAGAAGAACCGCGCCCAGGATATCGTCGAGAAAGTATCCGCCTCTCTGACGGTACTGAACGATTTCAGCGAAAATTTGAAAAAGAACATTACCTCCACGAGCACGATCTCGCGGGACGTAACGACGGCGTTCACGGAAATTACGGCGAGCATCGAGACGCAGACGTCCAGCATTACGGATATTAGCGCTTCCGTTCAGCAGATCGAGCAGGAAGTCGGCTCGCTCGCGGACCGTTCCGCGGATATGCGCGCGCTGTCGGAGAACTCCGTTCAGCACTCCCGCCTAGGCAGCGAGGAAGCGCTGAAGCTCGAAACCCAAATGCGCGACGTCCATACCGCGATCGACGCGTCCGCCGCCTTGATGAACCAGCTGAACGAGGAAAACTCGAGAATCGGCGATATCGTCGCGACGATCAAGAACATCTCCACCCAGACGAACCTGCTCGCGCTTAACGCGGCCATCGAGGCCGCTCGCGCCGGCGAGCACGGCAAAGGCTTCTCGGTCGTCTCTCACGAGATTCGCAAGCTCGCGGAGAGCTCCCAGCAGTCGACGGAGCAGATCGAGCACATTCTCGGCACGATTCGCGCCAGAACTTCCGAAGCAGCCGAGCAGATTATCCAAGGCCAGCGTACCGTCGCGGCGAGCAGCGAGGCTGCCCAGCAGGTGATCGAATCGATGCGTTCCGTCGCCGCCGACTCCGGCAGAACGTTGGAGCAATCTACGCACGTCGATCGCTCCGCGGATGACCTGCAGCACCAATATAAGAAGGTGGCGGACCAGATCATCACGATCGCCGGCATTACGGAGCAGAACATGGCATCCATCCAGGAGATGTCCGCCAGCATGACGACGCAGGACGAGCGAGTCCAGCAGATCGTCGACAGCTTCCTGCAGCTGGACAAGCTGACCGCCGATCTGAAGCGGATGACTCAGGCTTAGTGCTTGGTTACAAGAATGGAACAAGGCAACCGACGCGTCGGTTGCCTTTGTCGTATTCCCCTATTCCTTCGTCACGATGAATCAAGTCTAAAGCAGCCTTAATAACAACCATTTGCAGGTACTCACCGTAGGATCGAATCCCAACGATAGAATAACGCGCATACGCATGTATTCACTCTCTCGGACAAGTAACCAGCCACCTAATAGACCAATAACTGCATATCGTCGGTATTCGCCGCTCTTTGGTGCCAATTGCCTGAAATAAGTGCGAATGGTTGTTATTCAGGGCAGACTCGGGCACTTCACGGTCAGTCGAGTAGCTACTCGGTTTTCCGCACTCATCCCAACTGCAGAATCTCTCGAATCTCCTGCTCCGACATCGAGGACAGCGTCTCTTCCCCGGGCTGTACGATCTCGTCGACCAGCTGCTTCTTGCGCTGCTGCAGGGCGTACATTTTCTCCTCCACGGTGTCCCGCGTGACGAGCTTGATGACCTGCACGACGTTCTTCTGCCCCATTCGGTGCGCGCGGTCCGCAGCCTGCTGCTCTACGGCGGGATTCCACCACAGATCGTACAGAATGACCGTATCCGCTCCGGTAAGATTAAGCCCCGTGCCGCCTGCTTTCAGCGAGATGAGGAACAGCTCGCGCTCCCCGTTGTTGAACCGGTTGCACAGCTCGACCCGCTCGGCGGAAGGCGTGCTCCCGTCCAGGTAGAAGTGCGATACCCCTTGGCTGCTTAGCTCTTTGCCGATCAACCCAAGCATCTGGGTGAATTGCGAGAAGATAAGCGCTCGTTTGCCCGCGCTGCGGCACTCTTCCACGATCTCCATCAACTGATCGAGCTTAGCCGACCCGCCCTCGTAGTCCTGTACGAAAAGGCCCGGGTGACAGCACAGCTGGCGCAAGCGGGTAAGCCCCGCCAATATCTCGATCCGATGCTTCTGGTAGCCTTCGTTGCTGAGATGCTTGAGCGTCTCTTTCTGCAGCTTCGCCAAGTAAGAGAGGTAGATTTTCTTCTGCTCCGGCAGCAAGTCGGACGCCTGAAGCGTCTCGATCTTCTCCGGCAGCTCGGTCAGCACGTCCGTCTTCAACCTGCGCAGCAGGAAGGGGCGTACGCGCTTCGCCACCGCGGGACGGGTCAGCTCGCCGAACGCCTTCTTCCCTTGGAACAGCTCGGGGAACACGGCGTCGTAGATCGACCACAGCTCGTCGATGCCGTTCTCCACCGGCGTGCCGGTCAGCGCGAAACGGTGCTTCGCTTGGATTTCCTTCACGGCTTGCGCCGTCTGCGTCGCGTAGTTCTTGAACGCCTGCGCTTCGTCGAGAATGAGCGTATGGAATGCCCGGCCGGCATATTCCTCGACGTCGCGGCGTAACAGCGGATAGGAAGTAATGATGACGTCGATGTCCGAAGCTTCCCGCAGAATGCCCGCGCGCTCCGCCTTGCTGCCGTCGGCGATGACGGCGTTCACTTCCGGCGCGAACTTCCGAAGCTCGCTATGCCAATTGTAGAGCAAGGAGGCCGGGCAGACGATCATAGCCGGCAGCTGCTGCGCGCGTATCTCCGGCAGGACGGAGACGAGATACGTAATACTCTGCAGCGTCTTGCCAAGACCCATATCGTCCGCGAGAACGCCACCGAACCGATAGTGGGCGAGCGTCTTCAGCCATTGATAACCGAACTTTTGGTACTCGCGCAGCACTGGATCCAGATGCTCCGGTACCGGAAAATCGAGATTGTCCGGGTTTTTCAAATTGTCGAGCAGCTGCCGGAACTTCTTCCCCAGCTTCACGGCGTCGCCGGAATGATCCGCGTCGAGCAGATGCAAAGCGCGGACCGGCGGCAGCTTGAAAGCCGCGGCCTGCATGTCAAGCTTGCGCACGCTGACGCCCATCTCGTCGATGAAGCTCCCGATCTCGTGGAACGCGGACGTATCTAGAGGCATAAGCGCTCCGCTGGCCAGCCGGTAATATTTGCGTTTCTCCTCAAGCGACTGCACAAGCCCGCGGATTTCTTCGATCGGGAAGCCGTCGAGCTCGAACCGGCAATCGAGCCAATCGGTGCGCTCGTCGAACTCGACGCGGATTTTCGGCGGGGCATGCGACACGTGAAGCCGCGTCTTGACCGCCGACGTCGCGTACACTTTCAGAACCTGCTCGAGCTGCGGGACGACCGTATACAGAAAATCGAATTCCGCTTCTTCCTCGTCCATGAAGTACCCGCTCTCGGTTCGCGTGAACGGGCAGCTATCCATGAGCGACAGAATGCGTTCCTCCTGCTCCAAGTCGCGGATCAGAATGCGTCCTTCCATCGGCTTGCGGTTGCTCTCCTCGAGCGGATTAATGACGACGTCGTCATACTGGAACTCCAGCCCCGCCAGCAGACGGTCGCGGACGCGGTCCAGGTACAGCCGCGCCTTAAGCGGCGTGCGCACGATCCGTTCGGCCACGACCGGCGCCACGTCGACTTCGCCCAGCTTCGCCAGGCCCGGAATGACACGCTCCATGAACGGTTCCATTTGCTCCTTGGGAATGCGCACCCGCTGCTTGCGGGACGAGTCGATCATCTGCTTTAGCTCGCTCAGGCGCTTGCATTGCTCCGCGGGAAGCTTGATCAGCTTGCCTTCGTGCAGCACAAGCCCGTAAGCATCCATCACGATGATGTCGCTAAGCCCTTGCACGTCGAGCTGATAGCCCTCCTCGCCCTCCGCTGCATCGCCCTCGTTGAAGGAGAAACGAAGCGGCAACGGTTCCTTCGAGACGCTAATCCCTTCGTAGGTATCCGCGCCTTGCTCGAGCTGGACGGACGGCGCCGCTTGCAGCAGCGGCACCAGCGCCTCCCAAGCCACGGGCGGAAGCAGCAGCATGCGGTCCCCGCTCATCCCGGCAGCGCCGGTGTTGAAGGCGCTCATCGTCTCGCGGACCATTCGCTCGTTCCGGTAGATTTGGATCAGTTGCGATAGAATCGCATCGTCGGCACGGCCGAAGGCGTGCTGCTCCGGCTCGTAGGTGAAGTTTTTCGAGAACGCGTAGGCTTCGCGCCGGTCGATGCGATCGAGGAACTCTCTGATTTTCTGCACGATGTACAGACGCTTCGGACCGACCTTCAGCTCGATGCCGAACATATATTTACGGAAGCTGTACGGAAAAGGCCTAATGATGAAGCTCACGTCTAACAACGCGCGCGACTCGAAAATATGCTGCGAGGCGCGCGATCTCACCGGGCGCTCCTCCGAGCCGCCGAACAGGCCAAGGATGCCGCTCATCAGCTGGTGGTCCGCCATGGACAAGCCTTCGGTCGGACGCACTCCCTGCGCATACTCCGCTGCTAGCTGGCTGATGGCGTTCAAGCTTCCCGCAGGGGAGCCGCGCAGGCCATGAAGCAAGCTGGGCGCCGTGCGAACCGGCGCCCGTCCCGCGTGCTGAATATCGTGGATATTCAGCAGCACGGCGGCGATATGCTTGCAGTAGTTGCTATAGTTGCGGGACGCGGGACATTCGCATTCGGCGCCGACGTCCCCGCCGGCATCGATCTCGATGTTCACGCGATAGTCGAGATTGCCTTGCACGGTCGCCTCGAAGCGAGCCCCTTCCGCGTCGTAGGAGCTGAACGTCACTTTGCGGGAGCGATGATACGCTTCCCCCCGCTCATAGGCGAACGGTCCGCACAGGAGCTTGATTGCCCGCTGCGTCAATTGAAAGCTCATGAGGCTGATCCATCCTCCTGTACTCCTGTACTCCTTTAGGCTAGGGCCGATTCTTACAGACAGCTCTCCAGAATCGCCTTCACGTCGTCCTTCTCCAGCTTCTTGAACGAGCCGATCGGACCGTAACGAGTCGCTTCGGCCGCCATGCGGTCGATCTGATCGCCCTTGATATTAAGCTCGCCGAGCGTCGCCGGAGCGCCGATGCGCGTAAAATAAGCGCGTGTCGCTTCGATGCCTGCCAACGCGACCTCCTCGTCCGACTTGCCGTTCGTATCCACATTCCAGACGCGCGTCGCGTACTGTACGAACCGGCCGACGTTCTCCTTATACACGTACTTCATCCAGTTCGGGAAAATAATCGCGAGGCCCGCCCCGTGAGCGATATCGTAAATCGCGCTCACTTCATGCTCGATTCCGTGCGTCGCCCAGTCCGTTACGACGCCGGTCGGCAGCGTGCCGTTAAGCGCGTAAGTGCCGGCCAACAGCAGGTTCGCGCGCGCTTCGTAATCGGAGCCGTTCTCCAGCGCCTTCTCGCCGTTCTCGATCACCGTCAGCAGGACGGATTCGGCGAAGCGCGATTGAAGAGGGATATCCTGCGTATGCGTAAAATATTGCTCGAACACGTGCGACATAATGTCGACGATCCCGTTCACCGTCTGATCTCTCGGCACCGTGAACGTCAGCTTCGGATCGAGGATCGAGAACTTGGGATACGCCAGCTTGCTGCCTAACCCGCGCTTGAGCTTATTATCCCAGTCGCTGATGACCGAGTTGCCGTTCATCTCGGAGCCGGTAGCCGCGAGCGTAAGCACCGTGCCGAGCGGCAGCGCGGCCTTGATCGCCGCTTTGCCGATCGTGAAATCCCATACGTCGCCTTCATAAGGAACGCCGACGGCAACCGCTTTAGCCGCGTCGATGACGCTGCCTCCGCCGACAGCCAAGATGAACTCGACGTTGTGCTCGCGGCAGATCGCGATGCCCTTCTTCACGGTTGAAAGCCGAGGGTTCGGTTCGATGCCCGGGAGCTCGTAGACGGATGCGCCGATCGCGCCCAGCTGTCCGAGTACTTCGTCGTACAAGCCGGATTTCTTGATGCTTCCTCCTCCGTACACGAGTAGGATGCGCTTGCCGTATGGTTGCACCAGCTCGCCGAGCTTCTGGACTTTGCCCGCGCCGAACACGAGCTTCGTGGGATTATACAATTCGAATGCGTTCATGGGATGGAACCCTCCTAAAAATTGAGATAAGTATAGTGTACCACTTTCGGCGGCGGAAACGTACGTTCGATGGGAAAACGATTTCTAGTTAGCGGATGCGCATGGTTGACGATTCAGTTATGATAGGAAAAGTGACACGGTTTCCACTTTATGCGAACTAGAGGGATGCGACTTGAACCTGTTGTTGGCTTTTTTCGAAGGCTTCATGTTTTCCTTATCGTTGTGTTTCGACTTGGGCATGGTTAACGTCGCCATTATGAAAACCGGCATGGAGCGAGGATTCAAGCCGTCGTTCATGATCGGATTCGGCTCTTGCTTCGGGGATCTGTTCTATTGTACGCTCGCTTTGCTTGGCGTCAGCGTCATCTTCGAGTTTGACGCCGTGAGGTGGACACTGTGGATCGTCGGCTCGGTGATGTTATTTTACTTAACCTATAAAATGCTTCGAGAGAGCTTCCGATTGAAAAACCTCGACGTCGATCAGGCCGTCGTGGTTCGGCGCTCTTCCGTGCGCGATTTCTTCGCCGGAGTCGGTCTCGCGATGTCGTCGCCCACGGTGATTGCTTGGTTCGCCTTTGCGGCTGGACCGATCCTAGCGGGCATGGATATGAAGGACGGAAGCGCGTTGCCCTACTTCGTAGCCGGATTCTTCGCAGCCGGGCTCGTATGGTCGCTCGCCGTGGCGCTCATCAGCAGCATGACCGGGTACGTGTTCCAGAAATCGGTCGTGCGGCTGCTTTCTTTCGCCTCCGGCCTCCTCTTCCTCTACTTTGCGGTCAAAGTGTTCTACAATGGACTCATAGACGTGTTGAAGTAGACCGAGGAGCGAGGGATGAGCGTGTCAGCGTTGGCATGGGCACAAGGGATGGTCGTGCTGGATCGGTTACGGTCTGTTGATGGATCGGTAGGCGATTCGTTCGCAATAGACGAGCTATTATGTAAACGCGTCGGTGAAGGCGAGGCACCCGCGTGTCATCTGTGGCGGCATCCGCGCGCTTTCGTCATGGGGACGAAGGATAGTCGGTTGCCCGGCGCCGCGGACGGAGTGCGCTGGTTGCGCGAGGCAGGATACGAGGCGATCGTGCGCGGTTCCGGCGGAGCAGCCGTTCCGCTCGATGACGGCGTCGTGAACGTGTCGCTGATCCTACCGTCGTCCGGCGAATTGGCGCACGGTTTTCGCGACGATTTCGGGCGTATGGTGGCGATGATCAAGCTGGCGTTGCTCGAGCATGGGCTGACTGTCCGCTACGGAGAAGTCGAGGGCTCGTACTGTCCCGGCGATTACGATCTTCATATCGATGGCTATAAGTTCTGTGGCATCTCCCAGCGGCGGCAGGTTAAGGCGATGATCGTGCAGGCGTTCGTCAACGTCGAAGGCTCGGGTGACGAACGCGCCGCGTTGGTGCGCGAGTATTATGCGAGGGCCGGCTCTGGCGCCGCCCCCGGCGAGTACCCCGACGTGATCGCAGGACGGATGACGAGCTTGCAAGAGCGCGGCTTTACCGGGGGAGACGTTGGCTTAGCGAGAAGCTTCGCGGATGCCGTCATCGGCGCGCTGCAGGCGTCTACCGCCGCGGACTCGCTGCTGCCCATCGCTGCTGAGATCGCCGAGATGCGCGAGCGGCTGGCGGCACGGTACCCGTTGCCCGGTTAATTAGCGTCGGCATCGGATAACAGTACTACCGTGCAGGTAACGAAATACAAACGACAGGTACGATGTCTCTCCCCTCTAGGCCCGCACCTGCACCAAACACTCCGGGCGCTCAACTGCACCAAGTACAGTTATTTAGCTCGAATGCTCCTTACCACACAAAATACCTGCACTGAATACATCTCAAGTCCGCCAAATCCTCCAAACCACTCGTTCCCAGACAAACTAACTGTACTCCATGCAGGTAACCAGCTAAGGTTGAGGCGATTTCGGGTACTAGCTGTACTTCGTGCAGGTAGCTGACCGGGCGGGGGATGGTTTGCTGTCGGTTTGCTGTCGGTTTGCTGTCGGTTTGTTGTCGCGTTAAACGAACTGTACTCCTGCAGTTATCCAACGTTACACTTACATCCAATAGTCCCGTTTCACCTCGTACGATCGCGCCCGCACTCCCGCCCCGCGTCTCGTAGAACTCATCATTCCTTTCTCGCATAAGTTGTGGAGCAACTTAACCGCCGTTCGATGATTCATCCGAAAATGGTCCTCCACATCTTTAGGCCGCAAAGGTCGCGATGATGATAATGCCAGTCTCAATGTCTCTTTCTCCGCCAAGACTCGCCAATTCGTATCCTTTTGCTCCGCTTCGAACTGACTTAAGAACAACCGGACAAGACTGATGATCTGTTCCGGTCTTTGCTCGATATCATCATAAGCAAAAGAAACGATCCGATAACCGATTGCCTGCAAGTACAGCTCCCTTTTATTCTCATTGCAGAACTTGGTCTGGTCCATATCTCGGATATGAGAATTAAAGCCTTTGATCTCAAGGAGGATTCTCATAAACTTGTTCGGTATGAACGCAAAATCTGCAAAATAAGGCCTGCCCCTCCAATCTAATATTTCATACTCGGGATGGAGGCACGCAAAGTTACCTTTCAATTCCCACCAGATATTCTGCAAAAACAACTTCTCCGCATGCCGATGACCACGCGCAAGCCTGTCCTTCCTCTCCCCCGTTCTGCGCGACAAATGTGATTGAATATAAGCTTCGTGCTCATGCTCAAAACTCACTGATATCCCCCCGTATTGGAAAATAAAAAACGCCCCGAGACCATCTTCGCGATGGATCGGGACGTTCTTCGTCACTATTCGCATTATATCATTAAATCTCAACATTTGGTCAATCGAGCAAATCAAGCTGCACGTATTACAGTTACTTCACGCATACTCCGTTTTAACAACCTGCTAACTGCACCAAATACATCTCATCTACTCCAAAAAGACTATAACCCGCATAGTTCGCTAATTTAACTGTACTCCGTGCAGTTACGAATCAGCACAATCGGCACAAACGATGAACAACTGTATAATGTGCAGTTAAAAACACCCAAGCTCCAGTCACATCCAATAAAAAGCGCTATCCCAGTCGCCTGAGCAAAGGGGATAGCGCTTTTCTGCATTAACCCAACACGATCCGATCGTCCGCCAGCTGCTGGCCGCTGATTCGCTCGAACTCGCCAAGCAACTGAGCGACGGTCAGGCCTGCCTTCTTCTCCTGCGGGATGTCGAGGATGATGCGGCCCTTGTCCATCATGATGAGGCGGTTGCCGAGGCGGATCGCCTGCTCCATGTTGTGGGTGACCATGAGCGTCGTCAGCTTCATGTCGCGGACGATCTCTTCCGTCAGCCTCGTAATGAGCTCGGCGCGAGCCGGGTCGAGCGCGGCGGTATGCTCGTCGAGCAGCAAGATCTGCGGCTTCGTGAACGTGGACATGAGCAAGCTCAGCGCTTGACGTTCGCCTCCGGACAGCAGGCCGACTTTGGCGTGCATCCGGTTCTCGAGCCCGATGCCGAGACGCTGCAGCTGATCGCGGAAGATCGCACGGCGTCTAGCCGTCGCGCCCCAGCCGAAGCCCCGTCTTTGTCCGCGCTTATACGCCATCGTTAAGTTTTCCTCGATCGTCATGCGCGGCGCCGTGCCCGCCATCGGGTCCTGGAACACGCGGCCGATCCAGCGGCTGCGGACGTGCTCCGGATGATGGTGAATCACTTCGCCGGCAATCCGCACTTCTCCGATATCCGGCTTCAGAACGCCGGAAATGATATTCATGAGCGTGGACTTGCCCGCGCCGTTACTGCCGATGACCGTAACGAAGTCTCCCGGATTCAGCTTCAGGTTGGCGTCCATGAGCGCGATTTTCTCGTTCGGCGTGCCGGGGTTGAACAACTTGGATACTTTCGTCAGTTCCAACATGTTATGCTCTGCCCCCTTTGCTCGTCGACTGCCCGAGCAGTTCCAGCGTCCGCCTGCGCGCGACGCTCTTCTGCTTCATCGCGCGACGAACTTGCGGAATGACTAGCGCGATAATGACGAGCACCGCGGTAATGAGCTTCAAGTCGGAGGAATCGAACCATTCGATTCGAAGCGCTAGCGCATAAACGATCCGATAGACGATAGAACCGACGACGACAGCCAGCGTCGCGATCCATACGCGGCGCATGCCGAAGATCGCTTCGCCGATAATGACGGAGGCTAGACCGATAACGATCATGCCGACGCCCATGTTCACGTCCGTGTATCCGCCGTGCTGCGCGAGCAGAGCGCCGGACAAGGCGACAAGGCCGTTCGATAGCCCGATTCCTAGTATTTTCGTCCGGTCCGTGTTCGCGCCGAAGCTGCGGATCATCCGGTCGTTGTCGCCGGTCGCGCGCAGCGCCAGACCGAGGTCCGTGTGCAGGAACAAATCGAGCAGCGTTTTGATCAGCAGCACCGCAACGCCTACGACAGCGATATATATGCCTATTTTCTCGTCCAGCAGAGGAGATACGACCGTATCGATGTGCAAGAGCGAGACGTTCGGAGTGCCCATGACCCTGATGTTAATCGAGTAGAGCGCGATCATCATCAGAATACCCGCGAGCAAGCCGTTGATCTTACCTTTCGTATGAAGCAAACCTGTGCAGACACCTGCAAGAACGCCGCCCGCGAAGCCTGCCAACGTCGCAAGATAAGGATTATAGCCGTTCGAGATCAACGTGGCGCAGATGCCGCCTCCAGTGACGAAACTGCCGTCCACGGTCAAATCGGGGAAATCGAGAATGCGGAACGTGATGTATACCCCAAGCGCCATTAGCGCGTACAGAAGGCCTAGCACGATCGCGCCGTAAATGGATGCTAGCATGGATGTGCCCCCTATGTAGACAAAATGGAGCAGGCGACAGGAGCCGCCCACCCCACTTGCAATTACTGAATTCGATTACTGGATAATATTGTTGTCTTTATCCTGAACTTTATCCTTCATCGCGTCGGTTACGGTAATGCCTTGCGCAGCCGCTGCCTTCAGGTTCAGGATGAAGTCCAGCTTGTTCGGCACCGTTACCGCCATATCGGCAGGCTTCTTGCCGTCCTTGAGGATTTCGACGGCCATTTGTCCGACTTGGTAGCCGTGGTCATAATACTTAAAGCCGACCGTTGCGAACGCGCCTTTCTCAACCGTGTCTCTATCGCTCGAGAAGAACGGAATCTTGTTGTCGTTCGCCACTTGGATAATCGAGTCTACCGCGCTGACAACCGTGTTGTCGAGCGTGATGTAGATCGCGTCCGCGCGTCCGACGAGCGATTCCGCGGCTTGCTTCACTTCGGAGCTATTCGCTGCGGCTGCTTTAACGAGCTTGATGCCGTGCGCGGAGAGCGCTTCTTCGGCTTTCTTCGTCATGACGACGGCGTTCGGTTCGCCTTCGTTGATGACGACGCCGACCGTCTTCACGTTCGGGAAGTTGCCGGCGATGAAGTCCATCAATTGCGTAATCGCTTCAGGGTTCGTGTCGGACGCCCCGGAGATATTGCCGCCCGGCTTGTCCATATCCGTTACGATCTTCGCCGCGAGCGGATCCGTTACGGCCGCGAACAATACCGGAGTCTCCTTCACGTTCTGCGCGATAGCGAGAGCGGATGGCGTTGCGATTCCGAGTACCAGATCATTCTTGTCGGCTGCGATCTTCTGCGCGATGGAGAGGTTGTTCGCCGAATCGCCTTGCGCGATGTTGAGGTCTACTTTCAGGTTCTCGCCCTCTACGATGCCTGCATCTTTAAGCGCGGCCAGGAAGCCGTCGCGCGTCGCATCAAGCGACGGATGCTCGACGATCTGGGAGATCGCGATTTTGTAGTTTTTCGTTGCCGCCGCGGATTCGGACGGCGATGCGCCTGCGCTAGAGTTGTTCTCTTTGCTGCCGCAACCGGCGATTGCAAGCAGCGCTGCGGTGGACAGAACTAGCGTGGTAAGCAACTTTTTCTTCATGGTAGTGATTCCCCTTCTCGTTGTATCTTTCAAGTTGGCGGTGCAGTTGCAATGCGTTGTCCTTGTAAAGCGCAAAACGATTAAAATTACTACAAGTGTAAGGGCTTTCGGCGTCTTTCGTCAACGTCTAAAATTCAGTAAATTCACAAGATAATCCGTCTATGATACAATCTTGGATAAAACTTACGAACGAACAAGGGGATAGCATGGAATACATTAGCACACGCGGCACAATCGCTCCCGTCGGTTTCATCGACGCCATCCTGATGGGCCTCGCGGACGACGGCGGCTTGCTCGTACCTAGACAAATTCCCGCTCTGTCGGCGGATCGGCTCAAAGCTTGGGAATCGCTCTCCTATCAGGAGCTCGCGCTCGAGATTTTCTCCCTATATATCGAAGACGAAATTCCGCGCGCCGAGCTGAAGAAGCTCGTAGACGACAGCTACGGTACCTTCCGCAACCCCGAGGTTACGCCCGTTCGCCGCATTAACGACCGGCTGCACGTGCTCGAGCTGTTCCACGGTCCGACTTTCGCGTTCAAGGACGTCGCGCTTCAGTTTCTCGGCAACCTGTATTCCTACGTCTCCCGCAAAAACAACTCGATCATCCACATCCTCGGAGCAACGTCCGGAGACACCGGGGCATCGGCGATCGAAGGCGTGCGCGGCAAAGAAGGCATCCGCATCTGCATCCTGCATCCGCATCAGAAGGTAAGCAAGGTGCAAGAGCTGCAAATGACGACCGTGAACGACGCCAACGTGCTGAACCTGTCCGTGCACGGCACGTTCGACGATTGCCAACGCATCATCAAGGAACTGTTCGCCGACGTTTCCTTTAAGCATAAGTACCATCTTCGCGCGATCAATTCGATCAATATCGCCCGTATCCTCGCGCAGACCGTCTACTACTTCTACGCCTACTTCAAGCTTGCTCGCCAAGGCGTCCAAGGCACGATTAATTTCAGCGTTCCGACGGGCAACTTCGGGGATATCTTCGCGGGTTACTTGGCTAAACGCATGGGACTGCCGGTAGGCAAGCTCATCCTGGCGACGAACGAGAACAACATTCTCGAGCGGTTCGTGAAGGAAGGCGTCTATGAACCGGGCGCGTTCCGCGGCACTTATAGCCCGTCGATGGATATCCAAGTCGCCAGCAACTTCGAGCGTTACTTGTATTACCTGTACGGCGAGGATGCGACGGCAGTATCCGGACTCATGGGCGAATTCAAGAAGAACGGCCGCATCGTCATCCCGGCGGATAAGCTGAAGCAAGTCCAGGCCGACTTCGGCGCTTACGGCGTACAGAACGACGAATGCTTGGCGACGATCGGAACGTATTACGACGACACCGGCTACCTGCTCGATCCGCATACCGCATGCGGAGTAGCCGCTGCCGACAAGCTCGCCGAAGCCGGCGAAGTCACCGTGGCGTTGTCCACGGCGCACCCGGCCAAGTTCAACGAATCGATCCAGCTCGTCGGCATCGAGCAGACGTTCCCGGCTCAGATCGAGGCGCTGTTCGATAAGCCGCAGCACCAGACGATCGTCGATGGCACGAACGAAGCGATCGCCGCTCAAGTCGTGAAATTCTACGAGGCTTAAGCCGCTCATGGGCTTCCTCTATACCTTTAACGCCCAAGAGGGCGAGCAAGCGCTGCTCCGGATGGAGATGCGGGCAATGTTCGGAGAGGATACGTCCGCGGGCATTCTTCTGAGCGAGAGGGATATCGACGTAAGCCGAAGCCCGTTCGTCAAGGAACGCGTCGAGATCGTCATCGAAGGGGGCAGCGTGTCCGAGATCGCGGAGCAAGCGAGCCGGTTGGATCTAGGAGGACGCGCGTTCCTGATCCGTTACTTGAAGAGAAACGACCTTGCCCCGGACGATAAAATCGAATACGACGAGCAGCGTGACATCGAGCGTACGATCGCTAGACGCATGCGCGGGCTCGCCAGCGTTCGCCAGCCGGACGTGATCTATGCCATCGTTCCTTACGGGGGACGATGGTTTTTCGGCGTTTACGCCCGCAACGCGGCGCGCTGGCTCGATCATATGCAGCGGCCAAGCCAATACTCGATCGCCCTGCCCACACGCCTAGCCCGAGCCGTGGTCAACATCGCCGCTCCGGACGAAGATCCGTCCGCTCGCTCAGTCATCGACCCCTGCTGCGGCATCGGGACGACGCTGATCGAGGCGCTGTCGATCGGCGTCCCTATCGTCGGCCGGGACATCAATCCGCTCGTGACGACCGGCGCCAGGGCCAACGTCGCTTACTTCGGTTACGCCTGCGAAGTTGCCCTAGGCGATATCGCCGGCGTGACAGAGCATTACGACAGCGCGATCGTCGACCTGCCGTACAATCACGTCACGAAGATTACGCCGGAGTCGCAGCGCGACATTCTACACCATGCCCGGCGCATCGCCGACCGCGTCGTCGTCCTCTCGATCGCTCCGATCGACGAGCTGCTCGCCGGCCTCGGCTTCACGATCGCCGATCGCTGCGTCTGGAGCAAAGGAACGTTCGAGCGACACGTTCTGCTGTGCGAATAGCGCCTATAGAAAAAATAACAACAATCCACGGTTATTCGGAGCGGAAACCGGCTACCCGGCAATTTCCCTCTTCATAACTGACGATTGTTGTTATTTACTCGACTTTCGCGCCTAAACCTCCAGCAAGTTTCCCCAATATTCCGCCAAACGCCGAAACGTATCCTCTACCCTTTCGTTCACGAAACCCTTTGCTTTGTCATAATCTTTGTCTTGTTGAGGAATCCCTTTCGTCGCGAACTCCAACAATTGATTGCGGACCGTCTGTAATCTATCGGGTATATCGTTTTTGCTTTTCAATTTTTCAAACGCTTCGCTATACGCTTGAGATACCTTCTCTAACTCTTCTTCTGAAAAAGAGGTCTTTCCGAGTTTGTTCGTCATCGCTAAATGACTGGCAGACTCCGCGTTTAATCCGTTGTGAGCAAGCGGAAGCCTAGCGCGCGCGGCATAAAATTTTTCTTCGATCGATAAATATTGGTCTACCTTCTTGGTGTTGTGTTCCACGTATTGCGCCGTTAGCCGTTCAAAGCCCTCTTTCGTAGCCCCTGACAGATACTTATCGCTAAAATAAGATAAAGCTGCGGTCGAGGAAGCCAATTCCAGCCGGGCTTCATAGGAATCCAATTGCGTCTTGGTTCCTCCGTAGTAATCGACCCCTGATTGCGTCAGGCTATCCAAGCCATCCGTAATGCGCTGCAATACGGATTCCATTTCGCTCATTTGATCGTTGCTCAGCGAATCAAAAACTTCGTTATCATGCAAATATTGGCTGAACACCATCCATTGATCTCTCGGCCTGAACGAAAATATATCGTTCGGATCTGCGTTCCGCACATTCTCATCATTGGAGAAGAGCTTGTCCGCCTCGTTCTTAAGGTCGATCAAATCATCGGAAAAGGTCAATCTTACGACTTCTCCTTCTCTCATCACTTCAAGCTCTCTACCTGCCATTCGATCCTTGTTGTCCGACAGGTAAGCTTCGTAATTACCCTTGCTTCTGGCAGCAAAAGCACCTTGATAGGTTAAATCGATCTTCATGTAGGACATCTCCCGCCATCTATAACGTGATACGAATTGGGCAAATTTCCCTCGCCTCACCATATACATCGGTTAAGATTAACATTCGCTTTAGATTATGTTTATAAATTTCCAGTCAAGTCCCTCGGCGCTTCCCTTCGACTGGATCAAAAAAAAGTTGGACCGAGCTGCTAAGCTCCGATCCAACCGATCTTGCATGTCCAACCTCTACTCGCTCGCCTTAATCTCCAACAACTCGTACTCGATCTCTCCCACGGGTGCGGCGACGACCACGAGATCGCCGACCTTCTTGCCGAGGAGCGACTTGCCGAGCGGGCTCTCGTAGGAGACTTTGCCGTCGAGGACATCCGCCTCCGAAGGACTGACGATCCGATAACTGATCTTCTCGTTCATTTCCTTGTCGAGCAGCACGGCAACCGCTCCGACGTTCACCGACGATAGGTCCGTGCTATCCGCTACGCGAGCCTTCTTGAGCATCCGTTGAATCGTCAGAATGCGTCCTTCCATGAACGCCTGATCGTTCTTCGCGGCATGGTACTCGCTGTTCTCCTTCAAGTCCCCGTAGCTGATCGCCAGCTTGATTCGAGCAGCCACTTCGGCCCGCTTAACGTATCTAAGCTCGTCCAGTTCGGCCTCTAGCTTAGCCAGGCCTTCCTTGGTCAAGATAATTTCCTCTTCGTTCGCCAACTGATTCGCCCCCTACCGGTTACCCGACGTTCTCTTTAAGCTGTTTGCTCCGCAGTTGTCCGCACGCCGCGTCGATATCCACGCCATGCTCGAGACGAACGCTGCAGCTGATGCCCTGCTTCTTCAGCGCGTCGTAGAACGCAACGATCTCATCGTTGCTGCTCCGCTGATATTGACTATGCTCATCCACCGGATTATACGGGATCAGGTTCACGTTAGCGAGCTTCCGGATGCCGCCTACGAGCTCGGCCAGCTCCAGCGCGTGCTCGACTTGATCGTTAACGCCCTTCAGCAGAATATACTCGATCGTAATTCTCCGCCGCGTCTTCTCCAGATAGTAATGAATCGCATCCATCAGCTTCGCGATCGGGATCGCGCGGTTGATCTTCATGATCCGCGTCCGCAGCTCGTCGTTAGGCGCGTGCAGCGAAATCGCGAGATTCACGCCCGGATCTACGTCCGCGAACTCGATGATTTTGTTCGCCAAGCCGCTTGTAGATACCGTTATATGTCTTGCCCCGATCGCGAGTCCTTTATGATCCTTCACGACCTCGAGGAAATCGAGCAGGTTGTCGAAGTTATCGAACGGCTCGCCGATGCCCATCACGACGATATGGCTTACTTTCTCTTCGCGCCCCGCTTGATCGAGGAATTGCTGCGCCTTCACGATCTGCTCGACGATCTCTCCCGCCGACAGATCGCGGTCCTTCTTCATCAAGCCGCTCGCGCAGAAGCTGCAGCCGATATTGCACCCGACCTGCGTCGTCACGCAGACGGACAGCCCGAATTTATGTCTCATCAATACCGTCTCGATAAGGTTGCCGTCCTTCAGACGGAACAGGAATTTAACCGTTCCATCCACGGACTGCTGCTTCAGATGCTCCTCCATCGTCCGGATCGCATAATGCTCTTCCAATATGCGCAGGCAATCCGAATTGACGTCCGT
Organism: Bacillota bacterium; assembly: GCA_023460795.1. Lineage (GTDB taxonomy): Bacteria > Bacillota > Bacilli > Paenibacillales > Paenibacillaceae > Cohnella. The sequence goes on along the minus strand of JAEWPC010000049.1, from coordinate 18,886 downwards.
CATCTCGGAGAATTGCTGCGCGCGCTTGCGATACAGCCAATCCCATACCTGCAAAGCCCGCGACTTCTTATGTCCATGCTCCGCCAGCCATTCCGTTAGCTTAACTAGCGTAAGTCCGTATATTGAAGCTTTACTCATTCGTAGTCCTCTTTTCAGCACGATCGTCACGTCTCATTGTCCCACATTGCAAGAACAAATTCAAAGCGCGCGATCAAGCCTCCGCCTTCACGTCCTGCATCTCTCGTTGCTCCGCGGCGCCGGCCTGCTGTTCTTTCTTCTCCGCGCCCTTCTGAAGCATGATGTTCCGAACGTAAATAAATACGCTCGGCGTCTGGCCGAGAATGAACACCGGATCTTTGCGGTAGATCGCGTATGCGGACAGAATGACGGAGCCCGCAATGCTCAGAATCCAGAACGAATAAGGAATAACGGTCTTATGCGCCTTCTCGCTAGCCAACCACTGCACGATGAATCGCAAGGAGAATAGAATCTGTCCCAGCATCCCGAACGATACCCATAAGATCTCGTATGTCGACATTCATAGCGGCCTCCCCGAAGATGGATTCCCTAGGCTGGGGATTTTCGTTCGCGGTTGGTGATTTCGTACTTGATCGTCCTCTTCTTGAGCCAGCGCACGACAATCGCGTCCATCAGCCCGACGAACGCGCGGTTGAGCACGCCGTATTTGGACACGCCGTAACGACGCTCCCTATGGCTGACGGGCACTTCGATGACTTTGAACCCGTTCATCTTGGCGAGCGTCGGAAGGAACCGGTGCATTCCGTTGAATAAATAGAAGCTCTGGGCAACCTCCAGCTTGAACAGCTTCATCGGGCAGCCCGTATCGTAGATCGTATCCCCCGTCAGCCAGTTGCGAACGCCGTTACCGACACGGGAAGATACTTTCTTCACGAGCGTATCCCGGCGCGTGACGCGCATTCCGTTGGCGAAGTCATACTCCGACATGTAGGGCATCAGCGTAAAAATATCGTTCGGATCCGTCTGCAGATCCGCGTCGATCAAAGCGATATACCGTCCGGTTGCCGACCGCATGCCAGCCCATACCGCAGCCGTCTGACCGCAGTTCGCCGCAAAATGAAGCACGCGGACGCGAGCATCCTCGCGTGCCAGCTCGTCAAGCATCGGGCCGCTCCGGTCAACGCTTCCATCGTTCACAAGAATGATTTCGTAATGTTCGATCTTTCCCTGTAAGGCGGCTGTCACAGCATCGTAGAGAGCGCCGAGGCTCTCTTCTTCATTGTAAATTGGCGCGATTACGGATAGTTCGATCATCTTGTTCCACCTTTGCTTGAGGCGTCGTAACTATTAGTATAATCTCTTTGCAAGCGCAAGTCACCAGTATTTGGGTTATTGACATGATGACTCCCATATGTCGCTTACTCGACAAAAAACGAAGAGACGCCCCCGAATCGGCCGGGAGAGCGTCTCTTATTCTATTCTCTATAGTCGAGCACGATGACTTCGATCTCGCCGGTCTCCGGATCGATGACGAAGCCGTGGACGGGAACGTCCGGCGGGAAAAGCGGATGCCGGCGTATCATGCGCACGCTGTCCATGACGCCTTCTTCCGGTTTGCTGAAGCCGCGGAAAAACTTATCCATGCGTATGCCCGCGTTCTCCAGCGTCTCAATCGATACCGGATCGACGCCGTGCTGGATCATCTTCTCCACGATCTTGCCGGAATCGATGTTCGTCATGCCGCAGCCCTTATGCCCGATGACGAGCATCTCGCGCGCGCCTAGCTCGTGCACCGCGACCAGAATGCTGCGCATGGCGCTTCCGAAAGGCTGGGTCAGAATCGCCCCGGCGTTCTTAATGAACTTCGCGTCGCCGTTCTTGAAGCCGAGCGCTTTGGGCAACAGCTCGATCAACCGCGTATCCATGCAGGTGAGGACCACGGCCTTCTTCTCCGGAAACTTGTCGGTCAAATACTTTTCGTATTTTTTGTCCTTAACGAATTGTTGGTTGAACTCGAGCATACTTGGAACGATGGACATAAGAATTGCCTCCTTGCATTTCGCAGTGCGATTGTAACCGAAAAAGGCCTCTTTCTCGGTTTATTGCCAGTCTATTAAGAATAGCACCCTGATGCCGATTCCCGCAAACCCGCCGCATCCGGGAAGTCGTATTCTTGTTGACGAATAGGTTGTTCCATGTTATCTTTAATTTAAGATATTTGAAATAAAGATATTAGCGGAAGGCAAATTCATTACAAAGGAGCGATGAATCATGTACACCTATCGCGCTATCGAAGGCACATATACAGGAGCGCCATTCCATATGGTCGGCGACGGATTTCGCGTTTCGAACTTTTTTCCGTCCGGGCACGACTTCGGGGAAAGGTTCAGCCCGTTCCTCCTGCTGGACTACAACGCGCCATACGATTTCGGGCCAAGCGCCGCCCCTAAAGGCGTAGGCGCGCATCCGCACAGGGGTTTCGAGACGGTGTCCATCGCGTACGAAGGATTCGTGGAGCATCACGACAATTACGGCAATCACGGCATCATCGGGCCGGGCGACGTGCAGTGGATGACGGCCGGTTCGGGGCTGCTGCACAAGGAATATCACGAACGGGAGTTTGCTAAACGGGGAGGCACGTTCCACTTCGTTCAGCTTTGGGTGAACTTGCCTCGCGAGCATAAAATGCACCCGCCGAGATATCAAGAACTTCTGAAAGAAAACATGGGACGCGCGGCATTGCCGAACGGCGGAGGAGAGGTACGGATCATCTCCGGGGATTACAACGGTATCCGCGGGCCGGCGAAGACGTTCACGCCGATCCATCTGTTCGACATTGCGTTCAGAGCTAACGGAGTTGCGCAGTTTGAGCTTCCGGCCGCGTACAACTCCGCTGCGATCGTGCTGCGGGGCAGCGCTCGCGTGAACGAGTCGCGAACGGCGGCCGAAGGCGAGTTCGTCCTCTTCGGCAACGGCGCCGGCGATATTCGCATCGAAGGCCTGACGGACGATACGCTCGTGCTCGTATTAAGCGGGGAACCGCTCGGCGAGCCGGTGTTCCAATACGGACCGTTCGTCATGAACTCGCGCGAAGAAGTCATCCAAGCGTACGCGGACTTCCAAGCCGGGAAAATGGGTAAACCGAACTTCTAACCTTCCGTCGCGTCAGGTCAGCATGCGCCATAACGAATCGCTTAAGGCGAGCCGCCCCTGCGGCTCGCCGTCGCGCTGTTGAACCGCGCGGAAGGACGGAATGAGCTCCCGCGCGGTTATCGGTTCCGGACGATCGATCCAGCCCGCCGCGTTAGCCAGCACGCCGATCAACCTTTCAGGCGCAACGCCCGCATCTCTCAGGCTGGTCAGCGTGAGCGAACGGTCGCGCTTGGACAGCCGCTCTCCGTCAGCGCCCACGATCAGCGGCACATGAGCGAAGCTAGGCGCCGTCAGCCCCAGCGCCTCGTACAAGGCCAGTTGCCGAGGCGTCGAATCAAGCAGATCGGCGCCCCGCAGCACGTCGGTGATGCCCATCGCGGCGTCGTCGACCGTCACGGCCAGCTGATAGCTGAACATGCCGTCCGCCCGCTTCACGACGAAATCGCTGACCGCATCGCCTACGAACGTCGTCTCTCCCGCCCAACCGTCGTTGAACGTGACGGGCTGGCCGGACATCTTAAAGCGCAAGGCAGGCGTCTTATGGGCTTCCTTCGCTTGCCGCTCCTCCTCGGTCAAATGTCGGCAAATGCCCGGGTACGCCCCTCCTTCGGAGGATAGACCGTGCGGAGCGCTGGCGATTCTGGCGAGCTCGCTGCGGCTGCAATAGCACGGATACATCAAGCCTGCTTGCTTCAGACGCTCCAGCGCCGCCTCGTAGAGCGACATTCGCTCGCTCTGCACGTAAGGAGCATGCGGCCCTCCGACGTCCGGACCTTCGTCCCAGTCGATGCCGAGCCATCGCAGGTCATCGAGCTGCCGCCGCGCCAGATCCGCGCGCGAGCGGGCGGTGTCGATATCCTCGACGCGCAGCACGAATTGTCCGTTCGCCTGGCGCATTTGCAGCCAAGAAGCGACGGCAGTGAAGGCGTTGCCGATATGCAGCAATCCCGATGGCGTCGGGGCGAAGCGTCCTCTGCGAATCGTCATCTCTCGCATCTCCTTCGAAGAGGAAGTAGGGGAATATACAAAAAAAGAGCAGCCGACTAGCTCTGCTCCGTACTTATGCGTAATCATTAATAGGTAAAGGTTGATGGCGGAGCCGACGGGATTCGAACCCGCGATCTCCTGCGTGACAGGCAGGCATGTTAGGCCACTACACCACGGCTCCACACGATCAAGTGTCGCAGACACAAGAAGCATCTTAACACGAACGCAAACCTAATAGCAAGTTTTATTATCTACCTATATTTAACAGCCCTGCGGTTTTCGTTCTATTTCAAGTCTGCTGCCGCTGCGCGGCCTGCCACGCGTCCGCTGAACAAGCAGCCGCCGAGGAACGTGCCCTCGAGCGCGCGGTAGCCATGCACGCCGCCTCCGCCGAATCCGGCGACTTCGCCGGCCGCGTACAAGCCCGGTACTTCCTTGCCCTCGTCATTCAGCACGCGGCCGGACAAGTTCGTCTGCAGTCCTCCGAGCGTTTTGCGACTGACGAGGTTAAGCCGCACGGCGATGAGAGGCCCGTTCTTCGGATCCAGAATCCGATGGGGCTTCGCAACGCGAATAAGCTTATCGCCGCGATAATGCCGCGCGCCGCGGATCGCCGTAATCTGCAAGTCCTTCGCGAATTTATTGTCGATCTGCCGGTCTCGCGCTTGGATCTGTCTCTCGATCGTCTCGAGATCGAGCAGGTTGTCGCCCGTCAGCTTGTTCATGCCTGCGACAAGGTCCGGCAGGTTGCCCGCGATGACGAAGTCCTCGCCTTTGTCCATGAACGCCTGCACCGGACCCGGCGCGCCGGAGAACACGCGTTTCAGCAGCAGGCGGATGCTCTTGCCGGTCAGGTCCGGATTCTGTTCGGAGCCGGACAGCGCGAACTCCTTCTCGATGATCTTCTGCGTTAGAATAAACCACGAATACGGGTAGCCCGTCTTCTGAATCGCTTCGAGCGTTCCGAGCGTGTCGAACCCCGGCAATGCCGGGACCGGAAACCGCTGTCCTAGCGCGTCCAGCCACAACGAGGACGGGCCGGGGAGGATGCGGATGCCGTGATTGGACCAGATCGGAGCCCAGTTCTTCAGGCCCTCGGTGTAGTGCCACATCCGATCTCGGTTCACGATGCGGCCACCCGCTTCTTCGGTAATGGCCAGCATCCGTCCGTCCACGTGGTCCGGAACGCCTGACAGCATGCGGGATGGCGGCTCCCCGAGCCGGCTCGGCCAATTCTTCCGGATAAGCTCGTGGTTGGCGCCAATGCCGCCGCTCGTTACGATAACGGCGCGAGCCTCGTACTCGAATTCGCCGACAACCTCTCTAGTGCTGGCTTCCCCGCGCGCGGCGGAGCTCGGCGCGAGCACGGCTCCGCTCGCTCCGCGCGCCGCGCCCTCTCGGGTAAGCAACCGATCCACGCGATGGCGCGGTTTATATTCGACGAGCCCGTTCTTCCTATGCTCGCGGACGCGGCGTTCGAACGGCGCGACGATTCCCGGTCCCGTCCCCCACACGATATGGAACCTCGGCACGGAATTGCCATGCCCTTCGGCCAGATGCCCGCCGCGCTCCGCCCAGCCGACGACCGGGAAGAAGCGCACGCCCATCCGGTGCAGCCACTCTCTTTTCTCGCCCGCCGCGAACTTCACATAGGCTTCCGCCCATTGGCGTCCCCAGTAATCCTCATCCTCTTCCCGGTCGAAGCCTGCCGAGCCCATCCAATCTTGCAGCGCCAGCTCGTAGCTATCCCGGATACCCATTCTGCGCTGCTCGGGCGAATCGACGAGGAACAGCCCCCCGAACGACCACCATGCTTGGCCGCCGAGCGACGCCTCCGGCTCTTGATCGAGCAGCAGCACCCTCCGCCCCGCATCCGCCGCTTCCGCCGTAGCCACGAGACCGGCTAACCCAGCTCCTATTACGATAACATCGTAACTCACCGACTGCTCCTCCTCGTTGTCGTCTCCATCATTCTGATATGAGCATAAAACAAAAGTAAGCGGTTACACAATGCTAAACCTAAAATCCTCCTTAGCTTGAGCTCTAGGAGGATTGTTCGGTCCGCTATCCGGCAAATCTAAGCCTCTGCATACATCGGTAGGACCGATTCTTCCCAATAAGGGAGCCTGAACGCTCTCGTATCCACAACTGCCTGCAGCACGCGAGTCGAAGGCGTCTTCGGTCGGTGCATCGCCGCTCTTCGCTTCATGGCATCAAGCAAGCTTCGATCCTTCAATAGGGTCGCGAGTAGATCCGACAGCTCCGACAGGCTGCCCGCTTCAAGAGCGGCCCCTATGCCGGTGAGATACGCCGCATTATCCTTCTCTTGACCGAGCTGCGACTGATACAGCAGCATCGGCAGCTGCGAAGCGAGCGCCTCGGAAGTCGTCAGTCCGCCCGGCTTAGTCACGATCAGATCGGACAGCGCCATCAGCTCGTGCACGTGATCCACAAAGCCGGTGACGAGGACCCGGCTGCCCGCATGCCGGAACTCATCCTTCAGCTCCTGCTCCAACTTGCGATTCCGTCCGCATACGAGAATGAATTGAACGTCGTTCGCGAACGCCGGAGACTTTAGCATGTCGGTGAACTCCTCGTCGATCATCCCGAGACCGCCGCCCATTACCAGCACGGTAGGTAAAGATCGATGCAGCCCGTGGCGGGCCCGCAGCCCGTCCCGATCTGCCGATTGTCCGTATGATAACCCGATCGGAATGCCGGTCACTTCGATTCGGTCACCTGTGACTCCCTTGCGGAGGAACGCCTCCCGAACGCGTTCCGATGCGACGAGATACTTGTCGGTAAGCGGATAGATCCAGAAGCTATGGTCGGTATGGTCGGTGACGACCGTAACGAACGGAACGTCCGTCAATCCGCGGGTTTTCAAGGCCGACATGGCCGCCGACGCTAGAGGGAACGTGCTGACCACGGCGGTCGGTTTCACCTCGTGCAGCAGCTCAAGCATCCGGTTCAGATTGTAAGATTGCATGCCCTTGGCAAGCTTGGAGAGCGTGTTGTCCCCTCTCGTTTTTCGAAACAGGTAGCTATAGGACGCGGGGAGCTTCTTCACCCATTGTTCGAATAGAAATTTGCCGACCGAGTGGAGGCGAGGATGCGTCCATTCCAACAGATCGACGACGACCGCTTCAACGTCGGGCCCTCCGGCGCCAGCCGCCTCTAGAATGGCGCGAGCAGCCTGTCGATGCCCGTCGCCTAACGAACCTGACAGTACGAGTATTTTCTGCCTATTCCTGTTCCTAATCCTCAACGAAATTCACCTCTCCAAGGTTAAGCGAACGCGTGTACGACACGACTTCGAGGGATACCGGCGGAGACGGATCGAACGGGCCGGAGCGCGTTTCTCGGAACGTCGTCGCGAACCGATTACTCAGTGAGCTTCGGGTATGGACCAGCATGACCGGGACAAGCCGTTCCGTGCGTCTGCCGATCCGCTTCTGCCCATCCGGATGCATAACGGCCAACAGAAGCCGCAGATAGGATGTGGTCAGCCGCTCGAACAGCCCTGATTTCACCGGATGGCGTTCGAAGCCGAGTCCGTGCGTGAGCCCGCGATGCAGCAGCGTGATGCCGACCAGCGCCTTGATCTGGGACATTGCCGGACGGTAGGCAATAGCCAGGTCGATCTGCTTCAGCGAGTCCCGCATCATTCGCGCGACGGCGAGCGCCGCCCGGTCGGAGCCCCGGGACTCCAGCAGCTCCAATACTTTCGCGTTATTCAGGTGCAGCTCCCCGATCGGATCGCCCGGGCGGATACAAGTTCCGTCTTGGCACCGGATGATCTCTCCCCGATGCTTCTTCACCATGACGCTGCAAATTCCGAAATGTGCGATATAGGAACTGCTTAGGCGCGATAAGTATCCAAAGCCTTTTTCCCACTTCATCCACAGGGGCCGTATGATCGATCGTCGAATTCGTTCCTTCATTCCGTCATCTCCTCGGTTCTCCTCAAGCTTGCTTTCATTCTAATCGTCGGTTCCGAACGTCGCCCCCATCCAAGGAAGAGGCCGTCCGATGGACTTTAGTCGGGGATGGCTCCCAGCCCTCTGCTTACGCAAAAGTTCTTCTGCTCGTAAACCACCAGCCGCCAGCGAGGAATCCGGCGCTTAATACGATCGTCAGCCCGAACCCCTGCCACAGAGAATCATTGTAGAGCAGAGTCAGGAAGAAATCCGCTACTTTGGGGCGCAGCGAAGGCACCGACGTGCCTACCGGTATGGCCGCGACGAGGATCACCCAGATCGTCCAGCCGGCCGCATGCCGCAGTCCCGAGAACAGCAAAGTCAACAAGGACATTAGAAGCATATAAACACCGAACTGATACACGAAAGCACCTAGCGCTCCGAATTGGTCCCAATGGAATATTTCGATAATGTTAAACGTGTCCTCGTAATCCCGAATGACGCCGATCTCCAATCTCCACCACGCGATATTCAACAAAGAAGCGGCTGCCGCCCAAATCGCGTAAATCATGAGCAAGCCGGAATAGTACTCTTGGCGGGTCGCGCCCACGTTAATGATTTTCTTGAAAAATGCCGCCGGGAGCACGCTGCCCACGAAAATCAGGCAAATCACCATTTGATTCATGAACGACACCTGGGTGTTATCGTCGCCGCCGATCGATAAAAATACGATAACGTTCGCCAACAGCCCCGCCAGCACAAAGCCGACCACGCCTAGCAGATAAATCCGAAGCTGAAGATAAGACGCCTTGAACATAGCCATCCGCTTATTCAACTCGTTCGCCTCCCTCGATGAAATACGCGAAAAATTTCTGCAAAGGCAGTCCGTCAACCGAAATGCCCAGTTTGTCTGCTTGCAAGCGCTCCGCGTCCCCGATCGTATCGTAAACCGCCGCAAGGCAACTCTTGCCGTAAGACTCTTTGTAAATGACGCGTTTGCCGCTCGTAAAAGTGTCAATCGCTTCGTTGCTGCCGGTAAGCATATAAGACTGCGAGCGAATGTGATCCACGTCGTCTTGCAAGGCGATACTGCCGGCTTCGATGATGTATACCCGCTCCACCACTTTGGCGATCTCGTCGATCAGATGCGTGGACAGCAGTATCGTCCGCGGGTTCTCGGCATAGTCCTCCATCAGGACGCTGTAGAACTTTTCCCGCATCAGAACGTCAAGCCCGAGCACCGGCTCATCGAATATCGTCAGCGGTGCCCGGCTCGCCAAACCGACGATATTGCCGACGAGTGACTCCATTCCTCTGGAGAGCTGCCGCATTTTTTTATTCGGATTGAGCTTGAACGTCTGAACTAGCCGGTGCGCGAAAGTCCAATCCCAATTCGGATAAAACGCGGATGCGAGCTCCAATATTTCGATAACCTTGGCTCCGCCGAAATGGAAGTTTTTCTCCCGAATGTAGCAGGTGTCTTTCGGCGAGTCCCCGCGCTTCAGAATCGTTCCGCCGACTTGGATACTACCGGAATCGGGGAAAATACCTCCGGTGATCATGTTGAGCAATGTCGTTTTCCCGGCTCCGTTGCGGCCGAGAAGCCCGTATACGGTGTTCTCTTCCAGCTTCAGGTCCAAATGGCGGATCGCGTCCGTTTTACCATAGCTTTTGTTGACGTTCGTGCACTCGAGAATGGCGTTCACTAGCAGATCAGCTCCTTTTCCTCTGTTTGATCATTTCGATGACTTCGTCCGTTGACAACTCGAGCTTCTCCGCTTCGTTCAGCAGATTCTCCACGAGCTCGCGGTCGAACCGTTCCTTGCGTTTGCTTCTAATGATGTCCTTAGCGTCTTCCGACACGTACATGCCGAGTCCTCTCCTCTTGTACACGATTCCTTCATTTACGAGCAGGGCGATTCCCTTCACCACGGTTGCCGGATTAATTTGAAAAACACCCGCAAACTGCGCGACCGATAAAATTTGATCGTCTTTGCGATAGGTGCCGTTCAGAATGTCGTCCTCGATCATTTGGGCGATTTGCTGAAAGATGGGCTGCCCTTCGTCGAAGCTTGCCATTGCGCCACCGCCATATTAGTATGTTAGTCTTGTAACATACTATAATACCGGCCTCTCCATTCGTCAACTCCAAACCCATTTTAGAGCAAAAAGAAAACCGCCCGACCCCGCGTTAGCGGCGGATCGAACGGCTCATCACACGTCTTACTTCTCCAACAACCTCCTAATCCCCTCGACCGCATACCAATGATCCTCTTCCCCGGACAATCCGGTGACGGTCACCGTGGCGACGATCCCTTGGCCCTTCACGATAATCGGCACGCAGCCGCCTTCCGCTTGGTACTCGTCCAACGATAAGCCCGAGGACTCCTTGAACGTCGTCCCCTTCGCCCTGTACGACTCTCCGACGTAGAACGAGCTATGCCCGAAGCGCTTTACGACGTTCTTCTTCGAGTTGATCCAATAAATATTGCCCTCGTTCGTCCCCGCCATATAGTGCGTGTAAAGCGGATGCTTATCGTTCTCGATATGCACGGCGATTCCCTTGCCGTTCTCCTTGGCAAGTCCGATGATGAGGTTGCCTAACCGCAACGCTTCGTCGTTCCCGAAAGCTTCGAATTGCAACTCTTCTTCTTGCGCCGACAATTCCTTCAACAAATCGTTCATTGGGCTTCATCCTTCGTTATTTTTTTAGATGATAAGGCACGGTCGTTACGATGACGTCCTTGCGATGGAGCAAGTGCGCGCGAATCATGAAGCTGGTCTGGTTATGAAGCACGTTATGCCAGCCCTTCTTCGGAATGAATTGAGGGATAATGACCGTAACCTGGTAGTTCGATTCGCTGGCTTTGCGCTGTACCGTATCGATGAACTTGCTTAGCGGATGAATGACGCTACGGTAATGGGAGTGAATCGTCACGAGCCGGATGTCGGGGCGCCACTTGCTCCATTTGTCCTCGAACGCCGTCTCTTCCTCCCTCTCGAAAGGAATGTACACGGCGATAATCTGATCGGCGGCGAGCGACTGCGCGTAATTGAGCGAATGCTCCACGACGTGCGTAATGCCGGATACCGGAACGATGATGACGTTGCCTTTGATCGGCATGACCGGCTCGCAGGTGGCTAACCTTAGCTGATCGCCCACGGCTACGTAATGTTTCTTGATCCTAAGGAAAACATAGATGATAAGCGGCATAAATACAAGCACCGGCCATACGTGAGAGAACTTCGTGATGAAGAACATCATCGTGATGGTGAAGCAGATGATCGCGCCGATCGTATTGACGATAAGCTTAGGTACCCAGCCCTTCGGCTTCTGTCGGACCCACTTCACGATCATGCCCGTTTGCGCAAGCGTGAAAGGAATGAATACGCCGACGGCGTAAAGCGGAATCAGCTGTTCCGTCTGACCTTTGAATGCAATAATGAGCAGGATCGAGAAGATGCCCAGGAAAATAATCCCGTTCGAGTAGCCGAGCCGGTCACCGCGCATCGTGAACATGCGCGGAATGTATTTGTCCTTGGCAAGGTTGACGGCGAGAAGCGGGAAAGCGGAATAGCCGGTGTTCGCCGCGAGAATCAGGATAAGCGCCGTCGTCCCTTGAATGAAGAAATACATGAAATGGCGTCCGAACGTCTGCTCCGCGATTTGCGAGACGACCGTGACGTCGTGCTTAGGCGACACGCCATAATAATAAGCCAGCGTTACGATGCCCGAGAACAGGATGGCGAGCAGCACGCCCATCGCGATTAACGTCTTGGCGGCGTTGTTAGGTGCCGGCGACTTAAAGTTCGGGATCGCGTTCGAGATCGCCTCGACTCCCGTCAGCGCCGAACTGCCCGAAGCGAACGCCTTCAGCAGTACGAACAAAGTAACGCCCGCCACCGGAGTTCCGACCGAGGCATGCAGATCGGCGGGAATGTCGCCGGTCGCGATTCTGTAAATCCCGGCTCCGATCATGACGAACAGAGCAAGTACGAATAGATACACGGGATAAGCCAGTATGGAAGCGGACTCCGTTACGCCGCGCAAATTCAGAATCGTAATGAATATCACGAAAGCGACCGCAATGACGACCGTGTAAGGATGAAGGCTCGGAAAAGCCGACGTGATCGCGTCCGTGCCCGCCGATACGCTGACGGCTACCGTCAGGATATAGTCGACAAGCAGCGAGCCGCCCGATACAAGCCCGGCGGACAGCCCCAGATTCTCCTTCGAGACCACGTACGCGCCCCCTCCGTGAGGGTAGGCGAAGATGACTTGCCGATAGGATAGAATCAAGGCGAGCAACAAGATCAATACGCCGATCGCGATCGGAACCGAATACCACATGGCCGCCGCCCCGATCGCGAATAGGACGAGTAGGATCTGCTCGGGACCGTAAGCTACCGAAGATAAGGCATCCGATGACAGTATGGCGAGGGCCTTCGTCTTGATGAGCTTCTGTTCCCCGAGTTCGTTCGACTTCAGCGGCCGTCCGATCAACAATCTTTTCATAGAATACATGTCTTACACCGCCAAATCGTATGATGTAGGTACCTTAAAAATGCGCAACAAAAAAAGACCGCGGAGGTCTATTCCCCGCAGCCTTAAATAAGCTGGAGCGATCTCCTCTAAGACGCTTACGAGGTTAGCTGACGGATTCGGGCGTATAGAGTCGCCCTACGATAACGGCCGAAGACGCGTTATCGATTCACCCCGTGCGGCAAGCGATCGGCTTGTCGCGATTGGTTCCCCCGTTCCTCAAGAAGCAAGGACTCAGCGCAGTGCGTCTATTCAGTTGATGGATTGATTCTATTCCTCTCGGTCGAATCTGTAAAACTCGGTTTTCTGCCCGTTTCCGCCGTTTTCGTTAATTTAAATACATGAATGCGCATACATATCATCTGCCCGTCGTGCGGCGACTTCACCATGACTCTCTCATCGACTCGCTCCATTTCTGTTCTCAGGCCATAACCGGACATGGTATAATTTGTCTGATAATGATGCTCTTTGCAGAGGTGCGTTCCATGTTCACTGCTCATCACGAACGAGCAACCGGAAGACCTACGATCGCTTTCTTATCGGAGAACGCGAATCATGAATCCGAGTCCCTCATGTTGGCCGGAGCCGCGGAAGCGTCGGAGCGTTGCGACGCGAATCTCCTCTACTTCACGCACCTCGAGAACGACGGAGTCTTGATGCCTGCGGGCGGGATTAGCGACATGAAAGCCAGACACCGCAAGCTTGAGCGATTGACGGAGCAATTCAATGTCGACGGCGTCCTGTTCATCGGTTGGTCCAAGAGGTTCAATTCCGAGCACCTAGCCGGCCTCAGCCAGCGCTTCGATCGCATTCCGTTCATGAGCATCGGCAAAGACTTCGAGAGCATTCCCAGCGTCATTATGAACGGCGGCCTCTACGTAGAGAAGATTACCCGCCATCTGATTAACGAGCATGGCCGCCGCGAGATCGCCTTCATCGCGCCATGGAATAACGATACCCGCGTGGACAGCTACAGCCGAACGCTAGAAGAATTCGGCTTCGCGGATGAACGACGCATCGTTCAATATGATGACATGAAGAGCTGGAGTATCGAGACGCGAATGAGGAGAGTGCTCTCCCTCTTGCTTGAAGACCGACAAGTCTCCATTGACGCGGTTCTTGTCATGACCGCGCTGGACGGACAATATATGCGCGATGCGATTCTGGAGCGCGGTTTGCGCATTCCGGAAGACATCGCGCTTGTTTGCTATGAGAACGAGCCTTCCCTAACGTTCTCCAAGCCATCGCTGACGACGATTCATTACCCGTTCAAGGAACTCGGCCGCGCGGGGGTCGAGGCGCTCGTGCAGCTCATCCGAACGGGAGAATGCCCGTTCATAACCGACGTGCCGGGCGCGATTCTGTATAGGGATTCATGCGGATGTACCGTCAATAACGTTAAACCTATGCGGTTGGACAGATCCGTAAGCTTCTCCAAATCTTTGAATCTTGAAGATGCCGCGCTGACCGTCGGCGATACGCTGCGGGGCTTATTCCCCTTGATCCCGCTCGACTACGCCGGCTTGGCCGAAGGATTCTTGGGCGACGTGAGAGGCGTCCGTTCCGGTCGCTTCTTGGACGCGCTGCAGAACCAAATTTTATATCTATCCGATCCGATTCCCGCAGCCGGGCTTGCCGAGATGATCGACGCGTTCCGGGAACAGACGATTCGTTATACGTCGGACGACGAGGCGATGATTCTCAGGGCGGAGGAGCTGCTGTTCGCCGCGCGTTACATCACGAAGGACCGAGACCATTACGACAACATCCTGTTGCATATCGATCAGGCTAAAAAGCGCGGCATCCTTGATTTTATAGGCAAATCGCTGTTATCCGCCTATTCTATCCCTAGCATTATGAATACGCTAGAAAGCTATATGGGCTGGATTGAAATTCCTACGAACTATCTCATTACCTATAACGACAAAGACAATAGCTTCGACTCCTGCAGGGCGATCTTCGCTTACCACGACCACGAGAATCGTCTGCAAGAATTCGGTCAGGACGGGAGCATTCGCGATATTTTCGGAACGTTCAAGAGGATCCGGAATCGGCGTTTTGCGCTTATTGTCATGCTGATGCATGTGGGAGAGGATCAAATCGGGGTCTCTTGGATGGAAACCGGACAATGTCCGGGAGATATTATTCTGAATCTCGGCATTCTGATCAGCACGGCGCTCAAAGGCTCCCTGCTGATCGCGGAATCGCAGTCGCTTGTCCACCGGCTGTCCTCGGTAATCGAGCTGCGTAGGGATAAAGAGCTTCAGCTCGCCTATTATGCCGATAGCGATGCGTTAACGCGGCTTTATAACCGACGGTTTTTCTATGACACGTTAGGCGCAGAAACCAGAGGAACCGCGCCTTTCTCGTTATTTTTCATGGATATCGACGGCTTTAAGAAGGTGAACGACACGTACGGCCATGATATCGGCGACGTTCTGCTCGTTCAGATATCGGAACGCATTATCGCCAACCTCGGCAAGCACGTTCTTCCGGTTCGCCATGCCGCTCTGCGCGACGACCGCCATACGATGGCGATATTCCGGCACGGAGGCGACGAGTTCATCGCGCTGATAGCCGGAACGCGGCAGGAACAGGTGGCAGGGCTCGCAGCACGGCTTGTCTCGTCCATAAGCGAGCCTTATGACCTGATGAATCATACCGTTAACGTATCTTGCAGCATCGGGATCAGCCGGTTTCCCGAGCAGACGCGGGACCCGCTGCAGCTCGTGAAGCTCGCGGATATCGCCATGTACAGGGCCAAGGAAACCGGCGATGGATTCGAATTTTATTAAGGTGACGCGCGTCAACGCAGCATTCGTCTGGAAGCCGCCGTCGCGAACGTCAGGAGGATGGCCATGAGCGCGGCCGTAATCAGGACGAGCAGCCATAGATCTTGGCTTGCTCCGCCCTCCTTGACGATTCGTCCGGCTTCGGCGGTCAATCGGCTCGGACTCCAGCGCATCGCGTCCCCCAGCAGCCCGGTAACGAGCGACAGAAGCGCGGCGAACGCTACGGAGACGAACGCGATACCGGCTTGCGCCTTCATCAAGCAGCTGAGCAGCAGCGTAAGCGAATTGACGAGAATAAGCCAAAGCGCGTAGACCCATCCGCTGATCAGAACCGCGGTATAAACGTTGTCGTCGAACAGGACGTGCATATAGTAACCGGTTCCGAGTTGCCCTAGCGTCACGGCCGCAAGCGTAATCGCGGTCATCGCCGCCCACTTCGTAGTGATGTAATGGACGTGGGACACCGGCTTGACGAGCACCATAATGGCCGATCCGGCTTGGCGTTCGCCCGCGACGATCCCCATGAAGGAGAGCGCGAACACGAGCACGCCCAGCGTTCCGTACTGGGATAGCGATTTGACGATGACTTCTTCGGAGGTCGGCATCGGAATCAGCCTAGCCGCCTCGGCCGAAACTCCTCCGGCCTGCAGGATTTCGGGCATGTAATAACTCGTGATCGGATTCGAGATGCCGAGCGCCAAGAAGACGAGCGGAATCCAGATCCACTTGAAGTTCCGGGCGCTCTCCAGCATTTCTTTGCGAAACAGCAGCAGCCACGTGTTCATCCCGCGCTCACCGCCTTCAGGAACAAATCCTCCAGCGATGTCGCCCCGATCTCGAAGCTCTCGACCTCGATCCCCAGGTCGGCAAACGAGCGAAGCAGAGCGCTTCTGGCGAGCGATACATCGGTCACCAGCACCGTAAATCCGTCCGAAGTCTCGTTAAGCTCGCGGACGAACGGTTCCTTGCTCAGACGCAGTAGCCATTCGTTAGGCAAATGGCGAGCTTTCACGCGAATGAGCGGCTGCTCGTGCTCGTATAGAAGCTTCAGCAAATCTCCTTGCACGATAATCCGGCCCTTGTCCATGATGATAACCTCTTCGCTGATCTCCTCCACGTCATGCAGCACGTGCGTAGAGAAGAGAATCGTCGTCTCGCGCTTCATCTCCCGCAGCAGCTCAATCACTTCGCGCCTGCCCTGCGGATCGAGCGCGGATACCGGCTCGTCGAGAATGAGCAGCTTCGGACGATGAATGACCGCTTGCGCCAAGCCGAGGCGCTGCTTCATGCCGCCGGAGTATCCGCCGATTCTTCGCTTCGCGGCATCCTTCAGCCCGACTCTTTCCAGCACTTCCTCCGTTCGCGCGGCAGCTGCTTTGCCGGACATTCCTGCCAGCTTCGCCGTGAAGGACAGAAACTCCCGTCCGCTCATCCAATTGAAGAAAGCGGGATACTGCGGTAGATAACCGATGACTCCCCGTATATCCTTATCCGAGCCGTCCGCGAACCGAATCGTGCCCGAAGTCGGCTCGAGCAGTCCGGACAGCATGCGAAGCGTTGTCGTCTTCCCCGCGCCGTTCGGTCCGAGCAAAGCTAGGCACCGGCCCGGCGTAATCTCGAATTGCAGCCCGTCGACGGCGGTATGCACTCCGAATTTCTTGACCAATCCCGATACTTCGAGCAGACTCAAGATTCATTCTTCCTTCCGACGGTGAAGTAGAGAACCGGTCCGATTAGATTGACCAGAATGACGACGAACACCCATAGCAGCTTCGGTCCTCGAACGGCTTCCCTGTCCCGTCTTCCAAGATCGATTAATGCGATAACGAGCAACACCACTTGAATGGCGATAAGCGGGGCGAAGAGTTCCCAGTTGACGTCTTTCAAATCCATCGATAATTCCCCCATAAATTCGGATGTTTAGAAGTTGTTATAGAGCTAGTCCAATCGCAAGCATGCATGCTCCGAGGCATGCGATGAACACGCTGGATTGCCACACGGCGCGCGCCGCCAGCTTGACGCCTAACCAATTCAGCCCGCTATGGATCGGTATGAGCGCGATGACCGCCCACGGATATTTCGCGACGACTAGCGTGCTGCCGATATGAAAGGCCGATGCCCAGATCCGCTCCAAGATGCCCCACAACGGGCTCGCCTGAACGGTACCTTGAGCTTCAAGCATGCGCTTCGCTTGCATCGATTTCTCATCGGTCTTCTTCGCTAGCGAAGCGATGGCGATGACGGTGACCATCGTGTATAGCACCTCGATCGCCGCCCAGCCTTGTCCGACGGAGAGCGCCCATGATGTCGTCGCGGAGGTCAAGGCGATCAGGATAAGTCTAGCCGACTCTTCCAGCACGCCCGAGCTTGCGATCATGAGGTTCTTGGCCGCATCCTGCGATAGCTTCATGCTAGCCGCGCCGATCGGACCCCTCAGCGCCAAAGCGATGAACCAGCCCAACGCTCCTAGGCCGAAGCCTCTCCAGCTCATGTCGTACCCGGCCAGTTCGAAACCTAGCCAGAATACCGCAGGGACCAGAATATAGAGAGGCAAGCTCATGAGTCCGCGCTTTACCGCTTTATTCCACAACTCGTCATTCGCTCTTATTGTCTCTATTGTCATGTTCGTCCATTACCTCCGGCACGATTACTGTCCATATATTGCGAAGTCTTCTTCCTGCGCGAGGCTCGTTGCCCGAATGCTTGGCCATGAGCGCCCTGGTCTCTTGCAGCAAGTTTAAATATTCCTCATCGTCCAAGATCAGCTGCACTTGCCGGAAGCTGATTCCGTCCCGAACCATGTCGTACTTGGATTGCCCCAGGTACTCGCCGTAAGTTCCGATCATCGAAGCCACGAACTTCATGAACAAGTCCATATGCAGGTCCGAAGACTTTTCCGTCACGTCATCCGGGGTGGCATCGTGAGCGTTCTTCGCCAGCGCGTATATTTTCTCGGTCGTGCCTCGAATCTTCCGTTCTTCGACGACTTGAATCAATCCGGCTTTCAGCAAAGTGTTCAGATGTCGGTACAACGTCGCCTGAGGAACGTTCGAGAGACGCTCCACGAGCTGCTGCGCCGTGCGATTGCCTTCCGGCAGCAGCGCTTGGATGATTCTCATGCGTATGGGATGCAGGATCAGGTCGGCCTTCGACTTGTTCACTCCGTCGTACTCCTTTCGATTATTATCATTCTCGATAATGATAATAATTGAAAAATGAGGTGGTGTCAACATCTTCCATGCGGGGAAATGCACGGCATCAACCTTGCCGACTTGCGGCAGCCCTGTGCGAAAAATCATTCAAACGTGCCGCTCGTGGGAAGCTTGGACACGGGTTTTGGCGAAATTTCGTATAAACGTGAGATAGTGGGGGCTCGGATAGGTACTTTGTGCGAAAAATCGTACAAACGTGCGTTAGTGGGGGCTCGGAAAGGTACTTTGTGCGAAATATCGTATAAACGTGCGTTAGTGGGGAGCTCGGACGCGGGCTTTGTGCGAAATATCGTTCAAACG
>JAEWPC010000048.1 GCA_023460795.1 Bacillota bacterium | reverse complement strand
CTTCCGAACAGTCCCGTCAGCCCACCGAGGCTGCCGGTGCCACCGCCCGGATTCGGAACGGTGTCCGGATCGCCGGTCACCGTGACGTTCACCGGGGTCGCCGCCGAGTCGATGAACCCGGCGTCGGCGGTGAACTGAGCCGTGACCACGAACTCTCCCGGGTTCTGGAAGAACGTCGTCAGCGTCGCGACGCCGTTCGCGTACACCCGCACCGGTCCGCCGAGGAGCACGTCGCCGAGCTTGAACTGCACCGTGCCCCGGGCGTCGGCCGGATCCAGGCGCGCGGTGAGCGTCACCGGCGAGCCCTTGGCGGTGGAGGCGACCGGATCGACCGTGATCGTGGTGGCCACGTCGGCGGCCGGCGCCTCGGTGACACTCACCGGGTACTGCAGCGAGACCGACGGGGAGATCCCGTCCGCGCCCGAGTACCGCGCGATCACCCGGTGCGTGCCGTTGGTGGTGAAGGTGTGCGGGAGCACCGCGACACCGTCATCCATCACGTCGGCGGTTCCGACCGGCGTTCCGTCGACCTCGAACGCCACCGTGCCACCCGAGACACCCGGCTCGACCTTCGCGGTGAGGTTCACCGGCTGGTCACGGTAGGCGTCCTGTTCCGGCCCGGTCACCGACGTCGTGGTCTGGATGTCCTGTGACGTCACCGTGACCGACTTCGACGCGGTCGACGGGTTGAAGAACTCCGCGCCCAGGTACTTCGCCTCGTAGACGTAGTCGCCGTCGGTGTCGATCGACTGCGGCAGCGACGCCTTGCCGTTCACCAGATCGACCGGTGCACCGACATCCTCACCGTCGCGGGTGAACTGCACCTGTCCGCTGTCCGGGGTCGGCACGACCGTGGCGTTGAGCGTGAACTCGCCGCCGTTGGTGACCGCGCTCGGGCCGTCCAGGTAGGTGACGGTCGCGACCGCCTGGCGCAGGATCTGGATCGTGGCCAGCGGACCGGCTCCGGCGTTCAGGGGACCGCTCGCGGTGTCCCGCGGCGAGCACTGGGTGGGCGCCCAGACGGTGCCGACGATCGGCGCACTGGCCCGGGGCAGGAACGTCAGGAAGTTGGCGTCGTTGCCGAACTGACCGGCGTTTCCTGCGGTGCGCAGCTTCATCGAGATCTCACCGGCCGCGCCTGCCTTCAGCGTGGCCTTGACCTGCGGCAACTGGAACGTAGTGGTGCTGCCCGACGCGTTCGCCTTGATGCCGCCCTCGGAACTCTTCGAGGATTTCGGTCCGTTTCCGATCGTCTCGTTGTTGCCGGACAGCCGGATGATCGTGCCGTTCGGGTCGGGATTTCCACTCTCGTTGACCACGAGGACGTTCGGCGCGACACCCGTGATGCCCGACGACGTCCCGGCCACCACCTCGGCGCCGACGAACTGCGCGTTCTCCGGCATCGCGACGTCGATCTTGAGCCGCGAGATGTTCGACAGGCTCGCGCCCGAGCCGAGATCGTTGGGCACCGAGATCGGCGGCGGCGAGATCGTCACCACGAACTCCTCACCGGGCGCCACGGTTTCGGGCGCATCGACCGTCACCGACGCCGCCTGCACCTGAGTCTGCGGCCCACCGGCCAGACTCGAGGACGGCGTCGCCTGACACGCGTTGTTGAACGGCGTGGTCGTCGTCGCCGCGGACGCGGCTCCCACGCCCAGGACACCGGCACCGGCGACCACCGTCGCCCCCACGGCGACCGGCGCGAGGTAGCGGTACAGCTTGGAACTCATCGATCCTCCTGCACTCATCTCGTCAGCCTCCGATCGATCCGGCGAGCAGCCCGGCGAGCGGGCCTTCCAACAGCGAGCCGAGGCTGCCGGCGCCCGGTTCCGGAGCCACCGGCGCGGCCGACACGTTCAGCACGACAGGGTTCGACACCGTGTCACGGAAGCCCTCACCGGCAACGAATTTCGCGGTGATCAGCTGCGTGCCCTCGAAGTCGAGGGTGGTGGTGACGGACGCCTTGCCGTCGACGACGGCGACCGGGGCGCCGACGGCCTCGGTGCCCTTGTAGAACTGGACGGTGCCCTGCGCGTCGGCCGGGTCGACATCGACGGTGAGCGTGACGGTCTGGCCGACGACCGACAGACCCTGAACCGTCAGGTCCGCGTTCACGGCCGTGAGCACGGGCGCGGTCGGGGCGACCGTGGCAGTGAACGGTGCGGACGTGGAGGCCGAGAAGCCCTCGGTACCGGCGAAGTCGGCGACCACCTGGTAGGTGCCGGCGGTGTCGAAGGTGTGCGCGAGAGCCGCGACGCCGTCGGCGGTGCCCAGATCGACGGCGCCAACAGCGGTGCCGTCGACGGAGAAGGTGACGGTGCCACCGGTCGGGATGGGGCGAACGGTCGCCATCAGGTTGGTGGGGCTACCGGCCTCGGCGGTCACCGGCTCGACGACCACCGTCGTGGTCTGCCAGTCACCGTAGGAGACGGCGATCTGCTGCGCGGTGGCGGCCGAACCGGCGACCCCGAAGCCGCCGACGAAGTTCGCCGTCACGGAGAAGTTGCCCGGGTCGTCGAAGCGATGGTTCAGCGTGGCCGTGCCGCCGCTGACCTGGACGGGGCTGCCCACGTCGGTACCGTTGATCGCGAACTGGACGGTGCCCTGTGCGTCGGCCGGAGTGACGGTGGCCTGCAGCGGCACCGTCGCGCCTGCCTCGGCCGTGGCCGGGACGGTCACGGTCGTCGCGGTCTGGACCGGGCCGACCTCGACCTGTGCCGTTCCCGACTCGGAGCCGTTGAAAAGACCTGTCGCCGTGTACTTGGCGGAAACAGAGTAGGTGCCCATCTCGTCGAACACGTGTGCCAACGATGCAGTGCCACCGACGACCGTGACCGGATCACCGATCGGGTTCGTGCCCTCGAAGAACTGCACCGTGCCGGTGGCGTTGGACGGCGTGACCGTCGCGGTCAGGGTCGTCTCGCTG
>JAEWPC010000047.1 GCA_023460795.1 Bacillota bacterium | reverse complement strand
CCGCTCTTCATGCATGTTCACGGCTTCCGCGAGTATCTTATGATGATGCGACTTTTGAGAACGGGGGAATGGGCATGGGGTATTACGTGACGGTGGAGCCTGGAGTGAAATTGTTCGTTGAGGACTTGAATCCCGGGGGAAGCAAGACGATCGTGTTCTTGCATGGCTGGCCGCTTAGCCATAAGCAATTCGAATACCAATTCGACGTATTGCCTTCAATGGGGTTTCGTTGCATCGGCATTGACTGGAGAGGCTTCGGGGCCTCGGATAAGCCGATCGGAGGTTACAACCTCGAACGGTTGGCGGACGACGTACGCATGGTCGTAGAAGCGCTGAAGCTGAGTAGCTTTGCGCTCGCGGGTCACTCCACGGGAGGCGCGATCGCGATCAAATACGCGTCGAGGTATAACGGCTACGGCGTATCGAAGCTCGTCCTGATCGATGCCGCCTCTCCTACCGGGTTTACGAAGGAAGGCGCCGCGAAATTCATGGTGATGTGTCTGAACGATAGGCCGCGTATGATGCAGGAGGTGACCGATCAATTTTTCTTCCGGTACGTAACGAAGTCATTCGCGGATTGGTTTAACGCGATTGGATTAGAGGCGGCGGGGTGGTCGACGGCGGCGATCATCCAGATGCTCAGCGAATTGAATCTGAATGCCGACTTGCCAAGAATCGCGGTTCCGACGTTGATCGTACACGGCATCCACGATAAAGTCGTCCCGTTCGCGCAAGCGGAGGAGACGAAACGCCGCATCCCCCATGCGCAGCTCGTTCCGTTCTCCTATAGCGGACACGGTTCGTTCTATGACGAACGGGATAAGTTCAATCAGCTGGTGAATCAATTCGTCGGAGGTTAACTCGTTACCGAATCGGTCTCCAATCATAATACATCGTCGTTTCGTCCTCCGCCTCCGGCATGCCGGGGAGGATTAACCCGCCGTCGACTCTCAAGCTCGTACCCGTAATATAGGAGGCCGCATCCGACGCGAGCCACAGTACCGCTTCGCCGATATCCTCCGTCTTACCGACGCGTCGAAGCGGTATTTTCCTGCCTAATTTGTCGTAAAATTCGTCGCTGACTCGCTCCAATTCCGTCGCGCCGGGTGCTACGTTATTGACGCGGATGCCATGCATGGCCAGCTCTATGGCTATGGATTCGCTCGCGCGGCGAAGGCCGGCTTTCATGCCCCCGTACACCGAGTCATGGGGATAGGCGCGTTCCGCTCTCGTAGAAGTAATGTTGATGATGTTGCCGCGGATGCCGTGCTCCAGCATATGACGGGCAACGAGCTTCATCAGAATCATCGGCGCGACGAAATCGATTTTAATGAAGTTCAGCATGTCCTCCGGATGCAAATCCAGCACTTTCTCCGCGTAACCGGCTCCGGCGTTGTTGACGAGCAGGTCGACTTTGCCTAGCTCGCCTATCGCGGCTTCCGCGTAGTTGTCCGCGAAGCTTGAATCGGACAAGTCCCCCTTCATGACATGGAGCTTTCGCCCGTGCTCGCCGATTACGATCTTCTCGAGATCCCGAATCCCCTCGTCATTGGATCGGTACACCGTGGAAAGATCGTATCCTTCACGCGCGAGTATGGCGCAAATGCCTTTGCCGATGCCGCTGCTGGCGCCGGTAACGATCGCCGTTTTACGATTTGCCATTCCACATCCACCATCCGATATCCGCTGAATATGCGCTGCTATTCGTATAATCCGAGTTTTTCGTACATTTGGATCGTAACCAGCCCGTTCTTCGCTAGTCCGTTATCGGCTTGAAATCGCTTGACGGCAGCGGTCGTATCCGAACGGAATTTGCCATCGCATTTGCCGTTGAAATATCCGGCGCTTTTCAACCGAGATTGAATCAGCTGCACGTCCGCGCCTATATCTCGCTCCGCGAGCAGCCTAGGGTCTTGATGCAAGTCCCCGAGCACATGGCCGAATATCGTGACTTTCGTGCCGACGGGAACGAGATCGTACAATTCGATCACGTCTCGATTCCGCATGCGGATGCACCCGTGGCTTTTATGCTGGCCGATCGAATCGGGCCGGTTCGTTCCGTGTATGCCGTAATATCCCCATGGTACGTTCAAACCGAGCCATCTCGGCCCGAAGGCCGGACCCCAATTTTTCCCTTTGTAGGTCACCTGGTATTCTCCGACGGGTGTAGGCGTGTCAGGGTTTCCCACGGCGATCGGATACACCTTCAATTTACCGTCTTGCAGCAGCAACACAAGCTTGTGGCTCAGCGGGTACACTTCGATCGCGTAGATGCCTTGGTTCGACACGATCGGCAGTGAAGGTTCGGCATAGGCCGAGCTTGCGTCGGCGCAAGCCGTAAACGCCAAGCTGACGAATAAAGCTTGAAGCAGTCTGTTACTCCATCGATTTCTCTTCATGCGCTCCCACCGGTCATTATTTTCTCGTTGTGTAGGTTTCAGCGGGAGCCGTGCATTTATGCATCGAACAGGCAGCCCCTTCGGAGCTGCCTGTTCGACGGTGATGATTATGCTTTGGATACGTTCAGTTCAGGTTGCGAAACCGGGGCTTTATCCTCGGTTGCTTGCGCCGTTCGCTTAATGAAGAACGAGAGGAGCAAGCCGACCACTCCGATTGCGATGATGACCACGTAAGCATCGTTGATTCCTTGGATGGACGCTTCCATCTTCAGATGCTCCAGCGACTGACTCGCGCCGCCGGACGCCATCATATCTTTCATATGAGCCGTCGTGCGGTTCGTCATGACGGTGACAAGCAGGGACGTACCGATCGCGCCGGCCACTTGCCGAATCGTATTGGAGATCGCCGTACCGTGCGCGTTCAGCCTGGCCGGCAGTTGATTGAGACCGGCGGTCTGAATCGGCATCAGGAACAAAGCCATGCCGATACGGCGTCCCGTGGACATGAGAACCAAGTACGAATAGCTGGTCGAGTCGGTAAGATCGATGAATCCGATCGTTGTGATGATCGTAATGATCAATCCTACGACGGCAAGCCACTTGGCGCCGAACCGGTCGAACAACTTACCGGTAATCGGCATCATGAAGCCCATGATCAGTGCGCCAGGGAGGAGGAGCAAGCCGGATTCGACGGCCGTGTAGCCTCTCGCGCTTTGCAGATACAACGGCAAGAGCATCATATCGGCGTACATGACCATCGTGACCGCGATATTAATGACCGTCGTCAGGGAGAACATGTTGTACTTGAAAGCTCGCAGATCAAGAAGCGGATTGTCCATCGCGAGCTGGCGCCAGGTGAAGAGAATGAGCGAGATGCCTCCGGCCGCGATCGTCGCGATGACTTCGGCGCTTTCCCATCCGGCGCTGCCGGCGCGGCTGAAGCCGTACAGCAGGGCGCCGAATCCGATCGTCGACAG
This sequence comes from Bacillota bacterium, assembly GCA_023460795.1. Classification (GTDB taxonomy): domain Bacteria; phylum Bacillota; class Bacilli; order Paenibacillales; family Paenibacillaceae; genus Cohnella. The sequence continues at coordinate 105,664 of JAEWPC010000047.1, read as the reverse complement.
AATGACGGACGACATATCGATCTTCGGGAATTCTTTCTCGGAAACGTTCTTGAGATAGATGTGAGCGAGAAGGATGACGATTAACGCGAACGGAATCATGCCGTAGAACATCGCTTCCCACGCGAAGTTCTCCATCACGTAACCGGCCAAAGTCGGACCGATCGCGGGAGCGAAAATAATGGCCAATCCGACCATCCCCATTGCCGCGCCGCGTTTCTCGGGCGGGAAGAGCGTCAGGATGACCGTCATGAGCAACGGCATAATGATGCCTGCGCCGGCTGCTTGAATCAAGCGTCCTGTTAACAGAACCGGGAATCCGGTAGCGAAGGCGGAAGTCACGGTACCGAGTAAGAAGATCACCATGGAAGCTTGGAACAGCTCGCGCGTCGTGAACCTCCTCATCAAGTATGCCGTAATCGGGACGAGCACGCCGTTGACGAGCATGTAACCGGTCGTCAGCCATTGGGCCGTGGCCGCCGAAATGTCGAAGTCTTTCATGAGCTCCGGTACGGCGACGGTCATGACCGTCTGATTCAACGTGGCGAGGAAGGCTCCGAGAATCATAATGAACAAGATCGGGCCTTTCTTCAGACTGCTAATGCTTGCTGTTACGCTACTACTCACTATTGCATCAATCCTTCCAGTCCTAGGTGGACTAAATTTACACTGTGTAATATAATGAACACGGCATAAATTAGATTGTAGCGAGATTGGCGGGGAATGCAATCGACACGTTGAGGTGCGGTTGTAAACTAATGAACGATTATTCGTTAGATCGTCAATGAGAATTGTAATAATCAACGGAATTCCACGAGAATGTCTTTCACAACATGGATAAGGAGCGGAAAGGATGGAGCATTCGAACACGCGCTTGGATCCCCGTATTATTCGTACCCGCAGATTGCTTCGGGACGCCTTCGTCGAACTGCTGGAGGAAATGGACGTCGAGAAAATATCGGTCAATAAGCTCGCCGAACGCGCGACGATTAACCGGGTGACGTTCTATCTGCATTATCGGGATATCCCGGACATGATGGAGAAGATGGCCGACGACATGATCGAGGAAATTTCCGCGATCATGCGAGTGGACGAATCGAATTCGCCGGAAGATCGGTACGAGCATTTGACGCTGCAGCTGCTGGAGCATATCGCTCAGCATCATAAATTCTATAAAGTGATTCTCGCAACGAATCGTACGACGGTATTCACCGAGCGTCTGCTCGGTTTATTGACAAGGATGGTGACCGCCAACGTGGAACGCGCCGATCGAGAGTCCGATCTGTCCGGCGCTGGCATTCAGAAGGATGTCGCCATCTGGTACGGATCGGCGGCCTTGATCGGTACGATCATCGCGTGGCTCAGGGAGGACATGCCGTATACGCCTGCTTTTCTGGCCAAGCAGTTCTGCTTATTTCGCCAGTATAAAAGGATGTAGCGGTAAATATTTTGTAAATATTTGCGGATTCGCACCAATGCCAACATCTCATGTGGATGTCGGCTCTTTTTTATTCATTGACATACGGGTGGGGGGTATATTATGATGAAATCAGAAAATGGAATTGTCTCTTACAGACCAGACGAGAACGGATAGGGTGATACAGATGAGTCCGAACAGCGAACCGAATAACCAACATGCAACGCTGCAGATAACGGGAATGACCTGCGCAGCCTGCGCCACTCGGATCGAGAAAGGCTTAAGCAAGCTTGACGGCGTATCGCAGGCTAACGTCAACTTCGCGCTGGAGCATGCTTCCGTGCAATTCGATCCTGCTAAAGTCGACATGGCGAAGCTTGAGCGGAAAATTCAGGACCTTGGATACGGCACCGTACGAGAGACGGCCGACTTCGATATTATGGGCATGACGTGCGCGGCTTGCGCCACTCGGATCGAGAAGGGGCTTAATAAGCTGGAAGGCGTCAAGGCTTCAGTCAATCTCGCCTTGGAAACCGCCCATATCGAATACGTACCGTCGATGGTCAGCACCGCCGATATGATTCGCAAAGTCGAATCGCTAGGATATAAAGCGAAGCTGAAATCCGAAGCCCGAGGAGAAGGGGATCACCGGCAACGAGAAGTTCGCCGGCAGCAGTGGATGCTGCTGATCTCCGTCGTACTGACCATCCCTCTACTGTGGGCGATGGTGGGACACTTTTCTTTTACGTCATGGATCTGGTCGCCCGAGTTCTTCATGGAGCCGTGGTTCCAGTTCGCTTTAGCAACGCCGGTGCAATTCGGGATCGGGGCAAGGTTCTACATCGGAGCCTACAAAGCTCTGCGTAACGGCAGCGCGAACATGGACGTACTCGTGGCGCTCGGGACGTCCGCAGCTTATTTCTACAGCCTGTACATCACCATATGGGACGTCCCCGAGGCGCTCTATTATGAGACTAGCGCCGTCCTGATCACCCTAATACTCCTCGGGAAGCTATTCGAAGCGCTGGCCAAAGGGCGTTCGTCGGAAGCGATCAAATCCCTGATGGGCTTGCAAGCGAAGACGGCTATCGTCGTTCGCGACGGCCAAGAGGTGAACGTGCCGGTGGAAGAAGTGATCGTCGGAGATATCTTCTTGGTCAAACCCGGGGAAAAAGTACCGGTGGATGGTATCGTCGTTGAAGGCGTATCTGCCGTAGATGAATCCATGCTCACCGGGGAAAGTATTCCGGTCGAGAAAAACGCCGGCGAGACGGTGATCGGAGCGACGCTGAACAAGAACGGCGTACTGAAAGTGAAAGCGACTAAAGTCGGCAAAGAGACCGCGCTTGCGCAAATCATTAAAGTGGTGGAGGAAGCGCAGGGGTCCAAAGCGCCGATCCAGCGGGTGGCCGACGTCATATCCGGCATCTTCGTTCCGATCGTCGTCGGCATCGCCGCCGTAACCTTCGCCGTCTGGTACTTCGCCCTGGAATCCGGCGACGTCGCTGCCGCGCTTGAGAAAGCGATCGCCGTTCTCGTCATCGCGTGTCCATGCGCGCTAGGTTTGGCTACTCCGACGTCCATTATGGCGGGGTCGGGACGCGCGGCCGAGCTCGGCATCCTGTTCAAAGGCGGAGAGCATCTTGAGAATACTCACCGCATCGACACCGTCGTCTTAGACAAAACCGGTACGGTAACGAATGGCAAACCCGAATTGACCGATGTCGTCGTGGCAGGCGGTTTCGATGAGAATCGACTGCTGGCATGGGTCGGCGCTGCCGAACGTAATTCCGAGCATCCGCTTGCCGAAGCAATAGTGAGCGGGATAAGGAATAAAGGAATCTCGCTGCCGCAGACCGATTCCTTCCAAGCCATCCCGGGTTACGGAATTATGGCCGTCGTCGAAGGCCAAGGCATCATGATCGGCACGAAGAAGCTGATGGCCGAGTACAGCGTCCATGCGGAGGATGCGTTCGAGACGATGACGCGACTCGAGTCCGAAGGCAAAACCGCCATGCTCATTGCCGTCGACGGCAAGTACGCCGGGGTGATTGCGGTCGCGGACACGATCAAGGAAACTTCGGCCCAAGCCGTAGCCCGCATGAAAGCACTGAACCTCGAAGTCGTGATGATTACCGGCGACAACGAACGTACGGCTAGAGCGATCGCGCAGCAAGTCGGTATCGATCAGGTGCGGGCGGAAGTGCTTCCGGACGGCAAGGCGGGCGAGGTTAAGAAGCTGCAGGAAGCCGGCCGAACGGTCGCGATGGTCGGAGACGGCATCAATGATGCTCCGGCATTGGCGACGGCGGATATCGGAATGGCGATCGGAACGGGTACGGACGTAGCGATGGAAGCTGCGGACGTTACGCTAATGCGCGGGGATCTGAACAGCATTCCCGACGCGATCTCGATGAGTAAGAAGACGATGGCGAACATTAAGCAGAATTTGTTCTGGGCGCTGGCGTATAACGTGATCGGGATTCCGGTGGCTGCGATGGGTTATCTTGAGCCGTGGCTAGCCGGAGCGGCAATGGCGCTCAGCTCCGTATCCGTCGTGCTTAATGCTTTGAGATTACAGAACGTGGATCGTAAACCTGGGGAGAGAAACAATCAGATGAATGGCAAGCTTCAATTTATTATCATTCTCGTATTAGTAGCCATGTCGTTCTTGGCCGGATACGGCTTCGGCAAGCAGAGCAATGAAGGCTCGTCCGTAGAGAAGGTTGAACAGGGGCATGGTCACGGCGGTTCTTCGTCCCAAGGTAGCGAGCATACGAGCGAACTCAAGACGAACGCCGTCTGGGAGACGGACAATGCCGCAGCCGGAGAAGAAACGTCGGTCCGCATCGTCATCCGAGACGAACAAGGTCAGCCGGTCGACCAGTTCGATATCGAGCACGAGAAGCTTCTGCATTTGATCGCGGTTAGCAAGGATATGTCCTATTTCAACCACATTCATCCTGAATATCTCGGCGACGGGGTGTTCGAGATAACGAACCGTTTCCCTGCGGGCGGGGAATACAAGTTGATCGCCGATTACGTGCCGACCGGAGGCAGTAAGACGACCGCAATGGAATGGGTGACGATCGAAGGCGCCGCCGCCGATCCGATCGCGCTTACGCCGGACGTGTCGCATGCCCAGGTAGTCGATGGAATCGAAGTCGCGCTCGAGAACGACCACCCCGAAGCGGGCGAAGACTTTGAATTGTCCTTCCGGCTCACCGACGCGAGCACGCAACAGCCTATTACGGACCTGGAGCCGTACTTGGGCGCGGTCGGACACGTCGTCGTGCTTAGCGAGGACACGGAGCAATATCTCCACGTTCACGCGCTTGACGAAGACGCTAAGGGTCCGGAAGCTAAATTCATGACTAGCTTCCCGGTTGCCGGAATCTATAAACTATGGGCGCAGTTCCAGAGAGAGGGCGAAGTCATTACCGTTCCTATCGTCTTGAACGTGCAATAAGGCTGGCGAGCCGATTCCGAGATTGTCGGGATCGGCTTTTTTGATAAAAAAATAAACTCGAACGTTACTCGGATTTGTTATGATAAAGGTACCTAAAGGAAAATAATGACTATTCATGCGAATCGGTAAAAGAGAGGGGGAGTCCATGCGGACTGCGGAATTAATAGAGCGAGCGATCGACTATATCGAAGAGCACCTTCGCGAACCGATCGAGCTGGAACGGATCGCCGAAGCAAGCATGATGTCCGTGCCGAACCTATACCGAATGTTCTACGCGATGACCGGTCACCCGGTTAAGGAATACATACGCAAGAGGAGAACGAGCGAGGCGGCTTTTCTGCTGCGGCAATCGGAGCTCCCGGCTAACGAGATCGGCTATCGGCTCGGGTTCGATGCGTACCAGACGTTCAATAAAGCGTTCAAGCGTTATACGGGCCATACGCCGGCGTCGTATCGCGGGTCGGAGTTCATCTTCAGCTTCGAGCGGATCAGGCTTCAAGAGCAAGTGTCCTATCTAGAGGAGCGCGAGGTGTCCGAGCGTTATTCTGACGTTAGAGTCGTTCGGTTGGCACCTCAGCGCGGCATCGGCTACTTGCACGTTGGGGAATCCGAGGAAGGAATCGAAGACGAAGCCATTCTTCGGTTCAGGGACGTACTGGCCGCGTGCGATATCGATATGGGTAAAATGAAGCTTTGGGGCTGGAACGTTGATAGGGGAGAGGACGAGCCAAAGTACGGTTACCAGCTCGTCGCGATCGGCGATACGGAGCACCTAGGGGGGGATCCGCAGCTTGGGAGGGTCGATATTCCCGGCGGCCTATACGCTGCAACCTGGATCACCGCGGAATCCGGTTCCGACATCGTTGCCGCATGGAACCGATTGCTTGCGGAATGGCTCCCTAGAAGTACGTTCGAGCTCGGCAGGCACGGCTTTCTCGAAGAGTACCAGCAATATAACGGTCGAATCGTACGTTTAAAGCTATTCCTTCCCGTCAGTCGACGTCAAACGACGGAGACGATCGATATCGTTACGCTTAAGGACGTGCGAACGATCCGGTTTCGAGCCGAGGGTCCCGATTGCGCGAAAGTTGCCGACGATGCCGCGGTGGAATGGATATCGAAGCAAAGTCGTGCCAACGATGGACGGTTCGAATTGTTCATGAGCCGCAGCTACGGGAATGCGTCGGAGGACAACGACTATTGCGAAATCTATGTCTCCGTGCCGGCAACGTTCGTCCCTTCGGAAGAGGACGTTCTTCGAATGATCAAGCTCGAAGGGGGGAGCTACGCTTCCCTAACGACCGGTGCATACGGCGCGATGACAGGCGTGCTTGATCGGCTTTACCGCTGGCTTGGCTCGTCCTCCGATTATATGCCGGACGGTAACCGGATCTGGTTCGCTCGTTATTTACATGATCGTTCAGCCAGCCTAGAACATACGGATTTCGAACGCGCGGTTAGCGTCGAATGTTATGTTCCGGTAATTTTACGACATTAAATACAGGAGTGATCGACGCATGAGCGAGCAGCCGCTGCGAAGACAATCACCGGATAGCTATAAGCCCGATATGGCACCAAGGGCCTTAAAAATGATACTAGGGGGAAAACCGATGAACGATCAGCCAGCATTGGATAACCAAGTAGGGAGCAGTCCCGTCAAAAATCAGATCGGCAGCGTCTTCATTCCGGTGAAGGATATCGAGGAATCCCGCAGCTGGTATTGCCGGCTCCTTGGACTGAACGTGAGCGATTGCGAGATTATGAACGGTCACTTATGTCCGTTGCCGATGGAGGGTACGGGCGTCATCCTGGACACGATGCCGATGTGGGGCGGCAAGCAGCCAAACGGAGCGCCTGCGATCGAGACGCCTGCTTTTATGTTTTTGACCGACGATCTGGCGCGCTCCTATGAGTATATGACCGAGCTCGGAGTAGAGCTTGTCACGGCAATCGAATTCGATCATTGGTTCGTCGTCAAGGATCCTAGCGGCAACAAGATTATGATCTGTCGCGGGTAGTCGAGCGGGAGGAGAATCCATATGGGACAAAGCGTGCGAAAGTCTAAGGAAGCCATGGACGTGGGACGACGCAACGTCGACGGCTACAAGCCGAAGCTCGTACCGAACGCGTTGAGAGCGATCGAGAGCGATGCGATCCGCGATCCGAGAGGAGAGAATGAGAACATGCAAGAGACGAAAGGAATACATATCGTCGACGTAGCGCCGTTCAAAGCATTGGCCGTACGTGCGGAGATGACGCCCGACAAGAGCGGTACGCGCATAGCTTGGAGCAAGCTGAGCGAGAAAGTTCCACTTGGCGATGCGCGAATAATGGATGGACCATCGGTGTTCGTGTTTATCCCGCAGGACCAGTGGGGGAACAAAGTAGACACGCTATGGGTGGGTATAGCGGTTCGCGAGTTCGGAGACGTACCGGAAGGCGTTGAAGCTTTGGAGCTGCCGGGAGGTCCGTGCGCAAGCGCGCGCGTAGAGGGCGACGAATCCCACATGTGGGGCGTATACGACGAGATGTTCGGTTGGCTGGACCAATCGTCCGAATACGAGCTCGATCGTCGCCCCGGCGTTCTCGGCATGGAGACCGTCCCGTTCGAACCGTTCAACTCTCTTACGGTACCTTACTCTGAGCTCGCGACGTTCCATTTTACGATGTTGTATCCCGTGCGCAGAAAAGCATGATTTCAGAGAATATCAGCCGCCTCTGGCGGCTGTTTGTCATTTGATCTGATTAGACGTTGCATTCTACAATTTACCATGCTAAGATGTTTTCATCAAAATAAATTGATTTAATGAATCGGAGGAATCGTCATGATCAGACCTCTCCCAGTGAACGTACAAACCGCGTCTAAAGTCGATTTCTCCGTGTACGAGAAGAAGTTCAAAGCGTTGGCGGATCAGAAACGGCTGCAGATCATGCACGAGCTGACCCGAAGAGGGAACACTTGCGTATGCGACTTAACGGACATCGTCGATATGCCGCAATCGAAGCTCTCGTATCATTTGAAAATATTGCTGGATGCCGGTCTGATTCATCGAGAAACTAGAGGAACTTGGAGCTATTACGAGCTGAATCACGATGAAATGAATCGGCTTCTTTCGCCAGAGCTATGCTGTATATTCCGTAACGACGGTATTCCATCGGGCGACTGCTGCTAAGCTTTCGTCTGTCGAATAAATCAAAAAAACTTGATTAAAGGAGGGGTTAGGATGGAAATAAACTTGTATGCTTACGAGAAGCTCAGCTAGCGTGATCCTGCAACCTTGCTGTAACTGTTGCTGAAACCCTTATTGTTGCTCTTTAAATCAAAAAAAATTGATTAATTAACTAGGAGTGATTCTCAATGTCTCAAATAAACAACGATGTCATCCGTCAACAAGTTCGCAACCGTTACAAACAAATCGCGCTGCAAGAAACGTCCGAGGGTGACAGCTGCGGTGCTTCCAGCGGCTGTTGCAATACGCATTGCGAAGCAGATTCTGTTTCATCCGTTCTAGGATATTCAAACGAGGAATTAGGCGTTGTGCCTGTTGGCGCGAATTTAGGTCTTGGCTGCGGGAATCCGCAGGCGATTGCTTCGTTACGGGAAGGGGAGGTCGTGCTCGATCTAGGCAGCGGCGGAGGATTCGATTGCTTCCTAGCCTCGCGGCAGGTCGGAGAAACCGGCCAAGTGATCGGGGTCGACATGACGCCGGAGATGATTAGCCGAGCGCGCTCGAACGCGGCGAACGGTTCCTACCGCAATACCGAGTTTCGCTTAGGCGAGATCGAACGCCTGCCAGTTGCGGACAATAGCGTGAACGTGATCCTTTCGAATTGCGTGATCAATCTTTCGCCGGATAAACCGCAAGTATTCAAGGAAGCTTACCGGGTGCTGAAATCCGGCGGCCGTCTGGCGATTTCGGATGTCGTCGCCACGGCAACGATGCCCGAAGAATTGAAATCCGATCCGGAGTCGCTCTCCGGTTGCGTCTCGGGAGCTTCGTCTGTCGATGACTTGGAACAAATGCTGCGCGCCGCCGGTTTTCGCGACATTTCCATTCAACCGAAGGACGAATCCCGCCATTTTATTAAAGATTGGGTTCCGGGTGCCAGCATCGACGACTATATCCTGTCGGCGACGATTCAAGCTCTTAAATAAAGGACTGCATTGCCAAAAATCTCTTCGACGATTAAGATGACATAAACGATCGAGCCGTCAGAAGGGGTTAACGAGATGAAAAGAATCGGTTGCTTCCACGCCCACTACTCGAACATTGAACAAATCGACAACGCTTTGAGCGATTACGACGTCGAATGTATCCACTTCGTAGATCCGGGACTTGACCGGATCAAGAGCGATCCCGATTTCACTCGCGAGCAAGCCGAACGCAAAGTGCTTGATACGTTGAACTGGATCGCCCATAGCCATGTGGATGCGATCCTGGTGACTTGCACGTTCTACGCGACGATGATTCGCGACGAGATTCATCGCTTTCCGGTTCCGGTCGTGAAGATCGACGAACCTCTCTTTCAAGACTTGTTGAACGGAGGCGGGCCGGTCGTCCTCGTCTTTACGAATCCGAACACGGTTGAGGGCTCGTTGGCGAGATTACGGCGGTATTACGAAGGGCATGGAGTCGATCTGAACGCGGAAACTCGCACGCTGCCCGGCACGTTCGAGTTGATCATGCAGGGGAGAAAGGAACAATACGACGAACAAGTAACCAGCGGGTTAATCGGAATCGCACGGGAACAGCCGGGCAAGACCCTCGTAGCCGCACAGCTTTCGATGGTTCCCGCGGCGCGGAAAGCCGCGGAAGCGACGGGGACTGCGATCGGCAACGCTGCGGTTTCCTTGGCCGAGTATTTAAGAAGCTTACTATCGCTTGAGCCGAAGCCGCGTTAATCGCGGCTTTTTTAATTTCTAGACTATTGCTATGATTGAGCTAGCGAATGGGAAGAGAAGGAGAGGCGTCGCGCCTATGGACCATAAGGACCTTCATATCCAAGAGTTGACTACGCTGAAGACGATCGCCGAGACGCTCAACGAGTCCAACGACTTGAACGCCATGGTGAACGTCGCCATCGAGAAGCTGTTGGAGTTGACGGGATTGTCTACCGGATGGATGTACCTCGTGGATGAGCACGGCGATTATGAATTCGAAGCCGGCATCAACTTGCCTCCCGGTCTGACTCATAATGAGAATGAACCTATGCGGTGCGGGGGCTGCTGGTGTCTGGACCGGTACGGCGACGGAAGGCTGAAGAACGCCGTCAACATCATGACTTGCAGACGAATCGACAAAGCCAATACTTGCGATTGGGGCGATACGCGCGGCATCACGCATCATGCCACCGTGCCGATCCGCTCGGGAAGCAGGCGCTTCGGCTTACTGAACGTGGCGGCGCCAGGCAAAATCCATTTCGACGAAGCGGAGCTGGCATTGCTGCAGTCCGTGGCGTTCCAGATCGGAAGCGCAATGGAACGGATGAGGCTGTACGCCTCGGAACAGCGCAGAGCCACCTTGTTCGCCAAGCTCGGCGAATACGGAATGGCGCTTGGCGTCGCGGCTTCTCAAGGCGGCGAGTTAGCGGAGCTTTGGGAACAAGCGATGACGCTGATCGGCGAGCATTTCGACTGGCACAGCGCGGCGCTGCTTGAGCCGTCGGGCGGCAGCTGGACCGTTCGTGCCATCTACGCCGAAGGTCGAACGTTCGTACCGCAAGCTCAGGTCCCGATGGATGGCATCGAAAGCTACTTGGATCAAGCGGTCAAACGCACTCCGGAACCTCTTTGCCAGGAGTATGCGAACAAGCTGGCCGCATGGCTCAAGCAGCAAGAGCTGCTGCCGTTGGCCGCGCATGCGGCAGCGGCTGCGATCCGTTCGCCAGGGAAAAAAGCGACGGGCATTCTTCTTATCGGATACGAGACGAGAGATGAGCGTTATCTATCGGATACCGAGGTTATCGAGGCGCTGGCGGAACTGATCGGCGTCACGTTCGAACGAGTGCGGTTAGAAGGCAATCGGCGGGAACTCGTCCGATTGGACGAACGCAATAAACTGGCGCGCGACTTGCACGATTCGGTCAGCCAGACGTTGTTCTCGCTGACGATGATGTCCAAAGGCTCGTCCAGCTTGCTGTCGTCAGGCAACGAGGAGCTGCTTCGCACGACATTGCAGGAAATGCAGGCACTGTCGCAAAGCGCCCTCAAGGAAATGCGCGAGCTCATTATGCAGCTTCGCCCAGCAGGCCTGGAGGAAGGTCTGGCGACAGCGCTCAAGCATTACGGCGAACGGTTGAAGCTTCGCGTGAAGATCAAAGTTAATGGCATTAATGAACTGCCGAGGGCAGTCGAAGAAGCTTTATGGAGAGTCGGCCAGGAGGCGCTTAATAACGTTAGCAAGCATTCCGAGTCGGAAGAGGTCGAAGTCTCCCTGCACCTTGGAAAAGAGGAAGCGACGTTGAAGATTGCCGACAGCGGACAAGGGATTAGCCCGCAAAGGCTAGACGAATTAAAGCGTCATTCTATCGGCTTATCTACGATGCGCGAGCGAGCGGAGGCTCTGGGAGGATCCTTCTCGCTCCAGACTGCCGATCACGGCGGAACGACGATAGAAGTCGTTGTTCCCCTCGAAGTTAACTAGGAGAGATCAGTTATGGCCATCCGATTATTCATCGCCGACGACCATGCGATGGTCAGACGCGGGCTGCAAGTTTTCCTCGCGACGCAACCGGGCATCGAATGGGTCGGAGAAGCGGCGAACGGACAAGAGACGTTGGACCGGGTCGCCGAAACGCTGCCGGACGTCGTTCTTATGGATTTAAACATGCCGGTGTTGAACGGAATCGAGACGACGGCGTTATTGGTTCGTTCAAGACCGGAGACGAAAGTGATCGTCCTCACCTCGTTCGTGGATCAGGACCACGTGCTGCCGGCTATTCAAGCCGGCGCCAAAGGGTACTTGTTGAAGGACATTGAACCGGAAGAGTTGGTAGAGGCGATTCGGCGCGTCCACGACGGACGAGTCGAGCTGCATCCGGACGCAGCAGGTATGCTCGTCCATCATTTATCCGGAGCCGAGAGTAGAGGAGACGGCAAGGAAGACGCCGAGGATGCGTTGAATCAGCTTACTCCGAGGGAACTGGACGTCCTGCGACTCATTGCCTCGGGCAAGTCCAATAAGGAAATCAGCGAATCGCTCTTCATTACGGAGAAGACCGTCAAAACCCACGTCAGCCATATTCTGGATAAGCTCGGACTCAGCGACAGGACGCAAGCTGCGATCTTTGCCGTTAAGCGCGGCATCGGAACGTAGGCAGGGAAGCCGCTATTCATTCCTCTCATCCTAAAGTCGCAGTAGCTCTAGATCGATCGGTCGAGAGCCTGTCGTACGCAAGTTCATTCTGTTTGCCGACGCAATTAGCAAGCCGTCTCGCTACAATAAAACTAAACTTAGAGAAGCAACATGGGTTATTGGAGCGGAAAAGGAGCGAAATCGATGGAAATCGCGTTACTGACAGGGAGCAACAGGAAAGGTGCATCGAGCACCATTTTGGCTCAAACGATGGCTAAACGAATGGAACAAATGCAAGTGCAAGCAAACGTATACGATCTGGCGGAATGGCAGCTTCCGATCTATTCGCCGGACGGCGATTATTCCAATCATGACAGCGTGCTAAGATTGAATAGACTGATGCTTGAAGCGGACGGAATCGTACTCTCCACGCCGGAGTACCACGGTTCGATCAGCGGCGCGCTTAAGAACGCGCTCGATTACTTAGGGCAGGAGCATTTTGCGGGCAAACCGGTGTTGTCGATCAGCTCGGCCGGAGGGTCCGTAGGCGTTAGCTCTCTTACGCAGCTTCAGGCCATTGTGCGTAACTTGCATGGGATTAACAGCCCGCAGTGGATTTCAATCGGCGGCGAAGGGCGCGCAAGATACTCGAGACTGGCCGCCGCGGAGCTCGATAACCGGGCAGAAAAGGCGTTGGAGGCTTTCCTTGATTTGGCGGGGAGATTAGGACGCGTTCGGGTTTAAGCCCGAGTACCATGGAGAAGGAGTGCCGTTCGGGCACTCCTTTTTGTTATAATCAGGAACATAGATGCAGTCCGCGAAAGGAGCGATACGATGCCAATGAGGACAGTAGGCTTGACGCAAGCGTCCGGCTATCAAATCGGTGTAAGAAGAACGTTGAATCTTTCCATCCAAGAAGCATGGGAACTCATCACTTCTACTCAGGGGATCCAAGCGTGGTTGGGCGTTGACCCGTCATTGCGGATCGAGAAAGGACGGCGATTCCATACCGAAGAAGGGGTTTCCGGAGAGATTACGACGCTCAATCAGCAAGAGAACATCCGTATGTCTTGGCGAATCGCCAACTGGGATAAGCCTTCTATCGTCCAAGTTCGGACGATCGCGAGCGGTACGGCCAAGACAACGATCAGCTTTCATCAGGAAAAGCTGGACAGTCCCGATACGCGAGAAGCGATGAAGCTGTACTGGGAGCAAGCGTTGAATCGTTTAAAGGAACTTTCCCAATAATCTTGTGGAGCGTATGGAATGATGGAAGCCGTAATTTTCGATATGGATGGGGTTATTATCGACTCGCATTCGATTGCCATCCGGCTTTTGCGTGAAGCCGCGAACCGTTATGGCCGCAGCTTAACGAGCGATGAAATCCGTTCGTGGGGCAGTCTAAGCTCTCGCCAATTCTGGACCAAGGTGAAGGACGACTTTCATCTCCCTCATGAGTTGAATGAATTGATCCAATCCTATGACGTCGATAAAGAGATCGAGTTGTATAGAGAGATCGAACTCATTCCTGGCGTCAGGAATTTGCTTAGCGACTTGAGGGAACACGGATTCAAGATTGCGCTGGCTACAAGCGCTTCTAGTAAACGAATGAATGCCGTACTGGACATTTTCGAGATCAGAGGATATTTCGATCGATGCGTATGCGACGACGAAGTCGAGGTATCAAAACCGTGTCCGGACATTTTCTTGCTCGCTGCAGGCAAACTAGGGGTAAATCCGTCTCAATGCGTCGTTATCGAGGATTCCCGTAACGGGCTGCTTGCGGCGAAATCCGCAGGAATGAAGTGCATTGGCTTTAAAGGCTTAGCCCATGTTCATGAGAATATGGATGGAGCGGACCTTATCGTTACTGATTTCAATGATCGTGAATTCTTTCATAAAGTGAAATAATAGCCTTGGAAAGCGAGGAGATATCGTGGAATACGTAAAACTCGGCAATACCGGATTGGACGTGTCTCGGATTTGCTTAGGTTGCATGAGCTTCGGTGACGCGGCGAAATGGACGCATCCGTGGGTGCTGAACGAAGAGAACAGCCGGCCGATCCTGAAGAGAGCGCTTGACCTCGGCATCAACTTCTTCGATACCGCGAACGTCTATTCCAGCGGTAACAGCGAGGAGATCGTCGGACGCTTCCTGAAGGAGAATGCGAACCGCGACGAGGTCGTCATTGCGACGAAAGCGTTCTTTCGGATGCGGCCGGGACCGAACGGCGCAGGTCTTTCCCGCAAAGCGATTATGAGCGAAATCGACAACAGTTTAAGACGATTAGGCACGGATTATGTGGATTTGTATCAAATTCACCGTTGGGACTATGAGACGCCGATCGAAGAAACGATGGAAGCGTTGCATGACGTGGTGAAAGCGGGCAAAGCACGGTACATCGGCGCATCGGCGATGTACGCTTGGCAGTTCCAGAAGGCGCTGCACGCGGCGGAGAAGCATGGCTGGACCCGATTCTCGGCGATGCAGAATCACCTCAATCTTATCTATCGCGAAGAGGAGCGAGAGATGATGCCGTTGTGCCGGGAGGAGAAAATCGCGGTTATCCCTTACAGCCCGCTAGCATCCGGGAGGCTGGCCCGAGAATGGAATACGAAGACCCCTCGTACCGAGACCGACCAAGCGCAACGCATGAAATACGACGCTACCGCGGACGTCGACCGGCTGATCGTGGAGCGAATCTCGGCGATCGCGGCCGAGCGAGGAATCCCGCGAGCGCAAGTGTCGCTGGCTTGGCTGCTGCAGAAGCATCAGGTAACGGCTCCGATTATCGGAGCAACGAGCATCAATCAGCTCGAGGAATCGGTCTGTTCGCTATCGATTACGCTAACCCAAGAAGAAATCGCGTCGCTGGAGGAGCTTTATGTTCCTCATCGCGTAGTCGGCGCACTGTAATGCCCTAATAATGGGAATACCGCGATATAAGGAGACCAAACATGCAAGACTGGACGCGCAACTTAGAGAAATACGCGGAGCTCGTCGTTAAAGTCGGCGTTAATCTTCAGCCCGGACAAGACTTGATGATCGAGTCGCCGCTGGAATGCCTATCGCTGACGAGATTAATCGTAGATCAAGCTTATTCGGCCGGGGCAGGCTACGTGCAAGTGAACTGGCAGGACGACGCGATCACGAGGAGCCGGTTCGTTCATGGCAAGGATACGTCGATCGACTATTATCCGGAATGGCATGCGGATATGCTGGCTCGATTCGCGGAGAGAGGCGGCGCGGTGCTTCATATCAAAGTGCCCGACCCCGATCTCTATCATGGCATCGATGCCGAGCTCGTGTCGCGCGCTTCTAAAGAGGCGGCAATGGCGCGCAAGACGTATCAGCATTACGTGCGGACGAGCAAGTTCAGCTGGTGCTTGATCAAAGCGCCGACGAATGCTTGGGCCACGAAGGTGTACGCCGATCTTCCCGAGGAGAACCGGATCGACGCGATGTGGGACGCCATCTTCCGCATGAACCACATCTATGAAGAAGATCCGGTCGCGTCCTGGAAGGCGCATCTGGAGCAACTGCGTCTCATTCGGAAGTTTCTGAACGAGAAGAGATACGCCGCGCTGCATTATCGTCGCCCGGGAACCGATCTTCGAGTCGAGCTGCCGGCAGGTCATATCTGGCTTGGCGGCGATAAGGATAACGAATCAGGCATACGGTTCGTGGCCAATATGCCGACGGAAGAAGTGTTCACGATGCCGAAGCGAACGGGCGTGAACGGCACGGTAACAAGCACGAAGCCGCTTAACGTCAACGGCGCGATCGTGGATGGTTTCTCGTTCACGTTCGAGGACGGGCAAGTTGTCCGATATGACGCGAAAGTCGGCCAAGAGCATCTCGATCATCTTCTCGCGATGGATGAAGGAAGCCGCTACTTGGGCGAAGTCGCGCTCGTGCCTCATCGATCGCCGATTTCGAACATGAACCGAATCTTCTATAACACGGGGATCGACGAGAATGCGTCTTGTCATCTGGCGCTAGGGAGCTGCTACCCGACGAACCTTGAGGGCGGAACGAAGCTGTCCGCGGAAGAACTGCAGCAGCGCGGGGGCAATACCTCGCTCATCCATGTCGACTTCATGATGGGAGAGGGTGATCTGGACATCGACGGCATCCTCGAAGACGGAAGCTCCGAACCGCTGTTTAGACAGGGGAATTGGGCAGTGCCATTCAGAACGAATAAGAACTGAACTTCATCGCGTTGCGCAGACTTGTCCATACGTCGACGTTCTCGCCGCCCATGTACCAGTAACCGTAACCAGCCAGCGAGTACGACTCTCCGAGCATCATTTTGCCAGCTAAAGAACGACCTTCTTCCATCCATATCCGATTAAGCGCGGAAAACTCGGGAAATTGGGTATAATATTGGCCAAAGCGTTCGTCCCATACGGGTGTAAGCTGATGGGCATTCACCGCCGCATTCTGCTGGTCAAGACTCCAATCCATGGAACGGACCTGCCCAGTAGGATCGACGATCCATCTGCGCGTATACAGGGGCAGCGCAAGGATGACTTTACGCGCGGGTACGTTCGCGAGCAACGTCTCCAGCCCTTGCCGAAGCCAAGGCAGGGAGGATACCGAACCGGGAATTGGAGATCCGCCCCAGTGCTCGTCATAACCCATTAACACGACGTATTCCGCGCGGTTGCCTAAAGCGAAGTAATCGAAAACTGAAGTCCAATCCGTCCCGAAATCGGGCGAGACGTTAATGGACAATACCGCGGACAAGCTTGACATCGCCGTATGAAGCTCCGATACGAAAGACGTGAAGGCGTCTCTGTCTTCAGGCAGCATGTTCTCGAAGTCGATGTTCAAGCCGTCTATGCCATATTGCTTCACTTGCGCCGACAGTTGTTGTATAAACGCAAGACGTTGCGACGAATCGGTCAGCATGGCGTGCGTATTCGCGGAGTCGGAGTGGTTGCCGACCATCGCCCACACTTGTCTGCCTTTGCGATGTGCCCAAGCAATCAGCGTTGGATCGATTTCGTTCTCGAGAGCACTCGAGTCCCCGAGGAATAACCAGCGCGGCGACAGCGTGTTCACGTTGGAGGTCTCGATCTGCCGTTCGAATTGCGCGGTCGTCTGTCCGTATTGCCAACCAAGTTGGATCTTCGCAGGCGGAGAGGAGTGAAGCTGATCCGCCCATCCGGGCCTTGTCCATACCCGATTCATGATAACGGCCGCTTCTTGGCGGGTCATCGAATCGCGCGGTCGAAAGCTACCGTCATCGCCTTCCATCAATCCTAAGGCACGCATCATAAACACGGACGAAAGAGCCCAAGAGTGAATGTCGTTCTGATCTTGATAGAGCGATTCGGGAACGTCGGTTATCGCTAATGAAAGCTGCTTTAAAGCGCGGCTCAGCAAGACCGCCGCTTCTTCCCGAGTGACCGTTCGAGCAGGCTCGAACCGTTCATCCGAAACTCCGTTAACGAGATTCAACTGGATGGCGGGCTGCACCCAAGGATAAAACCATGCCGATTTCGGTACGTCGGCGAAGGTCTGAACCACGCTCGAGACGGGCTCGATGTCGAGCAGCCGATCAAGCATGGTCACGAATTCCGCGCGCGTAATCGGCTTGTCGGGTTCAAAGGTGCGTAACCCGGTGCCGGTAATAATCTTATTGTTGGACATATTGATAATGGCTGCCGTCGCGTAGTTGTTCCGAATATCATCGAAGGGCAGACCTCCCGCTGCCGCTTGCGATAGTTTCATAGGGAGCAACATCACGAAAGCCAAAACGAAGAATAAGGTTTTGCGCATAGAAGGGACCTCTCTTCCCGATCCGATAGAATTGCCGTCATTCCATCGTAAACAATCGAAGAGCGATAACCTATCCTAAATTATTGGTAACGTTGGAACCCGCAAAGCGCAATCACGTATATTACTTGACCGAATGGGTAGCATGGCAACAGTATTTTCATCATTTGGAGGGACTATTAAAGGATGTCATCAGACAGCGAGAGTAGCAGTTTCTGGAGTTTACTCAAAAAAGGCAACACATCAAGCGCCACCGCTGCGATCGGCAACACGGGGATCGCGATTATTAAGGGGTTCGCGGCAATCATGACGGGAAGCGGCGCCATGTTCGCATCGACGATGCACTCCATCGCCGATGCCATTAACCAAGCGTTCGTATTCACGGGCAGCGTGCTCGCCGAGAAAAAAGCGACCAAGCGATTTCCGACGGGCTTCGGCAGGGTAATCAACCTATTCTGCATGGTCGCCGTTATCGTCGTAACGGTAATGGCATACGAGACGATAAGAGAGGGCATTCATTTGCTCAAGCATCCCGCGGAAGCGCATGGATTCTGGATCAACTTCGTGATCCTCATCGTATCGATTCTCGTTGACGGTTTCGTATTGTGGAAAGCGATGAAAGAGATCGTTCACGAATCGAGAAGCGAAGTGAAAGGACTTTCGGTTATTTCTTCCGCTTTTGCGAATGTGGGACGAGCCGCTCCTCCGACGCGCTTGGTATTCTATGAGGATCTCGTCGCTACGACCGGCGCGCTGCTCGCGCTCATCGCGGTCGTGTTTACGGCGTTTACCAGCTTCTCCTTCTTGGATGGCGTCTCCACGATTCTGATCGGGTTGTTAATGGTCATCGTCGCTTTCAGAGTCGGCTATGACAATATGGTCGGCTTGATCGGGGTTGCCGCGCCTCCGGAAGAGGAAGAGCGAGTGGCGAACATTATTTTCTCCCATACGGAAGTCACGGACATCTACTCGATGCGAATTCTGCAAGAGGGCAGGTATTATCATGTCGAGGGATTAATCGAGCTTAAGCCTGGAATGTCGCTGGCCGAGGCCGACGACATCAAATTCAAAGTACGGGACAGCCTGATGCTCGATCCTTCGATCGCGGACGTCACGATAGGCATTATCGAGGACAACGGCGTTCGAAATTGGCAACCGGAGCCTGTTAACGCATAAGCGATCGCTTTCATCAGCCTTCATCGGTAACTCACCGAATGAAGGCTTTTCTTATGTAATAGGATGTGGAAGGAAGGGGAGATGACGCTTGACTCGACGCGAACGCATCGATCGGGAGATAGGTCGACTATCGGAGACGTTAGCCCGCATGCAGTCGCAAGACGGCTCTTGGAAGCTTTGTTACGAGAACGTCGTATTAACGGAAGCGTATATGATCTTGCTTCTGAGAACGTTAGAAGACGCCGACGAGGGACTGATCCGCCTGCTGCATGATCGGCTGCTGGCCGCCCAATACCCCGATGGTTCATGGAGAGCCTACCCCGACGAGGAAGAGGGGAATCTGTCGGCTACGGTCGAGTGCTATTACGCGATGCTGTATTCCGGTTATAGCCAGGCGTCCGATCCTTGGATGGCGAAGGCAAGGTCGCTGATCGTTCGCAAAGGCGGCCTAGCCCGAATCAAAGGATTAATGACCAAGGTAATGCTTGCCGCAACCGGGCAATTTCCATGGCCTCGCTTCATTAGAATCCCCTTGGAATTTCTGTTGCTTCCCTCCGCGTTTCCGATCAATCTATACGAATTCTCGGTCTATGCGCGCGCTCATATGATCCCGGCTATGGTGATCGCCGATCGGCGATTCAGCGTTCGAACGAACCGAAGCCCCGATCTAGCCGAACTGATCGGAGATTCTTCGCTAGATCGCCTATCGTTCTGGGATGATGACGAGCATGGGGGCGATTCGCGCACATTCGAATCGGTGTTGACTCAGATCGTTAATGGCATTAACAGTATCAAAGATCTATCGGAGCTGCCGCATGACGCAGCGATCAAGAGAGCGGAGCTTTATATGCTCGAAAGGATCGAACCCGACGGCACGTTATACAGTTACGCGACGAGCACGTTCCTGATGGTCTTCGCGCTTCTAGCCATCGGGTACGGCAAACGGCACCCCGTGATTCAGAAAGCCGTACGCGGATTAAAGGGATTGATGTGTCGAACCGAAAACCGGGTCTTCGTGCAAAATTCTCCATCCGAGGTGTGGGACACGGCTTTGCTCAGCTACGCCTTGCAAGAAGCGGGAGTAGCCGCGAATAGTCCGACGATTCTCCGTGCGGCCGCTTATCTGCTAGCTAAGCAGCATCGAAGGAGCGGAGATTGGGCCATCCACAATCCGAGCGGGGTCGTCGGAGGCTGGGGCTTCTCGGATTCCAATACGCTGAATCCGGACGTCGACGATACGACCGCGGCGCTCCGAGCCATCAAGTCGTTGTCCGCCGCTGGCTCGTCGTATCTCGAAGCTTGGAATCGCGGGCTGAGCTGGCTGTTGTCCATGCAGAACGACGACGGAGGCTGGCCCGCGTTCGAGAAAAATACGGACCGCCGAATGCTTGCGTCCCTTCCGTTAGTCGAGGCGAAGTCGTCGGCGATCGATCCGTCTACGCCGGATTTGACGGGTAGGACGTTGTCCTTCTTGGGGCAATTCGCGGGGCTTGACGTTCATCACGTTTTCGTGCGCAAAGGCGCGGATTGGCTTATCGCCAACCAAGAGCAAGACGGTTCATGGTACGGGCGCTGGGGCGTATGCTTCATCTATGGCACATGGGCCGCGTTAACCGGCTTAAGCGATGCCGGTATCGGCTCCGATCATCCGGCCGTGACCAAAGGGGTGAAATGGCTGACCGATATCCAGAACGACGACGGGGGATGGGGGGAATCCTGCGAAAGCGATGTAACGATGCGCTACGTTCCTCTACATGCAAGCACCCCCTCGCAAACGGCATGGGCGCTCGATGCTCTTATCGCCGTCCATGACAAGCCGACTATCGGCATGGATACGGGAATCGATCGTCTCCTTCACCTTTCGCAAGACAACGGATGGGTTTCTTCGTATCCGACCGGTGCCGGACTACCGGGCATATTCTATTCCCACTATCACAGCTACCGTTATATTTGGCCGCTGCTTACGCTTGCTCATTATAAGCAAAAGTACTTGTGAGCCGCCGGCGACGTCCGTTCAAGAAGACTAAAGACAAAGCGATAACCGCAAGAATGATCCCAAGCGCGCGAAAGCCTTCGAAACTGAACGTACCGCCCATGACGTTACTGATAAGCAAGGAGGAGAGAATGGTACCTAGGTATCTGGATGTGCTGAACAATCCCGAGGCAACTCCGATCATCTCCTTCGGCGAGCTTCGGAACAGAGCGGCTTGCATGCCGACGTTAACCAGCCCGTTGCTGATTCCGAATGCCGCCAGCGCGATGCAGACGCCGATGATCGGCGAGGATTCATTTAACGTCACAATCCACGCGGAGCCGAGGGTCATAAGAAGAGCAGAGAGCAGCAAAGCCGGCCTAGTACCGGATTTATCGATCCATCGCCCGGCAATCGGAGACGCGACTAGCGAGCATAAGCCTAAGCTCAACATCAACAGTCCCGTATCATACTCGCTGACTTGGCGAACGGATTGCAAGTAAGAGGGAAAGCCGAACAAGATCGAGTAGAACAGCAGGTTTATGAGCATATATTCGGCGTTGACCCGAGTCATCGCAGGATACTTGGCGAAAGCGCGCAAGGGAAGGAAGGGGGATGTCGATCGTAGCTCCTGCCGGACGAATACGACGAGCAAAAGTATGCCGATCAGCGCGAAGACAACGTTCCTGATCAAGTTGCTGCCGGAGGATCCGGAGTTAAGCAAGCTTATGAGCAGGAAGATCAACCCCGTCGCGAAAAGCACGATCCCCGCAGCATCGATCTTCGCCAACCATTCCCGCATAGATAATCGATCTCCGTCCGATGAAGGGAAGCTATCCTTAGGTATCGTTCTCCATGCCAGGACGAGGCTCGCGGCAGCGAACGGAATATTGACGATGAATATGGCGTGCCAATCCCACCCTTGAATTAACGCCCCGCCTACGAAAGGTCCGATCGCCGCAGCGCCGGACAGGAATACGGATATAACGGATAAAGCCGACGCTTGTCGGTGCGTGATATGAATGCGTACGAGCGCCATGCCGACGGCGACCATCATGCTCGTTCCGATCGCTTGAATGATACGGAATACGATAAGCCACCCAAAGTTAAGTGACAGCGGAGCTAAGAGCGAGGCAACGAAAGACACGATAAGCCCGGCGATAAAAATCCTTCTGCGGCCGAACAAATCGCTTGCCTTGCCCATGACGGGTTGGGCGATCGCGCTTGCTATATAGAAAGAGAAGATGATCCAAGAAACCGCGGTATAGTCGAGGCGGAAATCCTCTTGCAGCCTTGGAAGCGCAACGGCGACCATTGAAGAGTTCAATGGATTGAGCAGAATCCCCAACCCCACGGCAATCACTAACCGCCAGTTGTATGCGTTCATACCTAATACCCCCTACGGATTTGTAACCCTAGCGTAAAGGATAAAGGGGTATTTACGCCAACGCATTTCATGCTATGATCTCATTGACTAGAGGGAATAGGTGGGGGTTGGATGGAGCTTCTGCAATTGCAATATTTTATCGAAGTCGCCCGTGTGGAGAACGTGACCGAAGCGGCTCGACGATTGCACGTCACGCAATCGTCGCTTAGCAAGACGATCCAACGTCTGGAGGAGGACATCGGGATCAGTCTGTTCGATCGGACGTCGGGAAAGCTGAGGTTAAACGAGTTCGGAAGTAAATTTCTGCGCCGTACGGAACGGGCGTTGTTCGAGCTGGAACAAGGCAGGCAGGAATTGATGGATCTATCCGGCCGGCAGCAACGGACTCTTGAACTGGCGGTTACGACGGCAAGCACGCTGCCTCGGATTCTCCGCGACTTTCGCGACCGGATGCCCGATGTTCATTTTCACGTACAAATGCTGACGACGCGAGAGATGGTTGCGCTGCTTCAGAGGGGAGAGGTCGACTTCTGCTTGTCCTCGCCTCCGATTCGCGGGGAAGATATCGAATGCGAGATCGTGTACAAGGACCCGATCGTAGTCGCGGTTCCCGCCGGTCATCGCATGGCGATCCGCGAGAGCGTATCCTTGAAAGAGCTGAAGGATGAATGGTTCGTCGGCGTCAAGAGAGGCTATGGCACGCGAGACTTGATCGACTCCGTCTGCGAATCGGCCGGCTTCGCGCCGAACTACTTGTATGAAGGAGACGAGCCTGCTAGATTAGGCGCTCTTGTGGAAGCGGGGATCGGCCTCGCCTTTATGCCAAGCACGGCTAAGTACGCCAGAGAACAAATCCGTTATGTCCGGATCGAAGATTACGATTTGGTTCGGGAAATCGCCTTATTACGGCATAAAGGCCGATATATTTCGCCGGCGGCGCGGGAATTCAGGGAAGTCGTCGTCCGATATTTCTCGCTTCTTTCGTAAGTATCTAAACTTTGGTAGGTAGGAAACTATACCTGTCCTCTTATACAATGAAGAATACGACTTCAAAGAGAGGACATCAGCCATGCACACGACAAACACCAAAGACCAGCCTTCATTGAACCAATCACCGACCTTGTTCGCCTTGACATGGCCGATTTTCATCGAATTAGCGCTTAATATGCTGATTGGCATCGTCGACACGTTCATGCTGGGGCGGTACGACGATAAAGCCGTCGCGGCCGTCGGCGTCGTCAACCAGCTGAACAATACGATGAACTTGATTTTCGCCGTCGTGGCGACGGGGACGACCATCTTAATCGCCCGCCAGATCGGGGCAGGCAACCGCAGCGAAGTCCCGCGATTCGCAGCTACCGCGATATCGTTGAACTTCGTGTTCGGGCTTGTGATAAGTCTAGCCATTCTCGCCGCGGGAGAACCGATCCTTAGCCTAATGGGCTTGCAAGACGAACTGATGCCCTACGCGCTGCAGTATTTGAACATTACGGGCGGATTTATATTCGTTCAGGCGCTGATGCTGACGGCTTCGGCCGGACTGAAAAGCCACGGGTTGACGAGGCAGGTCATGTTCGTATCGATCGTCATGAATATCGTTCATATCGGCGGCAACTACGTTGCGCTTAACGGCTTGTTCGGCATCCCATCCTACGGCGTTCCCGGCGTTGCCGTATCGACCGTGTGCAGCCGCGCCTTCGCGTTCGTCGTCATGCTCATCCTGCTCATGAAAGTGCTGGTGAATAAACCCGGCTTCCGGGATTTCATTCGGCTTCGCGTCCAGTACGTCAAGGAGCTGCTCGGAATCGGCGTGCCGGCGGCAGGAGAGCAGCTATCTTACAATATCTCGCAGCTCGTCATTACGAGCTTCATCGCCATGCTGGGCGTTACCGCCATGGTTACGCGCGTCTACACGTTCCAGATCATCTATCTGATCACGTTGTTCTCTCTGGCTATCGCTCAGGGGACGCAAATACTCGTCGCGCGGTTAATAGGCGCACAAGACCACCAAGGCGCTTACCGGGTCGGATTCCGCAGCCTCGCGTATGGAGTCGGGATCAGTCTTGTCATCGCCGGATTCTATAATCTCATCGGCGGTTATATGCTTGAATTGCTTAGCGGCAACGACGAGGTTGTCGAGCTTGGACGGAAGCTGTTGCTGCTCTCGTTCTTGCTGGAGCCCGGACGCGCATTCAATCTTATTCTCATCAGCGCGTTGCGCGCCGCGGGCGACGTGCGTTATCCCGTCTACGTCGGCGTCCTGTTCATGTGGGGGTTAGCGGTACCATGCGCTTACCTCTTCGGGATCCATCTCGGCTGGGGGTTGTTCGGTATACTCACCGCGTTCGTCATGGACGAATGGATTCGCGGACTGATGATGGCTTACCGATGGAAGAGTCGGAGATGGGCGTCGCCTCATGAGTTCAAAGCAACATCCAAAGCAGTAGAAGCATAAGGGGAAAAGAATCTTGACCGGATGACGTTCAAGATTCTTTTTGATTAAAAATAAATATATTTATTGATTTCTATTCTCAATCATATTATAACTTTAATTGTAGTAATTCTAATTTAGAAGTTAATATAAACTGATTGGAGATGTTGAAATGGATTCTATGGCTACTGCTAACGCTGGAAAATGCCCTTTCTTGCATGGAAGCGCTACGTCTCACAACCCTACGATCACATCGAACAAACACTGGTGGCCTAACCAACTGAACCTTAATATTCTCCATCAGCACGACCGCAAATCGAACCCGATGGGCGATGACTTCGACTATGCGGAGGAATTCAAGAAACTAGACTATCAAGCGCTGAAGCAAGATCTGCGCGACCTGATGACGAACAGTCAAGACTGGTGGCCGGCCGACTACGGTCATTATGGGCCGTTGTTCATCCGTATGGCATGGCATTCGGCAGGTACTTATCGTACGGGCGACGGCCGCGGCGGCGCGAATACGGGAACGCAGCGGTTCGCGCCGCTGAACAGCTGGCCGGACAACGGTAACTTGGATAAGGCTCGCAGACTGCTATGGCCGATCAAACAAAAGTACGGCAACCGGATTTCTTGGGCAGACTTGTACATTCTCGCGGGGAACGTCGCGATCGAATCGATGGGCGGCAGAACGTTCGGCTTCGGCGGCGGACGGGCGGACGTCTGGCATCCGGAAGAAGACATCTATTGGGGCGCCGAGAAGGAATGGCTCGGAGACAATCGCTACACGGGCGATCGCGAGCTGGAGAATCCGCTGGCAGCCGTTCAGATGGGTCTCATCTACGTAAACCCTGAAGGCCCGAACGGCAATCCGGACCCGCTTGCGAGCGGACGCGACATTCGCGAGACGTTCTCGCGAATGGGCATGAACGACGAAGAGACGGTCGCGCTCATCGCCGGCGGGCATACGTTCGGCAAGGCGCACGGCGCCGGCGATCCCGCGCATGTCGGTGCCGAGCCAGAAGCCGCTCCGGTCGAAGCGATGGGCTTGGGCTGGCTGAGCACGCACAGCACCGGCAAAGGCCGCGACGCGATTACCAGCGGTATCGAAGGCGCATGGACCTCTAATCCGACGCAATGGGATAACGGCTTCTTCGATAATCTGTTCGGCTACGAGTGGGAGCTTACGAAGAGTCCGGCGGGCGCGAATCAATGGGCGCCGGTCAATCCTAAAGCGGAGCATCTTGCTCCGGACGCGGAAGATTCGTCCATCCGCGTGAGCACGATGATGACGACCGCCGATATGGCTTTGCGCGTCGATCCGATCTATGAGCCGATCGCTCGCCGTTTCCATCAGAATCCGGAAGCGTTCTCCGAGGCGTTCGCACGCGCTTGGTTTAAGCTGACTCACCGCGACATGGGACCTCGCGATAGATACCTTGGACCGGAAGTTCCTTCCGAAGAGCTGCTCTGGCAGGACCCGATTCCGTCCGTTGAATATACGCTAACGGACGCCGATGTTCATGATTTGAAGTCGAAGATTCTTGACTCCGGACTGACGATCAGCGAGCTCGTGACGACGGCTTGGGCATCCGCCAGCACGTTCCGCGGCTCCGACATGCGCGGCGGCGCGAACGGCGCCCGGATCCGGCTTGCTCCGCAGAAGGATTGGGAAGTCAACCAGCCTGCTCAGCTGACGAAGGTGCTGACGATCCTCGAGGGCATTCAAGAGGACTTCGGCCATCCGGTCAGCTTAGCCGATCTGATCGTCTTGGGCGGTACGGCAGCGGTCGAGAAAGCCGCTCGCGACGCAGGTTATGACGTGTCCGTTCCGTTCGCGCCAGGGCGCGGCGATGCGACGCAAGAGCAAACCGATACGGAGAGCTTCGCGGTTCTGGAGCCTGTCGCGGACGGCTTCCGCAACTACCAGAAGCAGCAATACAGCGTAAGCTCGGCAGAGCTGTTAGTGGATAAAGCGCAGTTGCTCGGTCTGAGCGCGCCGGAAATGACCGTGCTCGTCGGCGGTCTGCGCGTACTAGGCGCCAACTATGGCGGCTCGAAGCACGGCGTATTCACCGATCGCGTCGGAACGCTCACCAACGATTTCTTCGTTAACCTGCTCGATATGGGCATTCAATGGCAGCCTGTAGGCGGAGACGTATATGATGGACGCAGCCGCAAGACGGGCGAAGTCGTTCGCACGGCGACGACGGTCGATCTCGTGTTCGGTTCGAATTCCGTGCTGCGGGCGGTCGCGGAAGTCTACGCGCAGGAAGACAACAATGAGAAGTTCGTACGCGACTTTGCGGCAGCATGGGCGAAGGTCATGAACGCGGACCGGTTCGACCTCAAGGCGTAAGCGAAGAAGGGGAGAACGATGAGCAAGGACGTTGTATTGGACCGAATGAAGCAAGCCGGTTTACGCCATACGCCCCAGCGCTCTCATATTGTTGAGCTCTTATTGGAATTATCCCATCCGACCGCGGAGCAGATTTATGCCGCGATGTCCGAGACCTTTCCTTATGTCAGTCAAGCGACCGTCTATAGCACCCTCAAGAAGCTGAAGGAGCTTGGCATCGTCAGCGAGCTTACTTACGGCGACAAATCCAGTCACTTCGAGCTGGCCGACGACGATCACTGGCATTTTAATTGCAAGGTTTGCGGGGAAATATACGATCTGGAAGCAAGCGAGGCCGAAGCGTTGATGAAGGTCGGTTCTAACAACGGCGTTTTTCAAGTCGAAGGTTATCGGGTCGAGTTTTACGGCGTATGTTCGAAATGCTAGTTCATCAACCTCAAGGGTTATTCCCTTGAGGTTTATTCATTTATTACCATTTTTATCGGCACATAGAGTACGAACCTAGTATAATAGGACTAGTCTAAGTCCAACGACCCAAGCTGTAGGAGCGAAAACCGATGCCAGATGCTCGCAATCGAACGATACGAACCCGACTTGCTCTCATTGCTGTCATGATGCTCTTAGCCGTTATGATCGGTTTCGGGTTCACGCAATCCGATGCAGCGACGCGTACAGTTAAACCAGAGGCAAAGCTAGGACAACTGGATGCAAGCCAGTGGAGTTTCCGCGAAGACGGCAATCTAAAGCTGAACGGAGAATGGGCGTTCTATTGGGGGCAGCTTCTAGCTCCCGAAGATTTCGCGTCCGATTCCGCGCCTCCGCCGAGCGGCTTCTTCGCCGCTCCGGACGTGTGGACCGATTATCGAATAGACGGCAGGCGCGTGCAAGGTCATGGTTTTGCGACATACCGTCTTGTCGTGAGAACCGATGGCACTCAGGAGGAGCTCGCCCTGAATATCCCGGCGATGGCGCCTTCCTATAAAGTGATCGTGGCAGGAAGGACAGTCGCCGAGAGCGGCACCGTCGCGCCCGACGAAGAGCATTCCAGAGCTGCGTATTTGCCTGATATCGTCACGTTCGCGGCGCCGGCGAATGAATTCGAGGTTATCGTTCAAGTATCGAACTATCTTTTCGCGCGAGGCGGGATGTGGTTCGGGCTGGAGCTCGGTACCGAAGAGAAGATTTACGCGGCTCATGAAGATGATCTTATTCTTGATATGATATTTATCGGCAGCGCCATCATGCTAGGATTCTATCATCTTCTTGTGTTTGCGCTGCGGAGGGTCGATCGGTCCTCGTTGTATTTCGGCATCTGTTGCTTGTTAGGAGCACTATGGCAATTGGTCGTAGGAGATCTGTATATTCTTCGTGTCTTCCCGGACGCCTGCGTCCCGCTGATCAATAGTCTAGGGTACTTGTCCTATTACGGCGGAGTCGCGGTCGGCGCATTGTTCATGCGAGAGCTCTTCCCGCAAGATTTTTCTTCCAAAGCCATTCGCGGTCTAGCGACCATCTGTATCGCCTTCATGACTTCGGCGGTTGCACTGCCCATCGAAGTCTATACGCGTTGGATCGGCGCATTCCATGCGATAGCTATCGCCGGAGGCGTCTATTTCATCTGGGGTCTGGTCATGGCCGTTATCCGGATGCGAAGCGGCGCCGTGCTGCAGTTGTTCGGTTGGATGATCTTCCTCATGTCCGGCTTGCACGACATCCTCTACAATGCGAACATCTTCGTATGGATGGATAGACAGTTAACGCTGTATGGGCTATCCATTCTTGCGATCATCGAAGCGGTGGAGCTTGCGCGCCGGTTCTCGCGCGCCTTCCAGACGATTCAATCCATGTCGAAGCAGTTGCTGTCCTTGAACCGATTAAAAGACGATTTTCTCGCCAATACGTCTCACGAGCTAAAGACGCCGTTGCATGGCATTATTAATCTATCGGAGTCGCTGCTTGACGGAGGATCAGGCCAGGTGAACGACGTTCAACGGGAACAACTGGGAGTTGTCGTATCCGTTGCGCGCAGAATGTCTAATTTAATCAACGACATTCTCGATTTCTCGCGATTGAAGCACAGCGATATTCCGCTCGACTTGCGAAGCGTGGACCTTCGCGCGATCCTGTCGGCGAACATGGAAATATTCCGTCATTACATACGGGACAAGCAAGTTACGATCAAGCTTGAACTACCGGAGAGACTCCCTAACGCGCAAGCGGACGAGAACCGATTGCTTCAGATCCTGTACAACCTAATCAGCAACGCGATCAAGTTCACCCCGCAAGGCGAGATTACCGTCGCGGCGCAACAAGAAGACGGAAGGCTGAGAATAGAGGTGACCGACACGGGCATCGGGATTCCGGACAATAAACGCGAAGTGATCTTTCAATCGTTCGAGCAGATCGGAACGTCGGTAGCCAGGGAATACGGAGGTACGGGACTTGGGCTCGGCATCGCCAAGCGGTTGGTGGAGCTGCATGGCGGGGAATTGACCGTAAGCTCCAAGGTTGGCCAAGGCTCCACGTTTTCTTTTACGCTTCCGATCAGCGACCTGTCGAGCTTAGACGATAAGATGATCGGAGCAGGCAGTCGCATCGTCGTCGATCTCGGGTTGCAACACCAACAGACTGCCGCTTCTAACGAACGGACGCGGCCAAGCGACAACCGGTATACGATACTTGCCGTAGACGACGATCCCATTAACCTGAAAGTGCTGAAAGCCGCGCTTGCGAATGAATCCTACGCGATTCGGACGGCTTCCAGCGGAGAAGACGCGCTAGGTATACTCTCGGGCGGAAGTCCGGTCGATCTCGTCATTCTTGACGTGATGATGCCGGGAATGTCCGGATACGAAACGTGCCGACGGATTCGCGGTCAATATTCGGTGCTGGATTTGCCGGTCTTGCTCACGACGGTGAAGAACGAGCCGGAGGATCTGATTCACGGATTCGACGCGGGGGCGAACGATTTTCTGACCAAACCTTTTTATTCGCACGAGCTGCGCGCACGGGTGAGGACGCTCCTCGAGATGAAGCGATCGGCGGAAGAAGCGGTTCGCACGGAGATGGCGTTCCTGCAAGCGCAGATCAAACCGCATTTTCTATTTAACACGTTGAATGCCATTATCGCGATGGCGCTGACGAAGCCGCAGATGACGCACGATATGCTAATGGAGCTGAGCAAATACTTGCGCAACAGCTTCGATTTCGGCAACCGAAACAAAAATACGACGTTATTCAAGGAATTGGAGCTTGCCGAGGCTTATTTATACATCGAACAAATCCGGTTCGGCGATCGGCTGCGCGTCGTATACGACATTGAGGAGGGGTTGGAAGGAGAACTGCCTCCGCTTACGATTCAACCTCTCGTGGAGAATGCGGTGCGGCATGGCATAATGAAACGCTGGTCCGGGGGCACCGTGACGGTCTTGGCTCGATCGTCGGAACATGAGTTCGTCATCCGCGTCCACGACGACGGGATCGGCATCCCTGAAGAGAAGCTTGCTCATCTATTCGAAGCGAGACAAGAGACCGGCGGCGTCGGACTGCGGAATATTCAGCAGCGGATGCTTCGGATGTACGGGCACGGATTGGACATCGAGAGCGAGACGGGGCGGGGAACGACGGTGTCGGTGAGAATCCCGCAGGGCGAACGGTCTAAACCTACCGGTTAATAGGAGGACAACGTATAATAGAGTTATGGTTCGATCAACAAGCTTAATGGCAGGAGGAATTGAGGAAAAATGGGGAACGAAGAGGTTCGCGGGATTAGCGATTATTATCCCATTCTGAAAGCGGTTGCAGATCGAATCGTTCCTGCGGATGCGTGGCCATCGGCGTCGGACGTCGGCGTTCTCGTCTATATCGAACGATATATAAGCGAGAATGCCGAGGTCTGGAGCGACCTGCTAGAGCCTGGTTTAAAAGGTTTGCAAGATTTGGCGAACGCTCGTCAGGGACAACCATTCGAAGAACTATCCGCGGAGCTACAAGATCGTCTATGGCAAGAACTGGGTCGCGGTTCGATAGCAGATCGGCCGGGTTCGGCCCAACGGTTCGTCGATAAGGTGGCAAGTCTTGCGATCGAAGGCTATTACGGCAATCCGGAAGCTAGGGGCAGTTCGGACAACAGACCCTGGGAGATGCTCGGGTTTCGACCCGGCACGATAGATGGAGATAAGGCGTCGGCGGTTAAAGAAACGGATCTACAATTAACTCCATTAAATAAATTGAAGGATCGATACGATGCCGTCATTATCGGCGCGGGAGCAGGAGGCTCAGTCGCAGCGGCCGTATTGGCGGAATCCGGACGGAGCGTGCTTGTGGTCGAGCGCGGCAGCTGGCTGCGGTACGCGGAGGTTGGCAACGACCATTTGCGCAACCATCGACTGAGCCACTATGGTCATAATACGGGACCGAACCTTATCGGTCATCCTCGGACAATCGGCTTGGATAACGGCGGCGAGCGTATCACGCTTCCCTATGAAGGCGACTATCACAATAACGCGATGACGGCAGGCGGCGGTACGCGGGTCTACGGAGCGCAGGCATGGCGATTCCATGCGGACGACTTCCGGATGGCGACGCGCTACGGCATTCCGGACGGCAGTTCGCTGAGCGATTGGCCGATCCGTTATGAGGAACTCGAGCCGTACTATGAGAGGGCAGAGTGGGAGATTGGCGTCTCCGGCGACGGCGAGGCTCATTCCGGCTACGGGAAGAGGAAGCGTCCTTATCCGATGCCTGCGATTCCGAGAACGATGGAGGCTGAGTTATTAGCGAGAGGCGCGGCGAAATTAGGCTGGGAAGTCGGGCCGGTACCGCTCCTCATCAATTCGATAGAACGAGATGGAAGGCCGGCTTGCGGCAGGTGCGGGCAGTGCGTTGGCTTCGCGTGTCCGACGAACAGCAAGAACGGCGGGCACAATACGATGCTGGCGCGCGCGCTGGCGACCGGAAATTGCGACTTCATCTGCGATACGATCGCGGAGAGAATCTTAACGGAGAACGGCAAGCATGCGACGGGCGTTACCCTGGCGCAAGATGTCGAAGGCACGATCGTCCGCAAGCAGGTACAAGCCGGGCACGTCGTCGCGGCCGCCGGAGCGATCGAGAGCGCGCGGCTCCTGCTTAACTCTTCCAGCGATGCGGAACCGGACGGAATCGGCAACCGTAACGGTCTCGTCGGACGCAACCTTCAAGGCCACGTCTATTCGGGCGCTTTCGGTTTGTACGACGTGCCGGTCCAAGACGGCTTAGGCCCAGGGGTTAGCATCGCCTCCTTGCAATTCGCGCACGGCAACCGTGACGGGATCATCGGCGGAGGATTGCTGGCGAACGAATTTACGCGTCTGCCGCTTATCCATTACTACCGCGCGCTGGCGCCGAACGCCCCTAGGTGGGGGATCGCCGGCAAAGACGCGATGCGTACGAGTTATGCGCGCACAAGCCAGCTGATGGGACCGATTCAAGAGGTTCCGAATCCTGAAGCGAGAGTGCGGTTGTCCAAGACCGTCAAGGATCGATACGGCATTCCCGTGGCCATGTTGTCCGGCAGCGTTCATCCGGAGTCGATTCGCGCTTCGAGGATGCTGGCGGAGAAAGCGGAGGAATGGCAAAGGGCTTCGGGCGCGCGGCAAGTATGGCGTGCCAACCCCGGTACGGGACTCAGCGCGGGTCAGCATCAAGCGGGCACTCTCCGCATGGGCGTCGACCCCGCGACATCCGTTACGGATCCGTCAGGACGCGTGCACGGATACGACAATCTATGGGTGTGCGACGGCTCCGTTCATGTCACCAACGGCGGCGTGAACCCGGTGCTAACGATTATGGCGCTGGCGTTCCGAACGGCGGACAACCTCGTCAAGCAAACCTAATGGCTAGGTAGGGTGAGCTTTGACTTCCGGCCGATGAACAATATCGTGATCGCTCCGCCGATCGCGAATACGCTCGCCGCAACGACGTATGCCGTATGCGCGTCCGACGAGGAACCCGCGATTCCGGCAGTCGCTCCGTTGCCGTTCATGCACAAGCTTAGAACGGCGACGCCTAGCGCGGAGCCAAGCTGACGAATCGAATTCAGCACGCCGGAGGCAACTCCGGCTTGACCTGCAGGCGCCGCGCTAACGACCGACATGACGAGCGGCGGTATGATCAGCGATAGTCCGTAACCGATGAGGAACAAATCGATTGATATAAGCCAGTCATATTTTCCGCCTGCAATGGTGAGCATTAATGTTCCGATAGAGGCGAGGATCGAGCCGCAGATCATCGGAAGCCGGACGCCGACTCGGTTCACGATCCGGCTGGTTACGATCGGATTCACCATCATCGGCAACGTCAAAGGCAGGAAAGCGAGTCCCGTCAACCATGCGGAGTATCCGCGATCCTGCTGGAACAAGAACGTAAGCACGAACAACCCGCCCGAAAACCCGAAATTAACGGCTAGTCCCGTCACCAGCCCCGCCGAAATACCGCGCTGCCTAAGCATTCGGAACGGCAGCATCGGCGATTCGGATCGCGCCTCGACAATGACGAACAAGAGGAGAGCGACCGCGGCTATAATAGCAGCCGTAGTCACGGATGGGGAGTCCCAGCCTAGCGAGCCGCCTTCCACTAGAGCGAAAGTCAATGCAAGGAAGAACGCGATGGCGGTAGATTGGCCAAGCAGATCGAGGCCGCGTTCCCGGTTGCGCTTCGTTTCGCCGACGCTGCCCGCAATCAAGACCAGGCTCAGGATCGCGATCGGAACGTTGACGATAAAGATGCTGCGCCATCCGATCCAATCGGAGAGCATTCCTCCCAACACGGGGCCGAGAGCCAGCGCTACGCCGGATACGGAGGCGAATACGCCAAGCGCTTTCGTCCTTTCCTTCGGTTCTTGGAAGACGGAAGCGATCAGCGCCAGCGATGCCGAAGTCATCGCCGCTCCTCCTATGCCGAGCACGCCGCGAAGCACGATTAATAAGTCCAGCGAAGGCGTCGCGCCGGAAAGCGCGGAAGCGACCGCGAATAGAACAAGTCCGCTGATGAAAATACGTTTGGCTCCGAACCGGTCGGACAAGGAACCCATGCTGAGCAGCAGGCTTGCGAACAATACCGTATACGCGTTGACAACCCACTCCAAGGACGAAAATTCCCCTCCCATATCGGCCTGTATGGAAGGCAGCGCTACCGTCACGATCGTCGTATCGAGTAGCACCATGAAGTAACCGAGAGACAAACCGAATAAAGCCAGCGACTTTCTCTTAGCGAGATTAACCGATGTTTCCATAGAGATCCCCTCATTCCTTAAAGTTGCTAACTGATTGTATAATGAGGTTGCAACGTTAACGAGGTGACGGTTTGTCATAGGATTCTTACTCCTACCATGACGAACGTTCGGATAGAGGGGGAGACGGAAATGGAACAAACAACGGATGTGACCCGGCTGGAGCAACTCGGCCAATTCCTTCGCACGAGGAGGGAGCGGCTGTCGCCGGAAGCCTCCGGCTTGCCGAGCGACGGCAGAAGGCGTACGCCTGGCTTACGCCGAAGCGAAGTCGCCATGCTCGCGGGAGTGAGCGTCGATTGGTATACGTGGCTAGAGCAGGGGAGGAATATCCAAGTCTCCTCACAGGTGCTTGAAAGCATCGCCAGAGCTCTTCGATTGGAAGGCAGCGAACGAAAGCATCTGTATTTGCTGGCCACGCGTCAACTGCCGGCGGACGTTCTGACGACGGAACGAATAGAGGTCAGCGAGAAACTCCAGAACGTGTTAGACCGGCTTGAATACAGCCCGGCCATCGTATGCGACGCGAGATGGAACGTGATCGGATGGAATCTGTCCGCTTGCGCCGTCGTCGGCGACTATCGGATCATGCCGCCGGAAGAACGGAACATGGTATGGAGGGCGTTCATTTCGCCTTATTTGAAGCAGCTTCTGGGGAGCAAATGGGAGGAGCATGCCCTCATGAGGCTGGCTCATTTTCGAGCGAGCTACGGAACGTATGCCGGTGACCCGTGGTGGGAAGCGTTCATCGCCCGACTCTCGGAGGCCAGCGACCTGTTCCGAGAGTGGTGGCCTAAGCACGAAGTACTGGCCGTATCCGAAGGGAACAAGCGCTATTATCATCCGGAAGCCGGGGAGTTAACGTTAGAGCATATCGTCTTCCAACTGAGCGACGCTCCCGGACTACAAGTGATGGTAAATACGCCTATCGGCGACACGGAAGAGAAAATCAAACGACTCATGGAACGACTGGAGCTCACCTGACCTGAATCTAGCACGTATCCAAACGCACGAATGAAGCCCTAGCGCAATCGCTAGGGCTTTGTCGCATTTAGGTTATTGCTTAAAAACGCATACAGTTTTCGTAGAATTGCATCTTATTTCCAGTTTCCCGCCTCACTATAATGGGGGTGAACGCTGAGGAAAGGAGGGTAGTCCGTCATTCTATCAGATCGATCTAAGGAGAGTGATAAGGGTAACTGAACGGTTTTCGCTGCGATGTAAGTCGATTTTTTGTAAACGCTTACATTAGTTAAGGGCGTTAAATAACACCTAATCGGGGAGGGCTATTAATGAGACAGAAGCTAATCGCATGGTCGCTGATCGTTGCCATGTTGGTTGCAAGCTTGTCCGTGGCGATCGGAGAAACGGACACCGCGCATGCGGCCGGAGGAACGAATCTGACGCTCGGCAAGACGGTTACGGCGAGCGGATACAATCAGACTTATAGCCAGAACAACGTAAAAGACGGCAACCCAAGCACATATTGGGAGAGCGCGAACAACGCGTTCCCGCAATGGATTCAAGTCGATCTGGGCGCGGCGACATCAATCGACCAGATCGTGCTGAAGCTGCCCGCCGGTTGGGGTACGCGCACGCAGACGATTACCGTACAAGGCAGCGCGAACGGCTCGACGTTCACCGACATCGTCGGCTCGGCCGGATACGTATTCAACCCTGCGGTAGCGAACAACTCGGTGACGATTAATTTCTCCGCCGCCAGCACGCGATACGTCAGGCTCAGCGTGTCGGCCAATACGGGATGGCCGGCGGCCCAGCTATCCGAGTTCGAAATTTACGGCGCCGACACGACACCGCCTCCACCACCGCCGGAAGGAACTTACGAAGCCGAGACCGCGGCTTTATCCGGAGGAGCTAAGACGAATACGGACCATACGGGTTACTCCGGTTCAGGCTTCGTCGACGGCTATTGGATTCAAGGCGCGGCAACGACCTTCACGGTGAACGTATCCGCGGCAGGCTCTTATGACGTGGCGCTGAAATACGGCAATGCATCCGGCAGCGCGAAGACGGTAAGCCTGTACGTCAACGGCACGAAAATCCGTCAAACCTCGCTTCCGAATCTAGCGAACTGGGATACGTGGGGGAACAAGGTAGAGACGCTAAGTTTGAATGCCGGGAACAACACGATCGCGTACAAGTACGACGCGAACGACTCCGGCAACGTTAACCTGGATCTCATCACCGTTGCACCTGCGACGACTACGAATCCGCCTCCTGCCGGCAACAACATTGCGCTTGGCAAACCGATCTCCGCCTCTTCATCCACGCAAAATTACGTGGCTGCCAATGCCAACGATAACGACGTCAATACGTACTGGGAGGGCGGGGGCAGTCCGAGTCAGCTGACGATCGATCTGCAAGCCGACTATAACTTAACGTCGATCGTACTGAAATTAAACCCGGCATCGGTCTGGTCTACGCGAACGCAGACGATTCAAGTGCTCGGCCACAATCAAAGCACGACGACGTTCGGCAATCTCGTATCCTCGCAGACGTACACGTTTAACCCGGCTACCGGCAACTCGGTCACGATCCCGGTTACGGCGACGGTCAAGAGGCTGCAGCTGAACATGACGGCCAACTCCGGAGCGCCAGCCGGTCAGCTCGCGGAGTTCCAAGTGTACGGAACGGCGGCTGCCAATCCGGATCTTACGGTGACGAATATGTCCTGGATGCCGGCTTCTCCTATTGAGTCCAGCGCGATTACGCTCAGCGCGACCGTAGCCAACAACGGCACGGCGAGTTCTTCGCCGACGACTGTCAACTTCATCATAAACAATCAATCGGCTGGGTTCGCGCAAGTGAACGCGCTCACGGCCGGCGCATCGGCTACGGTCTCGCTGAATGTCGGAACGAAGGACGCCGGAACCTATTCCGTCAGCGCCAACGTAGACGAGAGCAACGCCGTCATTGAGCTTAACGAAGCCAATAACGGCTACACGCATCCGGTTTCGCTCGTCGTCTCGTCCGTCCCAAGCTCCGACCTGGTCGCAGCGACGACTTGGTCTCCGAGCACGCCGGTGGCGGGCAATGCGGTTTCCTTCAACGTAAGCCTTAAGAACCAAGGTTCCGTTGCGTCCGCTTCGGGAGCTCACGGCGTTACGGTCATCGTCAAAAACTCCGGCGGCACGACGCTTCAGACGTTGAACGGCTCGTACAGCGGCGTAATCGCCGCGGGACAGACCGTCAACGTCAACGTTCCGGGATCATGGACAGCTGCCAACGGAACCTATACGGTGACGACCACCGTTGCGGCGGACGCCAACGAAATCGCGGCCAAACAAGCGAATAACGTCGGCACGTCCAACCTCACCGTCTATTCGCAACGCGGCGCAAGCGTGCCATACAGCAGGTACGATACGCAAGACGGCACGCTAGGCGGGGGTGCAACGCTGCAATCCGCGCCGACCTTCAACCAGGCGCTGACCGCCTCCGAAGCTTCCGGCCAAAGCTATGCGGCGTTGCCATCGGGCGGCTCCAGCATTGGGTGGACCGTCAGACCGGGGCAGGGCGGAGCAGGCGTAACGATGAGATTCACGATGCCGGATTCCTCTAACGGCATGGGATTGAACGGTTCGCTTGACGTCTACGTCAACAACGTCAAAGTGAAAACCGTGTCGCTCACCTCGTATTACAGCTGGCAATACTTCTCCGGCGACATGCCCGCGGACGCGCCAGGCGGCGGACGCCCGCTGTTCCGCTTCGACGAGGTGCATTGGAAGCTTGACACGCCGTTGCAACCGGGAGACGTGATCAAGATTCAGAAAGGGAACGACAGCGTCGAATACGGCGTCGACTTCATCGAGATCGAGCCGGTGCCGACCGCTATTCCTAAGCCAACCGGCGCTGTATCCGTAACGGATTACGGCGCGGTGGCGAACGATGGTCAGGATGACTTAGCCGCCTTCAACGCAGCCGTAAGCGCAGCGGCGTCGGGTGGCAAGACGCTCTATATTCCAGAGGGAACGTTCCATCTGGGGAATATGTGGCAGATCGGTTCCGTCGCGAACAAGATCGGCAATCTTACCGTAACGGGCGCGGGCTTCTGGTACACGAATATCCAGTTTACGAACGCCAACGCGTCCGGCGGCGGAATTTCGCTCCGGATTTCGGGCAAACTCGACTTCGGCAACCTGTACATGAACTCGAATCTGCGCTCTCGATACGGCCAGAATGCGGTCTATAAAGGCTTCATGGACAATTTCGGCGTGAATTCCGTCATTCACGACGTCTGGGTCGAGCATTTCGAATGCGGCTTCTGGGTAGGGGATTACGCGCATACGCCGGCGATCGCAGCCACGGGGTTAGTCATCGAAAACAGCCGGATTCGCAACAATCTTGCCGACGGCGTCAACTTCGCCCAAGGTACGAGCAACTCGACCGTTCGCAACACGAACCTGCGCAACAACGGAGACGACGCGCTCGCCGTATGGCCGGATAGCACGAATAACGCTCCAATGGGCGTGAACAACACGTTCTCGTACAACACGATCGAGAATAACTGGCGCGCGGGCGGTATCGCGTTCTTCGGCGGCAGCGGCCACCAAGCGGATCATAACTACATCATCGATTGCGTCGGCGGCTCCGGGATCCGCATGAATACCGTATTCCCGGGCTACCATTTCGAGAACAACGCCGGCATTATTTTCTCGGACAAT
The DNA here is from genome assembly GCA_023460795.1 of Bacillota bacterium. Classification (GTDB taxonomy): domain Bacteria; phylum Bacillota; class Bacilli; order Paenibacillales; family Paenibacillaceae; genus Cohnella. The sequence goes on along the minus strand of JAEWPC010000047.1, from coordinate 66,424 downwards.
ACGATCGTCAATTGCGGAACAAGCCAAGACCTCTATAACGGAGAACGAGGCGCGATCGATCTGGAGGCTTCTACCACCTCGATCAAGAACGTGACGTTTACGAACATCGATATTATCAACTCCCAGCGCGACGCGATACAATTCGGGTACAGCGGGGGCTTCCAGAATATCGTGTTCAACAACATCAACATCGACGGTACCGGTCTCGACGGCGTCACGACGTCTCGGTTTTCCGGACCGCACCTGGGTTCCGCGATCTATTCGTACACGAACAACGGATCGGCTACGTTCAACGGCTTGACGACCAACAACGTTGCTTACCCGAACCTGAATTACCTTCTGCAAGGCTTTAACCTGACGATTAATCCTTAATCGGCACATCGGCGTAACAGGGGAGGGAGGCCGCGAGATCATCGCGCCTCCCTCTTGCATTGGAGATCGCCATGCTCCGACTGCCCGCGAAATATGACGAATGATGAAGGTTTGTATTCTACCTTGTTGGATGCTGTCGAAGCATCGTAGCTTCTAGCAAAAACATATTGACTGAATAAAAAGCTGTTGCTACACTAAAGCAGTAAAATTTGCTAGATATAGATTCGAGAGGTAATTTGGCAACTAAATAACAGAAATCCCGCATAGGAGCTGATGTTGGATGCCGCCCAACAGTCTAGAAGCAAGGGCGTTCGAACGGCAAGCGTTGTCGTTCTGGAAGTCGGCTCTAACGGGCTGGGAGAACGAACCCGTTCTGGAGCCGGATCGTATCGGCGCGTCGAGAAGCATGCATGCGATCGAAGTGCGTATCCCCGAATCGGTCACGAGCTCCATGGAGAGAATCTGCAAGCAGCGCGACGATCTCCGGTTTATCTATTTCGTCGCCGCGATGGCAGCCGTTCTGCTAGCGTTCTCGCGCGAGCGACGCAAACTTGCGCTCGCCGTGCCTGCGCCGCCCGGTTCCACCGCCGGTCCGCAGATCCCGATCTTATTCGGGAATACGCGAGAAGCACCCGACTTTAAATCGTGGCTGACGGGAACGTTCGAGACGTTCAAGCTCGCAAGCCGATATGCGGATTACGCATGGGTTGATACGGCCGATGAGAACAAGATGAAAGGCTTGAAAAGGTTTCGGTTATCCGATCAAACATGGCAAGGGAGGGAATTAGCGAAATCGTCCGGGGAGTCGGACGACAACGAGGTTTGGATTCATTTTAACTTGAACGAAGAAGGCGGAAGGACCGCGATCGTCCGATTCGACGAGGGACGATATAGCGAGTCTCTCATTCGGAGCGTCATGGACAGCTTCCTTGCCGTATTGCAGCAATCCGCGGACAATCCCGAGCTGTTGCTCGCTTCGTTCGCTTTGCGTTCTTCCGAGGAGCAAGCGCGTCAACGGACATGGAACGACACGCAAGCTCCCTACGAGCAAACCCTAACGATCCACGAATGCTTCGCAAGGCTGGCCCGGTCGCAACCGGAACGCTTGGCCGTCATGGACGGCACGCGCAGTCTAACGTACGGAGCGCTCCAGGAACGCTCGGATGCGATTGCGCATCGGCTGCTGCGAGAAGGAATTCAGCCGGGGGACCGAGTCGCCGTGATGCTGGATCGGACCGCGGAATGGGCGGCGACCTTCCTAGCCGTGCTTAAAGCAGGCGGCGTATATACGCCGATCGACCCTGCATACCCGGCGGAACGGATCGCCTACATGCTATCGGACAGCCAAGCCTCGGCACTCATCGTGTCAGGAGAGACGGCGGCGACGCTCGAATTCCGCGGACGAATCGTGAACGTTGCCGAATCTTCGCGAGCGCCGAGTACGCCAATAAGCAATCATTCCTTCGAGATGCCTTCCCGATCGGCCGACGATCTGGCTTACTTGCTGTACACGTCAGGTTCGACCGGCGTACCGAAAGGCGTCATGGTCGAGCATCGAGGCGTCCTCAACCTGCGAAGCTTCTTCGAAGATCGTCTCGGCATCGGGCCGAACGATCGCGTGCTTCAATTCGCGAGTCTCTCGTTCGACGCTTCCGTCTGGGAGATGTCTATGGCGCTATTGACCGGCGCCGAGCTTCATATCGCAGGACCCGACATCATCGGCGACGTGCCGCGGTTCACGCGGTTTATGGAGGATAGGGGCGTAACGGTGTCGACGCTGCCGCCTACCTACGCCGTACATTTGAACCCGGAAGCGCTCACCTCGCTCCGGTTGCTCGTCACCGCCGGCTCGGAAGCCGGCAAGGAATTGCTCGAACGATGGCGCGACCGCGTAACTTATATCAATGCCTACGGTCCAACGGAAACGACCGTATGCGCGACGTATTGGAACGGAAGCCAAGAACCGTTGCCGGCTTCGGCGCCCGTCCCGATCGGCATCCCGTTGCCGAACACGCAGGCATGGATCGTGAACGGAAATCTCCAGCCTCTCCCAGCCAACGCGGCAGGCGAATTAGTCATCGCGGGGACCGGACTGGCCCGGGGTTACTGGAACAAACCGGAGATGACGGAGGAGCGGTTCGTGCTGCTCCCCTCCGAAGGAATAAGGGTGTACCGCACGGGTGACTTGGCGAAGTGGACGCCGGACGGACGGCTCGTGTTCTTGGGCCGGATCGACCGCCAAGTGAAAATACGAGGGTACCGAATCGAGACGGAGGAAGTCCGGCTGGCGCTGCTCGAGCATCGCGGCATCCGGGATGCCGTCGTCGCCGTCAAGCCGGACGCTCAAGACGAGCCCGCCTTGGTTGCCTATTATTCGGTGGATACGAGGGACGAGGGAGTTAAACCGAATCCCGATTCGTTTCGGGCTACGTTAGCCGGTAACCTGCCGGGGTATATGATCCCATCGTACTTCGTCGAGCTTGCCGCTATTCCTTTAACTCCGAACGGGAAACCCGATTTGAAGCGCCTGCCGGCTCCAACCGATGCGGCAGACTTCGAAGAGCAGGCGGAGGGGGAAGCCCCCGTCGGCGAGACGGAGAAGAAGCTGGCCGCGATTTGGACAAACTTGCTCGGCGTGCGGCACGTTCGGAGAGAAAACGATTTCTTCAAGCTCGGAGGCCATTCCATGAAGGCAGCCAAAATGGCCGCGCAGATTCATGAGGCTTTCGAGGTCAACCTTCCGCTCGAGACGATGTTCCGATACAGTACGCTAGCCGAGATGGCTGAACGGATCGGACGAATGGAAGAGGAAGGAATCCGAATCGCGCCGATCGAGCCTGCTCCCGTCAAAGCCGGCTATAAGCTATCACCGGCCCAAACGAGGGTGTTCACGATCGAGAGCTCACGCTCCGCCAGTACGCTGTACGTGCTTCCGTTCGCTTTTTGGCTGTCGCCTGCTCCTTTGTTCGATCAGCTTGAAACCGCTTTCAACAAATTAATCGAACGACACGAGCCGCTTCGCACGTCGTTCGGCTGGGACAAGAACGAGCCCGTTCAAATCGTGCACCCGTTCGTTCCGTTCCGCTTGCGGCGAATCGAAGGGAAACCCGAACATCCCGACGATATAACCCCATCCTTCGCGGAACCGTTCGATCTCGCTTGTCCGCCGCTAGTCCGGGCTTCGGCCGCGGAATTCCAGGACGGACGGATGCTGCTGCTGATTCAGCTTCATCACATTATCGCGGACGGCATTTCGCTGAGCATCCTGATGAACGACCTGATGGGTTTGCTCGCAGGGCAAGAGCTTCCGCCATTGAACCTGCAATACAAAGACTATTGCGAATGGCTGCATGTCCGGGAACCGTCCGAGGACGGGGAAACTTACTGGTCCGATAGATTCCGAGATTACTCGTCGACTCCCGACTTACCGCTGGATTTTCCAAGAACGTCCGTACGACGATACGAAGGGGACACGTTAGCGCTCCGCTGGGACGAAGCAACCGCGGCTTCCGTCCGAGAGCTTGCGGTCCGATGCGGAACGACTTTACACCTCACGATGTTGGCCGCCTATTACGTACTCCTGTCCAAGCTGACGGGAGCGGAGGAAAGCATCATCGGCTCGCTTCACGCCGGGAGAGACCATCCCGCCGCCTCCAATATGGTCGGAATGTTCGTCCATACGTTAGCCCACCGCATAAGAGTCAACCTTCAACTCACCTTTGAAGCTTTCGCTCAAGAAGTCAAAAATCGCATATCGGAAGATTACGAACACGCGGACTATCCGTTCGAACGGCTTGTACGGAAATTAAAGCTGCAACCCGGTTCACGAAATCCGTTATTCGACACGATGTTCGTCCTGCAAAATTTGGAGCTTCCGGAGCCGGCAATCGGGGAAATCCGTGCTATTCCCCACGTGCTCCAAGAGTCATGGTCGCGCTTCGATCTCGTGTTCCAAGCATGGGAAAACCCGGACGGCTTGCTCTTATGGGTGACTTATTCCGTTGCCCTGTTTCGCCGAGACACCGTGCGGAAATTGGCGGACGAATACCGGACGCTTCTCGAGAAATTGGCGAGACAACCGGATATCGCGCTAAGCGAACTGACGATAACCGCGGCTTACCGTCCGATCGCCGCTTCGCGCCACTCGCTGGATTTTCATTTTTAAATCGAGGTTGAGATGAGGAGGGAACTTGAATGGGCGCCCGAAAAGTACTGCAGATCGCCGAGCCCGATATTACGTCTTACGCGCACTTCTCTTATTCGTTATCCGTGATGCATACGGACGAGTCCTGCCTGGATTGGGTGTATAGCAATTTCGTGCAACTCAACCTTCAGGATCGAACGAGTTACATCTTCCTGGATTATTTCAGCCCGACGGTCAACGATTACCCGATTCCGGCTTTCTACGGCAAATCGCATTTGAACCGGAATTTGATTCTGCGAAACTATGAGCGATTCGGCGATTTTCTTCGGGAAAGCATCGACGACGGACGCTACGTGTCGACTTACGTAGACGATTATTACATCCCGGGAACGGTCGCCTATCAGAACCGCAGCAATCCGCACGGCATTCTGGTATACGGTTACGACGACGACAATCGCCACTTTCTGATCACCGGCTATCTGGCCAATCAGACCTATGGGCACACGACCGTCGATTACGACAGCATGGAATCCGCCTTTAAAGTGATACAGCTGACGGATGAATCGGACTATAAAAATTTTACGCATTTATTCAAGCTGAACCCGAAGTACGGCTACGACTTCAATCTGCAATGGGTCATGGAGCAATTGGAGGATTATACGTACGGGAAGTCATCGATGTGGCGCTGGGAAGGGATTCAAGGCAAGGATCATATGCAGCGCGCGTGGGGAATCGGGATTTACGACGAACTCGTTCGTAAAATCAAGGAACAGATGGAGGGGGCCTTCATTCTCGATCATCGGCCTATCCATGTCGTATGGGAACACAAAAGGATGATGAACAAGCGGATTGCTTATATGGAGAGCCGCGGGTATTTCGTCTGTTCGCAAGAAGTGAAAGAAGGATACGCCCGTCTGGAGCGGATGGCTGCAACGAGCCGTCATCAGATCTTGAAGTATTGGATGACGAAGGACAATCGGAGATTGGAAGAATTGATCAAGCAATTGTATCAATTGAAAAGCGAAGAAGCGTTAATCAACGAACGTTTGCTGCAGGAATACCGGAACGCATAATCGTTCGCGAGGAGGAACCGAAGATGGCTGCCCGCCGAAGCTTACCGATCGCCGACCCCGATCTCGTCTCCTACCCTCATCTCGCGTATCCGCTTGCCATGCTGCAGACGGATGCCGAGGCGCAGCGATGGGTGTACAGCAATTACGTCCAGCTTTACTTAAGCGATCGGGTCGACGAGATGATGATGGACTTCTTCACGCCGAATCCGTTCGACTATTTCGTTCCTATCCTGTATGGCTCGCCTCGCACGAATCGAGCGCTGGTACGCAGGTCGTATCCGAGCTTCGCCGATTTCGTCCGGGTCAGCATCGACGAGAATTATTACTTATGGACGCACGTCGACGAGTACTACATCCCCGGAACGTCTTCGTACCGGAACAAGACGCACCCACACGGGATCATGATCCATGGGTATGACGACGAACGGAGGGTGTTCCAGGTCGTCGGATTCCTGTCCAATCAACGATACGGAAGCAGCGAAGTCGGCTACGACGACATGGAGCAAGCCTACTTCGATTTCGAGCTGCCGGAGTGGAAGGCGTACGCCGAGCATTCGATTCTGCTGAAGACGTATCCCAACTTCCTGAAGGCTAACGCGTTCAATCTGCAGTGGGTGATGGATCAGTTGCAAGACTACTTGCACGCCAAGCCGTCGGATGAGCGGATGCCGGCTTACGAATTGCAACTTCCGAGTCCGCACGCATGGGGAATAGCCGTGTACGACAGACTGCGGGAACGGCTTCATCGCAATATCCAACAGACGTATATCGTCGATCATCGACCGTTCCATGTGCTATGGGAGCACAAAAAAATGATGAACCGCCGTATCGCCTATATGGCACGAGAACGCTATTACGCCTGTTCTCCGGAGACGGTGGAGGGCTGGACGAGTCTAGAGAAGCAAGCCTCCGTGAACCTAAGCTTGATTCTGAAGTATTGGATGACCCGGGACCCTAAACATCTCGAGCTGCTCATCGATCGCCTAGGCAAAATAAAAGAGGACGAGAGGCTAATTATCGAGAGAATGCTGCAACAATACGAAGGTTCTTCGATTGCGAAGGAGGAGATTCAATGAGTCTAGACGCTTTGGAGATTCAGAAAATCATGTCGAGCGGCAAGCTGGACAAGGAACGAAACTACTGGTCCGAGCTCCTCTCCGGCGACAAGGAGCTGACCCGGTTCCCCGAGGATCGCCAGACGGGAATAGAGGACGGAGTCGCCGAGCTGCGCAAGTGGCGGACGGGTCTCGGTACCGAGCTGTCCGATCGAATCCGGTCTCTTTCCGGAAGCTCGGACATCGCCGCATTCCTCGTGATGCTGTTCGGCGTTCAATTCGTGGCCGGCCAATACGCCTTCGCCTCCGAGACGTTGCTCGTCACGCCCGTCTTCGACTGGCCCGAGGACGGCGCTTCCGTTAACGAGCTGCTCGTCATCCCGTTCGAGCCGGACCTCAGCGTATCGATCCGGGCCAACTTGAACGCTTTACGAACGAGATTCGGCTCTATTCTCGACAACCAGAACTATCCGTTCTCCCAGCTCGTGAAAGAACGGGGCTGGGGAGACGCGGAAGGGACGGAGAGCTTCCGCGTCCCGATCGCCGTCGGAAGCAGGCAGCTGCATCCCGACAGGATTCGCGACGGCATGTCGCCGGATTACCGCTTTTGGTTCGAAGAGCAGGATGGTGAATGGTTCCTCGAGATCGGCTGGAATTCCGGACGTTACTCGGAGGGTCTCGCTCAAGCGATCGCCGGCCATTACATCCACGCGTTGTCGCGGTTGTTGAGCGAGCCGGACTCCCCGATCTCCGAGCTTGCGCTGCTGCCCGAATCGGAATGGGATCGGGTCGTAAACGCGTTCAACGACACGGCGTGGCCGTTCCCCGGCGACCGGACGCTGCATGAGCTGTTCATCGATCAAGCGACCCGAGCGCCCGACTCCGTCGTTGCCTTGTTTAAAGACCAAACGATGACATACGGGGAGCTGAACGAGGCTTCGGGCCGACTTGCCGCCGCGTTACGCCGAGCGGGAGTGGGACCGGAGACGCGCGTGCCGATTCTATGCAAGCGGTCTTTCGATATGCTTACGGGCGTACTTGGCATTCTGAAGGCGGGCGGCGCCTACGTGCCGATCGATACGGCTTGGCCGAAGCGCCGGGTGCAGACGGTGCTGGAACAGATCGGCGCCAAGCATCTCGTGACCCAGCGCGAGGCGGTCGGGCCGTTCTCCGACCTGCTATGGAGGAACGCTGAGCTCGAGCATATCGTGCTGCTGGACGAGAAGGGAGACGAACCCGCGATCGTCCTGCCGGACCGCGATTCGATCGTCCGCATGTTCGACGATGTCGCGGCGAAAGCGGAGGATCGCGTTCAAGCCGGCGGGTTCTTCAGCTCCTATACGGGGCTGCCGTTCACCGAATCGGAAGTGAACGAATACCGCGACCGGGTCGTGAAGCTGACCGAGCCGTTCGCGGGCAGCGAAGCGAAGGCGCTGGAGATCGGCTGCGGTTCCGGATTGATTCTGTTCGAGCTGGCGGATCGATTCGGGACGTACGTCGGGCTGGATCCGTCGCCGCTAACGCAGGAGCGCAACCGGATTCGCTTAGAGGAAATCGGATTAACGGAGCGAGTCCAGCTCATTACCGGGTTCGCGGAAGACATCATCGGAATGCCGGACGATTCGTACGACGTCGTGCTTCTTCCGAGCACGGTTCAATTTTTCCCCGATCATCTCTATTTGGAGAGAGTGCTGCGGGAGACCGTCCGGCTGCTGCGTCCCGGCGGGGCGCTGATCGTCGCGGACGTGCTCGACGAAGAAGCCAAAGAAGATTTCCGCTCTTCCTTGGAAGAATTCAAACGGAATCACGGCACCTTCTATAAGACGCGGTCGAACCTGGACCAGCAGCTATACGTTCATGAGGACTTCATCCGCGGATTCGCGGGACAGTATCCGGGGATGAAAGCGGATGTGCATAAGCGTACGACGAGCTTCAAGAACGAGCTTCGGTTCCGTTACGACGTCGTGTTCGAGAAGGCGGCCGAGGTTTCGTCCGAGAAAGACGCGAACCCTGTAAAGTTCTATACGCGGAAGCAATTGCTAGAGGCGAACGTTCAACCGTTATCGGACTCGGCGAATCCTTCCGGCACGGCGTACATCATCTTCACCTCGGGATCGACGGGCACGCCGAAAGGCGTCGTCGTCTCCCACCGACCGGTCGTGAACGTAATCGATTGGGTGAACGCGACGTTCGGGGTGAACGAACGGGATAGGCTGTTCTTCCTCACTTCGCTATGCTTCGATCTATCCGTCTACGACCTGTTCGGGATGTTCGCTGCAGGCGGAGCCGTCGACATCGTACCCGAAGAAGACGTCCGAAGGCCCGAAACGTGGCCGCAGCGGATGGCCGACAGCGGCATCACGGTCTGGGATTCCGCCCCGGCGGCGCTCTCGCAGAGCATTCCGTTCTTCGAGAAATTCGAAGGACGGTTGCCGCGCGCGCGACTGTTCATGCTCAGCGGGGATTGGATTCCGCTGACGCTCCCGGTCCAGTTGCAGCGTCTGTTCCCAGGCTGCAAGGTCGCCGCGCTCGGCGGCGCGACGGAAGCGTGCATCTGGTCCAACTATTACGAGGTAGAAGCCGTCGACCCCCAATGGAAGAGCATTCCTTACGGCAAACCGATACGCAACGCCCGGTATTACATCCTGAACCGGGAGCTGAAGCCTTGTCCGATCGGCGCGAGGGGAGAGCTGTTCATCGGCGGTCAATGCTTGGCCGACGGCTACCATTCGGAGGCGTTAACGAAGGAACGGTTCATTCGAGATCCGTTCGATGTTGATCCGAATGCCAGAATGTATCGGACCGGCGATATGGCGAAGTGGATGCCGGACGGCAATATCGAATTTCTTGGCCGGATCGACCATCAAGTCAAAATTCGCGGGTTCCGCGTCGAGATGGGCGAAATTCAAGCGAAGCTGCTGCGCCATCCGGACATCGCGAATTGCATCGTCGTCGACTGCGCGGACGGTTCCGGACAGAAGGCGCTGTGCGCCTATTACGCGTCCCCTGTGGATCTACCTTACAAGCAGTTGCGCGAGTTTCTGGCCGGCGATCTTCCCGGCTATATGATCCCGAGCTATTTCGTTCGAATGGACGCGATTCCGGTAACGTCCAACGGCAAAGTCGACCGAAGCGCGCTGCCCGATCCGCTAACCCTCGTCAGGTCCGATGCCGTCTACGAGCCGCCCGCGAACGAGATCGAAGCCGAGCTGGTCGAGATATGGAAGGAGCTTCTCGAGCTCGAAACCGTCGGCGTGAACGATAATTTCTTCGAGATCGGCGGCCATTCTCTGTTAGCGGTCAAGCTGGACATCGAGATGGAGCAGCGAGGACTGCAGATCGATCCGGAAGACTTCCAGCAATGTTATACGATCCGGGATTTAAGCCGGCACACGACCAAAGTATCCGTCGATGCGGACGCTGCCATTTGATCGAGCAGGGGCGGGGGCGGAGAGGGCATCGCGAGGGGAACCGAGATTAGGATTGTACGCGGTTGAGGTATCTCGCGCTCTTGCGCCTGACGTACAGGAGCGGTTAACGGAGCTATGCTCGCCGCATCGAAGGGCGCGCCTCGGCCGATTCCGCCATGCTGACGATGCGAGGCGTTCGCTGATGGCCGAGATGCTCGCCCGGGCGGCGATCTGCACGGAGTGGATTCCGGACGTTGCGGGCGGGGAGTTAGCGTTCGAACAGGATCGGTATGGCAAACCGTACTTGGCCGGGCAGCCCGAGGTTCAGTTCAATCTGTCTCATTCCGGCCGTTGGTGCGTATGCGCCGTATCCACCGTTCCGGTCGGCGTCGACGTGGAGCAGGCGCGGCCGATGGATCTAGCGTGGACGCACAAGTTCCTGAGCGCCGAAGAACGGGAGGATTTGCGGGCAACGGAAGATTCGGTTCGGCTATGGCGATTTTACGAGCTATGGACGCGCAAAGAGTGCTATGCCAAAGCGTTAGGACGAGGCTTGACGCCGGAGCTGCTGGCCGTATCCGTTACGGAGGGCGAAGCGGAAGCGCTGATTCCCTATCGCATCCGGTCTAGCCGGTTAGATGATTCGCATCCCGCCGCGGTGTGCGCCGCGATGCCGGAGCTGCGCGCAGATTGGTCCGTATGGACGCAAGAGGAGATCGCGGCCCGCTTGCTGCGCCGGTCTTATATGAACGAGAGGGGGTAGATGATGAACGCGATGGAAATAGGGATGATCATTATCGCCTTGGCGTTGCTTGCGGTATGCACCGCGAACGTCCGGGTGTTCTTCGAAATCAGGTCGGGAAAAAGGCGACGCTTGGGAGCGCTCAGGGGAATCGTGCGCAACATGCCGGCAGCCGTACTGTTCTACGGCTGGTTCGGCTATTGCTTGTATGCCGTAGGCTGGCTCGTCGAGGACGGTCGTTCGGCTGCCGCGTATTGGAACGATGCCTCGGCGTCGTCCTACGTCCTGGCAGGAGAAGTCGCTTTGCTTGCGGCGTTGTTCGGCGTCTATCTGGCGATAACGAACGCGTACGTCAAGCAGCGGGAGCGTCCTTACGCCACGCTGCTTGCGCTCAGCGTCATCAGCGGGTTCAGCAACGCTTGCCTGATCTTCATCGTCAACGCGGCGATCGCCGAGGACGGAGACACCCGGCTGCGGCTAGTTCCGTTGTTCCTCTTGTGCATGCTGCTGTTCGTGTTCGGCCAGAAGCTGCTTCGTTCCCGCCTGATCCGCATGACGAACAACATCGTGTACGAGAAAAGAATGGACGTGCTCGACATCGTTCTTCATTCGCCTTATGAACGAATGGAAGCGCTCGAGCGAGGGAAAATCGAAACGTGCTTGAACAACGACACGGAGACGGTCAGCTCGTTCGCCAACAAGATGGTCAGCATCGGCACCTGGTCGGTGACGATCCTAGCCGGCTTCGTCTATCTCGCCGTCATCAGCTTGCCCGGATTCCTGCTGTCACTCGGCGTCGTATTGATCGCGTCCGCCTCGTTCTACGCGTTATCGCACTCCGTGGGCAAGCTGTGGGAGCAAACCCGCGACTTGCAGAACGTTTTCTTCAAATTCATTCAAGATTTGACCTTCGGCTTCAAGGAGCTGTACTTGCACCGGAATAAGGCACGGGAATTCCGCGAGGACATGGGGGACAGCTGCGCCGCTTACCGGGACAAGCGAATGTCCGCGGAGAACAAAATCGCCGGCGCGATCGTCGTCGGGGATCTTCTGTTCGCCGGCGTCATCGGAGTGGTCGTGTTCGCGTTTCCGTTGCTGTTCAGCGCGATGAATACGCAAGAGCTGCGGTCGTTCGTCTTCGTGTTCCTGTACATGGCGGGGCCGCTTACGGCGATCTTGAACGCGTTGCCGGAGCTGTTCCAAGCCCGCGTCAGCTGGAACCGCATACGCAGGTTCTCCGAAGAATTGTCCGGCTATCGGGCACCGGAAAGGGATGCGTCCGGGATTCTGCCGGAGGAGGGCGTCTCGCTGCGGCTGGAAGAAGCGACGTACGAATACGCGCGCGCCGAAGAAAAGTCGTTCGCCGTCGGACCGATCGATTTCGAATTTCGTTCGGGCGAGCTCGTCTTCATCGTCGGCGGCAACGGCAGCGGCAAGTCGACGCTGGCCAAGCTGATCACCGGGCTGTACAACCCGCGAAGCGGAAGCGTGTCCTTGAACGGCGAGCGGATGCAAGCAGGAGAAGTGGGCGAGCTGGTGTCGACCGTATTCAGCGACGCCTACTTGTTCGATCGCTTGTACGGGATCGACTTCGCCGACAAGGAGGGCGAAGCGCTCCACTACTTGCGCTTGCTGGGGCTTCAGGACAAGGTCAGCATTCAGGGCGGACGGTTCAGCACGACGAGGTTGTCCTCCGGTCAACGCAAGCGGTTGGCGCTGCTGGTCAGCTACTTGGACGACAAGCCGATCTGCGTTTTCGACGAATGGGCAGCCGAGCAAGATCCGGAATACCGGGCGTTCTTCTACCAGGAGTTGCTGCCGGACCTGCGCTCCCGGGGCAAATGCGTCATCGTCATCACGCACGACGATCGCTATTTCGACCTTGCGGATCGAATCATCAAACTCGAAATGGGGAAAATCGCGTGAAGCTGTTCTGCCTCCCCTACGCAGGGGCATCGGCCGCTATCTATATGAAGTGGAAAAAACATCTCGAGTCGGACGCCGAATGCGTGCCGCTTGAATTGTCTGGCCGCGGCGTTCGCTCGAAGGAACCGTTCTACGAGGGGATGGAAGACGCGTCCGAAGACGTACTGGCGCAGTTGATGCGTCGCGTGGACGGAACGCCGTACGCGGTGTTCGGTCATTCGATGGGCGGAATGATTCTGTACGAGGTTGCCCGGAAGATCAGGCAGCGTATGCTCCCGCCGCCGTCCGCTTTGATTTTCTCGGGACGTCCGTCGCCGGATACGCCTCGGAAAGAAGCTCCGATCCACGAGCTGCCCGCGGGCGAATTCGCCGACAAGATCGTCGCCATGGGCGCCACCTCCAAGGAAATTTTCTCGATGCCCGCGCTCATGAACGTATTCGTGCCGGTGCTTCGGGCCGATTTCCGGCTGGTGGAGACGTACCGCTATGAAGAGGCCGATCCGTTGCCATGGCGGCTGACGGCCATAGCCGGCACGGAGGAACAATGGACGGACGCGGAGATCGAAAGCTGGAATCGCCATACGTCGGAGGGTTGCAGCATCGTTCGCTTGCCGGGAGGCCACTTCTACTGGCAGCACGACGCCGAGCCGTTGCTCGGCCTGCTGGCTAACGTGCTGCGGCAAGCAAACCGAACGGAAAGCTTCGCGCGAGGGGGATGGGAATGAAACGCTTGACGAACTTGCCGGACGTGCTGGAACGCGCGTCGCATAGCGATAAAGGCATCGTATTCATTCATAAAAAATCGGAGTCGCGCCTCTCTTACGCCGAGCTGCGAGCGCGTAGCATGGTTTTGGCGGCTCACTTGCGGGGTAGAGGAATTCGCGCTCGGGACGAGGTGGTCGTCCGGCTCGAAGACCCGCAAGCTTTCGCGACCGTGTTCTGGGCTTGCTTGCTCGGAGGCTTCATCCCCGTGCCGCTAGCCGCGGGAGGCAGCGAGGAGAATCAAGCCAAGCTGCGTCACGTATGGGGACTGTTGAACCGTCCGTGGCTCGTTGAGGATTCGGATGCCGGATCGGAAGCGATGGATAGCCTGGCCGCCGAGCGGACGATCGGCTGGGACCGGCTGCAGGAAGCTCTTGTCTCGGGTGAGACATTGGAATCCGAGGAGCTGCCTTGGCCGGCAAGCGGAGAGGATATCGCGTTCCTGCAGTTTTCTTCCGGCTCCACCGGAGAACCGAAGGGCGTCGTCCTCACTCATGCGAACTTGCTGTCCAATATGGAAGCGATCGTTACATGCTCGGCAACGACCGAGAACGACTCGTCCTTAAGCTGGATGCCGCTCACCCACGACATGGGCTTGATCGGCTTTCATCTAGCGCCGATGTTCGCGGGCATGGATCAATATCTCATGCAGCCGTCGCAATTCATGCTCGACCCGATGCTTTGGCTAGCCAAAGCGAGCGAGCACCGGATTACGTCGATCGCTTCGCCTAATTTCGGTTACAAGCATTTCTTAAGCTGTTTCAAGCCGGCGGAAGCGGAAGGCTGGGATCTTGGGTGCATCAGGTTGATCTTCAACGGAGCGGAGCCGATCTCCGCGGAATGGACCGAGCGTTTCGTCCGGGAATTAGCTCCGTACGGACTTGATCCGGCGGCGATGTTCCCGGTGTACGGACTGGCGGAAGCTACGCTCGCGGTGACGTTCCCGCCGCCGGACGAGCGGCTCATCCCGGTGCGGCTTGAAGCCGGCCATTTGGGAATCGGGCAGTCGCCGCGGAACGCCGCGGATGGAGATGACGGAGCCGTCGTATTCGTCGATGTCGGTTATCCGGTCGCGGGCTGCGAGGCGAGAATCGTCGGCGACACCGAGGAAGAGTTGCCGGAAGGCGAGATCGGGCATATCGTCATCCGCGGCGCCAACGTGACTTGCGGCTATTATAACAACCCGGAGGCGAGCAAGAAGGCGCATACGTCGGACGGCTGGCTGCGAACCGGCGACGTCGGTTATGTCCGGGGAGGACGGCTCGTCATCACGGGCCGGCACAAGGACATTATTTTCGTACGCGGAAGGAACGTATACCCCCATGATCTGGAGAAAAGGGCGGAAGCGGTCGAAGGGGTCGGATACGGTAAAGCCGCCGTTTGCGGAGTGCGGGACGACAACAGCGGGGAAGAGAGTATCGTCCTATTCGTCCAGCATAGAGGAAAGCTCGACAAATTTGCTCCGCTCGCGGAACGGGTGCGCCGCCAATTAAACCGGGAAACCGGTCTGGACGTCTCTCGCGTCGTACCCGTCCGCGGCATTCCTCGCACGACCAGCGGCAAAATCCAGCGATACAAGCTCGCCGAACGTTTCGCTTCCGGTGAATGGGACGAGGCGTTACGGGAACTGGAAGTCCTGCGATTGGGAATGCTCGCGGAGGAGGAGGCTGTTTCCCCAGTCGCGGAGGAGCACCCGGAGGATTTGCTCCGGCTGCTGGCGATCTGGCGGGAGACGCTGGGGGTAGAGAGCGTAAGGGCGGACGATCATTATCAGGAGTTAGGGGGGAATTCGCTTAAAGCCGCGCTGCTGCTTGCCGGCATTCGCCGGGAATGGGGAGCCGAGCTGACGCTTCGAGACGTATTCGACTATCCGACGGCACGAGAGCTGATCGAGCGCATTCGTCGAGAAGACAAGGTGTCGTTAACTTCGGAGGCTTCAATCTTCGCGGATGATTCTGCGGCTGACGCCGACCGCTACACAGCGACCGTCGCGCAGAAGCGAATGGCGCTCGTCGAGTTATCGGAAGGAATCGGCTTGGCGTACCACATCCCTGTCGCGTTGTCCGTGAACGGTCCCATGCGGGCTGAGCAGATCCAAGCTGCACTGCAGTCGTTGGTCGACCGGCACGAGACGCTTCGTACCGAGAGCGCGTGGGAGCAAGGCGAGCTCGTTCAGATCGTGAATAAACCCGGCGAAGCTACGGTCGAGGTTGAAGTAACCCGGTGCGATGCCGATGCTTTCCCCGAAGCGCGATTGCGGGAAAGCGGCGTAGCGGGATTAATCGAACCTGTCGATCTTGCCGTCGCGCCGATGATGCGGGCCAGATTATGGACGGACGGAAGCGAGCGCCATCTGCTGCTGCTCGTCGTGCATCATATCGCCGCCGACGGCATCGGCATGAACGTGTTATTGAAGGAATTCGCCGCGTTGCTGAGTGGTAAGGCGTTGCCTCCGATCGCTTCGGGTTACCGGCATTATGCGAAGCGGGAGGAACAATTCTCGGCGCGCGCCCGGGACGAAGCTTATTGGCAAAAGGCGCTTCGGGAGGCGCTGCCGGGATTAAACTGGCCGGATGCTTCGGTTCGTCCGGGTAAGAAGACGTTCTCCGGGGGAACGGTCCGCATCGAGCTCGCCGCGGAGTCGGTTCGCGCGTGGGAGCGATTAGCCCGATCCGAAGGCGCTACCATGACCTCGTTGCTGATCGGCTTGCACGGTTTGCTCGTGCAGCGATACACCGGACAATCGGACTTGTCGGTCGGATTGATGTTAGCCGGCAGGAACTTCTCAGATCCTTCGGCCATGGTAGGCATGTTCAACAATTACGTCCCCGTCCGGTTGCATGGCGAGAGCGGGATGCCGTTCCGCGAATATTGGCGCCGGACGCGCGATCGCGTGTGGGAAGCGTTGGAGCATGGAGAGCTTCCATACGAGAGAATCATCGCGCTGTCGGGCGAACGTCCAGACCCGTCGCGAAATCCGCTGTTCGACACGATGCTCGTCTACCACAACCAGGCGGAAGCGGCGTTCAACCGCTTCGAAGCCGCGGGATGCCGGTTCGAGCAGCAGCCGGCCGAGACACGTTCGGCTAAGCTCGACTTGAAGCTTGACGTATATCCGGAGCCGTCAGGCGCGCTGACCTGCGTCTGGGAATATAACGACGCGTTGTTCCGGCGGGAGACGGTAGAACGTATGGCGGGCCATTTCGCGAGGCTGGCGGACGCGGTCGCGCTAGATCTAGACCGGAAGCTCGGCGAGATCGAACTGTGTTCGGACGAGGAGCGGCGACGGATCGTCGAGACGTTCAACGATACGAAGGCGGCGTTCCCCGATTCGCTGACGCTGCAGGAGATGTTCCGTCGGCAAGCGAATTTGTCGCCGGATCGGATCGCTGCCGTGTTCGGGCAGGAGCGGCTGACGTACCGCGAATTGGACGAGCGCGCGAACCGGATCGCCCGGCGCTTACTTGCAGCGGGCTTGGCGCCGGAAGAGCCGGTCGGCCTCATGGCCGAGCGTTCCGCCGCCATGATGACCGGATTGCTCGGCATCTTGAAGGCCGGCGGGGCTTACGTGCCGTTGCCGCCGGATTTTCCGGAAGACCGGCTGAGATACATGTCTAGCGACTGCGGTTTACGAATCGTGCTGTCGCAGCGCAGCTGGTCGGACATGGCTGGACGGGCAGCGCCGGAAGCTTTAACGATAGATTTGGACGATTTTGGGTGGAAGGAATCAGAGGGTTCTCTCGCGGTTTCGTCTCTGCCTGAGGGTTCGGCGGAACAATTCGCCTACATTCTGTATACTTCCGGTTCGACTGGCAGGCCGAAAGGCGTCATGATCCGCCATCGCTCGGTCATCAATCGCTTGAATTGGATGCAGAAGGCATACCCGCTGCTGGCGGACGACGTTATCCTGCAGAAGACACCCTACAGCTTCGACGTATCGGTGTGGGAGCTGTTCTGGTGGGCGATGGCAGGCGCGTCGGTCGCGTTTCTTGAACCAGACGCGGAGAAAGACCCTGCGCGACTCATCGAGGCGATCGGACGTCATCGGGCGACAACGATGCATTTCGTGCCGTCGATGCTGGCGGCGTTCCTCGAAGCCGCGCAAGCCGAGCCGCGGGAACGACTGCGGGAGCAACTCCGTTCGCTGCGGCGCGTGTTCGCCAGCGGCGAAGCGCTGCATCGCGCCCACGTCGACCGGTTCTACGCGCTGATGCGCGAGCTCGGGCTGGAACACGTCAAGCTCGTGAATCTGTACGGACCGACGGAAGCGACGGTGGACGTGTCGGCGCACGAATGCGAGGCGGATAGCCCGCTGGACTTCGTGCCGATCGGCCGCCCGATCGACAATACGTCGCTCTACGTCGTGAGCCCCGAAGGGCTGGCGCAACCGATCGGCGTTCCGGGCGAGCTGTGCATCGGCGGCATCCAGCTGGCCAAAGGCTACGTGAACCGTCCGGACTTGACGGCGGAGAAATTCGTGCCGAATCCGTTCATACCCGGAGAAGTGATGTACCGGACAGGCGACTTGGCCCGCTGGATGGAAGACGGGCAGGTGCAGTATCTGGGTCGCATCGACGACCAAGTGAAAATCCGCGGCTATCGGATCGAGCTCGGCGAGATCGAACGGACGCTGCTGCTGCACGAAGCGGTGTCGGAAGCTGCGGCGGCCGTGCGGGACGTCGGCTCGGGAGGCAAGCAAATTTGCGCGTACGTGGTGGCTGACCGCAGCTTGACGAGCGGAGAGCTGAGACGACATTGCGCCGAGCGGTTGCCGGATTACATGATCCCGGCGGCGTTCATGCAGCTTGAAGCGATGCCGCTGACGGCGAGCGGGAAGACGGACCGCAAAGCGCTGCCCGAGCCGGAAGGGACGATGGACACGGGAACGGCTTATGCCTCGCCCGAGAGCGATACGGAACGCAAGCTGGCCGCGTTATGGACGGAGCTTCTGCAGCGGGAGAAGGTCGGCGCGAACGATAACTTCTTCGAGCTCGGCGGCCACTCGCTCAAGGCCGCGGAACTCGTCTCCGCGATCCATCGCGATTTCGATCGTTCGATATCGCTTCGCGACGTATTCCGAAGACCGACGATCCGCGAGCTCGCCTCGTTCCTGGACGAAGACGGCCGTGATAGCGCCGGTGCGCGCTATGCTCCGATTCCTAAAGTCGAAGCGCGGACGTTCTATCCGTTATCCCCGGCGCAAAACCGGTTGTTCGTGCTTCAGTCGATGGACGAGAACGGCACGGCCTACCATCTGACGTCCGCGCTGGTCATTCGCGGTCCTCTCGACCGGGTGCGGTTGTCGGCGGCCGTGCGTTCGCTATCCCGCATGCATGAGACGCTTCGCTCATCCTTCGATTGGGCGGACGGACAGCCCGTCCAACGCGTATCCGCCGAAGCGCTCGCGGGAATCGACTTCGAAGAAGCCGGGATATCGGATCCGGAGGCGCTCGTGCAAGCTTGCGTACAACCTTTCCGGCTTCAACAATCGCCGCTGCTGCGGGTGAAGCTGTTCCGGATGCAGGAACCGGACGTACACTTGCTGCTTCTGGATTTGCATCATCTCATCGCCGACGGAGTATCCATGGCCGTGCTTGCGCGGCAGTTCATGGCGCTGTATGAAGGAAAGCCGGCGTGGGAGCTTCCGGTGCAATATCGGGATTACGCCGCTTGGCACTCGGTCTGGTTGTCATCCGAAGCTTGCGAAGAGCAGGAAAGGTATTGGCTGGAGGAATTGTCCGGAGAGGTTCCGACCCTGAATCTTCCCGTCGACTATGCGCGGCCGGAGCGGATGGACCACCTGGGCGATCAAGTCCTGATCGAATTGGAGCCTCGAATCGTCCGCGGACTGTCCGACCTATCCACCCGGACGGGGACGACGCTGTACGCGACGTTGCTCGCCGCTTTTACGGCTTTGCTGCACCGACACACCGGGCAGACCGACTTATGGATCGGCAGCCCGGTCGCGGGAAGACCGCACGCCGATTTGGCCGATTTGATCGGGATGTTCGTGAACACGGTCGTCGTGCGAACTCGTCCGGAGAGAGGAGCGACGTTCCGCGAGCTTCTCGAGCAGACGAAGGAGCGAGTGCTCGGCGCTTTGGAGCACGAGCGTTATCCTTTCGAGCTGCTGGTGGACAAGCTTGGCGTACGGCGCGATATCGGACGCAATCCTCTGTTCGACGTCATGTTCGTGCTTCAGAACACGGGCATCCCGTCCGTGACGATCGAGGGAACGCGGTTCGAGCCTTACGAGCTCAGGCGGACGACGGCCAAGTTCGACTTGACGCTCGAGATCGTGGAGGAGCCTGACGGCAAGTTACTCTGCCGCTTCGAATACCGGACATCCTTGTTCCGGAGCGAGACGATTGAGCGCATGGCAAGTCATTTTGTGCGGCTGGCGGAATCGATCGCGCACAACCCGAACCTGAAGCTGGGCGAGATCGAGCTGCTCGCGGACGATGAACGGCGACGGATCGTGGAGACGTTCAACGATACGATGGCGCCATATCCGAATTCGCTTACGCTTCAGGAGATATTCAGCCGGCAAACGGCTAAGACGCCGGATCGGACCGCCGCCGCATTCGAAGACGAACGGCTCACGTACCGCGAGCTGGACGCCAGAGCGAATCGAATCGCCCAGCGTTTGCTTGCGGCAGGGCTGTCGCCGGAAGAGCCGGTCGGCCTCATGGCCGTGCGATCCGCCGCCATGATGGCCGGCATGCTCGGCATCTTGAAGGCCGGCGGAGCTTACGTGCCGCTGCCCCCGGATTTTCCGATAGACCGGCTCAGATACATGGCGGACGACTGCGGCTTGCGAGTCGTGCTGTCGCAGCGCAGCTGGCTGGAAGTTGCCGGGCGTGCAGCGCCGGACGCCTTTGCGATCGATCTTGACGATCCGCAATGGAAGGAACCTGACCAGCCGTCGATAGAACCGTCGTTGCCCGTCTGCTCGGCGGAAGGGCTCGCCTACATTCTGTATACGTCCGGTTCGACGGGGCGTCCGAAGGGCGTGATGATCCGCCACCGTTCGATCATCAATCGACTGAACTGGATGCAGAAGGCTTATCCGTTGCAACTGGACGACGTTATCCTGCAGAAGACGTCTTACAGCTTCGACGTGTCCGTGTGGGAGCTGTTCTGGTGGGCGATGGCAGGCGCATCGGTCGCATTCCTCGCCCCGGGCGCGGAGAAAGACCCTGGTCTGCTGATCGAGGCCATCGGACGACGGCGCGTCACGACGATGCATTTCGTGCCGTCGATGCTGGCGGCGTTCCTCGAAGCCGCTCAAGCCGAACCGCGGGAACGGCTGCGAGAGCAGCTCGGTTCGCTGCGGCGCGTATTCGCCAGCGGCGAGGCGCTGCATCGCGCTCATGTCGACCGGTTCTACGAGCTGATGCGGGAGCTCGGGCTGGAACACGTCAAGCTCGTGAACCTGTATGGCCCAACGGAAGCGACGGTGGACGTCTCTGTCTACGAATGCGAATCGGATAGCTCGCTGGACATCGTGCCGATCGGTCGTCCGATTGACAACACTTCTCTGTACGTAGTAAGTCCGGAAGGGCTTCCGCAGCCGGTAGGCGTTCCGGGCGAACTGTGCATCGGCGGCGTGCAACTGGCCAAAGGCTATGTGAACCGACCGGATCTGACGGCGGAGAAATTCGTGCCGAATCCGTTCATGCCAGGAGAAGTCATGTACCGGACAGGCGACTTGGCGCGTTGGATGGAAGACGGACAGATCCAATACTTAGGACGCATCGACGATCAAGTGAAAATCCGCGGTTACCGGATCGAGCTCGGCGAGATCGAGCGGACGCTGCTGCTGCACGAAGCGGTGTCGGAAGCTGCGGCGGCCGTTCGA
Organism: Bacillota bacterium; assembly: GCA_023460795.1. GTDB lineage: Bacteria > Bacillota > Bacilli > Paenibacillales > Paenibacillaceae > Cohnella. The sequence continues at coordinate 45,079 of JAEWPC010000047.1, read as the reverse complement.
GACGACGGCACCGGAGGCAAGCGGATATGCGCCTACGTGGTGGCGGACCGTGGCTTGACGAGCGGAGAGCTTAGACGCCATTGCGCCGAACGGTTGCCGGATTACATGATCCCGGCGGCGTTCATGCAGCTGGAAGCGATGCCGCTGACGGCGAGCGGGAAGACCGATCGCAAGGCGTTGCCGGAGCCGGAGGGAACAATGGACACGGGAACGGCGTATGCCGCGCCCGAAAGCGAGACCGAACGCCGATTGGCCGCGTTATGGACGGAGCTGTTGCAACGGGAGAAGGTTGGCGTGAACGACAACTTCTTCGAGCTCGGCGGCAATTCTTTGCTTCTCGTGCGGATGCATCGCGAGCTCGAGCAACAGTTCGACGGGCGCATCGGCGTGACGGATCTGTTCGCATATCCGACGATCGCCAAGCTGGCGGATTATATGAATCGCCAGAATCTCTCCCGGGAGCGCAAGACTTTGATCCCGCTACATACGCCAGAGACGTGGCTTCCGGCCGACCGTCAGCGGCGGGCGGGGGATTTCCTGCAGCTGAGACTGGCGCCGGACACGCTGAGCCATATCCGTTTCCTCGCCGAGCGGGCGCGAATAGGAACGGACTTGGCGGGTTTGGCCATATGGATCGTCGTGCTAGCCCGGGCGTTCCGCCAACCGAAGTTCGACCTGCTGACCGTCGGCTTCGGACGAGGCATTCGGACGTTGGAGGTCGATCTCGCGTCCTCGGACGGATTCTCCGGATTGTTGGCGCAGCTTAGCGTCTGGAAGTCGGATCCTTCGTCCGCTTCATCCGGCGCCGTGCCTGATCGGATGACCGAGCACGAGAATAACGGCATCGTGCCGATGTACCGGAATGGAGCGTCGGAACCGTCCCCGCAACCATCCGATTTGGCGGCCACGATGCGAGAAGCGGAAGGAACAGGGATACTGCAGCTGGAGTACAACGCCGGCGCCGTCCGCAAGGACAAGGCGAAGGAGCTGCTGCAGGCGTTCGCGGCATGGACGGCTCGCTTGGCGAACGAATGGCGGTCGATGGAGACGGTCGCCGCCGTCCGCGAGGAAGCCGCGTCCCTTCAGGAGGAGGAGTAATCTCATGGCAAAGGTAGGATGGTTATTCCCCGGGCAAGGCTCGCAATATTCCGGAATGGGCAAGGCTCTCGTCGAGCGATACGCCGCGGCGCGTCTGACGTTCGAAGAAGCGTCGGACGCGCTCGGATGGGACTTGCTGAAGCTGTGCGCCGAAGGTCCATCTTCCGAGCTGACGGATACCCGGAACGCCCAGCCCGCCATTCTGACCTATGGCGTGGCGGCGTACAGGGCATGGTTGGAGGAGGGGGGCGTTATCCCGTCCGTCGGCGCCGGCCATAGCTTGGGCGAATTTACGGCGCTTGCCTGCAGCGGAACGTTCGCGTTGGCGGACGCCGTCAAGCTCGTACGGAGCAGAGGGGAGCTGATGCAGGAAGCGGCGCGGGAACGGCCTGGAGGCATGGCCGCGATTAGCGGACTGCCGGACGAGCGTCTGGAGTCGCTGCTTCGCCAAGCGTCGGAGGAACGTTCCGAGGTCGTGCTCGCGGGCATCAACTCGCGGAATCAACGAGTCGTATCGGGAGATCGCGACGCGCTTCGAAGATTGGAAGACTTGTTGACGGGTCAGTCCGTACGTTTAACGCCATTAAACGTCAGCGGAGCGTTCCACAGTCCTTGCATGGAGAGCGCGGCGACGCGGTTTCGCGAACGGTTGGAGGCATGCGATTTCCGCCATTCCGAATGGCCGGTCATCTCCAACGTTACAGGGTTTCCGCATGACGAAGAACCGGCGAATACGATCCGGCTCCTCGTATCGCAGCTGACGCAGCCCGTCCGCTGGCTTGCCTGCATGGAGACGATGGCCGCTCACGGCGTGACGCGCTTAATCGAGGCCGGACCGGGGCGCGTGCTGTCTAGGATGTGGGAGTCGTTCGAACCCGCGGTCGGCGTTAAGAGCATGGACGACGGAGTGGAATCGGCCGTTCGGTTCGTAGTCGAAGTTGAAGCCGAAGCCGATGATGCGAGACAAGCGCAGCGTTCCGATGACTTCGCTTTCCTGACGCGTTGTCTGGCGATCGCGGTCGCTACCCGCAATCGATGTTTCGACGAGACGGCATACCGGGCAGGAGTAATCGAACCGTACCGGAACGTAGAGAAGCTTGCGCGACGGGTGAAGGAGACGGGGCGCAAGCCGACGGACGACGAGCTTCGCCAAGGACTAAAGATGCTGTACAGCGTTTTTGCAACGAAAGGAACCGATCCGCAGGAGAGGTCGTATCGGCTGGAGCGGCTGCTCGAAGAAACCGGAACCTCGGCTAGGTTGACGATTGACCAAGAATCGCTAATGAGCAAAGGAGCTGTTGCGGAATGAAGTCCAAGCTGTTGTCCGTCGCCGGAGCGGTGTTGTATTCGGCCATGTATCTGTTCGTGTTCTGGCTCGTGACGATGTTGCACGCCACGTTGCTCGTAGATCCGAATCCGGACTACCAAGCTTTCCTGGATCGGAACATCCCCATTTTCCTCAGTCTCGTGTTCGGGATCGCGTTCCTGCTGTTTCTGCCTCTATCGAAGCTGATCACCGTACTCTCCAAAGGGAGAATTCCCGGAATCCTCCGGACGGCCGGATTCACCGGCTTGAGCCGCTCGCAATGGAGGCATATCGCGTTCATGGGCGTCGGCGCCGCCTTGCTTTTCGTCGGCGTAGCCAACCTGAGCGGGGTGAGGGGCGGAACGAACGATTTCGAGGACTACGTAAACACGTTCGGAACCGCGGAATCCTTCGTCTACGTGATTATCGGCGTTGGTTTCCTGGGAGTCGTGTTCGAGGAGCTGCTGTTCAGGGGAATCGTGTTCAACGCGTTCAACGGCAGCATGAGAGCATGGCTGTCGGTTCCGGTTTCTTCTCTCGTCTACGGCTATTTTCAACCGAGCTTCTGGATTCAAATAACCGCGTTTTTCCTTAGCATCATGTACTGTCTCGTCTACTTGCGCATGAAGTCGCTATGGGCCACGATCGGCATCGGCGCCATCGTCAACTGCCTTATCCTGATCGCCGACAAGGTCGGACTGTATGACGCGCTCGCGGACTTGCCCGACATTCTGCTGCTCGCGATCGCCGCCGCCGGACTGCTGCTGATCGGGGGAACGCTGATCTATATCTGGAAAGGCGCAGCCCAGCTTAAGAAATACGGAGTCATGCTTGGGAATTTGGCCGTCTACGTCGGCATTTACTATGGACTGTTGCAAATCCTGGTCGTCATCTGGGAGGAAGCGGTTCTGCCTCGTTATCCGCAGCTGGGAAACAACGGCATTATCGGCTTGTATACGAACGCGATTCTCGCCATGCCGCTCTATTATTTCGTCCTGAAAAAGTTCTACAAGAAAGATTTGATCGCGATCTCGGAATTCCGTCCCGCCAGCCGCAAGGCGCACGCGCTTAACCTGTCGCTCGCGGTGTGCATGGCGCTCTGGGTCATGAGCCTGTTCAGCATACCGGAAGTGAAGGACGCGGCGCCGGGATTCGAGAATATCGTCGGCTTTTTCCTCGGGCATAACGCTTGGGTGTTCTTCAGCTTCTTCGTCATCAATTCCGTCTACAAAGAAATTTTGTTCCGGGCGCTGATCTTCAACGAACTGCGCAGGGCGTTGCCGCTCATTCCGGCGATGCTGATCACCGGCGTGTTCTACGGCATTCTGTTCTTCTCCGGGGATCCGGCTCTCATGCTCTACGGTACGGCAGGCGCGGTCATATTCGGACTCATCTACGTATGGTTCCGTTCGATCTGGCTGACCATCATTAACGAATTCGTCCTGTTCGGCGCGTATTACATCATACGTCACCTGACGGGCTTGCCGTCCGGGGCGGTATTGTACGCGATTCTCGGCGTGACCTCGGTCGCGATATTGGCTCTCATGTACGGTTTGTGGAGAAACAGCCGGTCCGAGGTCGTCGTGCGTCAGGAAACTGCTCAATACGGCATCGGAGCCTGAGCGTGGAGCTTTACAAGCGGGGAGGAGGATGACCGTTGGGAAACAACGCATGGTGGGAGGACAACGACTGGAGCGATACGCTTGAAGCGGAGTCGGAGGACGGAAGCGGCTTTGAAGTCGAAGAGACGTCGGGCCGCGATATCGCGATTATCGGCATGGCGGTCCGTCTTCCGCAAGCGGACGACATCGATGCGTTCTGGGATCGGATCGCGGAAGGCTTCGACGCCGTCGGTCCTTTCCCGGAGGCTCGCCGCGGCGACTCGGAAGCGCTGCTAGCCGGAACGAGGCTGCCCGAAGGCACGATCGCCTATTACGACGGCGCTTATCTAGAGGAGATCGATAAGTTCGACTGCCGGTTGTTCCGGTTGTCTCCGAAAGAAGCCGCGCTCATGAATCCGAATCAACGGCTATGGCTCGAGACGGCGTGGAGCGCGATCGAGAACGCCGGGTACGGCGGCCGTAAGCTAAGCGGAAGCCGAACGGGCGTCTATCTCGGCTATAACGGCGACGCGTTCCACGATTACAAGCGGCTGATCGCCGAGAAGGATCCGGCATCTCTGTCGCTGGCCATCCCCGGCAATCTGTCTTCGATCGTCGCCGGTCGGCTTTCATACTTACTTGATCTGCAAGGCCCCGCGATCACCGTCGATACCGCGTGTTCCTCGTCGCTCGCCGCTTTGCACCTGGCCGTGCAAGCGCTTCGGGGCGGGGAATGCGAGACGGCGATCGTCGGCGGCGTGAAAACGTACTTGTTGCCCGTCGACTTAGGCATCAAGATCGGCATCGAATCGTCCGATTCCCGGGCGCGCACGTTCGACGACGCGTCGGATGGGACGGGCGGCGGAGAAGGGGTTGCCGCCGTGCTGCTCAAGCCGCTCGGTCAGGCTCTACGCGACCGCGACGCCATCTACGCGGTGATCAAAGGGACGGCGGCGAACCAAGACGGGGCGTCCGTAGGGATTACCGCCCCGAACGTCCTCGCCCAAGAAGCGGTCATCGCGAGCGCTTGGCAGGACGCGGGGATCGATCCCGCGACGATCGGTTACGTCGAGGCGCACGGTACGGGCACGAAGCTGGGAGATCCGATCGAAATCGCCGGACTCTCGCAAGCGTTCCGGCGGTATACGGACCGGTCGCAATTTTGCGCCGTCGGATCGCTGAAGACGAATTTCGGACATCTAGACACGGCGGCCGGGCTCGTCGGACTCGTGAAAGCGACGTTGGCGCTGCACCGCAAACAGCTGCCGCCGATGCTCCACTTCCGCGAACCGAACCGGGACATCTCGTTCATCGATTCCCCGGTCTACGTCAGCGACATGCTGCGCACTTGGGAGCGAGAAGGCGACGCGCCGCGCAGGGCCGGCGTCAGCTCGTTCGGCATGAGCGGCACGAACGTGCACGCGGTGCTGGAAGAGGCGCCCGAGGACGAGCCGATCTACCGAGCGGATGAAGAGAACCGCACGGAAGTACTGGCGTTATCGGCTAGATCGGAAGCGGCGTTAGGAGCGCTCATCGGCCGTTACGCAAGGTTCCTTGAGCAGCCTTACGGGCGTTCGGCGGACTTGCGGGACGTTTGTTACACCGCGAATACGGGGAGGGGACATGATGATTATCGGGCCGCCTTCGCGGCGAGCTCGATCGGCGAGCTTCAAGGAAAGCTGGTCCGACTGGAGCAACGGCTGCAGGACGCGGGGTTGTCCATCGGCTCTCAGGTTGCTTGGAATCCGGAGCCTGGCGTATGGGTGGGACGAATGACCGGGACCGGCGAACGGGATACATGGTCGGACGAACGCGTTCGTTCCGCGAGCACGGAATCGCTGTGCCGTGAATATGCCGAAGGCGGAAGCTGGGATTGGGGAGCGGTGTACGGGGATTCGTATCGGCGAAGAATTCATTTGCCTACGTACCCGTTCGAGCGCACCCGATACTGGGTGGAAGCTACTTCGGCATCCGCGTTGTTCCGTGTTCCGGACAAATACGCGGAGGGAGAGTCGGGCCGCGAGCCTGCGCTCGCACTCGAATCCGTGTCCCTTAGCGGAAGAGGCGATGGCCCGTATAGCGTTACCGAGCGCGCCGTTGCCGAGGTGTGGGGGCGCGTTCTTGGATTATCAGAGATCGGCGTCAACGACCATTATTACGAGTTAGGCGGAGATTCGATCCTCGGACTGCAAATCTCGGGTTTGCTTAGCGCCCGGTTCAATCTGGAGGTCGGCGTCGCTGAGTTGATTCGCTATCCGACCGTTGCCTCTCTGGCCGAATTCATCGATTTATCGATTTCGGTTGCCAAAGCCGATATGCCGGAACAGGTCGTTCCGTCCGCGCCGGACGCCGTCTTTGCGTTGTCCCGTTCCCAAGTCCGGCTATTCTTGGCCGCGCAGCAACCGGGCGCCGACATCCATCACCATATGACGCTAGCCTATGAGGTCGATGGTCCATTGGACGCGGATCGATTGCAAGCGGCTTTCGCGAGCCTCGCCAAGCGGCACGAAAGCTTGAGAACGACGTTCGAGTGGTCGGAGGAGGGCGAGCCGATTCAGCGCGTCCACCCCGAGGCCGAGCTGAAAGTGGAGCACGCGATGCTCTCTTCCGAAGAAGAATGGCATTCGTTCGCGGCCGGCTTCGCGAAGCCTTTCGATCTGACGCGCCAACCCCTGATGCGAATCGGTTTAGCCTCCGTATCGCAAGAACGCCATCTGCTCGTGCTCGATACCCATCATTTGATCGCGGACGGCGCTTCGCTCGCGCTACTCCTGCAGGAGCTGACGGCTTTGTACGGCGGACGGCCTCTGCCATCCAAGCGCGCGGAGTACCGGGACTACGTCCGGTTGCAGCGTGAGCGGATGGAGAGTGAAGAGCTTCGGAGGATGCGCGCTTATTGGTTGGAAGACGTTCTGGCGGGACCGCTGCCGGAGCTTCGGCTGCCGCTCGATTTCCCACGGCCGGCAACGAAGCTGCGCCAAGGCCGATTGTTCCGCTTTACGCTGCCGGCAGCTACTACGGAGAAGCTTCACCAACTGGCGAAGAGACGACAAGCGTCTCTGCATACCGTGCTATTCTCGCTCTACAGCCTGCTTATGTCCCGGTATGCCGGTCAAGACGAGCTTATCGCAGGCTCGCTCGTGAACGGCAGAGAACAACGGGAGTTCAGGGACGTCGTCGGCGTGTTCATGAATTTTCTTCCTATCCGGCTTCGGATGAACGGCGAGCATACTCTCGCCGATTTGCTCGAGGAGACCGGACGTCGCACGCTTCAAGCGTATGACAACGGCCAGTTTCCGTTCGACGAGATGGTCGCGGGAACGAACGCGGCTTCGAACCGATCTCGCAACCCGCTGTACGACACGATGCTCGTGTTCCACAATCATGCGGCGGGAAGCGAGCGGTTCGCCGCGGACGGCTTGGTGTTTACGGAGCTTCCTCTGGAGAGGGAAACCTCGGCACTGGACGTGAAAATGGATCTGTTCCCCGGAGCGTCCGGAGAGCTTCGCGGCGTCATCGAATACGATACGGCGCTCTTCCGGGAGGAGACGATCGCCCGGATGGCGAGACACTTCGCGCGGTTGGCGGAGGCGGTGAGCGGCGATGAGGATACGCGGATCGGAGCGATCGAGCTGTTCGAGCCAGGAGAAGAGGCCGAGCTTGCCCGCAGAAGAGAGCTGAACGACGGGGGATCGCAGGTTCATAGCCGGAAGCTGAGCGTGCGCATCGCATCCACGTTCACGGCCGAACCGGCGGCCAAACCGCTGAAGCATTGGCTCGCCAAGTTCGGATATGCGCCAGAAGCGACTTTCGCGCCGTACAACCAAATTTTTCAGTTTCTGACCGAGAACGAATCCGAGGAACAGGCAGGCGCATCCATCTTGCTCGTGCGGCCGGAGGATTGGTTGTCCCCGCAATCCGCAAGCGCGGCAGACGCCGTTGCCCGATTGGAAGACGACTTGGAACGTCTGGCAGGGATGCTCAAGGGCCGAGTCGGACACGGGGCGCATTTCGTTGCCTTAATGCCGTTCGATCCTAACGGACCTTTAGGGGCCTTGCCGGAGGCAACGACGCGGCTGATTCGCGAGCGATGGGCAGCTTCTTTGACGGGTGTTGCGCATGTCCGCCCGTTGGATTTCGCAGATACCGCGGCTCGTTACCGGGTTCGCCAAGTAGAAGATCCCATCGCGTTCGAGACAGGACGCATCCCGTATACGGAAGAGTATTATGCCGCTTTCGGTACGGAGATCGCCCGCGCTTTGATCGGCTGGCACGGCCATCCGTTCAAGGTGATCGTCGTCGACGCGGATAACACGTTGTGGCGCGGCGTCTGCGGGGAAGACGGGCCGACGGGCGTCGTCGTCAGTCCTCCTTTCGAAGCGCTGCAGCGGCTCTTGCTCCGCAAGCGGGGGGAAGGATTCCTGCTCGCCCTCTGCAGCAAAAACAACGAAGCAGACTTATGGGAAACGTTCGAACGGAATCCCGGCATGGTACTCCGTCAAGAACATTTCGCCGCCTGGCGCGTGAATTGGAATCCGAAGCCGAGCAACTTGCGCGAGTTGGCGGAAGAGCTGAATCTGGGCGTGGACAGCTTCATGTTCCTGGACGATAACGCCGCAGAATGCATGGCCATGATGGCCGAGTGCCCGGAAGCGCTGACGCTGAAGCTTCCGGAGGAAGCGGAGATTTCGTCGTTCCTGACGCATGTGTGGGCGTGGGACCGCCACCGGGTCACGGACGAGGACCGCAGACGCGCGGACGGGTACACGGCGGAAAGGCGAAGGCAAGCGGACGCCCGATCGGGAGATGAGCTGAGCGATTACTTGCGAAGCCTCGAACTCAAGGTGAGCCTTCGCCCGCTGATGCCGGACGAAACGGAACGGGCGGCGCAACTGACGGCTCGGACGAACCAATTCAATCTGAACGGCGTCCGCTATTCGGAAGCCGAGATCAAGCGGTTGATGCAGGAAGGCAAGTCGCAGCAGTGGATCGTCGAAGCGGCCGATCGGTACGGCGACTACGGCAGGATCGGGTTCATCTCCGCGGAAGCTAGCGGCCCGGCTTTATTGATCCGCACCTTCTTGCTAAGCTGCCGGGTATTAGGACGCGGCGTGGAGCAAACGGTATTAGCCGGATTGAAGCGTTACGCGCAGGCGAACGAATGTACGGAGTTGCAAGCGGCGTTCCGACGGACCGCCAAAAACAAGCCGTTCGAGCAGTTCCTAGCGGAAAACGGTTGGATTCCGATAGAAGATAAGGCGCTTGCGGATAACCGGGACGTTACGTTCGTCTTTCCGATCGACCGCGTGGCGGGTGCGCCCGCGCATGTCGAATTCTTCGAAGGCGTTCGCCTGGCGGCGGAAGAAGCGCTTGGCGAGACGGCCGCAGCGGAGACGGAAAGGGGAGAACTCCCATGGACCCCGTCGCATCCTTGGAGCGCTGCTCAAGACGATGCCGAGGTCGTTCAAGCCGCGTATCGCTGGGTGCTCCCGTCCATACGCGAGGAATCGCTTGCGCACGGCGCATACTTGCTGCCGCTTCGATATCCCGACGCTTCGGATATAGCGAAGCTTGCCGTGGAATGGCAGGAGTCAAGGACCATTGGGACGGATATTCCATATGCTGCTCCTGTCGGAGAAACGGAGATCGCGCTGGCGAAGCTGTGGGTTCGGTTAATCGGCGGCGGACCGTACGGGCGAAACGCGCATTTCTTCGATGCCGGAGGCGATTCGTTGCAGGCCGCCACGCTGGTCTCCCATATCGCGCGGACGTTCGGCGCGCGGGTAACGCTGATCGACCTGTTCGATCATCCTCGGCTATCCCATATGGCAGAGTTGATAGCTGTTCAGGGAGAGGTCGGACACGCGAACGCGGGACTTATCCCGAAAGCGCCGGAAGCCGAGCTGTACCCGGTATCTCCGGCGCAGCGCCGGATGTATTTCCTGCAGCAATTCGATCCCGAAGGCACCGCTTATCAAATCCCGACGGTGTTGCGACTGTCCGGCGCGATCGATCGCGACAGGATGAAGACGGCGTTCCGCGAGCTCGCTCAGCGGCACGAGGCGCTCCGCACTTCCTTCGAGCTGCATGAAGGGGAGCCTTGTCAGCGGATTCATCCGGAACTTGACGTAAACCTAGTCGAGGCCGACGTTTCGGATGAAGCAGCGTTGGACGAGGCGATACGCGCCATCGTCCGGCCGTTCGAGCTGCGCCATGCGCCGCTGTTCCGCGTCGGCTTGTTCCGGCTCACGGATGAGCGGTATACGCTCGTGTTCGACATCCACCATATCGTCGCCGACGGGGTATCGGTGAACGTGCTCGTTCGCGATTTCATCCGGCTGTACGGCGGAGAAGAGCTGCCGCCGCTCGAGCGCCAATACAAGGATTACGCGGTTTGGCAGCAGTCGACCGAACAGAAAGTCCGGATCGACGCCCAAATCGAATGGTGGATGAAGCGGCTGGCGGGGCCGATTCCGAAGCTCGAGCTTCAAGGAGACGCTCTTCGTCCCGCCGTCAAATCCACGGCCGGCTCGCAATTGGTCGTTCATCTCGACAAGGAGCAGGTGTCCGAATTGAACCGGCTGGCGCAGCAATCCGGCGCGACGTTGTTCATGCTGTTGATGTCCGCCTACGCAGCCTGGCTAGCGAAGCTGTCCCGTCAGTCGGAGGTCGTGATCGGAACGCCGATGGCAGGCAGGACGAATCCCGACACCGAGAGCATGGTCGGCGTGTTCGTGAACGCGCTGCCGATCAAAATATCAGCGATGCCGAATCAAGCGTTCCCCGATCTCTTGGAAGCGGTGAAGGCAGAAGTTCTGGGCGCGATGGATCGGCAGGATGCACCGTTCGAGGATTTGGTCGAACGCCTGCAGCCGACGCGCGACATGACCCGCAACCCGCTGTTCGACGCGATGTTCTCGATGCTTAACATGGCGCACGCCGAACTATCCGCTCCAGGAATAACGGCCCGTCCGGTAGCGTTCGACTTCGGAGTGTCGCAATTCGATATCGGCTTGTACGTTCTGGAGGAAGAGAATGGACTTGCGATAACGGTACAATACGCTTCCGCGATCTATGGCGAGAAGACGATGCGGCATTGGACGAACGCATTGCGGACGCTGCTACTAAACATCGTGCGGAAGCCGAACGCGGAAATTGGCGAGTTGGAACTGCTATCCGAAGAGGAGCGGAAGCGAGTCGCGGAGTCGTTCAACGATACGCGTGCGCCGTACCCGGATACGCTCACGCTTCAGGAGATGTTCCGAACGCAAGCGGCAAGGACGCCGGAGAAGCTTGCCGCCGCTTTCGCGGACGAGCGTATGACTTATCGCGAGCTGGACGCGCGCGCCGAACGCATCGCGCGGCTGCTGCTGGAGGCTGGCTTGATGCCGGAAGAGCCGGTTGGCCTCATGGCCGAACGTTCCGCAGCCATGATGGCCGGAATGCTCGGAATTCTAAAAGCCGGCGGGGCTTATGTACCGCTGCCGCCTGAGTTTCCGGCGGACCGGCTTCGCTACATGGCGGAGGACTGCGGTTTACGCATCGTGCTGTCGCAGCGGAGCTGGCTGAACGTCGCCGAACAGGCGGCTCCGAACGCTTTAACGATCAACTTGGACGATCCGGAGCCGCAAACCGTCGCGACAACGGCCCCGCTATCGCCGCTTTCCGCAACATCGGCAGAACAGCTCGCTTACATTCTGTACACCTCCGGTTCGACCGGACGGCCGAAGGGCGTTATGATCCGCCATCGCTCGGTCATCAACCGATTGAACTGGATGCAGAAGGCTTATCCTTTGCAGCAGGATGACGTCATCCTGCAGAAGACGCCTTATAGCTTCGACGTATCGGTGTGGGAGCTGTTCTGGTGGGCGATGGCGGGCGCGTCGGTCGCTTTCCTTGAACCTGGCGCGGAGAAGGACCCGACGCGATTGATCGAAGCGATCGGACGCCATCGGGCGACGACGATGCATTTCGTGCCTTCGATGCTGGCGGCGTTCCTCGAAGCCGCGCAAGCCGTACCTCGCGAGAGTCTGCGGGAACGACTCGGATCGCTGCGGCGCGTGTTCGCCAGCGGCGAAGCGCTTCAGCGCGGCCATGTCGACCGGTTCTACGCGCTCATGAAGCAACTAGGGTTAACGCAAGTCAAGCTCGTGAACCTGTACGGCCCGACGGAAGCGACGGTGGACGTCTCTGTCCACGAATGCGAAGCGGATAGCTCGCTGGACTTCGTGCCGATCGGTCGTCCGATTGATAACACTTCTCTGTACGTCGTAAGTCCGGAAGGGCTTCCGCAGCCGGTAGGCGTTCCGGGCGAACTGTGCATCGGCGGCGTGCAGCTGGCCGAAGGCTATGTGAACCGACCGGATCTGACGGCGGAGAAATTCGTGCCGAATCCGTTCATGCCAGGAGAAGTCATGTACCGTACTGGCGACTTGGCGCGTTGGATGGATGACGGGCAAATCCAATACTTAGGACGCATCGACGACCAAGTGAAAATCCGCGGTTACCGGATCGAGCTCGGCGAGATCGAGCGGACGCTGCTGCTGCACGAAGCGGTATCGGAAGCTGCGGCTGCGGTGAAAGACGACGGTACGGGAGGCAAACGGATTTGCGCGTACGTGGTGGCGGATCGCAGCCTGACGAGCGGGGAGCTTAGACAACATTGCGCCGAGCGGCTGCCGGATTACATGATTCCGGCGGCGTTCGCGCAGCTGGCGGCGATGCCGCTGACGGCCAGCGGGAAGGCGGACCGCAAGGCGTTGCCTGAGCCGGAAGGGACGATGGATACCGGAACGGCGTACACCGCGCCCGCAGGCGAGACGGAGCGCAAGCTTGCGGCGCTGTGGGAGGAACTGCTGCAGCGAGAGCGGGTCGGCGCGAACGACGACTTCTTCGAGCTCGGCGGACACTCGCTCAAAGCGGCAGCGATGGCCGCACGCATCGAGACGGAATTCGGGGTGCGGCTGCCGTTGAAGGACATTTTCATGCACCCTACGGTAGCTCGGTTAGCCGTGCTTCTGGAAGCCGGAACAGCCCAAGCCGCGCACGAGCCGATTCCGCAGGCACCTATAAAGCCGTATTACCCCGTCACCTCGACACAGAAGCAAATGCTCGTTCACGAAAGGCGCAATCCCGGCACTTTGTCCTACCATATGCCCGCGGTTCTCGTCATCAAAGGAACGCTTGATAAGCATCGCCTTCAGTCCGCCTTGCAACGGTTGACGGAACGTCATGAGGCGCTTCGCACATCGTTCGGACAAGCGGAGGGACGAATGGTTCAACGCATCCACGATCAGGCGGAAATCGTATTCGAGCGGATCGAGCCCGCGGACTTCTTCGCGGACCGCGATTCCGACGAAACAGTGGCGGCTTGCCGTTGGCTGAAGCCGTTCGACTTAGAGCGTCAGCCGTTATTCCGTACGGCGATCGTGCCGCTGGCCGAGGATCGGCATCTATTCCTGTTCGACATCCACCATCTCGTATCGGATGGAATGACGAACGCGATCCTCATTGCCGATCTCGCTGCCTTGTACGAAGGTCGGACGCTCCCGGCTGTTCCGTCGCAATTCAAGGACTACAGCGAATGGCTGGCGAATCAGCTGTCGGGCGATGAGAAGGAGAGGCATATTCGCTATTGGTTGAACCGATTCTCGGATGGCGTTCCGGCGCTTGAACTGCCTGCGGACGAGGAACGATCGGTGCTGGCCGATCCGCAGGCGCGGGACGAAGCCGGACAATACCGGTTCAGCGTCTCCGAGGAGATGACGGAACGGCTTGGGCAGTTAGCCCGCCAATCCGGCGCCACGCTCTCGATGGTGCTTCTCGCCGCCTATCAGGCGCTGCTGGCCTACTGGTCGGGCTCCGAGGATGTCGTTACGGGAGTACCCGCCGCCGGACGCTCTCATCCGGATCTTGCCCGTACCGCCGGATTGCTGCTGCAGACGTTCGCGATTCGCAATCGGCCGGTTAGCTCGCTATCCTTCGAAAGCTGGCTCGCGGAAGTGAAACGGAGCATGCTTGAAGCGTTCGACCACCCTTGGCTGCCGATGGATGAGCTCGTCGAGAAACTCGACGAGCACAACCTCATCCGCTGGGATTCGACCCGCCATCCGTTGTTCGATACGATGTTCGTCATGAACAACTTCGAGCGACCGGCATCGGGAAGCGGCGAGTTAAGTTGGGAACCGCTCGAATGGCCGGTTCTTGCGGCGAAGACGGATTTGGTGCTGCAAGCGGAGGAGAGGGACGGCAGCCTGCATCTTGTGCTCGAATACCGCAGCCGGCTGTTCCGGGAAGACACGGTTAGGCAGATGGCAGATGCGCTGCTGGCGTTGCTCGCCCAAACCGCGGACGACCCCGGCGCAAGCTTAGAGACTCTTACCGGCGCTTCGTCCGATCCGAACCGATCATCCGCCATGCACGAGGAAGTTCCTGCGGGAAGCGGAGGTTCGTTCGACTCCGGATTCTCGTTCTGATCGAATAACTGCACCCCAAAGGTTAGATCCCTTCTAACCGAGGGGTGCAGTTTTTTCGTATCGACCAAAACCGTTTGTACGTCTACGGAGTCTAATAGATAGATTCACGGCAGCAGGGGAGGAACCACGTGGACAACGAATCGCTCGTTATGGCGGCGCGGCGTGGCGACGATGAAGCTTTCTACAGCCTCATTACGCAACATAAGGACAAGATGTATCGCATCGCCTATACGTATATGAAGAACGAAACCGACGCTCTGGAAGCCGTTCAGGAAACGACCTGCCGGGCGTATACGCAAATCCGCAGGTTGAAAGAGCCTGGCTACTTCGGCAGTTGGCTCATCCGTATCCTGTTGAATTATTGCGCGGACGAAGTCAAGAGAAGAGCGCGGAGGAACGGTATCGGGCACGCATCGGACCTGATCTCGGAGTCGAGCTCCGCGAGCGGCGAAAGCGAATGGCTGGACAGAATACGGCTCGAAACGGCCGTCGATCAGCTTGAGGCTAATCATCAGAAGGTGATCCACCTGAAGTATTATCACGATCTGACGATTACGGAAATCGCGAGAACGCTTCAGAAGCCCGAAGGTACGATCAAAACCTGGCTGCACAAAGCGCTTGGCGGGCTGCGGCAACGGCTGGGGAAGGATGGCGAACGATGAACGAACATACGCAAGACAACGAACAGGCGTGGCCGCAGCTACATGCGATGAAGGAGCAAGTGGAACAGCTGGCGATCCCGTCGGAGATCGACGAGGCCATACGCCAAGGGATACGAGCCGGGCGAGCGCGTAGAAAACGCCGAATGAGGACCAGAATGGCTTCCTATGCCGCCTGCTTGCTGCTTATCGTCATGATAGCGACGATCCGGTTCTCGCCGACCGTTGCCGCCTATGTAGGCGATATTCCCGGGCTCCGGTCGCTTGTCCAGTTCATCCATTACGACAAGGGACTCCGGCTTGCGCTAGAAAACGACTTCATGCAACCCGTTGGCTTGTCCGACGAGCAAAATGGCATTAAGATGACGATTGATGGTATTCTCGCCGACGAATCGAGAGTCATCGTCTTCTACACGTTCGATAATGTGGACGGACAACCTAGCGTGTTCGACATTCAATCCGTGAAGCTGGCGAATTTCCCGAACGCTTCTGCTTCGTACGGAACTTCGTCCTTCAATGAAGATTGGGAGAGAAGGCAAGGAACGATAGAGTTTTATATTCACGATGACACAAGTATCCCTGAGAGACTGGATTTGGAATTTATGACCAGTAAAGTGACGGAATTCAGCTCCAACGAATTGACATGGAAGTTCGATATACCGGTCGACACGAACAAGTTCGAAGGGCGGAAGACGATTTATTCGATCAACCGGACGGTAACGGTGGAAGGCCAGCGAATCACTTTCGGAACGATGACCGTATATCCGACGCGAATCGGACTCGAGGTTGCGTACGATCCGTCCAATACGAAGAAATTGTTCGCCTTCGACGATATCCGGATCGAAGACGAGAGCGGCGAGACGTTCGGTACGATCACCAATGGTGTCACGGCATCGAATATGAGCGACGATCGGGTCGTGCTCTATTTCCAGAGCAACTACTTCCGTAATCCGGAACGCCTCTATTTGCGAGCGAGCAGCATCCGGGCGTTAGACAAGAACAAGCTGGAAGTACAAGTCGATCTTGAACGCAACGCACTGATCAAACGTCCCGACGATTCGATAACCTTAAATCATTACGAAACCGGATTTGAGGACGGTAAGAGCATTCTGGAATTTAGCCTGAATAACGACGATCCGCTAGATCAACACCGCACGTTCAGCCTATTCGCGAATACGTATAGAGACGCTTCGGGCCGTTCCTTCGATTCGAACAGGTCGGGATCGTCATTCGACCGTTATCAATTGTATATCGAAGACGTCGAATATTTAATGCCATTAACACTCACGGTAAACGACTATCCCTCCAGAATCCATGGCGACATCAACGTAAGAGTGAAGTAAATAAGGCATGTGCATGGAAACCCGCGCGCCGTCGCGGGTTTTTCACGTCCACAGTAGATTATTTTCCTCCGCCAGTAGAGGAATTTGACCTTGTCATGAAGGCGTTCATCCTGAAAAATGAGAGTGAAATCCAGCATGGGATACATACGCGGCTCCGGAGTGTCAAACCAATGGAAGCGAGGTATGGATAATGAAAAGGGCGAACGAGAATGGAAGTGATTATTGGAACGACTGCATACGAGAGGGAGACCAGATCGGCTGTCTGCCCTATCACAAAGTCTCATCGAATCGTTACATCGGCGCCGAAGACCCGGGCGGCGGAAGAGTCATGGAGCGAACGCTGCCGGAAAGTCTCGCGGGGCGCATCCTGACCATCGCGGAACGATCGCCGATGAACGTCTATGCGATTCTCTTAACAGGCGTACATGGCTTGCTTCACAAGTACACGGGGGAGGACACGATCGTCCTGGGGATTCCGACGTTCCCGAGTATCTACGATTCGACTCGACCCGCGAACGATCTCATTCTTTCCAAAGCGAACGTGAACGCAACGAGCACGTTCCGCTCTCTGCTTGAAGGCACTAAACTCGACTTAGCCGCAACGACCATGCATCAAGACACCCCGCTTCAAGACATCATTCAACCTCTCCAGGCGCGTTACGACTCCCAAGGCTTTCCCGTCATCTCCACGATCGTCTCTTGTAACGCCTTGCATTCCTTTTCCTTCAGCCGCACGGTAAGCTTCGAGCTACTGTTTCATTTCGAGTTAGAGCAGGATAAGATTCGCTTAAAGCTACTGTACAACGACCACCGCTATGAACCGGAACGATTGGACTTGGTCATGGATCACTTCATCCAGCTATTAACGAACGCCTTGAACGAACGGGATCTTGAGTTGCGGAAATTGAGCATGCTGTCGGACGCCGAGAAAAATAAAGTCCTGTACGCGTTTAACGATACGGCGACTGACTACGCGAGGGAAAAGACGATTCACCAGCTGTTCGAGAAGCAAGCGGAGCGTACGCCGGATAACGTCGCGATCGTAAGCGAGAGGGGGCAAATGACGTACTCGGAATTAGACGATAGAGCGAATCGGCTCGCCGGTTTGCTTCGGGATCGAGGAGTGAAAGGAGGGACATTCGTAGGCATCATCGTAGAGCGTTCGCCCGATATGATCGTCGGCGCGATGGCCATCTTGAAAGCCGGAGGCGCGTACGTTCCGTTCGAGCCGCAATTTCCGAAGGAGAGAATCGCCCGGATCATAGCCGATTCGAACATCTCTCATCTGGTTACTCAGTCCGAAGCGTTCGAACCGTTCGAGACGTTCCGTTGGATATTGCCTTCCTTAACGGACATCGTCTTTATGGACGTGGACGAGCAGAGTTTGCCTGCTGAACCTTTCGACCCGTCGCAAGTGCAGGCTTTATGGGATGCCGTCTCGATACGCGCGCATGATCGGATAAGCGCTGGCGGGTTCGTCAGCAGCTATACGGGGGAACCATTTCGCGAAGAGGAAGTGAATCTGTACGTCTCGCACGTAGTGGACATCGTCAAGCCTCATCTGACTCCAGAGTCCCGGGTGCTGGAGATCGGGTGCGGCTCCGGCTTGCTCATGTTCGAATTATTTAATCAGGTTAAGCAATACACGGGAATAGATCCTTCTTCCGCCACGCAACAGAGGAACCGATCGCGCATCGCTGCACAAGGGATAGACAACATCGAGCTGATCGAAGGCTTCGCGCACGACATTCGATCGATGGAGAGCGACAGCTTCGACGTCATCTTGCTCGCGAGCACGATCCAGTTCTTCCCCGGTTACCGGTACTTAGAGCAAGTGCTCGCGGAGTGCGAACGCTTGTTGACGCCGGATGGGGTGGTCGTATTCGCGGACGTGCCGGATGAAGCGCAAAGAGAAGCATTCCGGCAATCGCTCGTTCGGTTCTACGAATCGCGGACCGGCGGTTATCGGCAACCCCCGACCCATGACAACGTGCTGTATGCCGACGAATCGTTCTTCCGTTACGCGGCTAACCGCACGAATCGCATGTCCGTCACCCGTGTCGTCCATCGAGAAGGCTTGTTCGACAATGAGCTTCAATACCGGATCGACGTCGTCCTCCGCAAGAATACTCGGCCATCATACGGCGAAGCCGATTCCGGCGCACGGTTATGGACGAATTGGCATGTCAGCCGGCGTGACGCGACGCCAGTTGAAGATTCGGTAACCGCGGACGATCTCGCCTACGTGATCTTCACTTCCGGTTCGACAGGACAGCCGAAAGGCGTCATGGTGAAGCATAGGCCGGTTATCAATTTAATCGAATGGGTGAACAAGAAGTTCGAGGTTAACGAGCGAGACCGGTTATTGTTCGTGACTTCGCTGTGCTTCGACTTGTCGGTGTACGATCTATTCGGCATCTTATCCGTTGGAGCATCCATTCGCATGGCGACTAGACAGACGATTAGGGACCCGAAGGCAATGGCAACGCTGCTGGTCGACGAACCGATCACGTTCTGGGATTCGACTCCCGCGGCTTTGCAGCAGCTGATGCCGGCGCTCGAAGAGCTTGGCGTCGCTAAGACGAATCGATCGGCGCTCCGGCTTGCGTTCATGAGCGGAGATTGGATTCCGGTCACGCTTCCCGAATCGCTAAAACAAGCGTTCCCACGGGTTGAAACGATCGGGCTGGGTGGAGCTACGGAAGCTACGGTATGGTCCAACAGTTATGCGATCGGCGCCGTTCAGGCTCATTGGACGAGCATTCCGTACGGCAAGCCGATACAGAACGCCCGGTATTATATTGTGAACGACGATTTGGAGCCTTGTCCGATCGGCGTCACGGGAGAGCTCTATATTGCCGGGGAGTGCTTGGCCAACGGATACTTGAACGCGCCCCGCTTGACGGCCGAAAGATTCGTTCCCGATCCGTTCGGCGAAGGGACGATGTATCGAACGGGAGACCTGGCCAGATGGTTCCCGGACGGGACGATCGAGTTCATGGGCCGCATCGATCATCAGGTGAAAATTCGCGGTTACCGCATCGAGCTGGGCGAAATTCATGCCGTGTTGATCAAACACGATGCCGTCCAGGAAGCGGTCGTACTGGATCGGCACGACGACGACGGCAACAAGACGATTTGCGCCTATTACGTCGCCAGAACGCCCGTACCTGTCGCGGAATTGCGCAACTATCTCGCCAAGCGGCTGCCTTCCTATATGCTGCCGGCTCACTTCATTCCGGTGTCAGGCATTCCGCTGACCGCGAACGGCAAGGTGGACCGCAAGTCGCTGCCCGCTCCGAATGCCGAGCCGAGCGCGGACGAGACTTATGCGGAGCCTCGCAACGAAGTGGAACGCATGCTGGTCGACATCTGGTCGGAAGTGCTGGGTGCGAGCAGAGTCGGCATTTACGACGACTTCATGTCCTTGGGAGGCGACTCCCTGAAGGCCATTCAGATTATGCATAAGCTGCAAAGCAACGGGTATCGGATCGAGATCGAACATTTGCTCGGTTACGCGCATATCGCCGAGCTCGGCCGCCACGTTCAAGAAGACGCGAAGGAAACGCAACCGTCGGTTGCCGGCGTCATTCCGGTACAACCGAAGTTCGTCGACTCCTTATATTGCGCCGAGATGGAAGTCGCTGCCGTCGCCGGCTGGCTCGGACGGGATTACGAGTTCATGTTCGCGGACTCCTGGAATTTCGCGTTCGATCCGAGCCGATCGGAACGAATCGGCGAGTGCCTGGCGGCCAACGCTAGGTTCGACGTGGAGTTGCTCGAGCGGTATCACGGGATATCTATCCGAGAGAGAACGTTGTCTTCGATAACGGAGGCATTGGAGGATATTCGGAGCGAGTTGAAGGAGGGAAGGCCGGTTATCGTCGCGCTGAGAGCGAACGCCGTGCCTTGGGACGGAGGCTTTCGGAATGCTAGCAATATCCGGTTACATGCGGCGACGATTATCGGATTCAGCGACGAACGGCAAGCGTGGATATGCACGGACAGCTGGTACGGCAAATATTCGGTCGAGTACCCGATGGAGCTCTTCCAAGTCGCTTACATTCATCACGCGACATTGACGGTAACGAAAGACGAACCCGCGTATGACGATTGGCAAGCAAGGGTGCGCGCTCACGTGCCGGGCGGAGATCACAAGGACGGCGATCCATTCGAACAGATGAGAGCATTGGCGTCCGCGGTAAGAACCCGGTTGAATTTGACGGATGAGCTTCGCGACTCGAGGTCATGGCACGAGTCCCCGTTCATCCAAGCCGTATTCGACCTGAGCAGCAGCCGCAAGATGTTCGCGAGCTTATTGCGGCTGCTGGCGCGGAAGAACGAGCTGGCGGGGATGGAGCCGATGATCGAAGAGCTGGAGGAGGCGAGCTACCGGTGGCGGTCCGTCAACAAGATCGTCGTAAACGAACTCATGAACCCTTCGGCGGAATCCGATCATTCGAGAGTCCTAGCGGACAAGATCGAAGAGATTGCCAGGTTGGAAGAGAGGACGGCGAGTCGCCTTCTGTCCTATTGCGATGACTACCATCCTATGGAAGAGGCAGCTGCAGCAATAGAAGTCGTGCGAGAATCCGACCATTCGGCGATACGATCCAGCTATCTGCATTTGCCGTTGAACATGCATTTCAACAACCAGGGTTTCGGAGAGAGGGATAGCAGAGCAGCCGACTTAACGAACATGGGCGCCTTTTTTCTAACCGAAGGGATACCTGCGGAATCCGTCGTTACGATCGGGGGTGTCCCGTTCCAATGGCCGGAAATGCGGGAAGGCACGGCCGACAATATCTCCTGCAAAGGCCAAGTCATCCGCTTCCCCGAGGGCCGTTATTCGGAAATTTCACTCCTTGGCTGCGGTGAGTGGGGAAATTACGTCGAGACGGGTTTCATCGATTACGCGGACGGAACGTCGGATGAGATCCGGATTCGGTTCACGGATTGGACCAACCCGCCATTGTTCGGCGAAATTCAAGCCTGGAAGGGCAGCATCGTCGAACGCAACGAGATTCGATCCTACGTGCTGGAGCAGCCCGGCACGATCTTCCTGCAACGTTATGCCCTCCGGGCTGATCTAAAAGCTATGGCGCTTCGGCTACCTTACAACCCCGGCATGCATCTCTTCGCGATTACGCTTGGACGAACGTCATAATACGCAGACATTATACGAAAGGCGTCCCATTCAGATGAGGCGCCTTTCGTTATGCAAAACCTTGATTTATTCCCCCCTACGCACTTGATTTCTCACCTGTTCGCTCCGGACCGAGTGCCCGTATAGTTAGGTACAGGAACAACGCAACAGGCAAGGGAGGGAGCGCGATGCATGAATACCAATGTCGCTACAACAACCGCTAGAAAGACGTTATTCCGCTTTAAACGCAAAAGCGGCGAATCGAACCTTCACGGATATATATTCATATCGCCGTGGCTGATCGGATTTCTACTGCTTACGCTGTGGCCGATCGCTCAATCGTTCTACCTATCGTTCACGGATTACTCGTTGCTCTCAAGTCCGGTATGGACAGGCTTGGATAACTATAAGCGGATGTTCTACGACGACGCGGATTTCGTTCAGTCGCTGAGGGTCACCTTCACGTTCGTCCTGGTGTCGGTACCGCTTAAGCTATTCTTCTCCCTCATGGTTGCTCAGCTGCTGAGCAAGAGCATGAAGGGGATGAGCTTGTACCGGACGATGGTCTATTTTCCATCCTTGATCGGGGGCAGCATCGCGGTCTCCATCCTGTGGCGGAACATGTTCGGCGTCGACGGCTACATCAATAAAGTGCTGGCCGTATTCGGCATCGAAGGGAGAGGGTGGATCTCCGATCCCGACAGCGCGCTCTGGACGCTCATCCTTCTTAACGTCTGGCAGTTCGGCTCGACGATGGTCATCTTCCTCGCCGGACTGAAGCAAATTCCGCAGGAGCTGTACGAGTCCGCGTCGGTGGACGGTGCGGCCCGCTGGCGCAAATTCTATCATATTACGCTGCCGATGTTATCGCCGGTCATGTTCTTTAACCTCGTGCTCGGCGTCATCGGATCGTTCCAGATGTTCACCGCGGCGCTCATCGTAACGAGGGGCGGACCGATGCACGCGACGTATACGTACGCCTTGTTCCTGTTCGAGAAAGCGTTCAAGCATTTCCAGATGGGATACGCGTCAGCATTGGCTTGGGTGCTGCTCTTGATCGTTGCGCTTATTACGGCGCTTAACTTCTACGTGTCGAGATTCTGGGTGTTCTATGAAACGGACGGAGGGGGAAGGAAATGAACACGCTTCGCCCTCCATTCACCAGGCATCTGGTTCTGATCGCGTTCTCGCTGCTTATGGTCTACCCGATCATATGGTGGCTTGGAGCATCCCTGAAGACGGCGCCGGAGATGAGCCTGCCGACGATCTGGCCTTCCACGCCGATCTGGGAGAACTACTCCGCGGGCTGGGATTTCTCGCCGTCGCCGCATACGTTCGCGCATTTCTATTCCAACACGCTGCTCATGGAACTTGGCAACGTCATCGGCGGAGTCGTGACGGCCGCTATCGTCGCGTTCGGGTTCGCCCGGCTGAAGTTCAAGTTTCGAAGCTTCTGGTTTTCCATCCTGCTTCTGACCTTGATGCTGCCGGGACAAGTGACGATCGTGCCGCAGTACATTATGTTCAACCGTCTCGAATTCACCGACAGCTACGTTCCGTTGATTCTGCCTCACTTTTTCGGCGGCGGCGCGGTCTTCATTTTCCTATTGGTCCAATTTATCCGCGGCATCCCGAAGGACTTGGACGAAGCGGCCACGATCGACGGGGCGTCGGTGTACGGCATTTTCCTACGAATCATATTCCCGTTAATTAAACCCGCTCTCGTAACGGTCGCGATCTTCACCTTCATCTGGAGCTGGGACGACTTCTTCTCGCAAGTGCTGTACTTGAGCTCGGTCGATAAATTCACCGTCGGTCTAGCGCTCCGGATGTTCATCGACCAGTTCGAAGTGCAATGGGGGCAGATGCTCGCCATGGCGCTCCTGTCCGTCCTACCGTCAGCGGTCATATTCTTCCTCGCGCAAAAACATTTCGTCGAGGGGATTGCAACTACAGGCATTAAAGGTTAGGCAGTACGATTGTCCATTATGAAAGGGGAAAAGAGATCCATGAAACGATTCAGGTTCCAAGGTTTAGCCATTCTGGCGCTCGTACTGATGGTCGCACTGACCGCATGCGGCGGCAACAACAACAACAACAATGACAAGGCCGGCGAAAGCTCCGCGCCGGCTTCCAGCAGCACGCCTAAGGCGAGCGAATCCGCAGCGCCATCCTCGGACGCGAAGCCCGTGGAACTGAGCATCATGTGGTGGGGGCCGGACGCTCGCCACGAAGCGACGCTGAAGGCGCTTGATATCTACTCCCAGCAACATCCGGGCGCGACGTTCAAGCCTGAATATCTAGCGTGGGATGCTTTCTGGCAGAAGCTGCCGACGCTAGCCGCGTCCAAGTCGATGACGGACGTGCTGCAGATGGATGCCGCTTATATTCAAGAATACGTGTCCAAAGGGTTGCTAGAGGACTTGTCCGATATTGATCTGACCGGACTCGTAGACCCGGCGGTGGTCGAGAACCTGAAGATCGACGGCAAGCTGTACGGCATTCCGCTCAGCCAGAACGCGCAAGGCGTCGCTTTCAACAAAGCGGAGCTCGAAGCCGCCGGCGTCGACCTTCCGCAGAAGGATTGGACGTGGGACCAGTACTTCGAATGGGGCAAGAGCGCCAAGGCGAAGCTTCCGGAAGGCAAGTACGCCATCAACGATACGGCCAATCTGTGGGACTGGTATCAGTGGTACCAGACCGGCAACGGCGGCAAACCGCTGATGACCGACGGAGGTAAGACGTTCAACTTCGACAAAGACCTGTTCATCAAATACCATAGCGCGTTAGCCGATCTGAGAGCGGCAAAGGCCGTTCCTCCGGCAGATCAACAGACGGCTTTCTTGGAGAACGATCCGGCCGGGGACCCGATGGCATCCGGCGTCGTCATGACTCGCGGCGCAACGACGGGTTCCGTCGGAGCGCTCGAAGGGCTGATGCCCGGCAAGGTCGACGTCGTCAACATTCCGGTCGGTTCCGCCGGCGGCGGTTGGGCGCAGTCCACGATCTTCCTGTCCGTCAGCACGCATTCGAAGAACAAGGATCAAGCCAAAGCGTTCGTGAAGTGGTTCATCACCGACCCGCAAGCAGGCGAAGCGCTCGGATTAACGCGCGGTATTCCGATCAATCCGGATATCTACAAGGCGCTTGAGCCGAATCTCGAGCAGAAGGATAAGCTCGGCAAGAAAGTGTACGACATCTCCGTCGACAAAGCGCTGCCATTCTATCCGATCGCTGCCGGTTACACGGAGTGGGTGGACACCTACAAAGCGACGATGGAAGGCGTCATGTTCGGCAAAACGAGCATCGAGGATGCGTACGATAAGCTGAACAAGCTCGGGCAGGATATCGCGGCCAAAACGAAATAATCGATCAATCCATTACGGGGAGCGCCTGGTTTCGATCCGGAAACAGGCGTCTCTCCGTCTTTGAAATAAAGTCAATCTACCAAGTTGCGGTAAAAATAGTTTATGCTAGGGATAGTGCTACCAGATTAGGAAATGGGAGGATCGCGGATGAGAACGCATGCAACAGCTCTCCTGGCCTTGCTTCTGCTCGCCGCGACCTTAACGGGCTGCGGAATCGGGCCGCGAATCGGCGAGTCTGCCGCTGAATTTAAATCAGATGATCGAATCACGCTTACGATTATGCATAACTGGACGATCCAAGACGGCAAAGCCATCGCCTACCGCCGGATTATGGAGGAGTTCAGAGCATCGCACCCGAACGTCATCCTAGAGGAAGAGGGTCTGGCGACGGACAGTCTCAAATCCAAAATCCGCACGCTCGCGGCGGCGGACGAAATGCCCGACTTGTTCGTCATGTGGCCGTACGCGATGACGGGCGACTTCGTGCGAGGAGACTTGATCCAGCCGATCGACGACTTCCTGAACAGCCGCCCGGAGTGGAAGAACGGGTTCATCCCTCACGCCTTCGACGACTTTACGGTGAACGGCAGAATCTATACGGTTCCGATGAACTTAGCTCCCACCTCGCTCATTTACTACAACCAAGAGCTATTCGACCGTTATGCAGTGAAGGTACCGACAACATGGGATGAATTGTTGATCGCCGTCGACGTCTTCAACCGCAACGAGATCATTCCGATCGCGCTCGGCAATAAAGCCAATTGGGTAGCCCAATCGACCATCTTCAGCACGATTGCGAACCGCGTGACCGGTACGGAGTGGTTCCTTAATGCCGTTAACCAAACCGGAGCGTCGTTCGAAGACCCCGTGTTCATAGAAGCGCTCTCGAAATTACAGCAATTAGCGCAGGCGCATGCGTTTCAAACCGGTTTTAACAGCATCGACGACAATCAGATGATGAAGCTGTACTTCGAAGGCAAAGCGGCCATGTTCATCAACGGAGGCTGGGCCGTATCCAATATCGTGAACAACGCGCCGCAAGAGGTGCTCGATCATACGCATGTCACGATCCTGCCGCCGATCGAAGGAGGCAAAGGCGAAGAGAGATCGACGTCCGGCGTCGTCGGTACGGGTCTTGGCGTCAACAAGAAGCTGACCGGAGCGAAGAAGGAGGCGGCGTTAGACCTTCTATACGCGTTATCCGGACCCGAAGGTCAGAAGGCGACGCTCGATAGCAGCACGCTCGTCAGCTACAATATCGAGCCCGATCCGACCATCGCGCATCCGCTGTTCATCGAACTTGATCAATTGATTGCCGGGCTGGACATCCATCCGGTGTACGACATATCGCTAAGCTCGGCCGCGGCGGAAGTGGTGAACAACAGCATTCAGGAGCTGCTGTCGGGCGGCAGTCCGGAAGACGCAGCCCGCAAGATCCAGCGAGCGCAAGCGGCGGCCGTAAACAACGGATAACGACACCGGGGGACCCTCTATGAAGAAGTGGATCGGCCATTCGCTCAGACGCAAGCTGTCGCTCATCATCTTGATTTCCACGCTCGTTCCTTTGCTGTCGCTCGGGGCGTTCACTTACTTGATCTCTTCGAGAATTACCGAGGAGAAGACGAAGCAATCGGGAATTGACACTCTTGAACAGATGGAAGGCAAGATGAGCTTCATCGTCAGCGACATCGAGAACATATCCCTCATTCTGATCGGCGATCGCGATATCCAGCAATACTTAAGCCATTCCGCGGAAGACGAGCAGACGAGAACCCGAGTACTCGAATTCATTATGAATTTGTCCAGCTCGAAGCCTTATATCTCGAATATTACGATCTATCCCGGGAAGTTCGAAACCGCGCCTCTCTCGAATACGACCGTCTATGCCTCCAATATGGACGAACAAATCGATCTCTACGAAGTGAAGGAGAAGACTTGGACCGGCTTATATAAAATCACGAACTTCTCGGGCGAGCGCCAGGTGATCTCTTTCGTTCGTCCGCTTCGCAGCGTGTTTACTTACGAGAACCTAGGATGGCTCGTGATCAGCGTAGACGAACCCGTCATCTCCGAATATTGGTCAGAGCCGAGCCTAGGCGAGGGCGGCGAAGTAGCGCTAATCAACGAGCGCGGCATCGTGCTATCGTCCACCGAGAAGAGCTGGCTTTCCCAGCCGTTCGATGAGCTTTTCCCAGGAGTAACGAAGCGGATGATGAACGGCTCCCACGGAGAAACGGTATTCGGCGAAGGGCGAGAGAAGAGAACGGTGCTCTATTACCACCAACCTTCAACCGGATGGACGTTCGCCGGAACGATTCCGTACGACTTATACAGCTCCCAGAACCGCTACATTCTTCAACTCACGGCCATTGCCGTCCTTGTTATGATCGTCATTACGGGGGGACTCGTTCTTTTCGTCATCCGAAGAGTCACCAATCCGCTCACGATTCTTACCCGGCTGTTGACGAAGGTGAATCCGAACGGCCCAATGCCGCTGTATCACGCTTCTTCGCGCGATGAAATCGGGCGATTAGGAGAGAGCTACAACCTGCTGGGCATGCACATCGAGCAATTGAAACAGCAGCTGATTCGCGACGAAACCCGCAAGAAGGAAGCCGATATGCGCGCCTTGCAGGCTCAGATCAATCCTCATTTTCTGTACAACACGTTATCTTCCATCCACTGGATGGCTCTGATGGCCGATAAGAAACGGATCGCGGACATGGTCGGAGCGCTTAGCGACTTCCTGCAATTCAGCCTGAATAAAGGCAACGACTATTGCACGGTTCAACAGGAGCTCGCCCATATCCGCAACTATGTCGACATTCAATCGATTCGATTCCCGGACAAATTCGAAGTCGATTACGTCATCGATCCCGGCGTTATGAACCGCATGATGCTGAAGCTGCTCTTGCAGCCGCTCTTGGAGAACTCGATGATTCACGGCATTCAGAAGAAAGCGGGCAAAGGTAAAATCGCGGTATGCATCCATCAGGAAGGCGGCACAATCCACTTCCTCGTCGTCGACGACGGCGTCGGGATGACCGATGAACGACTGGCTCAAGTACTGGATAACCTGGAACGGACCGATCTAACTCCCGGTCCCGGCGCCAGCTACGGGCTTCGCAACGTGAACGAAAGACTGCGTCTCCACTATGGCCAAGACGCCTGTCTCGTAATCGAAAGCAAGCCGAACGCCGGCACTCGCATCTCTTTTTCCATACCTGGCTTGGAGGAATCCTATGAAAATCATGATCGCGGATGACGAGGTTATCATACGGACGGGGTTGGCGGAAGTGATCAAATGGCAGGAGCTCGGGCTTGAGCTTCTTCCTCCGGCGGAATCGGCGGAAGAGGCGCTCGGAAGGATCGGTCATGAACGACCGGACATCCTGCTCACCGATATCCGGATGACCGGAAGAACGGGGCTGGAGCTTGCGGAAGAGGCACGAGCGACTCTTCCGAATTTGGAAGTGATCATTCTGACCGGTTACGACGATTTTCACTACGTGCAGCAAGCGCTGCGCCAGCAAGTGAGCGATTATCTGCTGAAGACGTCCCGGCCGGAGGAGATTATCCGCACCGTACTGAAGGCGAAACAGCGCGTGGAGGAGCGGAAGGAATCGCAAAGCAGGGACATCGTCAGATACCGGGAAGAGAGAAGCCGCCGATTCGTTCGTTGGATCGTAGACGGCGCTACCGACAACGAGGACGACGATCGTTACATGCAATCCGTGTGTATGACAATAGCAGCAAAGACAGGCACAGCAGGAGATTGGCAGACGATCATCATCCTTGCCGAGGGCTGGGGGGAATCCGAAGGAGATCGAGACTTGCTCCGGTTCGCGGTAGACAATATGATCGGAGATTTGCTGCCGTGCGTGAGTCTCGTGCATCAACAATCGATTATCGTCGCTTTGCCTGCCGTGATGGATGTAATGGGCAAGCAGCAACGACGCTCGATCTATGGCAAAATCGAGCATCTGCTCAAATGCAAGCTAACGGTAGTAGGCGGAAAATCCGTCCGGGATTGGAGCCTGCTGCATGAATCGTGGCTGTCGGCGGTCGAAGCCGGACAGTATAAGCTCCTGCTCTCGCAGCCTCAATGGGAATATGCGGATATCGCCCATCGCAAAGGCGGCAAGACGCTATGCTCGATCGACGAGGAGAAGGAACTGAGCGCCATCTTGATGGAGGACGATCCGATTCGGCTGAAAGCGTGGGTCGTGCGATTCCTTCGGGAATTGCGAGAGGACCCGGAAGTAACGCCGGTATCCCTGGAGGCTTCCGTGCGGTCGGCCGCCATAGCGGCACACCGCTGGCTGGAACGGGTACTGCACGCGACGGGCAAATCCGGCGCAATGGAAGAACCCCTTGCTCCGTTCCTCATGGATGCAGCCAGCATACCCGAGGATCAATTGTTCCAGCATCTGTACGGCCTCATGAAGCTCTATCATCATCGAATTTCCGATGGCAGAAGATCGCACGTACAGAAGGCGATCGCTTATATCGAAGAGAATTGGGGACTGAATCTCGGCTTGCAGCAGGTAGCGGATTACGTGCATCTTCATCCGAATCACCTTAGCGATCTGTTCAAGAGAGAGACCGGAGTCAAGTTCTTGGACTTCGTGACTCGCAAGAAGATGCAGCGCGCGTCCGAGCTGCTCGCGTCGTCGCCTGCCAAGGTGAGCGAGGTGGCGGCCATGGTCGGCTACGAGGACACGAAGTATTTCGGACAGATGTTCAAGAAGCACACCGGTCGAACGCCGAGCGAATATAGAGAAGCGCAGATGGTTAAAAAGGGGAAGAAGAGTTAGCGTATGCTAACGAACGAGCGTATGAATTCTATTATAGTTCATATTATGCATGAAAGACTGGTATAATTGGAACCGCAAGGAATTCATTAACGTTGCAAGGAGAAAGACATGAAAGTACTTCTTATCGATGACGAGCCTCTGGCCTTGGAATTCTTGAAACATCGACTGCTTCGCACCGATGTAGAGATCGCGGAGACGTTCGGGGCAGCCGCCGATCTGAAGGATTGGTTGGGAAACGCGCGCAATGAAGCGGATGCCGTCTTTCTCGACATTCATTTGCCTGAAATGAACGGAATCGAATTAGCCGAGCAATTGCTGGAAGTTCGTCCGCATCTCGAGATCGTATTCGTGACCGCTTACGACGACTACGCCATCAAGGCATTCGAATTGAACGCGCTTGACTATTTATTGAAGCCGGTAAGCGCGGAGCGGATCGCCGTGACCGTTAGCCGGCTTCAAGATAGCATAATCGGCAATAGTGAAGGCCATTCTCCGGCCAATTCCGAACCGACGATCGGTATTCGTCTCTTCCAGTCCGTGCGAATCGATACCAACGCCGCCGGACTCGTTGCTCTGCGCTGGCGTACCGCGAAAGCGCAGGAGATGTTCCTCTACTTGCTACAACACCGCGGCAATCTTATTCGCAAGTCGGACTTGATTGAGCTTCTGTGGCCGGAATCCGAGGACGATAAAGCTCAATCCCAGTTGTATACGTCCGTGTACCTGATCCGCAAAGCGATAGCGCCGTACAGCGATCACTTTCTTCTCTCGAATACATCGGGGAGTTACATGCTGACGGTACGGGACGTTCGAGTCGACGTCGAAGAGTGGGAACGTTATCTCATGTCCGGAACGATCATAAACGAGAAGACGATCCATGAATACGAGGACGCGCTGCGGATCTGTTCCGGGGACTATCTGCAAGAGCACGACTATTGGTGGGCGGAGAGCGAACGCCACAGATTGCGCCTTCTATGGCTGCGGACGAGCATGCAGATGGCCGAATGGTATACGACAAACGACATGATCATGAAAGCGGTGGATAAATATATAGAGATCACGAATCGTCACCCTCAAGCGGAAGAGGCGCATCTCGCCTTAATGAAGCTATACGCCGGCATGAATCAACCGTCATTGGTTCACCGACAATACCAACTGCTCGAGAAAGTCTTGGAGGAAACGCTGAACGAACGCCCAAGCGCTCCGATCACCGAATGGTACGATCAATGGCAACTCTTAAAAACAAGGAATGAACGCTAAGCGTTCATTCCTTGTTTTTAGTAGGTATTCCGAACGCGACGGTCGTGCCTTGCTCCGGAGAGCTTTGGATGCGCAGTCCTTCTCCGTGCAACTGCCGGAGCCGACGGTCCGTGTTCCGAAGGCCGATTCTTTGCGGTAAAACTGCCGGGTCCAGAATCTGCCGCAGCCTCTCCGGCTTGATGCCGACGCCGTTATCGTGTACGGACACCTCGATTTCGGTCTCCGTGCGGGCAATGCGGATCGTCAATTTGCCACCGTTCACGCGCTTTAGAATACCGTGATTCACGGCATTCTCGACAAGCGTCTGTAGGGACATCGGCGGAAGGCGGAAGTCCAGACCGGGTTCGATTTCCCAAGCGACGTCAATCCTGCTGCCGAACCGCTCCGTCTAGATATACAGATAATGGCGGACTAGCGTCAACTCTCGCTCGATCGGCACGTCGCGCTCGGCGTTGCCGAAATCCACGCTTGTCCGCAAATAATCGCTGAAATGCTCAAGTAGCGCCTGCATTCGAACCGTATCCGTAACTCCGAGCGCGGCGATCGAATTGATGGCGTTAATAAGAAAATGCGGGGAAACCTGCGCCTGAAGCCAGGCGGCTTCCATGCGCAATCGATCCTCGAAAGAGCTTCTCAGTTCGGTCCAAGCGCGCAATCGAGCCCTCAGTTCCATGGCATCCACCGGCTTCGTAATATAATCGTTCGCTCCCGACGCGAATCCGGCGGCAATATCCTCCGCCCGGGTACGTGCGGTAAGGAGGAGAATGGGTAATTCGGATGCGGAGTAACGCTCGCGGATCGCCCGCGCGATCTCGTAACCGGACATGCCGGGCATCATGACGTCCAGGATGACGATGTCGAATGTCTCTTCGTTAAGCATTGCCGTCGCTTCCGCGCCGCTTTGTGCAACCGTAACGTTGTATTGTCCGCGGAGTAAATCCGATAATATTCGCAAATTCACGCCGTCGTCGTCAACCGCCAAGACTCTGGCTCGATGCGTAGCTCCGTCTTCCGCATAGCCGAGGGCGGACGAATCGAGGGAACCGGCTGCCGCTGCCGCAGTCTCTTCTCCGAACGACGGCTCGCGAAATAGCTGTTCGGCCTGCTGCCCATCTTCAGCTAACGGAAGGGTAAACGTAAAGACGGCGCCTTGCCCGAGCGACGAATCGACGAGCAGTTCCCCGCCATGAAGCTCGACGAGCCGCTTGCAAATGCTTAGCCCGAGCCCTAACCCTCCGTATGTCGCCGCAGTACCGGAATCTCCCTGCTCGTAGGGATGGAAGATTCGGTTCCTAGTCTCTTCGTCGATTCCGATGCCGGTATCGCGAACATGTATGTACGCCATGCCTTTCCGTTGCTCGGCGCTGACGGTCACTGCTCCTTTATCCGTAAATTTCATGGCGTTATGAATCAGATTGATCAGAATCTGCAGAAGCCGGTTTTCGTCCGCCCGGACCGCAGGAAAGCTTACGTCGATCGCGATCCGAATGCTGACCGGCTTATCAGGGAACAGATACCGAACGATCTCCGCGGCGCCTCCGGCCGCCGACTGGACGTATATGTTTCCGAAGTTCATGCGTATGCGGTTTTCCCGCAACCTGGCGGCATCCAGCAAGTCGTCGAGCATGAACGACATCCGCCTGGCGATCGCGATCTGCAACTCCAGTTTTCGAGGATTCGCCTCCGAGGCGGACGCGGGCGTTTCGTCCATCATGCTCTGCGCGATGTTCAGAATGCCGTGAAGAGGATTCCGTAACTCGTTAGAGGTCGTAACCAAGAAATCGTCCTTCTGCTCGTTGGCCCGCTGCAGCCGCAGCGCCAACTCTCGCGTTCGCTCCATCGATCGGAAGAATCGCTTGAACCAGAATGCGGCGAAGGCGAGCACGGTAATGATGAGATCGAACGGATAATTCATGACCTCGTAGGGAAGAAGGCGAAGGCCGATAACAATCCATACAATGTTAACCCCGAGGCTGACGCAGCTCAAAAGCAAATAAATGACGTCTTCTTGCTTCCTTACTACCGGCCGTAAGATCAAAAAGGCTGTAATGATCATCAGTACGAGAGGGACTGCCAGAATATAACGAAGAGCCGCTAACGTAATGAAGGCAGGACAAAGCAAGACTACGCCAGCAGAGGCCGCGCAGTAGAGGGCAGACCAGCGAATCGACTTGACCCTGCCGTAGTCCGGAAACAACTGTTTCAGCAACGGGGGAATGAATGCGGCTACGCCGATATAACTCAGCAAGGAGATTTTTACGGTTAATTCGTATGGCATCGGAATCCATAAGAATATTAGTCTGTCGTCAGCGGTCATTACGCAACCGATCGCGGATACGACGACTAGGACGAAATAGAACAATCCCTTATTGGTTGCCCCTAGCAAATACAACATGAGGGCATACAGACCGTGAACGAAAAAGACGACGGTTAGCAACAATTGCTGTCCGACGGACAGGAGGGAATGCCGATCCACGGCCGCAGCCGTTCCGAAGCGAATCGTCTTCGTAATGCCTCCCGCCCCCGCATGGCTAGAGGCCGAAATCAGGATATCGATGCTGCCGCCATTCGCATTGACCGTAACTTCGCTTGGAACTTTACGGGCTTGATGCGTCGCCGACAACGCCGAAGGGCGTCCTGCCTGGGCAGCAAGCTTGCCATCGACATAAATCGCGGAGGCGTTGCCGATCTCGGGTGCGCGTAATTTGAACGTTCCTTCCGCATGCTCGTCCAACAAGATTCGTAAACGGTACGTACCGTAACGGAACTTGTCCTCGCTTCCGTCCGGGAACCCCCCATCCCAGATGCCGGGTACTCGAACGAAAGTTGGATCCGCCTTGGGTTGGGCAATAGATACCCCGTTGATCCCCGCCGTCGGCAACAGGGAAGGGTAGAACGACCAATCGCCGTTCAGCGTAATCGATCTGCCTTGGGGCAAATGCCAACCGCGCAAATCAAGGATCCCATGTTCCGCGCGCGGCTGTTCGATCGGCTTTTGGATGTAGTAGACCGACAGACGGATAGCCGTGATCGCTGCCACAAACAGTAGAAGAATAACCCAAGTTCGTTTGAATAGACGCAACGGTCCAACCTCGATTCCCGTTATCGTTCGCGATAGCAGCCAGGATTCGGATACTTCACGGTTTGTAATTAATCTAGCGAAAGTACCCCGACCATTATGAAGGTCGGCTGACGCTGATTTCCATGTTGGCCAGCGTCGTCTCTTCGTTTATCGCATTCTATATTACAATGCCTAAAAACGTAAGCTGGGTCAAGCTCGCCATCGGCAAACTTGGCTGACTTAGGATTCGCAGCATACCGGACGACCGCCGAACGGGTACAGGTACGGCTATTGGCAAACAGGGGAAGTCGCGTTAGACGCGGCTTCCCTTGTGTTGTTCAGGAGATCGAATTGACACGACACCATTCGGTGTCATAATATTTAAATGTCACCGAATGGTGTCCAATTAAGACTGGTCTCACGACGATCGGTACCTAATAGAAGGAAGATGGAGAGGGTGTTGTGGGCGATAAAGAACCGATGCGAGACGTGTTCGACGCCATCGCGGATCCGACGCGGCGACGGCTGATTCAATTGTTGGCGCAAGCGGAAGAGCTTCCGCTTCACGAGCTGACGGTACCGTTCCGGATGGGCCGGACGGCGGTGTCCAAGCATTTGACGATTCTGAAAGAAGCGGGATTAGTATCCGACCGCAAAGCCGGCAGAGAAACGCGTTATAAGCTGAACGCCGAACCGCTCAGAGAGGTTCAAGACTGGTTGGCTTACTACACCAAGTTCTGGACCGCGAATCTACTGCGCCTAGGCCAGTTAATAGAGGAAGATGAACCATAATACATGATGAGGTGAATGTTCATGCATATCGTATCGATCGTTATTCAAAGCTGGCTTCTCCTATGGATGGGATTCCAAGCGATTAGCAAGCTCGCGGGACAGAAAATGCAGGTCGAGTTATTCGAGACGATCCGTCTGCCGCAATGGTTCCGAATCGTTACCGGATTCGTCCAATTCATAGGGTGCGCCGGTCTTGTCATCGGGTACTGGTATCCTGGCGTGGCCGCATGGGCAGGCGTATGGCTCGGCATTACGATGGTATTCGCGTGGCTCTCGCACGTTCGGGTCAAAGAGCCTGCAGCCAAAGCGATTCCGGCACTGTTCACGCTGGTGCTTTCCGTCGCGGTACTTCTGCTGTTCATGGCCGACATGGCGAATCCTCTGGCTTAATTCGCAACCTTAATGATGGAGGTATGAATAATGAGTTTAACTCTAACCTTGGATTTCCAATATAAGACGACGATTTCGAAGCTGTGGTTCGCCTTGACGGATTCCGACAAGCTCGCCAAGTGGACGTTGCCGAATGATTTCAAGCCCGTCGTCGGGCACAAATTCCAATTTCGGCAGAAGCCTACCGAATATTGGGACGGACTCGTCGAGGGCGAAGTTCTCGTCGTGGAAGAGCCGGATCGGTTATCGTACACCTGGGGGACCGGAGCGGAGAAACATACGGTTACCTGGACGCTGCAAGAGCTAGGGGACGGGAAAGTGAACCTTCATCTCGAACAAACGGGAATCTCGAGCGGGCAAGCGCTCGGCGGTGCCAAATACGGCTGGACGAACTGGTCCGGCGAGCTCGGGAAGCTGCTTGCGTAGTCGCCGAAATGCTATAATGTCAAATAGTAGCAGTAATACCCGATCGGAAGGATGAGAGGCTTGAGAGAAACGAACCAGGAATATATCGTCATTACGGGCGCTAGGGAGAACAACCTGAAGAACGTATCGCTGCGAATCCCGAAGCGTAAAATCACGATCTTCACCGGCGTATCGGGTTCCGGCAAATCGTCGATCGTCTTCGATACGATCGCCGCGGAATCCACAAGGCTGCTGAACGAGAACTTCAGCATGTTCGTTCGCACCTTCTTGCCTAAAGTTCCGCAGCCGCACGCGGACGCGATCGAGAACCTGAGCATGGCCGTCATCGTCGATCAGAAGCGGCTAGGCGGCGGTTCCCACTCCACGATGGGCACGATTACCGACATTTCCCCGATTCTCCGTCTGCTCTTCTCCCGGGTCGGGAAGCCCTATGTCGGACCGGTCAACCGGTTCTCGTTCAACGATCCGCAAGGGATGTGTCCCGAATGCAACGGCATGGGCCGCAGTCTAGTCGTCGACATGAACAAGGCGCTGGATATGGACAAGTCCCTTAACGAAGGAGCGCTCATGCTTCCCGACTATGGGGTAGGCGGATGGGAATTCAATATGATCGGGCAGCTCGGCATCTTCGATCTCGATAAGAAGCTCCGCGATTATTCGCAAGAGGAACTGGGGCAACTGTTGTACGCCAAGGCGAGGAAGGTAGAGGTGGACTTCGCCGGCAAGACGATGAACCTTACCGTAGAAGGCGTCATCGAGAAGTTCACGAACAAATACATCAAGCAGGATTTGAAAGCGAAATCCGAGCGCACTCAGAAGACGGTCATGCCGTACATCATCGAAGGAACCTGCTCAAGCTGCCGCGGCGCGAGGCTGAGCCAGGCGGCGCTGAGCTGCAAGATCAACGATTACAACATCGCGGATTTATCCTCGATGGAGGTTGGACAGCTCATCCGGGTCGCTCGCGAGATCGACGACCCCGTAGCCGCGCCGGTCGTCAAATCGCTGACGGAACGGCTGCAGCATCTGGTCGATATCGGACTGGACTACTTGACGCTCGACCGCGAGACGGATACGTTATCCGGCGGCGAGTCGCAGCGCGTGAAGATGGTGAAGCACCTGAGCGGCAGCCTGGTAGACGTCACCTACATCTTCGATGAGCCTAGCGTCGGCTTGCATCCGCGAGACGTCCATCGGTTGAACGAATTGCTTCAGAAGCTGCGCGACAAGGGCAATACCGTCATCGTCGTCGAGCACGATCCCGACGTCATCAAGGTCGCCGACCATATCGTCGACGTCGGACCTCATGCCGGCAGCCGCGGGGGCAGCATTATGTACGAAGGAAGCTTCGAAGGCTTGCTGACGTCCGGCACTCTGACCGGCAATCATATGAGCAGGCCGCTGCAGCTGAAGCAAGCGTGCAGGAAACCGACGGGCAAGCTGTCCGTCAAAGACGCTTCGCTGCACAACCTTCGCAACGTGAGCGCGGACATCCCGACCGGCGTGCTTACCGTCGTGACGGGCGTAGCCGGTTCCGGCAAAAGTACGCTGATTAACGACGTGTTCCTAAGCCAGCATCCGGATGCGATCGTCATCGATCAATCGGCCGTGACCGCGTCGTCGCGTTCGAATCCCGCCACGTATACGGGCATCATGGACGATATACGCAAAGCTTTCGCGAACGCGAACAAAGTGAACCAAGGCTTGTTCAGCTTCAACTCCAAAGGAGCTTGCGAGCATTGCCAAGGGCAGGGCGTCGTGTCGATCAATCTCTCGTTCTTGGACAGCGTAGAGCTGCCGTGCGAAGTGTGCGGAGGCAGAAGGTTCAAGGACGAGGTGCTCGAATACAAGCTGGGCGGGAAGTCTATCGCGGATGTGCTGGAGATGACCGTCGAGCAAGCTTTGGCGTTCTTCGAGCTGAAGGACGTCGTACGCAAGCTGCAGGCGATGAGCGATGTCGGGCTGAATTATATTACGCTAGGCCAGCCGCTCAGCACGCTGTCCGGCGGGGAGTGCCAGCGCATCAAGCTGGCGAGCGAGCTGCATAAGAAGGGCAGCATCTACGTGATGGACGAGCCGACGACGGGCTTGCACATGTCGGACATCGGCCATCTGATGGGGATCATGAACCGCCTGGTAGACGCAGGCAATACGGTTATCGTCATCGAGCACAACCTTGAAGTGATCAGCCAAGCGGACTGGATCATCGATATGGGACCGGACGGAGGCAGCAAGGGCGGCCAAGTCGTGTTCGAGGGTACGCCCGAGCAGATCGTCCGCGCGGAGCAGTCGATCACCGGAAAGTATCTACGTTAATTTCCGATTGAAATCGAGGGGTCAACATGGACGTATTTACGGAATATTTGGCGAGTATTAACGATCCGTTCCAACGTGCCCGAACGGAAGATGTGCTTGCGTGGGTCATGGAGCAATATCCGGATTTATCGCCGAAAATCGGATGGAACCAGCCTATGTTTACCGATCACGATACCTACATCATCGGCTTTAGCGTGGCCAAGAAGCATTTGGCTGTCGCTCCAGAAGCTGCAGGGATCGCTCGCTTTGCCGATGAAATCGTGAAAGCCGGATACGATCACACGAATTTGTTAATGCGGATCCGATGGGAGCTTGCCGTCGACTACGCTTTACTAGCCGGAATGATCGAGTTCAACATGGCGGACAAAGCCGATTGTACGACTTTTTGGAGGAAATAAACGAGCAAGACTCGGAGAGGAGCCCGTGGATGACCGCAGGCGTAAGAAACACGAAGATCGATCCGTTCTTCAATAAGGCCAAGCAATGGAAGGAAGAATTCGGGAAGCTGAGAGAAATCGTTCTGGACTGCGAGCTGACCGAAGATTTCAAGTGGATGCATCCCTGCTATACCTATGATGGCAAGAACGTCGTCCTCATTCACGGCTTCAAGGAATATTGCGCGCTTCTGTTCCATAAAGGCGCCTTGCTGAGGGATCCTCACGGCATCCTCATCCAGCAGACGGAGAACGTGCAAGCGGCGCGTCAACTGCGGTTCACGAGCGCCGAGCAAATCGAAGAGATGCAGCTTATCATCAAGACGTATATCGATGAAGCGATCGAAGTCGAGAAAGCCGGGCTGCAAGTAGAGTTCAAGAAAACCTCGGATTACGAAGTACCTGAAGAGCTCGAGAATAAGTTCGTCGAAATTCCGGACTTGAAGACGGCTTTCGAAGCCTTAACGCCCGGACGGCAAAAAGGATACCTCTATTACTTCTCCGGAGCTAAGCAATCCAAAACCCGGGAGTCGAGAATCGAGAAATATATCCCGCATATTCTGAACGGCAAAGGGATCGACGACAAATAGGAGGTTGAATGGAAGAAGGCTCGAGCGATCGGGCTTTTTTTCATGGGATTGACAGGTTTATCTAATTTGAATAATATCTAATTAGATGAATATTAAATTAGTTACGGAGGAAATGAAGATGCAACAATCCGTGTTACGGAATTTCTTCACGGAGCAAGGCCGGTTGAAGAGCCTGCCTGCGCAATTAAAGAAGAAGCTGATCGTCCTCGAGCATCTGACGGAGCGATTAGAACATGGCAAGCGTTACACGGAAGCGGAGATGAACGCGTTCATCCAGACTTTCCATGATGACTACGCAACGATTCGCAGAGAAATGTTCATCCATCGCTTCGTGAATCGCGATAACGAAATCTACGAAGTAAACGCCCGCGAGGAATGGAAGAACTGGGCAAGTCTAGGCTAATCGGAGGGATTCGTATTCAACTCGATAAGATCGTTAATTATCACAAAGCGCTGGCTGACCCGACGCGCATCCGGATACTCGTGCTGCTTGCGGGCGGAGAGATGAACGGGCTAGCGCTGGCGGAGAAGTTGGGCGTCTCGCCTCCGACGGTGACCCATCATGCGGCGAAGCTGCGCGAAGCGAGTCTGATCAACGAACGAAGAGACAAGAACACCATTTACTTCTCCCTTAACGAATACTTCTTGAAGCAGAACGCTAGAGCGGTGACGGATCTCCTCTTCAAAGAGACGAATCTCGTTAACGACGAACGGCGCGGCGAGAGGAACGAGAAGCTGAGAAGGTCGGTTCTGAACGCCTTCTATACCGAAGACGGCAAGCTGAGAAGCATTCCAAGCCAATATAAGAAGAAGCTTATCGTTCTCGAACAGCTGGCGGCCCGATTGGAGAGAGGGAAGAAGTACACGGAGAAGGAGATCAACGAGTTCATTAAGACCTATCATGAAGACTTCGCTACGATACGCCGCGAATTCATCATGCAGCATTACATGTACCGAGAAAAGGAAGTATACGAGCTGAACCCGGTAGAAATGTGGGCGAAATGGGAGGAGCTCTGAAACGGAATACGGTTACGGAGAGCCGCGAAATCGCGGTTTTTTTGTTGCTTAAATTAATCTTGAAATATGTTCCATTAACAAGTAAAGTTATACCTAGATATACGAGGCATAGTTATCCGATGTAAAGGCGGAGATCCCATGAAAATCAACAAAGAGTTATTGAAGGGCAGTACATCCGTACTGATCTTAAAGATGCTCGAGCAACAAGATATGTACGGCTACGAGATCATTAAAGAGATGCTGCGCAAGTCGGGAGGCGTATTCGAATTCAAGGAAGGGACGCTGTATCCTATCCTGCACGCCATGGAATCGGACGACCTGGTATCCGCTTATTGGGAAGCGAAAGAATCGAGGAATCGCAAATATTACCGGATTACCCCCAAGGGTCGGAAGCAACTATTGGAAAAAAAACAAGAGTGGAAGGTTTTTCGTAACGCGGTCGATGGCGTGCTAGGGGAGGGAATGGCATGAAAGAGCTCGAATCTTTTCCGGAAGTCGCCCGTTTCTTGAATAACGTTTGCGGACAGATAAGAGCTAGACAGCTTCACCGAGAGATTAGGGAGGAACTAACCGTTCATCTGGAGGAACGATTCCAAGAGAACCTTGCCTGCGGCATGCCGGCCCAAGAAGCCATCGAAACGGCCATTGCGCGTATGGGCGAGCCTCGCCAGATCGGAAGGCAATTGAACGAAACGCACCGACCGAGAACGGATTGGGTCATGCTGATGCTCATCGCCTTGCTTTCCGGAGTCGGATTGTTGGCTATGTATAATCTAAATCATGCGGAAGTAGGCACGGTCAGCTATTACGGCTACTTCGTTCGAAAAGTCGTACTTATCGTCATTGGCGTCATTGCCATGAGTCTCATGTGGACGTTCGACTATCAGAAGCTTAAAAAGTATTCGGAGTATGTATTCGGACTTGGAATATTCTTGCTGGGATGGGTTAACGAGTTCGGTATGCAAGTGAACGGACAAGCAGCTTGGTATTTCTTCGGCTCCATGGGGTTTTATGTGCCTACATTTGCGATATTATTGATGATCGTAGGCTTCTCGGGTACTAAACCGCTTAAAGATCTGGATTGGAAAGGAAGCATATTCCTTATTGCTTATCGGGGGTTCCTACCCGTTTTCCTATTGGTACAGATCAACGTGAATACGATGGCCGCCGTATACGCGTTGATTTTTATGTTCTATTTGTTGTTGACGAAGCGGAATATCTGGCAAGTGATTGCGGTTGCGGCTAGCGGTGCTTTCTTCATGACAGAAATGGTTACGAGGAGTTCCTATTTGTATTCTCGAATATCGGCGTTTCTCCATTGGAAAGCCGATCCGCAAGGAACCGGTTACCAGATCGCTCGTTCGACTGAAGCCCTTCATGCCGCCGGATGGTGGGGAAAGGGAGACTTGCCCGTAAATTTACCTTATCTGCAATCGGAAGGCTTGCTGCCGGGTATGATCTATTCCTTCGGCTGGGTAGCAGGCGCCGTCATCATCCTGCTGATCCTGGCGTTCATCGTAAAGACCTTTATGGCTTCCCTATCGATAAAGGACGAATACGGCAAGCTGTTGTTCGCAAGCATCGGAGCATTGTTCGCGTTGCAATATGCGTGGGCGGCGGCTTTGCCGTTCGGTTACGCTCCGTATGTCGGAATTTCGCTACCATTATTAAGTTACGGCGGTACCGAACAAATTTGTCATTTCGCGGCGCTAGGCTTTCTACTCGGCATCTATCGCCGTAGGGATACGATCCCTTCGGGCTATGCCGCTAATGACTAGAGCCTATTCTTTCATCTTGAGAAGCCCTTCGTTCTGGATGACCGCTTTGACTTTCAGGTTGAACTTCAAACGCGGATAGATCGTCGTCTATAAGCAGCAAAGAATCGCGCATTAAGATGGCCATGCAGACCCATCTTCAATTGGTCAGCGGCCAGCTCAGGAACTCTATCTTCGGCCTCACATTGTCTAAAGCGGGTTTGTGGAATCACATCGACACGTTGATACGCGATCCTTCCATCTCTCCGCAAGTCAAAGTGACGATCATTAACGGCAATGCGGGGGAATTACTCCGGAAGGATTATAAGCAGCAGCCGCGTACAGGGAGATACATCGATAAAATGCTCCAGAAGGAAGCAGAAGGACAGACCGTACCCAA
This sequence comes from Bacillota bacterium, assembly GCA_023460795.1. GTDB lineage: Bacteria > Bacillota > Bacilli > Paenibacillales > Paenibacillaceae > Cohnella. The sequence goes on along the minus strand of JAEWPC010000047.1, from coordinate 2,826 downwards.
AGTGACTTTGTATCATTTCGCCCGCGATTACTACGATGACGGTATCGATCCGATTGCGCCCGTCCTGAAGGACATCGGCGACCATATTACGATTGACGGAATCGGATTATTCCGCGATGACCGTTATGTTGCGAAAATCGAACCTAAGGACGCCTTAATATTCGCGTTCTTGCGCGGGAGATTCAAACAAGGCGAATTGAGCGTGAATCTCAGCCGGGAAGCTCATTCGGACAAACAAATCGCCATGCTTAGCGGATTGATGAGCACGAGGAAGGTGAAAGTCAATCTCGGCCGCAACGGCCAACCGACGGTGACCTTCGCCATTCGGATTACGGGATCGATTCTGGAGTACATCGGACCGTACAATCTTAGCGATTCTTCGGAAAGGAAGAAGCTTGAGAATCAGATCGCATCCTATATTACCGATAAGAGCGAAAAAATGGTCGCGATGATGCAAAAGAATAAGGTGGATAATCTGGGGATCGGCATTCACGTGCGCAACCGGATGACCTATAAAGAGTGGAAAAGCATGGACTGGAACGACGATCTGTATCCCAACGTACGCGTTCTATTCGATGTGTCGGTCAAAATCAAGGATTACGGGAAATTCCGTTAACGCGCCATGTGAAGGATATCACAGCGAAAACCGCTTCTTGGTGTTATATTAAAAGTAACTTCAGAATAAAGGAGCGGATGACCATGAACTATCATCACATCCTTGTCGCCTACGACGGATCGGAGGCTTCCGAGAAAGCGCTCAAACACGCGATTCCAATCGCCGGCGATAAATCGGGCAACAGACTGACGGTCGCTTATGTGCGCAACCGCCCGCGAGTGACGGTCGAAGGAATCGCTTGGGCGGTTCCGAACGATTACGAGGAACGTCTGAGACAATACGAGGATGACATGCTCGCGAAAGCTGCCGAGAAGACGGCGCATATCCCATACGCTTCGACAGTGGTGCTGACGGGCAATCCAGCAGCTTCGCTGCTGGAGTACGCGGACAAGCACAATTGCGATCTGATCGTCATGGGCAGCAGAGGGCTAGGCGCGATCAAGGAATGGATGCTCGGAAGCGTCAGCCACCATGTGGTTCAGCAATCGAAGGTTCCCGTGTTTATCGTTAAATAAAAATAAAACTTATGATAAGATCGGAGTAGTATGCTTGGGAGGTGCCGAGTGATCTACTATGAGACGTCGAGACTGAGATTTCGGGATTGGGAAGAGTCGGATTTAGAAACATTCCGCAGAATGAATGCGGATGAACGAGTCATGAAGTACTTTCCTTCGACTCTATCGGAGGCAGCAACGAATGCGTTCTATCAAAGCATTAAGGCCGAATTCAAGGAATACGGATTCGGCTTTTATGCCGTTGAGTCGAAAGAGCCGAAGGAATTTATCGGTTTCATCGGGCTTCGCAGGGTGTCATTCGAGGCTGAATTCACGCCATGCATCGAGATCGGGTGGCGATTGAAGGCAGAGGCCTGGGGCAAAGGGTATGCAACCGAAGGGGCGACAGCCTGTCTACGGCATGGTTTTGATCAATTAGGCTTTAGAGAGATTTACAGCTTTACGGCAGTTATCAATGAACCCTCGAAGAATGTCATGGTTAAAATCGGCATGCAATACAAGGGTACGTTCGATCACCCGAGGGTCGAGGAGAGCAGCACGCTTCGCAAGCATGTTCTGTATCATATAAGTAAGCCATAAGCGCCCGCAATCGAATGACGAATGATCGACTTTCCGTTTGGAAAAGTTACTGAGGAGATCAACGATCTAAATCCGGCCGAATTCCGGCAATAACGAAGAGCTGCGCGACCTGTTAACGCATCAAGCAGGGGCAACGAATTTGCATAAAACGCGCCATACGAAGAAGACCGTCAACATTGAAGCCCCGGAGCATCCAACGACCGGAGCGACCGGCTATAAACCGAACGAATAATGCGCTTAGCCTCTATCCTCATGCAGGATAGAGGCGTTTTTAATGGCGATGAAGGTAGAGAAATATACGCAGGGTATGTATAATTAAAAACGTTGTGCTCGGACCCGACTATTCTACAACTGAAAAATCGTGACATAGAGATAGGGAGTGGGAGAGGATTTGTTCGTTCAAAAACTGAAAAACGCTTGGTTGTTCAACACGAGGAAGGACATTCTGTCCGGAATCACCGTTGCGCTCGCCCTTATTCCGGAGGCAATCGCGTTCTCCATTCTTGCCGGCGTGGACCCGATGGTCGGTCTATACGCGTCATTCTGCATTGCGGTTACGATCTCCTTCGTAGGCGGCAGGATGGGGATGATCTCCGCGGCTACCGGCGCAATGGCTTCCTTAATGGGCCCGTTAGTCGCCAAGCACGGAGTGGAGTATTTGTTCGCTGCATCCATTCTTACCGGTATCATTCAATATTTAATGGGATTAATGAAATTTGGTAAATTTATTACGTTCATTCCACATTCCGTTGTTACAGGATTCGTCAATGCGCTGGCGATTATCATCTTTATGGCGCAGTTTCCGAATTTCGAAGGCGCAACCTGGTTGATGTACGCGATGGTCGCGGGAACGTTGGCTATTATCTATCTATTGCCGCTTGTTACGAGAGCCGTTCCTTCGGCTCTTGTCGCCATCATTGTCATGACGATCGCGTCGATTACGATGAACCTCGATCTGCGTACGGTAGGAGATATGGGGGAGATTACCCAGCAGCTGCCGTTCTTCCACGTTCCTGACATTGCGGTAACTCTGGATGCGTTCTGGAGTATTCTGCCCATCTCGCTTGCGCTTGCGGTCGTTGGGCTGACGGAATCGCTCATGACCGCAACGATCGT
>JAEWPC010000046.1 GCA_023460795.1 Bacillota bacterium | reverse complement strand
CCCACGATTTATTTTTTCTAAAAAACCCCCTTCACCACGACTCCCCCCACCGCAAGCCCCCAGACGATGCCGAATAACGTCCAGCCGAGCGGACTTCGCAGCGTAACGAGCAAGATCGGCGTATAGGTGCCCGCGATGAACAGATAAATGCAGGAATGATCGAACGTCTCGAACAAGTCTTTGACCTTGCCCTCCGGGAGCGCATGGACGAGCGTCGATGCCGTATAGAGCAGCAGCATCGTTACGCCGTAGATCGTAAAGCTCACGACGTGCCATGGCGTTCCTTCAAGCGATGCGAAAACAATCAACAGCGTTAATCCCGCGATGCTGAGCAGCGTCCCTAAGCCGTGCGTGATCGCGTTAACGATCTCCTCCCGTCTCGTATACACGTACGTATTCGCCATAGTCGCGCCTTCCTTTCGACACCGATAATTATTCTTATTGTATGTGAGTCTGGGCGTTTCGCCATTGTTAGACGGCTAGCCCGCCTGAGGTTTCTTAAGCAACACGAAGCTGAGCAGGAACCCGATCGCCGCGAACGCCGCCATCCCTTCGTACAACGCCCCGCCTCCCCAGGCTTCGATGACCCAACCCCCGATGGACGAACCGATGATGCCCGATACGCCGAAGAACAGCACGGTAAGCATCGTCTGTCCGGTCGACTTCCACTCATCGGGTACGATGGCGTACAGATATTGCATCGCGCCGACGTAGAACAACACGAACGTGACGCCCTGAAGCACCTGAACCGCGACCAGCTCGTACGGGTGATTCACCAGTCCGCTCAGCAGGAACCGAACCACGTACAGGCCCGCCGCCAGCGTCATGAACAGCCTCTCCTTGCCCGGCTTGATCAGCCTCGCGCTTAGCGCGAAGAACACCGTCTCCGTCAGCGTCATCACGAACCAGCTCAGCCCGGTCAGCCGCACGCTTCCGCCCAGCTGGTCCATGTAGAGGCCGATGAACGTGTCGTTCATTTTGTGGGGGATGGCGACGAGGAGCACGAGGAGGAAAAAAGAGAGCGCGTGCGACTGCGTGAAAAACTGCTTCAGATGCCGGAACAGAGCCGGTTTGGCCGAGGCTTGCACGTCCGCGATCGTAACGGCCAGAATGAGCGCCGTCACGCCGACTCCCGCATAGATCCATGCCAGGCTCCCCATCCCCCATTGCTGCAAGCCGTAACCGGCGAGCAGCGACGTTACGGCGTAGCCCATCGCGCCGAACATGCGAACCGAGCCGTAGCTGACGTTCTCCCGCTGCGTCGTCTGAAAATTCAAGCTCTCGACCAGCGGGTCCGTCGGCAAGTAGAACACGTTCATAAGCCCGACGAGCAGCGCGAAGCTCCACACCGCGGACGTATTGAACATGAGCACGCCCGTGACGATGGAGCAGGCGAGCAATAACAGCAGCACTTTGCGAATCGTTCGCGCCCGGTCGCTGACCATCCCCCAAAGCGGCTGGAACACGATGCTGATCAAGCTGCCCGATGCCAGAATGATACCGATGTGCGTACCGGAAATGCCGATGCCGTCGGCATACACCGGCAGGAAGGAGATGAACAAAGCGAACATCGAGAAGAAAAGGAAGTTAAAGCCTTTGAGTCTCGTCGTAACCGTCATTCGCGCAGGGTCTCCCTTATTCTTCCGTATGGAATAGATCGAGCTGGCGCGGAATTTCGCGCGTCTTCTGTCCGAGCATGCGCATGAACTGCTTGGCATTGCCCGCCGCGTGCCCGCCCGAATTGTTGTTGAACAGCACGCACACTTGCCTCGTCTCCCGAAGCAGCAGCTCCACGCCGCCGACCCACTCCGTCAGCTCTTCCGAGTTATATTGATACAGGTAGCGAATTTCCCGCCAATTCGGCGATCCGCTCTGGTTCCAGCCCGCGACGTTGCGCCCGTGCATGCGCACGATCGTGACGTCTTCCGTCGTCGGCGCCAGCACGGTCGGGATCGAGCCCGAGCCCGCCTGCGGCTCGTCGCACACGCTATGAATCCAGCCCTCCTCCTTCATGAAACCGATCGTCTTATCCCGGTATTCGGGCGAGAACCAGCTTTGATGGCGGAATTCGAGCGCGCAGGGCACGTCTCCCATGCGCTGCTTCGTCTCCCTGAGCAGCGTGACGTTCGGTTTCGAGCAATCGAACCACGGCGGGTATTGGAACAGCACGGCGAGCAGCTTTCCCGCGGCCCGGATCGGCTGCAGCGATTCGAGGAAAGCCGCGTACATCGCCTCCGCGTTCTCGTACGGGGATCTGCCGCGCTGATGCCCGGTCATCCCTTGATACGCCTTCACGACGAACCGGAACGACGGCGGCGTATCCGCCGCCCAGCGGGCGGAGCGCTCCGGGGGCTGAATCGCATAGAACGAGCTGTCCACTTCGACGACGGGGAAAAACTCGCCGTACTGCGCCAGCCGATCCTTCGAAGCCGTACCCGGCGGGTACAGCTCGTTATGATCGCCCCAGCCGGCGAGTCCGACGATCACGCGGTCCGCTAAGTCGACGACGCGCCCGTTCATCCGCTTGTCCGATCCGCCGGATACGCAAGCCCGATCTGCTTGCGCGCTTCGTCCATGATTCGCGTCGCGTTCAAGGAGCTCGTCCAGCTATTGGTCGGCGATTCCGGCGTGCCGCTCTCCGCGAGCCCGATGAAATGCTCGAGCTCGTAATACATGAACTTATTCGGCTGCGGCCGCGTCAACGCTTCGACGGAGCCGTCGCGATACCGGATTTCCACGTGCTCCGGCGTATTGATCTTATCGATGACCATCGTGCCGTTCTCGCCTTGAATTTCCGCGGGCGCGTAGGACGACGAAATCTTGGAGTACATGATCGACGCGTTCATGTCCCCGTAGTTCAATTGAAGGCTGCCTTGCCCGTCGACGCCCGACCCGAGCATATAGGCGTCCGCCTGCACCCGCTTCGGCGCGCCGAACAGCGTCACGAGCGGATAGAGACAATAGATTCCCAGATCCACCAGAGCCCCGTTAGACAATTCCGGCTTGAACGCGTTAAGCACGTTGCCTTCCTTGTATGCGTCATAGCGGGACGAGTACTGGCAATAGCTCGCGAAGTAACGCCGGATCGTCCCGAGCTTGTGCAGGTTGTCCTCGATCGCCCGGAAATTCGGCAGCAGCGTCGTCAGCAGCGCCTCCATGAAGGTCACGCCGTTCTTGCGCGCGGCTTCGATCATCCGCCGTAGCTCGGCTTCGTTCGAAGCGACCGGCTTCTCGCACAGCACGTGCTTGCCCGCGTTCATGCAAGCGATCGCTTGCTCCGCATGGAGCGAGTTCGGCGATGCGATATACACCGCGTCGAACGCCTCGCTGGACGCGAAAGCCCGCAGGTCCGTATAGACGTGCGCCGCCCCATGCTTGTCCGCGAACTCGCTTCCCTTGCTCTCCGTCCTTGAATAGACGGCCGTCAGCGCGAACTTCCCGCTCTCCCTCGCCGCCTCGATTAACCGATCGGCGATCCAGTTCGTACCGATGATTCCGAATCTCATCATGCCGCTTTCCTCCCGTTTTCCATCTAACCCCATATCTCTATTTTAACTGCAAAACCTGTCGATTACCTAATCCCGTCTTTATTACAATCCGATTAAAAATGCAACATTTTGTCCCCGCGGGCGTTCAATATACGTTATCCTTAACAGAGCTTTAAGAGATTGGAGCAATTCAACACAGAAAGGTGCACGTCAACGAATCATGAGAACGCCAGAATTACAACCCGCAGTCGCAACCGATGTTTATCGCCAGCCCGCGCTTAGGAAGCGCAAGCCTTCGGCACTCTTATTCTTCGTCTTGATATGGGTACTCTTGATCGCATGCGGCGTCGCCGGAGCGAAGTGGTATTCCGACCGCATCCAGAATCAAGTATCCGACCGATTGGAATCGCAGACCGCTGCGCAAATCACCCGGATGCAGCAAGATTACGAGATTCGCATGACGCAGCTCGAAACCGACTACAAAGCGCAGCTCGCGCTGATGGAAAGCAAGATCCAGACGCTGAACGAGCTGCTTACGTTTACGAAAGACAACATGGATACGAAGACGGACAACAGCAATAAGCTGTACACGCAGCTAGCCGAAGTGAAGAAGCAGCTCGCCGAGCTGCGTAAGAACCTGGACGTGCTCAAATGAGCGCTGCCTTCAACCGCGGGCTCAATCGGACGATGCTGCTCGCGTGCGCGCCCTTCGTCGGCCTGCTCGCTTGGCTTGCGATCGGCAGCGTGAACGTCGGCTTAACCGACGGCGCTTTCCCGCAAGCCGCTGCCGGCAACGTTAATCCGGCCGGCGCAACCGCATCCGTACTGGACGGGCTCGCGCAAGCCGAGACGTCCGCGGAATCGACCGGCAAGATGATCAAGCAGCAGCTGAAGCTCTACAACCAGACGAACGCCGACATGAAGACGATCGCAAGCCTCGCCAGCTCTCAAGCGGCACGGCCTTATCACATCTACGACAAGCGCATCACCGGCAAGCTCGGCAAGCCTGCCGCCACGATCGATTCGGACAAGCTGCGGGCCCAGCTGTTCTATCTGAACAACGGGAGCTTCCGCAGCTACGCGCTCAAGGTCAAGCTCAAGGACAAGAACGCCATGAAGCTCGTGCTGGCCGGCGATCAGTCGGGCAAAGCGGAGACGACGTTAAGCGCCGTCAAGCGCACCAAAGCCGCGGTCGGCGTGAACGCCGGCGGATTCGCGGACGGCCGCGGCGGGCGATATCCGCTCAGCACGACGATCGTGAACGGCGAGTACGTCGGCGGTTTCGAGCCGAGCTACAAGGATTTGTTCTTCGTCGGACTTAGCGAGAGCAACAAGCTGATCGGAGGCAAATTCAACAGCCGTTCCCAGCTTGACGCGCTTAAGCCGAAGTTCGGCGCCTCCTTCGTGCCCGTTCTGCTGGACAACGGCAAGAAGACGGCGATCCCCGCCAAGTGGCGGACCAGCCCCAAGCGGGCGCCGAGAACGGTCGTCGCCAACTATAAGGACGACCAGCTGCTGTTCATCGTCGCCGACGGCTACAACGAGCGGGGCAGCTCCGGCGCGACGCTCGAGGAGATGCAGTCGATGCTGAAGAGCTTCGGCGCGATTGACGGCTACAACCTGGACGGCGGCGGCTCGTCTACGCTCGTCTTTAACGGACGCGTCATCAACAGCCCTTCGGACGGTCAGCTTCGCAAGCTGCCGACGAACTTCGTTTTCTTCAAGTAACAAGACAAAGAACCTCACAATCCTCCGCGTGGCCGAGGAATGCGAGGTTCTTTCGCGTGCATGCAGGTCGGGAATTCGCTTCTTGCGGAAGCTTCAATCCGTAAGCGGAATCAGCTTCCCGAATAGGGCATACCTGGCGTCACTGTACTCGTAAGAGCAAGTGACGAGAGCTACGATTCGTTCGTCCGCCCGTACCGTCACGTTGCTTCGGAAGGTGGATTCGTCCTTCAACGTATCGATATAGGCTAGATAATCGCCGTCGTCCTCGAAGTCCCTCCGGAGAAACTCATCCGACCCGTTCGCGATCATGCCCGCGAACAATTCGATCTTATAGTCGCCTTCCGGCGTATACAACTCCATGAGCGGATGTTCGTCATAATAGGCTTGCTTCTTATACTTCGCAAGCGAAGCGAATATAGAGCCGTTCTTCATGTAATGTCCGTAAATAATCGTCATGGCTCCCGAGAAATCTCCCGGCGTCCGATAATCGACGAACGGACTGCCCATGCTGTTCGCTTGGCCCGTGAACAAGTGATTGAGGTAATAGCTGTTATCCTGTCCTTGCACGACCGGATAATCGATGGCGCTGTCCCGCGCCTTGATCCAGGCCACGACGTCCGGATTAACGCGCGCCAGCGCGGCAAAATCCACTTCGGTCTCCTGCGCCGCCCGAACGTCCGGAGCAGGGTGCACGTCCGAGACGGGTTGCGGCTTCGCCGAGGGCGCCGAAGGCTGCATCGTCGTCTCCTTGAGCCGCCTGATCCGTTCGTAGGCGCTGTCGCCGCGGGCGTACTCCCGATCGGCCGATATAACCACCCATGCGGAACCGATCATGCCCGCGATGCACAAACCGACGGTCAGGCGCCATATCCATTGCGCTTTGCTAGTCCGCGACATCGACTATCGCCGCTTCCCGGCGTTGTTCCTTCTCCGGGCATTCGCATAGATCAACACGGCCAGGGCCGCCCCGAAGAAGATCAATCCGAATTGGCCAGCTTGCTTGAGACTGCGGTCGCCCGTCTTCGGCGTGCCGTTGACGGAACCATGTTTGTTTACGTTACCCGAGGCGCTTGACTTGCCGTCCTTGCCGTCTTCGTCATTGCCTGCAGGGACATCGGTTTGACCGCCGGACGGGTTTCCGGAAGAACCGTCGGACGGGCTATCCTTAGATCCGCCGGCGGAACCTTCGCTTCCGCTAGGGCTATCGTCTTCCCCTTCGTTGCCGCCGTCGCCGTCTTTACCAGGCTGTTCGGGATCCTCCGCATCCTTGGCGTTCACGAAGTCCGCGCTCAGCGTCGCATTCGCTTGGATGGTACCGGTCGCTCCCGTGCTCGTGGTTACGTAGCCGTCCGCAGCGTAATCCTCCTCGCTGACCTCATAACTCGTTCCTGCCGGCAATCCGGCGATCGTAATGCTCTGTCCGTGAGCCAGCGTTACCGTTCCGCCGCTTTGGATCTTTCCGTTCCCGCCGCTGCCGGAATAGTTATAGGTGCCGTAAGCGCCGTCAAGAACGACCTTGAAGTCGAACTTCTTCTCGCGGTCGCCGGCGTTGCCCGTTACGGTCTTGTTAATCGTCAGACTGCCCTGACTCGGAGCGTACCACACGTTTTTGGCGTTGACGAATGCGGCGATTTGCTCCTGGCCCCCTAGAATCGAACCGGTATCGCCGGTCTTCGTCATGACGTACCCGTCCGCGGCGTAGCTGGCTTCGGCTACCGTATATGTCGTCCCTCTAGCCAGACCCTCGATCGTAATGCTCTGCCCGTCGGCAAGCGAGATCGTATCCCCGCTTTCGATCGTACCGCTGGCCGCGCCGCCAGCGCCGGTGTAGTCGTATACGCCCGGTGCGCTAAAGGTAACCGTAAAATCGAATTTCTTGGCCTTGTCGCCGGCATTGCCCGTTACCGACTTGCTAATTTTCAGATTACCGAACCAGTCGTCTCTCGCGTTAACGAAATCCGCGGATTGAAAATCGTTCGTTAGGATCGCGCCGGTGTCGCCCGTCTTGGTCGTTGCATAGCCAATCGCGGCGTAATCGTCCTCGGCGACCGAATATGTCGTGCCTGCGGGCAGACCTGCGATCGCAATGCTCTGTCCGCTAGCGAGCGAAATCTTATCGCCGCTCGCGATCGTACCGTTCGCCGCGCCGCCCGAGCCGGTATAGTTGTATACCCCCGGTGCGCCGGTAAAATTAACGGTAAAATCGAATAGCTGAGCCGGGTCGCCGTCGTTGCCCGTTACCGTCTTGCTGATGATCAAGTTGCCGGGTTTATCCTTCGTGTTCACGAATACCGCGGTTTGCGTCACATCGGCGACAATGATGCCCGCCGCGCCGACGCTTGTCGTCTTATACCCTTCGGAGGAGTAGTTCGTTTCCGTAATCGAATAGGTTGCGTCCGCCGGCAGCCCGGTAACGATAATACCTTGTCCGTGCGCGAGCGAGAACGTACCGCCGCTAGCGATCGTGCCGCTGGCCGCGCCGCCCGTGCCGGTATAGTTGTATACGCCCGGCGCATCGGTAAAGGTAACGGTGAAATCGAAGTTTTTGGTCGGATCTCCATCGTTTCCGGCAACGGTTTTGGAGATGGCAAGCTTGCCCGTCGTATTGTTGATATAATTCGCTACGGTCAACAAGTTCGAACCGGTACCGGTTTTTCCGTCGATGGACGTAGCGACTGACCCGGACGTATCCACGCTAACCGTATGATCGATGCCTTCCAAGGTATAGCCGCCCGAAGGAGCAGCCGTTTCGCGGAGCACGTAATGTCCGGCCGGAATGGCTTTCATCCTCAGCTTGCCGTCGGCGGCGCTGATCGCCTTGCGGATAACCGTAACGCCGTCCGCCGCGAATAACGTGAACTCGGCGCCGGAAAGCGGGGTCGCCGTCGCTCCATCGGTTTTCGTCACTTCCAGCCAGCCGCCGCGCATCAGGGTTGCGGAGCTGTCCGCGCTGCTAATCGAATAATTGATGTGTTGCTCCGAGGCTCCGGCGTCGCCCGTCGTCAGCGATGCATGATTCACGACGGCTCCGAGTTCGCCGGTAATATCCGTCAAGTAATTGAACCGGTAAGATTTGCTATAGTCCGGAATCTTGAACGACAGCTCGCGCGTCGCGTTATTGTAGGTGAGATTGACGCCCAGCGTAAGCGCAACGTCGGCCCCGTCGACCAGCGAGCCGTTCGGCTGCAACGTCAACTCTGTGGCCGTAATGTAGCTGTCGCCGTTGCCGTCGTCCAGCAACAATTTGCCCATGGCATCCGTGCGCAAGTCGAGACCGAGCGGCAGCGTATCCATGATCGTTTCGCCGGTTGTCCCCAACTCGTTAGGATTGTACACGATCTCCCATTTCAGCGTACCGCTCGCCGGTCCGATATAACTCTTTTTCAGAATCTCGCTCTTGATCGATACCTGCTGCGATCGGGATGCTCCCGACGCCCAGTTAGCCGCTTGCAGGTTAAGATTGTTGATGACCGTCGAGGTCTTGTTGCTGTCGAAATACCCGGCTAGCGCTGCGTCCGTCGGTTTGGCCTTTACCAGAATAACGTAAGGCTTGTCCAATGAGCCGAACGTAAAGGTCGCTTTGCCCGCGACGCCGAAATCGGCCGTCAATCCGGACACGTTATCCGGGGTAGCGTCGTTCGCGTTCACGGAAGAGCCGGTACCCGCCGTGCCCTCGAATACGAGATAGGGAGTTCCCGCGTCAATGTCGACGAATTCCCAACCCGACGGCAGCGTATCCGTAACCGTGGCCGTTCCGAGCGCGTCATTCCCCTCATTGCTCGCTACTTTCGCGGTTGCGAAGTCCAGACCGTCCGCATTCACGCTCAAGCGGAAGATGACCGACTTGTCCGTATAATCGAAGCCTTCCGCCGCGTTCGTCGTGCGGTGCGCGTTGACCCCCGCTGCCGGATCGGCCAGCGCCTCGCGCTTCAACAGTTCCTTCGCCAACGTACGGCTAACGTAGGTCACCGAGCTCGAAGCGTCTTTCAGCTTGGTCGTACCCGCGAATAAAGAAGCCGCATTGGTCACTTGATTGCTCGCGTTGCCCGCATAGACGTTAGGGTTTACGATCAGCGTCTTGAATCGGATCGTATTCTCCGAAGCTGTCGACAGATTGGTTACCGCGATCAAATCGGCGACTCTCGTACCGTTATCCGTAATCGGATATACGGTAAAAGTCGCCCCGGCAGGAACCGTTTCGCTGCCTGCGATATATTTCATGCCGGATTGGACCGTCACCTTCGTGGAGTCGATGCCTGCCGGCCAGCCGGTCGTACCGGACAAGCTCGTCGTATTGTCGTAACGGAGCAGGTCGTACACGCTCATGCCGGCGATCGTCTGATTCTTCGCATCCGCCCTTATCGTCCAGGTGATCTCGCGGTCGGTATTCAGCGACCCCGACTTGATAAGCGCATCGTAGCCGATGCCGACGCCGACATTGCCCGAATTCAACGTCACGCCGCTCGGCTTGCCGTACCAATCGAGGGTTGCGGAATTGTTGAACGTTCTCCTGTCCGTCGTGATGTCGGTGCCGTTATACTGCACTTTGCTCGTAATTACGAGCTGAACCATCGTATTCGTCGTTCCGGGCAGCGTGTACCTGCCGTCCGCCGGCTCGGTGGCAACGGTGCCCGCCGGTATCCAGGTCAAGCCGTCCGTGGAAGTTTGCCATTGCGCCGTGACGAAGTCCAACTCGCTCGGCAGTACGTCCGTAATCGTCAGTTCTTCCAAAGAGGCTTGAGCCGTGTTGGTTGTAATCGTCCAGGTAATATACTGATCCGCCGGATCATAGGTCGCCTCGATGCCCGGATCATGAATGGCCTCCCCTGTCTTCTCGATCCACGTCGGCGTCGTGAAGCTTGCCGTGCCGGAATCGCTCTGCACGACGGCATTATCCTTGAGCAACTGGGCGGTATTGCTGACCGATTGCGAGGCGTTATTGACGTAATACTTGGCTTCGGGAATCTCCGTGCTGAATGTAATGGTCCGTTCGCTCGTGGAAGAATCCAGCGTATATGTAAGCACATTGCCCGTCAGATCCGGCACGGTTGCCGCTCCGTCCACTTCGAACGAGCCCGGAACGAACGTGCCGACATTCGTCAGATCGTCTCTGAACACGCCGCCCGACAGATCGACCGGAGTCGCGCCCTTGGTTGCGGAAAGCTTGACGGTCCAATCGATTCGATGATTGGCAAGATCCGCGTTGCCCGTCTTCGCGACGTTGTACACCGTCGGAGCCGGGGGAACGACTACGGTATAGGTTTTGCCCAGAATCGCTACCGAATGGTTACCTTCGCTCCCCGCGCTCCCGCTCCCGTCATATTCAAGCTGAACGGAGAACGCGGCGCTGACGCCGAAATAACCGCCTTCCTCGTCGAAAATGTCGGCGTCGCCGTTAAACGTCACATCGGCCGTCACCGTACCGCCTGCCGTGTTCAGGGACACGACCCCAACATTCATGCCGCTGTAAGTAAGCGGGAGCGAGGTTGCGGACATCACCGCGAAACCTTGACTCAACTCGAAGCTCGCGGTATCGTTCCATTCTACGACGGTAGGCGGAGGATTCTCGTCGCCCGCGACCGGTACGCCGAAGGACACCTCGACGCTGATCGGCTTCGTGCTGTCGATGGTTTCCGTCAGCGGATCGACCTCGTCTCCGTCCTGTTTCACGACGGCAATCAGATCCGTAAGCGCGCTTGTCTTATCGCTATCCGCCGATACGTTGATTCTACCGATCGGCGTTACGGCGCTAACCAACAGCGCGAGCGCGAGCATCCAGATTCCTAACCTGAGTTTCATATAATCGTTTCCTCCCTGACTGGACGGCGAAATCCGCTCGTCTATGATATGGTCGCTTCCTGCATCTCCCCGTCTTGTGATGCTGTGGAACGCTATGGTTCACATCCTTAATACACAGGTGGTCGTTAAAAAGGACACGTAGCGAAAAGTGTAACATCCCGAACTCGACAAAAACTATACAGTCAGGAGTCTTGTCAGGCGATGACGAAAATGAACAAAAAAAAGGCTGTCTACCTTGACGGGTGATCTTCAACCCTCGGGCAAACAGCCTTTGTTTTTTCGTTAATCGATATATTCCACTTCATAGCCTCTGTTCTCAAGCTCCTCTACCAAACCGTGCTCGCCGACCATGTGCAGCGACCCGACCGCGAACAGATACGTGCCCTTGTCGCCTTCGCTCAAATAACGGTCGATCTTCTCCACCATGCCGATATTCCGGTTCACTAGAAACTCTCTATCGAACTCGTCGAACAAGTCCCCCATCGTCTTCCGGCCGTCCTTGACGTAGGAATCGTGCATTTTCTCCAGTATGGTAACGTCCCCGAGCGTCCACATATCCAGCATCTGCTTCAGCCCGATCGACGCCAGCCCCGCCCCTTTCACCGTCTGGTGAAAATAGTTCATCTGAAGCTCGTCCGTAAAGCCGTCGAATATGCCCAGTTGCGATTCGACGCTCTCCAGCTCGATGATCGTTTTCCCGTTGTCGTGCGCTTCCTTCGCGAGGTGGATGTCGATGCCGTCGGCCTCCTTGTACTTGGTCGCCGGCAACGCTTCAAGCGTCATGGCGCCGTACCAAGGCTCGTACTTGTCGAACGCGCTAGAGCCTACGATGCCCAGCGACTTCTTCATCAGCTGCTTGAACCTCTCGTAATCTTCCTCGGACACGTGATCCTTGAGCTCCGTCCCGTCCTTGAGCAGCGCTTTCTCCGCGACGAGCTTCGCCATCGCCAGTTGATCGACCGTCGTTAGGTCGAGCTCCAATCCGATATAGTCCGCATCCGCTACCGCTTGCTCTAGATCTTCGTCGAGCGGGTACATTTCCTTCCTCGCCACATGGATCGTGCCGACCAAGTAACCCGAATTCTCGCCGCCCGTTACCCGCCACAGAAAACCTTTGGAGCCCGGCTTCAGCGGGTCGCTATCCGCCGCTGGCGCTGACGGAGATGACGACTCCTCAGACGGGACAGCCATGGCAGAGGAGATCGGCGCTTCGTTCGATTCGTCGTTCGTCGAGGAGCTGCAAGCCGTGAGCAACGCCATCAGCAGCAACCATGCAGTCCCCGTTACATAACCTTTTCTCAAAACCGTAGTCCCCCCGCTTCGATTGTATGAAGACCGCTTTCCGCTCGACATTTCCCGGGGAATAACGACAGTCTCGCTTGATCCCTATGCCGTAATAACGTATACGCATAATTCGGAAGAGAGGTTCATAGACTTCATCATCTAGCATTTTCTAAGAGGTGAGCGTATGCGCCAAGAGAGATTGATGCTCTATTGCCAATTGAAAGAAGAACAGAAACGAATCGAAGACGCCCTCGATACGCTTCGCGAGGAGATTATCGCCGCCTATGCTTCGGACGCGGAACTCCAACTGCCGAATTACACGCTCAAAATCATCTACCAGGAGAAAAGATTATACGACGACAAGCTCGTGTTCGCGGCGCTCCCGGATCCCGAGCTATGGAAGGCGGTATGCAAGCCCGACCCGTCCAAGATCGCCGCGCTCGTCAAGACGAACGTGCTGCCGGAGCAACTGCTCGAAGGCACCTACCGGACGACGCGTACCGCTTACTTGTACGTGCATCCGTAACGTTACCCTTAACCGCCGCTGCCCATCTCTTCCTCGATCCTCTTCATGAACTCCTCCGCTGCGCTGTAGCCCTGCTGCTTGAGATACCAGTTGTTCGCGGCCGCTTCGATCATGCCGGCGACGTCCCGCCCCGGTTGCAGCTGAATCTCGATATAAGGGACCTTCACGCCCATATATTCGGAGTACTTCGGCTCGAGCTCCAAGTCGTTGTTGAGCGCGTTGTCCTGCCATGGCGCGAGCTCGATGTCGAGCACGATGCGGGACTCGTCCTGGAACGCCTTGCGTCCGTAGAGCCGGACGACGTTCACGAGTCCGATGCTGCGCAGCGCGAGGAATTCGCGCGTCGTCTCGTTATGGGTACCGAGCAGCGTCTGCGAGCTCAGCTTCTTCAGCACGACGATATCGTCGGCGACGAGCCGGTGACCGCGGCGGATGAGCGTATGCGCGGTTTCGCTCTTGCCGATGCCGGACTTGCCGCGCAGCAGAATGCCGATGCCCGATACGTTGAGACAGACGCCGTGCACGGCGATTTCGGGAGCCAGCTGTTTGAGCAGATAATGGTCCAGCTTCCCGATGAACTCCGTCGTCTTGTCCTTCGTCCGCAGCAGGGGAATGCCTTCTTGCTGGCAATAGAGGAGCAAATACTTGAGCCCCGTGTATTCCTGATTCGACGTCACGATGAAGCAGGGGGGATGATACTTAACGACGTTGCCGATATGCAGATTGCGTTCTTCTTCGCTTAACGTATGTAAATAGCTGATTTCTTTGCGCCCCAGCACCTGAACCCGTTCCATCGGAAAAAAATCGAAATATCCGACGAACTCTAGCCCCGGCCGATGCGATCTCGCCTTCGTGACGACGCGATCGAGCCGATCCCCGCCGGACAGAATCTCCAGCTTGAAATACTCCTGCAAGCTTTGAACCGTTATCGACTTCGATTTCATCGTGTTCCCCTCCGCGTACCTTGCTTTTATCCACTCTAATGTTTCACCGAGCCTCCGCGCTTTTCCTGCCTGTCAGTCCACCCCGATCATCTGAACGACCGGTCTTCCGTCGCCCATCAGCTTCGCTTCGCGCGTTAGCAGCTGCGAGGAGCCGTCTCCGTCGAGGAAAATTCCATCGATCAGACGGTTCGGGAGCGACGAGCTATAGCTTTGGATAGCAGCCCGGAAGTCCTCGGCCGTGCATCCGATATCCGTGACGATCAAATACACACCGTCTTCGGCATAAGCCATCGCGCTGCGCAGACGAGTATCGTCCGGAGCAGGCATCGCTTCCGTATCGGCTTGCTTGCGCCAACCGGCGTCGTCCTGCAGGTTAAGGCTAATGCCGCCCTGCGCCCAGTAATCGGAGCGATCCGTCACGGCTAGCTCGCTCGCGTCGCTGACGACCTGTACCGAGTACGCTTGCGTCTGACCGTCGTACACGAGCGTGCCTCGCGCATATTTCGCATTGAACCAGCCCGACCCGCGGACGCCCGCCTCTCCGGCAACGGGTACGTCATTATGCACGGCGATGCTGAGCAGCTGCTTTTCCCAGAAAAACCCGCCGTTCACGCCGACGATCCCGGATGCCGTTACGTTGTTGTCGATCCGGCGCAAGTGAATATCCTTCGGTTGCGTCTTAATGACTTGAAGAGTGATATGGTTGTCTGCGATATAGCTTTCATACTCGTAATTCGCGCTGGCGGGTTCGGGTGTTGCCGACTCCGGAATCGAGAGATGCGTTAAGACATAGATCGCGGCCGCGATCAAAAGAAAAGCGATATACATGAATTTGAATCGGAATAAGTGCCGTGCTAGAACGGTTGCTGCTGATTGCAATCTCATTGTCCCCTTACATGACTCGGTTTAATGTTTCGTATGTCGGTTCGCATAGGACGAAGCCGCATAAGCGTATGGCTTGACGCGCGGTTCGTATTTTCTCATGACCGACACCAGCTCGACCATCTCCTGCACGCACTCCGCGGTTCTATTGATTCGCGGTACGGTGCCGGCGTCGATGTCGATATACGCGGCTAGATCGGCGGGCGCGCCCAGTCCGCTCGGATCGAATCGCCGCGCCACTTCGAGCGACAGTATCGTTTCTAGCATCAGCTTTTCGCGTATCGTTGTCAATTGTCTGGGAAAAGCGAATTGCCGATAGCACCCCCATGCGCCTTGCCCGAGCCGATGAATGACGATGCCCGTCGCGAACTTCGTATAGCCGCGATGCCCTTGGCTGTCGGTGCCGATAATGAAATGGTAGCTCGCCTCAGGCGCGTCCGCCACGTACCTTGCGACGCGCTCGCGCACGTCGTTCAGGCCGAGCTTACGCTCGGTTTGGTTCTGGAACGCGACGTGCTCCAAGGCGGCCAGGCTGTGAAGCATAGTCATGCGAATCACCCCCTTCAAACGGGTTAAGCACGGGATTGTTCTATTGTATGACGGATGGCGCTCGGCTCATTTTTGTAATTGCGACTGCAACCAATTTGATCCAACTCGCGTCAATGATTGTATTCGCAAACAAATCGAGACAGAAGGCAGTCACTGATGATCCTGGGGGGAATAAACATGGGTAAAACAACGATAGCGGGGATGCTGCTCGCCAGCTTCGTTCTTGTTGCGTCTACGGCCGCCGCGCCGTCGGACCAAGCGCCCGCGAAATCGGCCGCGGCAGCCGCCGTCGGCTTTAAGGGCCGCGTCGTCGTGAACGGCGCGCCGCTTGCGTTCTTGCAATCCGCCTATGCGGTTAACGGCGTCACGATGGTGCCGATGAAGCCGATCGCGGAGGCGCTCGGAGCGAAGATCGATTCGGGAACGGACGCCGAAGGTCGTTCGTATGCCAAGCTGACGCGCGGCAAGAAAACCGCATTGATCACGGTGGGAGTTGCTCAGATGAGCGCGAACGGACGGACGTTCAAGCTGGAAGTCGCGCCGGAGCTTCGGAACGGAACGCTCATGGTGCCCGTGCGGGCGATATCGGAAGCGCTTGGCACGATCGTCTCCTGGGACGGGATCGCCGGCGCCATCCACATCGACGACCCGAAGCAACTCCCGGTCATCGGTACGCAGAAGAAGCTGGATGAGCTTATGCAGGATATCCAGAACACCAGCGGGATGTTCTACGCGCGCGGAGGCGTCGTCCCTTTAAGCGGACAGATGATGATGAATGCTATACCGCCGAACGCCGCTGCAGCGGCTCCGAGCGCGTTCTCCGACGAATCGGCCACCGACAAAGCGGTCGGAGAAGCCGGGGGAAGCGCGGATTATTCGAAGACGAACGTGCAGGTGCAGGGCGTCGACGAAGCGGATTGGGCGAAGACGGACGGGAAGTTCGTCTATCAGATCAGCGGCAACCGGGTGCTCATCTCCGACATCTCTAATCCGGATAAGCCGAAGTTGGCGGCAACGCTGGAATATAAGGAGCAGGATCGCTTCGATCCGACCGAGATGTACGTCGACGACCATCGTTTGGTCGTGATCGGTCAGCATAACGTCGTCATGCCTATGGCAAGCGAATCGGCTGGCGCCGGTTCGAGCGGTTCAAGCACGCCTTCGGGCTCGGGCGACGCGGCGACGTCGGAGAAGAGGATCGGCATCATGCCGATCGTACCGATGACGAGCACGGTTCAGACTAAAATCTACGAGCTCGACGACGCCGGCACACCGACTTTGAAGCGCGAGACCGAGATCGAAGGCAACTATGTGTCATCAAGGAAGATAGACGGCGCGCTATACGTCGTGACGAACAAATTCAACTACTATTACGCTTACCCGCTGGAGAAGAGGAAGCTCATAGACAGTCCGCCCGCACAGTCGTCTTCCGAGAGCGGTATCGAACCGATGTACGGCGATAGCGCCGTGACGGATGGGATGAAGAAACTGCCGCTTAGCGATATCCGCTATTTCCCGAATCCGGTCGACAGCAGCATGATGCTGATCGGAGCGCTCGACCTCGACCGTCCGGAGCAAGCCTACCAAGTGTCCGCTTATCTCGGCTCCGGGCAGACGATCTTTGCTTCCTCTACGCATCTTTACGTCTCGGTCGCCAAGCCCACGCCTGACGGCGACAACAACTATCGCTTACAGACGCACATCTATAAATTCCGCCTCGATCAAGGCAACGTCCTTTACGTAGGCGAAGGCAGCGTGCCCGGCAACGTGCTGAACCAGTTCTCGATGGATGAATATAACGGGTATTTCCGGATCGCGACGACGATAGACGGTTGGACGTCAACCGGAGAATACAACTCCACGAACAATGTGTACGTGCTCGACGAGCGCATGAAGACGATCGGCAAGCTCGAGGATCTGGCTCCGGGCGAACGCATTTACTCGGCGCGGTTCATGGGCGGCAGAGCCTACATGGTCACGTTCCGCCAAGTCGACCCGCTCTTCGTCCTCGATCTCCGCAGCCCGACGAAGCCCGCGGTGCTCGGCCAGCTCAAAATTCCGGGCTACAGCGACTACCTGCACCCGTACGACGACAACCACCTCATCGGCTTCGGCAAAGAAACGGTGGAGCTGCCGGTGAAGGGCGGGGACAAGGAAGCGACGATGGCATACTATCAAGGCATGAAAATCGCGCTCTTCGACGTCACCGACGTCAGCCGCCCGAAAGAAATGTTCAAGGAAGTCATCGGCGATCGCGGCACGAGCTCCGAGCTGCTGTACAATCATAAAGCGCTCCTGTTCTCCAAGGAGAAAGGACTGCTGGCGTTCCCCGTCGAGCTGATGGAAATCCCGGATAAGGATCGGATCGAGCAGGGCGGCTTCCCGGCATACGGGCAATTCGTCTACCAAGGCGCTTACGTTTACGGAATCGATCTGAAAGATGGTTTCACCTTGCGCGGACGAATTACCCATCTGTCTCTAGACGACCTCGCCAAGAGCGGCCAGTACGGCTACAACTATGGCAAGTCCGTTCGCCGCATTCTCTACGCGGGCAACACGCTCTACACGCTGTCCGAAAGCATGCTGAAGGCGAACGATCTCGGCAGCCTCGGCGATCGCGGAACGCTCCAATACCCGCCGCTGCCCGGAGTGAATGAAGGGCACGACGGACCCGCAATCGACGTCGTTCCGGCAACTTCGGGTCCTGCAACCAGGTAACCTTGCTTTGCCCCGCACCGCTCCATAGTCGATGAGACTATGGGGCGGTTTTGTTTGCGTTGGGGGTTATCCCCTCTGCTCAGGACGGGATAGGAGCGGCATGTAACCTTGGAAAGCACGGTTGCGGCGCTGGGACGGGCACTCGCGCGGCATGTAACCGTGGAAAGCACGGTTGCGGTGCGGGGATGGGCACTCGTGCGGCTTGTAACCGTGGAAAGCACGGTTGCGATGCTGAGACGGGCACTAGTGCGGCATGTAACCGTAGAAAGCACGGTTGCGGCGCAGGGACGGGCACTCGCGCGGCATGTAACCGTGGAAAGCACGGTTGCGGTGCTGGGACGGGCACTCGTGCGGCATGTAACCGTGGAAAGCACGGTTGCGGCGCTGGGTCGGGCACACGTGCGGTGTGTAACCGTGGAAAGCACGGTTGCGGCGCTGGGACGGGCACTCGTGCGGCATGTAACCGTGGAAAGCACGGTTGCGGCGTGGGGATAGACACTCGTGCCTAAACCTGCCATTTGGACTCTCCAAAAGGAAGGGACTATAATGAGGTAAGTTGAACGCACGGAATAGAAGGAGAGACGGGGAACGATGAACGGTAAAATATTAGTCATGACAGCCGTGGAAGCTGAGCGTGACGCGGTTATGCGCGGATTGAAAGGTGACGATCGGTTCGAGGCGAAAGTCGCCGGGGTCGGTCCGGTCGCGGCAGCGATCAGCACGACGACGGCTTTGATGAGCGGCGAGTACCGCCTGGTCATCAGCGCCGGCATTGCCGGCGGCTTCGAGGGTCGCGCCGATATCGGCGACGTTGTCGTCGCGACCGAGATCGTGGCGGCAGACTTAGGCGTCGAGACGCCCGTGGGGTTCAGCAGCGTGGACGAGCTCGGCTTCGGCACGTCCCGCGTGCAAGCGGACAAGCCGGCAGCCGACCGCGCCGTTAGCGCACTTCATAAAGCCGGAATCGTGGCCAACTATGGTCCGATCATCACCGTGAGCACGGCCACCGGCTCGGCCGCTACCGCCGCGCGCCTCGCCGAGCGCGTACCCGGCGTCGTCGCCGAAGGAATGGAAGGCTACGGCGTTGCCGCCGCCTCACAAGCCAAGGGAATCCCCGCGCTCGAAATCCGCGCGATCTCCAATCGCGTCGGCCCGCGCGACCGGGACGCCTGGCGGATCGGCGACGCTCTCAGATCGCTCGAGGCCGCATTCGATCATTTAACGGAGGGACTACATCTATGAGAATCGCTTATTCGCCTTGCCCGAACGATACTTTCGTCTTCCACGCTTGGGCTCACGGGCTAATCCCCGGAGCACCCGAGCTGGACGTTACTTATGCCGATATCGATATTACGAATTATTTAGCGCTTCAAGGGGAAGGCCCCGAGGTGATGAAAATATCCTACGCCGCTCTCCCCTGGGTATTGGACAATTACGCGCTGCTTCCATGCGGAGGCGCGCTCGGACGCGGTTGCGGACCGCTCGTCCTGACCAACGGCAAAGCCGCGAACCCGCAAGACCCTGCGCAGCTATCCGGCGCCGTCGTCGCCGTGCCGAGCGAACGTTCCACCGCGTACTTGCTGTTCCGGCTGTGGGCAGCCAAGAACGTGCCGGGCGGCGTCGGGAAGATCGTCGTCATGCCGTTCCATGAGATCATGCCCGCCGTTCAGAAAGGCGAAGTCGACGCGGGTCTCGTCATTCACGAAGCCCGGTTCACTTACGGGTCGTATGGGCTGACCTTGCTCGAAGACATGGGCAGCTGGTGGGAGCAGGATACCGGCTTGCCGATCCCGCTCGGAGCGATCATCTCCAGACGAGGACTCGACACCGAGTCGATCGCCGGATGGATTCGCGAATCGGTCGACTACGCGTGGGCTCATCCCGAAGCATCGAGCGACTATGTCCGCGAACACGCGCAAGAGATGGATCCTGCCGTCGCCAAAGCGCACATCGAGCTCTACGTGAACGCCTTTACCGCCAACCTTGGAGAGGACGGTTACGCCGCGGTCGAGAGTTTGCTCGGACGCGCCATGAACGAAGGACTCGTACCTCCGTTCGACCTCGCCAAGCTCCGCTAATACGAACAACACCGCCTCCCCGAATACGACACGGGGCAGGCGGTGTTTTATTTTACATGACCATATCCAGCAATATCCCCGTCATCGACAGACGCAAGCCGGCTTGCAGCCTTGGAGGATATCCCGGCTTCGGTCTCGTATCGAAAATTTTATCGTTCAGCAGCTGGCTGGCCGGTACGCCGATGTAACGCTCGGTCGCCTCTCGCAACGCGGTCGGCAGCCCTCTTACGTCACCCAGCGCCTCTAACAACCGATCCGTCCGACCGTCGTAACGTCCGCGGAACGCCTCTTCGTCCAGTTCCAAGCTGCCGTCCTCGGCGAGGCGAATGCCGAGGCGCTCGTAATCGCTCGCTTCGATCTGCAGCTCCAGACCGTTCATCACCTTCGGATTCAAATACGGGTCTGTATCCCTCATCGCCTCGCGAAGGTTGTTATAGGAGTACACAATCCTGCGCACGTATTCGATCGCCGATTCATCGTCGTCGACGTCCTCGTGATCCGATGCCTCGGAATGAACGTCTTGAATCGCGATCAGCACTCTTACGATGCCGATCGCCGCCGCTTTGGCCCCTCGATCGAAAGATCGCGTGGCAACGCCTTTTCTTGCGCTGGGGCGATAACGGGTTTCCGCCCATTGGTCGAACGGAAACTGCGCATACGTCGGCAATACCCGAGATGCTCGGACAACGCGTTCGGTAGCCGGAACCATTGGATCGCCCCTTTGCGATTGGATTATTTTAACTATATCATGCTTTGGAGCGTTTCGGCGACACGGGGAATAACCTTTCGGACAAAACCTCGGCGTCGTGCTTCACCCATCCCATTAACGCGGAGCCCCGACAAGTTTGCCAAGTAAGCCCTAGGAAAAATAAACCCGGCACTTCCGTCTCCCCCATCCGATGCCTCAGAGTACCGTCTTCATTCAAGAGCCCCTCGATTCGGATCCAGTCGTACGACGGCCGGAATCCGGTTGCCCATACGATATTGCGATATTTGCCGGAACTGCCGTCTTGGAAGATCACCCTGTCCCCGTTGATGTTCGTTGCTCTCGGCTTCAGGGACACCCGATTCCGATCGAGAAGGCCGCGAAGCTCCAACCCATAGATAGCGTTGGGCTGACGCTGCATCAGTCTGCCTCTGGCAGACGTTCGCTTCGCCCTCATGAAGCCGAGCTTGTCGTAATACCAGAACATGCTCTTCCCTAATATCGTCAAAGGCTTGAAGCTCAGCGGCTCGCTTACGGCAATCGTCACTTCGCGATCTTCCGCGAGCTCGACCGCAAGCTGCGCCCCCGAGTTGCCGCCTCCGACGACAAGCGTAGCGCCGGGCTGCAAGTCCTTGCTATTCCGATACAGCGAGCTGTGGATTTGCACGACGTCTTCGCTGGCGAATCGCGAGATGCCGGGGATGAAAGGCCGATGGAACGGCCCCGTCGCAACGACGACCCGGTCGGCCTGGAACTCCTCTCCGCTCTCGCTCCGCAGGTAGAATCCGCCGTCCCTCCGCTCCATCCGCACGATGCTAGCGCGATGAATGACCGGGAGCTCGAATCGATCGACGTACTCCTCCAGATAATCCGCCGCTTCGTCTTTCGTCGGCGTGCCGCTTGGATCGCCCGGGAACGAATATCCCGGAAGACTGCTATATTGCCTCGGCGTGAACAGACGCAGCGAATCGTACCGGACCCGCCAGCTGTCGCCTGTTCTAGCGCTCGAATCGAGTATGGCAAAGTCCGCTCCCTTAAGGCGCAAATAATAACCCATCGCGATGCCAGCCTGTCCACCGCCAATAATGAGAATTTCCTTCCGAATCATCGGATTCACCTTCTTAAGATCTTTTAGCCCCATCTTAATACGGTGAAAGGAACGTTCGGACGCAAAATTCGCGCGTAACCGCGCAAAATATGGCATCGGGACGATATTGCGGCGACTTTTGAAGCATAATGAAGTAAGCTGTCCGGGAACGTGGAAATGCACGCCATGAATGATCTAAATTTTAGATCGTTATCATGTTTAATCATCATTTTTATATCTGACTCGAAAGCGTTAGAATAGTTCTGAAGGTCAGCGCCGAGCTTGGCGCAATAATAGGTAATCCACCATGAACATAGAGGGATGCGGAATGTCAGAATTCAAAGCAAACTCGCAAGGACAATGGCAGCAATTTTATGGTCCCAATCTCGGTTATATTCAAGAGCAATACGAGCTTTACACGAACGATCCTGAGGCAGTAAGCAAAGCCTATCGCGACTTATTCGAGACTTTGGGCGCCCCGCCGCGCTCCGAAGCGTTAGCCGCATCGGCGGAAGCGCGCGTTACGTCCGGAACGCTGGATACCGGCTCGCTCAAGAAAGCGATCGCCGCCGGTCAGCTCGCATGGAACATCCGCGCGTTCGGGCATCTCGCGGCGGACATCGATCCGCTGGAGCTTAATATGAAAGCAAGCGCGAATATGATCGAACCTTCGACTTACGGATTGACGGAAGACGATCTGCGAAGCCTGCCTCCGGAGTGCGTCTGGGAAGACGCGCCGATCGCGCTGGCGAACAGCTGGGAAGCGTACCGCAAGCTGCTTGCGGCGTATACCGGACCGATCGCGTTCGAATTCGGCCACGTGCATAACGAAGAAGAGATCAAATGGCTGAAGCAACAAGCGGAATCGAAGCTTCCTTCCAAGAAGCTTCTCGCGTCCGAGAAGGAAGCTTTGCTTAGAAAGCTGCTCGAAGCCGAGCAATTCGAAGATTTCCTGCAACGCACGTTCGTCGGACAGAAGCGTTTCTCCGTCGAAGGCAACGAAGCGCTCATCCCGCTGCTCGACGAAATCGTTCACGAGCTCATTAACGACGGCGCTCGCAACATCGTCATGGGGATGGCTCACCGCGGCCGCTTGAACGTGCTTGCTCACGTATTGGGCAAGCCTTACGGCAATATTTTCTCCGAGTTCCATCATTCGCCGAACAAGAACCTGATCCCGTCCGAAGGCTCGATCGGCATCAATTACGGCTGGACGGGCGACGTCAAATATCACTTGGGCGCGAATCGTTCGATTCAGACCGGCGAAACGGCGGAAACCCGCCTGACGATGGCGAACAATCCGAGCCACTTGGAATACGTGAATCCGGTCGTGGCCGGTTTTGCCCGCGCCGCCCAGGATAATCGTTCGGAGCCGGGCTTCCCGACGCAGAACTTCGATTCGGCCGCGTCCATCATCATGCACGGCGACGCCGCGTTCTCCGGAGAAGGCATCGTCGCGGAGACGCTCAACTTCAATAACCTGCGCGGTTATTCGAACGGCGGCACAGTGCACGTTATCGTCAACAACCGGATCGGCTTCACGACGGAAAGCTTCGACTCCCGTTCGACGCATTACTCGAGCGACGTGGCCAAGGGCTACGAAATTCCGATCATTCACGTCAACGCCGACGAACCGGAAGCAGTCATCGCCGCAGCGCGTATGGCGAGCACTTACCGTACTCTATTCAAAAAAGATTTCGTCATCGACCTGATCGGATACCGCCGCTACGGCCACAACGAGACGGACGATCCGGAAACGACGCAGCCTCTTATTTATAAGAAGGTTAAAGCGCACTCCCCGGTTGCCAAGCTTTACGCGGAGAAGCTCGTTCGCGAAGGCACGCTGACCGCGGAAGCCGCCGAAGCGATCAAGCAAGACGTGCTTCGCAAGCTCAAAGCCGCTTACGATCAAGTGAAGAGCCAAGAGCATAAAGATCCCGTCCATCAGACGCAGCCTGAACCGAACACGCTGGCAAGCAAGCCGGTAACGGCCGTTACGGCCGAGACGCTTCGCAGCATGAACAAGGGATTGCTCGCCTTCCCTGAAAGCTTCACCGTCTATCCGAAGCTGCAGCGTATTCTCGAGCGTCGCGCCGACGCGCTGAACGACGGCGAGAAAGTCGACTGGGGCCACGCGGAGACGCTGGCGTTCGCTTCGATTCTTGCCGACGGCACGCCGATCCGCCTGAGCGGCCAAGACGTGGAACGCGCGACGTTCGCGCACCGCAACCTGGTCCTGCACGATCCGGTTACAGGCGAGGTATATTGCCCGCTGCACGAATTGCCGGAATCGAAAGCTTCTTTCGCCATCCACAACAGCCCGTTGTCGGAAGCCGGCGTACTTGGCTTCGAATACGGGTACAACGTATACGCGCCGGAAACGATGACGATCTGGGAAGCACAGTACGGCGACTTCGTGAACGTCGCTCAAGTGCTGATCGACCAGTTCATCTCCGCGGGACGTTCGAAGTGGCAGCAGCGCTCCGGCTTGGTCATGCTCCTGCCGCACGGCTACGAAGGCCAAGGCCCGGAGCATTCCAGCGCGCGTATGGAGCGGTTCCTGCAGCTTTGCGGCGAAGAGAACTGGACGGTAGCTTACTTGTCCAGCGCGGCGCAGTATTTCCACTTGCTCCGCCATCAAGCGGCCATCTTGAACACCGACGCGGTTCGCCCGCTCGTCGTTATGGCGCCGAAGAGCTTGATCCGCAACCCGCACGTCGCTTCGCCGGCGTCGGCGCTGAGCGAAGGCTCGTTCCAGCCCGTTCTCGAGCAGCCGGGTCTCGGCCAACAGCCGAAACGCGTGCAACGGCTCGTACTGTGCACGGGTAAAGTCGCGATCGACCTGGCCGACGAGCTGACGAAGAATACCGATGCGGACCGCGACTGGCTGCACGTCGTTCGCGTCGAGCAGCTGTATCCGTTCCCGAAAGCGGAGCTTCAAGCGATCATCGATCGTTATCCCGAGCTGAACGAGATCGTCTGGGTTCAGGAAGAGCCGAAGAATATGGGAGCTTGGTTCTACATGGAGCCGCGCATTCGCGAGATCGCTCCGGCGGAAGCGACGGTCAGCTACATCGGACGTCCGGAACGCTCCAGCCCGGCAAGCGGCTTCCAGCAAGTACACGTCCTCGAACAGCAATATATCGTCACGCAAGCGCTCGTCACTAAAAAGAAAACCGCTGTAAAATCCGGGAGGTAACTTCGAATGTCTGACATTATCGTTCCAGCAATGGGTGAATCCATCACGGAAGGCACGATCTCCAAATGGATCGTTCAAGTAGGAGACGCCGTTAAGCAAGGAGACTTGCTGCTCGAGCTGGAGACCGACAAAGTAAACTTGGAAATCAGCGCCGAACAGGATGGCGTCGTTACCGCTATTCTGGCTAAAGAAGGCGATACGGTTAAAATCGGCGAAGCTGTCGGCACGATCGGCGAGGCAGCCGCTGGCGCGGCTCCGGCTGCCGCACCTGCTCCTGCGGCGACGCCTGCACCGGTTGCCGCTCCTGCGGCGGCGGCTCCTGTAGCTGCATCTGCGCCTGCGGTTGCTCCTGCGGCAGCGGCATCTGCTGGCCAGACGCTCGCTTCGCCTGCCGCTCGCAAGCTGGCTCGCGAGCAAGGCATCGACCTGAGCAGCGTAGCTGCGCGCGATCCGATCGGCCGCATCTCTCCGTCCGACGTGAAATCCGCCGGCAACGCACCGGCTCCCGCAGCGCAAGCTGCGCCTAGCCCGGCATCGGACAAGACCGCGACGGCGAACTACGCGAAGCCGGAAGAGCGCCGCAAGATGTCCCGCCGCCGCATGACGATCGCTAAGCGTCTCGTCGAAGCGCAGCACACCGCCGCGATGCTGACGACGTTCAACGAAGTCGACATGTCCGCGATCATGGAAATCCGCAAACGCCGCAAAGACTCGTTCAAAGAGAAGCACGACGTCGGCCTCGGCTTCATGTCCTTCTTCACGAAAGCGGTCGTCGGCGCCCTTAAGGCTTTCCCTCTGCTGAACGCTGAAATCAGCGGCGACGACATCATCGTCAAGAAGTACTACGACATCGGCATCGCCGTATCGGCCAAAGAAGGTTTGGTCGTGCCGGTCGTACGCGAAGCGGACCGCCTCGGCTTCGCCGAAATCGAGCGCACGATCGTGAACCTCGCGACCAAAGCGCGCAGCAACTCGCTCGAGCTGTCCGAGCTTCAGGGCGGCACGTTCACGATCACGAACGGCGGCACGTTCGGCTCGCTGCTCTCGACGCCGATCCTGAACGCTCCGCAAGTCGGCATTCTCGGCATGCACAAGATCCAGTTTCGTCCGGTCGCGATCGACGCGGAACGTATGGAGAACCGTCCGATGATGTACATCGCCCTCTCCTACGACCACCGTATCGTCGACGGCGCCGAAGCCGTGCAATTCCTCGTCAAAGTGAAGGAAATGCTCGAAGATCCAGAAACGCTGCTTCTTGAAGGTTAATAAGTTCCTATCGAACGCCGCTGTAACGGTACGTGATACCGCTGCAGCGGCGTTTTTTGTGCCATGTGTTTAGAAGCGGCATCCCGGTAGAGGTCAAATCGACCTCTATATCGCCGTACTCCCGTAGCCCACCCAACTAGAGGTCTGCGAGACCGTTAGAGCGAGCGAACTCGGGGTATATGTGCTGTAGAGGTCTGTGAAACCGTTAGAGCGAGCATACTCGGGGTATATGTGCTGTAGAGGTCTGTGAGGCCGTTAGAGCGAGGATACTCGGGAGTTCCGTGCTGTAGAGGTCTGTGATACCGTTAGAGCGTGCGAACTCGGGAGTTCCGTGCTGTAGAGGTCTGTGATACCGTTAGA
>JAEWPC010000045.1 GCA_023460795.1 Bacillota bacterium | reverse complement strand
CACCGCACGAGCCGCCTCGGCCGCCAGTGCCTCACGCTCGTCGGCGCGCTCGTCGAGTTCGACGATCGCCGCGCGCGCGGCGTCCCGGCGACGTTGCAGTTCGAGCCTCTGCCGAGCTCTCGTCGCCGCCGCGCGAGCCTTCTCGCCCACCGCCCGCGCCCGAACCACGTCGGTGGCGGTCAGCACCGCGGTCTCGATCGCCTGGTCGAGCAGGCGCCGCGCCCACACCAGCGGCTCGCCGTCGGATCCTGCCTCGATCCCCGCTGCCGCCGACACCTTCGCCAGCGCCAGCTCGACCTGCTTGCGCTGCTCCACGACGCGCGCGTCACTCGCCCGCTTGCGGTCGACGAACCACTCCTCGACCGCCTTGAAACGCGTGGTGTCGAAAAGCTTCTCGAGCAGCTTGCCGCGTTCCTCGTTGTCGGCGCGCAGGAACTTCGCGAACTCGCCCTGCGGCAGCAGCACGACCTGGAAGAACTGGTCGGCGGTCATCCCCAGCAGACGCTCGACCTCGCGGGCGATGTCCGGGATCCGGGACAGGTTCTCGCCGTCGCCGTCGAGCCACGCCAGAGTCGCCTTGGCGTTCTCGGTGATCGTGCCGGTGCCGCGCTTCTTGGCACGTTGGTATTCGGGGCTGCGCGTGATCCGGATCCGACGGCCGCCGATCGTCGCCTCCAGCGTCACCGCCGGCACCGATCCCGCCGGTGCGTGGTCCGACAGCAGACGCTTGCCCTCCTTGCGGGCACCGGGGACCGTTCCGTAGAGCGCGAAGGCAACCGCGTCCAGGATCGTCGTCTTGCCCGCGCCGGTCTGCCCGTGCAACAGGAACAGTCCGTCCGCGCCGAGCTCGTCGAAGTCGACGGTGACGGTCTCGGCGAACGGACCGAACGCCGTCACCTGGAGATCGTGGAGTCTCACGCGGACGCCTCGGCAAGGTCGGCCGGGCCGCCTGTGCGCGTGGGCACCTCGGCCGCGGTGGCGCTCCGGAGCGCCTGCTCGAACAGCTGCACCTCGCCGGGCGTCGCGTCGCTGCGCACGTCGGTCAGGAAACCCTCCGCGATCTCGAGATCGGAACGCCCACGCACCCGGTCGCGATACCTCAGCTCCGGATTGCCTTCGGGGCGCTGCCATTCCATGTGCACCGCGTACGGGAATCGGGTTTGCAGGGCGCGCATGGCGTCCACCGGGCGCAGCGCGTCGGTGAGTACCGCCGACACGTAGTGGTCCTCGGCGGAATCGAACGCGGCGTCGCTCAGCAACTCGTCGAGGGTCCCGGTGAGCTGGCTGAGGCCGCGCACCACCGGCAGATCGAGCCGCTCGACCGTCGCGAGACCGGCCGCGTCGACGTCCACCAGCCACACCGCCTTGCGATGGGAACGCTCCCCGAACGAATACGGTAGGGGCGATCCGCTGTAGCGGACGTTCTCCGCGAGTGTCTGCGGCGAGTGCAGGTGCCCGAGCGCGACGTAGTCGACCCCGTCGAACGCCGACGCCGACACCGTCTCCACACCGCCGACCGAGATCGAGCGCTCCGAACCCGTGGCCTCGCCACCCACCACGAAGGCGTGCGCCAGCAGCACCGAGCGCAACCCGGGCGCACCCGCACGACGGCCGTCGAGATCGGCTCGGATCCTCGCCATCGCGACGTCGAGGATCTCCGCGTGCGACCGCGCCTGCGGCACACCTAACTCGGTCCGCGTGATCTCGGGCTCGAGGTACGGGATGCCGTAGAACGCGACCGGACCGTGGTCGTCGTCGAGCTCGACCGGGACGTCGAGCGCCGACACACGGGTCTTCAGATGCAGTCCGCCGGCTGCGGCGAAGGCCGCGCCGGCGCCCAGCCGCACCGGCGAATCGTGGTTGCCCGACGTCGCGACGATCACCGCACCGGCCGCCCGGATGGCCTCGAACCCGCGGTTGCAGACCGCGACCGCGTCGGCACTGGGGATCGACCGGTCGTACACGTCCCCCGGTACCACCACCACGTCGACGCCGCGCTGCGCGACGACGGCCGCGATCGCATCGAGTACCCGCGTCTGGTCGGCCAACAGGTCGACACCGTGGAAGGTGCGCCCGATGTGCCAGTCGGACGTGTGGAGGATCCTCATGCGCAAGCACGCTAGAGCACCCGTCCGACAGCGCGGGGCCCGACCGTGGGCGATTTCCCGGCCTCCGACGGCGGCGCCATCGAGGCAGCCGGGCGATAACCGACTACTCTCGAGGTGTGTCCGCAACCCAACGCGCTCGATCCGGGGTGCCCCTCGACCAACGTTCCGCACTGCCCACCGTTCCCGGCATACCCGCATGGGGCGCCGTGGCCGTGGCCGCCGGAGCCACCTTCCTCGGGTTCGCCTTCGACGCCGTCTCGGGCAGCGAACTGACGTCGGCCTTCTCCGCCATGTACTTCCTCGGGTGTGTCCTGGCCGTGCTCGCGGTCCGCAAGCGCAGCCTGTTCACCGCTGTCGTGCAGCCGCCGTTGCTGCTGTTCGTCGCCGTCCCGCTGGGTGCGCAGTTCCTCACCGACGGCGCGGGCACGGGCCTCAAGGACATGGCGATCAATGTCGCCTACCCGCTGGTCAACCGGTTTCCGTTGATGCTCGCGGCAACCGTCGTCGTGGGCCTGATCGCGGCCGCGCGGGTCTTCCTCGTCCAGTCTCGTCCGAGCGCGCCGGCCCGCCCGCGGGACCGCCGCGCCGAGGCTCGTCCGGCCCGCGCCCGTCGCGCACGCAACGACCGCACCGCCCCCCGCGCCGACCGCACCACCGTCTTCGA
>JAEWPC010000044.1 GCA_023460795.1 Bacillota bacterium | reverse complement strand
GAGAACAGTTTTTATGACGGGATCATTGCCCCTAAAAGCCGCACGTTCTCCCGGCTACCGCCATCTTAAAACGGCCATGAAAAAAGGCCAACCAGAAATTCTGGCTGACCTGATAATACGAAAAAGCCTCCCAAGGAGACATCGTTGTTCGCTATTTGGATGAGAACGTTTGTTCTATTTATTTTTGGTATGACTGTACTCAACATCATAACAAAATGAAAAACATAAGTCTATTGTTTTATGCGAAAATGGTACACAATGGAGAAGCCGGCAACAAACGCGAGACGCAAGGAGGAAGAACGATTACGATGCAATTACCGACTACGCCGCCGAAGCCGTTCGAGGAAGAACGACAGAAGCTGACCGAAACGCTGGAGGAAATCTCCGAGCAGAGAGCCGAGATCGCTCCCGTCTATTACGGCAACGATTACGTCGAGCAAGTGCTCGAGGCGCGCCGCGAGGAGACGCGGCAACGGCTCGACCTGCTTAGCAAGGAGCCTTACTTCGGAAGGCTAGACTTTCAAGAACGCGGCAAACCCTCTCCCGTACCGCTCTATATCGGCAAACGGGGCATGGATAAGCGTAAGACGAGCGAGCCGTACATCATCGATTGGCGCGCGCCCGTCGCCAGCCTGTTCTACTCGTTCACGGGCGGCGACACCCCGGTCAGCTACGATGCGCCGGACGGCACGATCGAAGGGGAAATCTATCGCAAGCGCAATCTGTCGATTCGCGACCGGACGCTCGAGCGCGTCGTCGATAGCTACGAACGGGGCGGCGACAATATCGGGCTGAGCGACGAGTTTCTGCTCTATCGTCTCGGCGAGAAGAAAGACAATCGGCTTCGCGATATCGTCTCGACGATTCAAGCCGAACAAGACCTTATTATTCGCGCTCCCCGCTACAAAGCGCTCATCATTCAGGGGGCCGCCGGTTCGGGGAAAACAACGGTCGCGCTCCACCGCCTGGCCTTCCTGCTTTACCAATACCAGCAGCAGATTCGCGCGGAGCGAATGATCATCTTCGCGCCGAACAGCATGTTCCTCGATTATATATCGGGCGTTCTGCCGGAGCTCGGAGTCGGCAACGTGACGCAGACGACATTCGCGGATTGGGCGCTCGATATCCTAGGCGGCAACGTCAAGCTGGCCCCGCCGTCCGAAGGCAAGGTATGGTTCGCGCTTGCTTCGGAGAGGCCCGCGCTTACCGATGAAGTCCCGGGAAGGTTCAAGGGCTCGCTGGCTTTCTTGAAGACGTTGAAAGAGAAGCTTAAGCAATACGAAGACGACTTCCTGCAGGACCGCCTCTCCTTCGAGGCATGGGACGGCCGCGTTCTGCCGAGCGAGACGATTCGGGAATGGTTCGAGGTCGAGTACCGCCATTATCCGCTATCCACGCGCCGGGAGCGCTTAGCGGGAAGAATCAACCGCTGGCTGGAGATGCAGCTGTCGAACATCGGCGATCCTAAGATCCGCAAGGAACGCAGTTCGCTCGCTAAAGGGCGGCTGCGCGCTTTCATGAAGAAGCTGCCGGAAGCGAATCCCCTTACCCTCTACAAATCCGTGTTCGCTGACGCGGACGAAGCGCGCATTCCGAAATTGCTCGCCGAAGATACGCTGCGAGCTTTGAAGCGCGGCGTCGTGCACGCCGAGGATCTTGCTCCGCTAGTCTGGGTGTATCTCGCATTCAACGGCGCCGAGAATCGCCAGTTCGACCATGTCGTCGTCGACGAAGCGCAGGATGCGTCTCCGCTCCAGATCGCGCTGCTCCGCGCTTACATGGCCGAGCCGTCGTTCACGATACTCGGCGACTTGGCGCAAGGCATTCACGCCTATCGCGGCGTGCAGCGCTGGGATGAACTCGCCGCCGTATTCACGGAGGAGCAGAACGCTTATCACACGCTGAAGCTCAGCTACCGCTCCACGCTCGAGATCATCGAATTCGCCAATCGGATTCTGGCACGTACCGATACGGGGCTGCCGCCTGCCGAACCGGTATTCCGCAGCGGCGAGCCGGTCGAGGTAGCAGCGGTTCGGGACTCCGCGGAGCTCGTCTCCCGCTTAGCCGCTTTCATCACCGCCAACTTAGCTGGCGGGATGCGCACGATCGCCGTCATCGGCCGGACTGACGAGCAGTGCAAGACGCTGCACGAGCAACTGCTTGCCGGCGGGGTCGAGGCGAACCTGATTTCCGAAGACCAGGCCGCTTATCGGGGCGGTATCACTGTAGTCCCGGCACACCTTGCCAAAGGGCTCGAATTCGATGCCGTCGTCATCGCAGGCGCCAATGCCCGCAACTACGCCGACAACGCGCAGGACGCCAAGCTGCTGTACGTCGCCTGCACGCGCGCGTTGCATCGGCTCACGCTGCTCGTCGACGGCGAGCCGTCCGCGTTGTTCTCTTAATGTAAATATGCCGTTCTCGGTCCGCAGCTACTCTCTCGCGGCCGGGGACGGCTTATTCTTTTCCCGATGGGACAGGGGCATGAACGAAGGACAACCGTCATATATATCCCGTAGATGCTTGTCAACGGGAGGGTAATCCGTATGCCTGAACGCCGTTCGCTGCGAATGCTGCTGTTCGTCGCAGCCGCCGCTATTCTTGTATTCTCAGTCAAATTCGGCTTTGCCGACGCTTGGGTGGCGCAATATTCGTTGCCGGCCGCCGAGCTTTCGGCGGAGTACGCTTCCGCCCCGATCTCTCAGGCGCCGCAGAAGGCGGAGCCCGCCCCGGATATGTTGCTGACGCCCAAACCCGCCGTGCTTAGCAACCGGGTTACCGAGTACCATATCAACGTCTCGCTGAACGAGAAGGACGGTACGCTCTCCGGCCAGCAGACCGTCACTTGGAAGAATCCCGGACGCAAGCCCGTCTCCGATCTTTACTTCCATCTGTACCCGAACGCCTTCGCTCCGGGAAGCACGTTCCTGAAGGAATCGGGCGGCCAGCTACGAGGGGACAAGATGAACCCCGGCAGCAACGGCGGCATGGAGGTAACCGCGCTCAAGACCGAAGAAGGCGAGACCTTGCTGCCTAGAGTCCGATATGTCCAACCCGACGACGGCAACAAGAACGACCGCACGCTCATGACGCTTCGGCTCCCGCAAACCGTAAAGCCGGGCGCGACGGTCACGCTGCAGATGACGTTCACGGTGAAGCTGCCGGACGTATTCGCCCGCATGGGCAAAGCGGGAAACTTCTTCATGGCGGGGCAATGGTTCCCCAAGCTCGCCGTCTACGAGACGATCGGCACGCGCGGCAGAACGACGGAGGGCTGGAACCTACACCAGTATCACGGCAACTCCGAATTTTACTCCGACTTCGGCATCTACAGCGTTCGCGTGAACGTTCCGCAAGATTATAAAATCGCCGCGACCGGCTTCCAGACGAAAGCCCCCGCCCTGGCGAACGGACGCAAAACCGTACAGTTCTACGCGGACGACGTGCACGATTTCGCGTGGTCGGCGTCTCCCGATTTCACTTACGTGGAGGACTCCTTCTCTTCGCCCGGCATTCCCGGCGTCCGGATCAAGCTGTATCTGGACCCGCTGCATGCCGGCTTGAAGGACCGATATTTGCACGCCGCCAAGTCCGCTCTCGCCAAGCTCGGGGAATGGTACGGGGAGTATCCGTACGCCACGCTCTCCATCGTCGTGCCTCCGGCCGGCGGCAAAGGCGCGGGCGGCATGGAGTACCCGACGCTCGTCACCGGAGCCGCCGCGAACGGCAGCACCCCCGGCTACGACCTGGAGCGCACGCTCGTGCACGAGATCGCGCATCAATATTGGTACGGCCTCATCGCCACCAACGAGTTCGAGGAAGCTTGGCTGGACGAAGGCTTTACCTCCTATACCGAAGATAAGCTGATGTCCGCCATCTACGGGGTGCTACCGAATACGCCGGTCGAGGCCAGCTATATTACGGATCCGGAGCCGCTCGACCAATCCTCTTGGAAGTTCCGCGACTCCGATCGTTACGCGGAGAACGTTTACCTAAGAGGCAAGCTCGTACTCATCTCGTTGGAACGGCAAGTCGGAGACAAGACGATGGGCAAGATTATGCGGACTTATTTTCAGAAATACAAATTCAAGCATCCCGCCTATGCCGACTTCAAACGCGTCGTCGAGACGGTAACGAAGACCAAGTGGGACGACTTCTTCCAAGCGCACGTGCAGCGAGCCGAGATGACGGACTTCTCGATCGACGCCATCTACAGCCGCCACGTCGACGACGGCTACGAGACGCGGGTCCTCATTCGCCGTAACGGCGGCAGCGCGCAACCGGTTAACGTCCTGTTCCGCTTCGACGACGGGCAGACGACGCGCAAAACGTGGGACGGCACCCAAGACCATGTCCAGATCGGGCTGAAGTCGGCCTCTCCTCTTACGTTCGCGGCAATCGATCCTTCGTATAATGTCGCGCTAGATAATCGCAAGTTCAACAACTACCTCAAGACGGAAGTTTCCAAGAAAGAACGCACGCGTTGGTCGTCCGGCATAACGCAGGTGATCGAGGGATTGTTCGGATCGATGGCTTGGTGAGGAGGTGAAGCGATGAAAGCACGATTAAAAAAGGGATGGGACATGACGTTACGGCATAAATATGTGTTGGTTCTCCTCTTTCTGTACCGCCTGCTGTGGGGATTCTTCCTGTATCGGTTCGTCGACTCGATCGTTACGCCCATATTAGCCCGCTATCCGAGCGACCATCCGAACCCGGACGCCGCCAGGCTGTTTCTCGTCGAAGCCCAGTTCCGCATCCTCAAGACCGACCTGTTGAACGAAACGCTGCTGTGGCTAGGCGGGCTGCTGCTCGCGCGCATGATTCTCACGCCACTCTTGAACGCAGGCGTATACTACTCCTTCCATCATTCGGAGGACGGAGAAGGCACGCGCGTATTGTCCGGCATTAGACAGGCATGGAAACCGGTAACCGCGCTGTACTGGCTGGAGAACGCATTGACCGCGCTCCCTGCCCTCTGGCTGATACCGCTTGCCCGGGATCGCTTCTACTCCGAAAGCTCCCTATCGGATTGGCTGCAAGGATTGCTCCCTTACGCCGGGCTTTGGCTCGCATGGGGACTCCTCCTTCACTTGCTGTTCCAGTTCATGCAATTCGGAGCCGTCTCGAAGGAAGGCGTTCTGAACGGGATCGGGCAAGCCGTTCGCAATGGGGTACCTCTGATCGCCGTCACGCTGTCCATGATCGGCATAGGGATCGCGGTATCGCTCGCGGCGTCGGCCGTGTCGCTTCTCTGGTCGGGATTCCTCGCCGTCGCGCTGCATCAGGCCTTCCACTTCGTACGCTCGCTGCTGACGCTGTGGACATCGGCTTCCCAATATTACGTCTGGCGCGAATCGTAAGTTGCCCTGGTCCCTTGTCTCTACTTATTCGACATGAATCTTCACGGGACATTCCCCGGTTTCCTTCCTTTCTGGAGGGGGACCGGGGTTTGGCGTTATTATCGGCGGGTAGAAATAGGCGGAAAGGAGGGTTTAAATCCCTAGTAAATTGATCTTTATTAGTAAATTCTAATTTAGCATTTGCAGGAAATTCGTCAGAATCAGCGAATATCTAAGGCTGAGTGTAAAAAATTTGCCGAGTCCCCTCACACCGGGGAACGGGGGAACCAGTTATTACGGGTGAATTGGCTTCGCTTCGCAGGAGCCATAGGGAACCTTCAACCGAACCCTCCAGCTAACCTCGTAGGCATTGGAAGGAGTCACCAGCTTTGCGCAAGCTTTCAGTCATCCTTTTTTCCCTTGCTTTGCTCTTGCTTGTCCAAGTAGGAAGCGTATTCGCAAGCTCTAAGCTGGACGAACAAGTCGACAAGCTGATCGGCATCGATTACCGCTACGGCGGCACGACGACCAAAGGCTTCGACTGCTCCGGCTTTACGCAATACGTATTCAAGCAATTGGGCATCGATCTCTTGAGAGACTCGAGATCGCAAGCAACGCAAGGAAAGAAAGTCTCCAAGGACGACCTGCGTCCGGGAGACCTCGTGTTCTTCAAGACGAACGGCAAGACGATCTCTCATGTAGGCATCTACGTCGGCGACGGCAAATTCGCGCATGCTTCCACACGGAAAGGCATCACGATCAGCAGCTTGTCC
Source organism: Bacillota bacterium (assembly GCA_023460795.1). Lineage (GTDB taxonomy): Bacteria > Bacillota > Bacilli > Paenibacillales > Paenibacillaceae > Cohnella. The sequence goes on along the minus strand of JAEWPC010000044.1, from coordinate 61,311 downwards.
GAGAAATCCTACTCGAGCACGTACGTTACCGCTCGTCGCATTATGGACACGGAAACTTATCAAGCATTGGCAACCGAGTACGATCCGGCTGATGAAGAGCTGCTCGGACCTGCATCGGAAGCTACGGACGAACCGTTGGAGTAACCTGTTGGTGATCCAACCATAACAACAAAGACCCGCTTAGGCGGGTCTTTGTTGTATGTACAGGATGCTCCGTCTCTGTAGCGCCCGCCTCAGCGGTCTCACAGAACGCTGCAGCGACGAGCGTGAGAGTTTAGTTCCTCCAATGTTCCCTCAGACCGCTGAAGTGAATCTTCACCCAAAGGGAGCTTGATACGGCATGATGAACCATTTTCTAATCGGCCAGTACGGCACGTTCGACGAAGGGAAGTATCGGCGCGATTATAAAGAAGGCTTCTACGGGATCGAGGCTTGCTTGCTACAGGACGAGCGGGACATCGCTAGGCTGGCGGAGGAGTCGAGTATGGCCGGCTTCCGCATCGGCATCCACTTCCCTCTTCGGACAGGCATCTCTCCCGTCAGAGACGCCTTGTTCCTATCCGCCGATGACGCCGTTCGATCGCATGCGTATGCGATCATCGAGCAGGAGCTGGCGTTCGCCGCTCCCCTTAACCCAAGCTATATGCTGTTCCATTATCCGAAGCCCGTCATTCTGGACGACCGGGTGGATTGGCGGAACTGGCGATTCTACGATCGAAGCGAGTATGTGTACGAAAGCGCCTACTCCAGGTCCGACTTCATGGAGAAAAGCGACGCTCTACTGAAGTGGTTGTCCGATAAAGCTCTGCAGTATCGCTTTACCCCGGTGCTCGAGTTCGACGGGCTGAACCGGTACGTTTACGAAGACGATTTTTTGCTCCGACTGCTGAAGAAGTACCCTCTCGTTAGAGTGTGCTTAGATACGGCGCGCCTTTATTTGCAGGATCGATTAGACCCCAACTTCGACGCACGGGCCATCCTCCGGCAATATGCCGAATTCGCCGAGCTTGTGCACTTGTCCAATGCGCAGATCGCGAGCGACAATACCGTTCTTCAAATTCGTTACCCCGTCCTCCCTCGCTTGGATCCCCAAGAGGGATGGGCGCCGATCGAAGATTACCTAAGAATCATTCACGAGCGCAATCCCGACGTCAAAATTCTGTTCGAGCACCGGTCCGACTTCGTATGCGACGAGGAGCTTATGGAATGTTATCAATGGGTGGAGCAATTAACCTCGTGAATCGTTATCGTGCGCGTCGGGGAACTTGTCCGCCACGAGATTCAGGCGGACGCCATGCTCCAGCAGCGCTTTAAGCCCACATAACACCATCGTGAAACCTTCCGTGGAGTCGATCGCTTGAGCGACTATGGCGTCTCCTTCTCCCTTGAAGCCGGAATTCGTGATCGTCACGTAAGTCTGGTCGTCTCCGCGGGGAACGAACTTCCACTCAATCCGCGTGTAATGGTCCGGTTCTCCCCACTCCACCACAATACGCCTGTCCGTTTCGATTTCGAGCACGTTCGCCGTCACCGAGAAGCCGTACATCTCCCACTCCCAGCTGACGCTCTTGCCGGCTTCGAGCCTGCCGCTTCCGCCGGTAAACCAGAATTGAGACGTTATCGACGGATCGATGAAAGCCTCGAACACTTCCGCGGCCGGCTTGCGAATCAACATCTCCGCTTTGGCGACCGGCGCTTGAGACAGCGTGATCATTCGGAACCCCTCCCTTTGTCCATTTCCACTATAATATAGCATTTCCCCAGTCTTTCAGCATTCTTTCAGCCCATTGCCATATTCGGTTCAGGTTCGTTTAAGGTACGGCCGGTATACTGAGAGCATCTTCTTCAAGGAGGCTAACGCCTATGAAAAAAGACAAATGGCTGAAGTGGAAAATCGGCGTCGTCGCATCGGTAGGCGTTGCCCTGCTGTTCAACGAAGTGAAGTCCAGCGCGGCGTTCGAGCTAGCCTCGGCTCAACCGGCAACGGACGATACCGCTGCCTCCTCCATTCAAGAGCAGCAGCCTCCCCCCAACAATGACGAGTTTAACGGCGGTTTTACTCGGACCAGGCATAGAGGCACGCACGGCCCATTCAGACAGTCTGGCCCATCCGATTCTTCCGGCCGGTATACCGAGCCCGGCCAGTCCGATTCTTCCGGCGAATCAGACTTTCAACTCCAGCCTCAGACGAGAACGGGAAGGTCCTGATTGCGATGGCACGCCTACGCAACATTACATTCGAAGCGATGAATACGCGGATCGAGCTCGCATGTTTGGCCGAAGAATCGGCTGCACCGGAAATCGAACGCATTTCGATCGACCGTTTTCGGGCCGCCGAAGACCGATTCAGCCGCTTCAAGGCGTCCAGCGAACTGTGCCAGCTCAATCGCGTTGCCGGAGCGCGTTGCTTGGTTTCCGACCCGATGCTGGAGGTGCTATTGCTCGCCGAGTATTATCGAAACGCTACCAAGGGTACCTTTAACCCTCTCATTCTGAACGCGCTAGAGCGAGCGGGCTACCATGAGACGTTCGACCACGTTAAACAGCGTACCGCGTATTCTTTTCCCATGGATGGGATTAACGTCATTCATCGAGCGGAGCCGTTCATCGACCCGATCATGAAATCGATCAAGCTGGTGCCGCAATCCAGGTTGGATCTAGGCGGCATCGTCAAAAGCTGGACCGTCAAAGGTTTGGCCGCTGAGCTTAGGCATCGACATCGCATCTCTCGAGGGTTCATCAACGCAGGCGGCGACTTAGCCGCTTGGGGATCGGCTTCCGAGAACGACGATCCGTGGGTTATCGGCATCGAGAATCCTTGGGACGCGAAGGCAGAACTCGGAGTCATCGCTTTGCGAACCGGCGCCGTAGCGACCTCAAGCAAGCTCGGAAGACAATGGCCGACTAGCCGCGGAACGATGCATCACCTCATCGATCCGTCATCGATGATGCCCAGCGACAGCGAGGTCGTCCAATGCACGGTCGTCGGACCGGATCTCGTCGAATGCGAAATCTGGGCTAAGACGCTCTGCATTCGCGGCATTAAAGACGGACTAGCATTAATGTCGCGAAATGCGTCTCGTTGCGAAGCGCTCCTGTTCGCCTCCGATCGACGAATTCATTATTGCGGACGCGAAGACTCCGTGGGACATATCTGGTACAACGTGCCGATCGACGAATGCTATGATACACGGGAAATATTAGATAAGAAGGTGTTACCATGATCGACTGGTTCGTTGACTTTCCGTCCTGGCACCTGATTCGCATGCTTGGGTTCGTCTCTTATCTCATGATTGGAATCGGGATATGTCTAGGCATTCTATATAGCTGGCCAAACCAACAGGCGAAGAGCAAGCTGCTGCGCTATAAGCTGCATACCGCATTCACGATCGGCGGTACGGCTATAGGCTTATTGCATGGCGCCATTACCGTTATCGATACGTATATGCCGTTCGCTTGGAGCGACGTGTATATCCCGTTCGCTTCCGGGCACGAGCCGTTATTGAACGGTCTCGGCACGTTAGCCGCATACGGCTTGCTCGTCCTGATCCTCACCTCGGATCTTCGCAACAAGATGAAGAAGAAGCTTTGGTTCGCGATCCATCTTCTCTCCTACCCGATCTTCGCCATGGCGTTCGTTCACGGGTATTTTATCGGGACGGATACGTCCAACCCCTTGCTCAAATGGACGTACTTCGCATCTCTGCTCGCCGTGCTCGGCTTGACCCTAGCGCGCGGGATGGTCCGAAACGCGCGGGGCCGGAAGACTGCGTCCGCTGGCGGCGCAAGTTCTCCTTCGAGGTAAGCGTCCAATGACATAAGCATCCCCGCCGATGGATACACATCTGTTAAGACGTTACGTTATCCATTTCGGAGGGGATGCTGTGTCTAATGCTTTCGTGATTCGCTCATTGGACGAGGTCAGATTCTGGTCTAGGATTATGAAGGAGCACTCGTTATTCCTCAGACTAGGGTTCCGATGCGAAGACACGCAGTTAATTAATGAAGCGAACCAGTTTTATTCCGTATTCGAAGCGATCGAGAACAGGGCGAACACATTCAACAGTGAGACGGACCCTCAGGTCATCCAACGCTTTAACATCGAAGTTCATACCGCCGCCTCCCACATCTGGGCGTTCAAACGGAAAATCCTCGGACTCATCCTGCAATGCCGCCTGCCCGGCGGGAACAACTTTCCGCTGCTCGTCGATCATACGAGCCGAGAAGCTTTCTATTTCCGCAATCGGCTCGAACAGCTTAACTCCGGAACGCTTGACCCTCTGCCGGACGCCATCATTAACGAGAACGTGTTTTTCCTGCGGATCATGGCCGACCACGCCAAATTCATCGGGCATCTGCTCGATCCGTCCGAGCGCCAACTCGTCGATCAGGCACGGCAATTCAGCGAGGATTTCGACAAGCTGCTCTTCCAAGCCAGAGACATCGATTCGATGCGCCCGCAATCGCAGACGTCTCCGATTCTCGATCAGATGCTGGATCAGAATCGCGTATCGGTGAAGTCGCTGCGCGATTTCAAGAAAACGGCCCGGGACTTGATCGAAGCTTGCCGCATCAAGAGCATCATTCATCCTCTTCTCGCCGACCACGTCTTCCGCGAAACCGAGCGCTTCCTGACCATTATCGACATGTTCGAGAACGCGCTCACCGGGAAGCCCGCCGGCAGCAGCATGCCTATCGGTTGAAGTGATACCTGCGGTTATGCAGGTAATCACGCTAGCAAAATGAGGTGAACCTCAACACCTGCAAATCTGCTTTCGCTTCGACCGGAAATATCTGCACAATTGCAGGTAATAGAACAGGACTAACGAGACATGCACAGGGCAGGCGAATGGCGGCGTAGGGAGCATAGCAATATGCTTGCCTGACGCTGCCATTTCGCATTACTTCATGACCCAAACATACAAAGGCAGCAAGACGGCCATGCACAGCGAGAACTTGTAGTTCTGCCTCGCAAGCTCGAATACCGACTTGCGGAACAAACCCGCAAGCAGGTTGTTAACGGCGGAAGCCGGCGATACCGTATTGGACGCGCCCCAGCTGCCGAGCAGCAATACGGCAAGCCATAACGGGGTCAAGCCGACCGATTGCGGGTCGATGCCGTTCGCTAGGACGGTGACGAGCACGATCGGATGAAGACCGATCATCGACGTGCCGACGATCAGAACGACGGCGAACACGGCGAACGTGACGTCGATCGGCAACGGTATCGGCGCGAGCAGCTTCGGGATCGATTCCCCGAATCCGGTTGCTCCGATCGAACCGCTGAAGAAGCCGGCCGCCAAGAACAGCGCGATCTCCTTCTTAAGCGCCGGAAGCGTGACCTCGACGTGATTGGCGAAACCTTGCCGGTACGTCGGCATCGCCCCCTTGGCTAAGCACCAGCCAAGTGGAAAAATAACCGCCGCCAAGCACGTAATAAGCAGCATCTGCCATTCTAGTACCCGCTCTAGCAACAAGACGAATGCGATAGCCGACACCAGATAGAGACCCAGCCCCAACGGGAATGCCCCTTTTCCTTCGCTCTCCTCGCCCGCCCCTTGTTCCTCTATGCGCCTCAACCCTCTCCAATCCACAGCCAGACTGACGAGCAGACTCAACGCCGACAACGCCAGCATGTACGGAAGCAGCGCCGACCAGCTTACCGAGAGCGCCGAGGTGATGAGCGCCATCGCGGCGAAATACGGCGACCAGAATATCGCCCCCGCGAAGCCTCGGTTTAAGGCATTAGCCAGCAGTCCGGCGACTCCCGGTCGAGGTTTGACGAAGGCCAAGTTGTAGACGACGGGGATCGATCCCACGTTGATGAATACGCCCATGATCAGCGTCAGCATCTGCGTGCCGACGAACAAGACGGTACCGCTTGTTAGGCTCGTTTCGTAGAACCGTTCCAGCGCCTTAAGATACGACGGGATTCTGACCGGGATGCCGAACAGAGGGGCGAAGACGAACAAGGTGACGATCGTCGCGTTAATCCCTGCCGCTTCGAACCACGAACGCACGCCAACATCCTGCACCGCCAATAAGATGGAACCTGCGATGACGAAAGCCAACGTAAGCCCGAGCGTCATCCCCCTAAGCCGGGGCAGCATCGCGAGGATCGCCGCGAAGACAAGCCCCCCGGCAACCCAGAACAGCGCCTCCCCTTGCCATAGCTGCGACGCGATGTAGACGGCTGCGAGCCCGAAGATGACGATTAATTCCGGCGTTTTTCGAAGTGAGTGTATCATGCTGGCTTGTTCCTTCTTTCCTCATAACTCCTTCCCTTAGTCTAACGAATCATGCGCCTCGAATCTATTCCGTTATTCCTCATCGTTGTCCCACTTATTTATGAAAACAGGTAAAAAAATCCAATCAATTCATAAGACATAGAATACTATACACAAGATTAACGAACGAAGGAGGTAAGCTATGAAAGTCGTCATTCTAGCGGGAGGCCTGGGTACGAGAATCAGCGAGGAGTCGATTCATAGACCCAAACCTATGATCGAGATCGGAGGCAAGCCGATTCTCTGGCATTTGATGAAAATTTATTCGGAACAGGGCTTTAACGACTTCGTGATCTGCTTAGGTTACAAAGCGCACGTCGTTAAAGACTATTTCGCCAATTATTATGTAAGAGAATCGGACTTGACCTTCGACTTCACGGACAGCCCGCGAACGACTATTACGCGTAATCGGTCGGAGCCTTGGAAGGTTACGCTCGTAGATACGGGAGAACATACGATGACCGGCGGCAGGCTGAAGCGGGTCAAGGACGTCATCGGTAACGAGACGTTCATGCTCACTTACGGAGACGGACTCGCCAATGTCAACATCCGTCGTCTGCTCGAATTCCATCGCAGGCATGGCAAGCTGGCGACGCTGACGGCCGTTCAACCGCCCGGACGATTCGGCGTGCTTACGTTGGCCGACGATTCGCGGATCGAGCTTTTCCAAGAGAAGCCTCCCGGCGAAAGCTGGATTAACGGCGGATTCTTCGTAATGGAACCCGAAGCGCTCGAACGGATCGAGGGCGATACGACCGTTCTAGAGGAAGCTCCGTTGCGGGGACTGGCGAAGGACGGCCAGCTCATGGCCTTCAAGCATTTCGGATTCTGGCAGCCTATGGACACGCTTCGCGACCGTAACTACCTTCATTCGCTCTGCACCTCAGGCAATATCCCGTGGATGGTGGGATTCTCATGATGGACACGGCGTTCTGGAGAGACAAGAAGGTATTCATTACCGGCCACAGCGGCTTCAAGGGTTCTTGGCTTAGTCTCTGGTTATCCATGATGGGGGCTACGGTTACAGGATATGCGCTGCACCCTCCTTCCGCTCCAAACCTATTCGGCTTGTGCGGAATCGGCCGGCTGATCCGGTCGGAGCTAGGAGACGTGAACGACCGAAGCAGGTTAACACGCGTCTTAGTCGAATCCGATCCGGACGTCATCATTCATATGGCCGCTCAGCCGATCGTGCGGGAATCCTATCGTTACCCCGTCGAAACCTACCTCACGAACGTGATGGGAACCGTGCACGTATTGGATGCCGTCCGCGAGCTGCTGGTCGCGAATCCTATCAAGCGGCGCGCGCTCATCAATGTGACGACGGATAAAGTCTATGAAAATACCGAACAAATCTGGGGTTACCGGGAATACGACAAACTAGGAGGTTACGACCCTTATTCCAATAGCAAGGCGTGCTCGGAGCTTGTGACCTCGGCCTATCGGGACTCTTACTTTAATCCGGCCAATTACCAGAAGCACATGCTCACCGTCGCGACCGCCCGAGCAGGCAACGTCATCGGCGGAGGGGATTGGGCGGCGGATCGGCTCATACCGGATAGCATGCGCGCGCTCATCGACGACAAGGAAATTTGGCTTCGGAATCCGAACGCCATTCGCCCTTGGCAGCACGTACTCGAACCTCTGAGCGGTTATCTGCTGCTAGCCGAGTACATGATGAAAGACGGCCCGGCCTATTCCGGCGCCTGGAACTTCGGTCCGAAGGAATCCAGTCACCGGCGGACCGAATGGATCGTTCGGGAAATTTGCGACCTATGGGGCGGGCAGGCGCGCTATAAGAACGCGCCCCAAGACCATTCCCTTCACGAGACGCAAATTCTGAAGCTGGACTACGCGAAAGCGCACGTCTATCTGCATTGGGCTCCGAGATGGGAGCTCGGGCAAGTGCTGGAGTCGATCGTCGAATGGACGAAAGCTTTTGTTCGCGAAGAGAACATGCAAGCCGTCACGGCCAAGCAAATCGAAGCTTACATGTCCGAAGGATCGCGGGGCTGAGCATATGGCGAACTCGGCCTTAATTACCGGAGCGAGCGGATATACGGGTGCCAGGTTAGCCAAGAAACTCTTGCGCGAGGGATGGATCGTTCACGTGATCGTCAGGCCTTCGTCCAATCTCGTCTTGCTTACGGACGTGATCGATCAGGTGCGCGTACACTGCTATCAGGGTACGACGGACAGCATGCTGCGGATCGTCGGCGATGCGAAGCCGGATATCGCCATACATCTCGCCTCATTCGCTTCCGTGACCTACCGGAGCCAAGACATACATGCCATGCTGCACAGCAACGTCATATTCGGCACCGACCTTCTGGAAGCGATGGTATTCCATAAGGTTCACAGCCTCATCAACACCGGAACCTTCTCTCAGCATTACGATAATCGCCCTTACAGTCCGAACAGCCTTTACGCGGCAAGCAAACAAGCCTTCGAAGATATCGCGCGCTACTACCTCGAGTCCTCTCCTCTCCGGTGCATCACGCTTACGTTGTTCGACAGCTACGGCCCGCAAGACCCCAGGAACAAAATCGTTAACCTACTGTATCGCGCTTATGTCACGGGCGAACCATTGGCAACAACGCCCGGCGAGCAGCTGCTCGACATGGTGTACATCGACGACGTCGTTCAGGCCTATGCGCTGGCTGCATCCCGTTTACTGCAAGGGACGGCAGAGCCGCACGAGAACTATGCCGTATCTAGCCGCAGCCCCCTGACTCTTCGCCAATTAGTCGCGTTATTCGAAGAGGAAGCCGGTGCGAAACTCAAGATCGAATGGGGAGCGAAACCCTACCGCGCAAGAGAAATCATGGTGCCATGGACGGAAGGCTCCCTGTTGCCGGACTGGCATCCGCAAGTCGATATTAGAACGGGGATTAAACTTTTCCTAGCGGATAAAGGGTGCGCGCCATGACAAGTAAATTAACGGGCATGCAGCGGTTTAAGGATCGCATGTCGATCGAACTGCTGCTGCGAAAAAAAGCCGTCCAAGAGGGTGTGAGAGAGATGTTCTCTTCCTGGCAAGTGCCTGACCTCCCCAACTCTTCGAATGGGCCAACCCCTCAGATTTGTATATTGGTAGGTCAAGCTTATCTCATTAAAGCTCTGGCTCTCTATCACTCCCTCATGCGGAACTCGGCCGGGTTTACGCTCTGGATCTGCTGCGTAGACGAGCTGACTTTCAGAATACTAAGCAGCTTGTCCTTAAAGAACGTTCAACTGCTCAAAGTAGAAGAGATTGAGGACGCCCGCCTGAGAGAGGTCAAGAAGGTCCGGAAAATCAACGAGTATTGCTGGACGCTCAAAGCTCCGCTGATCGAATATTTGCTCGAAAACCGCAAGCTCGAATCGGTGCTGTATTGCGACGGAGACATCTACTTCTTCTCCGATCCGGCCGCCATCTACGAAGAATGGGGCAGCCATTCGATCTTCCTCTGTCCTCAGCGCGATGCCGCCTGGGTCGAAGAGAAGTACGGCAAATATCAGGCGGGGATGATCGGTTTCCGGAACGACTGGAACGGGCTGTCGAGCGTGAAATGGTGGAAGGAGCAGTGCTTGAACTGGTGCAGTGCCGAACCGGACGGGAACCGCTTCGGCGATCAGAAGTATCTAGACGAACTCACCGCGCACTATTCCGATTTCAAAGTCTCGACGAAGCTCGGGATCAACGCGGCGCCGTGGAACTGTATCTATAACAATAACTATCCGATTCGGAAAACGGGCAACCAAGTGTATATCAAGTTAGACCGATTGGTCGCGTTTCATTTTGCATGCGTGAAAATATACAACGAGGACGAATTCGATTTATGGTCGCTGGATAAGCTATCGATTCCGTCCGTCATTAAGAACGAGATCTATGCGCCGTATCTGGATGAGCTAGCGGCGATCATGAGTAAATTGAAAGAGCTGCACCCGGCGATTCTTCGTTTCGGATTAGCCGAGGGCTCCCTCGCGGACGCCAAAACTTCCTACAAACGTACCTCTCTCGCCAAACTCATGGACCAGTGGAACGAGTTCTATAGCTTATGCACAATTGTTAGCGAAACTTATCTCCCCAAGGTCATGGCCTTGTATCGTTCATTGGAACGTCACCAGAGTAACTTCCACCTATGGATTTGCTGCGTCGACGAGACGTCCTTCGAGACGCTGCAACGGCTGAACTTTAAGAACGCCACCGTATTCCAAGTCGAGAACCTGATGACTCCCGCTATGACCCAAATCCGGCGGGAACGCACGCTTCAGGAATTTTGCTGGACGCTCAAAGCGCCGTTAGTCCTCTACTTGTTGGATCGGCACCCGGAAATCGATCGGCTGATCTATTGCGACGCGGATTTGTATTTCTTCGGCGGCCTCAAGCCGATCTATGACGATTGGGGCAAGCATTCCATCTTCATGAGTCCGCAGCGCGCTACGCCCGAATTGATGCACGAACACGGCCAGTACCAAGCGGGCTTGCTCGGATTCGCTCAAGAGAAGAACAGTCGGACCATTCTAACGTGGTGGATGAATCAATGCCTGGCTTGGTGCTACGATCGATATGACACTGCCGAGAACCGTTGGGGCGATCAGAAATACTTAGATCAAGTCCCTCATCTGTACTCGAACATTAAGCTTACTAACCATATCGGGATCAACGCCGCTCCATGGAATCTCGTGCTGAACAACATGGATTACGTTATCAGCAGGAAAAAGGATGTCGTCTACGTGGAGAAGGCGGAGCTGGTCGTCTTCCACTTCGGAAGCTTAGTCATCTTGAACGAGAACGACTTCGACCTATGGAAGCTCGAGCGCGTAACCTTTCACCCGAACATTCTCCAGTACATTTACCAGCCTTACATTCAGGAGCTGCAAGCCGCGATCCGAATCATTAAGCAGATTAACTCATCGTGGGGCGGCGCGCCGAAACTGCCTCAGAATCCGTTCCGCCTTGTTCCCCCGCAGAAGTAACGCTAAAGAGAGAGCTGCGCAAGCAGCTCTTTTTTTTGTGAAATCCGGAATGATTGGACAAGGCGGAAAGCAACCTAATAGTCACCAACGAGAAGGAGGTCCACGATGACCGACTACAATCAAGACGACGAGTTGCTAGAAATCGATTCCTTCGAGACGCAAATCGCGGAGCTTGCCGCCAAATCGTCCCATGAGAACAAGGACAACAGCCACAATCAATTCCTCGATCCGCCGATTAACCCTCACCCTCGAAGCGATGCGGAGTAGGGGCATAAACCTATAAACGCAAAGGAACGGAACCCGGCTTAACCTGGTTCCGTTCTCTTTATGATCTAAGTATTCAACCCTCTAAACCGCGACGCGCTCGCCCTTCTGCAGCTGGTACATCTTATAGTAGCGTCCGCCGAGCGCCATGAGCGAGTCATGGTTGCCGCGTTCGACGATCTCCCCTCTATGGAGCACGAGGATTTGGTCGGCTTCGCGTATCGTGGACAGCCGGTGGGCGATGACGAACGTCGTGCGCCCTTCGCTAACGACCTTGAGGGCGCGTTGGATGAGCCCTTCCGTCTCGCTGTCGATGCTCGCCGTCGCCTCGTCTAGGATGAGGATCGCCGGGTCGAACGCAAGCGCGCGGGCGAACGAGATGAGCTGGCGTTGGCCGGCGGACAGCGTGCTGCCGCGCTCTACGACCGGCTCGTCGTAGCCTTTAGGCAGCTGCTCGACGAACGTCGAGGCACCAACGTCTCGTAACGCCTGCTTCACCCGTTCCGGAGAGATGTCTTCATTGTACAGACTAACATTGAACTTAATATCGCCCGCGAACAGGAACGGGTCCTGCAGCACGATGCCCATGTGCTTGCGCAGCTCTTGCTTCGAGAACGTCTGGATATTCCGTCCGTCAATCGTAATCGAACCTTCGCCCGCCTCGTAGAAGCCTAGCAGCAGGTTCATGATCGAGCTCTTGCCCGATCCGGTATGACCGACCAAGGCAATCGTCTGCCCTTTGCGCGCCTCGAAAGAAATTCCTTTCAGAATGTTCTCTCCTTCTTTATAGCCGAACGACACGTTGTCGAACTTCACGACACCCTCAGGACGAACCGCTTCGTCCGCGTTCGCTACGTCGACGCCCTCCATATCCATGATCGCGAACACTTTGTCAGCCGCGACGAACGCCCTCTGCGCGTTCGTCATCTGATCGAATATCCCGATGATCGGATTAAACAATCTTCCCAAATAATCGCCGAACGCGTAGAGTACCCCGAAGCGGATTACTCCCTCCAACGCGCTTTCGCCAAAGTACCACAGCACCATCGCCGTCACCAACGCGCCGATCGTCCCTACGATGTTGCGCGACGACAGCGCGAACAACCTAAGCTGCTTCACGTTGGCACGGTATCGGTCTTCGTTCAGCGCCTCGAATTCGTCAAGCGTACGCTTCTCCCTGCGGAACGCTTGCAGAATCGGCATGACAGCAATGGACTCATTGATCATGGCGTTCATGTCGCTTAATCGCGCCCGCATGGTGGCGATATAGCCTTTGGTATATTTCAGGTGCAGGTACATGAGAAGCGCGAACACGGGCGGCAAGATCAGGCAGAATAAGGCAAGTTGATAATCGAGAATGAACAGGGCGACGTATATGCCGGCCAAATGCAGGAAGCTCACGATGAACGTCGCCATGAAGCTCATGAACAGATCGCGGATCGCCTCCGTGTCGTTGGCGACTCGGGATACGACCTGTCCGACCGGCGTGTTATCGAAATAGCGGATCGGAATGCGCCCAATGTGCCGCATGAGATCCATTCGCATATTTTTGATGATCTGCAACGAAGTCGACTGCAGCATATAAGATTGCGTAAAGTTGGCTACGCCCGAGAACAAGAGCAAGCCCATGTATCCGGCGAGCAGCCATAGCACCGGTTCCATGTCTTTCTCGTCTATCGAAAGGTGACCGTCGATGATCGTCTTAATGATATACGGTCCGCCGAGCTCGGCGGCGACAGCGGAGGACAAGATAAGGATAGCCGCAATAATGCGATATTTATAGACGAGTGCGTAGCCCAGCAGTCTTCTGCCGTTCGATGGCTTTGTCATTATAGCGCCTCCTCCAAGCTTGCTTCCATCTGCTGTCGTTCCCACTGCTCCTTGTACCACCGGCCGTGCAAGATCAACTGCTCGTGCGTGCCTTCTTCGACAACCCGTCCTTGATCGAGCACGAGAATCCAATCCGCGTGGCTGACCGCAGAGAGACGGTGCGTCGTAATCATCGTAGTCTTACCTGCCCTCTCCTTGCGGATATTATGAATAATCCGGCTCTCCGTGCGCGCGTCGACCGCGGATAACGAGTCGTCGAGAAGCAGCATCTCCGCGTCGATCAAGAGCGCCCGCGCGATCGCGAGACGCTGCTTCTGTCCGCCGGACAGCATCACGCCGTTCTCGCCAACGATCGTTCCGAGCCCTTCGGGCATCTGGGCGATGTCCTGCGTGAAGAACGCCAGCTCTACCGCCCGCGCGATCTCTTCATCGGTCGCGTCCGGCTTGCCGAGCGCGATATTGTCGCGGATCGATTTGGACAAGAGCAGGTGCTCCTGCGGAACGTAAGTGACCCACGTCTTCACCCGCTCCAGCGCGATGCGCTCGATCGGCACGCCCGAGATGAACAGCTTCTCCGCATCGATCGGATATTGGCGCAGCAGCTGCTTCAGCACCGTGCTCTTGCCGCCGCCCGTCTTGCCGACGATCCCCAGCGTCTCTCCCCTCTTGAGACGGAAGGATACGTCGATCAGACTCGGCTGGGCAGCGGTAGGATAGGTAAAGCTTAGCCGCCTCATCTCGACCCGCTCCGGTATATCGACCGCGACCGGATCGTCCGCATCGACCACATCGGACTTCTGCTCCAGCGCCGCATCCAACCGTTCCACGGAAGCGCTTCCCCTCTGAAGCACGTTAATGAATTCGCCGAAGGAAATCATCGGCCAAATCAGCATGCCGAGATAAATATTGAAGGAGATCAGTTCGCCCAGCGTAATCTGGCCGTCATAGACCAGGTATGCGCCATAACCGATTCCGATCGAAAAGCTTAATCCGATGATGTTCATGATAAGCGGCTGGAACAGCGCATTCAGCAGCGATACGCGGCGGTTCTTGTCCCGCACCTCCGACGTAATGCGATCGAATGCCGCCAAATCCCGCTCTTCCTGCACGTAAGCGCGCACGACGCGGATGCCCGAGATCGACTCCAGCGCGTGATCGTTCATCCTACCGAAAGCCGCCTGCGCGTCGAGAAAGCGGCCTCTTACCTTCTTGCCTAGCTTGCTGATAACGACCGTGAGCAACGGCAATGGCACTAACGCCGCCAGCATCAGCTTCAAGCTGATGAACGAGATCATCATCACGATGACGGTCGAGGCTCCGACGAGCGTATTCACGAGCGTCATAACCCCATAACCCGAAGTATTGCCGATCGCCAGAATATCGTTCGTCGCCAGCGCCATCAGCTGTCCGGTACTATTCCGTTGGAAGAAAGACGGAGCCATTCTCGTCATATGAGCCAGCAGTTTGCCTCTCAGAGCTTTCTCGAGAAGCATGGCGTTCCCGAATAACGTCGTAATCCAGAAATACACCATGACGTAAATGATCAGCGCCAATCCCGCCAGCCAGCCGACCGTTGCGTACAAATCGGCCCCGGCCAACGTGCCGCTCCGAATATCGTCGATCGTATTGCCGATCAGCTTCGGCGGAATCGTCGATAGAATACTGACGACCGTCATTAATCCGATCGCGACGGCATAGGTCCGCCACCTTAAATTGAAAAACCAGCTTAATCGCCTGACAAAGCTCACGCCTGCATACACCTCCAACGGTATTTAGGGCAAGAAAGCCTCGGGTAGCTCCCGCGGCTTTCAGTCTTCCGGCAAATTCTCTCGGCAGAACGCGGCCAGCGCTTCCTTCTCGTCTGCCTCGACTTCGACATCCAAATATTTATGCGTGATACGCTCGTACAAATCGCACGTGACGATGCCCGAGCGATCTCCGTCCGATTTGTAGACGACCTTCACGTATACCCCGTTCTCGGTGAAGAGCTCGTCATCCTCGGGAACTTCCACATCCATGACGAACTCGTATCTCGTGCCGGACAGAATCCCGAACGGATCCTTCACGAGCTCGACGCTATATTCGGTTATCGTTAACATTGTCCTCATCCTTCCGTGGAAACTCATTTGCTATTATACACGAACACATGTGCGCGCAAAACTAAATTGTTCCTAAACAAGAATAAACCTTCAAAAGTCGACAAAAAGCTTCAACCTAATCCCGCTTTCCTTCGTCTAATTCCATATCCAAAGTACAGAAAGCGAATACCGGTCTCGGCGGCACGGGTGGGGATCCATCCGCCGGGACGATCCCCGACCGCCTCACGTATCTGTTGGAAAGTTGAACAGGGAGGACTACACATGAGGGGAACACGCGCGCGATCGACGCGATCGCGCAGCACGAAGCTGCGGCTAGTCGCCGCGCTGATCATCGCCGCCACGATCTTCGGAATGTCTGCGATTCAGCTGTCGGGAAGAATGATGCTAGGCAAGAACGGGGTTCCTGAGGTCGCCGCTGCGACGCTCGAGCCCTCGGACGGAATCGAACCCGCATCCGCCTCGCCGCCCGAAGCACCCGCAAGCACGACTCGGCCCATCGTTCCAAGCCCGGAACACGAGCCGGCGCAGCCCTCGCCGGGCGCTTCATCCAAGCCGCGGCCCCCGATCCCTCCTAAGGCGTCGGCCGCCGAATCCGGCAACCAAGCCGATCGCAAGCTGATCGCATTAACGTTCGACGACGGCCCCGACGGCAAGTATACGCCCAAAGTGCTCGATATTCTGAAGGAACGCGGGGTCAAAGGCACGTTCTTCCTCGTCGGCCCGCAAGTAAGCAAATATCCGGACATCGCGGGGCGCATTCTGGACGAAGGCCACAGCATCGGCAATCATTCATGGTCTCATAAAGATTTCAAGAAGATGACTCCTAAACAAATCGCCAGCGAAATCGACCGAACGCAGCAGGAGATCGCGGACGCGACCGGATATACGCCGCACCTGATGCGCGCGCCTTACGGCAATATCTCCACGAGCCTTCTCGACGCGCTGCACGAGCGCGATATGGAACACGTCTATTGGACGATCGATACCCGGGACTGGGCCGGAACGTCCGTCGCCGACATGCGCAAGAACGTATCCGCCCACGCGGAGCCGGGGTCCGTCCTTCTGATGCATTCTTTCGGCGGCAAGAAGAACGCTCTGGATAATACGTTAAAGCTTCTTCCCCAAATCATCGACGATTTATCGAGTGAAGGCTTCACCTTCGTCACCGTCGACGAGCTCATCGATTCCGGCCAGACGCGCAAGTCCGTCATTAAATAAGAAACCCGCAAGCCCCTCGTTCTATCATGCGACGGGG
Source organism: Bacillota bacterium (assembly GCA_023460795.1). Taxonomy (GTDB): domain Bacteria; phylum Bacillota; class Bacilli; order Paenibacillales; family Paenibacillaceae; genus Cohnella. The sequence continues at coordinate 44,614 of JAEWPC010000044.1, read as the reverse complement.
CTTGCGTGCGTTCAGACCGAACATTAACGCAGCTTATCTCGTTCAGGATGCCTCTCGACTAAGCCGGCTACCTGCTGCTCTTCTATGTCGTGCGGGCTGTACCTCGCTTGTTCGTACATACGGAGCAACGCCAGCCGGATGCCGGCGAACCAACTCCAATAGGCGGCTTGGTTGCCCGACTTGGGCTCGGCCTGCTCGGCGCGCCAGCGCTCCAAGCTTTCCAGAGACTCTGCCGGCGTCAGATGCTCCGCGTGGGAGTACCCCGAAGAGAGTCCCGCGGCTACGGCATCCGCATACAATCGCCGAACCTTCTGCGCGTTGTTCAGCTGCCGCCAATCCGCTCCGCGAGGCTGGCGTTGGAACAACCCGCCCCAGCGCGATTGCTTCTTCTCCTTAGCCAAGCTTCTCCGCTCTTCCACGTAAGGAAGCCTCTCCTCGCGACGATCGCGCAGGAACAAGCTGCGCAGCGCGTCCTTGATCGCTCGCCACGTCCACTTCCGGTCCCGCCACATCCAGACGGCGAACTTCCACAATAGAAACGCGGACAAGACGGCGATGATCCAGAATAGGATGTCCCACACCGGGTTCGGGCGATCATTCTCATCGGCCTTGAACGGGAGCTCTTCCATCGGTTCTTGCGCCTGAGGCGGCTCGAAACTGTCGATCTGAGAGCTGCCGATCTCCACTCGGGGAAGCTTCATCCAATCCAGCGCCTGGCTGATCGTCAGCCCGAATACGACCAATGCGATCGCGACGAACAGGAACGCGTACTTCCGGCTTTCCTTCCGCACGGCGCGCGTGGCGATCGCGCTATCCAAGCCGGCTTGGCTGACGAGCGACCGATTCCAAGCGATCAACCAAGCCGCGAGCCAGACGATCGACACCACGATGAACCCGAGCCGATACTTCTCCGCCGCGTCATAACCCGTAGCGACGAACACGCCCGCGCATGCCGCAGCGAATCCGAACCCGTACTGTCCCGCCGTGACGTTCACGTATTTGCCGCGCCAAGCGACGACCGCAAGCCATATTCCGATCGGCAACTCGTGCACGTCGATCGCGGCGGCCCCGGCGGCGACGGCCATCATGAACAGGATCGTCGTCAACATCTGCCACGGCGGACGCAGCAACGTCAGCGCAAAGCCGATCGCCCAGCACGCCGGTACCGCCGCAAGCGATAGCAGTCGGCTCTCCTGCCCATGGCCGATCGCGAGCAGCAGCCATGCCGGTACCCATAGCACCCATTCGAATAACCATCTACCGGCGAATCTGATTATTCCCCTTGCAAGCGTACCGTTCATCACGCCGCCTCCTTGTACAGAAGCAGCAATTCCACCGAATTGCCGTTAAGCCGCAGCCGCCGGACGAGCTGCTCCTGCTCCTCGTCGATAAAGCCGGTAATGAACAGGTAGTTCAATCCCCGCCCGCGCTCTTCGATCAACCGCTCCAGCAAGAAGGTCATCCCTAATCTCGTCGCGGGCTCGAACCGCGCCATCGCTTCCAAGATCGCGTCCAGGTGCGCAGCCCCGGCCTTGGCGGGCATCCGGTACACCGGATCGGCGTATCCGCTCACCGTGCCGTTGAAGATCAGCCCGGCTTTACCCCCGCCCGCAATTAAATAGTGCGCCGCCGAGGCGGCATAGCTTAACGCAAGTTCGAACTGTTCCTTCGTCAAGCGCCGATTGTTCGAATGGTCCAGCAGCTCCGCGTTAATGAGCAGGTGCAAGTCGTTGTCGCACATGCTTTCTCTCTTATGCACGAGCAGCTCGCCGGTTTTCGCCGTCGCGTTCCAGTTGATCATGCGGAACGAATCCCCGTCGCGATAAGGCCGCACGCCCGATACGTGGTAGTGATCCTCGCGAATCGGCGACAGCATGCTGCGAACGCTGTACACGTACTTCCTGGCGGAGAGCGGCAGATCCGCGAATGCCGTCACCTTCGGGAACACGACGATCTCGCTCGTCCGCGTCCGCGTTTCCGACTTCACTTGGGTGCCGATCATATCGCCGATGGACATCGTATAGCTGGATACCGCGTAGCAGCCGCGCGCCGGGCACAGCACCTCATGCCTGCGCACGATTTCCGTATAGGCCGGGATGCTGAACAAGCTCGCATGGTTCTGCAGCTGGTCTCCCCGGTTGATGGAGGTCTCGGCTTCCTCGTTCTTAAAGACGAGCTGCGCGGGCATCAGTGTCTCTACCCGCAGCCAGGGGATAGGCAGACGCTTGCGGTTCGCGATCGTCTCGCTCAGCCATAACGTCTCCCCGGCGAACAGCTTGTCCGTGCTGAACGTGCGGTCGTAGGCAACGGCCCGCAAGCCGAGCCTGCGAAAGACGACTCTCTGTAATTGAAAAATAACGATAAGCACGAAGACGATCCACACCATGACCGTCATCGGCTTACTTCGCCCCGATCGCCGACTCCGTCGGCACTTCGATGTCCGCAACTAGCCGTTCGAGCAACTGCCGCGTCCGCGACGCCTCCCCGCGGAACGTGTCTTTCAAGATAATCCGATGCGCGAACACGGGTCCTACGAGCGTCTTCACGTCGTCAGGAACGACGTAATCCCTGCCGCGCAGCACCGCTCTCGCTTGCGCCGCTTTCATAAGCTGCAAGCTGCCGCGAGGACTGACGCCGAATGCGATATCCGCATGGCTTCTCGTAGCGGTCACGATCGCGAGCAAGTATTGCACGAGCTCGTCGCTCACGTAGACGGCCGACGCTTGCTTCTGAAGCTTGGCGATGTCGTCCTTGCCGATGGCAGGCTGCAATCGGCTCAGCGGATCTCCGGTCGTGAACCGTCTGAGAATGGCTTCCTCCTCCGCTGAGGACGGATATCCCATCGAGACGCTCAGCATGAACCGGTCCAGCTGCGCTTCGGGCAGCGGGAACGTGCCGTGGTTGTCGATCGGATTCTGCGTCGCGATGACGAGGAACGGGTTATCCAATGCGTAAGTCTGGCCGTCGATCGTGACTTGTCGTTCCTCCATGCACTCCAGCAAGCTGGACTGGGTACGCGGCGTCGCCCGGTTCAACTCGTCGGCCAGCAGAATATTCGTGAAGGCCGGCCCTCTTCTCAGCTCGAAGGTGCCTGCCTTCTGGTTATAGAAGTTAATGCCCGTGACGTCCGACGGAAGCAAGTCCGCGGTGAATTGAATCCGCCGAACCTCGCAATCGAGCGTCTTGGCCAGCGTTTTCGCCAGCATCGTTTTGCCCGTGCCCGGAACGTCCTCGAGCAGAATGTGCCCGGATGCGAGCAATGCGATCAGAAGTTGCTCCAGGACATGCTCTTTGCCTACGACGACTTTGCTTACGTTCGCGATTACTGCCGATAGATCCTGATTATGCTCCATAAACGCAAAAAGCCCTCCCCCCGTTTCCTACATTCTAACAATGCTGGGGGAGAGCGTAAATTGGAAAGTGCGACTATCTTTATAGGTCGTTATGCCAATACCTTCTCGCGCTCTGGCACGGCGGCCGGCGAGGCAGCAGGCGCAGCGGCCGGCGCGCTAGGCTTAGCCGCGTCTTCCGCAAGTCCGTAAGGCAGGCAGAGCGGAGCGCCCGTACGCGGATCCGGAATGACGTCCGCATCGATGCCGAACACGTCTCTTAGCATCTGGCTCGTCATGACCTCCTGCGGATGGCCTTCGTACAGTACGACTCCTTGCTTCAGGGCGATCAAGTGCTGGGCGAATCTCGCGGCATGGTTCAAGTCGTGCACGACCATGACGATCGTTCGTTGCTGCTCGCGATTCAGCTTCTCGAGCAGCGTCATGACTTCGATCTGATGCGCCATATCAAGGAACGTCGTCGGTTCGTCAAGAAGAAGGACGTCGGTGCCTTGGGCGAGCGCCATGGCGATCCATGCGCGCTGGCGTTGGCCGCCGGACAGCTGGTCGACCGAGCGATCGCGGAATTCCGTCATACCGGTCGCGGCAAGCGCCCATTCGATCATTCGGTTATCTTCCGCGTTCATGTTGCCGAAGCCTCTTTGATGTGGATACCGGCCGAACGAGACGAGCTCGCGAACCGTCAGCCCTTCCGGGGACGTCGGGTTCTGCGGCAGAATGGCCAGCTGCTTGGCGACTTCCTTCGTCGGTTGGCGGTGGATCAGCTTGCCGTCCAAGTACACTCCGCCCTGCACGGGATTCAAGATGCGCGCCATCGACTTCAGAATCGTCGACTTGCCGGAGCCGTTAGCGCCTACGAGCGCGGTAATCTGCCCGTCGGGAACCTCGACGCTGAGCTGCTTCACGATTTGTCTGTTGCCGTATGCCAGGGATAACTCCGTTGTCCGCAACCGAGACATATCCTCATCCTTCTTTCTCATTCGCAATTTCGCTTCAATCCGAACTTACCGTCTTGTGTAATGATAATGGTTCTCATTATCATTGTCAATCCATAATTGCTGGATGCCTGCCCTTCACGAAGAAAACTCCGGCGCGCGGCCGGAGCTTCGTAGACGTTCGCGTCTCTCAATCTCCGAACAGATCGCCGAAGACGTCCATGACGCTTTTCTTTTTCTTCTTATACGGATACTGCTGATATTTCGAATGCTTATGTTTGCCCTCGTAATGCTGCGGCGGGTACGGTTGTTGTTGATATTGTTGCTGCGGCGGATAAGGTTGTTGCTGAGAATTCGGCTGTTGCGGCGGATAGGGTTGCTGCGGCGGATAACGTCTACCGTCATCGTCGTCATCCCCGTAGTACCACTGATTATATTCTTGGCGAACCTCTTGAACGCCCTGCATCAGCTTGTCCAACTCCCCGCGATCAAGCCAGACGCCCTTGCAGGATGGGCAAATATCGATGAGTATACCGTTCTTCTCGACTTCTCTCATGCGCGTATCCGCGCACACCGGACAATTCATACCAAGCCGTTCCTCCCTTATCCGATTAGGTTTCCCTAATTAGTACGGAGCATACGGTTCATGGTTCCAATTTCCCGCTACTGCTTCTTGCTCGCCGCGATGCGCTCGGCCAGCTCGTTCAGCTCGGTCCAGCGCTCGAGCAGCTGATCCAGCTTCGTCTCGAGCTGCTGCTGCTCCCCAGCTAACTGCTGAAGCATATAAGAATCGCTGCCCGATTCCTCCATCTGCCCGGCCACGCGTTTAAGCTCTTCTTCGGTGTCCGCAATCCATCCATCGATTTGCTCGAAATCCTTCTGGTCCTTATAGGACATCTTCAGCGTCCGCTCGCGACCTTCCGTGCGCGGCAAGCCTGCCTCGGGCTTAGCGGGCGCCTTATCCATCGGCTCCTGCTTCTCCTTCGCGGCTTCCCGCTCGCGGTAATCGGAGTAATTGCCCTCGTGCTGGGTAATGACTCCGCCGCCCTCGAACGCCAGGATCCGGTCGACCGTACGGTCTAAGAAGTAACGATCATGCGATACCGTGATCACGATGCCCGGAAAATCGTCCAAATAATCTTCCAGCACCGTTAACGTGGAGATGTCCAGATCGTTCGTCGGTTCGTCGAGCAGCAGCACGTTCGGCGCTCCCATGAGCACCCGCAGCAGCTGCAGGCGTCTTTTCTCGCCGCCGGACAGCTTGGAGATGACGGTCCAATGCGTATTCGGGGGAAAAAGGAACCTCTCGAGCATCTGACCCGCCGAGATGACCGATCCGTCCGCGGTTTTGACCTGCTCCGCTCCCTCGCGGATATACTCCGTCACCCGAAGCGACTCGTTCATCTCTTCGTGCTCCTGGCTGAACCAGCCAAGATTAACGGTCGGTCCGAGCTCGATGCGCCCGGCATCCGGCTGCAGCTTGCCCGCGATAAGCTTCAGCAGCGTGGACTTGCCGCTGCCGTTCGGCCCGACGACGCCGACGCGGTCTTCCGGCACCGCGATATAGTTGAAGTCTCGGATGAGCGTTCGCCCGCCGAGACTTTTGGCGACGTGCTCCGCCTCGAGAATTTTCTTGCCTAGCCGCGTGGACGACACGGATACGTCCAGCTTGCCCGCCGCTTGCTTCGGCGACTGCGCCTTCAGCGCTTCGAACCGGTCGATGCGGGCCTTCTGCTTCGTCGAGCGCGCTTGCGCGCCGCGGCGAATCCAAGCCAGCTCGTTACGCAGCAGATTCTGCCGCTTCGCCTCCGACGCCGCCTCGCGTTCTTCCCGCTCCAGCTTCAGCTCGAGGAACCGGCTGTAGTTCGCCTCGTAGAAGAAGGCCCGCCCTTGATCAAGCTCGATCACCCGGTTGCTGACGCGGTCGAGGAAGTACCGATCGTGCGTAATCATGAGCAGCGCGCCTTTGCGCTTCTGCAGCATGCTCTCAAGCCAGGCTACCGAATCGTTATCGATATGGTTGGTAGGCTCGTCCAGAATAAGAATGTCCGAAGGCTGCAGCAACGCGGCGGCCATGGCGACCCGCTTGCGCTGTCCTCCGGACATGATCGATACCGGCGCGTCGTACTCGTGAATGCCGAGCTTCGAGAGGGCGGCCTTCGCTTCGCTCTCCATCTGCCAGGCGTCCTGCTCGTCCATCCGCTGATTGGCGGCGATTAACCGCTGCTGCAGCGTAGGATCGCCGGCATTCAGCTCCAACGCCTCCGTAACCTCGGCCAGCTCGCGCACCGCCGCCAGCTGCGGCGAGTCGCCGCCAAGCACGTGCTCCAGCGCGGTTTCGTTCGGTGCGAACGCCGGATCCTGCGCCAGCATGCGGAGCTTCACCGACCTGCCGATGGACACGGTGCCGGAGTCCGCCGGCTCAAGCCCGGCGATGACTTTCAGCAGCGTGGACTTCCCGGTTCCGTTCACGCCGATAATGCCTATTTTGTCGCCCGACTCCACGCCGAACGTTACGTTCTCGAACAATATTTTATCGCTGAAGCTCTTCGTAATCCGTTCCACGGACATGAGATGCATCGTCAGCCCGCCCTTACTCTAGGAAGTCTTTCAGTCGCTTGCTTCTGCTTGGATGTCTGAGCTTGCGCAGCGCCTTCGCTTCGATCTGGCGAATCCGCTCGCGCGTAACGCCGAACGCCTGCCCGACTTCCTCCAGCGTGCGGGAACGGCCGTCGTCCAGCCCGAACCGCAGGCGCAGCACGCTCTCCTCGCGCTCGGTCAACGTCTCGAGGACGTCCTCGAGCTGCTCGCGCATAAGCTCGAAAGCCGCCGCGTCGGCCGGCTCCATCGCGTCGCGATCCTCGATGAACTCGCCGAGCTTCGAATCGTTCTCCTCGCCGATCGGCGTCTCCAGAGACACCGGTTCTTGCGATATCTTCATGATCTCCCGGATCTTATCGAGCGGAAGGTCCATCTCTTTGGCGATTTCGTCCGGCGTCGGCTCGCGGCCCATATCTTGCAGCAGCTGCCTCGAAATCCGGATGAACTTGTTGATCGTCTCCACCATATGAACGGGGATGCGGATCGTGCGGCCATGGTCGGCGATGCTTCGCGTAATCGCTTGGCGAATCCACCATGTCGCGTACGTGCTGAACTTGAAGCCTTTGCGATAGTCGAATTTCTCGACCGCTTTAATGAGGCCCATGTTCCCTTCCTGGATCAAGTCCAAGAATAGCATGCCCCGGCCGACGTATCTCCTGGCAATGCTGACGACTAGGCGAAGGTTCGCTTCCGCGAGTCTTCGTTTCGCTTCTTCGTCGCCTTGCTCGATGCGGATCGCAAGCTCTATCTCTTCTTCTCCGGACAGCAATTGCACCCGGCCGATTTCCTTCAGATACATTCTCACGGGATCGTCGATCTTGACACCTGGCAGCCATTTCAGGTCATCGTCGTTCAGTTCGTGTTCATCGTTGCGCTCGTACGTCATCCTGCAACCCCTCCTAGATCGTTATCCTCGAGGCGGCTTGCCGCGTTCGCCCATTGACGCATCGAAGAATTTATGATACAGTGAAAAGAGATATATTTATGAGTACCTCGTTTTTCGTCGCTATCCGCCATTGTATCAAATTTAACACTCACTTTCAACTGCCAAAACCTTCTTGCTGAACCCTGCAAGAAGGTTTTTCTCATTATACGTATCACAGCCCAAAGGAGTTTCAGACATGTCCTCATACGCTCTGTCCGCTCGCGTTTTGAATCGCGCGCTGCTCTGCCGCCAACTGTTGCTTGAGCGCGTTCAGATGCCTGCTATCGCTGCAATTGACAAGCTCGCCGGTATGCAATCCCAGGCTCCTCTTACCCCGTATATTGGTTTATGGGCGAGGCTTGCGGACTTCCGCCATGAGGAGCTGGCCGGTCTCCTGACGCAACGCGCGGCCGTCCGCCTCTCGATGATGCGATCGACGATCCATCTCGTCTCCGCGCAAGATGCGCTGGCGTTCCGGCCGCTCCTGCAGCCGGTCATGGATCGCGCGCTCAAAGGCGCGTACGGCAAACGCCTCGCAGGGCTGGAGCTTGCCGAAGTCGCCGCCGCCGGGCGCTCGCTAGTCGAGAAGAAACCGCTGACGCTCGGCGATCTCGGCGCGGCGCTGCAAGACCGATGGCCGGATCGCGATCCGCAGGCGCTCGCCAACGCCGTGCGCAACTTGGCAGCGCTTGTCCAAGTGCCGCCGCGCGGCATCTGGGGCGAAAGCGGGCTGGCAGCTCAAACGACTGCCGAAGCCTGGCTTGGCAGCGAATGGTCCGCCGCATCCCCAGAAGCGCTCGTCCGACGTTATCTCGGCGCGTTCGGCCCCGCTTCTATTAAAGATATGCAGACTTGGTCGGGCTTGACCGGACAACGAACCGTATTCGCCGGCATGAAGGACGAGCTGATCTCCTTCACGGACGAGAACGGAACGGAGCTGTTCGACTTGCCGGGGAGCCCGCTCCCCGATCCGGACATGCCCGCCCCGGTACGTTACTTATCCGAGTTCGACAATATCATATTGGCGTATGCGGACTACACCCGTCTCGTCACGCCCGCTCACCGCAAGCTGGTCATCAGCGACAACGGAATCGTTCGAGCCATGCTGCTCGTAGACGGCTTCGTGCGGGGAATATGGCGTATCGAGCAAGAGCGTAACGCGGCCACGCTGATCGTCCGGCTGTTCGAGCCGATAACTCCCGCCGAACGGGAAGCAGCCGCCGAGGAAGGCGAACGACTGCTTCGATTCGCGGCGGCAGACGCCCCTAACCACCATCTCGTATTCGAATCCATATAACCGCAGGAAAGCCGAGGCCCCGCGAGATGGAACCTCGGCTTTTTCTTATGCACTCCGCAGTTTCCGTCCGAGCCGAAATTCGTTAAAATAGGAACAGTGTGCTCAAGAAGCAGCTTATGACACCGATGAACCGCATCCGCGTTCATGGAATCGGAAAGGAACTCGCAGATGATTATTAAACCGAGAACGAGAGGCTTTATTTGTACGACGGCTCACCCGCAAGGCTGCGCCGCGCAAGTTCAAGAACAGATTGCATACGTGAAAGGCAACCCTTCCATTCAAGGGCCGCGCAAAGCGCTCGTGATCGGCGCTTCCGCCGGCTTCGGCCTCGCGGCGCGCATCGTCGCCGCGTTCGGATCCGGCGCCAGCACCGTCGGGATATACCGCCAAGGGGAGCGCGGAGCAGGGCGTCCGGCTTCCGCGGGCTGGTACAACTCAGCGGCATTCGAAGCCGCCGCGGAGCAAGCCGGGTTGCCGTCGTTCAGCGTAACGGGCGACGCGTTCACCGACGAGACGAAGCAGAAAGCGATCGAAGTCATTCGCAAGGAACTCGGCCAAGTCGACCTCGTCGTTTACAGCGTCGCTACCGCGCGCCGCACGAATCCGGAAACCGGCGAGACGTCGAACTCGGTGCTGAAGCCGATAGGCAAGCCTTACACGAACAAGACGGTCAACTTCCATACCGGCGAAGTCAGCCCGATTACGATCGAGCCCGCTACCGAACAAGAAATCCGCGAGACGGTAGACGTCATGGGCGGCGACGATTGGCAGCTGTGGATCGACGCGCTGCGCGAGGGCGGCGTGCTAGCGGAGGACGCGACGACGATCGCGTTCTCCTACATCGGCTCGGACATTACGCAAGCGATCTATCGCGAAGGCTCCATCGGCCAAGCGAAGGATCACCTGGAAGCTACGGCGAAGCACATGCACGAGCAGCTGTCCGCTACCGGTGGCCGCGCCTACGTTACCGTTGCCAAAGCGCTCGTCACGCAATCGAGCTCGGCCATTCCGGTCGTGCCGCTGTATATTTCCGCGCTATATAAAGTGATGAAAGAAAAAGGCATTCACGAAGGCTGCATCGAGCAAATGTACCGCTTGTTCGCCGATAGACTGTACGCCTCGGGCGCTCAGGTCCCGACGGACGAACAAGGACGCATCCGAATCGACGATTGGGAAATGCGCGATGACGTGCAAGCGGAAGTCGCGACGATCTGGAACGCGATCACGAGCGAGAACATCGAACAGTTGTCCGATCTCGCCGGTTACCGCCGCGAGTTCTTCCAGCTGTTCGGCTTCGAAACCGACGGCATCGATTACGAAGCCGACGTCGACCCTCAAGTCGAGGTGCTGCATGTCTATTAAGATGCTGGAGCTGTCGCGAGGCGCCCCGGGGACGTCGATCTTCCCGACGGTACTCTATGACGAGTCGTCGCTTGTGCTGATCGACACGGGCATGCCGGGCTTTCGAGGCAAGATTGAGGAAGCCATCCGCGAATCCGGTTTGGAGGATCGCCGCATAAGCGCGATCATTCTCACGCACGAGGATATCGACCATATCGGCGGTCTGCCGCAATTCCTCGGCGACGCTGACGAGGCCGGCGCCGCGCGTCCAGACGTGTACGCGCACGCTGCCGACCGACCGGCGATCGACGGGGAACGACCGATCGCCAAGGCGCCGGAGGAAAGGCTGAACACGATCCTCGGCCAAGTACCGGAGGCGGTAGGGAAGCAGTATCGCGCGATCATCTCCCCTGCTTCGCCGGGCAATGTCAGCCATGAGCTTACGGACGGGCAATCGTTGCCGTTCGGCGGCGGCGTAACCGTCATCCATACGCCGGGCCATACGGCCGGTCACGTGAGCTTCTATCACCATGCAAGCCGAACGCTGATCGCCGGCGATGCCATGATCGTGAGCGAAGGCCAGCTTGGCGGGCCTAACCCTGGGTTTACGCCGGATTATAGCTTGGCGCTGCAATCTCTTCGGAAGCTTGCCGCCTTCGATATCGCGCAAGTGATCTGCTACCACGGCGGTTTGTACGTCTCGGATCGCGTCAACGAGCGAATCGCGGAAATCGCCGCGCAAGCGATATAATGTCGGCGTCGCGTACAACCAGCCGGACAGCCGCTTTCGCGGTAACGCTCGCCATAGCGGTTCTGTCCGCGCTGCTGTTCACGCTGATCCATATGCCGATTCCGTGGCTGCTCGGCCCGATGATCGGCGTATGCGCAGCCGCTAGAATCGTAAGGTCATACGCGTTCTATTGGCCGGGCTTCGTGCGGAACGCGGGTCTGATTATCGTCGGGTATGCGATCGGCATCGCGTTCACCCGCGATACGCTGACCGAGATCGCCCGCCAATTGCCCGCGATGGTGCTCATGACTTCTTTGCTGCTCCTGCTTTGCGGACTTATAGCTTACGGCGTATCGAAGGCTACGGGCATTCCCTATGCGACCGCGCTGACGGGGAGCATTCCCGGCGGACTGTCTCAGATGGTCACCCTCGCGGAAGAGACGAAAGGCATCGATCTTACCGTCGTCACCTTCCTGCAGGTGTCCCGGCTCATGATGATCATCGTCTTCATCCCGATTATCGTCTTCAGTCCCGGGCTGGACTTGTCCGGCTCGGGTTCAACCGCGGCAGCCGTCGCCGAGACGATCGCTTCGCATCAATCGTGGAGCGGTCAGTGGCCTAATATCGTCCTTTACGGCGTCGTCTGTACCGGACTCTCTCTTCTGGCGAACAAAGTTAAGTTCCCTACGGCGTTCCTGCTCCCGCCTTTAATCGCGGCAGCGGCGCTGCACTTGGGCGGGTTATCGGCCCCCGAGCTCCCTTCTCCGGTTCTCGCGGCCGCGCAGCTCATGATCGGCTGCTACGTCGGCTTGCTGCTGAAACCCGAGAACTTGCCGAACAAGCCGAAGCTGATCACGGTCGCCGTCTTGAGCGGCACCGTTCTGATCGCCGGCGCATGCGGACTCAGCTACCTGTTAACCCGTCTGCATGCGATGAGCGCCGCCACCTCGCTGCTAAGCCTAGCGCCCGGCGGCATGGACCAAATGGGGATCATCGCGCACGAGATTAACGCCAACGTCTCCATCGTGTCTTGTTACCAGCTATTCCGAACATTCTTCATTTTCCTCGCGGTGCCGCCGCTGCTCAAGATGCTCTTCAGAAAGTTACGCCAATAAATAAACAAAAGCCGGGTTCGCCCCTATTCAGGGCTTCCCGGCCTTCCTTCTAATGCCGCAGATTGCGGTACTCCGTCGGCGTCATCTCGTATTTCTTGCGGAACATCTGCGTGAAATGGCGGACGTCGTTGTAGCCGATCCGCTCCGCGATATCCGCCAGCTTAAGCTCCGAGCCCGACAACAGCGACTTCGCTTGCTCAAGCCTCAGCGAGGTTACGTAGTCCTTGTAACCCTGCCCCGTCTTCTGCTTGAACAATAGGCTGAAGTAAGCCGGATTCAGAAAAACGACGGACGCGACTTTCTCGAGCGTCAAATCTTCCGCGTAATGCGCTTGGATATACTGCAGCGCGATATCGATCGCCTTGTCGCCGCCGCTCTCGAGCGTCTCGAACTTCTCCGATGCGGAAGCTTGACGGAAACGGGATACGACGCTGGGCACTTCGCGGATGTCCGTCATTTGATCAGAATGCAGCACCTGGAACGGGATTTTCAGATAATGCTTCAGATGCGTCTTCAAATCCGCGAGCAGCGTTACGATCATATCCGGTTCAGACAAGGTCACCAAGCCGAGCAAGCTCTGGCGGTCGATCGAGATGACGAACCCGTCCCCCCGCATATCGAGAAGCTCCGCGAGCACGTTCTCGACGATAAAATGCTCCAGATGCACGTTCGAGTTCCCCGCATCGAGCGTAACCATAATGAGATAATAAGTCGGATGCCGCTCGGAGAAAGGCTGTAAATCCATTTTCCCGATATCGAGCCCGGCCGCGAGACGCTGGAACACCGCCTCCCGCAAATACTTCAGTCCGTTGCGCAGCAACGCCCCTTCGCGGGACGCCTCCTTCTCCTTCGCTATCTCGGCTTGAAGCGAATCCATCAGCTCGGTCAGCCGCTGCTTGCCGATCGGCTTCAGCAAGTAATCCCTGGCGCCTAGCTGCACGGCTTTCTGCGCGTAGCTGAATTCGGAATGGGCCGAGATGACGACCCATTTGACGTTCGGATACTTCCTGCGGGACACCCGCATGAACTCAAGGCCGTTAAGTCCCGGCATCAGGATGTCGGTCAGCACGACGTCGATCGCCTCTCGCTCCAGCAAGCTCGCGGCCTCCGACGCATCCGAAGCCAGCGAAACGTTGAAGGTCGGAAAATGTGCCAATATCGTTCGTTCGACGCCTTCGCGAATGACGCTCTCATCATCGGCGATCAATATGTTCAACGCGTTCACTCCTCTCCGGAAGCCAAAGTCGGATTCGGACCGATGTCCCGCGGCCCGGAGCGCTATCCACGCTAAGTCCGTAGCTTTCCCCGAACATCAGCTTTAATCTGCGATGTAAATTCGAGATGCCGATGCCTCCCGTTTCCCGAGCCGTCTCTTCCCGGTCGCGGCCGCGACTGTAACCTCTGCTTAGCGCAAGCTCGCTCTCATCGAGCGATCGCCGTAGACGCCCAAGCTCCTCCTCGTTCATCCCGATTCCGTTATCCGCTACGATTATCGTTAAGCTATCTCCTTCGCGCGCGGCGCATACGCTCAACTTCCCGTCTCGGCCATGCGGCTCAAGCCCATGCTTCACCGCGTTCTCGATAATCGGCTGCAGCGTCATTTTCGGAACCCGGACTCCGCGCCAACGTTCGTCGACGTTAATCTCGACGGTAAGCCGTCCGTGCAAGCGCAGCTCGATAATGGTCAAATAATGCCGAATTTGCTCCAGCTCGGCGCCTAACGTTACCTCTTCCTCCCAATGACTGCTGTACCTGAACATCTGGGAGAGCGCGAGCACGACCTCCGCCAAATTATCGTTGCCCTTCTCGTCGAGCAGCCAGTAGATCATATCGAGCGTGTTGTATAGAAAATGAGGATTCACCTGCGATTGCAGCGCTTGAAGCTCGGCGTTCTTCTCGCTGACGGACGAGATCTTGATCTGCTCGATCAGTTCGGAGATCCGCGCGACCATCTTGTTGAACGAATCGGCGAGCTGCCCGATCTCGTAATAGGACTTGACCGTCAGCACCCGGTTGAAGTTCCCCGTCTCTACCTGCTTCATCTCGCGTACGACCCGCTTGATCGGCGACGAGATCGTCCGCGAGCCCCAGACGGCGATGACGGCCGATAGGCAGACGAGCGCGATCAGAACGACGATCAAATAACGCTGCATGCTCTCCAGCTCGCCGTTCAGGTCGGACTGCGGCGTGCGGCTGACGATCGTCCAGCCCGCGGACGGGATCGAAGCGGTCGTTATCCATTCGTTCTTCACCTTGTACAAGCCCAAATCTTGCTGGATGAGCTTCTCCAGGTCGATGTCTTCGGGCAGCCTGGCTTCATCGGAGTACGCAAGCACGTCGCCGCTTTCGGAGACGATATTCACCTGACTGTGCGGCCCGAGCTTCAGGTTGTCCATGGAGGACAAGATGAGCTGCGGCTTCGCCTCGAAGAGCACGTAGCCGATCGGCTGGTATTGGTTCAAGTCATAGATGAGGCGACCGAATGCGAATACGGGCAGGTTCTGGGACGTGTCGATGATCGATTCCGGGTAGACCCCTAGCCACACCATGAGGCCTTGGGACTTCTCCAGCCGCTTGTACCATCCCGACTCCGCGTACTCCGGATCGATGACGTTGCCGTAGTCCCCGTAGCTGATGACTTTGCCCTTAGTCGAGATGACGTGTACGCCCATGAGATCTTCCCGCGAATAGTAAATAGCGCCGATTTGGTTCGTAATCGAGCGCTCGTTAATGAATTCGACTGCCGGACTGACGTTCTTCTGCGACAAGAGCCGGACGACGTCGAAGTTATTGCTGATGGACTTGGATAAACTATCGTAGCCCTTCAACATTAAGTCGAAGAGGGCTACGGTTTGAGAACTATTCTTTTTGGATAGATCGCTGATCTTGTCCTGGAACTCGTTCATCGATCGGTTGTAGAACAATCCGCTTACGATGAGCAAGATCGCGGTCATACTGACGAAGAACAAGAGGAAAAGGCGAAATTGTATCGTATTGTAATTGCCTCTCCGCAAGACGAACGACTCCTTACCGAACGGAGATTAGCCTTTGACGGCGCCCGCTACCATACCCTTCGTGATTTTCTCGGACAGGATAAAGTATAGCAGAATTACCGGGAGCGCGCCCATAACGAGGAATGCCCCGATATTGCCGTAGTTGGTCTGGTATTGGCTGACGAACGAATATACGCCGAACGGCAGCGTCTTCAGATCTTCGTTCGAGATGAACGTCGCGGCCAGAATGTATTCGTTCCAGATCGTGATGAACGTCAGAATGCACACCGTCATGACCGGCGGAATCGAGATCGGAATGATGATCGAGCGGAAAATCCGATAGACGCTCGCTCCGTCGATATAAGCCGATTCTTCGATCTCGTGAGGGATCGTCTTCATGAATCCGCTGAGAATGAATACCGCGATCGGCGTCGAGAACGCCACGTAAGGCAGGATGAGCGACCAGCGAGTATCCAAGATGTGCGCATCCCGGAAAATGATCATCAGCGGCAGCAGCGTCGATTGCAGCGGAATCATCATGCCGAGCAAGAAGATGAGCATGACCAGGTTGCCCCATTTGAACCGGAAGCGCGTGATTGCGAAGGCAACCATCGAGCTGAACAAGATGACGCAGACCATAACCGTTACCGTGACGATGACGCTGTTGGACAAATATTTAAGATAGTGTCCCGAATTGTACGCGTTGCTGTAGTTATCCCAGATCGGCGACTTCGGCAACGCGAAGAATTGGCCGCTAAGAATTTCTTCGTTCGTCTTCAAGGAATACGTGAGCAGCCAGAAAAGCGGGTACAGCTGGGTGACGCACAGTACCGCGATCAGGAGATACACGATCCCTTTTTTGACAGTCTTCATGAGTGGTATCTCCTTTCTAGCTGAATCTGCGTTCCACGCGGTCCATGATCGTGTTGATGATGACCGTGAACACCAAGCACAGAACGACGAGGAACGAAGCGATCGCGCTTCCGTATCCGTACTGCTGGGACAGGAACGAGCTGTTGTACATGTGGGTCGAGATGACGTCCGTCGCATGCGCCGGACCGCCCTGCGTCATGACCATAACCATATCGAACGATTGCAGGGAGCCGATGAACGCGAGAATAAGCGATATTTTCAAGATTGGCACGATCATCGGAAGGGTAATATATCGGTCGGCCTTGAAGCCGTCCGCTCCGTCGATCTTCGCCGCTTCGTAAATTTCGGATGGAATGTTCTGGACGCCGGTGAACTGAATGAGCAGATGGTAGCCGAAGTATTGCCACAGCGAGACGATGTAGATGCTGTACATGGCGATCTTCGGATCCGTCAGCCAGCCGCGCTTCCAGCTATCGAGCCCTAGCGAATCGAGGATGCTGTTCAGCATGCCTCCCATGGACTCGGGACTGTAGATCGTGCTCCACAACTGACCGATAATAACGACCGATAGAATGACCGGCGTAAAATAAATCGAGACGATTCGGTTCGGCTTCTTGATGAAGCGAACGAGCAGGATCGCCATGAATAAGCAAATCGGGATTTCTACCATCGAGAACACGGCGTACATCAGCGTATGGCGTACAGCCGGCCAGAAATACGGATCGTCGAACAGCATCCGATGCCAGTTATCGAATCCGACGTGTTTGGCCGTGTTGATTCCGTCCCAGTCCAGCGTTCCCGTATAGAACGATACTCCGATCGGGATGAATACGATGCACACGTAAAGCAACAACGCCGGCAGGATGAATACAGCGATCGTGCGCGCTGGAACCTTCAGGACGTTCAATACTGCCGCCTCCTTAAAATCGAATGGCAAAGGGGCTGCCCTACAGCGGCCCCTTTGCTTGAATTCAGAACGATCAAGCTATGATTATTTGTTCGCGTCGTAAGCGGCTTGGTGTTCTTTCGCTACCGAAGCCGAATCGACTTTCTGTACGAACAGGTTTTGCAGGCTCGTCAAGTGAACTTGAGCGATTGCCGGTTTCATCGTGTTGTCGAACGCGAGGTCGCCGCCGTTGACTTTGGAGAACAGGTCGAGTACCGAGATCGCGAGGTCGGAATAACCGGCGGATTTCAGGTCGCCTTTCATAAGCTGCGGTTGTCCTACTGCGTTCTTCAGGTCGAATTGGATGGATGGCCAGTTCGACGTCATGTAGTGAAGGAAGTCCTTCGCTACGTCAAGATGCTTGCTGTTCGCGGATACTGCGAATGCGCTGCCTGGCGCGAGCATGAATTGGTTCGGGTCGCCTTTGCCGTTGACCGTAGGGAATTGGAACGCCGCGGCATTGCCCGCTTGACCGACCGTCGATCCGTCGATCGCGCCCGTTTCCCAAGAACCGATAGAGAACATAGCCGCTTTGCCCGATTTGAACATGTTAGCGCCGGCATTCGCGTCGATGGAAGTTGCGCCTTCTGGGAATGCGCCGGCTTCTACGAGCTTCTGGAATGCGTCGACCGCTTCTACGAATGCTGGATCTTCGAACGTTTTCTTGCCGTCGAGCACGTCTTGCAGGAAGCCAGGGCCGCCGTTCGTGCGAAGCAGGATGTTCATGAACAGGAACGAACCCGTCCAAGAGTCCTTCTCGCCGATCGCGATCGGAGTGATGCCTTTGGCTTTCAGTTTCTTAACGTCTTCGATCAGCTCGTCGAACGTCGTCGGAGGAGCGGAAATACCCGCTTGCGAGAACAGGTCTTTATTGTAGTACACGACTTCGATGTTGTTGCCGTCAGGAAGCGCGTATACGTTGCCGTCGAAGCTGTAGTAGTCGAGAAGGCCGGCTTGGTACGTGTCCTTCAGGCCGTCTTTGTCGAGAATGTCGTTCAACGGAGCGAAGAGGCCCGCTTCTACGAACGGTTGCATTTGAGCAGCCGGGTTAACCATCGTGATGTCGGGGATCGTTTTGGCCGCGGCTTGCGTTTTCAGCTTTTGCTTCTGTTGGTCGGTGTTCAGCGTGTCGAGCTCGACCGTTACGTTCGGATGCTCTTTCGTGTACGCTTCAACGACTTGCTTCAGGCCTTTAGCCGTTGGCGTCGTTTCGTCCACGTAGATGTTCTGAACCGTGATCGTTACTTTCTCGCCGTTGTTGACTTCTCCGCCGTTCGCAGCCGGGCTGGAAGCTGCCGGAGTGGTCTCGGATGGAGATGCGTTGTCGGCATTGTTGTTATCTTTGCCGCATGCTGCCAAGCTCAGCGTCAGTACGGAAGCTGCCGCTACGGTGCTCAGCACTTTCAACTTGTTTGCCATTGTCTATTTTCCCCCTTGCGTGAATGTAATCCTATTATGGTACAGGTCCGACAGTCCTAACAATGCGCGAACTTTATGAGTTAAGGTTTGCTTTTTTTAGGTCGAATGGTGACGAACAGCCTCCACACCCCGTTTATATGTCGTTCTATGCTACACTAGTAGAAGCGAAAGATATAAAGGAGAACCGATCGATGAAGCTGGTCTCATGGAACGTAAACGGGTTAAGGTCATGCGTAAACAAAGGATTCCTGGACTATTTGCGGCAGTCCGAAGCGGATATATGCTGCGTTCAGGAGACGAAGCTGCAGGAGGGTCAGATCGAGCTGGCGCTCGACAAGGGATTTAAGGCTTACTGGAATTACGCGGTCAAAAAAGGGTACTCCGGAACGGCTGTCTTCACGAAGCGGGAGCCGTTGTCCGTGCGCTACGGGATGGAGGAGAACGAGGAGCCCGAAGGCCGAATTCTGACGCTGGAGTTCGAGGAATTCTATCTGGTGACGGTCTATACGCCTAACGCGAAGAGGGATCTGTCGAGGCTCGACTATCGCGTGGAATGGGAGGACCGGTTCCGGAAGTACTTGCAAGAGCTGGACAAGCATAAACCGGTCGTCGTATGCGGGGATTTGAACGTGGCCCGGGAGGACATCGACATTAAGAACGCCAAAGGAAACCGCGGCAACTCCGGCTTTACGGACGAGGAACGCGGCAAGATGAACGAGTTGCTCGGTGCGGGCTTCGTGGATTCGTTCCGCCATCTGTATCCGGATCGGACCGATGCGTTCACTTGGTGGTCCAATATGCCGGGCGTCCGGGAACGGAACGTCGGGTGGCGGATCGACTATTTCCTCGTATCGGAAAGGCTTGCGGACGCCATCGTCGAGGCGGGTATCGACGCGCATGTGCTCGGGAGCGATCATTGTCCGGTCAGCTTGACGCTGTCGCTGGATTAATCGCCGTCTCCGTCCGGGTGCTCCGGCGGACGCCAGCCGCCCTGCAGCTCGCGGATCGAGTAGCCGAAGTCCATCTGCAAGTGCGGGTTGTCCTTGAAGCTTTCCCAGTCGCCGCCCCAAGAGAAGCCTAATCGCTTCGCGATCGCGACGACTTCCATCCAATCCGCTTGTCCGTTGCCGTTGCCGTCGTATTCCAGATCCCACAGCGCTTCGCCTTCTGGACTCAGCAGAGCGAAGTCGATAGCAAGCCCGTAGTTATGGTAAGACTCGCCGCCTTGAACGGTCGTCACGATCGGCCCGTCCGTGGTGCGGCCTTGGCGGTACAACGCATCCTGCTCCTCCGAGCTGCGGAACTCGTCGGTGATGAGCACGCGTATTCCGATGTCTCGGCTTAATGCCAGTAGCTGATCTCTCTTCTCCGCGACGACGGGATGCAGTCCTGTCGTCTCTGGTACTTGGCGAAACCAGTTGAGCGGAACCCAACGTTCCATGAAGCTCGCTTGGATGATCGCGTAACCGGCGAGCACGACCAGCAGCGCTCGAATGAGCCATTTGGCGTGCGGGGTGGCTTGGCTTTTCGCCCGCTCCGTTGCGGTTGCGGTAGAACGAGCGGTTGGCGTAGTTTCGGGCATGCAGGTTAGTACCTCTCTTTGGCAGTTACTAGAGTCTATGACTCTATCAATAGTTTATCCAGTCTATCGAATGAATATAAGGGTGCGCAACATTGTCGCGGAGAGCGACAATCTGGGGCACACCGAGCTCATTTGACGCAACATTGTCGCGGAGAGCTACAATCGGGGGCGCACCGAGCTCATTTGACGCAACATTGTCGCGGAGAGCGACAACCGTCTCTTAAACAGCGACTAACCGCCTTACCCGCAAACGCGAGCAAGACGGCTGTATGACTACTTCTGACCCGTATAGATGTGGATCGCATCTCTCAGGAACGCTGCCGTCCCTGGCTGGTCCTTGTCGTAGTACGCGGTGAACCGCTCGTCGTCGACGTACATTTGAGCAAGACCGGCGTGCGCTTCCGGACTGTACTGCGGCCAATGGAACATTAACCAGCGCCTATGCATTTCTGCCGCTTGCTGAGCCAGTTCGCCCGCGGGATCTCCCGTCCGGTAAGCTTCCGCCAGCTTAACGTGCAGCTCCTCTCCTAGCTTCGTCATCTCCGCATATTGCGCTTCCGTCATGTTCTGCAGTTTGGCGTTGGACTTGTTGACGACATCTTCCCCGTATTTCTCCCGTATTTCCTTGCCGTACTTTTGCTCGTTATCGTCGATCATCTTTTGTTTGAAGCCTTCGAATTTCTCTTGGTCGCTCATCGTTAATCTCCCTTCCGTTAGCGCGATCGTCTTATCGACGTTCGCAATCAGCTTGTCGAGCTGGCTTCTGCGCGCCAGAAGCTGCTCTCGATGCTCCTTCAGGGCGGCGGCGCCGTCGAAAGACGGATGGGTCACGATGTCCTTGATCGTCTCCAGCGGTACGCCGAGCTCCCGATAGAACATGATCTGCTGCAGCCGCTCGACTTCAAGCGCCCCGTAGATGCGATAACCGGACGAGTTCGTTCTGGCCGGCTTCAGAATGCCGATCTCGTCGTAATACCGCAGCGTGCGCGTACTCACGCCCGCGAGCTTGCCTAGCTTCAACACCGTGTACTCCATGTCGTCACCCCCTGAACTAACGGTACACCTTTACGTAACGTCAATGTCAAACGTATTTTTTAGAATAGAAATCATCACCCGACCAGAGGCGCATCCGCGCCTTTCGTTCCTTCTACTTCGAAGCCTTCCTTGCGCCAATACTCGATTCCGCCGAGCATCTCTTTCACTTGGAACCCGAGCGCGGATAAGCGGGCGGCCGCCTTCGTCGCGCCGTTGCAGGCCGGGCCCCAACAATAAGCCACGATCAGCCGGTCCTTGTCCAGATGCGCGGTCGTCGCCTCGTTTATAGTCGCTGACCATAGATGGCTTGCGCCAGGGATATGGCATTCCTCGTAGGCCTTGGCGCCGCGAACGTCGATCAGCACGAAATCGTTCGTTCCTTGCGCCATATCGTGTTGAACGTCGGACACGTCTGTTTCCATCGCAAGCTTATTCCCGTAATGCCGGTGAATCGCTTCAGGGGACGCAGCTGGCGTCTCTAATACGCGGGATGCTTGGGCGTTAACTTGGCTCATATCGATAACCTCCAGAATCGTTGTTTATCGAAGCTT
The DNA here is from genome assembly GCA_023460795.1 of Bacillota bacterium. Classification (GTDB taxonomy): domain Bacteria; phylum Bacillota; class Bacilli; order Paenibacillales; family Paenibacillaceae; genus Cohnella. The sequence goes on along the minus strand of JAEWPC010000044.1, from coordinate 22,921 downwards.
AACACGATATTGAACAACAGAGTTATCGATCGCTATCTATGGTATACATCATTAATTTTGATAATTAGGAGTCGCGTAGAAGCTTAACGAAGCCTTGGAACGCATGCGACTGCCACTTCTTCTTCGCATAGATAAGCTGGGTATAGAACCGACATTCGGGATGGACGAACGGGATCGCGACGACTTGCCCTTGACGGACCGCTTCGGCGACGGCGATTCGAGGAAGCAGCGCAATGCCGAGACCGTAGGTGACGCACTGCTTGATCGCCTCCAGATTGCCGAACTCGTAGGCAAGCCGATAACCGATCTGCCCGCTCCGGAGCAGCCTCAGCAGCATCGCCCGGTACGTGCACCCTTCCTCGGTCAGAATCAGAGATTCGCTCTCGATATCCTCCAGTCCGATCGATTCCTTGCCCGCCAACCGATGGTCCGGAGGCGCGATGATGACAAGCACCTCTTCTCTGAGCACGATCGTGTGCAAGTCGGGATCGGAGAAAGGCGGGTCTAAGATGATGCCTGCATCCAGCTCGCCTTCCTTGACCGATTCGATAATCTGAGGCTCGTTCCCCGGTTGAAGCGTAACGTTAATGTCCGGATAATGCTCTCGGAAAGTCTGCAAGCAAGGAGGCAAATAGTAAGCGGCCAACGTCTCGATCGTGCCGACGGACAGCGTCCCCTTCGACTGCTTCGAGACGACTTCCTTCGATTCGTCGTGCAGCCTTGCGATCTCGTCCGCATAACGCAGCAAGGCTTCGCCGGCTAGCGTCAGCTTCATCCCCCTGCCGAACCGCTCCAGCAGCACGGCTCCGTAAGCCGCCTCCAGCTTCTGAATTTGCGTCGTCACGCTGGATTGCGCGTAGCCCAGCGCCTCGGCCGCCTTCGTGTAGCTGCCCATCTTGACCACCTCTCGGAACGTCCGCAGATATGTCAGCTCCATTTTACCGGCTCCCTTCTACCCCTTGCTGCAGCGAGTCGAACAACTGTCTCGTCTCAGCCGGATCCTTATCGTTATAGATGACATAACCGTTCTCTAGCTTGAACTGAATGTAAGGCGGATGATCTTTGAAAATATAAAGTCTCGCCTTTCCTAGCCCCTTCAACCGAAAATGTCCCCGCGCATACTTGTCGGTCGCCTCTCCATTCGTCTTCGAACCAGACGGCATTTGATCGATCAGCGCGATTTCCTGAATGTCCCCGACATTAAAGCCGTAGGAATACATCGGATAATCGATCTCGACCCGTTGTTCCTGCGTAACTGTGATTGTCGGAGAAGTCAGCTCCGCTCGGACGATCATGAAGCAGACGAATCCAAGGATCGCCGCAACCGCCGCGCACAAGCCCCACATGACGATTTTGCCTGCAGGCGTTCCCGTATTCACGGTCATCCCGACCCCGACGCGCTTGGGAACCAGAAACCGTTTATTACGAGGATTGTGGTAAGTAAACCCGTTCTTCCAGGATTCATCGTCGTCTTCCTCTGAGCCCCATCCAAGACTCTTCTTCAGAGCCAACGTGTCGCGGAAGGCTTGGCGGAACGGAACAACGACGATAAAGATAAAGGCGAATATCCATGCCAGATAATAGATGAACATCAGGCCGAACCAGTTGTACATGAAGGGGAATGGAACTAGCGCGGCTAACATCCATATGCTCATCCGGGAGAACTGCTTGTCGTATCGTTGCCGGATGGCTTGGATCGCCTCATTCTCTGCGGCGCTAAGCGGCAGAGCGATGCTGAATAGAATTCCTGCTTCGAACTTCGATTGCGGCTTGTAAATGGCTAGCATAACGCCATAAAGAATAAGTGCCGGGAGGAGCAAAATGACGATAAGCATGAGGTCGTCCCCTCTCTGTTCTCTAGTCTAGACCCATTATACCATCACAAAAGCCCCCGAAACGCGAGAACCCCCGACGCAGCGCTTCCGCATCGGGGTTTCCATCTGAATTAGGTATGCTGGCTTACCGCTCGGCGCGGATAGTCGGACATGCCGTTGACGGATACGACCGCCTCCGTCTTCTTGCTCGGCTTGCTCCAATATTGCTCGTTCCCGGGCAAGTCGTCGAACCATGAGGCGTCCGACGGACAATCGAGCACCATGAATTTGCCGTATTGCCCATCCCTCGACTGATGGTATTTCAAATACGCTTTGCCATCTTCGATCGCTAGAATTTCTATTTTACCGGAGGTATGGCTCATCGATAGGCGAACGCGCTTGCCGAGCCCGGACGTTCTCGCCTTCGCTTGCTCGACGAGCTCGTAGACCCTCTCGAGCGGAAGAACGAAATCGCTGTTGCCCGCGACCGGACGGTTGACGAAGAAATAATACGGCGTCACTCCCGCCCATGAGAGCCGGTCTAACAGCTCGCCGAGCACGTTCGGATCGTCGTTGATCCCGCGAAGGATCGGCGTCTGATTGACGACGATCGCGCCCGCGTTATGCAGCGCTTCGAAACCGCGTACCGCTTCCGGAGTAATTTCTCTTGGATGATTAATATGAGCCATCACATAAATGCGCTTCTGCGAGTCGGAGAATTCTTTGATCGTCGCAAGCAGCTGTTCGTCCTCGTATATACGCATCGGGTTGAACACCGGAATTTTCGAGCCTAGACGGATAATCTTCACGTGATCGATCGCCCGCAGCCGCTCGATGATCGAACGCAGTTTCGGAGTTCCCAGAATCAAGCTGTCGCCGCCCGTGAGCAGCACGTTGCTGATCTCCGGGTGTTCGGCGATGTACTTCAGACCCGGCTCCACGTCGTTAACCGCTTCCTTCACGTCGTTGCGGAACAGCCTCTTGCGGAAGCAGTAGCGGCAATAGGCGCCGCACACCTCCGACACGATCAGCAGAGCCGTCGATTTGTACTTATGCTGGCAACCGGGAACGACGTAGTTCGTATCCTCGTCCGAGGCGTCCCAACGTCCGTATTCCTTCAACTCCCCTTCGTTAGGGATGACCAGCTTGCGCAAAGGATCGTTAGGATCGTTCCAGTCGATCAGGTTCAAATAAAACTCGTTCACGCGAAACACGAACTTATCCACGATTCGCTTCAGTCTCTGACGCTCCGTCTCCGGTAGATGAGCGATGCGGTCGATGTCGGTTATATACTTGGGTTGTGCCAATCTTAAAACCTCCTCAAGTTTATAGTCGATCGAACGGCGGCGTAATGTTACCGGACCTTCCCTACCCCCTTCCTTCGCCAAAATAAAAAGACCCGTTCGCGCGCGGAAGCCTACGGCTTCCATGCATTCGGGTCTTCCGAAGATAACAAAAAAGACCCGCGAAGGGTCAATGACGGCAGATGATCGGATCTGCTCTATAATGCCTGACCCATCTCAAGCTGACGAGGTTAGCTGACGGACTCGGGATAGATGGTTCCCTACGATCCGGAATGCCGGACCGATTCGCCCCAGAAGAGTGGTTCCCCCGCTTCCCGGCGCAAGCCGGGAACTAAGCTTCTTTAACTATATGCCATTCGACCAAAAGGTGTCAAATTATTCCTGGGCAAACGGAAAAGCGTAAGCGCGCTCTACCTTGCAAATCTTGATTTCATATCGCGAATACCACTCGCCTTTGCCCCGCGCTTGCGCGACGAGGTGCTCCTCGTTGCCGCGCCACCGCTTAATGGCGTCGAGGCTCTCCCAGTAAGAGATCGTAATGCCGAATCCGTCGGCATTCCGGACGCTCTCAACTCCCATGAAGCCCGGCTGCTGCTTCGCCAGCTCGACCATCCGGGCGGCCGTCTGTCCGTAATCGCCGTCGTCTTCCGTACGCTGACTGGAGAAGATCACCGCGTAACATGTGCCGTTCTTCCCTGATTCAAGACCGTGACTCATTGGCATGGCTTGCATCGCTCCCAACCTATATTTTCCTATAGGTTCATTATATGCCGGCTGTCAAACCATTTTCCGCCTCAAATATCCGGAAATCAAATCAATCAAGGACACCATGACGATAATGCCCAACAAAATGATGCCGACGCGGTCCCAATCCCGGCTGCTCAAAGCGAAAACCAGCGGAGTTCCGATGCCGCCCGCGCCGATCATACCCAGTATCGTAGCAGATCGGACGTTGATCTCGAACCGGTATAGCGCGATGGAGAGGAATCCCGGCATGACCTGCGGGAGTACCGCGAACCATAGCACCTGCAGACGGTTGGCCCCGGATGCGATCAGCGCTTCGGCGGGTCCGTAGTCGATATTCTCGACCTCTTCCGCGAACAGCTTGCCCAGCATGCCGACGGAATGGACGCCGAGCGCCAGCGCTCCGGCGAACGAGCCGGGACCGACCGCTTTAATGAACAAGAGCGCCATAATGATCTCGGGAAACACGCGCACGATGCTAAGCGATACTTTGCCCGAACCCGACACGACGCGCGGCTTCGTCTTGCCCCCTGCCGCCCAGAAAGCGAACGGAATGCAGAGAACGGCAGAGATCACCGTCCCGAGGCAGGCGATCGCCAGCGTATCGAGCAAGCCGCGCAGCAAATCCTCCCCGTCCGGCAAATACACGTAATCCCAATCCGGAGAGAACAGGCCCGCGAAGATCGCCCTCGTGATTGTCCCCGCCGTTTCCTTGATCCCCGTAAATTCGATTCCCGAGAATACCCACCAGTAGAGCGCGATTAAAGCCGCAACGACCAACCATTTGCGCCAATGCCGTGTCTTCGATACCGTCATAGCAATCTCTCCCGAAGCTTCGCGCTTAGGTAATCTATCGCCAGCACGACCGCCAGCGTCAGAATAATGATCATATTCGTTTTGTCGTATTCCAGGAATCCTAGCGTCTTCTCATAGTACAGCCCGATGCCTCCGGCGCCTACAAGACCGAGAATGGCCGCGGCACGTACGTTAATCTCGAACGTATACAGCACGTAAGAGACGAAGCCCGGCAGCACTTGCGGCACGACGCCGTAAGCGACGCGCTGCGTTCGGTTGGCGCCTACCGCCGTCATCGCTTCAAGCGGACCCGGATCGAGCGTTTCGAGCGATTCGTAGGTCAGCTTCGCGATTAACCCCATCGAAAATAAACTTAGCGCCGCGATGCCCGGCAACGGCCCGATGCCGAATATCGCCACGAACAACGCCGCTAACAGCAAATCCGGAATCGAGCGTATCAGGTTTAGCGCTATGCGAGCCGGGTAGCGGACGAACGGCGACTTTGCGATATTGCTGGCCGAGAGCAGCGCGACCGGAATCGCGAGAATCGCGCCGAACGTCGTGCCCGCGACCGCGATCCGAATCGTCTCCAGCATGGCGTCCACGATATTATCGTAGTAACTCCATCTCGGAGGGAACATCTCTCTGATCAGATCCAACATATTCGGAAGCCCGCGATACAGCTCGCCGAAGGATGCATCGATTTGCTTCGCGCTCGCCCACAGCAACAGCAGCACGAGCGCCGCGGTCAGCCACGCTTTATAGCGGCGGGTTGCCACTGGGAGCGGAGTCGAGCCGCTCTTCTCTGCGCTCGGCATCATCTAGCGATCCCCTCCATCGACGCACCCGCATGGAACGCATCGCCGTAGATTTCCGCGAAGCGCTCGTTCGTCGCCTCCGATGCCGGACCGTCGAAGACGACACGCCCCGCGTGAAGCCCGATGATTCGCGTCGCGTATTGCTTCGCAAGCTCGATATCGTGAAGATTAACGATCGTCGTAATGCCAAGCTCCAGATTAATCCGCTTCAAGTCGTTCATCACCTGCCTCGTCGTAATCGGATCGAGCGATGCCACCGGTTCGTCGGCGAGAATGACTTTGGCCTCCTGCGCCAGCACGCGCGCGATGGCGACCCGTTGCTGCTGGCCGCCGGACAGCTGATCCGCCCGAACGTATGCCTTGTCCGAGATGCCCACCCGCTTCAGCGCTTCTAGGGCAAGCTCGACATCGGCTTTCGGGAACAAACCGAGCAGCGTCCGAAGCGTCCCGTGATAGCCGACGCGTCCGGCCAAGACGTTGCGAATGACCGTCGATCTCTTCACGAGGTTAAACCCTTGGAAGATCATGCCGATGTCGCGCCGAACCCGGCGAAGCGCCGCTCCCTTGGCTTTCGTGATGGACCGTCCTTCGAACGCGATCTCCCCGGCGCTGATCTCGACGAGCCTGTTGATCGAACGGAGCAGCGTCGATTTACCCGCCCCCGACAGGCCGACGATGACGACGAACTCACCTTGCCCGATCGCGAGATCGACCCCTCTAAGCCCGTAAGTACCGTTCGGGTAAGTCTTCGAAACTTCGCGTATTTGCAGCATGATGACCCATCCCTTTATGTAAAATAACGCAGCCAGCCGCGGCATGATCGCCCAGGCTGGCTGCTGCTTGCTGAACAGCGCGGCTCGCTTATTCCGTCTTTACTTTCTGTCCATATTCGCGCACGACATCGAATACGGCGTCATTCGATACGACGTAGCCTTCATGCGTGTAAATGTCTTTAATGACCTGATGGCCCTCTTCGCTCTTGCCGATGTCGATGAACGCGTCTTGAAGCTTTTTCACCCAATCCGCGTTCATGTCGGAGCGGACCGCAATCGTATCGTTCGGAATCGGCGCGGTAAACGTTAGCACCCTCGTATCTTCCATGACCGTAGGGTAGTCCTTGGAGACGATGGTGCGGGCGTCTTGGAATATAGCGGCCGCGTCCACGTCGCCGTTCAGCACGGAGATAACGCCTTGATCGTGGCCTTTGACCGTTACGGGCGTTACGTCGTTCAGCGGGTCGAGACCGGCATCCATAATCGCCGCCGCAGGCCATACGTAGCCCGCGGAGGAAGTAACGTTCTGGTAGGCGATCTTCTTGCCCTTCAGATCGGCCAGCGTCTGAATAGGAGAGTCCTTCTTCACGATGATCATAGACTTATAGGAGTCCACGAGCTCCGTCGTAGGAGCTCCCGTGGCGTCGTCTACGCCGAATCGTTGCGCCTGAAGAATAACTTCGGCGGCGCCCTTCTCTTTGGCGAGAACGTACGCGGTCGGAGGCAAGAAGCCCACGTCGACTTTCTCGGAAGCCATCGCTTCGATGATCGTGTTGTAGTCGGTCGATACGCTGACTTTAACCGGTATGCCAAGGCGGTCGCCAAGCAGCTTCTCAAGCGGCTTTGCTTTCGCTTCTAGCGTGTCCGCGTTCTGCGAAGGTACGAATTGTACCGTGAGGGTCTCCGGCACGTAACCGGCTGCCGCGCTCTCCGAAGGCGATTCGGACGGGCTCGGGGACGGGCTCTCCGAAGGCGTCGCCGTTTCGCTTGGCGAAGCGTTGTTGCTAGCATTGGCGTTGTTATTGTCTTTATTGCCGCAAGCGCTAAGAACGAATACGGTCGACAGGATCAAAGCTAACAGTACGGTAACCTTTCTTGACATTCTCGTTTCCACTCCCTATTTTTTATGTATGAGTCGCACTCTTTCTATCATAGTCACTGTCATTTTCCGAATATTAGGAGATTGTTTGGGGAGGATTAACTTTGGACAACGACGCGGAATTTCGTTTAACCGTGTTGGTCACCAGCGACCTGCATGGGCACTTGTTCCCGACGGATTACCGCGGCAGCGCGGAACGCGAGCTCGGGCTAGCCAAGTTAGCGACGTTAATCGAGCGAGAACGCACGCTGAATCCGTCTGCGTTGCTCATCGACAACGGCGATTTGATTCAAGGAACGCCGCTCATGTACCACCATGCCAAGTTTGCGGCCGACGCGGACATCCACCCTGCCGTTAATGCGCTTAACTATCTCCAGTACGACGCGGCCGTCATCGGCAATCACGAATTCAATTACGGTACGCAGGTGCTGAGCCGGGCCATCGCTCAGTCGGATTTCCCTTGGCTATCCGCTAATATCCTTAATAGCGCGAATGGCCTGCCCGCCTTTGGGAAGCCTTATGTGATTAAGCGAACCCCTGAAGGAGCGACCGTCGCGATTCTCGGGCTGACGACGCCTTACATTCCGAACTGGGAGCTGCCTTCCCATATTGCCGGACTGGAATTCCGCGATGCCGTCGATACAGCGAAACATTGGGTAGCCCATATCCGTGAAACGGAGCGGCCGGATGTCATGATCGTCTCTTACCATGGGGGCTTCGAACGGGATTTGCGGTCGGGAGAGCCGAGCGAACCGCTAACGGGAGAAAATCAAGGCCACGCGCTGTGCATGGAAGTGCCGGGAATCGACGTCTTGATCACCGGGCATCAGCATCGCATGCTTACGGGCGAAGTTAACGGCGTAACGATCGTGCAACCGGGGTGCAACGGGCAAGCGATCGGCAAGGTGACGGTGGGATTATCGTTGAGGGACGGGCAATGGGGCATAGAAGAAAAGCACTCCGAGGTCATCAGCCTTGCGCCCGGAACGCCCAAAGACGAGAGATTGCTCGAGAGGATCGCGGAGGAGGAGGCGCGGACGCAGAAGTGGCTGGATCAGCCGATCGGACGCGCCGAAGGGGATATGGCGATCCTAAACCCGATGGAGGCGCGGACTTCGGACCATCCTTTCATCGAGTTCGTCAACCGGGTACAGATGGATGCGACCGGAGCCGACATCTCTCTCACCGCACTCTTTACCGACGAATCGCCGGGGTTTCAAGAACGCATAACGATGCGGGACATCGTCTCCAACTACATCTACCCGAACACGCTTAAGGTGCTGCGAATTTCAGGGCAGGATATTGCCGACGCGTTGGAGCAATCGGCCGCATATTTCGAGCTGCAGGACGGCGAGCCGGCCGTCAGCGCCGCGTTCAACGAGCCGAAGCCGCAGCATTACAATTACGACATGTGGGAGGGCATCGAGTACGAGCTAGATCTTTCCAAGCCCGTAGGGAGAAGAGTCGTGAAGTTGATGCGAGGCGGCAAGCCTTTAGATCGGCATGCCCTGTACGAGGTCGCGATGAACAGCTATCGCGCCGGAGGAGGAGGCAACTATGCCATGCTGGGCGGCAAGCCCGTCGTCCGCGAGATCACCGTAGACATGACGGAAATCATCGCGGACTACATTCTGGAGCGCCGCACCATACGGGCAACTTGCGATCACAATTGGAGAGTCGTCGCGGGAGGTTCGTGAATCCTTCTTCTGTTGATGAGCCATTGCGCGAATATCAGATTCGGCACCCAAGCGAGCCAACCGATCACGACGAACGAATCGTTCGTGTCGGTTATACCCAATGCCCCGTCCGCGATTGCCGTGTATACCCGCAGCATAATCGCCGCGCAAGTCAGCGCGTAATTGCGCGTCATCCAGCCGCCGTGCGCTTTGACGTCCCGATCGGCGATGATGCTCTTCAAGCTGCGGTACAAGGTATACAGCCATAAGACGGATAAGGTGGCGAAACCCGTTCTCCCGATCCATCCGCCGTCGGCGTAATAGGCCATGTACAATCCGGTTACGCCGCCGGCGGCTAACATGACCGAGTATAAGTACCCGATAGCGCGGTGCAATCCCGTTCTGCGTCTGCGAAGCCTCTTAACGAATTGCAGCCATCCGATCGAGAGCGCGACGCCCGAGGCGGCGGCATGCACCCACAGCACTTTGTACCATAAATCCGGAAGCTCGATCTCCTTCGACGTAACGAAATCCCGCGCCTTCATTCCGTCGTAATCGCCGTAAAGAGCAAAGGCATACGCCCCTATTCCTAACGCAAGCAGCGCCAACAGAGCGAACGACCATCTAGGCATGATTCTAACGTTCCGTACCTTGCGATTAGCCATATCCCATCACCCACTACGATTGATTGATCTACAATCGTAGTATAACGCTGGATAATTTTGGACGTAAGCGACTAACGCCGAAACCTATCCCCTCCGAAGGTCTAGTTCGAACCTCGACCGTCCCTCGTCACTCGCACTCATGATCCGGTGTCGCCATACCCTGCCGCGCCTGATACGTCTGCCCCCAAGCTTTCATCGCCAAGATGATCGGTTCCAGCGTTCTGCCATACTCCGTCAGCGAATACTCCACCCTCGGCGGCACTTCGCCGTACACCTGGCGATGGACGAGCCCGTCGCGTTCTAAATCCCGCAGCTGCAGCGTCAGCATGAACTGGGTTAATTTCGGGTACAGCCTTCGAAACTCGTTAAACCGCTTCTTGCCGTCGATCAGGTGATACAAGATTACGCCTTTCCACTTGCCCCCTATAACGTCCAAGGCGGTCTCGACGCTGCACGTCTTGGCCGGTGTCGGTTTCGTCTCGATTTTGCTAACGTTCCCCAACTGCGCCACCCTCCCAATAGTATGATTTTTCATACTTAATCTGATAAATCTGCGTACTTTTGCATATCCAGTGTATCTCATATACTGAGTTCGAACCATACTTCAAATCTCGAAAGGATGTAAGAATATGAACGCCATCGGAGTAACGAAAGATAATCGCTTTACGAAATTCGAGCTGGAAACGCCGAAGCCGCAGGGTAGGGATTTGCTCGTAAGAGTGAAAGCCGTCTCGGTCAATCCGGTAGACTTGAAAGCTCGGGCAGGAGGTAACCCGAATGACGAGCCGATGATTCTCGGTTGGGACGTGGCCGGGGTCGTAGAGGAGGTTGGCGGGGAGTGCGCGCTGTTCAAGCCGGGTGATGAAGTTTATTATGCGGGAAGCAGGGTGCGCCCTGGCGGCAACAGCGAGCTGCATCTGGTCGACGAGAGAATCGTAGGGAACAAACCTAAGACTCTGGATTTCGCCGAAGCCGCGGCCTTGCCGTTAACCGCGATTACGGCGTGGGAAGCGTTATTTGACCGCATGAACCTTTCACGTCATGAAGCGGATAATCAAGGACGCTCGATCCTTATTATCGGGGCGGCCGGCGGCGTAGGCTCGATCGCGACGCAGCTTGCCAAACTGGCAGGATTGACGGTCATCGGAACGGCGTCCAGGAAGGAATCGTCCGATTGGGTACGCGAGCACGGAGCGGATATCGTCATTAACCATCGCGAAGCGTTCGTTCCTCAATTGAAAGCAGCCGGACTCGATGCCGTGGACTACGTTCTATGTTTGAACAGTACGGCGGCCCATTGGACGCAAATGGCCGACGCGATCGCGCCGCAAGGTAAAATCTGCGCGATCGTGCCGGCCGAAGAGCCCGTAGACGTGAATGCTATATTCGCTAAAAGCGTTGCGCTGCATTGGGAATTGATGTTCACCCGCTCGATGTTCCATACGCCGGATATGGAGGAACAGCATCGCTTGCTGGACACCCTATCGGATCTGGTAGATGCGGGCCGAATCCGCTCGACGCTGACGAAACGCCTGTCCCCGATCAATGCCGCCAATCTCGAGCAAGCGCACGAGGCGCTGGCCGCCGGCGACATGATCGGCAAGCTGATTCTGGAACGGTTCGAGTAACCTTCCCGATTAAGCCAATACGCCTTCGATCCGCTTGAGGATATCCGCGGACAGGGTAATGCCCGAAGCGCTGGCGTTCTGCTCGAGCTGTTCGACCTTCGTAGCGCCGACAAGAGCGCTCGCCACGCTGTCATGGCGGAGAATCCATGCGATCGCGAGCTGCGACAGCGTAATTCCGATCTCCTCGGCGATTACGATCAATTGCTCTACTTTCTCCAGGTACTCTTCCGTCAAGAGGTTCTTAATCCACATGTTCGCCTTCGGATCCGTCGCGCGACTGCCTTCCGGAATGTGCTGACCACGGCGGTATTTGCCGGTAAGCACGCCTTGGGCGAGCGGCGAGAAGACGACTTGCGAGATTCCGTTCTTCTCGCTGACCGGAATAATCTCTTGCTCGATATGGCGATAGAACATGCTATATTGCGGTTGGTTCACGACGATGCGGTCCAGCAAATATTTGTCCGCGACGCGAAGTCCTTCTTGGATTTGCGCTGCGGTCCATTCGCTAACGCCGACGTACAGGACCTTGCCTTGGCGAACGAGGTCTTCGATCGTGCGAAGCGTCTCTTCCGCCGGCGTATTCGGATCGTAACGATGGCAATAGAAAATATCGACATAGTCCATCTGCAGGCGCTTCAAGCTGGCATGAACCTGCTCGAACACGTGCTTGCGGGACAGACCGCGGTCATTCGGTCCGTCTCCCATCGGCCAGAACGCCTTCGTCGCCACGACGAACGAATCGCGCTTATGCTGCTTCAATGCTTCGCCAAGCAGAAGCTCGGCTTCTCCGCGCTCGTACACGTTAGCCGTATCGAAGAAGTTGATGCCCAGCTCGAAAGCGCGGTTCGTCAACTTGCCAACCGTATCCGTACCGACCGAATTGCCGTATGTTAACCAACTGCCTAAGCTGATCTCGCTGACTTGCAATCCCGTATTGCCTAATTTGCGGTATTTCATTCTATTCCCTCCATGCTATGTAAGTGATTGTAAACGCGCGTTCACAGACTCGAAAATGGAGAGTGAACGCGCGTTCACTCTCCTAGTAGCGTAACAAGACCGATGTCGCCTGTCAACTGAGTTGATGTCTACACCTTAAGAAGATTACTCTTTGGCGAACCGTTTGATCGCCCTCGCTTTAGCGCGCTGGATCTCCACTAGCCTGTCGCGCGACGGCGCGTTCGTGACAAGCGATCCGAGCAGCTTGCGCGCCGCCTCCGACACTTCCTGCACCGCGAGCCGGAACGCCTCTTCGTTCGCTTTGGAAGGCGAGTTGAAGCCCGATAGCTTCCTTACGAATTGCAGCGATGCGGCACCGATCTCGTCCTCCGTCGCCGGCGGATCGAAATTGAACAACGTCTTAATGTTTCTGCACATTTCGCGCCCTCCCATTCACTATTCCCGTTTTTCGCTATTATACCATTACTCTTTGGACCGAATCTCTTCTACAATCCGCTTCGCAAGCGCCGCCGAATCCAACGATCCAAGGTCGCCTTCCCCGCGTCTGCGCACGGACACCGTTCCTCCGCTCCGCTCCTGTTCCCCGACGATCAGCATATACGGCACCTTCTCCAGCTGCGCCTCGCGAATTTTGTAGCCGAGCTTCTCGCTCCTCGCGTCAATCTCGGTGCGAATCCCCGCGGAGGCAAGCAGCTGCTTCACTTCCAGCGCGTAGTCTAGGAACGCGTCGGACACCGGAAGCAGCTTCGCCTGAACCGGCGCCAGCCACGTCGGGAACGCCCCGGCGTAATGCTCCGTCAAGATGCCCATGAACCGGTCGATCGACCCGAAGATCGCACGGTGGATGACGACGGGGCGATGCTTCTGCCCGTCTTCCCCGATATACGCAAGCTCGAACTTCTCCGGCATTTGAAAGTCGACCTGGATCGTGCCGCACTGCCAGCTCCGCTTAAGCGCGTCGAGAATGTGGAAGTCGATCTTCGGTCCGTAGAACGCGCCGTCTCCCTCGTTCAGACTGTACGCGATGCCGCTTCTATCGAGCACGCGCTTCAATGCTTCTTCCGCCCTGTCCCACGACTCTACGGCTCCCATGAAGTCATCGGGCCGAGTCGACAGCTCGATCCGGTATTCGAACCCGAATACGTCGTACATCCGGTCGATAAGCGCGATGACCCGGCGAATCTCCTCCTCGATCTGGTCCTCTCTTACGAATAGATGAGCGTCGTCCTGGCAGAATGTCCGCACCCGCATCATCCCGCTGAGAGCGCCGGAGAACTCGTGCCTGTGCACTTGCCCGAACTCCGATATTCGGATCGGCAGCTCGCGATAGGAATGAAGACTGTTCTTGAACACGAGCATATGTCCCGGGCAGTTCATCGGCTTCAGAGCGAACGGCGTCTCGTCGACGTCCGTGAAGTACATATTGTCTTTGTAATGATCCCAATGCCCGGATTGCTCCCACAGCCGGCGGTTCATCATGAGCGGAGTGCGGACTTCCTCGTAATCGTGCTGTTGCTGAAGCTCCCGCGAGAAATTCTCGAGCTCGGTACGAATCGTCATCCCTTTCGGCAAATAGAACGGCATGCCAGGCGCTTCCTCCGAGAACATGAACAGCTCAAGCTCCTTGCCGAGCTTCCGGTGATCCCGCTTCTTCGCTTCTTCCAGCGCGTGCAGATGCTCGGCGAGCTGCGAAGCTTTCGGGAAAGCCGTGCCGTATATACGCTGCAGCATCCGATTGTTCGAATCCCCCCGCCAATAGGCGCCTGCCACGCTAAGGAGCTTGAACGCCTTGACGCGTCCCGTGGACGCTACGTGCGGGCCTCGGCATAGATCGAAGAACTCTCCCTGATCGTAAATCGTAATTTCCGCCGAATCCGGCAAGTCGCGGATCAACTCCAGCTTGAGCGTATCCCCGAGCCCTTCGAAGATACGCACGGCTTCCTCTCTGCCGACTACACGTCTAACAATAGGCCAATCCTCGCGAACGATGTTGCCCATCTCCGCTTCGATCTCCGCCAAATCTTCGCTCGATAGCGCCCGGCCGATGTCGATGTCGTAGTAGAACCCCTCTTCGATCACCGGTCCGATGCCCAGCATGACCGCCTCCCTCCCGTAAATCCGAGCGATCGCTTGCGCCATCACGTGAGCGGCGCTGTGTCTGAGCCTACCTAGCGCCTCTCGTTCTTTTACCGCCTGATCTTCCATTTCTTTCTTCCTCCTAGGGTTGAATTGAACGCAAAAAAACGCCTCTCATCCGCGAAGGGACGAGTGCGTTCGGCTCGTGGTTCCACCCTCATTCAGCTTGCCCTCGATGAAGCATTCGGCAAGCCCTTATTCGGAATCCGGTAACGGGGATCGGTCGGCGGCGTTTACTTCTGCGGCGAATATCGAATCATTCGCTTCCAGGTTCAGCGTCGCGGCTGCAAAGGGGTAATCGCGTTTCGGTTGCCGTGGGGATTCTCAGCACTCATCCCCCTCTCTGTACCGTCCGTGAACGAGACCATGTCTTTGGTCATTGCCTGATTGTCATTAAATTGTACCTATTATAGCCCCGCATTGGCTTTCGATCAAGAGTGAATATACGATTTTACGATACTAAACCCGCCCCTTGAAGTAATCCCGAACCTCCAGCCAATCTTTCACCCGGACGTATCCGGTTTCGTTGCGGTTATGATTCGCCGTGAACAGAATGCCTTGACCCTGAAACCCTCTGAAGTGCCGCGTATTGTCGTCGATCAGATAGTCGGCTCGTATGATGCTTTTGTCCCCGCAGAACACGAAATTCATCTCGTCGAGGAAATCGAAATGCTCTTTCAGCCATTCGTACTTCGCCGTGAACGACGTCGGAACTTCCATAGCTGCCGTCGCGATGAAAATCTCGTAAGTCTGGGACAGCTCCTTAATCACTTCTTGGCTGTGCTCGATCGGCGGCAAATCGCGGAAAAAATCCGGCGTGAGCAGCAGCTCGTGGATTTCCCGGCTCAGCTCCGGTCGCAGCTCCCTAAGCTTCTTGCCATGCAGATCCGCTACCGTAACGTTCTCGTTGAATTTTGCGTTAAACCTAGCTACGTGCTTCGTGGAAAACTCGGCGATGACTTCGTCCATGTCGATGGCGATACGTTGTTTGTTCATGTTCATTCTCCTGCTTCTGCTTATCGTTATTTTGCATATTGTGTATGATGGGTTGGCATCTGTCAATGTCGTGCCCGTGCCTCGTTCCAGTGCTCCGCGATGATCCGCATGAACTCGTCGACGGGAACGGAGACGGACTTCGCGGATATGGAGAGCAGGTTCTTCCGATAAAATAACATTCTGCGCAACGGAGTGAACCTGCGAGCACTCTCCTCGGTTACCCATATTCCGATATAACGGTTGTTGAGATATTCGAAAGTTTCGAATCTTTCGATCTCGTTCCACGAGAGACGCCCCGCCCCAAGAAGAGATGAACGATCGACGATACCCGTCTCGTCCATCACGATGGACGGCTTGCCCGAGAGGATAACGGAAACCAAATGGACCGCGCTTAACCCGAACATCGTCACGCAGCAAACACCGAGCGCTATCTGCGCCGCGCCGTTGCCGTACCATTCATTCAACACGAGTCCGGCGATGAGGAGCAGGATAAACACGGCCGAAATCGCAATCGGACGGATTGCGATTGCCCGCGATTGTCGTCGCCGCTGCTTCCAGACCACGTAGAGATTACGCAAGAGGAAAGCGATCCCCACTCCGACGATGCTGAAGATGTTGCCGTCTCTCGGCAAGAAGAATATGAATATGCCTACGGCACACAAGACAAGCGATGCGATAAAAAGCCCGATATAATAGTTTCTCTGCGGATAAAATAAAACCACGCGATCGTCGTTCACTTCAGTTCCTCCACCAGCACCTTTTACGATATTTTACCATGCGATTCCAAATTCGTTCTATATGAACTATTGACGACTAAGCAGATCGGAATTAGACTGTAATCTATGTGCTTTTACTAAACGCTGTTGGAGATCGTGCCCTAATGAATGTCAAGCTTGTCCTGATCAGCTTATACATAGCCTTCATCTATTGGCTTTCGACCCATCTACCCTCTCTGCACGCCTTGTTCTTCCCGACGCTCGGCGCGTTCAGTTTCTTGCTCGTTTCCCGCGAATTCGATCGGAAGATCGCCGGCAACCTGCTGATCGGAACGACGATTGCCGCTTTGATCGGAACGCTGCTTCAAACCTTAGACACCGGTGCCGTAGGCTTGCTTGCCGACTCCTTAATCGTCGGATGGCTCATTCACCGTTGCCGTTGGAACGCGCCGCCGATTCTGGCCGTATCCATCATTCCTTTCTTCGTGGATCAGACGAATGCTTGGATTACGCCCGTATGCGTGCTGCTGTCTCTATCCGGCTTGATCTTCCTGCTCGCCGCGGCCAACTTCATCGGCGAAGCGTGGAAATCGTTCGCGATCAAGAGCCCGGTTGCTAGTACCAAGCCGATAAAAGTTGTTAAGTAAATAAAAGATAAACCACCTTCAATCGCACATGAAGGTGGTTTATTGCTGTATACCGGTTATCGGCCCGCTCTTGCGGAACGTGCCATTAAGTAAATTAAATAAGGTGCGCCGAGCAAAGCGACGACGATGCCGGACGGGATTTCTTTCGGCGCCAACATGATCCGGCCGAGCCAGTCCGCCGACACGAGCAACGTTGCTCCGAGAAGGATACCCAGCAGCATCGAGCGGCGATGGTTCGGGCCTGCCAGCATGCGTGCCGCATGCGGCGCGAGCAAGCCGATGAAGCCGACCGCGCCCACGACCGAAGCCGCGACGGATGCGAGCAGGACGGCGATCAGCGCGACGATGAGTCGCGTAGGGCGAACCGGCAATCCCAACCCTAAGGAACTCTCGTCGTTAAAGGAAAGCAGGTCGACTCGCCGGCCAAGCCACCAACCGATCGGAGCGAGCACGGCGACGAACGGCAGCATCTGATAGAAGTCCGTCCAGTCTCGGGCGTACGTACTTCCGGACAACCAAGCGAGCGCTGGCGCCAGAGTGAGCTTCGCGTGAATGACGAGCATATTGATCGTCGCGGCGGTCGCGGCGGCTACGGCGATGCCCACAAGCGTGAGCACGGTCGGGTTCAAGCCACGTTTCCATCCGGTCGCATAGACGATTCCGGCAGCCAGCAACCCTCCCGCGAACGCGCCGAGCGGAACCCAATCCGCAGATAACTGCGGAAACAGCAGCATGAGCGATATCGCGCCGACGCCCGCGCCTCCCGATACGCCGACGATATGCGGATCCGCGAGCGGATTGCGCAACGAACTCTGCATTAAGCTGCCGCTGGCCGCCAGCGCGATTCCTGCCATTAACGCCGTTAACAGGCGAGGCAGCCGGAAGTCGACTACCACCTTCTCATTGGCAGGCGTACCGTTCCCGATTAAGGCGGAGATGACCTCGCTCGCGGACAGATGAGTGTTGCCGCCCATCAGCGCGCCGACACAGACGACGAGCAGAATGCCAGCGAATGCAATAACAAGCCATGTATATGGCATTCTTCTGCCCAGCATGCCGACTTGCATCGAAGCTCCGGCGGACGTGCCTGACGAAGCGTTCATTTGCTTCGAGGCTCTCAGCGCTAACCAGATGATCCATGGCGCGCCGATCAAGGCGGTGACGGCCCCGGCAGGAAGCTCCCCGATCGCGCTGCTCGCGAACGAACGCGCGATCGTGTCCGCGCCGACTAGAATGGCGGCACCCCATAAGGCGCTGACGGGTAACAGCCAAGCATGGCGGGTCATTCCCGACAGCTTTACGATGTGCGGCGCGATCAGCCCGATGAAGCCGATCGGACCTACGATGCTGACGCTTACGCAAGCCAGAACAATCGCCGCTGCCATGGCAAATACGCGCGTTCCAGATACGTTCTGCCCCAGCGATCTTGAAGTTTCTTCGCCGAATGCAAGCAAGTCGAGATGTCGGACGGACAGTAGAATAACGACCAGCCCGCCGATGACCCACGGCCATGCGAATCGCACTCCGCTCCAGTCGTTCTGGCTGAGCGAGCCTGAGCCCCAAATAAACAAGCCTTGCGTGCTCTCCTCGTACAAGAGCTGCAAAGCGCTCGTCACGGAAGAGAGCACCAAAGCGACGATCATCCCGGACAGCGCGATACGAATCGGCGTGCTTCGGCGGCCTCCGCCCAAAGCGAATACGGCTAGCGCCGCCAATCCGCCGCCAAGCACGGCCATTGGAAACGCATATTGATGCAATAACCCCGGCCAGAATATCGTGCCGAGCACGACAATCAAGTAAGCGCCGGCATTCACGCCGAGCGTCGTCTCGGACGCTAGCGGATTCCGGGTGACGCTCTGCATCAGCGCGCCGGCTACCGCGAGCGCAGCTCCGGACAACAACCCCATTACGGTCCGAGGAAGGCGTACGCCATGAATGATCTGGTGCTCGGCGATCTCTTGCGGGGACACGATCGCTTCGATTACGGTAGCTGCCGAGATATGCCGGAGACCCTGCGTCAAGCTGATGAACGTGAGAATGGCTAACAGCGCCGCTCCGCCCAGCAGCATCGCGAACGGTGTCCAGCCCGCACCGCGGACCGCGGAACGGGCTGGAACGGATGGAGAAGAAGCAGGCGCTCTGCCTAGATTCTTCGCTTCATTCATTATTGTCCGGACAGCGCCTTAACCGCGCGCTCCGCCATGTTTTTCGCGGAATGAGGTCCGCCGTATGGCCAGGTGTCCCCGCCCAGCGCGTACGTACGGTTTTCCTTCACGAATTTGAGTCCGGTCCACACGGCGTTCTTGGAGAGCATACTTTCGACCGCGTCATCGTTCGTGATATGCAGGTAGTCGGCATCCTGCAGCGTCGTTAGCGCTTCAACGTCTTTCGTCGAGAAGCCGTATCCTTCGAATTGTTCAGACTTATAGGCGTTCTTGAGTCCGATGTTCTCTAGAATCTTAATCGCCAAGCCGTTATCGGTAGTCAAACGGAAAGTAACCGCGTTCTGGTTCGTATAGGCCATCGCGAGCACGATCGACTGCCCTTCTTTGCCTGCCGCCGCAAGCTTGGCTTTCGCGTCGTCGTACGTAGTCTGAAGGTCCGCCAGCACCGCATCGGCCACGTCGGTTTTGCCGACGACGTCGGCGATCGTCTTGAACGTGTTCACCATCTCTTGGTATTGGTCCCCGTTCCCTTCCTCAGGGTACGGATTGAAGAGCAGCGTCGGCGCGATCGCGTTCAGTTGGTCATACGTCGCCTCGTGGCGGAACTTCACGCCGATGATCAAATCCGGCTCCAACGCCGCAATAGCCTCAAGGTTCGGCTCTTGACGCGTGCCTACGTCCTGCACGTCAGCCCCCAGTTCTATTGGAAGCGATACGTTCTTCTTCATATTCGCAATGTCCGCTACGCCTGCCGGTTGTACGCCGAGAGCAAGCAAATCTTCGGCATAGGTCCATTCCAGAACGACGACTTTGCTCGGCGTTCCTTTCACTTTGGTTTCACCGAGCACGTGTTGAATGGTACGCTCCGCGTCGGCTGCCGGGCTTTCGGAAGCCGGTGGCGCGGATTCAGTCTCGGCCGGAGCCGAAACGGATGGCGATGCCGCCCGCGCTCCATTATTCTCATTGTTGTTCCCGCAAGCAGCCAGCAATAGGAGCATTACGGATAATACGATGAATAGCGATAATCTTCTGTTTAACATGTCCAGTCCTCCTGCGCGAATACCGATAATAGCGAATCCAAGCATCTATCAAAGCCGTTCTCAATGAATAAACTTGATAATCATTCTCAATGGATTCAACATTGCCTATGATAATCGTTCTCAATAGTTGTGTCAACACTCTTTTTTACGCCCTTTAGCTATATCAAAAGCCCTATAACTTTAGAATCATTTGTTGAAATTTGTCTTAAAGCGTGTAGAATAATAGAAGATTTATACATCGAAAATGGCGCCATTGCGCCCACAGCGAACTAGGCGGAAGGAGGAGTCGGCGATCAGAGATTGCAGAAGATGTGGAACCCCCCTTGATCCTAACAGCAAGTACTGTATCGGATGCGGCGCTCTTCAATCGTCCTCCAATCCCGAAATCGTGCCTGACCAGTCACCACCGCCCATGGCGAATTCACCGATGCCGGAGATTCCGTCGCAGTCGGCGGCGGCTCCGTTTCCATCTCCGCCTGCTTACTCCCCGCTGCCGACACTGCATTCTGAGCCGCTGCGGCCCGAGATTCCGACGCTCGAGCCTATGGCGTCCGATCCGACAGAGTTAGCATCCAATCAGGTTGGATCGGCTGAAATGTCGGAGCTTCTTGCCGGGCGTCGCGGTAGATTCCAACCGTTATATGTCGTTCTTGCGGCGATCGTATTATTGCTAGCCATCATGCTAGGGGCGCTTTATTGGGCCGGAGTTGCTTTTCATAGCGACGGCGCTCCATCCAATGCCCTTCCAGCTACTGCTGTTTCGGTTACGCCATCCCCGACGACAATCGATAATGTCGAATCGGAGACAACGGTTGACGTTGACAACTCTGCCGATACCGATCCATCCGAAGTTCCCTCCGACGAGTCATCGTTTGAGGACTTGGAAGGCAACGAAGTGTCGAAATTAATGGACAACTATCAACGGGGTTGGGTGCAAGCGATGAACGACCGTTCCATTGAGCCTATCCTCCCCTATGTAACGTTGCCGGACAGCGTCTCGGACGAAAATTCGGTATATAACATCGTCGAAACCGAGATTTTCGGAGACTTGACGCCTTCCGGGTCGCGTGTCGGGGGACTCGCCCGCTATTCGCCCGAGAACAACGAATCCATCGTCTACGATATGCCGAACTACATCCTCACCGAATCCGTAAAGGTATCGGACGAGAAGTACCAGTTGCTTATAAGTAAACGGGTTCGCCGAGATGCGACCGTGCTAGTGGATCGAGACAAGCCTGAACTCGGAACATACCCTCCGCTTACTACGTTTAAGGAGACAACCTATGCGTACAACGTCGTTCGCGAAGATGGCGTCTGGAAGGTGCATTCGATCGAAGACGGCTTTGCCGGGCCCCCCGTCTGCTACGCCGACGAAAGTTTTACGCTAAAATACGAGCGTAAGGACGGCAAGGCTTCTGTAAAGAACGGTAATTGCCCGGGCTTCGCGGCTAATGAACGCTAAAACATGCAAAACGACGACCTAATCGGTCGTCGTTTTCGCTCTTTCCTCATATCCAACCACTTTCCCGAGAATATCCTTTTTCAGAAAAGGACCCGCCGTTTGACTGTCATTAAAACCTCTCCAACGAACATCCGCTAGAATATAATACTCATTGTCTTTCAACGATACCGCATGCCAGGAGTCGCCGTTTTCCAGCGTAGAATCACTGCCGTAGAAAGCATCCAACTTTTTATTGTCTATATAGACTTGCCCTTTCTCTATGCGTACGGTTTCACTGGGGAGACCCACGACTCTTGCCATGTCGGTGTCTTGATCCTTATTGTTCTTTGTTCTAAAAACCACGATGTCCCCGCGGGAAATTGGATTATCCGCATAGTATTTCATATCCGCCAATACTTTGCTTTTGAGCGCAAACGGATGTGGGGAATCGTATCCTAACTCAGATAACATTCCATCCGTTCTGACTTCGACTTCCGTTAGCGAAGGGTCGGCATTATGGATCACTTTAATTTTCTCTTCTGTCACGGTATCCGTAATGGTTGCGGTACAGCCGCTCACCGTCCATGCAATTACCAGAAGAAAGCCCATAACAATTAAGTTCCGCGCCAACGATCTCACCCCTGGAGAATTGCTCAAGCCGTATTGCATCAGTATGTAATTATATATTAATCGCACTAAATCTAGTCGTCTAGAAGGCGTCCATTATCGTTCCACTGGCCATACATCTTGTTTTCTTTCGTGTTAGCCATGAATTTGTCTAAACGGCTCTCGAACAATTCCGGCTGATCTTTAATGCTTTGTATCGTGTCGATTCTAATTCTTCGATAAAGAGCCGGGAATGCCATGAAATTCTCGTAAGTTCGGCTATCCTCTTGCAGCTTCTGCTCGATGACGCTGTCGATTCGAAAAGAATCGAGACTCATGTCCGGAAGAACCCTTCTTCCCTCGTCCGTCATCAAGCCCAGCTTCTCGAGGCGGCGTACGCGTTCTTTGTTCAATTCGGTCCACGAACTTTTCTTGCTGCGAGGGGATAACCGCTGAGCCATCTGCGTATCGGATACTTTCTTCTTCACGCTGTCGATCCATCCGAAGCACAACGCCTCTTCGACCGCGTCCAGATAGAGCACCGTATCCGGGCTAGGTGACATACTTACGACCACCCAACAGCACTTTTCCGTCGTACTGTTCTTCTTAAGCCAATCTCTCAGTTCTTCTCTCGATTTGGCTTGCAGCAGGTTCTCGATTTCCATCAAGAATCCCTCCCCTTGGTCCCGATTCGCGCACTCTGAGATTACTATACCATAAGCAAAAAGCACTCCGCGAGGAGTGCTTCTTCTCTGACATCTCTAGCCCTGGTCTTCGACTTCGTCGACTGCTCGGGCATGCATCCGGCCTGGCAACGTCCTACTCTCCCAGGACCCTGCGGTCCAAGTACCATCGGCGCTGGAGGTCTTAACGGTCGTGTTCGGGATGGGTACGCGTGGAA
>JAEWPC010000043.1 GCA_023460795.1 Bacillota bacterium | reverse complement strand
CCCCCCCACGGACGCGTCCGTGCTCGTCAGCGAATAATCCCAATAGAGGCCGCTTGCGAGACTCGTCAGCTCGATGCCCGCTTCTTCGGCCGTCTTGCGAATGTCGAGCAACTCGCGCTCCGTGCAGTCGAGCCCAAGCTCGCCCTCCAGCCCTAGCGCCGGCTCGATGCCTTCGAAGCCCGCGTCCTTCGCGAGCACAATCGCATCGGCCAGCTTCATGCCGCCGGGGAACGACCAAATATTGATGCCCTTCTTCATTCGTCGATCAACTCCTATTGTTATGATAGAGTTGATTATAGACGTCGTTGTCCGATCCTGATTTAGCAATTTAGCCGATAGATTTGCACCCTTGGCGAAAACCATGTCAATTGCTACAATCTTGTGTGACAAGGAGGCGGAAGCATGGAGTTCGTCAGAACGGCGCTCGCGGATTCTCTCAAAGTCGACAACCTGATCTCGTTCCACTACTTCGAATACGCGAACGGCTTCGTCTTCGACGGGGAACGGCACGATTTCTGGGAGCTGCTGTACGTGGACAGGGGAAGCGTGGAGGTTCGGGCGGACGACCGGACCTACGATCTAAAGCAAGGGCACATCATCTTTCATAAACCGGACGAATTCCATACGGTACAGGTGAAGCCTCACCACAAGCCTCCGCACTTGGTCGTACTCTCGTTCGAATGCGATTCGCCGGGCATGGATGCGCTGCGCGATCTCGTGCTGACGCTTAGCGACGCGGACAGGCAGTGGCTGTCGCTAGCCGTGCAGGAAGGCTTCCGGGCGTTCTCGCCACCGTTCGACGATCCGTCGGAGCATCGGCTCGTCCGCCGTCCGGACGCCCAGTTCGGAAGCGAACAACTGATGCGTTCGCATCTCGAAATTCTGCTCATCTCGCTCGTGCGCGCCGTCTCCGTCGCCGAATCCGGCAAGCCTTCCGCCAAGCCGACGACCGCTTTCAAGGCAAACTTCGAGCAAGAGCTTAGCGAACGCATCGTCTCGTTCCTGAAGGAGCATCTATCCGAGCCCTTGACGCTCGAGCAGCTCTGCACGCGATTCCACGTCGGCAAAAGCCGGCTGAAGCAAATTTTCCACGACCGTTATCGCTGCGGCGTCATGGAATACTATCGGGCGCTTAAGCTGGAGGAAGCGAAATCCCTAATCCGGGAACACAAATATAACCTGACCGAAATTTCGGCCAGGCTTGGTTACGCCAGCATTCATTATTTCTCGAGAGAGTTCAAGAAGAACGTCGGGATGTCTCCATCCGAATACGCCAAGACGGTCAAGATGAAGTCTGGAATGCTTTAATCCTGCCGCCCGACGATTCCCGCCTCCGAGTATTTCTTCGCGCGCTCCAGATAGCCGAGCGCCGTCCTCTTCAAGCCCTCGACCTCTTCATCGGTCAGCTCCCGGACCAACTTCGCGGGAGACCCGACCGCCAGCATGCGCGGCGGGATCTTCTTGCCTTCCGGGACTAACGCGCCGGCAGCGACCAAGGCGTATTCGCCGATCTCGGCCCGGTTCATGACGATCGCGCCCATGCCGATCAAGGCGCCTTGGCCGATCGTGCAACCGTGGAGGATGGCCCGGTGTCCGACGGTAGCCCCGTCCGACACGAGAAGAGGCACCCCTTCGTCTATGTGACAGATCGTCCCGTCCTGAATGTTGACGCCCGCGCCGATCGTAATCGAATCCGAGTCTCCCCGAAGCACGCAGTTGAACCAGACGGAAGATCGCTCTCCGATCGTCACCCGTCCGATCACGTGCGCTCCGGGCGCGACATACGCCGAAGGATCGACCTTCGGCGCATGCTGTTCAAGCGAATATTGCATAACCTTGACCTCCATAGCCTAACCGGGATTTTCTTGTATTGTACTACAAGCGGTCGGCTATAGGTTAACCGGCTCCTCCTTGCGCGTACGACCTTGAAGCTTACCCCAGCCTTTGCGGAGCAGCGGCATCAGGTAGTAGTCTAAGCCGAAGCGTCCGGCATTGGCGCCCGCCGTGAAGACGATCATGCCCAGCAGCATCAGCCAAGGGTTCGTGCTTACGGTGCCGGCGAACAGGAACAGGAGGTTCAGCAGCATTCCGAAGAACGCGGCCGCGACCGTCAATCCACCGACGATAAGTCCGACGCCGATCAAGAACTCGCCGACCGGGATCAAGAAGTTAATGAGCTTCACGTTAGGTAAGGCGAAATTTTCGATGAAGTAGGTGTAGTTCGGATAGATGACTTCTTGCGTCGCGTGGTCGGCGACCGGTTTGCCGATCGCGCCTTTCAGGAACCCCGTGGCGTCGAATCCGCCCGTCAGCTTGTGCCAGCCCGCGTCGATCCATTGCCAGCCGACATATATTCTCAGTAGCAGGATCGCCGCTGCCGCCCATACGTTATCTCTCAGCCATTTGGTAACCATAGTTGCCATCTCCCTCTGGGATTTCGGTTAACTTTCCTTACACCCTCATTATGGATCCGATTGTTCGTTATGTATGTGAAAAAAATCACTAATTTATGAAAAATGGGCTTGTTGACCATAAGAAAACCACGCTGACCCCGGCGCTACAACGGTCTGTGCAACCCTTGCAGGAACAAACCACGCTGACCCGGCGCTGCTTCTGTTCAAATAACAACGATTTGCATTTAATTGGTCTACCATGGCGTCATCTGCTCTGAATAACAACGATTTGCATCTATTTCAGGTACATACCCATCAAGTCTCGCAAATACGGTCAAATAACTGTCGGTTTGGTGTTATTTTTACAACTCCTTCAGCTTCCGAAAAAATAACTATCGTACTGCTGTTATTCGCTCTCCATTCCACCTTGAAAATTTATTAATTCTATAATGTTAAGAAAACCGCCTTTATTGAAAAGGCGGTTTGCTGCAAACTTATCGATCGTATTTAAAGAAGTCTTCTTCAAGTTGGAATGAAGCTCCGCTTATCGGATTGACGGCATAATACAACTTTTCTCCTGAAACCTCGACCTCATAGTGATAGTAATAATCGTCAATAAACCAGGACTTGAGAGGAGTGGTCGGCAGGAGCTTGTAGTCCGTCGGAACAAAAGAAACCTCGCCGCTATTGATTTCCTTGCGGACAGCGGCCTTCCCGCTTTCGTAAGTCGTAGACGGTAGATTAATAACACAAACGACCGTAAGGACAACGAATATCGCACTGAATCCTACCCTTTTCCCGATTCCAAACTCTTTCATAAACACGAAACAAAGGATCAGAACCATAATGGCAAGATCGAACAACCACGTTCGCATCACTCCGCTGTATAACGCGTTGTCCACGAGATGAATGGCTAATAGCTCAACTATGAAAATAACAGGTAATAGTTTGGCTATTATCTTGCTCCTCATGGTTTCAGCTCGCCCGCGGGAATTTGCAGCGACACCTTCGTTCCCGTGCCGGGCGATGAAACGATGCGGATGCGTCCGGACACGGCCCTTGCCCGCTCTTCCATGCTGAACAATCCGACGCCGCGTCCCGCGTTCTCCCTGTCGAAGCCTTTGCCTCGGTCTTCTATGATAACCTCGATCGTATCGCCAAGGCCGCGAAGCGTCACGGAAGCTTCCGTTACTTCCGCGTACTTGCCCGCATTCGTCAGCGCCTCCTGCACGACGCGATAGATCGTCGTCTCCGCCAGCAAGCTCGGGCGCTTGCGCAAGTCGCAATCGAAGCTGACCCGGATGCCGTAATGCCGCTCGAAGTTGTCGATATACGTACGGAGAGCCGGTACGATGCCGAGGTCGTCCAGAACGGACGGCCGAAGCTCCCATGCAAGCCCCCGCACTTCGACCATCAGCTGCGCGACTTGCCCGCCAAGCTGCTCGAGGCCCGCATCTTTACCTTCGGAGAGCATGCTGTCGATCGTTATTTTCAGCGAAAATAAGCTTTGTCCGATGCCGTCGTGCAAATCCCGGGAAAAGCGTCTGCGCTCCTCCTCCTGGATATTCATCATCTGGGTCATCATCGACTGCAGCTGCGCTTCGGTTTCCTTCAGTTGCGTAACCTCATGGCGGATCGCTAGATATTGGTAGGGACGCCCTTCGGCGTCCACGAACGGAACGATTGTCGTATCGACCCAATAATAGCCGCCGTGTTTCGCGCGGTTACGAATTTCGCCCTGCCATACACGTCCCGAGGAGATCGTCGTCCATAGCTCGCGCATGAACGCTTTGTCATGAAGCCCCGAGTTGACGATGCGATGATCGTGCCCGATCAGCTCCTCGCGCGAATAGCCGGAAATCTCGCAAAACTTATCGTTCACGTACTGGATCGTCCCTTTGCGATCCGTGACGGCCACGATCGAGGCTTCGTCGAGCGCGAATTTCACGTCGGCGAGCTGTTTGAGCGACCGCTGCAGCAGCTCGCGGAACTCGGAGTCGGGAATTTGCCGCTCCAGCTGCGGAAGCAGCGTCTCTACGTACTGTGCGAGATTGTCGGAAGGATACCGTTCACTCAAAGTTCAGCAGCCCCTTCTTCATCGCGAATTTGACGAGATCCGGCCTCGTTTTCAAATCCAGCTTCTCCATCAGGTTGCTCTTATGCGTCTCTACCGTCTTGACGCTAATGACGAGTTGCTCGGCGATCTCTTTGTTCGCGTAGCCTTGAGCGACTTTAGCCAGTATTTCCTTCTCCCGCTCCGACAACGATTCGTACGTCCCTTGATGCTCGCCGCGTTTCATCCGTTCCATATAATCGCTCATCAGCCGTTTCGTCGCGGTCGGGTACAGATAAGCTTCGCCCACGGAGATGTTGCGGATCGCCGTCAACAGCTCTTCGTGCGGCGCGCTCTTCAGAATATAACCCGAAGCCCCCGCTTGTATAGCCCGGAACAAGTAGCCTTCGTCGTCGTGCATCGTCAAGACGAGCACCGCCGTATCCGGCAACAGCTTCTTGAGCTCCGCCGTAGACGTCAGCCCGTCCTTGCCGTGCGGCATGCTTAAGTCCATCAACACGACATCGGGACGAAGCGCCTCCGCTTTCGCGATCGCTTCGTCCCCGTCTGCCGCTTCGCCTACGACCTCGCAGCCGTGCTTGCCGTTGAGCAGCAAATGCAGGCCCGATCTCACGACCGCGTGGTCGTCCACCACCAATATCCGAATCATGCCGATCCTCCTCGCCGAAACTCGATTGTCGTACCCTCATTCTAACATACCGTTTTACGGCTTCGTAGACTGCTCCGGCCGATCCTCGAGATGCTCCGCGAGCTCTTCTGCCGAGCTCAATACGCTATTCCGTTCGTCCGCGCGATAAATCCGCCGTTTGCGATCGCCCGCCAGCAGCACCCCGATCACTTTCCGATCGGCGAAGATCGGGACCGCGTAGGCTGAACGCAATCCTTCCGCAAGGAGGATCGGATATTCGTGTATGCGCCGCGAGGCGAGCAGGTCCGCTAGCTGCAACGACATCGCTCTGCCGACCTTGACGACCGTCTGGGATAGTCCGCTCTGTTCCCTCTCGGCGATTCCGGCGAATTTGCCGTTCTCGTTGCCGGACGCCAGCTTCCATTTCAATACGCGCGACTCGCCCGACCATACGGCAAGCGCGCAGAAATCGCAGGCGATCTCGTTCCGAAGTCCGTTTAGCGCTTCTTGCGCTCCATTGTTTATTATCATAGATACCGCACCTTTCGAGTCCGCGCACCCTCTGCTTTCAGTGTATCGAATCGCCCGTACGAAAGGAGTCGGGGAATCCCCTGATTTTGGGGTCGGGGAATGTACTGAATCGCGGTATCGGTGTGAGATTTCTCACAGGAAAATAAGGGAGTTTCCCCCGAACAATCAGGTAGCTCCCCGATAACGCTCGCCGCGAATCGATTGTACAATGAAATCACAAAGCACAAGCGAAGGGGATGGCGACCATGGCAGCGATGTTAGCATACGCTCCGATTCCATGCGAGACGAAGAAAAACGAAAAGGGGATCACGAGCTTCCTGACGGCGGCGCAATTCGAATTATTAGAAGAGATCATGGCGCCGAAGCGCGCGAAGGCCGGCACCGTCCTGTTCTGGGAAGGCGAGACCAGCGACAAGCTTATCTACGTTCGTTCGGGTAAAGTCATGCTGCGCAAAACGACCGAGGACGGTAAAAGCCTGATTCTGTCGATTCTGCAAACCGGCGATCTAATCGGCGAGATGGGTGGCGGCCGCGGCGTCGTGCACGGCTATAGCGCCGAAGTAATGGATAACGCCGAACTGGGCATCATAGCTTGGAAAGACATCGATATGCTGCTCGTCCAACATGGCGATCTGGCGCTCCCCTTCATGCACTGGATGGCTCTTAACCATCGCGTGACCGAATCGAAGCTTCGCGACCTCCTGCTGTTCGGCAAGCCAGGCGCGCTCGCTTCGACGCTGATCCGCATGGCGAACTCGTTCGGCGTCGCCCAGGAAGACGGCATTCGCATCAACTTGAGGCTGACGAATACGGAGATGGCCGAATTCATCGGCACGACCCGCGAGAGCGTCAACCGAATGCTCAACGGGCTCAAGGAAGAAGGCACGATCGATATGATAGGCGGCCGCATCGTCATCCGCGACTTGAAAGCCCTCAAGAAAATATGCGGCTGTCCCGAATGTCCGGCTTGCGCGGGGAACGTGTGTTGTATTTAATGGTTAGAGCATAGAAGACTAAACAAGCTGTCGCCGATTGCATATCGGAGACAGCTTGTTTAGTCTAGGGCTAAGAGGCCCTCAATCCAGATCGATGCGAATCGCCGTCTTGTCGTCCGACACCTTCAACCGCGTGTACAAGCCTTGCTGCGATTCGTCCAGCTCGTTAGCCACGAGCCACTCGGCGTATCCGCGCAGACCTTTCTCCTCGATTAACGCGACCATCTCGGACATCGGAGGGGCGGGATCGCCGGCTTTGCGCGGCAGGAACAGTCCGTCCGTGAACAACAATAGCGTCCGCAGCTGAATCCGATTAATCATGCCGTGCTCTACATACCGTGCCAGCTTCGGATCGCCGTTCAGAATACCGTAACCGCCTTCGGTATTCGTCAGCAGGCGATTGTTCCCGATGACTTGGAACGCACGTTCGCGCGCCTGCTGCGGCGTCATGCCTTCCGCGATACACCGATCCCAGAGCATTCTCGTCTTCTCGTCGAAATGATCGACTTGATCGTGCGTCACCGTCCGCACCGTACCGTCGGCGTAAACAGCCACGATCATGCAGTCGCCCGCTTGCGCGTACTCCACCTGATACTCGCCGACGCGGACGACCGCAAGTCCCGTCGCCCATAGCGTCCGCTTGTCCTCCACGTCCATGCCCCGTTCCTGCATCAGACCGCGAATCCGCTCGTTCGCGATCACGGCGTGATCCCTAAGCGTAACGGCATCGGATGCTTTATCCAACGCCTCGAAATACCGCTGCACGCTATGCGAAGCCAAGTATCCGCCCGTCTCGACGCCGGGCTGGCTCGCTTCGGAAGTCGCGCCGTCCATCACCGCGTAGATCCGTCGCGCATCGTTGACGACGTACGCGTCCTCGTTCCACTCGTTGCATCCTCGTATCGATAGATGTTCAATTCTCATAGGTTCCCCTCCACACGGATCGCCCCGTCCGGTTCCGCTACCCATCCTAAGGCACGACATTCACGGTACCGTCAGGGTACGTCTCCAGCTTCTCTTGCGCTTCGGTATAGCTCCTCCATCGTAACTCGTCGTCCGCCTGCGGCTGCTTCGCCGCGAGCAACTCCGCCATCTGCAACACTTCTCTCTCCCGGGCGGTCAAGTCGGCGGATCGAAGCAAAGCATCCGCGACATCGACCCGCGCCGGTATTAGCGACACCTCTCGCATTAACCTCGACTGCACTCGCTCATCCAGCATGTGACGAACTACCGCGTGAGACAACGTCTCGGCCTCCGCGTCGGATGCCAAGACGGCCAAGCCGCGAGCGTCAAGCAAGAGCTTCGCGTCGCGGTCGACGCGCGGCAGCGGCGTAATATCCAGGTCGAATTTGCCGCCGATATACTTCTCGAGCACGGCGCGCTTGCGCGACGAGCTGACGAGCATGCCTACCTTGCCGTATATGAATTGGCTCGCGGCCAACTCGTGCTGCAGCGGGGGCATTAATCGGGTCCCGTTCACGTAATCCCGCCATCGCCCGAAGCTATCAAGCAGCCGTGCCCGCTCCCAACCGGCGTCGCCCGGGTCGTAGGAGGCATTCATATGCACCCATGCCATGTCGGGATCCGCAGCCAGGCCCCATATGTCCGTCTTGCCGTCTACGTCCACATCCTTGACGATCATGCTGCCCGCGCGCTTGACCGCCTCCCAATCCATAGGAGCTTCTCCGGCATGCGCGGCATGGAACAATTCGCGATTGCTATAGATCACAGGTACGCTGCCGCCTACCGGAACCGCCCATTGCCGCCCTTCATATGAGAAGGCGGCGGCGAAAGGCTCCGCGATGCGGTTGCCGAGCGCTTCTTCCGTCAGCACCGCCGGCCGGACGATATCCCGCTCGATCAACTGCGCAACGCCGTAGGTGCTGGCGATCTCGGCGATATGCGGCGCATTATTCGCGGAGATCGCCTTAAGCAGCTCTTCATATAAGGAATCCCAGCTCCGGAATGTCCGGATATTGACGCTCAATTCCGTATTTTCCTTCTCATACTGCTCCAAGAGCGGTTTCAGCTCTTGGTCGTATATCCATACGTTGATGGTCGTCGATATGCCGTTCTCGCGTCCGAGGCTCGTCGACGATCCCGACCATGCGATCATTGACGCGATCAGACAACCGGCAAGGATCAGGAAACCCGTGAGTATACCTAGTCGCCTTTTCATTGCGCTTCCCCTAACGTTCCATTCATTTCGTTATGGAAACCAGTATACCGTACATGCTCCCTACTCCCAAGGCGAAGCCGTTGCAGGAATACCTCGATTTGACATTAAATCTTCAATTCCTTGCGTCCGGATACGAAGTAAGCGATGAGCAACGAGACCAGCGTCGTCAGCGACAGAATGGAAGCGAGCGCGGCACCCGTGCCGTAGTTCGCGGTGAATACCTCGCTGTAGATCGTCACCGAGATCGTCGCCGTAGCGCCGAAGTACAGCACGATCGTCGAGCTCAGCTCGTTGATCGTCGTTACCCAACTCAGTATGCCGCCCGAAGCGACCCCCGGAGCCATCAGCCGAGCCGTCGTCTTGAAGAACGTTTTCGCCGGCGGGACGCCAAGGCTGATCGACGCTTCCTCGACGCTTCGGTCAAGCTGCGTCAGAATGGCGGTACTGGAGCGTATCGTGTACGGAATCTTCCGCACGATGTACGCGATGACCAGAATGATCCAAGTGCCGGTCAGAATGATCGGCGGTTTGTTGAACGCGATGATAAGGCTGATCCCGAGTACCGTTCCCGGCATGACGTAAGGAAGCATGATGACGCCGTCAATCATGGCCGTCAACTTCGACTTGCGGCGAACGAGCACGTAGGAGATCAACATGCCGAGTACGATCATGACGATGATGGCGATAATCGAGTACGTGTACGTGTTGATAATCGCCTTAGGGACGCGGTACAGAATTTCCCGGTAGCTGTCGAGCGTGAAGCCCTTCTGGAACACCGGTCCATTCCGCTTAATGAACGAAGTGACGACAACCGTCGCTTGCGGAATGATCGAGATACAGACGACGATCAGCGCCGCGAGCGTCAGCAGGAACTTCGGAACGGGACGCAACGTCTTTACGGTCGGCGTGCGCATGCCCGACATCGAGTAATTTTTACGGGAGACGACATATCTCTGAATGAATAAGATCGTCGTCGTACACAAGATCAAGATGACGCTCAGCGTACTCGCCATCGCCGCGTTGCCGCCCATCTCGCTGATGAACTGGTCATAGGCGAGCACCGGCAGCGTCTTGTAGCCTTGGCCGATCAGCATCGGCGTGCCGAAGTCGGCGAAAGACGCCATGAACACCATCAGCATGCCGGCGGACAGCGTCGGGAAGATCAGCGGCAGCGTAACGGTGCGCATCCTGCGCCAGGCCGACATGCCAAGGCTTTGCGAAGCTTCCTCGAGAGAGCTGTCGATCGTCTTGAGCGCGCCGGACACGTATAGATAGATGTGAGGGTACAGCTGGAGCGTGAATACGAATACGATACCGTGCATGCCATAGATCGACTTTATATGAAGGCCGATATCATTCAGAAAGTTCGTGATGAAGCCGTTGTTGCCGAGCATTAGAATCCACGAGTAGGCGCCGATGAACGGCGGCGAGATCAGGGACATGATGATTAGAATGTGAATGAGTCCCTTGAACCGGATATTATACCGCGTCGTAATGTACGCCATCGGCACGCCGATCAGCGTCGCGAACAGCATGGCCAATCCCGATACGGTGAAGCTGTGCCATAATGCCTGTCGATAGTATTTCAGACGTCCGAAGTCGTAATAGTTCGCTAACGTGAAATTTCCGTCCGCATCGTAGAGACTCGTGCCCATAAGGGAAAATAACGGATAGACGACGAACAGCAGCAGGAACGCTACCGCGAAGAGCGTCACCCAAGTCCAGAAATCCCAGACGCGTAGACTAAGCCGTCTCCAGATTTGACTTCCCAGCGATGGCGTTGGCACTGTACACGACCTCCTTGCCCGTCGAATCGAAGATGACCGCCTTGGAGAGCTGGAGATCGACGAACACGCGCTGCGTTTCCTTCAGCATCAGATGCGGTTCGATCGCATAATCCGTCGCCTCGATCTCCTGACTGTCGGCCAACTCGATCACATAACTGATTTTCTCGCCCAAATACGTAACCGACTTAATCTGACCCTCGAGCTCTTCCGCATTCTGCCTGCTCAAAGACAGCTTAACGTTCTCGGGACGAACGGAAATGAGCGCTTCGCCTTCGTAAGGAACGGTCAGCGGGGTCTGTCTCGTCGTCTTCAGCACTTCGACCGTGCCTTCACGCGACGATGCGTTCGCGCGGATCGTCCCCCGTACGAAGTTCGTCGTGCCGATGAAGCTTGCGACGAACCTGTTACTCGGATACGAATAAATTTCGTGCGGACGGCCGACTTGCTGCACGATGCCGTCGCTGAGCACGGCGATACGGTCCGAGACCGCGAGCGCCTCTTCCTGGTCATGCGTGACGTAGATCGTCGTGATATTCAGATCCTTCTGCAGCTTCCGGATATCGGAGCGCATCTTGATCCGCAGCTTGGCGTCCAGGTTGGACAACGGCTCATCCATCAAGAGCAGGCTTGGACGGATAACGACCGCGCGGGCAAGCGCGATACGCTGCTGTTGACCGCCGCTCATGTTGGACGGGACGCGGTCGCGCAGGTGCGACAGTTCGACCATCTCGAGCGCTTCCATCACGCGCTCTTCGATTTCCTTCTTGTTGACTTTACGAGCCTTCAAGCCGTATGCGACGTTCTCGAACACCGTCATATGCGGGAAGATCGCGTAGTTCTGGAATACCATCCCGATGTCGCGATTATGCGTCGGAACGTCGTTCATCAACCGATCTCCGAAGTACAAGTTGCCTTCTTCTTGCTTGTAGAAGCCTGCAATCGTGCGCAGCAGCGTCGTCTTGCCGCAGCCGCTTGGGCCAAGCAGCGTGAAGAACTCGCCTTCCCCGATCGTAATGTGCGCGTCGTTGACGGCTTTGTTCTGTCCAAAATATTTCGTTACGTGATCCAGCACGATTTTCTGCATATGATTACCCTCCTGAACGGGAAAGGGAGGCATTCCCGATTCGCGTGCCTGCAGGCTGCCTCCCGATCCGCTATCCTTATTCGGCTCCGATCAGAATGTTATTGAACTTCTTCATGACCGCGTCTTTGTTCTCGGATGCCCAGTCGAAATCATACTCGACCAGCTTGATGTCCTTGGAAGACGGAATGCCCGTCGCTTCCGCAGCGTCCGTGCGCACCGGACGACGCTTGAACTCGCTTTGCAGCATGTTCTGCACGTCTTTGCCTACCGCGAAGTCGACGAACGCTTTCGCGTTCTCCATGTTCTTGGCGCCCTTGATGATCGCCAGACCGTCCGGTACGGCGGAAGTGCCTTCCGATGGATAGATGAGGCCGACGTTCGCGCCGCCTTCGAGGTTGCGAAGCGCCGCTTCTTCCAGCGTTACGCCCAGCGGGAACTCTTTGTCCGCTACGCCTTTGAACACCATCGAGGAACCGCTAAGGATCTTACCGTCCAGGTTGTCGATGAAGCTTCTTACGAATTCCCAGCCTTTGCCGTCGTCGCGGCCGAACGCGCTCAGCATCGTAACGACTTGGGTGAACGACGAGCCCGATTTCGCCGGATCGGCGAACGCGATCTTGCCCTTCCACTTCGGATCGAGCAGGTCTGCCCAGCCCTTCGGCTCTTCGCCTTCCTTAACGAGGTCCTTGTTATACATGATGACCATCGGCAGCGCGGAGAACGGCGTGAAGTGGTTCGCCTTGTCCTTGTATGCCTGGCCAATATTGGCGGATTCCGTAGTCTCGTACTCTTCGAAGTATTTCGCGTAGGCAGCTAGCGACTCGGCGCCGCCTCCGAAGAAGACATCCCCCAACGGACGGCCGTCTTCCGCCTGTACCCGCTTCAGCAGCTCGCCCGTACCGCCGGAGATCAGTTCGACTTCGACGCCCGTGCGATCTTGGAACTCCTTCAGGATCGGGTTGTTGATCTCCGCCTGGTTCGGCGAGTAGATCGTGACTTTGCCGCTCAGCTTCGCCGGCTCCGCGGAGCCTTGGCTATCGGAGCTCGCGGAAGCGCTTGCTGCCGGGGTTGCCGAAGCCGAAGCCGCCGGTTTGTCGTTATTATCGTTGGATCCGCATCCTGCCAACACGCTGAATGTAAGCGCCGTCAGCACTGTTCCTGTCATAAGCTTGTTTCTCATGTGTATGACCTCCTCGTCTTGTTCCCCTCGGGATAGCTATACTATAATTCCGACATGACAGCGCTCTCAATGAGACAAAATTGCAGATTGGTTTACTTTCTTGTCACGATGCCCGACAACGAGAGCTGCAAATGATTCGACAGTTCGCTAAGCTCCTCGGCCAACGAAACAAGCTTCGCGCTCGCCTCGAACTGTTCGGAGCCTAGCTTCGCCACCTGCTCGCTCGAAGCGGCCGCCTGCTGGGACGTCGCGCCGACCTCGCCGACCGATCCGACGAGCGCGCGATGAGCCTCGCCGAGCCGTCGGTTGCCTTCTGCCATTCCGTCCAGCCGATCGCGGAACAGATCCATCTGTCCGGCCACGCCGCCGATAATCCCGAGAACCGCCCTCGTCGCTTGAAGCTGCTCGCTGAACAGGGGTTGCGCCTCCTGCAGCATCGCGATCGTATCGTGCGCGTCGGCCTGTACCCGATCGGTAATTCGCCGCGCATCGTTAATCGAGTCCTTCGATCGGTGGGCAAGCTTGCGCACCTCGTCGGCGATGACTTTGAAGCCCCGCCCGCCTTCCTGCGACCGGGTCGATTCGATAGAAGCATTCAGCGATAGGATCTCCGTTCTCTTCGAGATATCTTCCAGCAGTCCGAGCACACGACCGATCTCGCCCGTACTATCCGCGAATCTTCCTGCGATAGACAGCAGCTGCGCGATCATACGTTCCGCCGCGGTGGCCTTGTCGTCCAGCAACCGCAGATGCGACTCTCCTTCATGACTCGCCTCCAGCACCTCCGCCGCGCTGCGTTCCAGCGATTGGCACGCCTGATCGGATTCGGCCATCCGTTCCTCGATATGCTGCGCGTAACCCATGCCCTTTTCCGCTTCCACCGCCAGATTGGCGGCTCCCATGGCGATCTCGTTCGTCGCTGCCGCGACCTGAGAGGCCGTCGTCTCCGATTGCTTCGAGAATTCATTCAAAGACCATGCATGTTCCGCCATCCCGTCAGCAGCACGCCGCGTGCCCTCGACGAGCGTGGCGATCCGATCCGCCATCGCGTTATAGCCGGCGGCCAGCTGCCCGATCTCGTCCTTGCGATTAAGAGTCGCACGACCGGAGAAGTCGCCGCTCTCGCCCGACTTCATCAGCCGGCTTAGCTCCGCGATCGGCCGCCCGATCATCCTAGCGATGCCGTACGCAATGGCTACGGCTACCACCGCGCTAACCGCCGTGATGATGATCGTCAGCTTCAGGATGCGATCCACCTGTGTCGTAAGCGCCGACCAGCGAGTCATACTCGCAAGCTTCCAACTCGCGACCGGAACATCGCCTTCCGCGACAAGCCAATCGCTTAGCCCATCCGTAGTGAATACCGCCCCGATGTTGGCCGATTCCGTATCGGCGAAGATGGTGTTATCCGTGGAAGTCAGCAGTACCCTCTCGGCACCGCTCGCCGCAAGCTCGCCAAGCGCTTCGTCCAGCACCGTCGCCTTCAGCTCGACGAGCAGCAGCATGGCATGTCCGCCTGCCGATGCGGCATCGATCAAGCGTAAGTACGAGAATACCGGAGCATTGGATACCCCGAGCAGGCCGCTTGATGTCGTCGGCACCCACGCCGCCGTGACGGACGAATCCGCCAAGCTTCGGAACCAAGCCTC
Organism: Bacillota bacterium; assembly: GCA_023460795.1. Lineage (GTDB taxonomy): Bacteria > Bacillota > Bacilli > Paenibacillales > Paenibacillaceae > Cohnella. The sequence continues at coordinate 7,398 of JAEWPC010000043.1, read as the reverse complement.
CGACCGCAGCTCGTCCTTGAACGTGAACGTCGCCGTCGAAATCGACTTGAACCCCTCGTCCACGGGGAGCAAGTAAAGGTTGGCGATACCCTCTCCCGCGAACTGATAACTGCTAAGCTTCGCCAGGATCGTCCCCTGAGCCTGCAGCCTTGCCGCCGAGTCTGTCCCTGCGTTCAGGTGCGTAAGGCCGGCGCCGATCTCCGGATCGACGGCGATCTGCTTCGCGATCTGCTCATAAGCTCGAAGCTGCAGCTCCAGCTTGTCCCCCGCTTGATCGGCCGCCGTCGTTGCGGCTTGCACGGCTTGCCGCTTCACGACATCGGACGATATCGAATAGGAAGCGAATCCGACGATCGCCGCCGCGGCGACGATACAGACAACGAACGCAACGAATATTTTAGCTCGAATCGAACTCAACACGATTGTCCCCCTTGCTGCTTCTGGTCGTAATTGGCACAAAGTATAACCTCGGGGGAAAACGCAAACAATGGGAGAAAATTGCGAGATGGTCGATTTTTTTGTCTGCCGCATCCTGGCTGCACGCATGAAGAAGCCCCCGCTGCAAGCGTATCGTCACGCTTGCGAGCAGGGGCAATAGGAGTGGAACGCCACGTCAAGCGAATCCATGTCGTTTGCGGAATTCGGTCGGCGTCTCGCCGGTATACTTACGGAAGATTTGACTGAAATACTTCGAGTCCTGATAGCCGACCGCGAACGATACTTCGTATACCTTCTGATCCGGTTGCCGAAGCAGCCTTTTCGCTTCCTCCAGTCGCAGCTGCGTCACGTATTCGACGTAGCTGACCCCGGTCTGCTTCTTGAACAGCCGGCTAAAACCGCTTTCGCTCATATGGACGGACGAAGCGATGTCTTGCAAAGAGATATCGTCCCGGTAATGCTCCTCGATGTACGCAATCGTCTCCCGCAGCTCCGCCTTCAGATTATCGATGTTCGGCATGCCCCCAGGCCTCGCGGCTTTAGCCGTTCCGCTATGCGAGGCAAGCGCCTGATCGGCTTCGTCATAGGCTACGGACAGCTCGCCCAGATCTCGATGCGTCTCGCTCCATCCGACTGCTAGCGGTCTATTGCCCGCGGCGATTCGAAGTTCGGCTAACAGCCCCTCCCATTGCCCTTCGCTGGCTTCCTCTCCAAGGAACACGGCGATTCGATCTTGTACCCGCGCGAACACGGCCGTCTTCTGGTAGAGCTTCTCCTCCAGGGAGACTAACACCCGCTTGGAATCTTCCGGGACGCCGCCGGCAAGCTCCAACCCGATCAGTCCGACTCGATATTCGGCGAGAGATTGAGCCCTATCCGGCTTTAGCTCGAGGAACAGTTCTCTCTCCTTCTCTCCCGCGCTGTCCATCAGCAGATCATAGAGCAGCCTGCTTGACAGCAAAGCGCCGCTGTCTCGGAACCGGGTTTGCCGGAACAACCGCTCGGCCTGTTCACTTGCCCTTCGTCCGCGAACCTTATCGCCGACTCTGCGGATGACCTGCATCAGTTCTTCCGGATTCGTCGGCTTCAGCACGTAATCGGCCGATCCGATCTTAAGCGCTTGCTGCGCGTAAGAGAAGTCGTCGAACCCGGTTAGGAAGACGATCTCCACGCCCGGCAACAGCTCGACGGCCTGTCTCGCCATCTCCAATCCATCCATGCCCGGCATGCGAATGTCCGATAAGATAATGTCGGGCTTCGCGCTCTCCATTATACTTAGCGCAGCCGCTCCTCCGTTCGCTTCGGCTACGATCTCGCAGCCTAGCTCGCCCCAAGGGATGGTCGACTTCAGCCCTTCTCTGACCAGCCACTCGTCCTCAACGATCATCAGCTTGATCAAGCTCATCCCCTGCCTGTTCTCGAATTGGAATCCATACGGTAACTGTCGTTCCTACGCCCTTCTCGCTCTCGATGGTCATTCCGGCTTCATTCCCATAGTATAGTTCCAGACGCTTACGCAGATTGTCGAGGCCGATCGCCGTGTTACCGGGTCTGGCGGAGCTATAGCTGCCGTCAAGCTGGATACGGCGCAGCTGCTCCTTGTCCATGCCGGCGCCGTCGTCCGCCACCGTGAACCAGATACGTCCTGCGTCTTCGCGACATTCAATGCGCAACGTACCCGGCCCATCCTTCATCTCCAGCCCGTGCGAGATCGCGTTCTCTACGAGCGGCTGGATGAGCAGCTTCAACGTATAATAACCCATAACGTCTTCATCCACTTCGATAAACACGTTCAGCTTGTCACGATAGCGCATCTTCTGCAGCAGCAAGTAGTTGTCGATCTGCTGCATGTCTTCCTTGATCGTGATGAGCGACTTGCCTTTGCGAATGCTGAACCTCAGCAGCTCGCCGAGCGACACGACCGTTCTGGAGATATCGTCGATCTTATGAATCCGCGCCATCCAGTTTATCGAATCCAACACATTGTACAGGAAATGAGGGTTGAATTGCGCCTGTATCGCCTTAATCTCGGCTTCCTGCACGCGGATCTGCTTGTGGTAGCCATCCTCGATCAACGTATGCAGCTGCGCCACCATCTTATTGAAGCTTCGTCCGAGTTGGCCGACTTCATCGTCGTACTCCGCCGGGAACACGACGCTGAGATTGCCCGTCTCGGCTTGGCGCATGAGATAGCGGAGCTTGCGGAGCGGTCGCGTCACGTTAACGGACAGCACGATCGCGAGCCAGACGGACAGCACGATGCCGGCAACCATAATGACGATCGTCAAGTTGCGAATGATCTCCCCGTCCTTCGTCAAGGCGCTGACGGGCACGACGGAGATGAGCTTGAATCCCGTCGTCTGTGACGTGTCGTACACGACCATCTGGGCGTTCCCATCCGCATCCTCCGTGCGGAAATAGCCTTCCGTTCCGGTGAATACTCGCTCCGCAAAATTCTCGGTCAGCTTCGTGCCGACCTCCAGCTTGGACGGCGAGCTGGAGATGATATAGCCGCTTCGGTCGATCAGGTACATCTGCGCGCCCGGAACCTGCTCTGCCTTATTGTACTTGTTGGCGATCTCGGCCTCCCGAATATCGATGACGATATAGCCAAGCGCTTCGTTCGTCTGAATGTCCTTGACGAGTCGGCCGGCGCTCAGGACGACCCCGAAATCCTCCGTCTTCTTCATGGAGTAGTGCGTATCCCATACGACATTGCCCATCGCCAGTCTCGACTTGCGAAACAGCCCCCAGTTCTCGTTATACGAATCATACTCGCGGGGCAGCAGTTCACCCGTGAAATAGCGGTCGCCATTCTCCGCAAGCAAGTAGATTTCGATCTCCCAGCTCTTGAACCCGATGAACGAGTCGAGTATGCCCTCCATGTTCTTCTGATCGCGGTGCTTCTCTTCGAGACCGCGTCCGCCGTCCTTCGACAGGACGGATTGCACCTGTTCGTTGCCATAGATATACATCGACAGCTGCTCGATGTCGTTGACGAAGTAATCGATACTGTAGTTCACCTGCGACAGACTCTCCAGCAGCGTCTGGCACACCTTGTCCAGAATCAAGCCTGCCGACTTGTAGTAAGAGAATCCGCCTAGCACGCCGAGCGGGATGATCGCGATCAGCATGAACAGAAGGATCAGTTTGTTCTTCAATTGCATGCCCAGTATATAGGACCCCATCTTCCCCCGCACGCGTTATCCCCCTCTCGATGAATTTATCATATCACTTGGCAGGGCAAATACAATTCCTTATCCGTTGATTACGACAGCAATCGATATTATTCGACAATACCGAATGCGCGGCCCAACGCTCCTCCTAAACGAATAAAAACACGATCCGAGGTGGTCTTTACAATAAAAAAAAGCCGCTCGAGTGGATCGAACGGCGCCTTCGTGCGCTTCTTCCTTATTTTGCGGTAAACCCGATCGATTGCAACCACTCCACGCTTAGCATGAACCAATGAGCCGCATGCGGGTTCGGTGTATTAACCTCTTCGTTGCAGAGCGATAATCCGTGTTGCCCCTTGTTGAAAATATGGCATTCGAACGATACCTTATGCTTGCGCAGAGCGGAGATGAACAGCAGCCCGTTCTCGACGGGTACTGCGCCGTCTTCTTCGGTGAACCAGATGAACGTCTGCGGCGTCTCGGCGGTCACGCGTTGCTCGAGCGAGAAGAACGCCGTCGCATCGTCGTCTTCACGCGACCCGGTCAAGTTATAGAACGAACCGCGATGCGCGAATTCGCCCGAGGAGATGACCGGATAGCTCAGAATCAAGGCGTTCGGCCGATACTGTTCCCTTGCGCCGTCCAGCTTGAGCGTCGGCTCGTTCCACATCGTTCCGGTCGATGCCGCCAGATGTCCTCCGGCCGAGAAGCCGCATACGGCGATCTTATCCGGGTCGATGCGCCATTCCTCGGCGTTGTCGCGAAGCATGCGGATCGACGTCATCGCTTCGATCATCGGTTGCATGTTGCGGGCATCTTCCTTGACGGAGTAACGAAGAATGGCAACCTGATAACCCGCGTTATAGTAAGCGATCGCTACCGGCTCGGCTTCGCGTTCGGATACGAACTCGTAACCGCCGCCGGGGGTGATCAAGACGGCTGGCCTTGGCTTGTCCCCCAGCTCGTGAACAATATTGTGCAAATACAAGGTCAAAGTCGCGCCGTTGCTATTCTCGAGTTTAATCGTTTCTAACCTCATATGGTTTCGATTCTCCCTACTTATTGTTTCACTAACGAGCCAGCCATCCGCCGTCAACGCACAGCACGTGGCCGTTCATATAGTCCGAAGCCGGGGAAGCAAGGAACACGGCCGGACCTTTCAAATCCTCCGGAGTTCCCCAACGTCCCGCAGGGATGCGCTCGAGAATCGCTTGGTTCCGTTTCTCGTCCGCGATGAGCGGCGCCGTGTTCCTCGTATCGATATACCCGGGAGCGATTGCGTTCACCTGAACTCCTCTGCCCGCCCACTCGTTAGCTAGTGCTTTCGTCAAGCCGGCGACCGCATGCTTGCTAGCCGTATAACCTGGCACGTTAATGCCGCCTTGGTAACTGAGCATGGAAGCGATATTGATGATCTTGCCGCTGCCTCGGCGGATCATCTCCCTACCCGCCAACTGGCTGAGGAAGAATACCGCGTTCAGGTTCAAATCGAGAACGTCGTGCCAGTCTTGGCTGGAATGCTCCGCGGCCGGCGCGCGGCGAATGGTGCCTGCGTTGTTGACGAGGATGTCGATGCTTCCGAAGAACCCAAGCGCCTGTCTGAACACGTCTTCGAGGCCGCCTTCCTTGCTCAGATCGGCGGAAATTTGCTCCGCTTGACCGCCTAGCTTACGAATAGTCTCGACGGTCTCGTTGCTGTTCGATGCGGATACCGCCACGACCGATGCGCCCGCTTCCGCGAGGCCTATCGCGATCGCTTGCCCGATGCCTCCCGACGTACCGGTGACGAGCGCCGTCTTGCCCGACAAACTAAAGCTCATTCCGTTTCACTCCCTCGAATAATTAGCCGCGCTCCCTTGCCGCGATACAGCTCCGCCGTCTCGGCAGGAAGCCCGGAGTCCGTAATAATTCCGGTTACCTCGTGCAATGCCGCGAACGTGAACAGCGCGCCTTGTCCGAACTTCTCGCGGTCCGCGAGCACGTACGCCGTCTTGGCGGTTTCGAGCCATGCGCGTTTGATCTCCGCCGATTCGCCCGCGTAGATCGTAAACCCGTCCTCCGGATGCACCGCGGTCGTAGACAAGAACGCTTTCGATATATTCAGTCTGCGTATATAAGCTACCGCTTCCGTGCCGATCAGAACGTTGCGCATTTGATAACCGCCGGGTACGACAAGGCGAATCCGCTCCTTGCGCGCAAGCTCCGCGATAATGAGCAAATCGTTCGTCACGACGGTAAGCGGCATGTCTTGCAGCAGCCTGGCGACCTCGAGCGTCGTCCTGCCCCCGTCTAGCGCGATGACCTCGTTAGGCTCGAGCAGCGACACGGCGATATTCGCGATCTGCTTGCGCTCGTCAGCGTTCGGAACGTCAACTTCCTTCGGCGTAAGAATGCCGAGCTGATTCGCCTGCGCGAGCACCGCGCCGCCGTGGATCCGATGCAGCAGGCCCTTCTCCTCAAGCTTCGCCAAGTCTTCCCGTATCGTTTTGCCGGTTACATTCAGCTGGTCGATCAGCTCCGCCACCGTCACTTCTCTCTTAGCTAGCAATACTTCCATGATTTTCTCGTATCTGCGGATCGGGTTCACTGGCTATCATCGCTTTCGTTGAACGGATTTTGTCTCTTATTGTAAATCTTTCATCGCGACAGCGTCCATATCTTCGAAAATTTGGTTCTCGCCCGCCATGCCCCAAATGAACGTATAGCTGTTCGTGCCGACGCCGCTATGGATCGACCAGCTTGGGGAGATAACGGCTTGCTCGTTGCGAACCGCGATATGGCGCGTCTCCTTCGGTTCGCCCATCAGATGGAAAACGACGCCGTCGTCCGGCATATCGAAGTAGAAGTACACTTCCGATCTGCGGTTATGCGTATGGCATGGCATCGTGTTCCACATGCTGCCTTCCTTCAGCAACGTCATGCCCATCACGAGCTGGCAGCTTTGGATGCCGCCGGTATGGATGTAGCGATAGATCGTCCGTTCGTTGGAATTCGCTTGGCTGCCCAGATGGTTCGGGGAAGCTTCGCTGATCGCCGCCTTCACCGTCGGGTACGTCTGATGCGCAGGCGTCGAGTTGAAGTAATATTTGGCCGGCTGTCCCGCGTCGTTGCTGGCGAAGCTCACTTCCAGCGCGCCGCGTCCGACGTAAAGGCAATCCTTGTTGTCCATGGCGTATTCCTGGCCATCGACCGTGATCGTACCCGCGCCGCCGACGTTGATAATGCCGATCTCGCGACGCTCCAGGAACGATGCAGCGCCGATCACGGAACGGTCCGCCTCAAGCTTCACCGGCTCGGCAGCCGGAATGACTCCCCCAACGATGAAACGGTCGACATGGGAGTAGGTAAGCACGAGCTTGCCCGGAACGAATAGCTGCTGGATCAAGAACTCTTCGCGGAGACGCGCGGTGTCGAAGGCTTTGACTTCATTCGGGTGGGAAGCGTAACGGATTTCCATGGATCAGCTCTCCTTCTAATGTTCATATTAGTTTATTTAGTACTATTTATGTTCATTTTAAGGTTTATTCGTATTCTTTTCAATCAAACCTTTTGGCGAAAAGGGCGCTATGGTGTCATTCTTGCGGCAGCACCCCCGGCACATCGGCGCTTTAGCGTTACCGCACAACATTACTCCGACGCACCCCCGGCACATAAGCGCTTTAGCGTTACCGCACAACGTTACTCCAACGCACCCCCGGCATCGGCTCTTTAGCGTTACCGCACAACGTTACTCCGGCGAACCTCCGGCACTTTGGCAAATTAGCGTTGCCACACAACGTTACTC
>JAEWPC010000042.1 GCA_023460795.1 Bacillota bacterium | reverse complement strand
ACACCGTTAGAGCGAGCTTACTCGGGGTATATGTGCTGTAGATGTCTGCGAGACCGTTAGAGCGAGCATACTCGGGAGATCCGTGCTGTAGAGGTCTGCGAGACCGTTAGAGCGAGCATACCCGGGGTTTCGGTGCTGTAGAGGTCTGTGAGACCGTTAGAGCGAGCGTACTCGGGGTTTCGGTGCTGTACAGGTCTGTGAGACCGTTAGAGCGAGCGAACTCGGGGTACATGTACTGTAGAGGCCTGCGAGACCGTTAGAGCGAGCATACTCGGGAGTTCCGTGCTGTAGAGGTCTGTGAGACCGTTAGCGCCGCCACCACACCAAAAAACCTGTTCCCACGCGCGCATCAAGCGCGAGGCGGGAACAGGTTTTTATGTTGTAAATATCGATTATTGCTGATAATGCCGTCCGCTTTCTTCTTCGTGCTCGGCGCTACCGGCACGTAGCCTTGGCGCAGAAGCAGCAGCCATCTCAGGAAAGCGATCGCCTCGAACAGAAGAAGCTCTTCCGCCGTATAAGCATGATGTAAGAGATAAGCGGCCTTGATGCCGCTCGCATGTCGATCCGATACGTAGATTCTCGTGAGGACCGATGCCCACATGAGATCGTACCGCGGATCACCGAGCTGTCCGTTCGTCCAATCGATCGCGACGATTCGGCCGTCTTCCGATTCAACGAGATTGGCCAGATGCAGGTCGCCGTGAATAATGCGATCCTGCTTAAGCTCGGCCATGGCGAGGAACTGCAGCAGCCATTCGCGCAAGTCCGGACTATCTGCGATGCCGGGATAGAAGTAGCCGACGAAATCGTGCTTCTGAATCCGCCAATCCGCCGTCTCCGCGACCGGACAGCGATGGACGGCCGCCATCAGCTCGGCGATCTTCGCATGCCCTTGTTGATTCAGCTTCGCGATCGGGACTCCGTCGTATGACGTCAGCAGCATCTGGCAGCCCTTGTCATTCACTCCGACCCCGAACGGCCTGGACACGGGGACACCGTTGTCCGAAAGCTGCCGCAACAACCCGTACTGGTAGGCGATATCCGGCTTCGAGGACTTGTCCCATACTTTAAGCACGTAACTCTCATCGCCCAACGACAGTTTATGCACGCTTGCTTCCAATCCGCTCCGCATCGGCTGCAGAACGACCGATTTCACTTGTTCGCACAACCGATCGACCGTGTGATCTTTGATCGACCAGCTCGTTCGACTCAGTAAGCTTCGCGCGTCGCTCATCCGTTTATACGCCCGTTCTCTTTTTCTGATTGTTCGGCTTCTTTTTAATCTGGCTCTTCATCGCCTTTACGTCCGTCGAATAGTGGTCTTGGCGGCTTTGCCCGTCGCGCTGCGCCTGCTTCTTCTGCTCCAGCATTCGTTTCATGGCGTCTCCGAGGCTGACTTTTCTCGGTTCGTCGTTCATTCGCGGTTCACCCTTCTTCAATAGATGGTTTCAGTATATCATAGCGGAACTTTGCGTACATGAGGGAGGAATTTATGCCCAGTTCAGCGAAATAGTAACTTCAACAAAATTCTACAAGGCGGGCGAGAGTTCGACATGAACAAAGTATCCATCGTGCTTATCTGCTGTCTCCTATTGACGTTGACGGCGTGCGGTAACCAATCAAGAAGTACGACAGACAAACCGAAGTTCAAGCCTACCTTGAACGTGCAGATGGATCTGGACGGCGACAAATTGAAAGTGACCGTCGATACCGACATGCATATATCACCCGAGCACTATGGCATGCAGCGCGAGGAAGGCGAAGGCCATATCCATATGTACTTGGACGACCAAGCCAAGATCGGCGTGAAAGAGAATATTTACGAATTCCCTCCTCTTCCGCCCGGCCGCCACACGCTTAAAGTCAGCTTGCACAATAACGACCATACGCCTTACGACGTTACGGTTAAAAAGGAATTCGATATCAAATGACGACAGAGACGCAGAAACCTACGCCCCTATATCGCCGATTTAGCCTCCAAACGAAACTGCTCATGTTCGTTACGGTCGTTACCGTCGTTACGATGTCCATCATCGTATGGTTCGACACGTATAGCTTGCGCAAATCCGTCGAAGAGACGTACGTGAGTCAGCTCGACGGAATGACGACCGCCATCAACGGCAGGTACGAAGAATCGCACTCCATCAAAGACGTACAGCAAATTTTCGACTATATCCAATATAAAAACAAAGGCGTACTGCAGCTCACGCTATTCGGCGAGGAAGAAATCCAAGCTTCGACGGATCGCAGCCGCATCGGCGAGCCTTCTCCTCCGAACATGCTCGGACTACTGGGGGACAATCGTACGCTCGTCGAGCATCTGAACAACGAGGCCGACGGCATTCCGAAGGACCGGTTGACCGCTCCGCTCAAGGAAGACGGATTGACGATCGGCGCCATCGAGCTGCTCATCGACACCTCCGACAGCAAAGCGTTAATCCGAAAGCGCGTACAGATCATTATCGTCGTCGGATTAGCCGCTACCGTCGTCCTGTTGCTGTCGCTGTCTTACATCATCCGCAAGCTGCTGCTTCGCCCGCTGCTGAAGCTTCGTTCGGCGGCCGTATCGGTGAAGCAAGGGTTGCCGTACAAGGACATCTCGCTCAACTCCAGCCAGGAGATTAACGAGGTCGCCTCCGCGTTCAACGAGATGGTCATCGACCTCGAAGGCCGGTATACCGAGCTGAAGAAAGCGATGGATATCGTGCAGCACACGCAGAAGCAATTGGTCGAATCGGAGAAAATGGTCGCCTTGGGCAATCTCGTCGCCGGCGTATCGCACGAGATCAATACTCCGATCGGAATCGGCGTGACGGCAGTCTCGTACATGGACGAGAAATCGAAGGAGTTCCATGAGATATACGCAAGCGGGAAAATGAAGCGATCGGATCTGGACGAATACTTGCGAGTGATTCAAGACACGACCGGAATGATTCAGACGAACCTGTTCCGCGCCTCGGAGCTGATACGCAGCTTCAAGCAAGTCGCCGTCGACAGCAGCGCGCAAGCGAAGCGCCGCTTCAAGCTGAAAGCCTACATCCATGAAGTGCTCGTCAGCCTGCAGCCGAATTTGAAGAAGACGAAACATCATGTCGAGGTTCACGGCTCGGATCAGATCGAACTTTACACGGACCCCGGCACGATCTCGCAGCTGCTTACCAATTTCATTATGAATTCTCTGATCCATGCCTTTACGGATAAAGATGAGGGTACAATCGAGATTCACGTGCTCGAATACAACGGCAAGGTCACGCTGAGATACTCCGACAACGGCAAGGGTATGCCGCCCGAAGTCGTCTCGCAAATCTTCGACCCGTTCTTCACGACGAATCGCAGCGGCGGCGGTACGGGGCTTGGCATGCATATCGTCTATAATCTCGTCGTCCAGTCGCTCGGCGGCACGATCACGTGCGAGAGCGAGCTCGGACAAGGCACCGCGTTCACGATAGAAATACCGAATCAATGAGGGGGCATCATTCATGACGACGAATCAAGCAGACGATTTCCTCGTATTCGCGGAAGAAGATAATAATGATTCGCCGAATAACGGTTCCGGCAACAACGAACGATGGAAGGTCATCATCGTCGATGACGAGAAAGAGGTTCATCAGCTTACGCGCATGGTACTCAGCGATTTCGAGTTCGACGACAAACGGCTGCAGTTCATCAGCGCTTATTCCGAGGCGGAGGCGCGCGCTCTGATCGATGAGCATGCGGACGCGGCGGTCATCCTGCTCGACGTCGTAATGGACGCGGACGATACCGGCCTGAAGCTCGTCAAATACATACGCGAAGACCTCGGCAGAACCTCTGTCCGCATTATTCTGCGCACCGGACAGCCCGGTCAGGCGCCGGAGCGCGTCGTGATCGCGAACTACGACATTAACGATTACAAGGAAAAAACCGAGCTGACCTCGCAGAAGCTGTACACGACGATGATGGCGGCGCTTCGTTCTTATCGGGATATTATGGTCATCGAGAACAACAAAGTCGGCTTGGAGAAAATCATCAACTCCTCCGCGGACTTGTTCGAGCTCAAATCGATGCGCAAGTTCGCTTCCGGCGTCTTGACGCAGCTGACCTCGATTCTGAACCTGAACAAGAACGCGCTCCATTGCAACAGCTTCGCCGCCGCGAAGGGCGGACAAGAAGAAATTTATATTCTGGCGGCTTCCGGGGACTACTCCTTCAACGATAACGAGAAAATCGAGAACGTCGTTCCCGCGCACGTCTACCATTGCATCGAGATGACGTTCAGGAACAAGACGAGCGAGTTTCAGGACTCTTATTTCACTTGTTATTTCCGCAGCAAATCCGGCAAGGAGAACGTCATCTACTTCGAAGGTTCCAAAGACTTGAACGAATGGAACCGCTACTTGATCGAGATTTACTGCGCCAACGTATCGATCGCGTTCGAGAACATCTATCTGAACGAAGAAGTCGAGAACACGCAGAAGGAAATCATATTCACTTTAGGAGAAATCGCGGAGACGCGCTCCAAGGAGACCGGCTATCACGTTAAGCGCGTGGCCGAATATACGAAGCTGCTGGCGCTCAAGTACGGCATTCCAGAGGAAGAAGCGGAGATGGTCAAGCTTGCGTCGTCGATGCACGACGTCGGCAAAGTAGCCGTTCCGGACGCGATCCTGAACAAACCGGGCAAGCTGACGCCCGACGAGTTCGACGTCATCAAGAACCACGCCAACTACGGCTACGCGATGCTGAACCATTCGAAGCGCGAGATCATCCAGACCGCCGCGATCATCGCTTACCAGCACCACGAGAAGTACGACGGCACGGGTTACCCGAACGGACTCGCCGGCGAAGACATCCATGTCTACGGCCGCATCGTCGCCTTGGCGGACGTGTTCGACGCGCTCGGCAGCGACAGGGTCTACAAGAAAGCGTGGCCGCTGGAACAAATCCTGGATTACTTCAAGGAGCAAAGCGGGCGCCACTTCGATCCCGCGCTCGTGAACATCTTCTTGGAGAACTTGGACAGCATGCTGGAGATCAGAAACCAATACGCGGATTAGCGCATAAACAACGGTGGCCCCGTGGACTTGAAGTCCATAGGGCCACCGTTATGTTATACGATCGGTTCGAATATACCGAATACCCGCTTGCCGATCTTGACCGACTGCAGCCGCTTGAATTTGTCGTGGCGCAGCTTCCGGCTCTTGTCCGCGATAATCGCGAGCACGGACCGGGAAGGCGCCATCCTCTCGTACGCGAGCTCGAACAGGTCGTTCACCGGATCCGCGCTGTCCCCGGTCCAACTGACGATATCGCCGTACGGCAGGTCCGTGATGACGAGATTCAAGTCCCGGCATCGCTCCGGCACTTCCCCGGGCTTCGTAATGTCGGCGGGGAAAGTCTCTACGCTCCCGATGCTAGATCCGGCGAGAAGATGGCCTAACCTATCGGCACTGGCAACCGCTTCCCGATGAGAAGCTTTGCCATAACATTCGATCAGCTTTCCCAGCTCCGCTCTCCGCTCGCCAAGCCCCTCAGGCGTCAACAGCGACAGGTTCTTGGCCGCAACCCCAAGTACGTCCGCATTAACGTCCGAGGCATAGATACGATTCACCCGACCGCCATGCAGCAAGCCGATCACCGTTAGCAGATAAGCTCCCCCGCAGCAAGGGTCGTATACCGAATACTGCCCGTTTACCCCCTTGTTCTCGAGGAACCCCATGCAACGTTGCGCGATTTCGCTCGCCAGCCGTACGGGGAACGCCGTCGTTCCCCGCGCGTTATACAGCACTCTGCCGCTCGCGAAATCTTCGTAGTTACGGTCTACCGTCTCGAAGAGGTATTCCATTACACCATCACTTTGCAAATATCGTTCGTGAATGCGACCGGATCCTCGATCGGCAAGCCTTCGATCAGCAGCGCTTGATGATAGAGCAGCGTCGTGTACAGTTCCAGCTTCGTCTTATCGTTCGCATACGCGTCCTTCAGCGATAGGAACACCGGATGGTTCACGTTGATCTCCAGTACTTTGTCCGCTTTGACGTCGCCGGCGTTCGGCATCTGCTTCAGCACCTTCTCCATCTCGATCGTCAGCTCGCCTTCGGTGGAGAAGCAGACCGGATGAGACTTAAGCCGTTTCGAAGCACGGACGTTCTTCACCTTATCCGACAGCTGCGACTTCATCGCTTCGAACAGGTCCTTGTTCTCTTCCCCGTCGTCCTTGGCGTCCTTCTCGTCCGCTTCGATGCCGAGGTCTCCGCTGGATACGGACTTGAATTCCTTCTCCTTGTACTTGCCGATCATCTTGATCGCGAATTCGTCGATGTCGTCGGTGAAATACAGAATTTCGTAGCCCTTGTCCGCGACGAGCTCCGTCTGCGGCAGCTTCTCGATCCGTTCGATCGATTCGCCCGATGCGTAATAGATAAACTTCTGGTCTTCCGGCATTCTGGCGATATACTCGTCGAGCGTAACTTGCTTCTTCTCCTTGGACGAGTAGAACAGAAGCAAATCCTGCAGGACTTCCTTGTTCATGCCGTAGTCGCTGTAGACGCCGAACTTCAGCTGTCTGCCGAACGCCTTGTAGAACTCCTCGTACTTGTCGCGTTCGTCCTTCAGCAGACTTTGGAGCTGGCTCTTGATCTTGCTCTGGATGTTCTTCGCGATCAGCTTCAGCTGGCGGTCGTGCTGCAGCATCTCGCGGGAGATGTTCAGCGACAGATCCTCGGAGTCGACGAGACCTTTCACGAAGCTGAAGTAGTCCGGCAGCAGGTCCGCGCACTTATTCATGATCAGGACGCCGCTGGAATACAGCTCAAGGCCTTTCTCGTATTCCTTCGTATAGTAGTCGAACGGCATGCTGCCGGGAATGTACAGAATCGCGTTATAGCGGACCGCTCCGTCGACGCTGATATGGATGTGCTTGATCGGCGTATCGAAGCCGTAATGCTTCTCGTTGTAGAAGTTGTTGTAGTCTTCGTCCGTCAGCTCGCTCTTGTTCTTCTTCCAGATCGGAACGAGGCTGTTGACCGTCTGCTCTTCTTGGTATTGCTCGTACTCGTCCTCCGTTCCTTCCTTCTTGCGGCTGCGGGCGACGTCCATCTTGATCGGATAACGAATGAAGTCGGAGTACTTCTTGATGATCGAACGAAGGCGATACTCCTCGAGGAACTCGTCGTAGCTGTCGTCTTCCGTGTTCGCTTTGATGGTCAGAGTAATCTCCGTACCGACTTCGGCTTTGTCGGCCGGTTCGATCGTGTAGCCGTCCGCGCCTTCGGATTCCCACTTGAACGCGCCGTCGCCGTCAAGCGGGCGGCTGATTACCGTCACGCGGTCTGCCACCATGAAGGCGGAATAGAAGCCGACGCCGAATTGGCCGATGATATCGTGACCGTCTTGCGACTCGTTCTCCTTCTTGAAGGCGAGGGAGCCGCTCTTGGCGATGATGCCGAGATTGTTCTCGAGCTCCTCGCGGGTCATGCCGATGCCGGTATCGCGGATCGTGAGCGTTCTATTCTCTTTGTCCGCGATCACCTTTATGTAGTAATTGTCTTTGTCGAAAACGATGGAATCGTCGGTTAGCGCGCGGTAATAAATTTTATCGATGGCGTCGCTGGCGTTCGAAATAAGCTCTCTTAAGAAAATCTCCCGCTGCGTGTAGATCGAGTTGATCATCATCTCGAGCAGACGCTTGGATTCGGCTTTGAACTGTTGCTTGGACATTGCGATTACCCCTTTGCGACATAGATTAGCACTCTCACCGTTAGAGTGCCAACACTTATTTATTATCATTATCTTCGTTCGCCTGTCAAGGTGCGCAAAAAAACGGCATCGCTGCCGTTAATCCGATTTACCTTCGTATGCTTCCCTTAGCAGCGCGATATCGAGCTTATCCATCTTGAGCATCGCGTTCACGACTCTTCCGGCCTTCTCCCGGTCAGGGTCTCCCATCAAGCGCCCAAGAGCCTCGGGGATGATCTGCCAGGATACGCCGAACTTGTCGATCAGCCAGCCGCACCTTCCGGGTTCTCCCCCGTCGGTCAATTTCTCCCACAGCTCATCTACCTCGGCCTGTGTAACGCAGTTGACGTACAGAGAGATAGCCGGCGTGAACTTATAATGCGGTCCCCCGTCGATCGCCATAAACCGCTGGCCTTCCAGCTCGAACGTGCCCGATATGACTTGACCTTGCCGATCCCCATCCCGATAACGGCTTATACTTACGATCTTGGAGCCTTTGAAAATCGAAACGTAGTGGTTCATCGCTTCCTCCGCGTTGCCGTCAAACCATAGGAAAGGCGTTATTGTCTGCATCCTTCCACTCCTTATCAAGGATTCCGCGCGGGTATGAGGTAAATTGTACACGATTGATCTGGGCGAAGCGAGAACAATCCGACTCACCCCGCCCGGCGCAGCTTCCCGCGGAACGCCACCGCAAGCCACAGCATGACGACGGGCAGCCCGAACGCGATCGGAAGCGCGATGTACGGCCATACTTTCTCGAGATATTCCATCGCTTTAAAATGATCGCCAACGATCCGATAGCTGAACCCGGCGATGATCAAGCATGCCGGAACGATCGTCCATCTGTCGCTTCGAAGTCCGAACAGCTTCGACATCGACACCGACGTTCCGTAGATGCAGATCATAATCTCGAACAGCACGGGGACGGAGTATAGGGCGATCATAATCATCTCGTAGCGTTGCAGGAATTCGCCGATGTGCGCGTTCCTGGCCAGCTTCATGCAGGAGACCGTGTATTGAGAAGTTACCTCCGAGGACAGAACGGCCCCTTCCAACAACGCCCAGATGAGCGTCACCATCCCCGTAGCCGCTAAGCCGGTCATGCCGATCCGCCCGCCGAGCTTATCGGAGTTATTGACGAACGGCATGACGATCGCTGCCATCATGACCGCCATCGCGCAATCCGCGTCATAGTGCAGACTCGCTTCAGCCACCGCAGGAAATCCTTGTTCAAGCACGGGAAGCAAGTTGCGAATATCGAATTCTTGGGTCGATCCGATGATGATAAGCACGTTCAGCAGGAAAATGAACAGCATGCCAAGCAGCGCCAGCCGCGCGATGACCTCCAAGCCGTAGAAACAGCCCAGCGCGCCGACGAGCAACGAGGAGACGAGGAACAGCGACAACGGCGCCTCCGGCAGAAAATAATCCTGCAGATGATAGACGAAGGTCATCATGATCGGACCGCTTGAGGCGATGAAGAACACCAGAACGATCAAGGCGACGAGCTTCCCTAGCCACCTGCCCAGCACGGCCTCGCCTAGCGACATGAAATTCATGCCCGGCGCGCGCTTCATGGCCAAATACGTGACGTACATGATGAGCATGCTCTGAAGCGTGCCCAGCAAAGTCGCCAGCCACATGTCCTGTCCGGCGATTCGCGCCAGCGTCCCTTGCGTCACGCCGATCGATTTGACGAAGATCATATTGACGATCATCGCGATGAACATCCCGTTGCTAATCCGAATTTTCGTCATTTTACACTTCCCACCGACTTCAATACGACGCTATTCACTTTCGCTTTGACCGTAACTAGGATTGGAGCTTCGGAGAACGCGGAGCTCCACTGCTTCCCGACCTTACGCCATTCCGCCGGGAACTTGTTGCGGAAGACGTCCGCCAGCTTCAAGATATCGGAGTGGAACTGACGCTGCGCTTTGTTCAGGGTCCCCACGACTGCCTGTTTCAACTGATCCTCCAGCGCTCGTTCGATGTCGGCGCGGATTTTGGCGATATCCGTATCGCACCCCGACTCCACGACGTCCGCCTTCGTTCGCAGCGCGATTCGAAACTCCGGCTGCTGATTCTTATAGGAGGGAGTTACCTTCAGTTTCGCGTTGCGAAATTCCACGGACAGCTTGTTGCCGTTGTTCGGACAGCCGACTACCACGATGCCGTTACCCAGCCTTTCCGTAAAAAACAACAATCCGCGCGTCTCCTCCGGCGAGAGCCAACCGACCATTTTCCCCTTTCTGAAAGCAGCCGCACCCGCCAATTCCACCTGCTTAAGCGAGCCGTGCTCCTGCGGCTTCTTGTTCGATATTCCTCTCGATACGAGCGATAATCTGGCTAATATCGGTTCTGACGAGGTGCTTAAATACGCTTCTTCCAGGTTCTTCATATCGATTGACGGCGCCTGGCCGACGATCTTGCTGTCCCGGAACAAATTATCGACTGCTTCGCCCGGCACGACCTCAAGTCCCGTAATCGTCGAGATGATCTCTGCCGGGGAGTCCGACGTCACGGCTACCCTCGTATTCATCCGCAGCTCATGGTTTCGCGTGAAAAAGTCGACCATGTCCTCTATGCCGTTCCTTGCGTAATCCTCTTGGAGGACGATGAGGAAGTTGTGCGCCCAGTACACTCTGCGCGAGGCGAATCTCCCGAGGTTGCGAATCGCTTCGAATATCGTTTCCCCTTCGGCTAATGCGGAATAGATCGGTTCTCCGGTTCCGCCCGAAGGAGCGCCGGTCTGCCCTCTCGCATCCGACGGGCGGATCATTTGCGCGGAGAGCCGAATCGTGCCGGGTTTCTCGCCGTTCTCGATGCCGACCGCCGTCACGATCGCCAGCTCGTTGATTTGCCGTTGGCCGACGCAGGAGACGCAAGTCAGGAGTACGGACAGCGCCATGGACAAGATGAAGAGCTTCCTGGTCATGTCTTTCCCTTCCTCGGACTCGGCATCTGCAGATCACCTTCGCGCTGCGTATCTTGGGCGAATTTCGGCCTTCTATCCATCATCCATATCGGCAGCCTGAACACCATGTCGCGCTGTTCGGAGTGACGGTACGGGCTTGCCGGAGCCAGGTACGGTTCGCCGAACGAACGGATCGAGAGCGCGTGCAGCAACAGCGCTAAGAACATCGTCGCGAACCCCAGTAGGCCGAAGAGACCCGAAGCGATCAAGATCGGGAACCGGAACAGCCGAATCGCCAGAGACGACGTATAGCTCGGAATCGCGAACGACGATATGCCCGTGATCGCCACGACGATGACCATGAACGGAGACACCAAGCCCGCTTGAACGGCCGCTTGGCCGATGATGAGCGAGCCTACGATGCTGACCGCTTGGCCGATCGGCTTCGGCATGCGAAGCCCCGCTTCGCGCATGAGCTCGAACGCGAACTCCATTAACAACGCCTCCAGCAGCACGGGGAACGGCACGACTTCCCGTCCGGAGGCGATCGTTAACGCCAGCGATGTCGGGATCATCTCGTGATGGAACGAGACGAGCATGACGTATACGGAAGGCAGCAACAGGCTGATCAAGAAGGCGGCGTAGCGGATGATTCGGAAGAAGGAGCCTACCCAATACCGGTCGTAATAATCGTCCGGCGCTTGGATGAACTGCCAGAAGTACGTGGGAACGATCAATACGACGGGCGTATTGTCGACGAAGATCGCCACTCTGCCTTCCAGCAGCGCGGCAGCCACCTTATCCGGCCGCTCCGTGCTCTGCACCGTATTGAAAGGCGACAACGGAGCGTCCTCGATCAGTTCCTCGATATAACCGCTTTCCAGAATCGCGTCGATCTTAATCGCCTCGAGCCGCCTTCGGACTTCGTCGACGAGCCCCTCCTTCACCAGATCTTCGATATATGCGATATTGATATCCGTCTTCGTCCTCGTACCGACGATCATGGAATCGAAGCGCAATTGCGGATCCTTGATCCGTCTGCGAATGTGGGCGGTATTCGATCGGATGCTCTCCGTGAAGCCGTCTCTCGGGCCTCTGACGTTATTCTCCGAAGACGGCTCTTCGACGCCTCTGTCCTTCCACCCTCTGGTGCTTACGAGAATGCCGTCTTCTACGCCGTCTATGAGGACAAGCGTGTCCCCCGACACGACGCCGAGAACGCCTTCTTCCGTATCGTTGCACAGCTTCGCCGAGGCATTGAACATCAGGCGCGTGCGTATCGAATCCGCGCTGCGCAGAGAAGCCGGATCGAGGCGAAGCTCGTTCCCCAGCACGACCAATGCCCGCAGAATGCCGTCGATCCCATGCGAATCGACCATGCCGTCAAGGAAATAACAGATCCCCTTATAATCGGGATTCCCGCACAGCATAAATTCGCGTTTCTGAACGTCTACGCTGGAGCCGAGGATCGAATCGATCGTCTCCGCATTACGGGATAACTCGGGTACGAACGGTTGCTGCTTGCGATGGTCTTCGCTCTCCTTCACGCTTAGCGCCCTCCTTTCACGCGGTTGTATAGCCTCTCAGTCCGTGATTCACAATAATGGCATTACCATCGAAGATCTTCCTTCTATATGAGGTGAGCGCTATGGATTTATATCATTCATGGGTGTACGAGCGGCTGCTGAACACGGAGTGGTTCATGTGGACCCTTGTCTATTTCGTGCTCGGCGTCAATATTCTGTCTCCGCTGATCGTCTGGTACGTCGTAGGGGGCAGGAAATCAATCGCCAAAGCGATTCGCATGAGAAACGGTCGGCAGTCGGACGAATAACGACCGATTGCCTTTGAAGCATCCCGTAGTTTTCCACCGAATTCCAACGGTTATTCCGAATAGAAACGACAAAAAAGACGTTCGAACGGATATCCATTCGAACGTCTTGTTTCTTAAAGGGTTATGGTGGGCCCGGTGGGGGTCGAACCCACAACCTACCGGTTAAGAGCCGGTTGCTCTGCCATTGAGCTACAGGCCCGTCCCATAGAAAATATCATAACATAAATCATGTTGAAATAGAAGTATCAGTTCAATCGTTTTTTTTCACCGCTTTGGCAGTCGCCTTGGCCTTCGCTTTCTCTCTGTTCTGTTCCGCGCGATATAACGTAATCTTCCGAATCAGTTCATAGGGTATCGGCTTGCCGTACGGAAATTGCAACGTCCCCTTCCCGCTCATATACGGCATGGCTTCGTCATGAAGGACGCCGAGTCCGCCGCTCGACCCCGGATAGAAGCCGATGTGCTTATTGAACGCGGCGAAGTACACCAGGTTCCCGTGAAGCGCGAACGCCGGCATGCCGTAGCTGATCTTCTCCGTTGCGCCCGGCGCTGCCTCGCGGATAACGTTCCGAATGCGTTGCAGTACGCTTTGTACGTCCTGCGGACAATGCGAGATGTATTCGTCGATGGATGTGAATGTTGCCTTATGGTCCATACGCGATAACCTCCGTTTATTCTTAGAACCGATGCTTCCTTAACCAAGCTCCTGCGTAGTCGACCGCGTCTCGCATGTCGAACAAGGCGCAATCCGCATGGCCGACTTCGCCCCTGCGCACGTCACGCTCCAGCTCGTAATGCGCGCCCAGCATGCCGAAATCATCCGCGTCGTACGCGAAGTCGTCGAACCACTTCCATACCCGCTTGCCGTCTTCCCTGACGGCGGAGCCCATCCTCTTCACGGGCATCCCGGGCAGCGTCGCCTCCGCCAGATGGAAGCTCGTGCAGCTATCGTATCCGACTCCGATGAGCAGCACTTTGGCGTTCAGCTCGTACAGCTTCCCAAGCGGCGAGTCCAACCCGAATTGCGGCGTTAGCGGATGCTCCGAGACGATGTCCGCCGCGTGCTTGCCGTTCGCGCAGAACGACACCTGCGGGTGGGACGACCGCACCGTACCTGGGAAAGCCCGGAACGTCTCGGCAATATGCCCGATGCCCCACGTCGGAGTCGCTTCCGGGTCGAACGCAGGCATCTCGTCGTAGATGATATCAACCCATTCTTGCGGCACCGGCGGGTTCTGCCACTTGGCCGGATCGCTCCAGTTGCCGCTATGCGCGGGCATCACGAGCGTCCCGTCCGCTCCGATCGTCCGCAGAAGCGCTTGAATGACCGCTTGCGAGCCGCCGCATACCCACCCGAGCTTGGAGAGCGAGGAATGGACGATGACGACGTCCCCCTCGCGCACGCCGAGACGCGCGAGATCCTTCTCCATACCGCTTACCGTCACCGGCATTCGCGACTGTTCGATCACTTTTTTCTCGCTCATATGACTTTGATCCCCTGCTTCTACTAATGATGACTAATTTCGTTCCGATTGCTCGCCGATGAGTTTCCAGTCCTCGGCGGTGAAATTGCCCATGAACCACAGGGACACGCCTTGCAGTCCATAGAATTTAGCCAGCCACAGCTTCTTGGCTAGGCTTGCCGTATCCTCGTAATAGAGCTCGTGACTGCCGCGCTCGTCCGTGAAAGCGGCTTTCGTCAAGAAATACGGCATCTCGAACGTCTTGGCGACGCCCGGCATCGCCAGCCTCTTCTCGACGTCCGCGATCGCCGGGCTCAGCGCGCTGCCCGTCACTCCCGACGCCGTGATCCATTGGTTCGCCTGCTTCGATACGCCGAGCACCAGCTTCTCCTTCGGAATCGACTCGAGCGCCGTCACGACCGCATCGTTAACGAGCGGCAGCGGCGCGGACGGAAGCTTGCTCTCGTCGTGCGTATAATCGTACGCCATTAGAATGACCGTATCGGCGAGCTTGCCGATCTCCCGCAAGTCGTAGCCCTTGTAGTAGTCTACCGGCGGTACGGCGACGGACAGGGTGAATTCGCCGAGCTGACCCTTCAAGTCCTGCAGGAACCGAACATAATCGGCGGCGCTTGCCGCTTCCTTCAACCCTTCGAAGTCGATGGCGACCCCCGTGAACGAATAAGCCGGATTGCGCAACGCATCCAGCAATTCCGAGACGAACGCCGCTTGCGCCGGACCGTCTTTCAGGAAATCCCGCAGATTGCTTCCGTCGTAGAACACCATCAATTCCTTCGGAATGCCAATTGTATCAGCGGCACCGAGCACTTCCTCGTAGCCGCTCGGCAGCTTGTGAACCGTCGTAGTCGTATTGAGCGAAGCTTGCCCCGCTTCTCCGTACTCTAAGTGTGACCAACCGAGCACGACGTCCGACAGCTTGTTCATCTGTCCTAGCGCAGGGTACGACTGAATCGCGTAAAAGCCCGTGAAACGAAGCTTCTCCTCCGACACTCGCTTATCGATCATCCGATAGACGACGGCCGCCGCCTGCTTGCGGATGAGCGGTTCCTTCGGCTTGAAGCCCGCCGCGTCCCCCTCCATAATGCCGCGGTAAGCCGCGTAGTAGACGTAGGGCTGCATGCTCGCCGCGATCGAGGACTGATCCTTGAACGCTCTGCGGTCCCGCTCTTTCTTCCAACCCGCCTTCAGCCATTGCGAGCGGACCTCTTCCGTCTCCGCGTCCAGCAGCGATTTCCCTGCCAGCATCGCGACCTCTTGTCTCGTAATCGTCTGCGACGGATGGAACAATCCCTTCTGGTCTAGCAGGCTATCGATCCATTGCCGCTGAGAGGCTACCGCAATATAGGGCGCGGACCAACGGTTGGCGGCCACGTCCTTAGGCGTGCTGCCTTGGACCTTGTCCGTATCCAGCCGGTTGGACAAGACGAGCAGCTTCACGAAAGCTTCTCGCGTCAGAGGATCGTTAGGCCGATAAGTTCGGTCATCATACCCGTTAATGATTCCGAGCGCGGATAACGTATAGATCGGTTCCTTGGAATAATCGTTCTCCTCGTCCTTGAACGGCCGGAGCTGTACGTCGTAAGCATACGCGCTGCCGGAGAACAGCACTCCCAGCAGTACGAGCAACACACTTGCTTTTCTAAGCATGAGTTCTAACCTTCCCTTGCCATCTAGTAGTAGAGTCGCGCGACGGCGCAACACTATATTAGACGCACGAGAAGGTTAATAGTTTTACGGTCTTTGTGAATTCAACGTCTGGATGTCGGATTGGATCGAATCCATCGTCAATCTCCTAATATCGCTTAATATTTCTTGCGCATCGATCGTGCTGTTCAAGGCGCTGCCGATGATCTGTCCCCAGACGTCGGCGGCTTTGCCGTCCATCGGCGTCGGCGTAAGAGGCGGCATATGGCTCGCCAAGTCCGCGTACAGCTCCTGCGTGCGCTGTCCGGCGAAGAACTTGTCGCCGTTGTCCGTCCATTCTCCGCTTCGCATCTTCATGCTATTCGCGTAGGTGATCTGGATTTGCTGAGCCAGCGCTCTTACGACCGCCCAAGCACCTGCCTTATTGTCGGAGGTGGACGAGATCAGCGTACCCGAGCTGCCGGACCACCCGTATAATTGAAGAGGCAGTCGCATGATACCCCACAGCCCTTCCGTCTCCGGTGCTGCTGCCTTTAAGTTGCCGCCGTACCACCAGCCGTTGAAGAACATCGCCGTCTTCCCGTCTCTAAGCGCTTCTTGGCCGGCATCGCTGTTCAGGTTGATCCCCGACGCAAGCCCTCTTGCGCGGATCTGGCGCGAGAGATCGATCGCCGTCGCGAAAGCGGAGGAATCGCGGACATAGTTCAAATCCCGGTCGAAGAAGCCCGAGCCATACGCCGTGATATCGATCGGATCATAATCCGTCGAGGTCATCCACGTGCCTTGCTTCTTCAACATCTCCGCTGCCTCCAGCCAGTTCTCGGTTTGCTCCAAGTAACTGCCGAGCGCCTCGGGATCCGACGGCAATCCTGCCTGCTCGAACAAGTCTCGCCTGTAATAGGCGACTCCGGGACCGATGTCCAGCGGCAATGCGAATAGATGATCGTCCGTTAGCGAGCGGAACGGGGCGATCGTCGATTCCGGGAATGCAGCGGCTATGACTTCGCCGTCATAGGGTTCGGCCGTCAAGTCCTCGGCGATCCTCATCCCGGCCAACTGATGGAGCAGCGTGTTGTCCACGAACAGCACGTCCGGCGCTTGTCCGGCGTCCATGGCGTTCAAGTAGTTTTCGATATATTTGTCCCACGGGAAAATCGTCAATTCGACTTCGACGTCGGGGTATTGCTGTTTAATAACCGGAATGATCCACTCCGACCCTTGAAAATAACTCCATACCTTCACTTTGCCGGAGGGATGGGCGAACTCGTCCGCGCTTTCGCCGGGGGCCTTCGCCGCGGACTTGAGGATACCTGGAATCGGTGCTTCGGCCGTATCGTATTCGATTCCGGACGCGCAGCCGGACAGTATCGCCGTCATGAGGCTTAGGACCAATATCGCTTTCTTCGTCACATCGATCCACCTCCAAGACGTTCAGGCTTCGCGCAGGTCAAGCAGCGTTCGAACGATGCCGCCGGCATCGGCTTGCCGAACAAGTACCCTTGAAGCTCGTCGCATCGATAGTGACGCAGCAGCTTCGCTTCCTGGTCCGTCTCGACCCCTTCCGCGACGACCTTCATGCCCATGCCGTGCGCCAGCTCGATGACGGCTTTGACGATCAGCTCGGCGCCTTGTCCCGCGCTCATCTCGCAAATGAATGAACGGTCGATTTTGATCGCCTGCACGGGAAGTCTTTGCAATTGGCTTAACGACGAGTACCCCGTACCGAAATCGTCGATCGAGATGTAGACGCCCAGCCCGCGAAGTTGCTCAAGCACGCTGACGACATAGGACTCGTTGCTGACAATATAGCTTTCCGTAATTTCGAGCTCCAGCTCCTCGGCTAACATCCCCGTATCGTCCAGGATGTAGCAAATCCTCTCCACCAGACGAGGGTCATGGAATTGTCTAGCCGACAGGTTGACGGCGATTCGCCGCGGGGCAAGTCCCGCCTGGCGCCACCGCATATGCTGCTCGCAAGCCTCCCGAAGAATCCAACTGCCCAGCGGAATGATAAGCCCGGTAGTCTCCGCTACGGCGATAAACTCGCAAGGCCCGATAAGTCCCCGGTCCGGATGATGCCACCGGACCAGCGCTTCCGCCCCGACGATCTCTCCCGTAAGGTTATCGACTTTAGGCTGATAATACAGCTCGAATTGCTTATCGTTCAGCGCATGATGCAGGCTGTTCTCGAGCCACATCGATTCCGACAGCTTCGTGGTTGCCGCTTCGCTGTAAGCCGCATACCCTTGGCCCCCTTGTTCCTTGGCCGAGTACATGGCGGAATCCGCGTTCTTCATCAACGTATCGATGTCGCGGCCGTCGATCGGAGCGGTGGCGATTCCGATGCTCGGCGTGATGTACAACGAATGGCCCTGCAGCGAGAACGGCCCTGCGAATTGCGCGAGAATCCGCTCGGATAGACGTGCGGCCTCTTCCGGCTCGGAATGCTTCAAGAGGACGACGAATTCGTCGCCGCTGATTCTCGCCATGAACGATTGCTCCGTATGCTCTTGCATCAGCCGTTCTGCCGTGAGCCTGAGCAGGCTGTCTCCCGCGACGTGGCCAAGCGTATCGTTAATATGCTTGAAGCGGTCCAGATCGATGAACAAGACGGAGAGATACTCGCTCCACCCGGAACGATCGGCGGCCTCGAGCTCTTCCGCCAAGCGCTCCTTCATGTTCAGCCGGTTCGGCAATTCCGTTAAGCTATCGTAATAAGCCAATTGGAATAGCCTGGCTTCCGAGTGCGCCAGTCGGCGGATATTGTCCGTCAGATGCTCCGCGACGGATCTGAAATTATCCGTAAGCATGCGGATTTCGCTGATCCCGCTGCTCGGCCAATCGATCGTCCGGTCGAGCGACAGCTTGCCGGGAAAGTCGATCGTCGCCCGCGCCAGCCTCGTAAGCGAACGGAAGAACAATCGGTTGAGCAAGGATGTCAGCATCATCGTTGCCGCGACGAAGAGGATGAGCAACTGAATATACGAGATGTAGGAGCCGATCGATTCCTGCAGGTAAGGCGTGAAAGGCATGAGGAACACCGCTCTCTTATCCTTGTCCACTGTCGTCTCGCGAACCATATACGCGTACCGCCACGCTTCGCTGTCGTAAGGATACGCTTGCGAGGGCGTCCAGATCGCGTCGGTTACGTTCAAGCTCCGGTAGTCTCCGCCGAGTCTCCAATCGAACGGTTCGCCGATAAGCGATTCATCCAGCCCGACCACGCTAGTCGCGCGGCTGCTCGAATCTAGTAACGCCAGCTTCGTCGGAATGTGCGAGCCGGCGTTCGTCAGCATGCCCTGCTTCAATTGTTCGTATTGCACGATGCCGTTCAGACGCAAGGAACGGTAATCGCCGTCCGTCCATCCGGACAGCTCGCGATTCACGACGCCGACTTGCGTATTCAGATTGTCCGTCGCTTGTTCGAGCACGACGGTTCTTTCTTGGTAGCCGCTGATTAAGACGTAAATGACGAACGGCAATGAAGTCGCCACTAGCGTCAGATGTAGTACGATTCGACTGAACGCGTAGCCGGTCCGCTCTCCGCGAGCGGCCAGCCAGCGCCGAATCGGCGTATGAGAAAGGATGATATCGGCCGCGAGCGCCGATAGGAATGAGCCGAGACCAACGTTCAGACAGTACAAGTAACCAAGATCGTCCATGAATCCCGTCTCGTGAGCGTAGACGAAATAAACAATCGGACATCCGGCCAGTATCCAGTACACGAAAGTCAGCAGGATCACTTTGTCGGGGAACTTACGAAGCAATAGCCCGATCACGACGAAATAAGCCGCCTGCGTTAGCGCCTGCAGCCAAGACATAGAATCTATCAGTACTAGAGAGCCGTAGACGACCGCAGCGGCGGCAAGTCCTCCCGCTAGGCCGTATACGAGCAGAACGATGATCAAAAAGACGGCGCCCAAGCCGATTTGATAGCCGTAAAACCAGGGAATGGGGTTGTATTCCAGCACAAGCGAGATGATCAGAAGCAAGAAGAATCCGCAAGCTTTGGTAAGCAGAGAACGCTTATCGTGCAGCAATGAGTTCAGGCGCATAAAGAGCCCTCCGTTGTTCTTGTTGAGTACAGTCTCGCAGTCTTGTGGAGTATCCCAGTTGCTTGCCGTTATGCGGAAGAGAGCGCTTTCCACTTCTATCATAGCTTGCCAACATTACCCGCTCATTTAGAATATTAAAGATTCTATTTCGTTTTGTATAGATAGTCCGAGGGAAATTGGAATATATTGCTCGCTCCATACCCCAAAGAACCAATATCGAACAAAAAGACAACAATATCGTTCCAATAAGTTATGATATAATGCCATTGTTTTCGAAAAGTGGCGTTCGCCTTCGCTTGTAAACACGCGTTCAAGAAACTAACAGAAGCCGGTGATCGAATGTTTCAACTGAAGTGGCTTTGGCACAATCTAACAGGAGATCGGGTAAGGTACGTTATCGCGTTGGTATTATCCGTCGTAGGCTCTACGATGACGATTATCAATCCGTATATCGCGCAGCGGATCGTCGATACGTTCATCACGGGCGAAGACGCGGCTCAGAAGCTGACGGACGAGCGAGTGCTGCTCATCGGGCTTTGCCTCGGCATGATCGGTTTTACGCTATTGCGAACAAGCTTGTCGTACTTTACGACGATTCTGTACGAACGCGCCTCGCAGAACATGCTATACCGGGTCCGGATGTATCTGTACAACAAGATCCAGGGCCAAGACATGAAGTATTACGACAAGAACCGAACAGGCGACCTCATGACCAAAATGACGGGCGATCTCGAAATGGTGCGGCACACGATGGCGTGGATCATTAAGACGATCATCGAATCGCTGACGGTATTCCTGGCCGCGGTCGCGTATTTCTTCTACATCGACGTAAGCCTGACGCTGTGGCTGCTGCTCCTGGCGCCTCCGATCTTCATCGTGGCGTTCGTATTCGCTCGGCGCGTGCGTCCGATGTATGGGGACCTCCGGGAACGCCTGTCGCAACTGAACACGACCACTCAGGAGAATATCGCGGGCAACCGCGTCGTGAAAGCGTTCGCTCGCGAAGAATTCGAAATCAAGAAATTCGGCGAGAAGAACGTCAACTATTCTACCGCGAACAAAGCGGCCGCGATGGTATGGCTGGACTACTTCCCTTATCTCGAGACGTTATCCCAAGCGTTCAGCGTCATCCTGCTATTGGCCGGCGGTCTGCTGGTCATTAACGGCGATCTGACGTTCGGGGAATTCGCCGCCTTCAACGCGCTGCTCTGGGGACTTGCTCAGCCGATGCGCAACATCGGCATCATCATTAACGACATCCAGCGCTTCTTCGCGAGCATGAGCAAGATTATCGAAATCTATTACGCTCATCCGGATATCGTGGGCGAGCATAAGCCGGTCGTCAAGCGCCGTTATCTCGGTCGCATCGAATTCGACCGCGTCAGCTTCAAGTACGATAAGGCGACGGTGCTCGATAAGATCAGCTTCACGGCCGAACCCGGCGAGACGATCGCCATCATGGGCGCGACGGGCTCGGGCAAGACGACGCTCGTCAACCTGATTCCGCGGTTCTACGACGTGACGGACGGCCGAGTGTTGGTAGACGGCATCGACGTTCGCAAGCTGGAGCTCGACGAGCTTCGCGGCAACATCGGCGTGGCGACGCAGGACGTCCTGTTGTTCTCCGACACGATCGACGGCAACGTCGCTTACGGCAATCCCGAGATGCCGGAGGAGGACGTTCAATCTTACGCAGAGCTCGCCGCCGCCCATGACTTCATCCGCAAGATGCCGCAAGGGTACGACACGATCGTCGGCGAACGGGGCGTCGGCCTGTCCGGCGGACAGAAGCAGCGGATCGCGCTGGCGCGGGCGATGGCCATTCAGCCGCCGATCCTCATTCTCGACGATACGACGTCCGCCGTCGACAACGAGACGGAAGAGCATATTCAGAAGAGCTTGCGGGAGCTCGAATACTCCTGCACGAAGATCATTATCGCCCAGCGCGTGTCCACGACCGCAGAAGCCGACCGGATTCTCATTCTGGATGGCGGCCGCATCGTCGAGGAAGGCACGCACGCCGAGCTCCTCGCCAAGCGGGGCTATTACTACGAAGTATTCAAGCTGCAGAACGAAGGCATCGGAAGGCAGGTGACCGCCCATGGCCAGGAATAAATTCGACATCGACGAAGATTTGGAGTCGCCTTTCAATATTAAGCACTTCCGGCGCGCGCTCGTCTATATGAAGAAGCAACGGACGCCGATGATCGTCGCCTTCGTGCTTAGCGCGCTTTCGGCCGGCATCGGGCTCTCCGCCCCCCTTATCATGCAATACGTCGTCGACGTGACGATTCCGGACAAAGATAAGTGGGCTCTCGTAGGATGGTCGGCCGTCTTGCTCGCTACGATCGTCGTCAGCGTCATTCTCGCCACCATCCGCTCGCGGATTATGACTCGCGTGGGCCAGGACATTATTTTCGATATCCGGACCGACTTGTTCAAGCACTTGCAGGAGCTGCCGTTCCAATATTACGACGACCGCCCGCAAGGCAAGATTCTCATTCGCGTCGTCAACTACGTCAACTCCGTATCGGACGTGCTGTCCAACGGGATCATCAACTTCATTCTCGAAATCTTGAACTTGCTCTTCATCGCCATCTTCATGTTCATGGTCGACGTCCAGCTGTCGTTCGTCATTCTGGCGGGCATGCCGGTCTTCATCGCCGTCATGCTGTTGCTCAAGACGAAGCAGCGGCGCGCATGGCAATCCGTATCCAACAAAAGCTCCAACTTGAACGCCTATCTGCAGGAGAGCATCAGCGGCATTCGCGTCACGCAAATTTTCACTCGCGAGAAGCGCAACGAGGAGATCTTCAATCGACTGGCCTCCAATTATCGCTCCACGTGGATGAGAACGATGTACCTCAACTTCCTCGTTCCGTTCTCGGTCGATAACCTGGCGACGATCGTCGCCGCGTCCATCTATCTCGTGGGATTGCTCGTCCTGAACCCGGCTGAAGTGACGTACGGCATCATCCTCGCCATGGGCGGTTACGCGTGGCGGTTCTGGCAGCCGATACTGAACTTGTCGAACATCTATAACAGCTTCATCAACTCGGTCGCCTACTTGGAACGCATCTTCGAGACGCTCGACGAACCGGTGACCGTCAGCGACGTTCCGAACGCTCGCGAGCTGCCGCCGGTCCGCGGCCAAGTCACCTTCGACAACGTGACGTTCGCGTACGATCCGGGAGTGAACGTCCTCGAACGATTGAACTTCGACATCAAGGCGGGCGAGAGCATCGCGCTCGTCGGCCCTACGGGCGCCGGCAAGACGACCGTCGTCAACCTGATCTCGCGCTTCTATAACGTCACGGACGGCCGAATTCTCATCGACGGGCACGATATCGCCGAAGTGAAGCTGAAGTCGCTGCGCAGCCAGATGGGCATCATGCTGCAGGACAGCTTCATCTTCTCCGGCACGATCTTGGACAACATCCGTTACGGCAAGCTCGACGCCACCGAGGAAGAAGTCATCGCCGCGGCCAAGACCGTATGCGCGGACGAGTTCATCCGCGAGTTCGAGCACGGCTATATGACGGAAGTGAACGAACGCGGCTCGAAGCTGTCCCAAGGCCAGCGCCAGCTCATCTCGTTCGCCCGCACGCTGCTCGCCAACCCGCGCATCCTGATCCTCGACGAAGCGACGTCGTCGATCGATGCCAAGACGGAGCGCCTGCTTCAGAAGGGCTTGAACGAGCTGCTGAAAGGCCGCACCTCGTTCATCATCGCTCACCGTCTGTCCACGGTTAAGAACTGCGACCGCATCCTGTACGTCGCGGACAAGGGCATCGCCGAGAGCGGCTCGCACGACGAGCTGATCGCGCGGCGCGGCCGGTATTACAAGCTGTATACGGCTCAGAAAATGGAAGCCTAAGCTCCAACGGTTCGGGAGTACGCTGCAGGAACAAATTCCGCTTGTGCGACGCTCCAACGGTCTGGGAGAACGTTGCAGGAACATATCTCGCTTACGCGACGCTCCAGCGGTCTGGGAGAACGCTGCAGGAACAAATTCCGCTTGTGCGACGCTCCAACGGTATGGGAGAACGTTGCAGGAACAAACCACGCTTACGCGACGCTCCAATGGTCTGGGAGAACGCTGCAGGAACAAATTCCGCTTGTGCGACGCTCCAACGGTCTGGGAGAACGTTGCAGGAACAAAGCCCCTGATTGCTACGATGTAGCGGTCAGGGGCTTTGCGTTGTGCTGGTTAGAAATAACAACGATATGCAGTTATTGCGAGCATTTGATGACTCTGAGTACGAAATAACAACCATACGCATTTATTTCAACCCTTGGAACGACTTTTCGCCGAAATGCGGTCAAATAACTGCAATAGGTTGTTATTTCGTAGCACCTACCGAGTAAACCATCAAATAACTGCGATAGGTTGTTATTTCGGAACGCCTACCAAGTAAACCACCAAATAGCTGCAATAAGTTGTTATTTGGGAGCGCCTGCCGAGCAAGAGGCAAGTAACTTTCGATAGGTTGTTAATACGGTAAGTATGCGTAGTGTCAATCCCCCGGATCGAGATGCAGCGGGTCCTTCGGTGGGATGAGGTTCGACTTGCGGAACTTGTACGTGCGGACCGCTATGATCTTGATGATCGCATAGACGGGCACGACGATGACCATGCCCAGCGGACCGAGAATCGCGCTCGCGCCGATGGCTAACAGCATAACGGTAAGCGGATGTACGTTCATCTGTTTGCCCATGATACGCGGACCGATGACGTTCGATTCGATCTGGTTCGAGACGATCAGCACGAGCCCGACCAGCAGCACGGTCATCGGCGACACCGTAAGCGCGACGACGGCCGTCGGAATGAAGGCGATCAGCGGACCGATATACGGGATGAAGTTCGTGATCGCGGCGATCAAGCCGAGCAATAGCGGATAAGGCACGTCGATGAACAAGTAACCGACGGAGGTTAACCCGCCGATGAGAAGCGACGTGAGCACCTTGCTCAGGATGAACGAGCCGATCGACGCGTCGATGTCCTTGAGCGCGGCGCTCACCTCGTGATGATACCGATCCGGCAGCATTCGAAGCACGAGGCCGGGGAACTTATCCCCTTCGCTCAGCAGGTAATAGATCATGAACGGCACCAGCCCGAGCAGGAAGAAGAAGTTCATGATGAGATTGAATATCCCGCGCACGCTGCCGACGACGGAATTCAGAATCTCGTCGAGCGAGCCGGTCAGCTTGGTCGTAAGATTCTCCGTGGAGAGCGCGTCCTTCTGCCCGATCTCCCTGAGCCACTCGTGCTGCTGCGCGGACTCGAGCCACGTCCGGACGGATTCGACGATCTGCGGAAAATTGTCCACGAGATTAATCGACTGTTCGCGGATCGGCGGCCAGATCATCAGGAAGAACAAGTAACAGACGCCGATAGCCCCGATATAGACGAGCACGATGGCCAGCGACTTCGGCAGCTTGATCGAGAGCAGCCGCACGAACGGCCGGAATAGATAGTAGAACAACCCCGAGATCAGAAGCGGCACGAACAGCGCAGCCAGCACTTTGCCGATCGGATCGAATACGTAGTCGACCTTGGATGCCAAGTAGGCGATCAATAGAACGACGATGATGCCATAACCGATGCGAAACCACTTGCCTTGCGGCATAGACCAAATCTCCCTTGCGACGATATTCATCTTTGTCCCTAATCCTAACCATAAAGCAGTCTAGGCGAAAATACACGCGAATCGTGTAAGGTTAACACCTGACGTACTTGCGCTTGAACCCGAGCTGCCCTCTGTCCATCGCTTTGTCGATATTGACGAGCGCGTTAATGAGCTTGCTCTTCTTGCCCTGGCCTACTTCCACCGGTCCGACCGCCCGCGCGACCTCGACTGCCTTGTCATGGAGCGAGACGTAAGAGACCGCAACGGTGTAGACGAAATTGTTCATCGAATATTTCGCGCGTTCGGGAGCATCGTGGATCGTGCGCTGAACCTGATCCAGCATGCCGGCAAGCTTGCTCTCGGAGAACTTGCTGTCCGGCAGCCGGCCGAGCAGCCAGCAGTAGCAGCTCCACCCCGCAGACATCTTCAGCTCTTCGCCGCTGGCGATCCACTTATCGGCCACTTCCTGCGCGATGTCCGTCTCCGACAGCGTCACCGCGACGACGAAATCGGAGATCATATAGAAGTAAGCCGCATCGATCCAACGCTCGAAGTCCGCTACGGTCATCGCTTTCGGATCCGCAATGATTCCGGCGAAGTACATCGCGTCGTAGTTCCCCGTCGCGTACAGCTGTTCCGCCAAAGCTTGATCGTGTTTGATTCGCTTCGCAATCGGCTTCATCTCGCCCGTCGCCACGCCGAATAACGGCTCATGCGCTCCATTGGATAGGTACATTTTCTTCAGCCGTTCTTTACCGAGAGCCTCTAACTCCTGCATGACCGTATCCGCATCCATGGTTATCGCCTCCTATGTGACTTTATAGGAAGTGTATCATAGGCTTGGCTCGCGTGGCGAATGCAGCGGCTTCGGGGTATACGATATTCTGCCGTTGGAGATGGTAAGGGTTGGGAGGTATGCGCATGCCTAATTATGTCCCTTACTTAGCGTTAATGGTCATGTCGGTAGCCGTACTCATCGGGATTTTCATCCATACGAAGCAATTTCGCACATTCCTCATCTACGTTTCCTTCGCCGGAATGATCTACGTATTCGAGATTATCATTGTCATCCTATTCTCGGCCTATGAGTATGATCCGCAGATCACTTCCATTCATTACTTGGATAACATGATCGGCGCTTCCGTATCGAATACGTTCAGCGTGCCGACGGTCGCAACCCTGATCTCCGTCTATCAACTGCGATTCCGTTGGATTGCGATCTTCGCGCTGTTGTACGGAGGAGTCGAATTTCTTTTCCTGCAATTAGGCGTGTATGCCCATCATTGGTGGAGAGTCCCCTACACGGTCGTATCCATGCTGTTCTACTTCTCGTTAACCAAATGGTGGGTCCGCAGGTTTCTTGACGGCAGCCGGCCGATCCGGGCGGTCACCTTCTATATATATACGATGACGCTTGTGTTAACCTTCATGTTCGCCTTCACCTTAAGCGGCTCACGGTTGTTCGAACCGGGCATTTTCAAGGATACCTACCGAGACGACATTTTCTTCTCCGCCCTTTACGGTTCCGCCAAGGCATTAATGATTACAGCTGCGATATTCTGGCTTCGCAATTGGAAATGGCTCATACCAGCGGCTGCGATCATTGTCGTCACTCAATACGTGCTGGTTCGATTCGATATTCTTCATGTCTATATCAAGATGCCTTTGTACGCTCTGATTTACTTCGCATGCTGTTGCGTCGTTATCGTGCTCTGCTATGTGGCCAGAAGATCCGTTAAGGCGTAAACGCCAAGAGCGAGGGGCATCCCCTCGCTCTCTTGCGCGCTTACTTATCGCGAACGAGGCGCAAGCCTTGATCCGGTCCGATGCCGTTCGCCTCGAAGCTGCTCACGTACGTCAAGTCGCTTACTTCGCCCATCCATCCTCCGCCTTTCACGACCCGGTTAGAGGTGCTCGCTTCTTCCGTCTCCCCATAGCCGTTCCAGCACCATTCCCTTACGTTGCCCGACATATCGTAGAGGCCCAGCTCGTTCGGTTTCTTGGTGCCAATCGGTTTGGATTGGTTATGGTTGTTCTCTACCAGAGGCCAGTTCCAGTCGCCCGATAGAAGTTGATCTCCGGCGTTCTTCCAGTACCAAGCTACCTCGCCGGGATCGTTGCTGCCGCTGTACTCATAGCTCTTGCTTTGCTGACCGCCGCCCGCCGCGTATTGCCATTCCGCCTCGGTCGGCAAGCGATAACCGTCGGCGCCTTCGTTGATCGTAACCGTCCATTTTAAGTTATCGTATTCGCTCTTATTGGTCGGGTCTGGCTTATTCTTGTCTATGTTGTACACGGGCTTCATGCCCTCTTGAATACTCCGCTTGTTGCAATACTCTATGGCGTCATACCAACTGACCGTCTCGACCGGCAGATTGTCGCCTTTGAACTTGGACGGGTTGTTGCCCATGATTTCCGTCCACTCTTGCTGAGTGACCTCGTATTTACTGATATAGAAGCTGTTCAGAGCTACTTTTTGCCCGTAATAGTTGGACTTCTTGTTCGCGAATGTCCCTCCTTTGACGAGTATAAAGTTATCGTTCCATTCGGCCGTCGATCCGTTCTTGTCGGACTTGTCCTGAGAACAAGCGCTGACTGCGAACATAACGGAAAGCAGTAGGAAAATCGGCAGCTTTCTCATGGATAAATCTCCTTTGTGTAAGAGTAAGGCCGCCCGATCTTGCGACCGGCGACCTTACCCTGTTCAGTGGCTATTCGATTACCACACCGTTACGTTGGAGCTTCCGCTGCTTTGGTAGCCCTCGGTAGCCAGCACTTGGTAGGACCAGCTGGAACCCAAGTTCATGCCTTTGCTTGCCCACGCGCTGACGTGGTTGTTGAAGGTGATCGAGACGTTGCTGCCCGTCGGTCTCTTCGACTGTCTGACGCTCCAGTACTGCTGGAACGTTCTCGTACCGTCGATGGATGGCGCGTTATAACGCGTCGTTTGATAGATGTCGTACGTGCCGCCATCGCTGTACACGTTGCCTTTATAAGTTCCGGTCGGTCTGTACGTGCCCCAGCTGTCGACGACGTAATATTCGATAAGCGCGTTTCTCGTCCATCCGTAGAGAGTCAGATAGCCGTTGCCTGACGGCGCCCAGACGCCGGCATTATAGTTAATCGTTCTGTACCGCGATCCGGTATTCCAGCCTTTACCGACGACGAAGTTGCCCGTATTGTACCAGTTCACGCTGTAATTGCCTCCGGAGCCGTTGACCGCATTAACCGTGCCGCCGCCGTCCGTCCAGTTCTGCCAGTAGTCCGTGGCCGCGCTCGAGGTAGCCGCGAATAAGCTGAGACCCATCGTGGCCGCCAATACGACCGATAGTGCTTTCTTTCCGAACTTCATCATCATCTTCCTCCTCTAAATTGGGTTTTGACACGACTTGCTTACGTACTAACGTCTGTCGACACTTGCTGCAGTACATAACTTGTCCTGTGTCTGATTTGTCGGCATTCGCCCCTCTCTCACCTCCTTTTAAGCCAAATTATAGAAGGAAAGCGCATACATTACACTCCACAAATTAAAGGTTAAACCCCGACATAATATATGTTTTTTAGGTAAAATTAGGGATAAAACGTTTTCTATCTTTTAGAATTCGACTCCGAGCACGGCGGGTACGCCCTCCTCGTAATAATGCTTCACCGGTTTCATCTCCGTCACCAAGTCCGCGATTTCCAATACGGACGACAACGCGCCTCGTCCGGTCAGCACGAGATGCTGGCCTTGCGGGCGGTTCCGGATCGTCTCCAGCACGTCCTCTAGCGGAAGCACGTCGTCGATGGGGAAAGAACCGATCGACAGCGCGTTGTTGATCTCGTCCAATACGACAAGACGGTGCTCTCCCGACATCATCCGCTCCTTGGCGAACGCCCACGCTCTAGCAAGCGCCTCGCGATGCTCTTCCGGCGTCTTCAGCCAAGTAAATCCGACGCCCATCGAATGGAAGGGAATGCCGAGCTTGTCCAGCACAAGCTTCTCTCCGTACGAGCGCTCCGGGGATTTAATGAATTGGATGATTATCGGGTTTAACCCTCTGCCGGCGGCCCGTACCGTTAGTCCGATCGCTGCCGTCGTCTTCCCTTTGCCGTCTCCCGTGTACACGAGCGTAAGGCCCCGTTCCTTGCTTGGTTTGCCAGTTGGTCTATTATCGCTCATTCGCGTTCTCCTCCGAACATGATTTCATAGATGGCTTTCATATCCACATGCCGACGGACATGTTCCGCCAGACGATCGAACGATAGCTCGCGCAGCCTTCCGAATGACGTAACCCGGTCGGACGGCGCCAGTCCCTTGTCTCTGCGAATCTCGTTCAACCAATCGTGCCTGAATGCATCGTTATGGAAAATGCCGTGAACGTACGTGCCCCATATCCGTCCGTCCTCGGATATCGCGCCGTCCGGATGGTACGGGGGTGGATCATCGTGGTGTTCGGCTAGTCTGCTTGGCTTGATAAGGAAGGGCTGAACGACAGGCTCGATAAACTCCGTTCTGCCCATATGAATCTCGTAGCCCTCTATGACGGTGCCGGGGCTTACCGTACCGAAGCCCGCGGCGACGCTCCCGATTACGCGCTCCGTCTTCTTGTCCGTCGCGTACGTCGTTACCATCGGGAACAGATTCAACCCTGCCAGCTCCGGCCAATCCGATTCGACGAGGTCCGGATCAAGCAGCCTCCTTCCCATCATCTGATACCCGGCGCAGATGCCCGTCGCTCTCCCGCCTTCTTCGATGTGGCGAAGCAGAAGAGCTTCGAGCCCCGTATTCCGGAGGAACAACAGATCCTCCGTCGTATTCTTGCTGCCCGGGACGATCACGACGTCCGGTTCGCCCCATTCGCGGGCGCTCTGCACGTACCGGATGTTGACGCCGGGCTCCTGCAGCAGCGGATCGAAATCCGTAAAGTTGGATAGGCGGGGCAGGCGAACGATGGCGATATCAATCTCGTTAGCGGTCGCCGTTCGCCCGCGATACCCCTTCGAGTCGAGCGATGCGCCGTCCTCGTCTTCCAGTTGCAAGTCGTCCAAGTACGGGACGACGCCGAGCACCGGCTTGCCGATCCTGCGCTCAAGCCATTCCAAGCCCGGCGCGAGGAGAGAGACGTCGCCGCGGAACTTGTTGATGATCACCCCGTGCACGCGGTCTCGTTCTTCCGGCTCCAGGATGTCCATCGTCCCCACGACGGACGCGAATACGCCGCCCCGGTCGATGTCTGCGACAAGCAGCACGGGGGCATCGGCCCACCCGGCCAGGCGCATATTGACGATATCCCGATCCTTCAGGTTCACCTCCGCCGGACTGCCCGCTCCTTCCAGAACGACCGCTTCGTACTCTTCGCGAAGACGGGCAAGCGCCTCCTTAACGATCCGCTCTGCCTCAGGCAAATATCGCTCGCGGTAATCTCTTGCGTTCATATCCGCTAACGGCTTGCCATGCACGACGACTTGGGCGGCCATGTCTTGCTTAGGCTTCAGGAGGATCGGATTCATGTCCGTCGTCGCCGCGATGCCGCAAGCGTCCGCCTGCATGCCTTGGGCCCGCCCGATCTCCTTGCCGTCCGGAGTAACGTAGGAGTTAAGCGACATATTCTGCGACTTGAACGGCGCAACCTTGATGCCGTCTTGCTTAAGAATTCGGCATATCGCCGTCACTAGCAGGCTCTTGCCGACGTCGGACGCCGTGCCTTGAAGCATCAGCGTCGCTGCCGCTCTCCGATTGTTCTTATCGGTCATAGCAAGATCTCCTTCAGCGCGCGAAGCAGGCGCAGGTTATCTCTTCTCAGCCTGATGGCAAGCCGGAAGTAGGAATCGTCCAGCCCCTCGAATAACGAGGCATCCCGAATGAGAATGCCTTGGCGGGCCATTCCCCGTTGCAGCTCCCTGGCGTCCAGCCCGCTCTCCTCGGGCAACGAGACGAGCAGGAAATTCGTATCGCTCGGGAATACGGTCAGCCCGAGTCCGCTCAGCTCGCGCATCAACCATGGACGTTCCTCCTGCAGCCATGCCCTCGACCGGGCGGCGTACGAATGCTCGTCCAAGACAGCTTCGCCGATCAGCTGCGCGAGGAAGTTGACGCTCCAGTGCGTCTGCACCTCCTTAAGCCGGCGGACGACATCCGGATGCGCAACGAGGAAACCGAGCCGAATGCCCGGGATGGCGTAAAATTTCGTCATCGAACGAATGACTTGAATACGCGGGGACTCCGCCGCATGGCGAATATAGGTGATTCCCTCCTCGTCGGGGAGAAAATCAAGGAACGCTTCGTCCAGCACCATCCGCGTTCCCGACAGCCGCAGCGCGTCTAGCACGCGGGACGGGACGATGCGTCCGGTCGGGTTGTTCGGATGGCCGAGGAACACCGTTCGCTCGCCGACCTCTTGAGAGATCGATAGCTCGAATGCGCGTTCGCGCAGGAGTTGCTCCGAGACCGTCCTGCCTCCCGCCTTCCGTACCGCATCTTCGTACTCCGTGAAGGAGGGGCGGGCGAGGATTGTCTCCGCCGGTCGTAACACTCGGACGACGAGATCGATCAGTTCTGCCGCCCCGTTCCCGACAAGGATGCTTTCCGGCGGAACCCCGTAGACTTGCGACAGCTTCCTTGTCAATTGGCGCACGACGGGGTCCGGGTAGCGCGCAACGTCGCGCCAGCGCTCGCGCATCAGCTCGCCGACGACCTCCGGCGGACCGAAGGGATTCATGTTCGAGCTGTAGTCCAGCCAGCCTTCCTCCCGGCTGCCGAAGGCTTCCGTCGCCGTCGTTAAATCTCCGCCGTGACCGTATCGTTCCAATTCCAATCGCAAGCCCTCCTATGCTACATGCCATGCGTAACTAACCAAGCCGATCAAGAGACCGATCTCGATGCACTCGTTAAGCGCGCCGTACACGTCGCCGGTCAATCCGCCTAACTTCCGATGTACGGCGACGGACAACAACGTCCCGACGCCATACGTAACAAGCACCATCGTTATAAGAAACCATCCGACGTCTAGGGCATTCCATTCAGGTACGGCCGTAAGTGTCAGCACTGACACGATAAGCGCACCGATCCCTGAGGCGATCGCATGCCTGATGCCGACGGTGCGAAACAGCGCCCCTAGCCCCTGGCCCTGCCGAGCGTACGGCCAGCAGGCGATCGCGGTCCCGAGGAAGGCGCGACTCCATACCGGCACGAGTATCACGAGCGGAAGCCACTCCATTCGCCACACCTCGATTAACGATGCGAGAAGAGCAACCTTCAACCCGACGGCGAATATGCACACCATGACTCCCATCGCGCCTACTCGGCTGTCCTTCATAATCTCCAGCATCCGCTCCGGGGAACGATGGCTTAACAGCCCGTCCGCCGTGTCCATCAAGCCGTCCAGATGAAGACCGCCGGATAGCATCGTCCATAACGCGACCAGAATGATGGCTGCGACCGTGGGAGGCAACGCAGGCGCGATCAGCAAGCCCGTAAGCGCCACGATGAGACCGATCGCCGCCCCGACAAGCGGATAGCACGCGACGCTGCGGCGATTAAGCCGTTCGTCGTAAGAGAGAGACACCGGTATCGGTATGCGCGTCAGGAATTGCATAGCGGCGACTGCGGCCTCCAGTCCGTTTAATAGAAATAGACGCAAACCGCGCATAACGATAATCCTCCCGCAACCAGTATGCTCGCGCCGTACAGTAACCGCACGGCATGGATAATATCTTGTCTGCCGAGCGAGCGCGTCGCCCAGCCCAGCTTCGCCCGCTCACTGACGACATTGCCGTACCGGTTCGATCCTCCCAATTGGATGCCGAGCGCTCCCGCGACAGCCGATTCGGGTATGCCGCTGTTCGGGCTCGGATGCAATCGGGCGAAGGCAACGATCGCCTTGAAGGCTCGCGCCGGCGATGCCGGACGGTACAAGGCGGATACGATGACGAGCAGCGCTCCCGTCAGCCTCGCCGGGATCCAGTTCAATACGTCGTCCAGACGGGCCGATGCCCAGCCGAACCGTAAATACCGGTCGTTGCGGTAGCCGACCATGGAATCGAGCGTGTTCGCAGCCCGGTACAGCATCGCGAGCGGCGCCGCGCCTAACGCCGCGAAGAAGAGAGGCGATAGGACCGCGTCTACGATATTCTCCGCGACGGTCTCGACCGTCGCGCGCGACAGCTCGGGCTCGTCCAGCTCGCGCGTATCTCTTCCGACGATGTACCCCGTGTATTGCCTAGCGCCGGGCAGATCTCCCTGCATCAACCGGTCGTAGACGAGCATCGCCGCGTCCTTCAGCCCTCGGATCGCGATCGTCGTCGAGATGAACCACGTCTGCGCCGCATAGCCGAGCCAAGGATGAATCCATGCGGCAAGCGCGGTCGCTCCCCATATCGAGAAGAAGCTCGCGGCTATCACCGTGATCGTCATAAGCGCTCCGTTGAGCCGCTTCGCTTCGCGCGGGAGCAGTCTTTGCTCCATATAGGCGATTAGCCGACCGATCGCAACGACCGGATG
Organism: Bacillota bacterium; assembly: GCA_023460795.1. Lineage (GTDB taxonomy): Bacteria > Bacillota > Bacilli > Paenibacillales > Paenibacillaceae > Cohnella. The sequence continues at coordinate 106,033 of JAEWPC010000042.1, read as the reverse complement.
CGGGAGCCGCTTCGGATCGCCGACGAGCCAGTCGATGATGATGGCGGCGAGCAGTATGATCAGCGTCTCTTGCAGAGAATAGAAGATCATCGCATCCCGCCGCCGAATCGGTAAGCTAAGCGGGTCAACTCGACCGGTATGCCGACCGTTACGAGGAATACTTGATCGCTGATGGAAGCGAGCCTCTGATTCATGCCGCCCGCCGCATCGCGATAATAACGCCCCAGCGGATATTCGGGAACGATCCCGCTCCCGACCTCGTTCGTGACGAGCACCGTCGTGCCTTGCCGCGCCGTCAGCGCCGCCGCAAGCTCTTCGATTCTATCCTGGACGCGATTCTCCCAATCCGGTTCATTCTCGTACTTCAACAGCCAATTCGAAGCCCATAAGGTCAGGCAATCGACTAGAATCGTCCGCTCGCCCGGGATTTCTTGCAGCGTCGCCGCTAGCTCGTAAGGCTCCTCGATCGTCTCCCAAGCGTAGCCCGAGCGATTCCGTCGTTCACGATGACGCTCGTATCTCGCGCGCATCTCTTCCTCATAGATTTGCGCCGTCGCGATATAGACGGCGCCCTCGGCCGCATGCATGACATACCGCTCGGCGAAGCTGCTCTTGCCGCTCTTGGCTCCGCCCGTCACGAGCACGATCATCGCGATACCCCCGCGGAATCGAACGTCGCCATCTCCCGCGCGATGCGGACGGCCGCTTCGACGAGATAGAACGCGAGCGCCGCACCCGTCCCCTCGCCAAGCCGCATCCCCATGTCCAGCATCGGCGCAAGCCCCAGCTGCTCGAGCACGAGACGATGCCCGAGCTCTTGGGAGACGTGGGACGGGAGCAGATAATGACGCGCGTTCGGAGCAATCCGGACGGCCGTAAGCGCGGCGATCGAGGCGATGAAGCCGTCCACGACGACCGGAACCCGGCGGGCGGCTGCGCCTAGAATAACGCCGGCGAGCCCCGCGATCTCCAAGCCGCCGAGCTTGCTTAACACGTCGAGCGGGTCGGAAGCGTCCGGAGCGTTCGCCGCGAGCGCCTTGCGGACCGTATCCCGCTTCCGCCGAACGCCAGCATCGTCGACTCCGGTTCCTCGTCCGACCGCCAGCTCGGGATCGATATTCGCGAACGCCGCCAGCATCGCCGCGCTCGGCGTCGTATTCCCGATTCCCATCTCGCCCGTCGCCAGCAGCCGATAACCGTCGTCCGCCAGCTGATCGGCCAACCCGATTCCATGAGACAGAGCCAAGATCGCCTCCTCGCGGCTCATCGCCGGTCCCCGCGCGATATTCGCCGTGCCTTTGCGCACTTTGAGAACATGCAGCGACTCATGCGCGAGGTCCGCGTTAACCCCGATATCGACGCAGACGACATCCGCGCCCGCTTGGCGCGCGAGCACGTTGATCGCGGCCCCGCCATGAAGGAAGTTCGTGACCATCTGGGGCGTCACTTCCGCCGGGAACGCGCTGACGCCTTCCTCGCATACGCCGTGATCGGCCGCCATGACGACGACCGCTTTCCGCGATACGTCGAGTTCTAACGAGCCGGCGATCCCGGCCAGTTGGACGACGATGTCCTCCAGCTTGCCCAGACTGCCCGGCGGCTTCGTCAACGTATCCAGATGCCGGGCGGCTTCCGCCCTCGCCGACTCGTCGAGCGGCCGAATGCGCGCGATCGTCTCGTATAAGTTATGGCTCATCGTGAGCGCCTCCTTGACGTAATAAAATTTGCGGCAAGCCGTATAACGGATGTCGAACGACGATCGGTTCCGTACCGTACACTCGCTGAATCAAGTCCCCTTGCACGAGCTCCTCCGGGGTTCCGATTCCGACGATCGCGCCCTCATGAAGCAGCATCATCCGGTCACAATACATCGATGCCAGGTTCAGATCGTGGAGCACGGCGACGACCGTCATGGTCCGTTCCCGCTGCCAAGCCTTGACGATATCGAGCATTTGAATCTGGTTGCCGATGTCCAAGTACGTCGTAGGCTCGTCCAGCAATAACAAGCTCGGCTGCTGCGCCATTGCTTTGGCGAGCGCGACCCGCTGCCGCTCGCCTCCGCTGAGCTCCGAGAGCGAGCAATGCTGCAGCTCGGCCAGATTCAGTTGATCCAGGACCGCCTCGACGATCTCGCCGCTGCCGCTTCTCTCGTCCCCGAGCCAATTCTGGTACGGATACCGTCCCATCTCGACCACCTCTCTCACGGTGAAGCTCGCGGGCGGAATCGGCTCCTGCTGCAGCACGGCCAAGACGCGGGACAGCTGCTTGCGCGTATAATCGCTTATGGGCGTTCCGTTCAGAGTCATTTCGCCGGCATCCGGCTTCTCGATGCCGGACAGCAGCTTCAGCAAGGTCGACTTGCCGCTTCCGTTCGGTCCGAGAATGCCGAAGAACTCTCCTTCCGCAATGGCGCAACCGAGCTGCTTCAACACTTGCCGGTCCCCGTAAAATTTATCCAAGCGCTCCATTCGCAGCATCGCGTCAGATCCTCAACCTTCTCTTATGTTTGCGGAGCAGATAGACGAAGAACGGCCCTCCGAGGAACGCGGTAATGACGCCGAGAGGGATCTCCGTCGGACTAAGCAGCATGCGGGCAAGCGTATCCGCCCAGATCATGTACACGGCTCCGAGCAGCGCGGAGATCGGGATGATCAGCCGGTAATCGGGCCCGACCATGAGCCGGACGAGATGGGGCACGACAAGTCCGACGAATCCGATCGTTCCTGCTACCGAGACGGCCGCAGCGGTAATGAGCGTCGAGACGATCAGCACGACGAGCCGCGTCCTCGCCACATGGACGCCGAGATGCTCGGCTTGTCGCTCCCCGAGGGAGATCAAGTTCAACGCGCGTCCTTGCACGTTCAACACGAGCAGTCCAATGATCAGATAGGGAACGAGAATGCCGGCATACGACCAGCCTCGAAGCGACAAGCTGCCCATTAGCCAATAGATGATCTCGTTCACGACTTGATCGGACAACGTGACCATGAAGGACACGATCGATCCAAGAAAGGCTTGCACCACAACGCCGGACAGAATGACCGTCTCCAGCTGAAGCTTCCCGTCCGTACCCGCTAACCTCAGTACGATAAGCAAGCTCGCCATCCCCGTCGCGAAAGCGACGACCGGAATCGACCATGGACCGACGATCGCCAGCTGCAGCCCGAATAGGATGACGAAAGACGCGCCGACCGCCGCCCCGGAGGCGACACCTAGCGTATACGGATCCGCCAGCGGGTTGCGCAGCGCCCCTTGAAACCCGGCCCCGGCCAGCGACAAGCACGCGCCGACGAGAGCCGCGAGCACCACCCGGGGCAGTCTGACCTTGGAGATGATCTGCTCGGAGGAGACGGGCCAATCCGAGTGAACAAGATCCCCGAGGAACGGCACCTGATGCAGGACGATAGCCCACGTATCGGATAGCGGAATGGTAGCGGTCCCCATCGATACGCTCACGACGATCGAAAGAAGGAGGAGCGCGAAACCGGCTCCTCCCCACATCGTTAATCTCCTGCCCATTATCGGAATGAATCCGGATAGATCGCGCTCGCGATGCCGAGCAGCGCCTGCGTGATCCGCGGACCCGGACGGGAGAGAACGTCTCCGTCCAATCCGACGACCTGATTATTCTTAATCGCCGCGATTTCTCCCCATCCGCTGCGACCGCGAATGAGGTCCTCCAGCTTATTGCCCTTGTCGTCAACCACGTTAAGCGTATGAATGATGACGTCCGGATTATCTTGGATAACCTTCTCCTCGTTGATCTGGCTCCAGCCCTCTACGTCGGATGCGATATTCACTCCGCCGGCCAGCGTAATCAGCTCGTCCATGAACTCGCCTCTGCCGACCGTCCAGCCCGGGGAAAACTCGATGTATACCTTCCTCTTCTCCTCTGGTTTGATCGTCGCCGCTACGTCGGTCACCTTCTTGATGTCCGCTTGCATCTGAGCGACGAGCGCCTCGGCTTCCTTCTGCTTGTCCGTAATCCGTCCAAACAGCAGAATGTCGCTTAGTACGTCGTCCAGCTTCTTCGGGTTCACGCAGACGACGTTAAGGCCGAGCGTTCGTAGATTGTCCAGCGCGGTGTCTTTGATGGAAATTCCCGTGACGACGAGATCGGCGCCGGCTGCCACGATCGCCTCCGTATTCGGCTCGACGATGCCTCCGACCTTCGTCTTGCTTGCCACTTCCGGCGGATAATTGTCGAAGTCGGATACGCCTACAATGCGGTCGGCTAGTCCGAGCGCGAAGAGGATTTCCGTCTCCGCCGGGGAGGTGGACACGATCTTCTCCGGCGCTTGCTCGAACGTAATCTCCTTACCGCTGGCGTCTACCTCGGTCAGAGGATAAACCGTGCTCTTGGCAGCTTCTGCCGATGGCGAAGCGGATGACGCGCTTGGCGTCGCTGAGGGACTCGCACTGCCGGAGGACGATTCGTTGTCGTTCGCTCCGCACGCGGCTAACATGACTACGAGTAATACGGATAACGCGATAAGACTGATTTTTCTCAATTCCGATCTTCCCTTCTAGTAAGTTGAGAAAAGGGCTTGTTCAGTTTCCTTTTTACAACCCATGATTCAACGAAAAAACCCCTTATCTCCACAAGGAAATAAGGGGAATGCTAATCAGGTTATAGCTTGTATACAGATGCGCGCACCTGTCCTGATAGGCCGTCCTTTTCCGCGAAGGAGCTTCATTGGCTACCGAAATAGGCAGGTTTCCTGGCTTACGGGTTCGCAACGAGCCTCGCCTTCCCATTCCGGACGGAACAGTGGCATTACGAGGTCGTCCCCGAGTTACAGTGGCGGGACCGCACCGGATTCTCACCGGTTTCCCTTTTAACCTTGCGCGTCTATGGAAGAAGGCAAGGCACCTATCGGCGTAAAAATGGTATGAAACAAGCAGATTCTCTTGCCACATTATATCGAACGTCTAGCAGAAAGAAAAGCCTAAGTCCGGTAGATGACCAGACTTAGGCTTCCTCGTGCGTGATTGTGCGATTATAGGCTCAAGAGGCGAACGATGATGACTGCCGCTTCCGCGCGGTTCAGCTTATCGTTCGGCGCCAGCTTGCCGTTATTGCCTTTCACGATGCCTGCGTTCACCAGCGCTTCTACGCTGGACTTCGCATCGGCGGAAACCGACGCCGCGTCGGAGAACGCGTCAAGCGCTCCGCCTGCTTCGAGCTGCGTTCCGGCTGCCTTCAGCGCGCTTACGGCGAGAACCATCATTTCTTCGCGCGTAAGCTTGCCGCTTGGGTCCTTCACGTCGCCTACGATGTCGGATGCTTTCACTTCAAGCGCTTTGGCCAAGATGGCTACGAAATCGTCTTTCGTGATCGCTGCTCCCGGCGAGAACTTGTCGTTGCCGGTGCCTTGGATCAGACCGCGCTTAGCCAGATCGTTAATCGCCGAACGTGCCCAACCGTACTTAGCCAAGTCGTTGAACGGGCTATTCGTCAGCGTCAGCACGCCGTATACGGACGTGTCTTGGTAGCCGTTGCCCGTCGTATCGTTCCATGCGGATACGCTTTGACGAGCGCCGTCTTTGCCGTCGTTGATCTGTACGTCGAAGCCGAGCTTCGTGCCGTCGGCCGGTTTAACCGCGGTCAGCGGGAGCTTCACTTCGACCGTGTAGTTCGTACCGGACTTCTTCGTTGCCGATTGGAAGCCTGCGGCAATGCTTGCCGGGTTGAACGAGGTCTCGTTGTCGAAGTTGACGCGGTATTGTCCGTCGTCGTCTTCGTAAGAAGCGGTCTTCCCGTTGTTCTGATCCAAGAAGACTTCGATGGAGTCTTGTTCCCAAGCGTTGGCGCTAGACTTATCCAGTTGAGCGTCGCTGACTTGGATTAATACGTACAGGTTCTCGTTGTCCCACAGCGCTTTGGCTACGCCAGTCGCGCCTTGCCATGCCAATTGGTACTGGTTCACAGGAATCTCAGCCGCTCCGCTCCATACCGCGTCGACCGTACCGTCGATCTTCGGCGTGCCGAACTTAGCGGTCGCTTGCTTCGCGATTTTCACTTCTGGCGGATTTTCCTTCATGAACTTAGCCGGATCGATAATGCCATAGTAAGCCGGCTTCGCTTGCAGGTCTTTATCGAACGGAAGCGGACTTTCCGTCGCTCTCCAGCTCGTCGCATCGTTCAGCCCCCACAACGTTACGCGACCGATGTGGTCGGCATGCGTCTTGTAAAGGTCGAACAATTGCGCGTACAGGTAGCCTTGCGCCTTCGCTTCTTTCTCGGATATTACGGAGTTCGTTCCCCCGCGAATATCGAGCTCGGATACGCTGACTTCAACGCCCAAGGAGATGAACTTCTCCAGCGAGCTCTTCACGTTCTCGGCTTTCGTGCTTATGCCGTAGTGGCCTTGCATGCCGATGCCGTCGATGAGCAGCTTGCCCGGATGGCTCTTCGCATAGCGGTCGTTGATCTCCTTCACCATCGAATAGATGGCTTCGGCTTTGTTCTGGTTATCGTCATTATAGTCGTTGTAGTACAGCTTGATGTCCCAATCCGGATGCGCGTCGAGAACCTCTTGCGCCGCCAGGAACGCTTGCTCGACGTAATCTTCGCCAATCGATTTATACCAGTTGGATTGGCGCAATGCCGCTTTCCAATCGGACGGATTCGACGGGTTATCGTTCATCGCTTCGTTCACGACGTCCCAACCGATGACTTTATTGCCGAAGTGCTCTACAACCGTCTTAATGTGCGTTTTCATGTTGCCAAGCGCTTCATCACGGCTAATCGGAACCAGGTTACCTTCGGAGTCGGCTTTGGAGTTCATCCAATCCGGAGATTGCTGGTGCCAGACCAACGTATGTCCGTACACTTTGAGTCCCGCTGCGATCGCGCCATCCACGATCTCGTCCGCGCTCTCGAACGTGAACTTGCCTTTCTCGTTTTGCACAGAGCCCGGCTTCATCGCATTCTCCGCCGTTACTACGTTAAAGTGCTGCTTGAGCAGCTCGGACCGCACGCCTTTCAGCTCGCCAGCGGAGATCGCGTTACCGATCAGGAAGTCGTTCTTATACACATCCTTGATCGGCTTCAGATCTTTCTGTACGGCGACAGGACCTGCGCCCGTAGCTTCGAAGCTGATGTCGTCGATGTAGAAGGAAGCCGTCGCGTTGTTCGAGCTCTCTACATAGATCGTCAAGTACTCGTCGCCTACGCTGTTGTAGCGGTACGATCCTTCGTACTTCACCCATCCGTCGGCCGTGCTGACCGTCTGGCCTTGGAGGTTGTTGTAGCTAGCGCCGCTGCCTTGGCCTACTTGCGTAGACAATTGGAGCTGCGTGCTGTCCGGCGAGATCAACTTCACCCACGCGGTAATTTTATATTCATAGCCCTTGTTGACGAACTTCTCAACGCGCAAGGTCGGGCCATGCCAAGCTACCGTTCTGCCCTCTACCTTCAGTGCGTAGGAGCCGTCCGCCGTATGGTTGGCTTCCTTGGTGACGGTCAATGTCTCCGTGCCTGCACGGCCTTCAAAACCACCAGCCTTCTGATCCTCGAAGGTGATCGTGGAGAAAGGCAATGCCGGATCTCTCGGATCTTCATCCACGACAGGCGCGGCTTTCGTACCCGTGATCACGATCTCGCCGATATAGAAAGGAACCGTCTTGCCGTCTTCGCTGGATTGCACGCGTACGGCCTTGTCTTTGCTCGAATCGGCGGTGAACTCGCCTTTCAAGGTAAATGCTTTACCTGCGACGAAGTCAGCGCCCGATAAGAATGCGTAGCTGTCAACCAGCTGAAGGTAAGCTTGCGCGCCTGCTGGAATCTTAGCGTCCGCATCAACGTAACCCGTCACGGTCGCCGTATACTTCTGGCCGTCCACGAGTCCGATGTCGGCGAACTTGAAGTCTGCCGCATCCCAGTTATTCGTTCTATTGCTGACGTAAACAGCTGCTCCGTCATCGTTGCCGTCGAACTTCTTGTCCGTAACGACTTTCAAGTTCGCTCCGCCCGATTGAGCTGCCGCACCTTGTCCGCTCGCGAACGATTCTTGATAGATGACCGTACTCGCATCGTCTGCCGCCGAAACCGGTGCTAGCCAGGCCGACGGAATCAGCAACGCAGAAGCTAGAAGCAAGGAAAGAAATCTCGAAGACTTTCGGCTCATAACTGTACGATTCCCCCTGAGGTTATGTAGTGAATGTCGTGAAAGCGCTGTCTAGAATAGCGTAGCAGGATCGCAAGGATGAACTGCAAGATCGCTATGTCGTATTGAAACACTTTCCTCCACTCCCAAAATTAATTGTACCTCAGAGAGTGGAAGCGCTTACTTAGAAAAGTATAGAGGAAACTTTGGAATGTGTAGGTTTTTGAGTTGAGGGGTGCTCCTTGTATGTTTTAGTCTGTAGACTACTTTAGTTGATGATACGGTTCACCGTATATTCTAACAGCGAAATTTTAAGGCACCAGATTGGGTGCATTTTGCAAGTTATGGTGAGGTCTATTAATGACATCCGACCGAGTCGGATGTGTCTGCTAAAATACCTCGTCGAACACCTTCTAGCAGACCAGGGTTCGGAAAGGAGATAGCCTGCCTGAATATCATGATATGTAAAGTCTAATCTATTTCTTATCCTCTTTTGTCTCTACAACTTTTTCAAAACTTGAAGCTATTAAGTTTAGAACTTCGCCAAACTCTTCTGATGAATCATCCAATGCTTCTCTTAAATCTTTCATACTAAAATCCATTTGAAATTTTATCTTTTCTAACTGACTGACCATAGAATAGTATTTTGATTTTTGAATTTCTAATGCTTGTTCCTCATATTTATTTCTGAAAAAATTGGTTAAAAAAATTAAAGATAAACTTAACAATACGAGATATGTTCCTATAGAACTAAAACTTTCACCGAAAATATAAATATATGCTTGCTCAGGTATGAATGGAGAAACTAACACTAAAATCAATCCAACCATTGAGAACAACCATACTATTTTGCTTACCTTTTTGCCAACCTTTTCAGGATCCAGTGACTGTAAATGTTCTTTAATTTTATCAAAAAGACTATCTGCAAATTTTAAGTCGCTATTTAGCTCACTTATGTTTTCAGCCGGCTTCATAGCCTTTTTTACATTTTTCTTCCTTAAATTAAAGATAGGCTGTTGAGCCAATATTTTTTCATAAAACTTCTTTCTAGTATTAGCCAACTCTTTTTTTCCATCTCGCAAGTTTCCAATTGTATCTTCGACAACTACGTCAATTTCGCCCATGTACTCATCTATTGCAATATTAATATCTTCATTCTTTAATGAAGTCACTCTAGCCTTACCTTCTTGTACCACAATCATAAAATCAATAACTGCGAAAATAAGAGTCGCTACCGAGTACCCAAAAATAATCTCAGATTTTATACCTACAAAAAATGAAATAAAAATAATAACTAGAAACGATAAAGATAATACTAAATAGAGATTATATGATTTTTTCATAATAACTCCTTTAATAGATTTCACATAAAGTTATATTTGCGAAGTTCGCAAACAGTCAATATCAGTAAGTCTTTTCGAGCCCATAAGCATCATAATCATACCACGAATTTGGGAAACAATGCCGATTTTGTAATACAAATATCCCCCGAGAGCATATCTCTAGAGGGATAAAAAATAACTTCTTCGTAGCTTTCTCCATCAGCTATGCAAGCCTATACATCCTTTTGTCACCAATATCTTCGCCCTACTTGTAATAATGTTCACACCATAACTCTAACTCTAACTGCGAATTTTAACTTGTCATTTATCTTGGGGTTATTTACTAGGAAAGAGGTCCCTATACGGGATGTCTCCGGACGTTGTTGAACCAAAAACTTGTTTAAACTTTTCTGACTTCCAAAGCTCTAATAAATTTATTACTTTTTTTACTCTGGTCGTAAATTAATAACGGTAGATCTGCCTTTGGCATTAAGATTCGCCCTAACTCCACAGCTGTTGAAACAGCCATTGCAGGAAATACATGTATCTGATTATCCTGCCCATGGACCAATTTTATTCTATCCATTAGCTTCCGTAGTGTTTGACGAAATAACATAAGTTGGCTCTTGCTTTTCATAAAATCGTTATTTGGTTGTGGTATTGTGACTCTCCAAATTGAAACTTCATCACCAAGTACTTCGGTTATTCTACTTGAATCTATTGAAGCGCTCAGAGATAAATTCAATGCCACTGAATTATAGATCGTTTCAGGAGGTTCTATAATGAACTCTATCTCAATATTTGAATCAACCCAACCCCACTTTTGTTCAGGCTCTCTCTGCAACTGATAAACATCTGCTGCATATAGATCTGGTAACATTGCCCCTAAAGAAATTAGTAGCGGTTGAGGGGCGAGTGCAAATAATGATATATGTCTTCTTGCCCCAGATGCTAACAACGGTAATAAATTCGCTTGAATCTGTCTTTTCAAATTTTCGTGTTCAAGTCTCCAGTAGGAATCTTCATGATCATAATAAGAGCTGTTTTTCCATCCTAGCTCAACTGCCCTAGAATCAGCCGAATATCTTTCAGGAAGCAATGCATTGACTACACGCTCGTATGAAATCGGAGAGCTATGATCGCCAATATTTGAACCGTACAATACAATTTGACTTTGTCTATCTTCTTGAATCTGGCTAACAAGTTCGATCCTTAATTCATGTTCTCTTTTCATATCACGTAACAAGTTGGCAGGATGTCCTACTACATCTCTAACGTCTATCAATCGATGATGTGTGTCACAAAGCAACATTAAATTTGTAATATCTTTTGCTAACTGTGGAGAAAGCACCTCATCTCCTCTAGGGCCTTGTGGACTATCGGCAATAATATGGGCGATATACGATCGGTTCATCAACTTCTTTGTATGAGGGTCAATGTGTAACAATTCATTACATCCCCTGTATTGACAGCGCCCTGCAGCTTTTCCCCAGAGCATATGACGTATCGGTTGAGGCACATCAGATTCAGACATATTTACCTCCTAGTTCTTCTCACATGTTCTATACAATCAATAAGTTCTATTCTAAACTCATTAGAAGTTTGAAATTTTTGTATCTCTACAAGCTTTGGACCGTGGCAATTTCTAATCTTAGAACCACTTTCACAAGGACAAGGTAAATGCCCCCTAATTTTATTAAAAGCCATAGCCCTTAAAAACTTTAAAACCGCGTCAATCGATGTTACTTGGAATAGCTCCAAATAGTAGCCTATTATACCCTTCGCACCATGTTCTAGTTCTCCATAGGGCATACATTCATTATTTTTTTCTCTATAGGAATATGAGTACAGATACGGAACTAATAGTGTTTTAACAAACCCTAGTAAAGTTGGTTCTTTTGAAAAAGTCATTTTTATTGCTATAGGTGCACCCAAACACAACGTTCCGTTAGTAAATGTATGGAATGATTTTGGGATTCTCCCTCCCAGTTCTCTTGCAACTGGAAGGGAATACGGATATTGGTCCGAAACCTCTATTTCTATTGAATACGACTCAGCAATTAACTCTTTGTTAGAAAATTGCGCACGAAACTCTAATGCACCCCGAATATAGTATCTGCTACTTTCGAAGGTAAGTACAAGATTCGGAAACTCATTTTGTAACTCCTTGAAATGATCCCACACTATCTGTCCATTCATCATTACTTCCCCCAGGGTTTATTTGGGGATGCAATATGAATAAATGGAGCTGAAGCTACAACTGCGCTCGTAGGAAACCCAAGTGACCTAGCAGCTGCAGACGAGACTTGTCCAAATGTTGATTCGAACGATTTCACTATCTTACCTACATCACTCATACCTAATATGTCGACAATGTCGTTTTTTACCCATTTAGCCCATTGAAAAAAGGCTTTGGCTTTTTGATGGTTATTTTCGTGCCACCGATCAGCAAAATTCTCATCTGGGTTCACAGGATTTGTTATCATCCATGTACCCTCAGCGGTTCTTTTAATTAAATCTTGATCCTGAAGGCTCTTATTGAGGGAGTATCCCGGTTTTAGTAATTCCGAGAGAAAATCCAACTGATTCACAATGTTCTGAAGAGTCAAATAGACATTCGGTTCGCCATTATACAGTTGTGCAGCTAAAGTTGTTATGATCATAGAGATCGGTTTATCTGCTGACATTTCGTGGTGAGCAAAACGAACATCTCGATGACGTTTTAATATTTGAATGGCACGCTGTAAAGGTGTTTTAATGAGCGCATCAGGAACATCCTCTATACGTGCATAGATGTCCTTATTGTTTTCAAAGAGTGTTCGTTGTTGAAATGACTTCACCAAATCTAGCGCGTGTTTATTGATAACATTAACCATTCTGCATATCCGTTTGGATTGCTGGAATACCATTCATAGGATTGATCTTTATTTTTGTGAGTTATAGCAATGGCTTTCTCCGCAATACTAGGATATACAAGCGATTTTCTCATGGATGTGACTTCTGGAATAGCTGGCAATACATCCAAGTGAAATCCAACATCATCCTGCTCTGCATATAGTAATGTCCAACAACGCCGTCCTTCTTCATCCAACATTTTCTGGTACTTATCATTTTCCGCAATTCGCAAGCCTACTGCGAGTTTAATGTTTTTAGGCGTTGTAACGTTTTTATCAATTTGCAATTCACAAACGACATCAATATCATAATCAGCATCTTGTCCACCTCGAATAGGCCGTACAACTGTTCCGAGTCGAAAAGAACCTTGAGGGTAAAAATGAATATCTTTAACACCCTCGAAATTTCCATCTGCTATCCAACTACTTACAGCGGAATATCTATCAACTGCCTGTTTATATTTTGTAGGGGAAATGTCAAGACGCGAAGCAATTGCCTCTAATAATGAAGACACCTTGGACTGCAACTCAATCGTCATTAATAATTCATCCTTCTTTCATTTGTTTTGAAAAATAGAAGGATATCCGTCATTAATGACGTATACATATAATATAGCTACCAACTATACATATGTTGAGTGCTGTTTCCACAAACACTCAATACCTTCTTGATGCATCTGTTCGAGAATGCCACTTCTCATTAATGGATGTACTTGAAGATCTGAAGGCAAGCGAAGTGTACCACCACTTACGCTTGTTTTTCATTTTTGCTATCTCTTGTATACATCACCTCTTTTTACACGCGTTAGCACTCGAGCAGTGAAAGTGCTAATAATATCCATTATACAGTAATATGCTGGGCTCTTTCAATAGAATTAAGAGCATATGTTCCCTACTTCATACTTATTTACAATCTCACTCACACTGTTAACAACCTCGTAAAAGAGGTGGTTGAGTAGTGTCTGCTGCACCACCTCTTTTACTTCACCTGTGGCTAATCGAAGTTATGGCTTCGAGTCCAACAAGTAGAGTCTCGAACAACCTTAAATATTTATTTGTTTTTACACAGTTGAATATTAATCTTATGTTCGCCCAGCTCACCAATTCGAGTAGATTCGATTTTAGACTTACTGGACTTTTTCTTTGTTTGTTGTTGATTGCTCTTCTCTGTTTTAAATATTTCAAGCAGCTTCTTAAACATCTACGTCCTCTTCTCCTTCTATACCTACAACTCTATTGGCCAAGTCCGCATATTCCCGATCAAGCTTCACCTTCACATTTCCAATGCGGCGCTTCTCCCGCCATTCCCGTAGCTCTTCCTCGTTATCGAGACGCAACTCCGCCACTTCTTCCGCTCGATCAAACATATACTTCGTTGTGAACAATAATCGGTAGATACCATACCCGCCTGGGATAATCGGTAGCCGACGCCGGTTCCAACTCTCTACCGTAAACAGTACATATAGCTCGTCAGAAGCCCCTCTACCTGAAGGAATCTGCCAAATCTCCCGCCTCGGTACGACCTTCCATTCCTTGATTCCTCCGTAATATTGGATCCCCGCTTCCCCGTCTTGTCCGAAGAAGCGTTGGGACTGATACAACGCCACGAATTCCAGCTGTGTGAATATACGATGATCAGAGATATTCTTGAGCGGAGTATGATACATCCTGTGCTCAAGAGCCTTATCCAGTTGTTCTTTTTGGCTGAAAGCACCGATAACTACATTCTTACCGGACAACTTGTTGTGATAATACTCCTTCGTGCCTCGAGGCTGCGTCGAACGTTCGAATGCTTTTTCTGGACTGTCTTTAATGATCTCATCGAGGAACTGCTCCATCAGCCGTGTCGAATTCGGAAGGAAAGGCAACGCCCCGATGTTAATCTTGGCGATGCTTCTATAAAAACGGTGTTCTTGATACCGTTCTTCATCATGATATGGGAACAACACATAAGCTCCGAACATACTACGTTCGTATTCCTGTAGGCCCTCACCCATATATACAATCGCATCGCGATAGCGGTGCATGGTGTTAATATCATCTTCTTCAGGCCCTGGAGCCTGATAAGTACGATGATAGGATGTTCCTTCATACGCCGGATTGATCCGATACTTGGCGTCGAAGATGTATTTGTATTCTGTAGAAGCATCATTTTTCTTCAAAGTAAGGATGTTATCTGGCCTCTGGCCGATCGTCGCGCTCGAATCGCCTTTAGGGAGCGTGTTGTAAAAGAGCGTGAACACTTCGCCATTCCGAGGATTCCGGTACACCATTCGTGCTTGTTGCGATTTATCCAACGTGACGAACAATCCGTTGCGGTTCACCTTGATAATATCCTGCCTCACTAGCTCGTATTTACGACTCAATAGATGATGGATCTTTAAGAAGCACCAGTACTCGTAGAGCTGAGCCAGATCTTTCATAGACAGCTGGAACAAGTCGCTTTGAATCGATAGCCCCTTCATCAGCATCAGATAATACCGATACACTTCGCGATACCCCGGTGCCATCTGGAGTACCAGCGAGATGGACATCTGTCTCATTTCCCCCACGTTCAGAAAATCATGACGAAGCAGCCTCCCTAGCTGTCCCTGCATGATTGAAAGCTTCCGGGTAAGCAGCGAATCCTGCTCTCTCCCTTTCTGTGATAGCCGTTTATGGAAGTCTTTTAACTTCTGCTGAATTCGCTGCAGAACCCAACGGACAAAACGATTCTCTACCGTATCGTAGTCCACATGCCGCTTACTCTCCAGCACATGAGTAGGACTGTAACGTTGGCCGCCAACCAATAACATGCCTTGCTTGGCATCAGGCGTTAGCAGGTAAGGCCGCTTCGCCAGGAACGACACGTTCTCACGCCCCGCTTTTTTAACTCGTGCACCATCAACTACCCTGTGTTCTACCTGTAGTTTGGAGTGAGGTGACCCCTTAATCCGATCTACTGCTTGGGTGAGCTGTTCAAACACATGCTGTAGGATCGTAAAAAATTCCGTCAAGCTCTGATTATGCGTATCCCGCAATCCGGTAAGATGGTAGGTTTTACGAAGAAAATCAAACGACAAGTTATAGATCTGCTCGTTCACATCGTTAAGAATCAACTGATAATCCCGCTTGTAATCAAGCTTCGTCGGATAAATTTCGAGCTGAAGGCGTAGCAAAGTCTGCCCATTCGAGCGAATCTCAAGATCAGTGAGACCTACTTCATTCTGAAAATTAAGGATACCTGTCAATAGCATCCGACCTAGCGGTTTGATCGCCCCACGCAGGTTCACATTATCATGATGAAAAGTTATCGCCAGCTCAGGGTCCTTTTTCTCGATCACCAGTTCATAGGGCTGTGTCTCAAAAAAGATCGGTTCACACGCTATCCCCGGCTCCCATGAAATCAAGTTCCCATGTGTATGCGAATAAATCTTTACTATACATTCGTTAATCAAAGTACGATGAGGCGCAGCATGAAAATGGGCATCCTCCCACTCTCGCTCCTCGTTACGATGTAGCTCTAACGTCTCGACTGTGGGATGGACAGGACGCCCCTGAAGATATAAGTTAAACCATTCCGTCTCCACGCGGAGAAGCTCTGCGTGATTAGGAGAGCCAGTATGAGGTGAAGCCATCTTCCTCTAACCTCCGTAGCATGAAGGCGATTTTTCTAGCGCTATTCTGGTATTTCTCCGTTCCTGTTGCAGCCTGTCCCGCGTATAGAGGAGAAGCATCTTCCAGCAACTCGTCAATATTCAGCTTCCTCCCCAAAGCAACTTGTGCCAATTGAAGCAGAACCTTCTTGACCGATGTGTTACTTCCTTGTATCCGGGGCAGTATCTTCTGCAATAACTGCAGATCGAACGCCGCATCTTGATTCATCAACTCAAACCGCTCGTTGTAGATCATATAGAAACATACCGCATCACGAATCCGGAACCCAACATGGGAATGTATCTCTTCAAGAATCGTATTAATCTTTACCAGCTCGTTAGTCCACTTCTCAACTAGCTCACGGTATTCGCTGTATACATCGACAAGCTGAATATACTCGGCTCGGAGGAACGAATTCGTGACTTGCACGATAATACGATCTGTTGAGTTTGCTTCTAAGTTAGGATATTGGCCAAGATTGATATAATTGAACTCAATCGTGTTGGCTCTATCGAGTACTTTCTTACTGAAGGGGTGCGTGGTTTCGTCCATGTTAACTGTACCGATCAGGTACACGTTATCGGGTAAATACATATACCCATACCTCTGTTTATCCTCATCCGTCGTCAGAGAATCTGTCTTTATCAAAGGATCGGTAACTAGCCTATCTAGCTGCCATTGCTGTGTCTCCAGAATACTCAGCATATCGCTGAAATAATGCTCCACTCGCGCCAGATTCATCTCATCCAAGCATATAAAGTAAGGCTTGAGCTGGTTCTTAGGCTTGGAAGCCTCTACAAGTACCTCAGTGATCAAACCCGGCCGGAAAACCCCGGCTAAATCCTTGTAGCCAAGAAGATCTGATGGATCGCTCCAGTCCGGACGTACTGGGATAAGCGTAAACTGCCGATTTGTAGTCGTCGCACCCAGTGCCTCTGCAAACAGCTTGATCAGCTTCGTTTTCCCGGTACCTGACACTCCTGCAAGAATGACGAATGGCTTCGATTTCAGCGATAGGTAGAAGTTCTCAATGAGGTTATCCGGATATACGAAACCTTTAGAGACGATAAATTCCTTAATGGTCTCTATTCTCTCTTGGATAGTTAAGTTGTCCACCTGTCCCACCTCTTTCGAACCGGAAAAAGTATACATTCCACCGCTCTTCGTGATGTAATGCAGATCCTCAAGCCAATTAAGCATGAAAGTAGCCCGATTTTTTCTCGTAACGTCGTTCCATTCATTCTGAACTTGAAGAACCTCAATAAACCGGGATTGGAAGGCATCAAAAGTGAATGTATTTAACTGTTCACAGATCGAGATAGATTGACGTATGACCGAAACTAGTGGTGATCCCGGATGATGAGTCTCGATTCTATGACGTAACAGATCGACTTGCTTATCACTTATGCGCCATATACTATTATCGAAATGCTGTGAATACTGGTTACCGAACTCGGAAATGGTTACGTGTTGATTGGAGATCTTCAATAGCCCCAATTCTTCGAGCGCTCGACAGATGTGACAAGCCCGTTCCTTGGGGTGTTTGACTTGCTCCCCGGTCATTAGAACCGTCGATTGGTTAGCAGCAAGTTCTTCAATCGTAACGTAGGCGGAATTACGTTGGCTGAGGTAGTTAACAATCCCTTGGCCATAATATAAATGGGCGATCGTATATTTGAAGCTGACATCATCTTCCGTATCAGTGAGTTCTCGATTTTCGACATATAAACGGTAATTCTCCACCACATTTCGCAGATCAGCGATCAATTGTTCACTACTCGGGAGTTGCTCCCGGTCATAGCGATAATAGGCAACGGTGGACACCTGGTAGTCCTTTCCCAAGCCCCCATTTGTCAAATTGATGTTTTGGTCTTTGAGCATTCCTTCAAGGGGCAACTTATCTCTTAGTTCATCTACCTTCTGTTGTAGATAGGCGTATCCATCTGATTTACCTTTATCTCTTAATGGAACAGTCACACCTTGAGCAAGGGTTAGATAAACAGATTCCATATTTTCTGAAAACAAATAAACAATGTATTCCCCTTGTTGAGTCGTTTCTGTGATTCTCTTATCCATAATCGCAATCCAAGGAATCGTAGCCCAGTTACCCATGCCAACAGAGCCTTGAACTTTGTAATGGTCATCTATGAAAGCGAGCTTTTTGAGCTCCTGAGGAATCATTTGCCTTACAAAATGGCCAAGCGGATTGTTACTAAAACTCTCTCTTTTGGCATTTTGATATTGTTGCATGATCCTGAGTAAGTGATCGTGGAGAGGAATCGAATTTTCCATTTTGCTATAGTACTCCTCGAGTTGAGATATCGCATAGCTACGCAGTTCATTTTCAATAGAGTCCGACCATGCGCGCTTAATATCATCAATAAATTGAAGCGTCTGTTTATCTGAATCAAAGTGCAAAACGGAAGACAGAGCTTGAATAGGAGTTCGAATGAGTGAAGACAGTTGCCTCGCTTGGACAAGTTCCCAGCGAGAACCTAGGTTAGCCGGTGGCGTATCTACCTTTAACCCAGCAATCTCTCGCTGCTGTAGCTGTTTCAGGAACCGATGAGTTACAGCAGTTATCGACACCTCTTGTTGGCTGGAACTCTTCATTTCATCTAATAAAGACAGTATTAGGACCATTTTGTATGACCTTTGTTTAATAGCAAAGATATTGAATAAAGATTCAGGTAACGTCAATATACTCACCTTCCAATGTTGATTATAAAATTCGACATATTTATATCATTTACCTGTTAACTTCCAATCTCTCCGAGGAAACATCAAAGACATTTCCATTCCATTCATCTATAATCATTGTTAAATATGGATAATCCAGTTGTCTTTCACTTCGACCTTACCAAATCCCGGAGGTAGAATTCCCATGAACAACCTCGCGATCAAGCGAGTATCACCGCACCCGCTTCTGAGCGAATTCATCAAAGATATCTGGGTATTCGAGTCCGACGGGCGACTTTCCAATGAAGAGATTCAAGTTATCGCTCCTAACGGTTCCATTAAGATGACGTTGCATTATAAGGGGCAGCTTGTTGGGCGGATCTGCGAGCAAGCATTCGTGATTCCGGAGCATCGGTTATCCATTATCGGAATCTCCGACCGTCCGATTATCGCCGCTTTCGACCGAAGCAAGCCGTTCGGCTGCATAAGCATCGAACTCCATCCCGCTGCGGCTTATCGTCTTCTCGCATATCCTCAACATGAACTGCGTAACGCCATCGTACCATTCGGCGAAGTATTCGGCATGGCGGCGACCCGCACCTTGGAAGACCGGATCTATTCGGTGACGAATCCCGCGCATAAGGTGACTCTTCTTCAAGAATTCCTGATCAGAGCGTTAGCCAGGACGGAGATCGATCAAGCATTCGAATATAGCGCAGCCACGATTATGGACGCGCAGGGTCTATTGTCGATGAAGAAGCTTTCGCAGGTAACGGGATTAAGCGATCGTTGGCAGCGCGCCAAGTTCGCGGATCGGCTTGGCCTCAGTCCTAAGACCTTCGCCTCGCTCGTTCGCTTCCAGTCCTCCTTCCAAGCCATGCTGCGGGACAAGCGCGATTACCTGCAGGCGAAGCATTTCAACGATACCTATTACGATCAGGCGCACTTCATTAAGGAATTCAAACGATTCATCGGGCACTCCCCAGCCAAGTATACGACCCTGCAGAACAAGGTCGGGGAGATCATCTACATAGATCATTACGATTCATATCGTACCGACTGACATCATCCACTGTAGACGCCAAGAAGGAGCCCCCGGATTCCGGGAAGCTCCTTCTTCGCGCGCAGACATTCTATCTCTCATAATAACCGCTGATTTCCGCCGTGCCGAGAACATGCTCGCTCATGAGCTCTTGAAACTTCTCATAGGGCAGATGGGCAGGTGCTTCCAGCGATTTCACATCCAAGGCATACACGATGGTTTTATATTCATGGTTCCCGGAGCCCATTGGCGGTGCAGGAGGATCGAATCCGCTTAAAGCCGATGAATTCAATAACTCCAGACTCCCCACCGGAAGCTTGTCGGTTCGGGAAACGCCTTCGGGAAGGCTATGCACGTTGGCCGGAATATTCAGGACAGTCCAGTGAATCCAATGGTTGGCGACTGGATGAAGATCTACGATGAGGATCGCGAACGACTTCGTCCCTTTGGGCTCGTTCTCCCAGGCGAGAGGGAAGCTATAATCCGCGCTTGTATACTTCTCGGGAATCTGTTCGCCATTCATGAAAGCTTCGGAAATAACGGTGAATGCTTTAATGCCGCTGTCGTTGTTGCCGTCGGACTCTGATGAACTACACCCTCCAATCGCAAAGGCGAACAAGGCTAGGATGAAAATCACGATCGTTTCGTGCATACGCGTATTCAGGCTCATTCATTCTCCCCCATTTATCACGATCATTCCCTTCAACATATCGCTATCCGGATCGTCCGTATAGTACGAATCGGAAGCTTCGCGGCAGCGCGCGACAATTCCGATTTATACAATACCGCCTGACACGCTGAAGGTATCTTGGTAGATAGAATCGCGCGATCTAAATGAAAACATAAAGGGGTGAAATGCGAATGAAGTGGACAGCGCGCATTTTACAAGGGTTACTTGCGCTGGATTTTCTGTTTGCCGGAGCGATGAAGATCTTCTCCAGTAACAAGCAAATCAAGGAATTGTTCACGGACGATCTGGGGACGCCGGTGGCCTTGATCTACACGGTCGGCGTATTCGAAGCGCTGGCGGGACTGCTCCTCGTTGCCGGGTATCGCAGTCCGAGAGCGGCCGTGTTGTCGATCGCCATTATGCTCGCCATTATGATCGGCGCCACGGTAACGAACCTTGCCGCCGGTCTCGTTGGGGATGCAATGGTACCGCTCGTGACCTTCATCTTAGTGGCCATCCTTCTGTACTTAAAGCGCGATGCGCTCAAGAGCTTTCGAGCAACTAATATTCATATCAAAGGATAGGTGACCATAATGTCTTATCAATCGAGCCAGACGTACATCAACCTGCCGGTGAAGGACATCAATCGGACGAAGGAATTCTTCGGCAGCATCGGCTTCGAGTTCAATGCCCAATTCTCCGATGAGAACTCGGCCTGCCTCGTCATTAACGACAATACGTTCGTTCAATTGCTGGCGGAATCGTATTTCAATACGTTCGTTAGCAAGCCTATCGCCAATCTCTCCAGTCACTCGGCCGGCATTATCGCGCTATCCGCTAACAGCAGAGAGCATGCGGACGAGCTCGCGGAGAAGGCTTACGCCGCAGGCGGCAAACCGTTCAAGGATACTCAGGACCACGGCTTCATGTACGTCAGAAACTTCGAGGATCCGAACGGACATCTGTGGGAGATTTGTTACTTCGATACGAGCGCGTTCAATCAGTAATAGAAGGATCGATAGACGTAATATATCCCTGAACGGCAACGAATCCCCCCGGAAGACTTCCGAGGGGATTTCACTTTAATACTAAACTACTCGATACTCGCCTGAATCTCTGCGGACTGCGCCAAATTCTTCATCCGGAGGTAGGATTCCCATGAACACCCTCGCGCTCCAACGTGTGCCGCCACACCCGGCACTGAGTGAACTTATTAGAGACATATGGGTTCTTGAGAGTGACGGGGGACTTTCCCAAGAGGAGATTCAGGTGATCGCTCCCGACGGTTCGGTTAAAATAACGTTACATTATAAGGGGCAGCTTGTGGGACGGGTCGGCGATCAAGCGTTCGTCATACCGGAGCATCGATTGTCCATCGTTGGAATATCCGACCGGCCGACGATCGCCGCCTTCGACAGGAGTAAACCTTTCGGCTGCATAAGTATTGACCTCAACCCGGCCAGCGCGTATCGTCTCCTAGCCGTTCCCCAGCATGAGTTGCGCAATACCATCGTACCTCTGGAAGAAGCGTTCGGTATGGCGGCCATCCGCACCTTGGAGGATCGAATCTATATGGTACCGAATCCGATACAGAAGCTGGCGATTCTCCAACAATTCCTGCTACGAGCGCTCGACCGAACGGAAAGCGACAGGTCATTCGAGCTCAGCGCTGCCGCGATCATAAAGGCGCAAGGTCTGGTGTCGATGAAGATGCTCTCGGAGATAACGGGATTAGGCGAGCGCTGGCAACGCAACAAGTTTGCGGATCGGCTGGGCGTCAGTCCGAAGACCTTCGCTTCGCTCGTCCGCTTCCAATCCAGCTATCAGGCATTACTCCGGAACAAACGCGATTTTCTGCAGGCTCGACATTTTAACGATAGTTACTACGATCAAGCCCACTACATCAAGGAATTCAAAAGATTCATAGGGTACTCGCCAGCCAAATATACGACGCTGCAGAACAAGGTTGGCGAGACGCTCTACTTGGTAAGGGAGAATGAGAATCCTTCCCCTCCCCAGAGTCATGTATAAGGCTTCGGCAACATCGGCTTCGAATTCAAGAAGGATCGATAGACGTCATACATCCCTAACGACAACAAATCCCCTCGGAGGATAATCCAAGGGGATTTCACTTTACTGGTTACCCTCCCATAACTCCTCGAACAACGCTCTACCCTTCCTCTCCAACCAAACCTCGAAGGTCATAAGCCCTGGATGCAATCCGCGCAAAGCAGGAAAATCTACCTTGTACCCTTCCCCGTTCAGCCATTCATAGATACGCGCTATGATCTCGTTATTCTGCCGCACGGTCTCAATCGGAATCTGGACATAATCGATCTCGCGGCCGATTGCACGGCTTATGGCTGCCGCGATACGGGGCGGGGTGATCGCATCGCCGGCAATCTCGATCGTCTCGCCTAGGAATCTATCCGGATGCTTGAAGGCGAGCGCTACGAATGCGCCGATGTCGTCTACGGCAATGCATTGGACGGGCACGTCGGGGGATGTCGCTTCTGCTAACATTCCATTCTGTACGCCGTAGAACGGACTTGCGTAGCTTTCCATGAATCCGGACGGGCGCAATATCGTTGCTGGTAATCCTAGCGTCTTCATGTATTGTTCGATCTCCCACTTGGCGAAGTAGCGAAAACGGGCCTGCCGGTCAGCGCCGCTATTCGACGAATACACGAAGTGCCGCACGCCGGCAGCCTTCGCCGCGTCGGCTGCGTTCTTGCCCAATCGGATCTCTTCGATCGTGGCGGCATCGCCAGGGTCCCACATGGGAGGTTGAACGCTGAATACCCCGTACGCTCCCTGCACAGCGGCATCTAACGATTCGCGGTCTCCCATATCCCCCGAGACGAGTTCCGCGCCAGCCCGTGCAAGCGCTTGGGCTCTATCGCTCGAAGGATCGCGCGTGAACGCGCGAACTTGCCAATCGTCAGACAGCAGATGCGAAGTTACCGCGCTCCCTTGCTGACCGGTGGCTCCTAGAACTACAATGATTTTAGATTGTGACACGATATGCCCCTCCTATCAAATCGATGGTCCCTTCACCGTGATCATAAATCAATCTCCGATTTCACATAAGGAGACACTTCAGATAGACCTACTCACATAAAGGTAAGTAATAGCGAGGAAGGTGTCAGAGTGAAACGAGCCGAAGATCAAGTATGTCAGGACGCGGTCAACGAAGCGTTGCAAGTGATCGGCAGCAAGTGGGCCTACTCCGTCATCGCCCAATTGTATTACGGCCCCCAGCGCTTCAATCAGCTGCGCAGAAGTCTAGGCGACATTAGCGTCAAATCAATGACGGATATCCTACAGCGCCTAGAACATCATAGAATCGTACATCGTCAAGTATTCCCGACGAATCCAATCAGCGTAGAGTACTCCTTAACGGATAAAGGCAAGGATTATAGGAACGTACTTCTCCGAATGCGCGAATGGGGGGAAAAGTGGATCGTGACGGAAACGTGAAAATAACGAAGAACACGCCCACAATCGGCGTGTACTCTGGGTTACATACAAACTGCCTTCTTAATTGCTTACCCTTGGCCATGATGTGGACTCCCCCGGTGAATTAGGTAATATAACGTTGTAATCGCCAAGAACGATTGAGACAAGAAATTATAGCGCCTATTAGTAGAATAATCCATCGTAGTATCCATCGGGTTTTACAGAAAAAGGTTGTTCCCACCGGGAAAATCGCTTTTTCTACGCATTCATCCCTCGCTTCACTTCCTCGACCACCGCTTTCACGCCCTCGTGAATCTGCTCCGGCCTAGCCCGCGAAATGCTGATGCGCAGAAACTTCTCCCGCTGGAGATAGTCCGAGAGATAGAATAGCTTCCCGCTCGCCACGAGAATTCCCCGTTCTTTCAGCCGATCCACGACCCGCTCCAGATTGACGGTCTGCGGCACTTTGAACTGGATGAACACGCCCGAGCTTACGTCCGCCACTTCGAGCAGTCCCGCTTCATTGTACTTCCTGACCGCGTCATGCAGGATTTCGATCCGAGATTCGTATTGCCGGTAAATCTTCTCCCTATGCCGTTCGTACATGCCGTTCTTAATGTAGATATCGAGAGCCGCCTGCGACAGCATAGCCGCAGCGTTCTGCCCGTTATGCGCGTGGAAGAGTTCGATAAGCGACTCCGGCACCACCACGGCGCCTAACCGCAAGCCCGGGAAAATGATCTTCGAGAAGCTCTTCAAATACACGACGTGCCCGCTCTGGTCATACGAGAATATCGGATCGAAGCCCCGCCTATCCCCGAGATCCGCCACATAGTCGTCCTCCACCACGTACACGTCGTACTTGGCCGCTAGCCGCGCGATCGCCTTTTTCTCCTTGACGCCGTAAGAAGTGCCTAGCGGATTGTGGTGTCTCGACATCGTATAGAAGCATTTGATATCCCCGCCCCGAAGAATCTCCTCCAGCTGCTGCAGGTCGATGCCTCCCGCAGTCCGCGCGATGCTCTTCACCGGCACCTTCTCCGCCTCCAAGTAGTTCAGGTACAGATTATAGCTCGGTTGCTCCACCAGAACCGTCGATCTTCCATTCGGGAACGGCATCCGACCTAGCGTCTGAAGCGTCTGCTGGATGCCCGAGGTCACCGCGATTTGCTTGGCCTTGGCGAACACCTGATCATCGGCTAGATGCTTAACGAGCGTATCGCGCAGCGCGTCAAGTCCCTTCGGATCCCCATAGGTAAACAGATGATATCGGTAGGTATCGATGGCCTTGTTCAAGCAATGCTGGAAATCCCGATAGGGGAACACGTGCAGATCGGGAGACGAAGAGGCCAAGTCGATCAGTCCGTCTTCTACGGCTGCTTCTTCCTCTTCCTCCTCCACCATATAGTACCCGCTCTGCGGAATCGAGTAGATCGCATGGCGCTTCTCAAGCTCCTCGTAAGCGCGCGTTACCGTGCTGATGCTGCAGCCGTACATCTCGGCAGCTTGACGAACGGACGGCAGCTTCTGTCCGGGACGAAGCTCTCCCTCGGCCCTCTTCCGTTCGATGTCCGCCAGAATCTCCGTATATTTTCTCATGACCTGCTGGCCCCCCGCGCTCCCAATCTTCATGATTCTACTATAGCGAAAATAACCCCCTCCCACTATACCCGCCGTCCACAACTGTACCGATACAGTTCCGGTTTTTTCGAATTGTGGCTTGGCGCGGCGTGCCTTACGATTGCCATACAGGTTCGAACCACTCATTCCCCTCAAGGAGGAAATCAACTATGCCGTCCAATCTTCAACGAGGTCGTCGCTTGTACGCCTACATCGCCGTTCTCGTCTATGCGGCCATCATCGGATTATCGTTTATGTTCGCGAAGGTGGCCCTCAAGTACGCCAGCCCCATCGACACCCTTGCCCTTCGATTCACCTTGTCGTTCGCCGGCTTCGTCGTGTTGGTCGCAATCCGCGTGTTCCGCGTTTCGCTCAAGGGCAAACCGTGGCCGAGACTGCTCTTCTTAGCCCTGTTGTATCCGCTCGGCTTCTTCATCCTGCAGACCTTCGGATTGAAGCATGCTTCGTCCGCCGAAGGCGGCATTATCTTCGCGACGACGCCGATCCTAACCGCTTTGCTCGCAGGGATGTTCCTAAAGGAATCCACGACATTGCGGCAGAAGCTCTCGATCGTCGTATCCGTATTCGGAGTAGTCCTGATCTTCGTCATGCAAGGTACCGGCATCCGTCTTACGAACGTGACGGGCATATCTCTGCTGGCCCTGTCATGCCTCACATCCGCTGGCTACGTCGTGTTATCTCGCTACCTGCTTCGCACGTTCACGCCGTCGGAGGTGACCAGCTTCATGATGGCGATCGGGTTCGTAACGTTCTGGGCAGCGTCGCTCATCGATCATGCTTCTAATGGAACGATGAATCGAATTCTCGACCCGCTCTCGCATACGGAATTCGTGTGGTCCATCCTTTATCTCGGCATACTGGCATCGCTGGTGACGGCTTTCACGTCCAGCTATGCATTGACGAAGCTTGAAGCTTCTAAGATCAGCGTATTTTCCAATCTGTCCACGGTAATCTCAATAGGCGCCGGTGCTTTCATACTCGGAGAGACGGTGACTATCTACCATCTTATCGGTTCCGTCCTCATTATTGCCGGGGTAATAGGAACGAATAGGAAACGGAAAGCCAGGCAAGTAAACCTCGTTCCGAGTATCCGGACGACACAAGCCGAAGGATAACCGCATCACCCCATACTAACGAATAAAAGGAGTGTACGGAGAATGAACGTAACAACGGAGAGCAAGTCGGAGTTCTTGACGGTGATCAGAGAGAGGCGTGCGGTGAAAAGGTATGATGCCCATTATCGGATGAATGACGATACGATCCGTGAACTTATCCGCGGCGCTTCGTTAGCGCCATCTGCCTGGAATCTTCAGCATTGGAAATTCATCGTCGTAACGGATCCGGCTCGGAAGGAAGCTCTGTCCGGCATAGCTTATGGGCAGCGACAGATTATCGAAGCATCCATAACCGTCGTTATTCTGGGGGATTTGCAGGCGGATCGCAAGGCGGAGCAAGTGTTCGGAGGAGATGTGCTGGCCGGCCGGATGACTCCGGAGATCAAAAGGAGTTTGATCTCGCAGATTGAGCAATCCTATGCCAGCCAGCCAATCTGGGCAAGGGATCAGGCGATCTGCAACGCGTCTCTCGCCGCGATGCAGCTCATGCTTGCCGCCAAGGCGATGGGGTTGGATTCAGGACCGATAGGCGGCTTCGACCAACATAAGCTGATCGAAGCCTTCTCTATTCCGGAACGATACGTGCCGATCATGCTCGTGACGGTCGGGAAGGCAGCGGAACCAGCGCGCCTAACCGTAAGGCAGCCGATCGAGGAGACGATCGGCTGGAATCGATTCGAGTAACGCTATCTCATAAGAATCCGCAGCCTCAGAGAACGATCTCTGCGGCTGTTTGTTTGTTAGACTGCGAGGACTCCCTGCCGCGTCCCGGCCAGAAACTCCACTTGCCCAGAACCAATGTAATCGCCGGTACAAGGAATGGGCGCATGACGAACGTATCGAGCAGTATCCCGACCGCGGTAATGACTCCCATCTGTATCATCAACTGAACCGGCATCGTGATCAGAACGGCGAACGTCCCCGCAAGAATGAGGCCGGCCGACGTAATGACGGATCCCGTTTCCCCGACGCCTTCCAAGACCGCTTGCTTCAATGGCATCTGCTTGCTTTTCTTCCAGATGGAAGAGATCACGAAGATGTTGTAATCCTCGCCGAGCGCGATCAGGAATACGAAGGAATACAACAACACCGTTCCTTGAATCGCTTCCATGCCCATGAGGTCATGCAATATGAGCCAACCTAATCCTAATGCGGACAAATAAGAGAGTAGCACGGTCGCTATCAGGTAGGCTGCCGCGATCAGAGATCGTAGATACACGACTAAGAGAGCGGCGATCATGATAATGATCAGCGGCAGGATGATCCGCATATCCCGCGCGTTCGTTGCTTTCGTGTCGTATTGCTCCGCCGTCTCTCCCGCTATCCATACATGCTCCTCGGCATTCCTGTCGCCGGACCGGCGCAGCTCGCCTTCGATCGTTCGGCGAAGCTCCGGAATGAGATTCATCGCTTCCGTCGAATAAGGACTCATGTTCAGACGAACGTCGTAAGCCAACAATTCCTTATTCGCCTGCCCGGCCGCCGGGTCGGATACTTGCGACACGTAAGGCAACGAGGCCAACGTCCGGGCTACGTCCCGTTCCTCGCCGTCGGTATCTACGATCACTTTAACGGGAGCAAGCTCGCCGGGCGAGAATTGGTCCCCTATGACGGTGAATCCTTCCATGGATGCCATCGTCTTCGGGAACATAGCCAGCTTATCGAACGTAAGCTTGACCTGAGACGAGAAGGCGGCGAATCCGCCAAGCACCAAGCAGGTCAGGACGATAATGAGCACAGGCCGGCGCACGACAAGGGAACCGGCGAGATTGCGCGGGGGCTTAACGGCAGACGGGACAGGACGCCCGTAAGCGGTTGGTCGCCGACGTTGCGCATGAGCTTCGGACCCCGCTGTCGATCATGCAGCTCAAATTAGAAAATGCGCAACAGACCGGTTTCAACGCCTCTCCCGAGATGCTTCTTGGCCTGCATGACGAAGTCATCCGCTTAAGCCTGCTCGTGGAGGATCTTCATGTTTTGTCGCTTGCCGAGGCGGGCCGATTGACCTTGGATGGCAAACCGCTCGAGCTGTCGGCGAAACTAGAACAGCTTGTCGATGACGTGAGGATGGAAGCGGAAGAGAACGGACTGGCGATACGCTTCAATTCGGACACGGGGCCGGTAACGGTGATGGCCGATGCGAGACGAATCACGCAAGTGTTCATTAATCTGCTGACCAATGCGATCCGTTACACGCCCGCTGGAGGAAGGATTTCCGTTCATCTGGAGGATCAAGTCGTCGAGCGGGGTTCCGCTTATGCCAGGGTCTCCATAACGGACACCGGCATCGGGATACCCGAGGAAGATCTGGCCCATCTATTCGATCGGTTCTACCGCGTGGAAGAAGCCCGTTCGCGGAATACCGGCGGAACGGGACTCGGACTGTCGATCGCCCACCAATTCGTCAAAGCCCACGGCGGATTCATCCGCGTCCAGAGCGTGCCGAATGAGGGCACGACCTTTGCCGTTTATTTGCCCTCTAGTCCTTAACCTGCAAGCAGCCTAACCCCCCGCAATAGCGAGAGGTTAGGCTGCTCTGCTTATGAATGATCAATCAACGCTTATTGGCCATGACCTGATCAAGAAACTTATCCGCGTCGCTGTTGAATTTCCAACAGATCCCGTACCGATCCACCAGCATACCGAAGCACGAGGACCATGGCATGGCGGATAGCGGCATGATGACATGACCGCCGACGGACAATCGAGCGAAGTATTGCTCTAGCTGTTGCTTATCGTCCATGACAAGACTGATCCACACCTGATTCCCTCTCACTAACTCGCCTGTTACGCTCGTCATGGAAGGCGGAAGATCCGACATCATGAGCTTCCCGCCCGCGAATTCGACCTTTGACTCCATGATCATATTCAGCTCGCCCGCCGGCAACGGATAATTCGGATCTTGCGGAAAGTCCTTGAACTTCACTTTTTTCACCGCGTGCGCATGTAAGGCCTCGGAGTAGAATTCAATCGCTTGTTCCGCATTTCCATCGAAGTTCAAATAGGCAATCGCTGACATAGGGTACTACCTCCTTCTTAAGATATCTGTAGTATAATGAATGAAAGGTGACATCTTATTGTCACCTTTCGGAATTATAGTAAAGAAAAAATGAGGCACAATACATGGACAAAGTCGAGAGACTCATCTCTATCATCATGATCCTGCTGCGCAAAGAGCTCGTATCCGCAACCGAATTCGCGCGATTGTTCCAGGTTTCCAAGAGAACGATCCTTCGAGATATGGAAACGCTGAGCCTGGCGAATATCCCGATCTATGCGGTCAACGGAGTGGGCGGCGGCTACGGCATTATGGAGGAATACAAAGTCGACAAACGCCTCCTCAGCAACGCCGACCTAGAGAACATCCTCACCGCTCTCGGCGGGTTGGAACGGATTCTCATTAGCGAGGAAGTCGGAACGACGATCAAAAAAATAGAAGCAATGGTCGGCCCATTGCCTCTGAATCGTTCCGTTCAACTGTCCTTCTATGAGTGGGAGGGTCGATCCGAGATGGTCGACGCCCTGAAGCTGTGCCAACAATCTATCGTCCAACGTAGACTCGTAACCTTTCACTATATCGATAAAAATGGAACTCCGACGACAAGAACGGTAGAGCCGTACGAGCTTCATTTTAGCGAAAGCAGCTGGTACTTGATCGGATTCTGCCTGCAACGACAGGAATATCGCACGTTCAAGCTATCCCGTATGGATCGTCTATCCGTAGACGAGAGGTCGTACCGGCCTAGAGACGAATCGACTGCGCAAACACGCGATACAAGCTTCAAGCCTCAGCTCGTCACGATTAAGGTCTTGATCTCATCTAGCATTCAGGATCAGTTCATCGAGAGATACGGTCGTAAGTGCATCGAACAGGATAGCTCCGAACGCTTACTAGCAACGATAGATCTTCCTCAGAACCGTAACGGATTTCAATTCCTAGCCGGCTTCGGTACCCAGCTAACCATCCTGGAGCCCCGGACTTATGTGGAAGACTTCCGTGATTACTTATCGCAGATGATGAACAACTATGCTTAAGCTTTATAGGCCACGGCCAGATTGGCTTGCCGGGCTTGCGATTGTTTCAGAATATCCACCATCCGCCCCATGACCTCTTGCTCGAACGCGGCTAGCTGATCCAGCTCCGTCATGATATTATCCAGCAGGTGGCGGTCTTTGTCCCGATCCTTCGAAGCGATGTATCGGATCTGTGTGCTCCTCATCACCATGCACGTGCGTACCATTCGACTGTAAGATTCGTGCAGATACGCATACTCTTCCTCCGTTAGATACCCGTTGTCTCTCAAATATTGAATCCGCTCGACCATGCAGCTTTTATGCTCCAGCAGCACATGCATCGGTCTATAATCCGACCAGTAGGCGGGCAAGTTGTTCTTGATCGAATCGTAGACTTCTAACCCGAAAGCCAGGTAAGACAGTCGATTCTGGAACATGCCGAATTTCTCGCTGCCGTTCTCGGAAGCCAGGTATTCCTCTAAGGTTCGAATCACCAGATCGAGATCGAAGGCGTAGTTGCCCTTGAAAGGTCCGATGTCTCTATTCACCTTGCGGTACAGTAGGATTTGGCTTCTCCAATCGTTAGGGAACACGTCGTCGATCTGCGCGTAAGCTTGTTCGAACGTATCGAAAGGAATCTCGGAAGCTTCGAATTTGCGATTCGTTCCCTTAAACCCGATAATCTGGAAAATGCGCCTCTCCAGGTCGTAGCCGAAAATTAAGTTCTCGTGATCCCATTTTCTCGTGCGATAAGCCCAACGGTCCTCCATATAATACTCGTCGATGTGCAAGGCGACATACTGATCCTGGTCGATGCAGGCGATGAGGAATTGAATGATATCTCCGCACGTGCTCGCCACCAGCTGTCTTGTCGTGCACATGAACGTTAACCAGTTCGTATTCACGTAGTAATTGGAGTCCTTGCGCGGGCCCATATAGAAATCCAATGGCAAATCGAACACGACCTTGTAATCCTTCAGACCGCATAGTTGAATATAGTTGCTGTAGAACCAGGGCAAGTAATCGTCATCGTTAGCCATAATCGCCAGAGCGGTCGCATGCGAAGAATAAGAGAACATACGCGGCTTGGCCAAAGGCAATATTTTGGTGCTTGTCATGGGTCGATCGTCTCCTCCGTTACATACGTTCCATTCGCCTCTCATCATACTCTTCGGACCGAGGTCGCCGTAACTTCCCGTATAGCCAAATTTCGATAACCGCGCGGGCATAAATTTTAGCCAGTAGGCACAGCCTCTTAGATTTTGACGCATGCATGTATTTCCTTCTGATATAGTTGCCATCGCAGCTTTGTACGATATTTCGTTCAGGATTCCGGGTTCGGTCTAGCTCATGAGCGGCTCTGTACGATTTTTCACACAGGAACTCGGGTTCGATCTAGTTCATGCGCACTTTGTACGATTTCTCGTACAGGTCTTGGATTCGCAGTACCTCGTGTGCGTCTTTGTGTGATTTTTCGTTTAGGTTAAGTCTTATTGGCACAACAATAAGCCCTCCTTGGCCAAGGAGGGCATGACAGGTTGCATTCTCTTGTATCGCCTATTAGACCAGGTTAAGCTGCCACGAAACACCGTAACGGTCATTGATCCAACCGAATTTCCTGCTGAATCCGTAATTGCCCAAAGGCATCAGAGCTTGTCTATCCTCGATTAGTTGCTCGTAGAGCGCATCGATTTCTTCCTCGGTGCTGCAAGCTACATAGATGGAGAACGAAGGCGTGAAAGTAAATTGATGTTTGACATGACTGTCGATGCACATGAACTCTTGCCCTTTCAAGGTGAAGGTTGCTTGCATGACGGTCCCTTCAGGTCCAGGTCCATTCGCCCCATACCGAACGATGCTCGTAATCTCCGAATTCTCGATGAGCGAAGTATACCAGTTCATCGCTTCTTCTGCTTTGCCGTCTTGAAACATTAAGAACGGAATCACTTTCTCCATCTTTCATCTTCCTCCTTATTCGCTTCCTATTTAAGGATACTGCCTCTCGTCTGATCTAGGTTGTCAAATGCATGCGATTCTAAACCCAAGATCTTCTATCCTGAAATTCGGCATGCTTTTCCGTCTAACCGTTGAGCCGCAATTGTTCTCCACTTCGGCCCAGCTGCCTCCCCGGAAAACCCTATAGTTCCCGTATCGTTCGACGTCGTACAGATCCCAGCACCATTCCCATACGTTGCCGATCATATCGTACAACCCCCAGGGATTCGGAAGCTGCTTCCCCACCGGATGAGCCGAGCCGTTGGCGTTGTCCCGATACCATGCGATCTTATCGATGGTTTCATATCGGTAACCATTGGTCCCCGCTTTGCATGCATACTGCCATTCAGCGTCCGTTAGTAATCGAAAGCCGTTCGCTTGCTTGTTATAGACGGTATTCTCGCTTTCGCTTGCGATCGTATAGCATTCGGTTCTGCCCAATCTTCTAGACAATGCGTTGCAGAAGACGATCGCGTCCTCCCACGAGACTTCCGTCATCGGCAGGTCATTCGCATTCGGTTCTTGGTCATCCTGATTCATGACGCTTTGATACAAACGGCGCGTAACCGGATATTTCATCGCATAGAACGGTTCGATCGTTTCGGTCCACGTCACTACCTCTCGATCGCTGCCTCTACCGGGGTCCGATAGCGTGTAGTCGGAGCTAAGCCATTTATTCTTATTCCGATAATCGCGCAACTCGACGGTACCGCCTTCAATAGGTATCATCCAATCCATTAACTCTTCTAAGATCGTCATGCGTGCCCCTCTTCCATGTGGCGGATCATTGTCGGTGATTTCGCCAGGACTCTTGATTTAATTCTCCGTTGATTGCCGCCGCGGCTTTGGCCCCCGATGCGGCTGCGGCGATGGCTTGATGCATGAACGAGGACACGTCGCCTGCCGCGTAAACGCCCGGAACGCTGGATTTGCCGAATTCGTCGACTTCAATAACCCCCATATCCGTCAGGCGGCAGCCCAGCGTCTGCGGCAGATCCGTTCCCGGTACGAGTTCCGGCTTGAAGAAAATTCCCTCGCACGGAATTTCGGTTCCGTCCTCTAGCTCGACGCGGCTCACCCTGCTTTCGTTAGATACAATGGCGCGGATAGGCGCATCATATAGCGGAATATGATGGCTTCGCAAGTCGTCCCGTTCAGCCTCGCTCAATTCATCCGGGCCGTTCGTGCATACGACGAACCGCTTCGTCCACCCCGACAACAAGGGAGCGAAGTGCATGAGCGTCGCGCCTCTGTTAATCACGACAAGAGGCTTATCTCTCAGCTCCCAGCCGTCGCAGTAAGGACATACGAACGCGCTCTTCCCGTACGCCTCGATTAGTCCCGGTACGTCAAGCTTGCGATCCTTCATGCCTACGGCAAAAAGCAGCTTACGACTCGTGATCTTCTTCCCCGCTGCCGTCTCCAACAAGAAGCTGCCGTCCTCTCCCGCGATGGACACAACCGTATCCTCCAATTGGGTAACCGACGGATAGACGCTCAGTTGCTCCTTCGCAATGCGCCGGAGTTCACTAGGACTGATGCCGTCGCGCGTCAAGAACCCGTGCGCCTCATGGGTCACGGCGTTACGAGGACGTCCTTCGTCAAGGACGATCGTCTGCTTCCTCGCGCGCCCGAGCATAAGCGCCGCGCTCAACCCGGCGGGACCTCCCCCGATAATCGCTACATCTACTTGGTTCATGCCATACCCTCCTCGATAATTAGATCTCGATATGCAGATCTCGCACAAGCTCGGACATCTTCTGATTTCTGAGCTGTTCCTCCATTTTCTCTTCTGCCGCCAACACGACCTTCTGGATCGGACAATCCGGTCCATGTTCGAAGCTGCAGTCGAACATGGAAGCCGTCCCTTCAATCGCATGAATAATATCGAGGAACGAGATGTTCTCCCAATCCCGTCTCAGACGATAGCCTCCATTTACTCCCGTGGTCGATTCGATCATGCCCGCCTTCACCAATTTGGTCAGTATTTTGGACAGATAAGTCGGAGACACCTGCTGCCGTTCCGCCAACTGCTGAACGCCCATCGGCTTCTGCGGAGTCGCCGCGGTTAGGAAGAGCATCGTATGGAGCGCATAATCGGTTGCCTTAGAGAACTTCATGGGTCATCACTCCAATTAAAGACTTTATATATCTATAATAGCTATTATTAAGGCGCGACGCAAGCACAAAGACCCCATCGCGAGGGGTCTTTGCTATCGATTCGTATGTCGTTCTCCATATAATTTGCCTAAAGCCCATACGGAGAAGGATATCCAAGCCATTAATAAGATTCCGATCGGCACCGAATATCCTTCCCTGAAGACCATGAGATGACTTCTGTAGCCCAGGTAAATCAAAGCGGCCACCGCGCCTATAGTTACGATTCTCCAAACCCGTTTTTTTCGAAAATATCCCCATATGACAAGGACATAACTCACGTTAGCAAAGATCAGGTATAGACCATAACGGCTTATTCTAGGTCGGTCCGGGAACAAGGTTGTCGTAAATCGCATATACCCGAACAAATCGAGCACACCCCAAATGAACAGGATCGTACAGAGCGGGAACAATCCCAATAGGATGTAGCCCGCTAAGTATAGGGAACGGACGCCTCGAACCAAATGAGCATACATCCATTTCGCGATGGCGAAAAAGAGGATCAACGCAACGAAAGTCATCCATGTTCGCCACCAATGGTGGTGATAGATCCCTAAGTACTCGAAGAGTACTTCTACCATCGAGTAAATGACGGCGACAATGATATTCCAATACAACGGTTTGCGACGAACGGCTAATAGCAGCGCGCTTGATGCCACTCCGAATTGCGAGAACAGATTCCCCGCTAACTCATCGTTAAACGGATCGAGTTCGGGATTTCGTATGATCTTGGGGTAATAGGCATAAGCGTCGAGAAAAATCAGAATAAACGTTTCGAAACAGAGCGGAATCCCCACCAGCGTCAAATAGAAAGCAAACGTTCTACAACGATTCTCCGAATGATACAAAGCATATACAACCTGAGTCACGGTTGCTAAACCTAACAATAAATACCAGATGGTATGTGACCAGAATAGGCTCATAAGGTTGTCCTTTGCGTTGATCAATAACCAATATCATTCTAGCCATCTATGGATAGGGTTCATACCTGATCCTAAAGCCCTTGAAGCCGACTTTACGGGGAATTACCCGCCCAAGCAGACCTATAATAGGGTATAATTATTGCATAGTTAGGCATCGCAGCAGCAGGAGGAATGGTAAGATGACAACCGTGTCAGACACGAGCATCAACGTAACGAATCGCCCGACTAGAGAACAACTCGAACGGATTTACGATGTTCTGGACGAATGCTTCACCGTCGGCAAAGCTTTCTTCCAAGACCGATTGGATCACGATCAAGCTTATGACCCGGCTACGACGTGGTTCGCGACGGTCGACGGCGAGATTGCCGCCAACGTTCAAATTTTCCCTCTATCGATTCGAGTCGGTCAATCGGTTCTGAAGACCGGTTGCATGGGCAGCGTCGGGACGAGTCCGCGATATCGAGGAATGGGCCTGGCGCATAAGATTCTCGATGCGCAAACCGAGTATATGAGAGAAACCGATTACGATATCAGCGTGCTGTTGGCCAGCAAGCATGCTTTCTATGAGAAAGCCGGCTGGAGATTGATTCCCGAAACCGCGTATTCCATCGAGAAGCCTGCAACCGTCGAGCAACCTAGCGATTACGCTATTGTTCCTTTCGAGCCTCGCTATCTGAACGATCTCCGCTCTATCTATGACCGATACAATGACAATCGCACTTACACCGTAGTCCGTAGCGAAGCCTACTGGAACGATCTGATGCACTGGCCGGAATGGAACAAATTAGACTGCCTGCTGCTGCTTCGGAACGATAAAGTCGTAGCGTATGGGATGATTGAGAGGAAAGACGGCGAGCAGGTATTCATCAGCGAGATCGTGTACCTGAACGAGGCGGAGAACGGCGTCGAACGCTTATTCCATGCCCTATGCGGGCTTCGCCCGAATGCCAAGCATATCTTAGCGATGCTGCCGGAGGATCATAAGCTTTATTCTTATTACCAGCGGCATCAAGCGCAATCGATGCCAATCCATATGGCGATGTGGAAAATGATTAACCTGCGCTCCACGTTCCGGAAGCTTCGGCCTGAGTTGGAGAAACGTCTGCACGGTAATGCTTCGATCGCGAATCAGCCCTTCCACGTCGCGCTCCAATGCGGAGAGGATCGAATCTATCTGGATTACGAGGATGAGCGTCTTGCCGTTTCCGACGTTAGCCAATCGCAACCCTATGTTCCGATCGAAGTTGACGAACGGGACCTCATGACGGCGATCATGTTCGGCTATCAGCCGACGGACGCGACTAAGGATCACGAACGCCTCCTGCAAGCCTTATTCCCGAAGCAACACGCCGAGTTCCACTTCGCGGACAAATTTTAGAACGATAAAGGGTGTGTCGCAAGTCCATCTACCTTGGACTTATGACACACCCTTATTTTCATCCCGTTAATCGTTATTCAGCTTCGATCTACCTAACAACACGGCCCCGTAGGACGCATCCTTAATCGGCAAGATCAGCTTCGTAAGCGGGTAGCTTCGCGCAAGCTCTCGCTCCAACGCTTCCCTGACGAACCGGGATTTAAGCAGCACGCTGCCTGCAATCGCGATGGGACTGTCTTGCAGCTTCAGCCGCTCGATGACGGGCACGACGAGCTTGAACAGGCCGGCCGCGCTCTTCTCTGCCAGCTCTAGCGCTGCCGCATCCCCTCTCTCGCATGCCGTCGTCATGATCGGGGCGAGCTTAGCGATCTCTTTTTTCGTCGTATTCTTATCATAGACGAAGCCCACGATCTCGCTCACGGCGCGAAGTCCGAGCTGCTCATAGACGAGACCCGGAACGATCGTATCCGTTATTCTTCCGTCTGCCGCTTGAACCAGGATGGATAAGAGGTCGCGCCCGATCTGATAGCCGCTTCCCTCGTCGTCTATAAGATGACCGAAGCCGCCCGCGCGATGCTGCTCGCCCTTCCCGTTAACCCCGAAGCAGATCGATCCCGTACCGGCGATGAGAATGATGCCTTGCATCGCGTTCTGCGCTCCGTACAATGCCGTCTCTTGATCGCCAGTAATCGTTAATGGCCCTGCGTACCCATTATCCCTCACGTGCTTCTCCAACATCCCGACGACCAAAGGATTGCTTACCCCCGCCGCCCCGATACAGATATGAGCAACGTCCTTCGCAGGGTCGCAGACGAGCTTCACGCGGTCGAACAATTCCCCGAAGGAGGCGGCAATGGCTTCGGCATCGCCGCCGTTGTAATTGATCGGTCCTACGGTGAAGGTAGTTAGAGCATCTTCCTCATCACGGGCTATGGCGACGGCCGTCTTCGTGCCGCCTCCGTCTATTCCGATGACATATGCCATGCTCAAGTCCCCCTAGAGCTGAATCGTGATGTTGGCCGTCGGCTCCATCTCGCCCTTCAGGATCGGAATGAGCGATTGGAACGCATCCGCCGAATATTCGAATGCCGACAGTCCGCAGAAGTCGCCTTCGATCAAAGCTAGATCGTAAGGCCGGCCCAACGTAATCGCGGTTACTCGGATACCCGCCGCCAGCAGCTTCCGCGCTAGGGCAAGCTGGCCATTGTTCTCGCGCGCATTGAACAAGCCGAGCACGATATGCTTGTAGCCTTGAGCCTTCTGCAACGCGGCGTTCTGCTGCTCTTCGTTCGGATCGATGTCGACGACCTCGTATGCCGCTTGGAACCGCTCGCCCATATATTGCGGGAAGCTGAACTCTTGATTGACGCTGCTGGACGCAAGATCGGAACGATAGGAATAGGAGCCCATGAATAACACCTGCTGATCACCCATACGAATAGGCTCGATCTCGCCTTGGATACGGCAGATCGTCTCCGTACGCATGAGTTCATTCGCGCGGCGATGGACATCGCAGCCGACGATCTCGTAATCCAACTCTTCGATAACCGCATATTGGGCTTTGTAGGCGAGAATCTTCGTTACGGCCGCATCGATGATCGCTACGTCCAGATCGCCGGAAGCGACAGCTTCTTCGATGAGATGAATCGCTTCTTTCACCACGCTAGGCGTATGGCTGATGAATACCAGATCAACGCCTGCTTTAACCGCGGCCAGCGCCCCTTGCGCGGTGCCGTAATATTGCTTAATCGCCGCCATCTCCATGCAGTCGGAGACGACAAGCCCTTGATAGCCTAGCTTCTCTTTCAACAACTTCGTGATAATCGTATGGGACATCGTTCCCGGGACGCCGGTCTTCTCGATCTGCGGGAACAGAATATGAGCGCTCATGATCGCTTGGGCGCCTTGCTCGATCGCAGCCTTGAATGGCAGCAGCTCCAGCTGTTCTAATTCCTCCAGCGTCTTCTCGATCACCGGCAAGCCGATATGCGAATCGGTATTCGTATCGCCGTGTCCCGGAAAATGCTTCAGCGTAGCCATAACTCCGCCATCGAGCAGCCCCTTCATCATCGGGATTCCGTACTCAATGACCTTCTGGGCGTTATCCCCGTACGAGCGAACGTTAATGACGGGATTGAGCGCGTTATTATTGACGTCCATGACCGGCGCGAGATTGAAGTTGATGCCTAATGCCCGCAGCTCCCTGGCCGTCATCCGACCTGCCGTGTAGGCATTCTCGGGACGTCCCGAGGAAGCAATCGCCATCGCTCCGGCCACATTGGTCGCATCCTTAGGCATACGGGTAACTCGGCCGCCCTCTTGGTCGATCGTAATGAAGCCCGGGACGCCCGTATGCGTCGTGAACCATTGCTGCAGCTCCGTAACCAGACTGCCCAATTGATATTTATTATGGATATTGTGCGAGAACAAGATCATATTGCCCACTTTATAATGCTCGATGACTTCCTTCATATCCGCCGTCAGTTCCCTCGTCGGGAACCCTGTAACGAACATTTGACCGATCTTGTCTCGCAAGCTCATTTGCTCGATTGTCTTCATTATGATCTCACCATTCCCTAGCGGTATAGATGATATTGCTGCTTCATTACCGCGAATTGCTTGCTTTCCTCCGCGAACTGCTCGAGCAACTGCTTGGCTTGAACGCCTTCCGTCCGGTACATGCTGTCTCCGCCCAGCAGATCGATGAAGGGACGCGACCCTTCCTTAACCGGAGGAAGGAAGGAGAATTGCTCGTACAGATCTCTAATCTTGAATAATAGCGATACGCCTACCTCGAGCGGTTTCAGCTTCTGAAGGTCCGTAATATAAATTTGTACCCCGCCGCACAGCTCCCCGTTATGCTTGGACGATGTAGGTTTGAAGTGCACCGGACGGAACCGCGCTCCCGGGATGGCTAGCGCGTTCATCACGTCGGACAATTGCTGCGCCTGGATGTACGGAGCGCCGATCATCTCGAACGGGAACGTCGTGCCGCGTCCCTCGGAGCAGTTGGTTCCCTCGAATAAGCAGGTACCCGCATATAATAATGCCGTCTCGTATCTCGGCATGCCAAGCGAAGGATGCACCCAGGTTAGCCCTGTGTCCGGGAAGGACATGCGCCGTTCCCAGCCTTCCAGCCGAACGACATGGAGCGTTGCGTTCCAGTTCATCTGCTCATTGGCCATCGTTGCCACTTCGCCTGCCGTTAGTCCGTAACGGACGGCCAGCTCGTAGTTGCCGACGAACGATTTGAACCCCGGCTTCAGAATATTCCCTTCGACGTCCACCCCGTTCAGCGGGTTGACGCGATCGAGAACGACGAATTCAACGCCTGCGTTCGCGCAATCCTCCAGCGCATATAGCATCGTGTAGATGAAGGTGTAGTAACGTACGCCTACATCCTGAATATCGTAGACGACGACGTCGACCTCATCCAGCATTTCCTTCGTCAGCCGCTTGGAGTCCTTGCGGTATAAGCTATAGACCGGAACGTTCGTCATCGGATCCGTGTACGTATCCACTAACGCCCCGGCATCCAGATCTCCGCGAACGCCGTGCTCGGGCGAGAACATCGCGGTAAGATTGAAGTTCTCATGCAATAGATTAATCGTAGATTCGAAATCCCTGGACAATCCCGTCGGCGCCGTAATGAGTCCGACGCGCTTGCCTTCGAATAGATGGCGATACTTCGTAATCGAGTCGATCCCGTTCAGCACCATGTGAAGCTTCCCCTCCGTTCCATGCTTACCAGAGACTGGATTGTCTGACCTTCATCGACTCAGCCTGCACCATGAACGCCTCTGCATAGGCTTTGCGCGCTTCACAGCCGCGAACGACGGCTAAAGCTTTGTAGTAATCCAGATAACGATAGGACTTGCTGTTCGTCACGAACCAGTGCTTGCTGAGCGCATCGATCCACAGATCGAAAGCCGCTTGGTCGAAATCGACATATACGTACGGCACGAAGTCGACGGCATCTTCCCAGTTCTCGGAATAGTACAGTCTTGCCGCGAAGTGAGCAGGAAGCTCGCGTTCGAACGTTGGCAGGGCAGCATAGTACCGCGCATCGTTCACGATATGATGCGTCAGCGCGTGATCCTTGTGCATGCTGTTCTTCCAGTGGGTAATGATGATGTTCGGCTTCACGCGGCGGATGACGTCGCACACTTCCCATCGAACCTGCTCGCTATCGGGCAGCTCTCCGTCGCAATAATCGAGCACGACCGCTTCGCCGCCAA
The DNA here is from genome assembly GCA_023460795.1 of Bacillota bacterium. Classification (GTDB taxonomy): domain Bacteria; phylum Bacillota; class Bacilli; order Paenibacillales; family Paenibacillaceae; genus Cohnella. The sequence continues at coordinate 64,758 of JAEWPC010000042.1, read as the reverse complement.
GCATCTGCGCGAACACTTCCGCTTCCTTCACCTTCTGCTTGCGGTACTCCGTCATATCCTGTCCCGCCGGCACGCCCCTCTCGCCCGCCGTCAACGCCAGCGTTACGATCTTGTCGCCCTTCAAGCTATGGCTAGCCAGTACGCCGCCGGAAGCCAACTCCACATCGCCAACATGCGCCCCAATGGCCAGTACGGTTAATTTGTCGCTCATTTTATAGTTCCCTCCGTAGAATCGAGAATGCTCTGACAATGGTGAAGCCAGCTTTCTGATAGATGCGAATCGCCGGATTATTGCTCCCGGTGAATAAGGAGATATATTGGCAGCCCGCATTCTGGAACGCTTCGACCATGCGGAAGAACAATACGCTGCCTAGCCCATGACCTTCATGCTCCGGATGTACGCCGATCCCGCAGAAGAAAGCTCGTCCGCTAGGCTCGACGATAATCGGACCGGCGAAGCCGACGACCTCTTGGCCGTTCACGGCTACGACGAGAGGCGCGCCATCCTTCACGTAGGCCGGGACATCCTTCTCCCACTGCGGATTCTGCAACGCGGCAAGCGTCGATTCAAGCCCCGTATGCAGAGAAGGATCATAGAGACGGACCTCATAGCCCTTGCCTTGCGCCGAAGTTTCCTTGCCGATAATATCCTCGGGAACGGCGAAGCCTCCAAGCCGCAAGTACATGCCGCATTGCGTCGCCCGGTCCGCGTAACCTCGGGCGATTAACGCGTCGTACAGCGGCAGCTCCTTGCGGATGCCGGGCGCATTATTGTGCTCATGCTGCGGGGAGTCCGGGATCAGCCATTTCAGCTTAACGGGATTGAAGAACAACACTTCAGCTTGTCGTTTCCCAAGCTCTTGGAACCTGCTCTCCATGCGCGTCAGGAATGTACCGTATAGCTCTGGCGCCGCGGCATCGGCATCGACGATCACGCAGGTAATATAACCGGCTACCTCTCCTAGCGGGAGATCCTGACCGCTGCAGCCGGCCGCGAATCCAATAATCGCTTCATCCTTGCAGCCGACCCATATGCACTTCTCATCGAAATAAGCATGATCGATGAAGGTGTCTTGAAACTCCCGTTCGTTGAACGGTTTGTAATCGTACTTCGTTGCTTCTTGATTCCATAGCGCTACGACCGCGGATAGATCTTCGTCGGTGTAAGGTCTGATATGCATCGTCGATCCTCCTGTTAACGACCGTGATAAGGCCAGGAAATCTTGCCCATAACGACGGGCTTAGACGCCCCGGTAACGAGCGGAATATTGTTCGGTAACCGCTTCATCGTATAGTAGGCCAGCAGGGCGAACGCAATCGCTTCCTTCGCGTCGCTGTTGCCGCCGATATCTTCCTGCGTCAGCACCCTTACTTGATACGGGGCGAACAATCCTTGCAGATGGCGGATCAGCGTGGCGTTATAGCTTCCTCCGCCGCCCACTAACAGCCGCTGCGCTTGATGCCGGGGCGCTATATACCGTACGTAGCCGTCCACGATACTCCATGCGGTTAAGTACGTTGCCGTCGCGACGACATCTTCGCTCTTCCAGCCGTTAGCTTCCATCTTATCGATGATCTGCGCAACGTAGGCTTGGCCGAACCTTTCTCTTCCCGTCGACTTCGGCAACGGCATCGCATAATATTCATCCTGCCGCATCCATTCCAGTAGCTCGTCGATCACTTGTCCGCTCGCGGCGATCTCGCCGCCGACATCCATCGTCATCGGCGCATAGAGCTGCGACACGAGCCCATCGATGATCATGTTCCCTGGCCCCGTATCGAAGGCGAACACTTGATCCAGCGAGGCATTCGCCGGAAGCACGGTCACATTGCCGATTCCTCCGATATTTTGCATCAAGAGGGTTTGAAGAGGATCGCCGAACAATAAATGTTCCGTGAACGGCACTAACGGCGCACCTTGGCCGCCCATGGCCATGTCAGCCACCCGGAAGTCCGAGACGCAAGGGATTCCGGTTCGATTCGCAATGACCGCGCCTTCGCCGATCTGAACGGTGCAACGCAAGTCATAGCCGTCCACCCGATTCTCTTCCGGCGCATGATAGATCGTCTGGCCGTGCGAACCGATGGCGTAGATCTGAGACGGCTCAAGTCCGCTCTTCCTTATAACGGAATATGTGGCTTGGGCGTATAACTCGCCCAGCCACATATTCATCGCGCCGACCTTATCGATCGTGGCGTTAGCCAGATCGAACAGCTCGAATACCTGATCTCTAACCTGTTTCGGAAAAGGCGTATTCTCGAAAGCCAGTAAAGTAACTTGGGCGCCATGCTCTTGGTCCTTGGAAGGAGCAAGCTTGATTACCGCCGCATCTATACCGTCTACCGACGTACCGGACATAAGTCCGACCAAATATGCCTCATCGACTTTTGAGTGATTGTCCATTAGCCTTTCACCGCTCCAACCGTTACCCCTTCAAGGAAGTATCTTTGCAAGGCGAAGAACAAGATGAACATTGGAACCGCAGATATCGTTGCGCCCGCCATCATCGGCGCGAAATACGTCGTATTCGCGAATCGGAAGTTTTTCAGGCCGACCTGAATCGTCTGCATGTCCATCGTATTCGTGACGAGGAACGGCCAGAAGAAATCGTTCCATGCCGCCATGAACGTCAGGATCGATAGCACGGCCATAACCGTCTTCGATAGCGGCATAATGATATGCCAGAAGATCTTAGGCTGCGAGCAGCCTTCGATTTTGGCCGCCTCGATAACTTCCTTCGGAATCGATGACATGAACTGCTTCACCAAGAAGATGTTATATACCGTAACGATACTCGGCATGATCAACGCGGTATACGTATTTTGCAGCTCGAACACGTTAACGATCAGAATATAGAGAGGAACCTGCGTAACTTGACCGGGAATCATCATCGAACCCAGCAAGATCGCGAACAGAATATTTTTCCCTCTGAAATTCATCTTCGCGAAAGAATACCCGGCGAGCGTCGCGAAAAATACGTTGGATATGGTGACGCACCCCGCAACGATCATGGAGTTCACTAACCAGTCCCATGAATGCGGGCTGAAATTGAAGAAAAATTGATAAGACTCGAACGATATCTTCGCCGGTAAGATCGAATAGCTCATCGCGCCTGCTTCCACCGGATCGCCGAACGAAGAAATAAGCATAAAGTATATCGGGAAAATGGTAGCTGCCGCGAAAAGGACTAGGAACGCAATGATGAGACCATTACGAGCGAACAGATACCCTTTGCTTTTCATTTCGCTGTTGTACAAACCCATAGTATCTTGCTCCTTTCCTAGTACTCCACGTCATTGCCCATGAACTTGAATTGCAGGAACGAAATCACTGCGATAATCGCTGCCAGAAGCAAGGATTGCGCTGCCGCCTCGCCAAACTCGAAATATGTGAACGCGTTATTGAAGATCAATAATCCTACCATCGTGGTCGCATGGTCCGGTCCGCCGCCCGTCATAAGATAAGCGTTCTGGAACACTTGGAAGGAACCGATGACGCCCGTAACCAGTAGGAATAGCGTTGTTGGCTTAAGGAATGGAACGACGATGTACCACAGCTTCTGCAAGAAAGTCGCGCCGTCGATTTCGGCTGCTTCGTAATAGCTGTTATCGATGCCAAGCAATGCAGCTAAGTAAATAATAATGGCCGTACCGTGACTGGATAACCAAGACATTAATACGAGCGAGAACATGGCCGTCGCGCTGGAACCTAGCCAGTTCTGATTGAAAACGCCGAAGAATCCGACGAGCTGATTCGCAATACCCGATTTCAATGGATCGAAGATCCACAGCCATACGACGGAAAGGGCTACTCCCGAAGCTACGGCCGGCAAATAATAGACGGCTTTAAAAAACGTCTGCGTTCTTTTCCTGAAAGGCAAAATCAGAATAGAAATCAAGAACGAAAGAAAGATATTAACCGGAACCGTTAATAACGTATACACCAACGTGTTCTTCAGAGCTTTCCAGAAGAGGCTGTCCGAAAACGTGTTTTTGAAATTTTCGAATCCAACGTACGTGGACCCTAACGGTCGATATTCTTGGAGACTGATGATGAACGCATTGATTACCGGATAGGCCGTAAACAAAGAAAAGGCGATAAGAGCTACGGCAATAAACGCGTATCCCCAACCCGAGTCGCTTTCGAGTTTTAATTTTTTATTTTTTTTGGTCCATGCTTGATTCATTGGATCGCCCTCTTTCCTGAAGCAGTACAAGCTCTAGACCAGGGTTATAAGGAAAGCTGTACGCGTAATGGCTACGTACAGCTTTCACATACCCGTCTAGGTCGAACTTAGTCTACGACAACGCCGTCTTGGCCGAAGGATTTGATTGCGGCCGATTTAACCGCATCGTACATTTGTTGCGGCGTAATTTCGTTCGCGAGCAAGGCTTGCAATTTCGGAACGATAACTTCCGTCTCGATCTTGATCGCTTCCGCTGCTTTATCGGTCGGGATATCCGTACGAGCCGGAACCGCTTTGGACATCATGATTTGGTCCGCTTTCACGTTATCTTCATTACGCGGGTACTGTTCAAGCACTTGAGCCTCGCGCGCCGATTTCGTGATCGGCGACAGGAAGAGCTCGTTGCTGTAGTTAGCCGCGATGGAGCCGGAAGACAAGAAGTTGATCGCGAGTCCGATGTTCTTAATGTGCTCTTCGGAAGGAGCTTTTTTACCGCGAAGGGCAATGTATCCGTCAACGACCGACGTTGGGATGTAATCCGCGCCGTTGAAAGTAGGAACCGGGAGCGCGATGTAATCCGCCGCGATGGAACCCGCTACCGCGGAACCGTCGTTCGCCTTGATCTTCTCGTTGTTCAGACGAGCGGAGTTCTCGAAGCTCGCCAGGCCTTTGCCCGTGATCATCGTTTGACCCGTCAAGAACATGTTCCAACGCTTGCCCGCGTCGATCGAGCTAAGCTCTTTAGGCATCGAACCGTCGTCGATCAATTGACGGAGATCCGTAAGCAGGCCCAGGAATTTTTTGCTCGTGTACGTGTACTTAAGATCCGTATCGAAGTAATCAGGCAGACCGGCGGATTTAGCCATGATCGCCAGATAGTCTTTCGAAGTTACGCCGGCTGTCGCGAATACGAAACCGTAACGGGTCGTATCGCCTTTATCGTTCTTCACGACGCCTTTCTTGATGGACTCGCGGAATTGATCGTATGTCCAACCGTTCTGTTGAATGCTCTTCCAGTCGATACCCGCTTCCTCCAGGAACTGCTTGTTACCGCCGATGGAGTGAATCGCCAAGTAGGCAGGCAAGCCATATTGAGCGTCGCCCAATTGGAAGTATTTCATCGGAACTTCGTCGTAATCGGCTTTGACTTCATCGGACAGCACCGGGTTCAGGTCAAGCAGAACGCCCAGCGCCGCGTATTTGGAGATGCCCGTGGAACCGCTCCAAGCGATATCCGGAGGAGAGCCGGCGTTCACTTGCGTATCCAGCTTCTGCGTCATATCTTCCCAGCTCGCCGGTTCGATCTTCAGCGTCAGGTTCGGATACAGCGCGTTGAATTCCTTCTCCATATCGGGGAACCGAGCTTGATAGTTCGCGGATGCCGGAGGCAGCAACGCGGTGATCGTATCCTTGGCCGCTGGAGCATTGCTGCTGCTCGGGCTCGCCGAGCCCGAAGCCGCCGGTTCGTTATTATTGTTATTGCCACATGCGGATAGAACGGATAGACCCATGATTCCTGCCATTGCGAGTGTGAGTGCGCGAGATCTTTTTGCCATCTTCAGTAGCCTCCTCGATTATGAGTTGCATCATTTCCGTGAATCCTTTGTTCCGCTTACGCCAAGGATAAGACCGCTTGTTTCAAGCGTCCTTCATTCGCGTTAAGCACTTGCTCCGCTTGTTTCGCGTCCAACCCCGTCTTGATCATCATTATGGCCAACTTACAATTCATGGATGCTTGCTCAAGCGTTGCTGCGGCAGTCGATGCATCTACATCCGTCGTGTTCATGATGATCCGAACGGAACGATCCAGCAGCTTAATATTGCTTGCCTTTAGATCGACCATTAAGTTGTTGTACGTTTTCCCCAGCTTGACCATGGTGCAGGTTGTCAGCATGTTAAGAACGAGCTTCTGAGCGGTTCCTGCCTTTAATCGAGTCGAGCCGCTAATAACCTCCGGCCCTACAACGGGCGAGATGCAAACATCCACGATGGGTTCGAACTTCGAGCCTTTGTTGTTACACACGCCGATCGTAGCCGCCCCATACTCCTTGGCTTTCGTTAAAGCCGCAATCACGTAGTTCGCGCTGCCGCTAGCCGAAATCCCGATGACGACGTCTTTGCTTGTCACGCCGATGCTTTCGATTAACGCTCTCCCTTCCTCATCATTGTCTTCGCAGCCTTCAACCGCATTGCGCAAAGCCGTATCGCCGCCGGCGATATAGCCCTGCACTAGGGAAGGATCCGTACCGAAGGTAGGCGGACATTCCGAAGCATCCAGAACTCCCAGCCTTCCCGAAGTGCCGGCCCCTATATAAAACATTCTGCCACCATTGGACAACCTATGATGTAGAACATCTACCGCCTTTGCAATCTGAGGAATTTCCTCGGCTATAGCAGCGGGGACTAGAGCGTCTTGACGATTCATCAACTCAACCATTTGTTCCGTCGAGCATTCATCGATCATGAATGTGTCAGGATTGACGGCCTCGGTCGTTAAGCCCGCAAGGTAGTCATTCATAACCATCCTCCTTCTTCTTGCTGTAAGTAACACAGAAGTAACGTTATGCGTTAGATAAAATAACGTTTCAATGGTTATATACTACTTCATGGCCGATTCTCCGTCAATAGTTTTTGAAATATAATTTTATCTAAAAATATTATTCTGATATTTAATTTCAAGAACTATCTATGTTATATCACAATTATAAAACGCTTACAAGATGGTTTTATCCGTTGATTATTGCCATATAAGCATGGAACAGTGTCCAATGAGGGCACTGTTCCAGCTAAATCGAGATATGAGGGAAAAACCTGCCAGACCCAACAATACCTACTCCGGCACAATCATCCGATCGTGCAGAAAGTCAACGATGTGCATCGCTTTCATCGTCTGTTCGGGCTTATGCTTGTCGATGCCGAGCTTCATCTGCAGCAGACAGCCCGGATTGCTCGTCAGCATGTAGCTTGCCTGCGTGTTGTTCGCATGCTCCATCTTGTGCTCAAGAATAGAGCCTGCCATCTCAGGCTGCACGACGTTGTAGATCCCCGCCGAACCGCAACAGCGATCCGATTCGACCATCTCCACGTATTCCGCGTTTACGACCTGCTTCATTAACGTACGCGGGGCGCTGGAGCCTTTCATTACGTTGCGCAAATGACAGGAATCCTGATACGTCACTTTTATTTTCCGCTCTTGCGCAGAGTTGTCCCGTTGAACGAATTTCGGTATCCGCCCTTTGTCAACGATCAACGAGCTGACATCGATGACTCTGGAAGCGAACCATTGGGCCGACTCGCGATACTTGTCGTCATCCTTCATGAGATGGTCATACTCGACGAGCAACGCGCCGCAGCCGCCCGCATTGGACACGATGTAATCGATGTCGAGCTGTCGGAACGTATCGATATTGGTTGCAGCCAATTCTCTGGCGCCTTTCATTTCTCCGCTATGAGCGTGCAGCGCGCCGCAGCATACCTGGCTTTCGGGGATGTATACATCGAAGCCGGCAACCGACAGCAACTCTACGGTATTCACGTTCGTATCCGCGAACATGACATCCATAATACAACCGCGGAACATCGCCACCTTAGCGATGGCTTTCCCCTTGGCGGGATAGAAGGTACCTATACGTTCGACTACGCCCTTAGAGCTGGCAGGCGGCAATATGGCCTCCATCTCCGACAGCTGCTTGGGCAGCAGCTTCATTACGCCGATCGATCTCGCTACCTTCTGAAGGCCGGATTTTTGATACAAGGCAAGAGAGCCGCCAAGCAGCCTCAAGCTGCGTCGCTTCGGGAATAACGTTCTGAACACGGTTTTGCGTATCGCTTTAATCGGCAAGGAATGAGCGGCATGCTCTTCGATCGCTTCCTTCGTCTGTTCGATTAATTGACCGTATTTCACGTCCGCGGGACAGGCGGGTTCGCAAGCGCGGCAGCCTAGGCATAAGTTCATTTGTTCTTGGAATTGCTCGTCCGGAACCATAAGACCGTCTACGGCAGCCTTCATCATCGCGATTCGTCCGCGCGGAGAGGCAGGCTCCATGCCGGTCTCGCGGAAGGTTGGACATGCAGGCAAGCAGAACCCGCATCGCATGCAGTTCGTCAACTGATCATAGTCGAGACTGTTCAGCAGCGTTCGAGCTAGAGGGTTCGTATGCTCGATTGCCGGTTTTCCCGTTGCGCTAGCCATGCTGCACCACCACTCTCTTCTTCGTTTCCTTAGCGAACATCTTGCTCGGATTCAGGATATGGAGCGGATCGAAAGCGGCTTTGATTCCTTTCATGACTTCGATCCCCGCTTCTCCAACCTTCCATTCCAAATAAGGAGCCTTGACGACGCCGACCCCATGCTCTCCCGTAATCGTGCCGCCAAGCTCGATGGCGGCTTCGAATATTTCCGCGAAGGCTTCCTCGACGCGATGTACCTCTTCATGGTCGCGCGCATCGGTCGTTGCGGTCGGATGCAGATTCCCGTCGCCCGCATGCCCGAAGGTTGCGATATTCACGTTGTACTTCTTGGCGACGGCATTCGTACGCAGCACCATATCCGCGATTCTAGAACGAGGGACGGTCGCGTCCTCGAGTATCGTCGTCGGACGAAGGCGAGCGAGCGCGGTGAATGCGCTGCGTCTGGCTGTCAGCAGCTTCTCGGCTTCATCGCGGTCGGCCGCCACGTCGATTCGATCCGCCTGCTCTTCCTGGCAAATCGATCGTATTTTCTCGATGTCGCGCTCAACCATCTCCGGTTCGCCGTCTTGCTCGATGATAAGGATGGCGGCCATGTCCAATGGCAGACCGATTTTCGCGAAGTCGTCTACCACTCGAATCGTTGGATTGTCCAATATTTCCAGAGTAGCCGGAATGATTTGGCTTTTGATGATTTTCGACACCGTACGCGCCGCACCGTATATATCTTTATACATCGCTACCATCGTTTTCTTGGTTTTGGGCTGCGGAATCAGCTTCAGAATCGCCTCCGTAATGACGGCAAGCGTCCCTTCCGAGCCAACCAATAGCTTCGTCAGATCGTATCCGGCTACGTCTTTCGTTAATTTCCCGCCGGTCCGCAGAACGGATCCGTTAGGCAGCACGGCCGTTAAGCCCAGGACGTAATCTTTGGTCGTCCCGTACTTCAACCCTCTCAGACCGCCCGAGCATTCGGCGATATTGCCGCCTATCGTGGATATCTTCATGCTGCTCGGATCCGGAGGATAGAAGAGCCCCAGCCCTTCGACATGAGCAATGAATTGGCCGGTAATGACACCGGGTTGAACCGTGGCGGTCAGATTCTCCATATCGACTTCGATGATCCGATTCATGCGATGCATGACCATCACGATTCCGCCTTGCAAAGGCACCGTGCCTCCGCACAGATTCGAGCCCGAGCCTCTCGTTACGATCGGAATAAGATGGCTGCTTGCTATTTTCATAATTTCCGAGACTTGCTCCGTCGATTCGGGATAAATGACTCCATCGGGCAAAGCCTGCAACATCGGCGTGCCATCATAGGAATGCGCGATTAACGCCTCTTGATCTGTCCGAAAGAACTTCTCTCCTACCAAATCTCTGAGTTGTCTTGCTACGTCTTCATTGAACACGATCGATTACCTCCATACCTTAAGTGAGCAGGTCATCTGATGACTTTATATTGATTATAGCGTAATCTAGTTGTACAGTATAGTCGACATCGTCATATAGAGCGGAGGCATTCAAGTCGGATGCGTAAAAGGAATGCTTTCTTGAGAGAGCCGATCGTAGCCCTGTTGAATCGATATTTCACGGGAAATTCGATGGATTACAAACAAATCTTTGCGTTGATTATCCCCATTTTCGTGGACTCCGCTTTCATCGTGTTAATCAGCATTCTGAATACGGCCATGGTCAGTTCCTCGGGCGTTGAAGCGGTTAGCGCGGTAAGCATGGTCGATTCCGTCAATATGTTCATCGTCAGCGTATTTATCGCGATCTCCACGGGCGGCACGGTTATCGTCGCCCAGTACACGGGAAGCCGCAATCAAGAACAAGCATCCCGGGCCGCGGCTCAATCGATTTCGTCCGTCACTACGCTTTCCGTCGTCATTTGCTTGCTCGTCATTATTTTCCACTCGCCTATCATTAGCTTTCTATTCGGAGGCGCCGATTCCGAAGTTATCGCGAACGCGAAGCTATTCCTCATCGGCAGCTGTATCTCTTATCCCTTCATCGGAATTTATCAGGGCGTAGTCGGAGCTTTGCGGGGCGTATCCGAGACCAAAGCGTGTCTCGTGCTGTCGGTCATTCTAAACCTGTCTTACTTCATCTTGAACATCGTATTCATTACCGTCTTGGACATGGGCGTGCTCGGACTGGCGATTTCCTTAATAAGCGCTCGCGTTCTTGGAGCCGCCGCATCGCTATTCTACCTTATTCGATATAATCATACGCTGCGCCTTAAGCTTGCCAACGCGATTGCCGTACATGTGCCGTTATTGAAGAAAATCATGTTCATCGGTATTCCGTTCGCGGTGGAGCAATTGTTCTTCAATGGGGGCAAATTGCTTACGCAAACCTATATCGTACAACTTGGCACGCTGCCGATTACGATCAACGCCATCGGCAATTCATTAGCCATGCTGTTCCAAGTCGGAGGAACGACCTTAAGCATTGCGATCGTGACTGTCGTAGGACAATGCATCGGACGGAGAGATATCGCCGATGCCAGGAAGTATATAAAGTCGTTCTTGGGACTTTCAGGTCTCTTCTTCGTGTTCATTACGGCCGTCTTATTGCTCATGTTCCCGTGGTTGGTCGAGCTGTATTCTCCGCCGGATGCCATCGTGCCGGACATCTTCCGGCTTATCCTGTTAATCTCCGTCGTACAGCCGATCGTCTGGTCCTCGAGCTTCATGCTGCCTTCCGCATTGCGGGCGGCGGGCGATTCGAAGTTCACTTCTATCGCTTCGTTGCTCACCATGTGGGTGCTTCGAGTGATTCTTGGCTATGTATTGGGCATTACGCTTCAGCTCGGCGTCATGGGGGTATGGCTCGCCATGGTCGCCGAATGGGCGGTGCGGGGCATCGTCTTCTGGATTAGATTTAAAGGCGAAGCTTGGTATAAACATAAGCTGATATAAGCGAACAAGCTCTCCTTGATTAAGGAGAGCTTGTTCAACATGCATTCCGATTAGGAAACCGCCTCTTGCTCGGCGCTCTCGAATAATGCGGATAATCCCAATAGAACCGAAGCATCCGGATTATCGGCCACTACGATCTTCACATCTCCCCAAGGGGTCCAGCTCTTCTGATTGACTTTGTCATACAGCGCTTGGAGTAGGAATTGCTGCGATTTCATCAACCCCCCGCTCAGAATGACGATCTCCGGATCGTAAGCGTGCACCATGTTAATGATACCGGCGCTCCAATGCGCCATCAGCTCATCCAGCACGTCCATGCCTACCGGGTCTTTCCTGAGGGCGGCGTTGATGATATCCCTATAACCCGGATGGCTCAGCTCGGACAATTCGCTGCTATCGTATTGCGGATGCCGTTTCAACGCATACGGCAAAGCCCAATGGCCGGCTTGCGCTTCCAGGCAGCCAGTATTGCCGCAATTGCATAAGTTGCCGTGAATGTTCGTGGTGAAATGTCCGCCTAAGATGCCTGCTTGATAATGCTTGCCTCTTAAGACTTGACCGCCGATCATCGCCGATGTTCCGATCCCAGTACCGAATGTGAGAAGCACGGCATCCTTAACTCCGCGCGCCACCCCGTGATAGACTTCTCCGAGTAGCGCCGCACGGGCGTCATTCTCGATCATGAAGGGCAATCCGAACGTATACACAGCCCACTTCTCGATATCGAACCCAACGACGTCCGCATACTTCTCGTTGATCGATAATATCGTTCGCCGCCTTGTATCCACGATGCCAGGCGTAGCGATTCCGATTCCCGAGCAATCCGCCAGGGTGACGTTGCGACGATGCAGCAAGACGCCCACCTCTACCTTCACGTCATCCAGTCTAGCGATTAACCCTTGATCGGAATGCGAAGGAAGGCGCGTCTGCTCCAGCACCTTCCCGTTGTCTACCAAGCCTACTTTAATATTCGTCCCGCCAAAATCGATCGCAATGATCATACGGTATCGCCCCCTGAATTACCGAACATAGGCCTTAATCGTTCCATGCTTGCCCTTGCGGCTGGAATCGCTCGGTCGAATCGTATATTCACCGACGGATGCCGGTATGATGAAGGTTTCGGCATAATGTACAACCATAGGTTCGAAAGCTCCCGTAGGGCTTTCCACGACAACCTCCTCGCCTTCAACCAGGTTCAGCATTTGAAAGCCGCCCTGCGTATGATGCGGTGTCGTATCGGTAAACCAGTGCCTGCGGGTTTCGATGAATTGGGTTTCGTGCAGACCCGTCTTCTCTTCGATCCAATGCTCGCCTTCCGCGATTCGGGTGATCGGATTAATGAGCTCCCTGCGCACCCATTCGGTCGTACGATCCCATTGGATATTGCGGACTCCGTGTTCAAGATGCACGGGTCTAGGTTTGCCGTCCAGCCCGAGACGATCCCAATCCCACAATTTGAACGTGAAAATATACGGGGTTGCGCTGATCTCGAGGACCATCCCCCCTTGGCCCGAGCAATGAACCGTCCCCGCCGGGATGCTGAAATGATCGTGCTTAGCCGCGGGAAAAATATTGATATACTGCTCCGCCGGGAAGGAGAATCCTCCAGCCTGGGCCTTATACAAGTCATCGAACATCGCCTGCGGTTCAATGCCTTCTTGGATTCCCAAGTACACGGTTGCCTCGGGCTCGGCATCCAGCATGTAGTAGCTTTCATCCTGCGTATATTCCATTCCGAACTTGTCGCGAATATATCCGGTCAGCGGGTGTACCTGTAAGCTGAGATTTTGCCCCCCGACGGTGTCTAGGAAATCGAACCTAATCGGGAACTCCGCGCCGAAACGGGCATATACCTTGTCCCCTAGCAAAGCTTGAGGTTCGAAGAAGACCAAATTGATAGAAGGCATTTCGACTCGTATATCGCCATATTGTAAATACACGCTGTTCTCTTCAGGCACCCCGTCGAAGCTCCACGCATAGGGATTGCTCTGCTTGTCCAGCTCGATGTTGCGCTCCATCCAAGTTCCGCCCCATACCCCGGGGTCGAAATAAGGCACCAAGCGGAACGGCCGATGCACCGCCTGCTTCATTCCGGCGAATATAGCCTCCCGGCTGACCATCTTCGGCGTATCCTTGAGATTCGTATCCAGATAGTAGTGGGCCTTCGGCAATAGGGAACGCTTCAACCGGTCGGCAGCTCTCCACTCGATGAAAAATCCCCTTTTATATTTCCGGAGAATATCCTCGTCATAATTATCGTCCAGCCAATTGCCGAACTCGCGGCTCCGATATCGCTTCTGAATCTCCCACCTTGCCAGATCCGCGTACAGGATGCACTCTCCCTCGCCAATGAGGGATGCCCCTGTTCCGATCACGACAACGATGCCTTCGGTCACGGCTTCCAGTTCCGCACGAAGCTGCTCTATAGCAGCCGGATCATAGAAATCTTCAATCTGCAGCGGCGCCATATAGCCGAATACTCGATCCTCGGTGACGTAAGGCGCGATCATTGCATCGATGTCGCTTGCGGATTTAACAGCCCGCTCCGCTTCAATGACCTTCTCGATGCTGCAGTTTATCGCAAGCCCGCGAACGATCTCATGAATACGAACCGTCGTATAACATTCGATGATCACGACCGTCTTCAGCCGCCCGCGGGAGATACGCTCCACTTCTTGTCCGATGGACGCATATCCGCTCCAGCACTGCTCCTCCCAGCCTTTGATCGTAATGTGGGGTTCTTTGTCGTAACTTGACATTGCGATGCACTCCTCTGCGTTGTAAGTCGGTTTATGATTTTACCGTTAATAGCATGCCTTTGATGAAATTGCGCTGCAAAGCGAAGAACAAGATGATCGTCGGCAGCGAGGTCAGCACGATCCCGGCCATCAACGTCGTGACGCCGGAGCGGAAGAACATCCCTTGCATCGTGGCAAGACCGGCCATCACGGGGCGCACGGCCTCGGACCGGCTTAAGGTCATTCCGAACACCAGGTCGTTCCAAATCCAAGTGAACTGGAACAGCATTAAGACGGATACCGGCGGCAGCAGCAACGGGAAGATGATTCTGGTGAAGATGCCGATGCTTCTGAACCCGTCGATCTGCGCAGCCTCTACGATCTCATAAGGCAAAGTCGTCATATAGTTGCGCAGCAGGAACAGACAGAACGGGATGGAGATCGCGATGTAGAACAGAAGCATGCCTCCGAACGTATCGTATATCCCGACGTTCTGGTAGGCTTTGAATAACGGAACCAAATACATTTGGAAAGGGAAAATCGTGCCGCTATAAATAAGCAGGAACCAGTAAAATCCGCCTTTAATGCGCAAGATGACGATGCCGAAAGCAGCAAGCGCGGCAGCGAGAATGCTTATTCCCGCACCGAAGAAGCTGTACAAGAAGCTGTTGAGCATCCCCCGACCCAAAGCTCCCATATTCAAAGCCTCTTTCATATTGCTGAATAGATGAAAGGATTCAGGAAGCCTCCAGATATCCCCGTAGGTGAAATCCTGTAAGGACTTAGTCGCGTTAGACAGCACTAGAAGAACAGGTAACAGCCACAACGCCGCAAGAACGGTTATCACGGCATAGGATGCGATACGCAACGTTCGACTCATTTTAACCCTCCTTCACCATTGTTTTTCTAAGATAGAACCAAGACACCGCAATGGACGTAATCGTCAGGACAATCGATATAGCCGCGCCTTGACCGAACTTGAACAAGACGAACGACTCCCGGAACATCGTGACGGCCAGCGTCTCCGAAGACCGATAGGGTCCGCCCATCGTCATGACCCATATAATGTCGAAGATCTTGAAGCTATTGACGAGCGCCATGCCCATGACGACAATCGTGATCGGGTTGAGCAAGGGCAGCGTAATGCTCCAGAACGTACGGAACCGACCGGCTCCGTCGATCGCGGCGGCTTCGAAAGGTTCTTTGGGTAGCGCGCCAAGGCCGATAAGGAACAACAGCATATTCGTACCGGTTCCTTGCCAGACGGATGCGACGATCATCGCGTAACTATTGGAAGGCGGCGTATTCAACCAATCGATCGCCCAGGAGTCCAACCCTATATTCGTGAGCAGCAGGTTGATTCCGTTACGGGAGAACAGCAACACCCAGATGACCCCTACGACCGTTAGGGACATCGCATAGGGCAAATAGAAGATGTTCTTGAAGATGCGCTGACCCTTCATATGCTGCAGCAGCACGCTGAAGAGCAAGCCGAGCCCTACGGGAAAAATAAGCGTGGCGATAACCCATAATAGCGTGTTCTTAAGGGAGGTAATGTACGTTAAATCCTTGAAAATCCTCGCGTAATTCTCGAAGCCTACGAACTCGGGGGCTTTCAACCCGTCGTAGCTGGTGAAGCTTAAGTAAAGGGTGTAAACGATCGAGGTAATGAAAAATGAGGTAATGATGATTGCAGCGGGAAGGATATAACATAAAGCGATCCAGTGTTTCCTGAAATAATTCATCCACCTGTTCCTCCAGTCCTTACAATGGTCTATATGGTCTATATAACCTATTGTAAAGACGGAAGGAGGCAGGGATAATGGACGATCTATTGATTTCTTGTAACATCTATAGCTGCGTATTTCGATATTCTTGAGGCGTCATGCCATGCTGTCGTTTGAAGATTTTGGAGAAATAAGCGGGGTCGCTGTATCCGATCGATTCAGCGATTTGGTAGGTTTTATAATCCGTTTCCATCAGCAGCTTCTTCGCCTTGTCCATCCGAACATCGGTGACGAATTCTACGACGCCGATACCGGTCTTCTTCTTAAACATCACGCTGAAGTAAGCCGGATTCATATGGACATGCTCGGAGATCGACACCAAATTAATCGAGTGATTGTAATACTTCTTGATGTATGCGATGGCTTTCTCCACGGCATGGTTGTGATACATGCCCGACTTCTGCTGCTCGGTCAATTGCTCGATGAGTTGATAGACAAGCTCGAGCTGCTCCGAGAAGGAATCGGCGTATCCCAACTGTTCGAGCCACACGGAGGAATAAACTCCGAGCTCCTGCTCGGCTTGTTTAATCGGAGGTTTCTGCATCAGCGTTACCAAAGCCACGCGAAGCTCCTGCTTGAGCTTCTCCAACCCCAGCGGCGTGTAACCCGAGTTCTTAACCGTGTCCAGCCAGTGAATCAATACGACTTGAATCTCGCTTAGCGACTGGCATTGATGCAGCTCGTCTAATTGTTTGAGATGAGGCGTGATATCCTCGTTGACATTATGGGTTAACCCCTTCGGGGTGATGAGAACGCTCTTCTCGCTCAATAAACGCAAGCTTAATAGCCGATTCGCTTCTTCGTAAGCATCGGCTATGGCATGGAAAGGATAGGTTTCGGATGACGCCGCCGAATAAGATAACTGCAAGTAATGCGACAGATTCCCCCGGGCTTCCTGCAGCTTCTCGCAATGGTCCTCGAACGAATCGTTGTGGGGCAGCAGGACGACGAGCTGATCTTGTTCATCGTAAAAGCAAGGAGCGCCGTTGAAGATTTCGCCGCAGATGTTGAGGCAGGCATATTTCAAGAGCTCCCAGTCCGCTGTAGAATATTTCTGGATTCTTTCCAGCCGTCTTTCGTTCCTGAGGATGGCTACGGCATAGGCGCCCGATCGCAGAGGAATGCCCAGACGCTCTGCTTGTTCGACGAGCGTCTCTCTCGCCGGGGGCTTGGCTTTCTTCACAAGGAGCGTTCTCAAGAAATCCGATTTCAAGAGCGTTTGGTTGCGATTCAGAATTTCGTCCTTCCGGCTTTCTTCCATGAACTTGGCCAGCTCCAACGAGAGCTTCTCGTAGATCGATTGGAGCAGCTCTCTTAATTCCGTATAGATGGGCGGTTTCACCAAGTAGTCGCTGCAACCCGATCGAATCGCTTTTCTTGCATAATCAAAGTCGTCATATCCGCTCAGAATGATCGTGCGGATACGTCGCTGATCCGCTGCAAGCTTCTCGATCAGCTCCAACCCGTCCATGTTCGGCATACGAATATCGGTAAGAATAACATGAGGTTCATGGTCATCGATGAGCTTAAGCGCGTGTAATCCATCATTAGCGGTGCCCACCACGGCTACCGGCAGATCCATCCGCTCGATCATTTTCACTAATCCGGTACGCAGAATTTCCTCGTCATCTACGATCAGAACCTTCATGATCCATTCGGGGAAGCTTGATGTTGAAGGCTGTTCCATGCCCGACCTCACTCTCGATGTCAAAGCTAATCCCGCCTTTCGTGTAAGTGAGCAATATTCTTTCATACACGTTCCTGATGCCCATGCCTACTTTGTCCTGTCCTTCCGTGCCGATCATGGCAGCCTTAAGCTTCTTGAGGCACTCCGGATCCATCCCGATTCCATTGTCGCGAATTTGGATGAACAGCATGTCTCCTCCCATCTCCACGATACCCTTGATCGCGATTCGGATGACCCCTTCCTGGCCGTTCGGAACGATCCCGTGAAGGATTGAATTTTCCACGATCGGTTGAAGCAACAGCTTGATGATGCGCCATTCCCTGACTTGGTCTTCGATCTGCAGCTCCAGCGTTAACTTAGGATACCGATACTTCATCACTTCGACGTACAGTTTGATGTATTCGCATTCCTTCTCGACATTGACCCATTCCTTCTCTCTATCGATCGAATAGCGGAACAGCTTGCCGAGCTTGGCAGCCATCGTCGAAATGTTGTAATTCTCATCTATTTCGGCTTGCATCACAATCGCGCTTAATGTGTTATATAGGAAATGGGGATTGATCTGCGCCTGCAGAGAGGCGATCTCCGATTTCTTCCGTCCCTCTTCGATCGATACAATCTCTTTAATCAAGTCGTGAATATGCCCGATCATATTCTTAAAGCTGGTCGTGATAATGCCGATCTCGTCCGTCCGGGTAGTGACAGGTACATCGATATGAAATTGATACTTCGGAGCGGTGAGCATCATTCGGCTGAGGCGCTTCAAAGGAGATGAGATCCGATAACTCGCCATGATGACGATGATAATCGCCAGTAAGAAGAACAATAAATTGATTAACAGAAAGAACTGTTGAATCTGACTGATTCTATGAAATAACTGTTTCTGCGGCATGGCGGTAATGAGCGTCCAATTCGTCGTATCCGACTTAAATTGACTTTGAAAATAATCCGCATTGGAACACTCGGACCATGGCTTATTCGTGCATTGCTGGAGTACGTCGAAGATGACCTGCTCCTGTTCGTTCACCAGGAATAAGTTGCCGTCTCGGCTTAATAGTTCTTTGCCGGTTTCCAGGGCGAAATCCAAGCGATAAAACAGCCGCACAACGCTAATCTCGTGGAAGGTCTGAGGGTTATAGAGCAACCGCGATACGGCGAATAATGGACGGCCGTCCTCCCCGATCATCGGAGGCAACAGATAAGTCCCGCCTTTAGCCGCTTCCGTCTTCCTCATCCAGTCCGAATCGTTGTATTTAATGGACTCACCAAGCTGAAACTGGTTACCGTTACGGTCATACATCTCCACCGAGACGATGCTTTTCCGATCCGTTGCGAGCAGCATCGATAACCAACCATTGATCTGAGCCGTCTCTTCGAACGAGTAGCCCAATACTCCCTCACGGTTGTCGAGATGATCCTCCATGATGTTGTTAAGCGTGTAATCGTACACCGGATTTTTCGTAATCCCGTTCAGGATTTGAATGTAGCTGTCCATCGTCTCCCCCGTGTTCTGGGTAATTCCACTGAGCCAGGACGAGGCGTCGGCCTGCATCTCCTTCTTGATATAACTAAAGGTGATCAAGTTAATGATCAGGGTAGGTGCCAGACAGGTCAGCAGGACAATAATGATGAGACGGTTGGGAAAAGAGATGGACATGTCAGCCTCCATGATGTAGCGAACTGTGTCGATCGGATGGATGCGCAGAAGGGAACCCTCCTAAGAAGGCTCCCTGCTCGGACGATTCGGTTATTAGTGCTCCGCCCAGTATTGATCGGCTTTCTTCTGAATATTATCCAGCACGAGCTGAAGCTGGTCCGGGTTCAGCATGAACCGGGTAAACTCGCTGGATGCATATTCGGCCAACTCGGACGGCGTAGCTTCCCAGAAGCGCGTGATCGTGGTGTAGCCTTTGGAATTGATCTCGGATGCCAAGCCTTTGATGATCGGATCCTTGGATTCGATATCCTTGCGGATAGGAACGCCCCCGTACAGCGACAGAATCTTCTCGTTCGCTTCTTTCTTCGTTAAGGACACGAGCGCCTGGATGGCATCGTCCTTCTTCTTGGATTTCTCGGACACCAGGAACGGAGTAACTTCCGAGATAACGGCATTGCCCGCTTCCGGTTTAATGGCCGGCAGGACGAACGCTCCGAAGTCTTTGCCGCCTTCCAACCCGGCTCCCTTGAAGTAGTCCGCGTACCAGCTTCCCATCATGTACATCGCGAATTCTCCCTTGGCGAACGCAGGAGCAATTTCGTTATTCCAGTCCATCGGTTTCGCGAAATAACCGTTCTTGTAGAAGGACGCCCAAGTGTTCATCGCTTCAACCATCTCGGGATCGGTATATTTCGCGTCGCCTACGACCAGCTTTTTGTAGAAATCAGGATTGCTATGGATCATGAATTCCTCGAACCAAATGAATCCGTTCCACACATCGGTCGTCGTCGTTCCGATCGGCGTAATGCCCTTGGATTTCAACGTCTCGTTAATCGCGATGAATTCGTCCCATGTTGCCGGTGGTTGCAATCCGTTCTCTTCGAAAATTTTCTTGTTATAGAACATGACCCAATAATGAACGCCTGCCGGGATCCCGTAAGTCTTGCCGTCGAAGGTCAGGGTGTCGGCCATGGCAGGGTCCACGCCGTCTGCGACCATATCCTTCCACTGCTCAGTCATATCGGCCAGATGACCTGCGTCGACAAGTTCCTTCATCTGGTACCCGTTCCACCACTTAAATATATCCGCAGCATCATCCGTTGTAAAACCTACGCGAACGGCTGTCTGGAACGAGGTGGGTTCATTATACGGCACACCTTGCAGTTCGACGTTGCTGTTCTTCGTAATAATCGGGTTGATCTCTTTCAGATAATCCGTCCAAGATGCATTATCATAGTAGAAATCGGCCTTAATCAGTTCTGCTGGCGTTGTCTTTGTGTTATCACCAGTCGCAGAATCCACCGGTGTGCTGGCACCTTCATTATTGTTGTTGTCTCCGCACGCAGCCAGCATCGATACCGTCATAGCGACTACCCCTGCTAATAACCAACTCTTTCTCATATACAACCTCCTCGGTATATGTAAGTCAAGGTAATGCTCGCTTACCTCGTTATCAGTATAGAAAAGATGCATAGGGTGAAATATAGATTATCTATGGAAATCTTGTAGATTATTTAGAACATGGTTAGCGGTGAGATCGACTAACATATCAAATAGCCTGAACACCTTATCGGTGTCCAGGCTATGACTAGCGAGGGCGATTTCCTCTAGTTAATTAAATCAGATGCTTGCAGAAGTCTTCGAATAACGGTTGCAGCCTCGGCCCTTGTGATAGACGCTGTCGGCGCTAGCAAGGACGTACTCCTTCCGGACACAAGGCCCGTCTGCACATTAATGGCTACGCTGCTGCGCGCCCAACCGGAGACGTTCGAGGCGTCTCGATACGACCGTAGCGTTTGATCGATCGATTGAGCGGTTGCGTTCGCCTCAAGTCCGGTGATCGACATTGCCCGGGAGATAATAGCCATAACCTCTTCTCGGGTAATCTCGTCGTTCGGACGGAACGTCCCGTCATCGTATCCGTTAATCAGATCATACGCATATGCCGTGTTAATCGCGCTATTGTACCAGTCCTTCGTCTTCACGTCGGAGAACGCCGTTGGCCTTGATTCCTCCAACTTCAGCCCCAATCCTCTCACCAGAATGGCCGCAAACTCGGCTCTCGTAATGGCACGATCGGGACTGAACCGGCCATCTCCCGTACCGTCAATACCCATGCGCGATCCCATATCGTTCACCGCTGCTTTGGACCAATGGTTCGCGACGTCGTCGAATTCGAGCGGGTGCCAGACGACGGAATAAGTGCTGTTCGTCAAGCTGTTGATGGTCGCGTAATATCGGCCGTCCTTGAGCACGATCTTGGTCGGCACGTGCCGCACCGTTCCGTCCGGCTCAACGACGATGCCAGTCGTGATTCGATTAGGGTCAATCCCTTCCGGTAAAATGACCATGCGTTCGACATAGGCGTTAAAGGTCGTGACTTCGACCGTATTCCCGCCGTAGGCTCCCGTGACCGTGAAGTCGAGAGCAGGCACGACTACGGAGAACTCGCCGTTCTTAGCTGCGTTCTCGACCACTTGCGCCATCGTTGCCGGCGTATTCGCGACCGAGATTTGCAGACGAATGTCCTCCAAATTCACGTTGCCTCCCAGTTTACGGGCCACTTCGTCAATGGCGATCTCGCGGGCCGGTAGCGTGTATGTGGCCTTATCCGTCTGCAGCACTAACGTCGCGGACTGATCCTCCATCTTCTTAATCATCTGGCCGTTCAGTTCGCCGACAATGACGTTCGAATCGGATTGGACGGGAATGGTCACGACTGCATTTACTCCCTCGGCTTCCAGCTTCGCCTGCAGCTTGACCGGATCGACGATGATCGTCGTCGTCTTGATGCCGCCCGTTTCCTTCGTTACTGCTTTTCCCGCATTTTCAACCTTGCCGTTAACCAGCACGTTGACCGTCTCTTCTTTCGAACCGGGCTTCTCGGTCGGTGTATCGATCACGGTCGGAGGCGCTGGCGGTTCGGCGATCACGATGGCCGCCGTTTGACCGAATCTCACTACCCGTTCCAGCGCATCGACTTCCGCGATGCCGATCTTATCGCCGCTAGCCGCCGGGATCATGCCGTCGCTCGGTACGTTCGGATAACCGTTAAGCACGTCGCCGACGTTAGGTACGATTACGGTGTTGCTGCCGAAGTTGAAGTAGACTAGCCGATGCCCGCCATCTGCGTCGGGCGTTACCGTTATCTTCGTCTTACCGTCGTTCGCGGTGCCGCTCGGATCCGATGCGGTTACCGTCAACCCGCTAGCCGGTACGGCAACATTGGTCGTGAAGGTTAACGTGGTGGACGGACCTGCCGGTACGGAACCGCTGGCTGCTACCCTCACTTGGACCGTGCGCTCGCCGTCCAGCTGAGGCGCGTTGGTTCCGTCATAGCGGATGTAAGGACCGCCGTCAACGGAGAACTCCATCGTCGTGTCCAATCCGACGATCGCATTGTTCGTATCGTCGGCGTTCACGTTAGGAGCCTCGGGAATCGTCGCATTCGAGTCATGGATGGTTGCCTGTGCGGGAATCGAAGCGAACGAAGATTCCGTAGCCGCTACGCGCACGTAATAGACTCCGTTCTCCAACCCGTCAACGTACGTTCCCGTTGCTCTCGTCCATGATCCGTTATCTCCCTTCCGATACTCCATCGCGACATTAACGTTGACGATCGAACCATCATTTGCTCCGTTATAAGTAATATCCGTCACTGAAATATCGACAGGTGCTGCCGGGCGTGCCGGTAAGCTTATCGTCTGTGGCGAGCTGTCGGTCGTCGTAGCGCCGTTGCCCTTCTTCACCACGCTCACGGTCTTACCTAGCCAACTACCGGCGATGGCTGCCTTGCCGCTGCCGTCCGCCGTTACCGTCTTGCCGTCGATGTCGTATTCGCCATTCGGTTCAAGCCCCGTCAGCTCTTCTGTCGCGTAATCGACCTCCGCTGCCGGCGTCGCTTCCGAAGACGCGTTGAACGTCGCGATCGTCACCGTCTGAGGATTCGAGGCGAATGCCGAGGACGTCGCTTTGACGCGCACGTAGTAAGTATCCGGCGCCAGCCCCGTTACGCTCGTGCCGACGATGCCCGTCCAACTGCCCGTCGAGCCTTGCTTGTACTCCATCGCCGTCGTCACGCTCGTCAGCGTTCCGTTATTACCGTCTATGACCGTCTCGTCCGTCTTCCCCGCTGTCGGAGTCGCCGGGCGAGCCGGCAGGCTCAACGTCTGCGGCAAGCTGTCGGTCGTCGTCGTGCCGTTGCCCTTCTTGACCACATTCACGGCCCTACCCAGCCAACCGCTATCGATAGATACCTTCCCGCTGCCGTCCGCCGTTACCGTCGTGCCGTCGATGTCGTAATCTCCGTTCGGTTCAAGTCCCGTCAGCTCTTCGGTCGCGTAATCGACATCCGCTGCCGGCGTCGCTTCCGAAGACGAGTTGAACGTCGCGATCGTCACCGTCTGTGAATTCGAAGCGAATGCCGAGGACGTCGCTTTGACGCGCACGTAGTAAGTATCAGGGGCCAGCCCCGTTACGCTCGTGCCGGCGATGTCCGTCCAACTGCCCGTCGAGCCTTGCTTGTATTCCATGGCCGTCGTCACGCTCGTCAGCGTTCCGTTGTTGCCGTTAATGGTTGTCTCATCCGTCTTCCCCGCGGTCGGAGACGCCGGGCGCGCGGGCAGGCTCAACGTCTGCGGCGAGCTATCGGCCGTCGTCGTGCCGTTGCCCTTCTTCACTACGCTCACGGACTTACCCAACCAGCTGCCATTGATGGCTGTCTTCCCGCCGCCATCCGCCGTCACCGTTGTACCGTCGATGTCGTAGTCGGTATTAGGCTCAAGATTCGTCAGCTGTTCCGCAACGTAATCGACCACAGCTGCCGGCGTCGCTTCCGTCGCCAGGCCTTCGGTAACGGTGATCGTCGCGGTTCCTTGCTTGCTGCCGTCCACCGTTGAAGTAGCCGTGATCGTATAGTCGCCCAGATCGGCGTCCGCCGCCACGGTTACTTTGCCCGTGCCGTCTACCGCCACCTTGTTGCTCCCGTCGCTGCTCGTCCAATCGACTGTCGCCGTCGCCCCGCCTACAGCGTCGACCGTAACGTTCAGCTGTCGGCTTTCGCCTTGCCTGACGGTTGCGGTGCCAGGCGTGACCGTTACGCCATTGACGGCCGGAGGCGTATAATTGGCCGAGCGAAGCAGCTCGTTCGAAGCGTTCTTCTCGTGCCACGCTACGAATACCGTATTGTTCAGTGTCGTAATGACAGGGAATTCGGCACTTCTCGAAGGTTCTGCGAGCAAGCCGCCGCTGCCGGCTTCGGCGCTCGTCCATCCCGTACCATTGTATTTCTTTACGCGGATTTTAAAAGTCGTCGTTCCATTGTAGGATTCTTGCCATACCGCATATAAATCACGATTAGATGCCGCTAATTTCACATAATGGGCCCGATATCTGTAATCCTCGTTGATTCCGTACGGGCTGTCTCCGTCCACGCTTGACCAAGCGTTATCGACGTATTTCTTCACCCGAATTTGGTCGTCCGTCGTACCGTTGACCGGTTCGTTCCACGCCGCGTACAGCACGCCGTTGAACACGGCCAACGAAGAGTTAACCGCGCCCTTCCCTGTCTCTTTATTCAACCCGTACGGACCGTTGCCGTCGATCCACGTCCATGTCGTGCCATCGAACTTCTTCGCCCTAAGCTGATAGACACCGTTGATTTCCGACCATACGATGAATAGTTCGTTACCCGCTACGGCCAGTGCGGGAAGCCCCGCGGTTTTCGACAGGTCTTTGTTTAGTCCGTCCGCGCCTCCGTCTACCACTCGGTCGACGCTCGTCCATTCCCCGCCGTTATACCTCTTTACGCGAATTTTTCCGGCTTCTGTCCATGCGGCATATAGATAATGATTGTATTCAACCAATGCCGGAGAGTCGGCACTATTGGTATCGGAATAATTAATTCCTGTTGCGCTTCCTTCGGCTCTATCCCAGCTTGTGCCGCCGATATATTTCTTGACCCGAATTTGTTTATAGTTCGTTGCGGACATCTCGACCCATGCGATATATAACGAACCGTCGAATACGGCCAGAGTCGGTCTTGAGCCCGCTTTGGCCGTGTCCATATTCAATCCGTTCGGACCGTTGCCGTCGACTCTATCCCAACCCGAGCCGTTATACTTTTTGACTCTAATCTGGTTGCTTTCTTGCCACGCCACATACACTTCGCCGTTCCATACGGCTAAGGTTGAATACAGAGCCACGCTTCCGGAATTCATGCTAAGGCTGCCGCCGTCGATCATCGACCAACCGGACGCCGCCCAAGCCTTGCCTTCCCCGATTGAAAGAAGCGGTATCCACAGGATAACCGCGAGCAATAGATAAGCCGTTCTTCGAATTCCGTCTTTAACCGTTCTCTTCCCTTGACTCATCTTCGGGATCATACGCATCTTCCCCTCCTGATCGTCGTTCTTCCTCATGTTCCGCGTGATCGCTACGGTGCCATTATAGCCGGGAGGATGTTGCAAAATTGTTGCAAATAACGAAGGAGCCCGCAACGACGCGCAGGCTCCTTCATGCGACAGTGTTCAATTCGTTAAAGCACGTAGCAACCCGATCAGCCTTTCGCTCGGCGACGTTCCTAACTCGATGCGGATAAACTCGGCGTAGGACTCATAGTAAGCGGCAGCTCGCGTGGAGCCGCCAGTTCGATGGTGCAACTTCAGCGCGGCTCCCCGCAAGGCTTCGTCGTAAGGGTCGTGTTCGACGAGCTGCTCGGCCAAACGCAGTGCTTTGTATGGCTCATCCGTCGCTGAGTTTTCGTAATAGAAGAGCAGCCTCTTCCCCAACAGAAGAAAATACTGGCGATACTGCTGGCGGTACGGCTCGCACCATGCGCCGTCGAATTCTTGAAGGAACGGTCGGCTGCACCGCTCTACAAGCTGCTCGTAGCGGGCCAAGTTATCCGGATTCGGCTCGACGTTACGAAGCGCGAGTCGCTCCAGTTCAGATGCTTCGATAGCCGGCGCTTCATCGGCAGAGGTCAACCTGTAGCCGTTCCTGACCGAAGTTAACGTCATGCCCGCCTGGCAATCCCGCAACGTTTTGTTGATTCTGCTCACGGTGCTCCGAAGATTAATACCTGCTTTCTCCGTATCCTGGGCCGGCCAGAGCGCTTCGATCAGCTCCCATTTGCTGACCTCTTTCTCGCGAGGCTGCAACAACAAATAGGCGAGCAATTCGGCGCACTTGGAGGTTACCCAACGAACCGGTTCCGAATCCCCATCCATCTGCAGCGCGAACTTGCCGAACAGAGAGACGGTGCTCGATTTAGGCCCGCAGCCAACCGCAATGCCCACGCGATGCTGC
Source organism: Bacillota bacterium (assembly GCA_023460795.1). GTDB lineage: Bacteria > Bacillota > Bacilli > Paenibacillales > Paenibacillaceae > Cohnella. Next base: position 38,279 of record JAEWPC010000042.1, on the reverse strand, counting down.
CGTCTGATTCCGACCCGTTCCAGCGAACGCCGCAAATCCTCTTCCATCACCGGCTTCAACAAATAATCGAGCGCGTTTACCCGGAACGCGTCGATCGCGTATTGGTTGTAGGCGGTAATGAACACGACTTCCATGTCGAGCTTGTCCGCATATACCCGCTCGGCAATCTCCAATCCGCTAAGCTCCGGCATCTCGATATCCAGGAACAGGACGTCGGGTTGGAGGGCTTTGGCCATGCCGATCGCCTCGTGAGGATTCACGCAGCAGGCCAACACATCCACTCCGGCATTCGCCAGCATTCTGTCTATTTGCTCGGCAACCAATAACTCATCGTCTACGACAATGGCTCTCATCGTCTATCTCACTCTCCTGCGCGGGAAGGAATCAGGAACGTAACGGTTGTCCCCTTGTTCTGCAAGCTCTCAATCTGCAGGCTTTGCCCGAATTCGTTCATCAACCGCTTATGGACGTTCATCAAGCCGATGCTGCCGTCCAGCCGCTCCGGTCTAAGCATGCGGCCGACCTGCTCCGCGGTCATGCCTACCCCGTCGTCCTGAACCTCGATTCGCAAGCCTTGTTGCTCCATCTTCACACGAATGCATACCGTACCTCCGGACAACCGTTTCATGATTCCATGACGAATCGCGTTTTCAACCAGCGGCTGCACGGTCAACGCCGGTATCAAATTTTCCGTCTGCACGTCTATGTTCCATTCCACCTTCAGGCGATCGCCGTAACGTACCTTCTCCAATTCGACGTACGATTTGGTCAGAGACAGCTCGTGATTCAGACTAACCTTGGCATGACGGGGGTCAAGATCAAAGCTCTTCCGCAGGAAGTTACTGAATTCGCCCAGCAGCTCGCCTGCCCGCGCGCCGTCTTTGTAGCACAACGAGATAATGCTGCTTAAGGCGTTATAGACAAAATGAGGCTTGATCTGCGATTGCAGGAACAGCGTCTCCATGCGAATGGCCTGCCCGACCGCTTCCTTGAGTTGCAGCAACGTCTGCACCCGGGCTAGCAGCTCTTTGCCGTCGAACGGCTTCACCAGAAAATCGTTGGCTCCCGCCTCGAGGCCCATCGCGATATCCGTAGGCGTATGGCGCACCGTCAGCAGCAGCACGGGCAATCTGTAAAGCGGGTATTCCTCCCGAATACGTCTGCACACCTCATATCCCGAGAGCCCGGGCATCATCACGTCGAGCAGAACGAGAGACAGATCGTCTCGATGCTGCTGAATGAGCTTCAGAGCATCCGCTCCGTTGTATGCCACGAGAACATGATAACGACCGGACGCGAACAATTCCTGCAGCACCTTAATATTGGAGGAATCGTCATCTACCAATAATATTTTCGGCTTGCCGGCTTGCTCCGTTTCAACCGATGAGGCTACTTCCGGCAATGGTGAGCTCGTCCCTGGCAACAGTTGCGGCTTCGCGCCTGCCGATGGATCTACCTCGGCCCCCCCTAGGTCCTTCTGGGCTTCCGTCGCTTCCGTTAACCGCAGCTCGAACACGGAACCCTTGCCCGGCTCCGACCACTGCAGTTCCAGATTACCTCCCATTTGAACCGCAAGCGCTTTCGATATTTTCAGACCCAGACCTGAAGATTCTCCTTCGTACAGATCGTCCATGAAAAGCTCCCGTTGCCGATCCTCGCTCATCCCGGAGCCGGTATCCGTAAACAGTAGACGCAGCGCGCCTTCTCTTGACTCCGCGGCCACCACTACGCTTCCCCGCTCCGTAAACTTCAAAGCATTGCCGATCAGGTTTACTAGAATTTGCTTCAAGCGGTTCTCGTCCGTGTAGAGATAATAGGTTCCGGGAGGGACCAGATTGACTAACCGCACTTCTTCATTCCTTCGCAAATACTTCAGCGCCTCAAGCGTTGCATGCACGGTGCCGCTGACATCGAAGGGGGTATTGTGGAACTTCAAAGTGCCGCGCCGTAAGCTTTGAAAGTCGATGATATCGTTCACGAGCGTAGATAATCGTGTCGCCTGGGCAACGATGAAGCTCAGATTCTCGCGATGCCGCTGCGCCATCTTGCCGCCGTTCCTGTCAATGACGACCTGAGCCAGATTGATAATGCCGTGCAGCGGCGTCTTGAACTCATGGGACGTATGGATAAGAAACTCGTCTTTCTGGCGATCATGCGCCATGAGCTGCTCGGCCAATCGCTCATTCCTTAAGTTCGCTTCGCGAACCCGGTTCGACATGAGGAACGATTGAGACAGTACGAGCAGCATCGGCGTTACGATCATGTAATACGGGTTGTCGAGCGCCAGCTGATACCGCGTCTGGGCATACGCCCAACTAATGATCAGGAAGAATAGACCCAATAGAATGTAGTAAACCTGAACCCCGCTATTCCGACTACGGAATATCCAATAAATGATGGAAGCAAAGACGACGATCTGCAGAACGACACCGAGTCCGAATAGAGTAACTAAATAGTCATTCGGAATGCCAATCAATAGAGCCAGATAAATATAGGAAACGCGACACAGCCACTTATATCCCCGGCTTCTCTGATGACCCAAATACAGGACGACATAGAGGGCAAACGACAAGACCGATACGTAAGGAAGGATAAAGAGCAATTTCTGCAGCAAAAGGAACGTCATCCCGGGGATGAGGCTCGCCATGACGATCTCGTTGTCGATGCTGAAGAACAATCCTAATGACAAGCAGAACAGACTAAAGAAGAAGAGATAAGGCTCCTTCCTCCACTCTTTGAACATCCCCGCGAAATAAATCCCGAAGACGAGCAGCGTCGTGATGACGATCATATCCGCCAATCTGGCATTGTCGCGCCTGGCCCATACGTCGTCCGTTAACCCGAATTCAGGCACCTGAACCAATCCGCCTTCCAGATAGCGATAGCTCGCTACCTGAATCAGAATGTCTACGGTGTCCGTATCCGCCTTGACCGTACCGAGGAACGGCAGGTTGCTAGGCACGAACCGGTTCTCCGATAAATCCGGTTTCCCGGTACCGCCGAGGTCCGCCCCGTTCATATAGATGGAGCTGGACATGCGGATCTTCTTGCCGCGCAGGCTATATAGCTCCGGTTCGCCGACCTTGACGCGCAATCTGTACGTTCCCGCGCCATAACCTTCGCCGGACGCCACGATGCCTTTCCAGCCTCCTGGAACTCGAATGATGCTGCGCGCCGTTTCCAGCTCCTTGCTTTCGGCGAGGAAATCTTGGGGAGTCAGCAGCTTGTCCGCATAGAACTCCCACTCGCCGCGCAAAGGGATGATCCCTTGCTTCTCGAAATTCCATTGTCTAGCGTCCAATACCCCTTCACGCGCTTCCGGATACTCATATGTAGGATTCAACCATTCATAAATGAAGGAAGAAGTAACCACGGTAAATACAACAAACATGCCGACCAGTACCGTGAAGTGTTTTCTCTTCGTACCCGAAGCCCGATCTCCTATCATAGCTGCACCCAATCATTCGCCGTAGATTTTTGTCGAATACTTGCCACTATCATCTCAGATTTAACTCTTCGGTATCAAGATAAAGATCGTTTCTTTTCCACTCGGACGGAATACGCCAAGTTATGGCTCATATCGAACTCACAGCAGAACAGCCCGCTCCGATGGGAGCAGGCTGCTGCAAGTCTGTCTATTCGATTCTAGTTCAGCTCTTCATACCTGAAATAATCGAAGTCGGCCGGTTTGCGTTCTCCGCTTAAGTCTTGGACGCACATGCCGATGAAATTGCCGGTAAAACGTATATAATCCGCATATTCATCGGACAAGTGGCTGACGTCAAGCTCAGGTCCGATGTCGGTCCATTCGCCATCCTTCACCGCGTACTTAAATTGGGCTTTCTCTCGCTGAATGATCACTTTCAGACGGTAAGGACCTTCTTCGCCTAGCGGAATATCCTGATCTAAGATTTCGTCATAGACTCCGTCTATCGATTGAATAATTCCCATGCATGTGCCTAATTCCTCGTGATGCGTCACGCGCAAATAGACATAATCGCGAGTGTCGTAGTACAGAATCAACCCCGCCATTTGCTGATTATTCTCCGGACGGAATTCCATGGACGTCTCCGCTTCGCAGTACATCGATTGTTGCCTGCGCGCGACAAGGCTTTGACGATGCATGGAACTCATGGACTCTTGGCCCCATAGCCGCAAGCAACCCGGTTTATCCGTTAAGGATAACCAATCCGGACTTGCGGGTATTCGTAGGGTGTTCCATGGCATGTCAAGTTCCGCGCGATCGAAGTGGTCCGTGCTCGGTTTCGCGGGGAATGGATGAGACGGCAATCGGGGCGCCTGCACCTGAGAGCGCGGCCAATTGCCCCCTCCGTCTATTGCGAGCCAGCCGTCATCCGTCCAATGGCACCGCTGTATGGCGGTTTCTCTCCCGAGCATGCATAGCTGATCCTTCACCGGTCGACCGACGAGATGAACCATGTACCACTCGCCGTTCTGCGTCTCTACCAGCGAAGCGTGCCCTGCTTTCTGCAGCTCCAGCTCCGACTTGCCGGCGGAGGTCAAGATCGGATTCGCGGGATCTACTTCATACGGACCTTCGATATGCCGAGAGCGCGCCATCGTTACGGCATGATTATACTGCGTTCCGCCTTCGGCCGTGAGCAAGTAATAATAACCGTTCCGCTTATAGATATGGGGGCCTTCAGTCAGTCTAAGCTGCGTTCCGCGGAAAATATTAGTCTTAGGACCGATCAGCTTCTTCTCTTCCTTCGAAAATTCTTGAAGAACGATGCCTGCGAAAGAGTTCGTGCCTTTCCTATGGTCCCAGATCATATTGACTAACCATTGGCGACCGTCCTCGTCGTGGAACAAGGAAGGATCGAAGCCGCTGCTGTTCAAGTAGATGGGCTCCGACCAAGGACCATTAATATCGCTCGCTGTCACCATGTAGTTATGGGTATCCTTGAAGGCGCCTTTACGACTCTTGACGTCCGTATAGATCAGGTAGAAAATGCCGTCACGATAGCTCAGGCATGGCGCCCACGCGCCTCCCGAATCGATATTGCCCTCCATGTTCAGCTGGGAGGATCGCGTCAATATCGAGGTGAGCGGACGCCAATGCACCAAATCCTTGGAATGGTGAACGAGTATGCCGGGAAACCATTCGAACGTCGAAGTCGCGATATAATAGTCGTCGCCTACGCGCAAGATAGACGGATCGGGATGAAACCCGCGCAGTATGGGATTGCTAATCACTTTACGGCCTCCTTGTCATGTTCAATTAACCGTGTAGTATGTTCCAGCTTCCGATATTTGGTGTTTTATAATATAAAACACCGTTCTGTAATGCCGTTAAGGAAATACTATCAAAATACGAGGGCCGAGTCTATAGACGTCTTCGTCGAGGAGTGAATCGCAGACTTTATTCAATATCAACAATCAGTCTCTCTGAAATTAGCAGCCGACCCCTGCGATGCCCAGGATCGGCTGCCTTTCGCTTATTCACTCGAATTCGTTCAACCATACCGGTCGGTTTTCTTTCATAGACCGGTAACTGGCAAAAACCATTTTGATCGTGTTCAAGTTATCCTGTACGCTATTGTCCGGAGTCCGCCCCTCCTCTATAGAGCGCAGCAGTTCACCCATCGTACCCATGAATGCATGCGGGAACCAGCGTCCTTCTAGTTCAGGTTTGTACCAGCGAGCGGGATCGTCTTTCTTCATCATGTATGCCAGAGTATCCTCCCGGCCTACCGGATAATTGTACAGCGCGCCGAAAGTCCCCTTGGCGGTTCCTTCCGTCCCTTCAAAACGGAAGGTCGCGTACCAATCCTCTTGATCGGCGAAATTATTGTGATTGTCATGAATGAGACCGCGCGTTTCGTTCATGAACTTCATATGAATCAGAGTTCGCGTTTCGCCTACGCTGGCTTGTCCTGGGAACTTGGAGCCGTCGGCATAAATATATTCCGGCGTTTGACCTAGTACGTAACGGATGGAGTCTAGATAGTGAATGCTATGGTACATCACTTCGAGCTGATCGATCTTCGTAATCCACGGCCATTGTTCCCAATCCGTTAATACATTCACCTGGATGGAAGCCTGCGTCATCTCGCCCAGCAACCCGCGGGATACAAGATTCCGGCTGGCCATAATCCCCGGAGACCAACGCATTTGCTGATTAACGGCACCCTTAACCCCGGCTTGCTCGATGGTATCCGCAATGCGTTTGGCTGCCTCATAGGTTTGCCCCAGCGGCTTTTGGCAGAGGATGTGCTTACCTTTGGCGGCCGCCCGCTCGACGATCTCCGGTTGATACTTAGCGGGAATCGCGATGTCTACCACTTCGATGTCAGGATGGTTTAACAACTCATCCAGGTTGGCAAACACATGGTTAAGCTGGAACTGATCGGCCAGCAGCCGTCCTTTGCTTGGATCCACATCATAGATCCCTACGACATTGAATCCAGCCATGCGGTAGGCCGGCAAATGACAAGACTTGACGATCTCGCCGGCGCCGATGATCCCGATTCCCCGGCTTTTATCCTTCGGCAGCTTGGGCTTGTAATCCAAATCTATCCCGTCCGTTCGCCCCTTCAGATTCATGCAGCCCCCTCCTACTTCCTGTTGACTAGCAGCAGGTGCTCGCATACGAGTACCACTTCGTCGCGTTGATTCAGGACCTCGACAAGCTCGCTGACGATGCCTTGGCGGGAGCGTTTCGGATGGTCTTTCTTTTCCTTAACGCTAACGCGAACTTTAATCGTATCTCCAATAAAGACCGGCTTAATAAAACGTAACCGATCATACCCGTAAGACATGGCCTCCGGATTGATTTCACCCGCTGTCATGCCGACACCGACGCTAAATATTAAAGTGCCGTGCGCGATACGTTGTTTAAAATCCTGTGTCTTGCACCATTCCGCATCCATGTGGTGCGGGTAGAAATCGCCGGTCTGTCCCGCATGCATCACGATATCGGTTTCCGTAATCGTTCGCCCCAGCGTCTCCCTGGACGAACCTACGCTGTAATCCTCATAGAATGTAGACTTAAACATCTCTTAACCTCCTTCATACCGTATCTTTGATTTGATAAAATTTAGCCGCCGTGCCTCCTAAAATGGCTTCGATATCCCGCTTGGGATAATCCGCGATCGCCTTGTTCGTCTCGGACCAGACTTTGGCATAATCGCCCGCCAAGTTCGCTACCGGCCAGTCGCTTCCGAACATCAATCGTTGCGCCCCGAATTTCTCCAATGCGAAATCGATATAAGGCTTGATGTCGTTCGCGGTCCAGTTGTCCGCATCCGCTGCCGTATTTAATCCCGACACCTTCGCATAAACATTCGGATATTCCGCGGACCGGGCCAGCTGTTCTGCCCAATCGCCCATTGCCTTATCCTTGATGGGTGGTTTAGCTAGATGGTCAATCACCATTTTTAATTCCGGCACTTTCTCCGCAAGATAAGGTACATGCCTCAAATGGTTAGGAAACACGGCCACCACGTCGAAGGTCATATCGTAAGAGGCTAGCACCTTCAGGCCTTCGATTACATGATCTCGAATGACCCAATCCGGATCTTTCTCTTCGTGAATGAGATGGCGCACCCCTTTGAAGTAGGGGTTCCTGGCATATTCCTTCAATTTAATATCCGCGATCTCCGGAACGTTCAGAGGCACCCAGCCTACAACGGCGCCTATCCAATCGTTCGTCTCGGCAGCCTGCAGCATATAATCCGTATCCGCATACGAATTCATGGCTTGAACAAGGACCGTCCTGTCAATGCCTGCGTTCTTCACGAGAGGAGCTAACTCGGGGGCTTCAATCGTGCGGCAGATCGAACCCATTGCGGGATCCAGCCATGGGTAGGCCACCTTCTCCAGATTCCAGAAATGCTGATGGGAATCGATGATAAGCATTCCGTCCGCCTCCTCTATAATCCGAACATTCCCAAGATCGTTTCATTATCCTCCCCGACGGCCGGAGCGCCCTTCGGCGATAATAGCAGGTGTCCGTCGATTCGAATCGGACAGCGGGTAGTCAGCATGGTCTGTCCGTTGCTTCGCTCAATCTCTTGGATCATATGAAGAGACTTGAAGCCGTCGTGATCCATTAATCTATCCCAGGACAGCACGTCCGCGCACCAGTAATCGGCCGGCTCCAGGCAAGACAGCCATTCTCCGGTTGTCTTGTGCCTTAGATGATCCATCAGGATCGCTTTGATCTCATCCCGATGCTCTGACCAAGAGGCCGGGTCTTGATACGCGGATAACGCGCTGCACCCCAACAATTCGCCAAGCCAGGTAACGGAGCCCATAGCCAACGCCAAGTATCCATCTGCAGTCGGATATATGCCGTAAGGCGCGCCTAAATAAGCATGTGCATTCGCAATCCCGCTTCGCTCGGGTGGGAGGCGTCCATCGTTCAAATAAGTAGTAAGCACTTCGAATTGGCAATCCAATATCGCTTCCATTAAACTAACTTGAACGAGCGCTCCTTCGCCGCTGATCGACCGGCGAACCAAACAAGCCAATATGCCTTGCGTCAGACAGGCTCCTGCCATCATATCGGCTATGGACAGCCCGAAGGGAACGGGCGGTTGATCGCGATCTCCGTTCAACCAAGCCAAGCCGGAACGGGCTTGCACCAATAAATCCTGACCCGGGGCATGCTTCCAGGCACCTTCGTTGCCATAGCCCGTAATCTCCGCATAGATCAAACCGGGATTGATAGCTTTGACCGTGTCGTAATCCAATCCGAGCCTTCGCATAACCTCCGGCCGAAAATTTTGAATCAGGACATCGGCCTTCGCGATGAGGGCTTTGATCGTATTTAGATCGGATTCCTTTTTTAAATCCGCCGCGAAGCTTTGTTTATTGCGATTAATCGCATGGAATAGACTGCTGTCTCCATCCATGACCAGATTGGAAACGTAAAGCGTACGGCAAATATCCCCGGTTTCGGGCTTTTCTATCTTGATGACGCGAGCTCCCAAATCCGCTAGGCGCAGCCCCGCGGACGGCCCGGATAAAAATTGACTGAAATCGAGCACCAGAACCCCATCTAGCGGCGAATGGCAGGATTCCTTCATGCTTCATTCCCGCGATCCGGGATTAATAATTGCGAGGCGATGGATGCGTTGTGCTCGCCGATGCGAGGCGCTCCCCGGGAAGATTTCAGGACCTCGCCATTGATGCGAATAGGGCACCGGGTCGTCGTCATCGTCTCGCCTGTAGATAACCGCAAGCTCTGCAGCATATCCAGCTCCTTAAACCCTTCGTGCCGCATAAGCTTCTCCCAGTCCAGCACTTCGGCGCACCAATAGTCGGCAGGCTCTAGTCGATCCAACCAATAACGAGTCGGCTGTTGAACGAAATGCTTGGCGAGAACGGCTTTGATTTCATCTCTGCGATCAAACCATTCTTTCGGATTATCGTAGGCAAGCAGCGCTTCGCATTCAAGCAGCTCTCCCAATCGAGGAACGGATCCCATCGCGATGGCGATAAAGCCGTCGCGCGTTTGATATATGCCATACGGCGCGCCCAAATAGGCATGCGCATTATTGACGTCGCTGCGCTTCGGCGGTTGATGCCCGTCATTGAGATAGGTGGATAACACTTCGAATTGAAAATCCAATATGGATTCCAGCAGACTGACTTCAACCAGCCCGCCCTCTTGAGTTTGGCCGCGGCGGATGAGACAGGCCAGAATGCCTTGCGCCAGGTGGGCGCCGGTCACCATATCCGCAACGGATAACCCGAACGGCACGGGCGGCTGCTTCCCATCCCCATTCAGCCAAGTCAAGCCGGATAAGGATTGGACCAATAAATCCTGGCCGGGTTTGTTACGCCAAGGCCCTTCCTTTCCGTAGCCCGTTACTCGTCCATAAACCAATTTGGGATTATTCTTTTTGACCTCGTCGTAATCTAATCCCAGCTTCTCCATGGTGCCGGGACGGAAGTTTTCAATCAGGACGTCCGCTTTCGCAATGAGCGTTTTCACCTTGTCGATATCTTGACTGTCCTTCAGGTTAGCGGCGAAGCTTTCTTTATTCCGATTGATCGTGTGGAACAGCACGCTGTCTCCGTTAAGTTCAAGATGATTGAGCTTCAACTGCCGGCCCAAGTCGCCGCCTTGCGGCTTTTCGATCTTGATCACCCTTGCCCCCATATCCGCTAGCCTTAGCGCGGCGGAAGGACCTGATAGAAATTGACTGAAGTCCAGCACCAGCAATCCCTCGAGAGGCTTCATTCGAACTCACCTCTTTTGGATTCCGCGTAGAGCTTATTCATTCCCTCCAGGACCTGCTCCGGGTTACCGCCATTCCTCATATAGTCCCGTACCAAGTCGCCGGCATGATCTTGAAAATGCAAATATCCGCTGTACCTCGGTCGCAAATAAGCCCGGTCTAACGCCGGAAGCGTGTTCTTAAAGTAATCATGGGTCCGTCGATTCGCTTCTTCATCGATCCAAGCGCTTCGGTGACCGGGTTGGCCTCCATTGTCGACGAATACGGTGCTTTGACATTCCGGAGACGAAGAATAAGCGGCGTATGCTACGGCAATATCCAGGTGTTTACACTGAGCGGACACGGCTAAACCCGTTCCGCCCAATGTAGATTTCAACCTTCCGTGGCTGCCTATCGTGACCAGATCCGCGGCTTTAATGAGATTCTTGGCATAGCCGGGGCGGGAATAGTTAGAGTAACCGTATGCAAAAGGACAATATACGATATCGTTGCCGGAAGACATCGCCTCGTAGGTTTTAATGGGATTCCACGCGAATATTTCTTGGGAGCACCAGCTCGCTAATTCCCTAAGCTGATCTAATACCCGGAGACCCATTTCTCTGCTCACTACCAGATCATCGGCGATACAAGGGTCTTCTCCCTGGCTGCTGCACAGCATGTAGAAGTTCATTAGCGAATCGATAGGAATCGCCGGAAAAGCTACTTTACCTTGTTTCGCGAGATTCAGCAGGTCCTCCCAGGTATCGGGCAATGCTTCAGCGTACGCACTTATTAAATCTTCGCGATAGCTCGCAATAGGCGTAGCCGCATCGATCGCCAAGGCGCTTTGGAAGCCATCGAAGCGGTAGCTTTCGTGCGACTTGCCTACTGAATTCGCGGCTTGATCTTCTAGATAGGCGCTAGACAGGTGTTCGTTCAAAGGCACCAATATGTTCTTGTCCGCGGCATAACCTGCCCAGGGGTGATCGATGACTAAAAGGTCGTAGCTTGCCGCCAACTGCTGAATCGGCGCATCCGCAAAGGCTTGCAGGGAGCGCTTCTCCCAAATAATCTCGACACCCGGATTCATCTCGGCAAACCTCTGCGCCGTTGCCACGACGGAAACAAAACCTCTGCTATGATTCCATGTAATTCCTCGCAATATAACGGTCATACGATCACCTTTCTTCGAATGTGGGGGAGTTATATCGTTTCGTCAACCATCCGATTGGTCAATCTTCCAAGCTTCTCGATTTCAATCGTCACGACGTCGCCATGCTTGAGATACACGCGCTTGTCCTCCGGATAGCCTAGCACGACGCCTTCAGGGGTTCCCGTTAAGATAATATCTCCTGGATATAGTGTCATGTGCTGCGAAAGATAACTTACGATCTCGTCGCAAGGAAAGATCATATCCGACGTATTGGAATTCTGGCGAACCTCTCCGTTCACCGTACATGTAATCGTTAGATCATTGGGATCGCCGACTTCATCCGCGGTTACCAAGTACGGACCGAGCGGACTAAACTTGTCGCAAGTCTTGCCAAGCAACCATTGATGGGTCCGCATTTGCAGGTCTCTGGCGGAGAGATCGTTGACATTGCAGTAGCCGAATACATACTCCAGCGCCTGGTCCTGCGGTACGTATTTCGCTTCTTTACCCATCACGATAACTAATTCCGCCTCGTAATCCACCTGATTCGTCACGCGATTCGGAAGAGGAATATCTTCAAGATGACTTGCTAACGTATTGCTAAACTTATTGAAAATAATCGGATATTGCGGAATCGGAACATGGGTCTCTTCGGCATGCTTGCGGTAATTCAACCCGATACAGATGATTTTGCCGGGCTGGGTCACGCAGGGACCTAGCTGCGCTTCATTCTCTTGGAGCATATACGCAGCGGATGCATCCGCTTCCGACATGAAGGTCCTAACCCGATCGACGGCATCTTGATTTCCCCGAATCAAGTCCATCACGTCCGATGGCACGTTCGCCCCTGCCTTGCGGGCCGCCTCTAAATCCACGATCTTATCCTCGAGTTTTACCCCCAGGCTGTACGTATTGTTTTTATGAAGTGTTACGAATTTCATCGCTGTTCCTCCTCGGTTTTACGCATTCTTACCAAACACGACGCCGCCGTCTATATATAACGGACTTCCCAGCATAAACTTAGAGTCGTCCGACGCCAAAAATAAAGCTGCCTGTGCTACATCCTCCGGACGGCCGAAATCGCCGCTAAGCTGTCTGGTTTTGATCGAGGCAATCGCCTGTTCCGGATCATCGTAGGATTGTTTCAAATAATTCTCGACGAAAGGAGTGAGAATCGTTCCCGGCAGCAACGCATTTACGCGAATATGATAAGGTGCGTAGTCCACCTGCATCGATTTCGTTAAGGCCAATACGGCGCCTTTGGTGGCGGAGTAGGAGGCTCTCTGAGCTAAACCGATTTCCGCAATGCAGGAAGACATATTAATGATGTTGCCGCTTCTGCGTTCCATCATGTGCGGAAGAACGTACTTCGAGGGCAAGTAGACCCCGTTGATATTCACCTTCATGACGCGATCCCAAGCCTCTGGCTCCACTTCGTGAATCGCGCCCACGCCGCTAATTCCCGCATTGTTAAACAATACATCGATTCGTCCAGCGTAACTTAAAGCCTGTTCGACCATGCTCTTTACAGACTCCGGGTTCGTAACGTCCGCCTGGATGAACGTCGCTTTCCCGCCTTGCCGCACAATTTCCTCTACGGTTTCCCGCCCCTTCTCCTCTACAAGATCGTTCACGACTACATTTGCTCCTTCTTGGGCGAAGAGCAGAGCGGAGCTCTTGCCAATGCCCGAACCCGAGCCTGTAATGAATACGACCTTGTCCATCAATCTAGCCATACGATCACTCCATAACGATGTTGTTGTAAGATGTCCAATCGAGAAACCGACTGATAAGGAAAAGTGATCCCTATAGCCGGGATCACTTACTGATTGCTGGCGAATGCTCACCGTTTCCGCAGTATACGGACCGCTTTCGCAGCCATAACGGCGTGCCTGCTGATCTCAGTCCCGCTTATCATATCCAGGTAGACTTCGTTGCCAAGCGAAACCATAACCTCTTCCTCGCGATGGTTCAGCAGGAAGAAGTACTCGGCTCCGTCTTTCGCCCGTCGGCTTGCTTCCACTCCCGTCGGCGTTTCCATAACGGGCTGGATCCCGCGCTCACGGCACAGGTAAGCCGACAACCGATCCAAGAACGCCTCGTCCGGACTCGTCGCGATATACCAAGCTTCGCCTTTGCCGTAGGCGTGGCGAGTCAATGCAGGCATTCCGCTGTAGAAATCGCGGCCGTATGCGGCGAGCACTTCGGCGCCTTCGCTATGAAGCAGATCGCAGACGATATCGCATTCGAATTCGCCGGACCATGAAGCGTCTTGACTCATCACGATACGGTTCGGCCGTTCCGGGAACAGCGCATCGGTCTCTTCCACCCAGATCCCTAACAAGTTACGCAGCTCTCCGGGATAGCCGCCCGGTCTAACCAGGTCGCTCTCTCCGACGATTCCGCTTAAGAAGGTCGTAACGAACACGCCTCCCGCCGCCACGAAAGCTTCCAATTTCTCGGCGTAGCCCTCCTTCACCATGTACAGCACGGGGGCGAATACCAGTTCATAACCGGATAGATCGGTTTCGACTCCGATCATATCGACTTGGATGTTCATCCGATAAAGCGCATCATAGATCTTCTGTACTTCGTTCAAATACTTGAGCCGAATCGTCGGCCCGCTCGAGTATTCCAGCGCCCACCAGTTGTCCCAATCGAACACGATCGCTACCTTCGCCTGCACCCTGGAACCCAGCAGCGTATCTCCTAACCGCTTAAGCTCCTGCCCCAGCTCCGCGCACTCGTTGAACACTCGAGTATGTTCATGTCCGGAATGATCGATCAGCGCGCCGTGAAACTTCTCGAAGGCGCCCACTGATTTGCGCATCTGGAAGTACATGATACTATCCGCGCCGCGGGCAATGGACTGATAACTCCATAGCTTGGTGATGCCCGGACGCTTCAAGGCGTTGTAAGCCTTCCAGTTAAGCGCGCTCGGACAGGACTCCATCAGCAGGAAGGGGTCGCCGTTCTTCAACCCGCGCATCAGATCATACCGCATGGCCATATGGCTCGGGGGCATATCATTCGTCGGATACATATCCAGAGCGACGACATCCAATTCCTTGGCCCAACGGAAGTAGTCCAGCGGCTTGTAGGTTCCATTATCCTGGAAGTTCGTCGTCACGATGGCGTCAGGTATAACCCTCTTAATGGCGTCCCGTTCCAGATTGTAGCATTCCAGAATACTGTCGGACATAAAGCGGGCATAGTCGACGGAGAGTCCTTGGAACGCGGAGACCACCTGACCGTTCAACTCATGATGCTCGCTCAAGAAGCTGGGCGGAACGATTTCCTCCCATGAATAGAAGGTGTGCCCCCAGAAACAGGTGTTCCAAGCCTCGTTCACCGCTTCCAACGTATCGTAGCGCTTCCGAAGCCAGACCCGGAATGCGGCTGCGCAGTTCTCGCAATAACAGCTCAGGCCGTATTCGTTGTTCACATGCCAGAGCAATAAGGCCGGATGGTCCTTATACCGCTCGGCCAGCTTATGCGCCATTCTCTCCGAATACTTGCGGTACGTGGGACTATTCGGACAGGAATTGTGCCGTCTGCCGAATTTGCGCTTGCGGCCCTCCTCGTCTACCAGCAGTACATCCGGATAACGAGTCGCCATCCACGCCGGATGAGCGGCGGTACTCGTGCCCATGCAAGCATGCACGCCATGCTTGTGCAGCAGATCCATGACCTCGTCCAGCCAGTCGAACTGATAGGTTTCTTCATCGGGTTGGTTGAGCGCCCACGAAAAGACGTTCACCGTGGCGATGTCAATCCCCGCGATATCGAACATCCGCATATCCTCGTCCCATACCTCGCGAGGCCATTGCTCGGGATTGTAGTCGCCGCCATACAATATTTTAGACACTTTGTTTTTAAACAACGCGCCTCTCCTCCTGTTATTTACAGCACCGCTTCATTGCGGACGGGACGCTGTCCCGCTAGCTGTAAGCGTTTCATTCTTCTATTTTCCCATGCCGGTAAGGAAATAAAAATAGAACATATTTCAGCTTCGGGTGTCCATTTTAAAGAATTTAAACGGCATAAAAAAGAGAACCTTATCTCTAAGGTTCTCGATCCGTCACCCGATCTTCTTTCATTAATGAAACTTATACAGATCTCTATATTCTCCTGGCGTGACGTCGCTATATTTCTTAAACACATTAAAGAAGTGGCGCACGTTCTCATACCCGACTTGCTTCGAAATATAGTGGAACGATAGATCCGGATCTCTCATGATGAGTTCCTTGGCTTTCTTGATGCGATACAAATGCAAATAATGAATAAAGGTGAAACCCGTCTCTTTCTTAAATAAGTAACTAATATAATTGGGATGCAAATAGACCTGCTCCGCAATATGATCCAACGACAAATCCACTGCATAATTCGTGTCGATGTAGTCGATGATTTTCTTGATATTCTTGGATAGATGATGACCGTTAACGATGGGCGCCGGCGCGGCCGAATCCAATACCGCGACCGTCGAAGGGTTCGCGCTTTTGTTGACTTCGTTCAATACCTCGATGGAGGTATCCGTTAGAATGTTGTATAGCTCGGTTTTATTAATCGGCTTGAATAAATAATCTATGACTTTGCAACGAATCGCCTGACGCAGATACTCCGTTTCGTCATACCCCGATAGAATAACGAAACGGTTGCAGTAACCGCGGTCTTTCACCGTCTTAATCAGTTCTATGCCATTCATTTCGGGCATTTGAATATCCGTAATTAACAAGTCCGGCGTATAATCCTTCATTTTCTCCAATGCCTCTACGCCATCCTGAGCGGTAACGACATTGGCAAAGGGCGTGTTTCCTTTTTCTACGATATTCAAAAGCCCTTTTAGAATAATCGGTTCATCATCCACGATCATTAAATTCAACATTCCTAGACCTCCTTCATACCTTCAGCATTAAAATATATGCGGTGCCTTCCCCTTCGCGGCTTTCAATGTCTAGACGAGAGCCCTCTCCGAAAAATAACTCTATCCTCTCGCTTACGTTGTATAACCCGAATCCGGAATTTTTCGTCTGCAGCAAACTTTTGTCTAACGTATGGTTTAATACCCCATGAATGGTCGCCAGCCTGTCCCGCGGAATCCCCGCTCCGTTGTCCGCTATCGTTATGCGCAGATAGGGAGGCTGCTCTTCGATATCGACCTTGATCCATCCCGGTCTTCTCATCTTCGAGAGCCCGTGATGAATGCTGTTTTCGATTAACGGCTGTAAAATAAACCGAGGACACATCAGTTTGTCAATGTTGGCACGTATATTGATTTCGAAAGACAAGCGGTCCATCATGCGAAGCTTCTGAATCTCCAAATAGTGACGAATATTACCGATTTCTTCGATCAACGAGGTTTCGTTACCGGCCGAGGACAGGCTGTATCTTAACAATTTCCCGAACGTATAAGTGGCTTCAACCACCTCTTCATCATCGTTGATTTCCGCCAGCATTCGGATGGTTTCAAGCGTGTTATATAAAAAATGCGGTTTGATCTGCGCCTGCAAAACCAAATATTCCGCTTCTTTTTTTACGAGTTCCGCGCGATGGACTTTGTTCAACAGTTCATCGATCCTTCGAATCAAGGAGTTATAGGATACCGCTAAATATCCGATTTCGTCGCCATTGGTCTCTTCTTCATAGACGGTCAGTTTGTTTTCATCTACTTTTCTCATATGCCGGGCAAGCTTTAAGATACGCTTCGTTAAGGTGGATGCGAAGAAATAATAGATGGTAGACAGAACGATCAGCATCCCCAGCATCAACAAACCTAGACGAAGGGTCTTGCCTGAAATTTCTTCAATCATCGGTTCGGTCGACGAGAAAAAATAAAAATCCAGGTTCAGATCGGGTATTTCGATGGAATTGATCAATACGCCTTCTTTATCCATAAACAAGTAATCTTTGTTGTCGGCGTTTAACCTCTCCATATTCTGAATAACTTGTTGGGGATAATGCTGAAAGCCGGCACTCTGATAGATCAGCTTGTCGTGATACGCGATGGCTGCGTCCGAATGATCATTAACGTTAACCGCTTTCAAAAAGTCGTTAATATTCGTGTTGTCGACAACCAGCTCCAAAATGGCCAAACGTACCGTATACGTACTATTATATATATTCTGATAATAAGTGATGCTCGGAACCTCGTTATCCGCTTCTTCGCCAGGCAACCAAATGCCCTGGTTCACCCTGAGCCGATCGAGCATAGGTCTAACCTGGTTCTTTCGAAGGTCGTCCGGATGATCGATTTCTCCCGGAATCTCCATCACCTTATCCTTCAGCTTGTATAATCGTATGGATTGTATGGAAGGATTCCCGGCCTGCGCTAAGGAAAAGACAGGACGAATATCCTTGCGAAAATGGTAAATGTAATCCAAATCCGAAGAATAATAACCGTTCAAATATTCGATAACCTGGGTGTTATATTGAAACAAGGAGTAGATCGATTCTACCTGCGTTAATCCGACTTTCAAGCTATTAGAGGCTTGGACAATCAAATTCTGTTGCCCTTGTATATAATTCGCCATAATGTTCGTGTGAAATTGAGTATAGAAGATGTAACCTGACAAAACAACCGGTAGAAAAATGCAGGTGAGGTATCCCAGCACCATTTTCTGTACGATTCTCATCTTCTTGAAATTTCGGATCTTATGTCTCATCCACTTGACTATTCGCACAAACGAAGCACCGCTTTTCATGGCAGATTAACACGAATATAAACCGAAAGGGGTAAAGCTCCTTAGAGCTTTACCCATCATCCTGCTATAAACTTTACTTGATTGAACTTTCAACTTGAGTATAACGTTCTTTGGCCCAGCTCTCCAGCTTGGATAAGCCGATTTCTTCCGCTTTCTTCATCATGGCGTCGAACGCCTGCACGGCCTCGTCTTCGTTTTTCGCCAAGTAAATTCTGGTTTCTTCGTTTTTAATCATATTGTCCAGGTTGGATAGAATCACTTGCTCTTCCGAGTCGGTATCCGGTATGAGCTTGCCTAATAGCGGATTATAGCTCGTTACTTTTTTCAAATTAAGCAGAGCTTCCGAAGACACGGACGATGGGTCGTAACGTTGCACCTTTTCGACTTCGCCGCTGCTGGCCAGAATTCCCCACCATACGACTCCCAATTCTTTCTGAATTTCGGCGTTTTGCGAATCGTAATTGAATTCCGGATAGCCTTCGGCTTCATTCCATGTCCAGTCATCTCCTTCAACGCCCCATGTTGCCAGTCGTTGCCCTTCATCGCTCTGCATGAACTGAATGAATTTGATGGCTGTTTCCGCGTTTTTGGCGGTTTTCGGCACGTACATGCCGGACCAGCCTACTTCGTTCCAGAAAACCTTCGGCTGCGCGCCCAGCAGATTCGTCACTTGTCTGAGCTTGAACGACTTGCCTTCCGACTCCAACCGCGGATTGATGGATTCCGAGTCGCCCGACGCGCTGATCAGGGAGAACGCTTTATCGCCTACAATGTAGTTCTCAGCCTCTGTTCTTTCTTTCCACGCGAAGTTTTCTGCGCTGATAAGTCCTTCACGATATAATTTATTCACATACAGGTAGAAATCTTTTTGATTAGGGTGATCAATGTAATACCTTGGTTGGTCCCCATCCAGATAGAAGTTAAACATATTGGTCGGCGCGCCGAAATTCAGACGAAGGTAAC
Organism: Bacillota bacterium; assembly: GCA_023460795.1. Classification (GTDB taxonomy): domain Bacteria; phylum Bacillota; class Bacilli; order Paenibacillales; family Paenibacillaceae; genus Cohnella. The sequence continues at coordinate 19,272 of JAEWPC010000042.1, read as the reverse complement.
CTCCGATTTCTCCCGGCGTAATAACGGCCGGAATCAGCTTCGGATATTTACTTTTAACTTGTTTGAGAATATCGAAGTAATCATCCATCGTTTCCAATTTAGGATTACCCAGTTCTTGCATAATATCCTCGCGTACGGTCATGCCTTGACCCGCGTTCAGACACTTCTCGCATTTATCGAATGCATCGGAAGACATAAAACCGTTTCTTACCGTGTACAGATTTCCATCATCCATGGCATTGACGGCTCTTGCGGCCGGATCGATATTAAAGCCTTGGACATTGTACTTTTCGATCAATTCATCCCAAGTGTACGAGACGTCGGAGCTCGACATTTGTTGATGCGTCGTAGCGGTATACACGATATCCGGCATCGCGGCGCCGGAAGCGATCATCAAAGGAAGCTGCTGTTCGTCCGCCGCGACTTGTATTTTCACTTTAATCCCCGTTCTTTTGGTGATTTCTTCAGGGATTTTACCGCTCCAATCGCTGAAAGGCCACCAAGGATGGTCAACGAACAAAGTAATCTCTTCGTTCGCTGCCGACGCCGAATCCGACGGAGCATTCGACTCGGTACCCGGGCTTGCATTGGAACCGGCATTGTTCTCGTTCGAACAAGCTGCCAATACCAGTAAGACAGCCGTCATGACTAGCATCGTTTTAACCAGACTTGCTTTTTTCATGTTAACCCTCCTGATGTTATTTGCTTTTTTATATTAACCTGCCGGATAAGAGACTCCTACGTTCGCCTTTTATCTTTACAGGTGAATACCTCGCCGTCATCGCATCAACCTTAACCCTTAACCGCACCGATCATCGCGCCTTTAACGAAATGCTTTTGCAAGAAAGGATAGACGCAGATAATCGGCAACACCGCAATCACCATAGCCGTCACGCGAAGGGAAAAGCTCGTCACGTGGGCGACGTCGGATGCGTATTGAGCCGTCAAGGCATCCGTGGGGATATTTCCTTTATTAATGATCTCTATCATGCGATAGGTCAGGGTTCGAAGCTTCTCGCTTTGAACGAAATAAGCGGAATCCAGCCAGGAGTTCCATTGCTGTACGCCTAGGAATAACGACATCGTTGCTAGCAACGGTTTCGAAATCGGTATAATGATTCCGAAGAAGATTCTCAGGTCGCCCGCGCCGTCGATTTTGGCCGATTCCTCCAGGTCCGACGGGATCTCTCTAAAGAACGAGACCGCGATGAGCAGGAAGAATACGTTTAACATGGATGGCAGAATATAAACCCAGAACGAATTCAACAAATGAAGGTTTCTCAAGACGACATAGAAGGGAATCATCCCCCCCGAGACGTACATCCCGACGATGAATAAAGAGAAATAAGTTTTCTTAAAGAGAAGGTTTCTATACGATAACCCGTAGGCTACCATGCAAGTGAAGATTACGCCCAATACCGTTCCTATTACGGTTCTGGCCACGCTTACCAGGAAAGCATCCGTCCAAATCGGCTGATTCAGCAATGTCGTATAATTGACGAAAGTGAATTCTCGCGGCCAGAAATAGATGCCTCCCATCCCCGTGTCCATGCCGTCATTGAACGAAATGACGAAGAGATAATAAAAGGGATAAAAAGAAAGAATCAAGGTCAAACCTAATAAGGTATAGTTAAACCCGTCTACTATGAAGTCTTCCAATGACCGTTTCTTCAAGGTACTAACACCTTCTTTTGGGTTTCTGTTAGAACAAGCCTGTTTTCGTCGTCTTCTTGGCTACCCAGTTGCTGCCGAAGATCAGAATGATCGAAATGACGGATTGCAAAAGATCGATGGCTGTCGCGAATGAGTACCGTCCTTGAGCCAATCCCATCTTAAAGGCATAAGTCTGTAAAATTTCCGATTTATCCGAGTTAACCGGGTTCCCCAGCAGGTACGACTGTTCGAAGTTCGAACCGACCAGTCCGCCTCCTAACAGGCTGCCGACGGCTAGAATAAGGACGACAATGACCGTCCCCCTTATTCCGGGAAGGGTAATGTGCCAGATCCGTTTCAACCGGCCGGCTCCATCCAGTTGCGCGGCTTCGTACAAGCCCGGGTCTATGCCGCTGACGGCAGCCAAGAAAATAATGGCCCACCAACCGGTTTCTTTCCATACGGCCGTTCCTACCGCCAAGCCCCAGAAGCTATCCGGGTCCGTCAAGACGGCGAGAGGCTTGTCCACGATCCCTAGGCCGGTCAGAATTTTGTTAATCATCCCATCGTAATCCGAGAAGAACGTAGTGGCTAATCCGACCACGACGACCCATGAAATAAAGTGCGGCAAGTAACTTGCCGTTTGCACCACTCGCTTGAACACCCCGTTGCGTATCTCGTTCAACATCAGGGCCAAGAGGATCGGCACCGGGAACGCGAACACTAATTTCAAGAGGCTAATGCCTATGGTGTTGATCACGATCGTATCGAAGTTATAACTGTTGATAAATTCCTCGAAGTATTTAAACCCTACCCAAGGGCTCGTAAAGATGCCCGCAATGCCGTCGGTAATCGAATATTTTTTAAAGGCCATTAATATACCGAACATAGGCAGAAACTGAAAGATCAAGAGAGAAACCAATCCTACCCATACGAACATTTGAATATATTTTTGCTTTTTAAATCGCTTCCACAATGTTTGTGGGCTGCTTCCGTGATTTTCCTTTACTGTGGTAACGATAGGGTGACACTCCTTTCAAGTAACTATTCCAGATTTCAAGGGCGAAGTGCTCCATTCCCGTGAAAGCGTTTCTATAAATAAAGCTTACTACGCCGAATCGCAGGGGCTCAATTGATCATTTCTCAAATATAAGTTCTCATTTTTAAGATCTTTAATCGTTTTTCTCCTTAAACACGGTGTAGCTTTTTCCTTGTACCGTATCGAACGTCGTAATGCCATCCGCGACTGACGTTGTCACTTGCGCCTTCGTGTCCGACTCGACGATCAACTGGATCGTGCCTTTTATTCCGCACACGCCGCCCGCATGGGAGACGATCTCCGCTTTGCTCCAGGTTCTGTGTTCCCATTGCAAGCTCACTTCAAAGCCGCCGCGTGCTCTTAAGCCCTTGACATACCCTGTCGGCCATGCATCCGGCAGCGATGGCAGAAGGTCCAGGAAACCTTGATGCGACTGCAGCAGCAGCTCCGCTATACTTGCCGTGATCCCGAAGTTTCCGTCGATCTGGAACGGAGGATGCGCATCGAATAAGTTCGCGTAGACGCCGCCTTCATCATACTCGACTTCATCGCTGTTCACGATTTGAAGCAATCTGGACATCAAGCGATATGCCCGATTGCCGTCGCCGAATCGAGCCCACAAGCCGACTTTCCAAGCCAAGCTCCAGCCTGTCCCGCCATCCCCTCTTCGGTCGAGCGCCTGCCGGGCCGCCGCGAACAGCTCCGGTGTTGCGCGCTCCGTCAACTGACGCCCCGGGAATACTCCGAACATATGCGCCGCATGGCGATGATGCACGTCTTCGTCTTCGAAGTCTTGGACCCATTCCTGCAATTGTCCGTATTTCCCGATTTGCAGAGGATATAACCGAGCTCTGGCTTCCGTTAGCTCCTGACGAAAGGTCTCGTCCACTTGCAAAATCTCCGTGGCTTCGATGCAATTCGTGAACAGATCCCACGCGAGCTGAAGATCCATCGTAGCTCCCGTCGTCACGCCCGCGACGCCATCGTCGGAGATGAATTTCTGCTCTGGCGAGGTCGACGGCGCTGTTAATAAACGCCCCTGTTCATCTTCGATTAACCAATCCAGACAGAACAAGGCGGCTTCTTTCATGATCGGATAAGCTACGTCTCGCAGATACGCCTCATCTCTTCCGAATGCAAACTTCTCCCATAAGTGTTGGGACAGCCATGCGCTGCCCATCGGCCAAATCGCCCAGACGGGATCCCCGTCGCCGTAACCGCCGCTAGGCGATGTTAAACACCAAATATCCGTGCAGTGATGCACCGCCCAACCTCTTGCCCCATACATTTGCGCGGTTTTGTTCCCGTTCTTCGCTAAATTCCCGATAAAATCGAGGAGGGGATCGTGGCATGACGGCAAATGGCAGGTTTCCGCCAGCCAATAATTCATTTGCGTATTGATATTGAGCGTCCAGTTGCTGCTCCATGGCGGACGGGTTTCCTGGTTCCATATGCCTTGCAGATTGGCAGGCTGCGAACCCGGACGAGAGCTTGCGATCATTAAATATCGCCCATACTGAAACAACAGCTCGACAAGCCCGGGATCGCGGGCGCCATACTCGCTAATCCGTTTATCCGTAGGCAGTTCGCTTGATAAAGGCAAAGGTTCGCCCAGATGAAGCTCTACCTTGCGATAGAGCGCCTGATAATCTTCTACATGGCTTTGGCGAATCGCCGTATACGGTTGATTCGACGCCTGCTCCAGATAGCGAGCCGATTGAAGGGAAGGATCCTTCCCTTCGTGCTTGGGCGAACGATCGAATCCATTAAAGCTCGTAGCGGCGCTTATATATAGCGTTACGGAGTTAGCGCCAAGGATATGAATCCCGTCATGATCGACCTTGAATTGGCCTCCATCCCGTTCAGCGGATAGACGCGCTTCGAATTTGATCGCTTCCGTCGTTGCCCAATCTTCGCCGTATACCAACGGGTTGCTGGAAGAGGAATGATTAGGAGCGGCCTGTTCGGGCGCTGCCCCTTGTAGTACAAAATGCCCACCATCTATTGAGGTGCGAGATCGCAGCAAACTGTTTAAACGTGCATGAACATACAGCATGCCTTGTTCACTTGCCGTCAGACGTATCACAATCAACTGATGCGGATAAGAAGCGAACATTTCGCGAGTAAATACAACGTCGCCTACTTGGTATTGAACATGGGAAATTCCCGTGTCCAGATCCAGATTTCTTTCATAGCCTTGGACGAGCGCGCCATGCTCGAAGGTAAGCTGCAAGTCGCCAAGGGGCAAATAGGACTCGTTGTAGGGGCCCATTAACTCCTTGCATTTCAAATCCGCTTCTACATGTCTGTTCTGACTTAGAAGCCGACGCACTTCGGCCAATACTTCCTGGGAACGGGGACATGACCACTCCTGAGCTTGTCCCGACCACAGGGTGTCTTCATTCAGTTGCAGCCGCTCCGATTCCACGCCGCCGAATATCATGGCCCCAAGTCGGCCATTTCCGATCGGCAAAGCCTCTGTCCATTCCTTCGCCGGTTTGTGATAGTTAAGTTTCATCGTTCTCCTCCAACGTCCATTCGTGCTCGTAAATCCGAACCGGCCCATACAGACCGCCTGACGCAAAATCATCGGACCATCCGGGCTCAATATCTCCGCCCCAGTAAGCGATGTTCGCATCTCCGCCCACATTGCTGGTCGGGCGACCGACTTCATAGTGCGTGCCCAGCGTGTTCGTCACTCGGATGCGCAAGCGATGCGACCCTTCGTAAAGCCGCGCTCCCAGGTCAAAGCGGAAGGGGCGCCATACGCGAACCCCGATCGGATTCCCGTCCAGCCATACTTCGGCGGTTCCTCTCACATGCCCTAGATCCAACGTTACGCGACACGCCTTCTCCAGGTCGAAGACGGTTTCGTATTCAACCACGCCGCTATGATGCGGCAAGCTTAAAGCCGACCGCCAATCCCCCAAGGCCCCTTGAGTCCGCGAGGTCATGAACCGTATAGGCGCAAGCAGCACATCCGCATCGGTATAAGGGCCTTCCGGCTCGATGCGAATCGCCGCTTTAACGCCCGCTTTCTGCGGAGCGAAGATCGCTTCGCCGTCTCGTACGGCCTTCTCTTCTCCGTTGATCCACACCCGAAGCTTCCCTCGGCACGCGACATGCATCCTTTCCGCGCCGACCGGCAACGGGAACCGGATCCACACGGGATGGCCGATGGACTGAGGACGAGGATGGAACGGCAGCGGTTTCCGTTGCGGCTCCGATTCCGGCATGAGCCATCCTACATTCGGCAGAGGATGCGGGCGCGCGGTGAGCCATAAAGTCTCGGTCTCGGCGAATTGCAGAACCGCTTCATGCAAGATAGCCGGGGCGTTGCCTTGTTCGTCCAACCAATCATCCCCGGTACAGAACGTCGTCGTTTCGCCGTTAAACCGTTCAACGACGCCATCGGCAAGCACTTCCCCGGCCCCTTCGGGCAGAACGAATTTCACTTCGTTCTCTCCTGGCTGCCACCATGGCGTAATATCGACTTCCTCTTGTCCCTGTCGAATATACGGGTTAAAGTCTCCGTGCTCTGTCACGATCTTTCCGTTGACATAAAGCGCTACGCGCCCTCTTGCGGCGAATACCATCCGTACCCGTTCGATCGGGACGCTAGAGTTATTCGGTATCGTAGCGGAAATCTGCGTATTCGGATTCGGATCATTCGAGTAGATCCACTTCGGCAGCGCCGCGCGCGCTTGCTCGTTCACTTCCACGCCTGCGCGAATCAAGCCTTGGACAATCGCCTCTGCCCGCAATAGGAATTCGTTGCTCCCTTGCTGAAGCTCCACCCAAGCCGTTTGCTCTTCCGGTCCGCCCGTCCATTCGATTTCCTGCTTATTCATCCATCCCGACATCTTGACATTGCTCTCCACTCGAACCCAATAACGTCCTGCGGACGAAGCCATTACATTCGTTCGGGCCCATACCGTTTCTCCCGGCTCGGCTTCCCCCAGATTCAGAAACCTTCGCGGGACTCTTCCCATTCGTCCCGCCCAAGTTCGAAACTTAAGATCGCCGAACGTATGGCTGTATACGACTGGCCACGCCTTATGAGAATCGAATCGTTCTCCTTTGCAGGCAGTCCAGTAATCGGCTTCGCTCCATAACCTCGTCGTCCAAGACGCATCATCCCATTCGGCCAGATGCCACCCGGCTTCGATCCCCCCATGGGCGCCCTCTTCTAGTTTGACCTGCACCTCGCGACGCTCGATAGGAAGAAACTGCGCGGAGTTTCCATGCAGATCGAAATCTCCATAACGATTGTCCAGCGTAGGTACTGCCAGAACGCGCCAATCGTCGGACGGGAGCGTTCTGCCGTTAACTTGTGAAGTTATCGAAGGCACATTCGCAGGCATTAACCCTACTCGATCAGGCTTATTCCATGCGATCCCCTTGATCCTGTCGGCAGCTTCTTGCCGATAAGGACAAACCACCAGGGCTGCAGGCCACGTCGCATAAGTAACTTCGACTTCGACCCATTCGCCGTCTCGCCGATAGGTAAGTTCATGCACATCGCCGCTAACCGGATCCCATAGCTGAGGTACTCCTTGCGTACGGATCCGATACATCGTGTTTTCCTGTATCGATGTACCGTTCGAAGCCGGTTGATGCATCCGTAACAACGTCCCGTCATCCGGCAGCAGAAGATAAATATCCGCATCCTTCGTCCTCCGCTGAAGCGACGATCCCTTTCCGTCTACGCGTTCGGGAATACGTTGTTTAATATAGGGCAGCGCTTCTTCCGCAGCATCGACATACACGATGCCCTCCACATTCCGTTCCGCCTGGGGTACTTCCACGCCGATGACGAGTCCGCCCTGTCGAATCCAATGTTCCATGCTGCGTTTCGCCGCATCGTCCATCAACGTCGTACCGCAAAGTAACAAGACGGAAAAGGACTCCTCGGCGATTCGTAGCTTCCCATTCTCCACCACCGCTTTTTCCAGAGCAGAATCGTCGGCAATATCGAAATCCAATTTCGCTTGCTGCAGAATCCCCTTTGCTTTGTAATCGCGCCGATTCCATTTGCCGGCTACTTTACCGTAAACCTCGTGCAGATGATTCAAGGCTTCGTTAGGCATCCGATTGGACACGTCCATCGGATGCTCGCCATTCTTAGCGTCGTCTAAAGACATATGACCGCATACGGCATAAGACGGATAATGGACCGCAATGTCCGCGACATGAACGCCCTGGGACAGCATCGAACAAACGCGGCTCACCGTATCGGCGAATACCGAATAATGTTCGTAATAAGGCTGACGCCATCCCGTATCCGGCGGCGCCCATTCCCACCAGCCGCCGCGGGTACTGTAGTAGACCGAATGAGGACTATACAGGGTCACTCCGGCTTGGAACCATGGAATGAGCCAATGCATGGTCTCTTCCAGCGTCCCTCCCCATCCGCTCGTATGGAACGCTTCCAGAAAGACGCGTTTGCCGCCATGAAGATGAACCATGGAAGCATGCGGCTTAATTTCTCCGTCCATGTCGCTGCCGGCCGCGCTATACCAACGATGGGTGCAGAAGTAATCCAAATAGAGGCGCTGGGCGCCATGAACATCCGCACGGCGTGCCGGACCTGCCTGATCGCAGCAAAGCAGCATATTATACTTCTCATGCCACTGTGAAATCGGCTTGAAGAAGGAAGTCTCCGCCAGCTCTGCCGCCAGCTTATAAACACGGCGGCGCACATGTCCCGAATTCGGCAAATCGTCGAACAATGCCGGTAACAACGGCGTTAGATCCTCTTGATAAGCCTCTTTATAAAGCCCCAGCATATTCTCGGTCCATAACGGTAACGGAGGCAGTTCATCCTGGAAGCTGCCCGCTATCGTTTTCCCTAAATCCTGGGGAAAACGCCGTTCGAACTCCCCATGGACTCGATTCAGAAGCAGGGCCGTGGCCTCCGGATCCAACCAGTTAAAGCCTTGCCTTACCTCGTAATAAGTGTATGGATCCGTTTCCAAAAGCACGGTCGCATCTTCCGGAAGCGGTTCATCGGAACGCGAACGTCGCAGCATATAACCCGTATATTGCGGATTCTCCGCCACCATGCGTGCCGGAAAATTAGAGCCGGAAAACCCGATTTGATCATAAAAGAACAAATTCATCCCGAGGCGCTCCGCCTCTCGCAGCGCAACTTCGAACATCGACCACCATTGTTCGCTGAAGTATACGGGTTGATCCCCTACACTTCCGTATTGAGGTCCCGTAGGAGCGATATTGATAATCCCGATATTGCGAAGCCCGCCGCTGCGGAATTTCTGGAGTTGCCAGCGAACGCGTTCAGCCGTCACTTCTTCCGCGCTCCACCACCAGAAAGGAACGGGACCGAAACGGGGATCCGCCTTAATAAACATCTCGCGCAATTCCTGAATGCTCATGTCAATTCCTCGCTTTCGCCCATCGTGGTTGCAATTACCCCAAATTCTAACGCATCCACATTTTCGAAAATAGAGAATGTTTTTAAGAAAGATGTTGATTTTTAAGATCGCGAAAACCCTTACAAAGTGCTTAAGAATCCACACCTATTACTTAAAAATGCGGAAGCTTAACTCTTTTATAATCAAACTAGGGTAAAGAAAAACAAGGATCAGATCCCGATTCGTGAAAGGAGATATAGGTCAGTGAAGATTAAAGAGCTTTTCGTTGAAAGTAAACGGTCTCCGCTGGGAATCGATCATAGAGCCCCCGCTTTAAGCTGGAGTTTCGATATCGGCACGGAGCGATCCCGAATGCAAGCCTCGTATCGAATAATCGTGTCCGTGGACAAGCAATCTCTGCAGAACAATAAAGGCGAAGTATGGGATACGGGCAAGGTGATCAGCCGAAGAAACGTAGGCATTCGGTTCGAGGGCGCTTCATTGCTCTCCCGGCAACGCTATTATTGGAAAGTTATCATTGGGGACCAGCAGGGCCGCATTCATGAAAGTGATATCTCGTGGTGGGAAATGGGCCTGCTTCACGCTGCCGATTGGTCGGGTCAATGGATCGGACATTCCGACGATCCGGAAGAAGCCCGGAATCAACCGATGCCGCTGCTCCGTCGCGAATTTCGCGTCGACAAACCGATCCGCGAAGCGAGAATATATATCTCGGGGCTAGGCCATTATGAGCTTCGACTGAACGGATATGAGGTCACGGACAGCGTACTCAACCCCGGCTGGACGAATTACGATAAAGCTTGTCTTTACAACGCTTATGACGTGACTCCTTTGCTGCGAACGGGTAAGAATGCTATAGGCGTCCTATTGGGCAACGGGTTCTTCAACGTCACCGGCGGCAGATACGCGAAATTCAAAGATTCGTTCGGACTGCCGAAATGTATCGCGCAATTGGAAATCCGACACGCGGACGGTACCTCAACCGTCGTCTGCAGCGATAAGCAGTGGATGACATCGGCAAGCCCGCTCGCTTTCTCTTGCGTGTACGGAGGAGAAGATTATGACGCCCTGAATGAGCAACCGGGCTGGGATCTACCGCATTTTTCATTACGCTCTTCATGGTCCCCGGCCAAGGAAGTAGAACCACCCCAAGGGAGTCTAAAAGCGCAGAAAAATCCTCCGTTAAAAGTGATGAAAATCTTAAAACCCGTATCCATTAAGCACCTTGGACCGGGCGTGTGCGTCGTTGACTTCGGGCAAAATTTCTCGGGATGGGTACATATTTCGGTAGATGGGCTTCGCCAAACTCCCGTTAAGATGCGACCTGCCGAGCTGGTTAACGAAGACGGCACCGTCAATCAGAACGTTTCCGGTACGCCTTATGAATGGAATTACCGTCTTAAAGGCGAAGGAACCGAGCTTTGGCATCCAAGATTCTCGTATTACGGTTTTCGTTACGTGCAGATCGAAGGGGTCGTGCCGGAGGCTTCCGAACCGAGCGGGGAAGAACTCGCGCGATTATTAGACATTGAAGGACAAGTCATCTATCCGGATATGGAAACGACCGGTCGCTTTGAATGCTCCGATCCTATGGTGAATCGAATACACGAGATCATCAATTGGGCGATCTTAAGCAACGCGAAAAGCGTATTGACCGACTGCCCTCACCGGGAAAAGCTGGGTTGGCTGGAACAAGTTCATCTCATGGGACCGTCTATGCTGTTCAATTATTCAATGGAATCGCTGCTCGCCAAGGTGATGGAGGATATCCAGGATGCACAGCGTCCAGATGGCATGATCCCGACAACCGCACCGGAATACGTGGTGTTCGAAGAGCCTTGGGGGATATTCCGCCATTCGGTTCCATGGGGCGCCACGTACATTCTGGTGCCATGGCTGATGTATCAGAAGTATGGAAACAAGAACGTGCTGATCGACCACTTTGAAGGAATGAAGCGATATATCCGTTACGTAACGGACGCCTCCGACAACTACATGGTTAAAGATGGACTGGGGGATTGGTTCGACGTTGGAGAGAATGCGCCTGGATTCGCACAGAACACCCCTGTTGCGCTGGCGGAAACGGCCATGTTCTATCATATGGTGGAGGTAATCCGCCAGATCTCCGATGCGTTAGGTCGAACGGAAGAGAGGGAAGCATACGCCGAGCTGGCGAACCGCATCAAATATCGGTACAACGCCTCCTTCTTCCATCCCGCGACGGGCCATTATGGATCGAACAGCCAAACCTCTAATGCGATCTCTCTAGCACTCGGTCTCGTAGATGAAGCCCATCGATCCAAGGTCGCGGATCATTTCATTCAAGATTTGGCAGCACGGGGTTATCATACTACCGCGGGGGATATCGGACATCGATACGTGCTGCTTGCCCTAGCGATGCACGGTCGCTCGGATATTATTTTTGAAATGTCCCAGCAAACAAATCATCCAAGCTATGGTTACCAAATCGAGCATGGCGCTACTTCCCTGACAGAAGCCTGGGACGGACCAACCGTAGGGAATTCGCAAAACCACTTAATGCTAGGCCATATCGAAGAATGGTTCTACAAGGGGTTAGCCGGACTTGACTATGCGTTCGATCCCGCAATTGAGTCCTATCACGTTACGATTAAGCCCTATATGGAACCAAGGGTACAACATGTAAGCGCGCGGCAAGAGCTGCTAACGGGGCACATTCACACGGGATGGAGACGTCTGAATGACCTGGAGCTTGAATTAACGGCCTGCATTCCGACCAATTGCTCCGCTACCCTGTATATCCCTTCTTCATCGGTTGAACATATCAAGGAAAACGGACAGCCGGTGCTAGCATCCTCCGACATTCGGTTCGACCGCTATGATGAAGGATATGCCGTATTGTACGTAAATTCAGGAAGCTACCAATTTAGATGGAGGAATGATTCGCCATGCATATCGAGCCTTATTTAACACCCTATAAATACGGGAAGCCCGTACTCGTCGGATCCGGGAAGGAAGGGCGTTTCGATGCGAAAGCCGTAGACTGCCCCTTCGTATTCCAACATAACGATAAATTTTACATGATGCACGTCGGGTTTGACGGCGTCGGCTACCAGACGGCTTTGGCAACAAGCGATGATCTTCTTAACTGGGAGCACCTCGGTGTTATCTTACGCAGGGGCGAAGGTTCGGGCTGGGATTCCGTCAATGTTGCCGGCACCTGGATCATGAAGGAGAATCGAATCGATGCACCCCCTGTGCTGAAGAAATGGGATAACAAATACTGGCTAGTGTATCACGCTTATCCCGGCATCGGCTATGAATCGGGATCGGCCAAAATCGGACTAGCATGGACAGAGGATGAGCAACTGCTGGACTGGCATCGGCTTCCTGAACCGATTCTAGTGCCGGAAGAAGGAGCGGATTGGGAGAAAGGCGGACTATATAAGGAGTGTTTAGTGGAGCATGAAGGAACGTTCTACCTGTTCTACAACGCCAAAAACCAGGATGAGGGCGGATGGGTGGAACAAACCGGTCTAGCGCTATCCAAGGATTTAAAAACCTGGAAACGACATGAGCATAACCCTGTCATTCCGATCACGCCCGATCGATGGGACAGCGGATTTGCCAGCGACCCCTGCGTTTTGCGAGACGATAGCAACGATCAGTGGGTGTTATATTACTTCGGCTTTGATTATCATCGAGCTCAGGAAGGGATCGCGCTCTCCAAGGATCTCTTCCATTGGGAGAAGCATCCCGAGCCGATCATTCGAATCGGGGACGAAGGGGAAATCGATTCGATCTTCGCTCACAAGCCGTCCGTCATTAGCCATAACGGCGTGCTGTACCATTTTTACTGCTCTTGCCGGCGCAACAAGGAAGGCGATCCCACGACCAATTTTGCCGATGAGTTTCGAACGATTTCCGTTGCTGCATCCCATAATGTTTTCTAATAGGGGTCTCCATGACTCATGCCAAAGAAGTTCATGTTCTTCGTGTGAACTTCTTTGTTTTGCTACCCTCTACATGTCTACTCGAACATATTCATCAGTTCCAATGCCATAAGAACGAATCATCTCACGATCTATAAGCTTACGGATTGACGTGTCGTCGAACGTTATCGGCGTCCCCCCTCACCTATTGGATGGGCCGCAGGCTAGTCGCAACCTGATCCGTAAGAGCCAGCAGGAGCCGTGACCGTCACCGTGCGCGGGTCACGACTATGAGGCTGGAGGTGACGCCGTTATAGGCATCGGTGCTTGCGCCCCGGGATCGGCACACTCAAGAGGCGACAAAATTTCGGCATCCGGGCGATCGTAATGACCCGGATATTATATGTCCGTTCTAGATGCGCCGCAAAACCTCGAAACGCCAAAAGACACGGAATGACCATTCCGTGCCTTCCAGCTAAAGATCATGTTATTTGCACAACTGAAAAGTTACACGGTACACTCACAAGCCCCACAAGAGCGTGCCCGTGATCAATCCCATCCACTCTTCGACACTCATCGGATATACGGTAAGCGTTGCATTAAACGCCGCCGTATGTCCATAACCTACCGCCTGCAAATTATTCACGATAAGCGAACGGTCGGCGGTATAGCTCCCCATTGCTCTAGTGATTTCAATAATGCTATAACCGGCGTCTTTCATGGCGTAAAAAGCGGCTTTCTCCCCCCCAGCGATATCAATCAACCCGTAATGGATGCTCCCCATACTGAAAGTCGTATGATGGAGCGCATCGGCGATTTGAGTCACACTCGCATTGAACGGTGCCTGCTTCAGGAGATCCCCGATTTCCTTGGGCGTCGTATACCCATGAGTATTCTGCAGCAATGCGCTTAGCGAGCGAAGCGACAGATGGTATTCGGTATATAGCGTGCTTGCGGCGGTAGGAACGCTATATCCCGCATTCCGCATCGTGTCCAACACGATGGAGCATTGGGGAACGCCTGTGCTGCAGTCCAGAGCGTAGTTACCGAGACTAGCCGCGATGGCTTCGATGACATTCATGTACGTGAAGGTGCTGTTCCCAGAGGAACAGGCGGGCAGATCGGCGAGTACGCCCTCCGTACAGGTTGTCATTTGTTTCAGCGCCTTCGCCATGGTCGTCATCCAAAATTCGTTCGCGACCGGAGTAATCACCTGATTGACGCCGGCTGCGACTTCCGGCAGATCATATCCGTTGCTCCATAAGAGAGACCCGATCTCAGCCGGCGTGTAACCATAATTGTGCATGATCGCCGTCGCCGGGACGCGGTCTACGCCTAGCGCCTTGAGATTGATGGACAATGTCAACGGATCATTCAGGACGCCTCCGGGGCCGTATAGTTGAATCAAAGCATCCATTGCGTGGACATTCGCCGCTTGCAAGTATCCCCTCAGCACGAACGGATCGCTGGTTCCCAGCAGCGGGACGATGTCGGCAACGGAATAACCAATTTCTTTCATAGCCTGAGTGACCGCTATATCTCCGGTTATACCGAACACGGTTGCCAGCATAGACTTGGCGTCCGACGGCGACAGGCCTATCGTGCTGCGAATGGCTGTTATCGTGTGGCGGGAACTGTAACCGACTTGCTTCAGGATGTTCGCGATTTCCGTAACATCGCTCTTACCATATACTTGATTCAACAAACTCACGGCCTGTGTTGCCGGCTCCCCCCTGCTGTAGAGGTCCGTGGCTGCGAATATCGGAAAATCGATGGAACTGCCCATTGCCGCCAATACCGTACTTACCTGAGTCGAAGTGCAGTCCCGCCCGGTCCCCATAAATACTTCAAGCAATCTTGCATCATCGGATTGGTAGACTTGTTTCATAGCTATCATGATCGGTTCAAGATTCACGCAGCTGCCGTAACCGGCGGACATCAAGCTTTCGGCGGTTGTCACGTCGTTTACCTTCGAAACATCAAGCAGGTACTTCGCAACCTCCTCCGCGCTATAACCGGCATCGTGGAGGTAGCCGACCAGGACCGGCAACGTCTGGCCGGAGCCGATCACGCCGGCAATCTCTGCAAGATTAAACCCGGCTTGCGTCATCGCTTCAATTTTCTGCGCAGCAGTCATGGAACCGTAGATGATCTGGATTTTACTCATGACAGTGCTGACGGAACCTGTACGGGCCGCGTCGCGCAACCCGGCTAACGCTTCGGTAGCGCTCATCCCGAATAGATCTTTCAATATCGGAAGAAGTCGCCATTCACCTGAAGGACGGTTGTTATTATCGGCTAAATTCGTTGTCAGCGACTTATTATTGAGGTACGCGTTACGGATTTTAATAAATTCGTATCCGTCAATCGCATACAGGCTTTGCAATGCCAACGCGACTTCCTGTAGATCGTAAACATTCCCCAACTTCAGAATTTCGACACCGACCGTCCGTGCATCCTGGCCGAAAATCTTTTGCAGAACAGACGCAATTTCGGCGGTGCTGTAGTAGCCCTCGGCTTGGCCGTCGATGAACGTAACCCTTGACAGCGTGTCGGCCACCCCGGTCACCGTGAAGCTCCCCTCCTGAATAAGACCCGACTTCAGCATGGCGATCGTCTGCTCAGCCGAGTAACCGGATAGATGAAGGAACGGTGAGATGGGTTTGATCGAACCAGGCATTAACGCTATCGCCGCCCTGGCGACATCGTTATCGCCGAATCCGGCTTGCTGGAGCATCTGAAGCGTATCAAGCGTATTGAAGCCCATCTGTGAGAAAACGTTCGTTGCAAGCGCCGAGGCGTCATAGCCAAACACGGTTTGAATAGCCTGCGCAATGAGAAGCGGACTATACGCGTTCCCGTTGAGCACGTTCGTTATCGCTATATCCGCGCCTGGTTGTATCCTCTTATAGAAGTCGCTTTCCAATATGCGCGCAACGTCTGTCGCATCGTATCCGCCTGCTTTCAACGCTGAAGCGCGAAGGTTCGGATTCGTCTTGTATGTCGTCGGGTACAAAGTTACCAGCAGCGCGTTCGTCTCTGAGGCCGTCAGATTGGCCAAGCGTAAATTGGCGGCTGCATTGCCGACAGGTGCGAGCGCGCCGTTCTCGCCGAATACGGCCCGGCCAGGCCGCCGCGACGGCAACCGTATTGTTGCCACCATTCAACCCGAGGACCGCTGACACTGCATCCGGCAAACGATAACCCGCTCCGGTCAGCGCCGATCCCAGCTGACCGGGTGTCCCTGAGAAGCGTGACCACAGCGCGGCGGCCGTATGATCGGCGGCGAAATTCGTAGCATAGAGCGCTTGGGCAATCTCCGATGGTTGCGTGAAGCCCGCCGAAGCAAGCGCGGCGACAAGTTCTTCGGCGGTGCCGGCCATCGGCAACACCGCTGCAGCCACAGTTATACTATCTGCCAGGTATACCTGTTTCAAAGCTGCGGCAACATCGGCGACGGGATATCCCGCGTAGAGCAATCCGGCTGCTGTAGAATCAACGGAAATTTGCGACGCCTTTAATGCGGCTGCCGTCTCAACTACACCATATCCGTTTGTTTGGAGCGCCTGAACGACGACAGCGGGCGAATAGCCGTCGGTTTTCAACGCATCGATGATGCTATTCAACGCTACTCCGTCATTTTTCAGTTCCTCCACAAGCGATCCAGCCGTGGGGACTTCCAGGTTGCTAAAGGCGGGAAGCGCGGAACCGCCAACGGTTGTCAGTCCCGGCGGTTCATACGAAACCAATACCTTACCTTGCGGAACGGAAGTGGCTAGACCAATGCGAAGTTTGCTTGGATCGGCATCGAGCGTCGTCGTAACGACCGGATTAGAAACCCCGTTGACCGTAACAGTTAGACCAGCCGGCGACGTCGGCGCTGTAAGAGGCGCTTCGAAGCCGATTACGATTTCAGAAGCATCGCCGCTCGTTAACGCGAACAGAATGTTGAAATCTTTGACCGTTACCTTGGCATCAACCTCCAAAGGAACAGCCGGATTAGCCTGGGAGACGCCGCTTGGCAGGGCGAATGATCCGGTCGCGGTGTAAATGTCTGCCTGAGCGCCATCGTAACCGTCAATGGTCCAATCCAAGTTAACGGTGTACGTCGCACCGGTTATATCCGTAATCGTCGTTGTCGTCGCCAGCGCGGCGATGGCGTCCGGTTCCGACGTCCCAAAGTCGACTGTAATATCCGATACGCCGGCGATCGATACGATACTTGGATCATTCACCGTTACTTTCGCCGTCACGCTCAACGGAACAGGCGGATTGGCCTGGACGACGTCCGCCGGCAACGTGAATGTTCCAGTTGCCGTATAAACACCAGCTTGATTGTTGTCGTAATCGTCAATCGTCCAATCCAGGTTAACGGCGTACGTCGCTCCTGCGTTATCCGTCATCGTCGTTGTCGTCGTCAGCAGAGCGATGGCGTCCGTCTTCAACGTCCCATAATCAACTGCAAGGTCCGTTACTCCGGCGACGGATACGATATAGGGGTCATTCACCGTTACATTCGCCGTCACGTTCAACGGAACAGGCGGATTAGCCTGGGATACGCCGCTCGGCAAGCTGAACGTTCCGGTCGCGGTGTAAGTATCCGCTTGAGCGCCATTGTAACCGTCAATGGTCCAATTCAGGTTAACGGTATGCGTCGCTCCGACGTTATCCGTTATCGTCGTTGTCGCAGCCAACGCGGCTATCGCGTCTGTGTCCGATGTCCCATAATCGACTACAATGTCCGTCACGTCGGCGACGGATACCATATAAGCCTCATTCACCGTTACGTTGGTGGTCACATTCAATTGAACGGGCGGATTGGCCTGGATGATGCCGCCTGGCAGGATGAACGTTCCAACCGCCGTGTATTCGCCTGCTTGATTGCCGTCGTAACCGTCAATTGCCCAATTCAGGTTGACAGAGTGAGTCGCTCCGGCGTTATCCGTAATCTCCGTCGTCGTCGCCAGCGCGGCGATGGCGTCCTGCTCCAACGTACCAAAGTCGACCGCAATGTCTGCCGTATCGGCGATGGATACGATATGGGGGGCATTCACCGTTACGTTCGCCGACAAGCTCAATAGAATCGGCGGGTTAGCCTGGGTGACGCCGCTCGGCAATCCGAACGTTCCGACCGCCGTGTATACGCCTGCTTGATTGCCGTCGTAATGGGCAATCGTCCAGTCCAGATTGACGATATGCGCTGCATGAGCATTGTCCGTCACCGTGGTCGTCTGATCCAAGGCAGACAGGGCGTTCTCGATGCTTGTCCCATAATCGACTACAATGTCCGCTACGCTTGCGACGGATTCGACATAGGCGTTATTCACCGTTACGTACGCCTTTACGTTCAATGGAATAAGCGGATTAGCCTGGGTGACGTCGCTCGGCAACATAAACGTTCCTGTTGCCGTATAAACACCTGACTGAGCGCCATCGTAACCGTCAATGGTCCAATCCAGGTTGACGGTATGCGTCGCACCCGATTTATCCGTAATCATCGTTGTCTTCGTCAACGCGGCGATGGCGTCCGCTTCCGACGTCCCATATTCAACCGCAATGTCCGCCACATCGGCGACGGATACGATGTAGGGGTCGTTCACCATTACGTTCGCCGTCACGTTCAATGGAATAGGCGGATTAGCCTGGGTGACGCCGCTCGGCAAGATGAACGTTCCAACCGCCGTATACACGCCGGCTAGATTGCCGTCGTAATGGTCGATCGTCCAGTTCAGAGGAACGATATGCGTCGTGTATACGCTGTCCGTCACCGAAGTCGTCTGATCCAAGGCGGACAAAGCAACGTCCGCCGTTGTTCCGAAATCGACTGCAATGTCGGACGCATAAGTGACGGATACGACCGTTGCATCGACCGGCGTAACGACCGCTGCCTTCACCGTCACTATCGCCGTAACCTTCAATGATATAGGCGGATTAGCCTGGGTGACGCCGCTCGGCAAGATGAACGTTCCAACCGCCGTATAAGCGCCTGCTTGATTCCCGTCGTAATGGTCTACCGTCCAGTTCAGGTTGACAGTATGCGCAACGTGGTCGCTGTCCGTTATGACAGTCGTCCTCGCCAGCGCGGACAAAGTATCGGCCAGCGTCGTTCCGTGAACGACTACGAGATCTGCCACGTTAGCAACAGAAGCGACGGTAGGTTTGACCGTCTCGTTACCGCTATTGCCAGTATCGCCTCCGTTGCCTGTATTCCCGTTGCCTGTATTCCCGTTGCCTGTATTCCCGTTGCCTGTATTCCCGTTGCCTGTATTCCCGA
>JAEWPC010000041.1 GCA_023460795.1 Bacillota bacterium | reverse complement strand
ACGAATTTAGCATTGGTTTATACTCCATCTAGCCTTAAAGTAATAAGTTTAGGTGATGATTTTAATATTAAAGATACCGTAAGTCTTGCTAATAACAATTACAAGATAATAATGAGCGAGTGGTCTGTTGGGGGAGAGGCCGAGACACATATGTCGAGGATAGAAAACTCAGAAGTGTGGAATAAGATACAATAGTTGTATTTTTTTTAAAAATGAGTTATACTATAAGCATATTTGAAGAATTAATGGAGTAAACAATGGGGGCATTTAAAGAATTATTAAGTGAATTAATTCCGTATACACAAAAGGTTCAGCCGAAGCTGTGGTATTTTGTATTATTAGCGGTTGTTGTGCTTGTGTTGCATATGGTCTTTTATAGGCAAAGATATGTAAAATATATTCCAGGCATTGCCTTGGTCTTATTTGCATTGTATAAGCTTATATTAAATGGAGAGAGCTCGATTTGGAGAACATCGCCATATGATCTTAGCATAATAATATTGTCTGGTGCCGTTGGTCTTGTTTCGATAATATATGCTCATATGCTTGGCCTTTTATATGGCAAGAGGAAGAAGAGAAAAAGACCCGCCGTGAGAAAAAATTCAAACACTAAAAATCCTAATACCAAAAATAATGCTCAAAATAAAAATGATAATAGAGTAGAAAAGCCCCAAATGGCTATGAGCGAGTCCAATGATGAAATTAAAATAAATACTAAATCCAATGAATTAACAAAGACCGAGCATACTAAATAGCCCGGTTTTCTTTGATTAAATTTAGTTTTTTCTCATGGCTGAGCTTCTTGATTTCAATCTCTCTTTTAAGAGCGGACGATTTATCAAATCCCTCTTCAAAATAAACCAGCTCTACGGGTAGTCTTGCTCGTGTACATTTGCTAGCCTTACCAGCATTATGATTTTTAATTCTCTTTTTAAGATCATTTGTTATTCCACAGTATAGAGAATTGTCTGCGCAGCGAAGAATATATACGATATAGTCTTTACTTGGACTTTCATTAAATGATTTATTCATCGTTTTCGTATTCCTCATAGTTCTGGATTTCTTCTTTGATTAAATCAAAGCCATATCCCTTATTGGAAAGATGTCTTATCAATTTTTGGACATCTCTATATTCACTTAGGTCGAGAGAAGGAGCTTTCTTAGAAATTGCACGAAAAAGATTTTGACGAATAATGAGCTCATTATCCTCAAGTGCAAAATTTATTAGACTCTCTTCAATACCTTTTTCACGTAATTTCATTTTAATTTTTATTGGTCCCCAGCGATTGATTAAAAGATGATCATTTACAAAGCTTTGTGCATAATCAGGATCGTCAATATATCCAAGGGCTTTTGCATCGACGACGGCATCTTCTATGTCGTCAAAAGAAAACCCCTCAAGTTTAAGGTATTCACGGACTTCGTATTCAGTGCGAGAATAGGACAAATATTTATAACATGTTTCTTTACAGTCTTTCATAATACCTCCAAATATTAAAAGGAGTCACAATGGATTTTTTTTCAATTATAAGCAATATATTTAAATATGCATTTATAGTCGTAGTATATCTTTTTATTGCCGACATCCTTAAGAGTATTTTAACCTATTTTAAGAAAGAAATCAAAGACAAGGATTTAGTACTTTTAATCAGTGTTTACGGAAAAAGAAAAGAGGTGCGCATCAGACATAATTTCAGTCTAGGCAGGGATATGGACAATGATTGCATAATAAAGGACGATGCAATTTCTAAGCATCACCTTCACATAGTTGAGTCGGATACAGGATATATACTAAAAGATTTAAAATCTTCTAATGGCACTTATCTCAATAATAAAAAGATAGATGAGGCACAGATTAAAAAGGGCGATATAATAAGTTTTGGAGTGGACGATATTTTTCTTGAGGTAAAAAGATGAGGGAATTAAATTACAAGCATAGTTATAGATATATTTTATTGTTTCAACTATTGAGCTTATTTGTCCTGTTCTCGTTTAGTGAAGGTAAGGCATTGTCCAAATTATTTTTTATTCCACTTGTGATTCTTGTAGTGGGAATTGTCAATTATTTTTTAAACATAAGATTAATTGGCTCCAGCAGGCATTATGCAATAGTATCCATGATATTTTCAATTGGGGTAGTAGAAATATTTAGACTAAATCCCGAATATGGTCTAAAGCAGATGTTTTGGTTTGTCGTAGGCACTATGCTCATGTATGCTACTTATATTATAATTAAAAACTTTGATTTTTATAAAAAATTATATGTATATTATGTAGCTGGTATATTTTTATTGTTTTTTATTACTTTATTTTTTGGCGAAGCAAGTGGAGGCGCAAAGAATTGGGTCAGGATATTTGGACATCTATTTCAACCAATTGAGTTGATAAAAATATTATATATTATGCAGTTGGCCACAAGTCCAAAAGGGAAGTTTTATATTATAGATTATAGATTAATTAATATCATCCTTACTTTTTTATATATGGGTCTACTTATGATTCAAAGAGATCTTGGTTCAGCTTTGATGATATTTCTAATACTTCTAGCATATCTACTTATCTTTGAGAAGAAAAAGAGATATTTCATTATTACATTTACTGCATTCATCATATTTGCAGGTTTGGGAATATATTTATTAAGCCATGTGAGGACGCGATTTGAAATATGGCTTCATCCATTTGACAACTATAATTCAAAAGGCTATCAAATAGTAACAGCGCTTACTGCAATGAGCAATGGCGGATTTGTCGGGACCGGAATCGGTCAGGGCATACCAAATATCATTCCTGTAAATATTAGCGATATGATAATTGCGGCAATTGTAGAAGAAATGGGTGCGCTAATG
>JAEWPC010000040.1 GCA_023460795.1 Bacillota bacterium | reverse complement strand
CCGCGATCGGGGCCGGGTCGTTCCAGGAATAGGTGCGCTGACGTTCGGTGGACACCTACCGGACGGTACCTGGTCGGCTTCCCCGAGCACTCGCGCGAATATTGGAATTCAATTCAGAAACGGAATTCGGACCGCAATTGTTTTCGATGAGAATTTCGGGTCGTGTCGTGGGCTGAGGGTGTTGCGTGCTGAGCCGAGCGGGCGTCGGCCCGCCGCGCGGGCAACGAAGCCCCGGACTTCGGCTAACTGGAGCGCGGTGGGGTTAATCGAGGGGTGAAAGATCTGCGTGGATCTGTAAACCCAGATTCGGACATGGTACTGGACTAGTGTCCATCAGAGTAGGTGCTGTTGAAGGTTGTGAAGCTCGGCGCTCCGGGTGGCACAGGCCGAGCCGCCGGGCCGGCCTAGGTTACTGGTCGGTAGTCTGAATTCGCACGGAGCTAACTGTCAGCAACATTTGGACGTTTGATTCGCAAAAGCGATACGCGGATGTAACGGCGCCGTTATGGTGTGTCGACCTATGCGGATTCCCTCCCCCCATCCGCAACTTCTTACAAGGAAGTGGTGCATGAAAAATCCAATAGTTATGCGCTGTGCCGCCCCCATCACAGGCGCAGCGCTCGTGGCCGGCGTGATGTTGGTCGGTGCCCCGGCCCACGCGGTAACCACCACGACGAACTTCACGAGTGCGTGCGTGGCCGGCAGTCTGATCGGCGATCAGGATCAGAACGTCGGTGCGTCGATGACTGTCGACGCTCCAAGTCAGGTCGCGCCCGGAGAGGTCTTCACGTACCGGATTCAGCCGAACGCTTCGTCGTACCCGGACAAGCAGTCCGGTGCGACCACGACCAACCTGTCCCGGTTGAAGTACGACTACGAGCTTCCGGACAACACCGAATGGGTGAGCGGCGCGGGCGTGCCCGGTACGGCGATCGGCCGCGACAACGTGGCCCCGAACGTTCTGCTCGTGAACGACTCCGGTCAGCCTGACGCGAACGGCCGGGTCATTCGACTGTCCGGAAATAATCAGACCATCGGCAATGGCCCGAGTACCAGCCAGAACTCCGAGGGCGGCATCCGCGTTCCGAAGTCCAAGAAGAACCTCGATGGTTCGACCAACGGCAACGGCGAAACATGGTTCCGCTTGCCCGCCGTGGACGTCACCGTCAAGGCGTTGAACGCAGGAGTTGTCACGCCGCGTGTTCGTATCAAGGGCAACGCGGCCAATCACGGCGCTCAGGAGTCGTTCAGCACTTCGTTGGCCAAAGCCAGTTTCCTCGGCACGCAGTGGGCGCCCACTCGATGCACTCCCAGGGACAGCAAGACTGCGCCCCTCAACGCGGGTGCCGGTCCGCTTGCGACCATCAATGTCGTTGCTGCGCAAGAGTCGACTACCACGACGCTGACCGCTCCGGCGACGGCCGAGACCGGTGCGTCGGTCACGCTGACCGCCACCGTCGCGCCCAACAACGCGACGGGCTCGGTGCAGTTCAAGGACAACGGCACCGACATCGGTTCGCCGGTGGCAGTCTCCGGCGGCGTGGCCAGCCTGGACCACCCCTTCACCTCGGCCGGTTCACACTCGATCACCGCGGTGTTCACCGCCACCGGTAGCTTCGCCGGATCGACGTCGGCGGCCTCGACTGTGACGGTCTCCGATCCGACTCCCGTCGACGTCGAGACCACGCTGGGGCTGACGGTTCCGCAGACCGCGGAGACTGGAGCGGCTGTCGATCTGACTGCCAACGTGACCCCGTCGAACGCGCAGGGCACGGTCCAGTTCAAGGACAACGGGAACAACATCGGTTCCCCGGTGACCGTGGCGGCCGGTTCGGCGACGCTGTCCCACCCGTTCGCGGCGGCCGGTTCGCACAGCATCACCGCCGAATTCACGGGCGCACCGGGCTTCGCAGGTTCGACCGCGGTTGCGCAGACCGTGACGGTCACCGATCCGGTGGTGCCGGACACGGAGACCACCACGTCGGTGTCGGTTCCGGCTGACGCCGCGACGGGCGCCTCCGTGACCCTCACTGCCAACGTCGCGCCCGCAAACGCGACCGGCACGGTTCAGTTCACCGCCAACGGCGTCGACATCGGATCGCCGGTGCCGGTGTCCAATGGTGTTGCAACGCTGCAGCACACGTTCACGACCGCCGGTGTCCAGGCCATCGGTGCCGTGTTCTCGGGTGACGCCGGATTCGCCGGCTCCACTGCGGCGCAGACGCAAACCGTCACTGTGACGGATCCGGATGTCGCCACCACGACGTCCCTGACGGTTCCGCAGAGCGCGGAGACGGGCACCGCCGTCGATCTGACGGCAAATGTGCTTCCGGCCGGCGCGACCGGCACGGTGCAGTTCCAGGACAACGGTGCCGACATCGGTGCCGCCGTGACGGTGTCGAACGGTGTCGCGACCCTGTCGCACGCCTTCACGACTGTGGGCTCGCACAGCATCACCGCCAGCTTCAGCGGCGGCGCAGGATTTGCGGGTTCGGTGGCTTCGGCGCAGACCGTGACGGTGACCGACCCGGCCGTGCCGGACACGGAGACCACGACGACGGTGTCGGCGCCCGCTACCGCTGAGACCGGAACTTCGGTGACGCTGTCGGCGGCGGTGGCTCCGGTCCCCACCGGTGGCACGGTGCAGTTCAAGGTGGCCGGCTCCGACATCGGTGCGCCGGTGAACGTCGACGTCTCGGGTCACGCAACCATGCCGTACACGTTCAATGCTTCTGGTGCGTACGACGTTTCGGCTGTCTACTCGGGTACCACCGGGTTCGCGGCGTCGACCGCATCCGCGCAGACGGTCACGGTGTCGGATCCGACCCCGTCGGATGTGGAGACCACTCTGGGACTGCAGGTTCCGCCCAACGCCGAGACCGGTGACGATGTGGATCTCACCGCGACGGTGACTCCAACCAATGCTCAGGGCACGGTGCAGTTCTCGGTGGACGGTACTCCCGTGGGTGCTCCGGTGACGGTGTCGGGTGGCGCTGCGACGCTGTCGCACGCCTTCGCTTCGGCCGGCACGAAGTCGGTGACGGCCGCGTTCACCGGCGGTGCCGGGTTCGCGAACTCGACGGCGTCGGCGCAGACCGTGACGGTCTCGGACCCGACCCCGATCGACGTCGTCACCACGACGATTCTGTCCGTGCCGGGCAACGCCAAGACCGGTGAGGCCGAGGACCTGTACGCAACCGTGTACAACTCCACGACCTCGGATGTCGTGCCGAGCGGCGGCACCGTCGAGTTCTTCGACGGCACAACCTCGCTCGGCAGTGCACCGGTGATCGACGGTCTCGCCACGCTGTCGCACACCTTCACCACCGTCGGCACGCACGACATCACCGCGACGTTCAGCGGCGCAACCGGATTCACGGGCTCCACCGCCGCGGCCAAGCAGGTCGTGGTTACGGTCCCGACGCCGGCGGATGTGGAGACGGCCACCGTCCTGACGGTGCCGGCCAACGCGGCCAAGGGCGCTGCGGTGCAGCTGTCGGCTCAGGTGACCGGCGCCGGTAATGCTCCGGTCGACGGCACGGTCCAGTTCTTCGACGGGGCCACCCCGATCGGAGACGCGGTGCAGGTTGTCGACGGCGTCGCGGTTCTGAACCACACCTTCACCACGGCGGGTGCCCACAGCATCCACGCGGTGTTCAGCGGCGGCCAGGGCGTCGCGGACTCGACTTCGGGTTCGCAGACGATCCAGGTCTCCGGTGGCGGCTCGAGCGGCAGCTTGGGCAGCCTGAGCGGAATTCTGGGCGGCCTGCTCGGCAACCTGAATTTCGGTTCGTAAGCAGTAACTGACGGCCCAGGCGGGGCTCCGTCCACCCGGACGTGGCCCCGCTTGTGGTCGTTCCGCGACGTCTCCACGACAATCGCTAGACCTCGGACCCTTCGGCAGCATGGGCGGATTCCGCTTCGGGTTCTGACTCCTGAGGTGAAATCGGGTGTGGCCCTCCGCGCGCCTGTGCGGAGGGCCACAATCGTTTCTGGCCAATCGTCCTCGACTTGGACGTTTGACCGATAAAGTTCGACTCGCATTTCAGACGCGGAGTCGGGCTGCGGATTGGCTGCAGGGGGTGGCGTGGGCCCTGCAGCGCGCCCCGGCTCGGTACTCATCGGCGCAGTGTCCCAGGTCGAAACCTGATCCATTGAGCTGATGACCGACCGTCGTCGTCGAGAGGGAAGTGCATGGTTGGCAGGGGATTACGCCGAATAGTCGGCGGAGTGAGCGTTTTCGCAATGGCTGCGGGATTCGCGGCAACGGCGGGTGTCGGGTCGGCGGGCGCCGCGGCCGCATCGGTGAAC
>JAEWPC010000039.1 GCA_023460795.1 Bacillota bacterium | reverse complement strand
TTGGGTCGTGGTTCCGGGCGGGGGGGCGGGCCGGGCGTGTGCGCGGGGCCGCCGGTGGCTTCGCGGCTCTCCAAGCGAATTCCGCTTGCTTCAGGGCATCTGCATCTTCTTGTGCCAGCGGCTGCGGCAATTCGTCCTGAAGGCCGCTAACCGTCAGTTGCGCGATCAACCTCGCGAGCGCCCCGCTTTCGGTCAACATAGCTTTGAGCGACTCGGAACGCTCGTCATTGCCGAGCATCAACACTGATCCGCCGAATGTCTTAATATACACTTCGATGTTCGGCATCTGCGCCGCCAGCAGCTCCGCTTCGGCGCGAGTCGAGGCGATGCCCGCGTAGACGCGATATCCGTCGCTATTATCAATCGCCGCGGGCAATCCGACGTCTTTCAGCTGCGCGGCCGCCAATTGCGTGCTGTCCGCGTTGCGGAAGACGCCGAATTGCAGGACGAAGACTTCGTTCGCTGGAACTTCAGCCACCCCCTTGCCTTCTTCGGTTGCGGTTGCGGTTGCGTTCGGACTCGGCACGGTTCCCGCTCCTACGACGGAATCGTTAGTTTTCGTTGCAGCGGTCGACGATGCAGCCGCTTCTGACGCTCCGGCTTGCGCGGTCGTTTGGATTCCCTCCGTCTGCTTGCCGGGGAACATCGGCTCTCCGGTGAACAAGGTCAGCACCATATAGCCGAACAGCGCGCCGGTTGCGATCGCCGCGGTCACCGACAAGAACACGCGCGTCCAGGTCGGGCTATCGTTGCGTCTATTGTTGCTGGCATGCGTAAGCCATTCTTCGGAAGGCTTGTAGTCATCTTCATCCTCCGGCAAGCTCCAACGCTCCGGCTGTTCATGATCCGGCTCGATCTGTTCCAGCTCCCTTACGACGACCGGATGACGGACCGGACCCGCAGTCAGCTTGCGCTCAATCTTGGGTGTCGCGTCAGGTGACTTCTCCGCCGGAGGGATATGCACGACGACGGAATCGGTGCGGCGGATCATGTCTTCGAGCTCTCGGATATCGTCGCGATAGGGTCCGCCATTCTCCGAGGACTTCTCTATAACTGCATAATTATATGTTGATTCCAATCGTGCCTCGCTTGTTAAGTCCGGTGCTGTTGCGATAGACCGTTCATCGGTAGCGTCCTCCTGCTCCGGCCGCGCAAGATGTGCCGCCGGCGCAAGCTTTACCGGCTTCGGCATGGAAGGCTGCTCGAAACGAAACGTCATTCTTGCATTGGATGGCATGCCGCGTCTCCCCTTGTCCTACAATCTATCAATAGGATATGAGAAACGAGCGTGAAATATGATAGAACGGCACTGGCTACTCCTAGAACGTTCTGTGGCGCCGTTGCAGCTACATTTCCGCCACCGTGACTCTCTAGCGTTCTGTGACTCCGTTGCAGCTACACTTTCCGCCAACGCGACTCTCTAGCGTTCTGTGGCACCGGTGCAGCTACACTTTCAGCCACCGTGACTCTCTAGCGTTCTGTGGCACCGGTGCAGCTACACTTTCCGCCACCGTCACTCTCTAGCGTTCTGTGGCACCGCTACAGGTACATTTCCCCCCACCGTGATTCTCTAGCGTTCTGTAGCACCGCTACAGGTACATTTTCCGCCACCGTGACTCTCTAGCGTTCTGTGGGACCGCTACAGGTACATTTTCATCCACCGTGACTCTCTAGCGTTCTGTGGCACCGTTGCAGCTACATTTTCCCCCACCGCGACTCTCTAGCGTTCTGTGGCACCGCTCCAACGTCCCTGAGCGACGGGGATATCGTTATAAAGAGAAGGAAGCCCTCCCCAGTCAAAAGAGAGAGCTTCCTTTATCGTCGCTTCGCTTATTCGCCGGCTTCTTCTCGCTCGCGGAGAATCTTCGCAAGCTCGTAAGCCGTCTTCCATATATCGCCCGCGCCCATCGTCAGAACAAGATCGTTAGGCTTGATCTCTTCCGCGAGCAGATCGCGCACTTCTTCTTTCGTCGGGATATACCGCACGTTCGGATTGCTGTTGCTCGCGATCAGCTCGACCAGTCTGCGAGAGTTCACGCCCTCGATCCGCTGTTCTCCGGCCGGAGAGTAAATATCCGTAATGATGACCTCGTCGGCGTCGGAGAACGCTCTGCTGAACGCATCGAGCAGGAAGTACGTGCGCGTATAGCGCTGCGGCTGGAACACGGCGATGATCCGCTTGCCCGTCGCTTTGGCGGCTTGGATCGTCGCTTGGATTTCCGTCGGGTGATGCGCGTAGTCGTCGATCACCAGCATGTCCTTCACTTCGCCGAGCACTTGGAACCGTCTCTTGGCGCCGCGGAATTCGCGAATCGCTTCGGCGATCGCGGAGAAAGAAGCGCCCGCCTCGAGACAGACGATAACCGTCGCGAGAGCGTTATAGACGTTGTGGCGACCAGGTACGGACAGCTCGATCTTACCCAGCTCATCGTTCCCTTTGCGTACCATGAACGTTACGCAGCGGTCGCCGAGGTTAATATCCGTAGCGATGAAATCGGCATCGGACGAGTTGACGCCATACGTAATGACTCGCGGCCCCTTGACCTTCGGCACGACTTCCCGTACGTTGTCGTCGTCCGCGCATACGACCGCGCAGCCGCTCGCGCGAATATTGCCAAGGAAGGATACGTATGCATCCTTCAGCTTGTTGAAATCGCCGTCGTAATTCTCCAGATGATCGGCCTCGATGTTAAGGACGACGCCGACCGCCGGCTCGTATTGGAGGAAGGAGCCGTCGCTTTCGTCCGCTTCCGCCACGACGAAGTCGCTTTTGCCCGCTTTCGCGTTCGTGCCGACGTTGACGATCTCGCCGCCGATGATGAATGTCGGATCAAGCCCGCAATTCTCCATGACGAGAGCGATCATGGAGGACGTCGTCGTTTTGCCGTGCGCGCCTGCGACGGCGATACCCGTTCGCGCGTTCAACAAGCGCGCCAGCATCTGGGCCCGATGCAGCGTAGGGATGTGCAATTGCTCCGCGGCACGGCGTTCCACGTCGTCCTTGGCGATCGCCGTTGAATATACGACGAGATCTGCGCCCCGTACATTCTCCGGCTCGTGGCCGATATAAATTTGTGCCCCGCCTGCCGCTAATTTCTCCGTCAGCTCTTGACGTACGACGTCCGAGCCGGACACTTTGTAACCCATCTCCAGCATCACGCGGGCGATGGCGCTCATACCGTAGCCACCTATACCGATAAAATGAACATGTTCAGCGGTTCGCAACGACGCTTCACCAGCCTTTTTCTGAATTCGTTCCGTGGAGCAACCACGAGCGAACGTCGGCAATTAAGTATAACGTGCCGGTTACGACGCTTAGCGTATTCCCTTGAGAGGGCGCTTGCGAGGACGCATCGCGCAGAAGCGTCAAAGCGCGCCGCCAATCCGGCTCGACGACGATGTCGCGCGGACCTCCAAGCTCGGCTTTCAGTCGGTTCGCGACTGCGGCCAAATCTTCGGCGGCCATTTTCTTATGAAAGTCGGGCTCCGTAATCACAAGCGTATCCACCATTGGTAGTATATGCCGCAGGGAATGTTCGTGATTCTTATTCGGCATCATTGCGATCATCACGTTCAGACGATCGAAGCTGTAAATATCGCGCAGGGCGGCGGCCAAGGCCTCCATCCCTTCGGGATTATGCGCTCCGTCAAGCAGAATCCGCGGCGAGCGGGAGACCATCTCAAGCCGGCCCGGCCAAGAAGTCTCTCTAAGCCCAGCCTCGAGATCCTCGTCGTCGACGATTAACGCGTAATATTGGCGCAACACTTCAAGCGTCATGACCGCCACGGCGGCGTTCGCAAGCTGATGCGCGCCGTTCAAAGTCACCGTTAACGATTGTACCCGGCGGAACGGCCCTTGGAAACCAAAAATTTGTTCATTTTCCCGGACCGATTCCGTTTGGAACGTAAATTGATCACCAAGAGCATACAAGGTAGCCTTCTTGCTCTCGGCCGTCTCCCGAATGATCTCGGCGGCTTCCGGATGACCGGCGGCCGTAATGATCGGAACGCCGGCTTTAATGATGCCCGCCTTCTCTCTGGCGATATCCGCTATCGTTGGTCCGAGCAAGTCCATATGATCGTGTCCGACGTTCGTGATCACGGTGACGATCGGACTAACAATGTTCGTGACGTCGAGGCGGCCGCCTAGTCCCGTCTCCCAGACGACATAGTCCGGGAATGCGACGGTAGCGTAATACAGGATCGCGAGCGCCGTCGTAATCTCGAACATCGTCGGAGCGCCCCATTCGGTGCCTGCGAGCTTATCGGCTTCCGGCTTGATTCGGTTGACGAGACGCAAAAGCGTCTCGTCGTCGATATCTTGCCCGTTGTATTGCAGCCGGTTGGCATACGAAGTCAAATACGGCGACGTGAACGTGCCGACGTCGTACTTCGCCTTGCGAAGCACGCTCGTCAAGTAGGCGCATACCGAGCCTTTGCCGTTCGTGCCCGCGACGTGAATGAATTTCAGCCGGCGCTCGGGATTGCCCAGCGCCTCCATCAGCAGCTTGATCCGGTCAAGCCCCGGACGAATGCCGAAATTCGTCAATCCGATAATCCACGACATCGCCTCATCGGCGCTGTTAAAGCCGGCTCCGGAACGTTCGTTGTTCATGTTGCATTCCCTCCGTTAAGCCTGCAGCTCGGCAATACGCGCCAGCACTTTGTCGCGTTTGTCTTTGTAATCCGCGCCTTTGGCGCGTTCTTGCTCGACGACGTGCGCGGGAGCTTTGGCGATATAACCTTCGTTAGCCAGCTTCTTCTCCACGCGGTCGACTTCGGCGTTAAGAGCGTCAAGCTCTTTGTTCAGACGAGCGATCTCTTGCGCGATATCGATCAGCCCCGCCAGCGGGAAGTATAGCTCGGCTCCCGTGACGATTGACGTCATCGCCTTGTCCGGCGCCGTCAGAGACGGGTCGAGCGTCAGCGCGGACGTATTGCAGAAGCGTTGAACGTAAATTTCGTTACGGCGGAAAATGCCCTCTTCCTCCGCGCCCGTCGGCTTAAGCAGCAGCTCGATCTTCTTGCCCGGCGATACGTTCACTTCGGCGCGGATGTTCCGTACGGCGCGAATCGTCTCCATGAGCAGCTTCATCTCCTTGACCGCTTCCGAAGCTTCGAACGACGCGTCGTACGTCGGCCACGCCGCGAGCATGATCGTCTCGCCCGGTTCGTGAGGCAGATGCTGCCAAATTTCCTCGGACAAATAAGGCATGAAAGGGTGCAGCAGACGCAGCGTGCGATCGAGCACGTACGAGATGACCGATTGGGTGCTGCGCTTGGCGATCGGATCCGTTCCGTAAAGCGTAAGCTTCGCGAACTCGATGTACCAGTCGCACAGATCGTCCCAGATGAAGTCGTAGAGCAGTCGGCCGGTTTCGCCGAACTCGTAGCTTTCCATCAGGCGCGTAATCTCTTGCGCGGTCTCGTTAAACCGGTGCAGAATCCAGCGGTCGGCGGTAGACAGCTCGCCGCTCAAGTCGATATCCGCATAGGTGAAGCCTTCGAGGTTCATGAGCGCGAACCGCGAAGCGTTCCATATTTTGTTGGCGAAGTTGCGCGCCTGCTCGACTTTCTCGAAGCGGAAGCGCAAATCTTGACCAGGCGTGCTGCCCGTCGAGATCATGAACCGCATCGCGTCCGCGCCGTATTGCGCGATGACGTCGAGCGGATCGACGCCGTTGCCGAGCGACTTGGACATCTTGCGTCCTTCCGCGTCGCGGACGAGACCGTGAATGAGCACGTCTTTGAACGGAATACGGTCCGTGAACTCGAGCGCCGTGAAAATCATGCGGGCAACCCAGAAGTAGATGATATCGTAGCCCGTTACGAGAACGCTCGTCGGGTAGTACGCTTGCAGGTCTTCGGTATCCGAAGGCCAACCGAGCGTAGAGAACGGCCACAGCGCCGAGCTGAACCACGTGTCGAGCACGTCCTCGTCTTGTCTCCAAGACGAGCCCGGTTGATCCGCTCCTTCAGGCGCTTCCAATCCGACATGGATGTCTCCCGTCGCATCGTTATACCAAGCCGGAATCCGGTGTCCCCACCACAACTGACGGGAAATACACCAATCGCGGACGTTCTCGATCCATTGCAAATACACCTTCTCGAACCGGTCCGGCACGAAATGTACGCCTTGGCCGGACTTCTGGTTAGCGATCGCGCGCTCCGCGAGCGGCTTCATCGAGACGAACCATTGCGTCGACAGGTACGGCTCGACGACCGCTCCGGAACGCTCGCTATGGCCGACCTGGTGAACGTGATCTTCGATTTGAATGCATACGCCTTGCTCCTGCAAATCTTTCACGATCGCTTTGCGGCACTCCGCGCGGTCCATACCGTTGTACGGCCCAGCTTGATCGTTCATGCGGCCGCCTTCGTCCATCACCGTGATTTGAGGCAGGTTATGGCGCGAGCCGACTTCGAAGTCGTTCGGATCGTGCGCAGGAGTAATCTTAACCGCGCCGCTTCCGAATTCCTTATCGACGTATTCGTCGGCGATGATCGGAATTTCGCGATCTACGATCGGCAGCTTGATCATCTTGCCGATCAAGCTCTTATAGCGCTCGTCCTCCGGATGAACGGCGACCGCCGTATCCCCGAGCATCGTCTCCGGACGCGTCGTGGCGACGGTAATGGAGCCGCTGCCGTCGGCGAGCGGATAACGGAGATGATACAGATGGCCGTTCACTTCTTTGTACTCGACCTCGATGTCGGACAAAGCCGTGCGAGCGGCCGGATCCCAGTTGATAATCCGTTTGCCGCGGTAGATCAGGCCTTTGTCGTATAGGCGCACGAACACTTCGCGAACCGCCGCGGACAAGCCTTCGTCCAGCGTGAACCGCTCGCGGGAGTAATCTAGGCTGAGGCCCATCTTGGCCCATTGGCTGCGGATCGTACCCGCGTAATGCTCCTTCCATTCCCATACTTTCTCCAGGAAAGCCTCTCGGCCCAGATCGTAACGGGATGTACCTTCCTCGCGCAGCTTCTGCTCGACCTTCGTCTGAGTCGCGATGCCCGCATGGTCGGTGCCCGGCAGCCACAGCGCGTCGAAGCCCTGCATCCGTTTGAACCGGATCATGATATCTTGCAGCGTGAAGTCGAGCGCATGCCCGATGTGAAGCATGCCCGTTACGTTCGGAGGAGGAATGACGATCGTATATTTAGGCGCGTCGGGACGGCGTCCCGCTTGAAAGTATCCGCCTTGCAGCCACGCGTCGTACCATTTGCGTTCGGCGCTCGCCGGATCGTAGGTCGTCGGCATTTCGACGTTAAAGCTTTTTGTCTCGGACATGTACGAATTGACCTCCATAGGACGCAATATTCAGCCGTATGACAAGGGATAGCGACACCCTATCGCGGCGCATAAAAACACAAAAACCTCCCGTCGCAAAGGACGAAAGGTTCATCTTCCGTGGTACCACCTTCGTTCCGCTAGGCCCTATACGGCCAGAGCGGCACTCGACGCAGGATAACGGTAGCAGCCGTCTTGGTCTATGGTACGCTCCGAATAACGGCCGTCCGTTCGAACAAGAAACTCCAGGGCGACTCGTCGCAGTTCATGTCTCCTGCGGAACCTTCCAGCGCTGACGTGCAGCGGCCCCGCTCTCTGTAGGACGATCTGTGACTCTTCCCTATCCAAGTCTTTCCCCTTATTCTACCCGTCGCGGAAGGGAGAGTCAATAAGGGGCGGAGATACGCCTAATAACCCCTGGCAGGTCGATCGCCAGAGGTTATTAAACGATGGACGTTAGCGAAGTCGCAACCGCTCTATGGAATATAGAGTACTTGCCCTTCGGATAAGTACGGATCGTTAAGCTTATTGTGCGATTGCAGCACCCGCGGCTGTAAGTTATACCGATCCGCTATCGATTCGAGCGTATCGTCGCGCTGCACGATGCACATCCGAACTTTGCGGAACGACTGGGCTTCGCTTTCTCCGCCCGACAATAAGCGCGTCCATTCGAGCTCGTCGCCGGTACTCACATTCGAGCTTACGGCAGCCGCTTTTTCTTCCGCTTGAGCGGCTTCTTGCTGCTTCAAGTCCGACTCGCGCCGTGCGCCGATATCCCCGAGCTGAGACAGCAGCCCGACGCCGGATTGGATGCGTTGCGAATAATCCGACGGCGAACCGTTAATGGCGATCTTCACGGGTTCCGGTTCCGGGGCCGCCGCGGCTGTCGGGACAGCTTCCGGCACGGTCTCGGATACGTCATCTTGCGACGCCGGGGATTCCAAGTCGCTATTATAGGACGGAGCTGCAGGCTGACTCGCCTGCGGAGCCGATTCGCGGCGCTGGCTTAAATCTCCCCACCCATCCGACGATTGTACGGGCTGCGCCGATCTCGCCTGTTCCTGCGGCTTAGCGTTATCCCCGTAACTCTTGAAGCTCGACAGCCAGCTTCCCTCGTTCGTCGCATCGGAGTGGCTGGAGACCGCCTGCGGCAGCTGCGGTTGCTGCGCCGGTTGCGGCTGAAGTGCCGGCTGCTCCTCCACCCGATCCGGCTCGAAAGCTTGCAAGGAACCGTCAGACGGGGAAGAAGCCTCCGCGGAATCGTCATACTCGTCGGGTTCGCCCGTTGCCTGCCCCGCGGCTAAGCCGTCGCGCTCGAAGTCCTCCTCGTAGCTCGGCCGTGCCTGATGGACGACCGTGAAGCTGTCGTCCTTCCAGATCGGCTCTTGGGAGGAGGACGCTTGCAGCCCTCTCAGGGCCAATACGCCCGTTACGTTCAACGACCTTGTCGACAACAAATCGACGTCGAAATTATCGATTTCCACGCCGATCTCGTCCACGTTCTGAACCCGATTAAGCGGCAGCGTGATCTCTACAGGTATCCAATGCGTAAGCTGCGCCGTTTCGTCGGAATGCTGCGCGCGGTATACGCCGGACAGCAGCAGATTCCCGCTTAGCAGGATGTTGTCCTCCCGCGGAAGCACCTGCATATGGGGCACAAGCTCGATTTCCTCCAATTCGTCGATCGCGGCTACGTCTTCCGGTAGATGCACCCGTTCGTAGATATCGAACCGCAGTCCGTTTGGTGGCTCCGTCACGGTGATTCCTCCTTCTTCACTCGGCGCCCGGATCGCTGTCTGGGCCCTCTAGCAACTCACTAACTATCTATATGCCGAAGAGAGCCTA
Organism: Bacillota bacterium; assembly: GCA_023460795.1. Lineage (GTDB taxonomy): Bacteria > Bacillota > Bacilli > Paenibacillales > Paenibacillaceae > Cohnella. The sequence continues at coordinate 13,841 of JAEWPC010000039.1, read as the reverse complement.
GCATGACTGTTCGAGCCGCAAAATACAAACAACCCCCAGGGATCAACGATCGCCGGGAGGTTGTCAATAGTTGCGAATATTAGAGCCCGCGCAGGGCCGTCCGATGCGCATCGATCGTAAGGTCGATGTCTTGCTCGGAATGGGCGGTCGAGACGAACCATCCTTCATAAGCGGAAGGAGCGATATTGACGCCGCCGTCGAGCAGGCTGCGGAACACCGAGCGGAACATGTCCGCGTTCGCTTGCTTCGCTACCTCGTAGTTAATGACGTGCTTGTCCGTGAAGAACGGGCATACCATCGAGCCGACGCGGTTGATCGTCATCGGAACGCCCGCTTCTTCGGCGTTGCGTTCGAGGCCCGCTTGTAGCCGTACCGACAACCGCTCCAGCAGCTCGTAAGCTTCTTCAGTCATCAGCTTAAGCGTTGTATAGCCTGCGGCCATCGCGAGCGGATTGCCGGACAACGTCCCCGCCTGATAGATCGGACCGACCGGAGCCATCTGCTCCATAATTTCCCTCTTGCCGCCGTACGCGCCGACCGGAAGACCGCCGCCGATGACTTTGCCGAGCGTCGTCAAGTCCGGCGTCACGCCGTACAGCCCTTGCGCGCAGTTGCGATGTACCCGGAATCCGGTCATGACCTCGTCGAAAATAAGCAAGCTGCCGTACTTCGTCGTGACGTCCCGCAGCCCTTGCAAAAAGCCGGGGAGCGGGGGAACGACGCCCATATTGCCGGCGACCGGCTCCACGATGACCGCCGCGATCTCTTCGCCGTAACGCTCAAAGGCCACCTTTACCGATTCCAGATCGTTATAAGGAACGGTTAGCGTATGACTCGCAACGCTCTCGGGAACGCCGGGGCTATCCGGCAGCCCTAGCGTGGCAACCCCCGAGCCAGCCTTGATCAGCAGGCTGTCCGCATGTCCATGATAGGAGCCTTCGAACTTTAGGATTTTGTTTCTCTTCGTATAGCCGCGGGCCAATCTTAGCGCGCTCATCGTCGCTTCCGTTCCGGAGTTGACCATGCGCACGACTTCGACTGACGGCACGCGTTCGCAGACGAGCTCCGCCATCTTCGTCTCGAGCTCCGTCGGTGCGCCGAAGCTCGTTCCTTTCTCGGCCGTCCGCTTAATTGCTTCGACGACTTCCGGATGGGCATGTCCCGCGATGAGCGGGCCCCAAGACAGCACGTAGTCGATATACGTCTGCCCATCGATGTCGGTAATGCGGCTTCCTTCTCCGCGCGCGATGACCAGCGGCGTCAATCCGACGGATTTGAACGCGCGGACCGGGCTGTTCACCCCGCCGGGAATGACTTTCTTCGCTTGCTCGAAAGCGGCTTTGGACTTTGCGTCGTCGCGAATTCGACGATTTTCGCTCATAATCGTCACACCCTACTATCTAGATTGGAAATAGCTATGATACACTACGGAATAGAATGATTTTACCGGTTGAACGGAGGAAAATAACGATGATCGAATGGTTAAAGAAAGTGTCTTTATTCGACAATCTTAATGACGAGCAGCTTGAGCATATATTACGAATCGCCCAACGCCGTACGATTCCCCAAGGCTCCATCCTATTCCAGGAGAAGGAACTCGGACATACGTTCTACGTCGTCTTGTCCGGATCGATCAAACTGTTCACCAAAGGCAACAACGGCGAAGAGAAGGTGCTGTCGCTCGTCAACGCCGGCGAGAGCTTCGGAGAGCTGTCGCTGCTCGACGGCCGGCCGCGCTCCGCATCCGCGCAGACGCTGGAGCCCACGACCGTGCTCGAGCTGACTTCCGATCACTTCATGGAGCTTCTGCAGAACCACTTCGATATTACGAGGGGCATCTTGACCGAGCTCAGCCGCCGTCTGCGCAAGACGAACGAACACGTGAACGATCTGACGTTCCTCGACGGGCGCACGCGCGTGCTTAAGAATCTCATCACGCTCGCCAATCAGAACGGTAATCGCGACGGCAACATCATCTCGATTCACATGTCGCTCAATTACGACGAGCTCGCCCAGATGGCCGGCGTCACGAAAGCCGTGCTCTCCGACGTCCTTCGCGAGCTTGAAGCCCGCGGCGTGCTTACGTTCGGCATCAACGAGTACAAGATTAACCTGCTGAAGCTGCGCGGCTAACGCTTAGCCTTCCTTCAGCCACTTCGCAGCATCCTTCGCATGGTACGTAATGATCAGCTCGGCGCCGGCGCGTTTCATGCCCGTCAGCGTCTCGAGCACGATCGCCCTCTCGTCGATCCACCCTTGCATCGCCGCCGCTTTCACCATGGAATATTCCGCGCTTACGTTATAGATGACGATCGGCAGATCGTATCTGTCCCGCAGCATTCTTACGATATCCAGATAAGCCAGGCCGGGCTTCACCATGAGGAAGTCCGCGCCTTCCTCCGCGTCGGATTGCGCTTCGCGCATCGCTTCGCGGGCGTTGGCAGGATCCATTTGATAAGTTTTACGGTCGCCGAACTGCGGCGTCGAATGCGCGGCTTCGCGGAATGGACCGTAGTAGGCAGACGCGAATTTAACCGAATAAGACATAATCGGCGTATTCACGAAGCCTGCAAGGTCGAGCGCTCCGCGAATGGCCGTCACGAAGCCGTCCATCATATTGGATGGTGCGATAACGTCCGCGCCTGCCTTCGCCTGCGACACCGCCGTCTTCGCAAGAAGCTCGAGCGATTCGTCGTTGTCGATTGTAGCTCCGCAATCCGTCTGATGAACGACTCCGCAATGCCCGTGATCCGTGAATTGGCATAAGCAAGTATCCGCGATGACGACAAGGTCCGGATGCAGCGCTTTGATCTTTCGAATTCCCCGTTGCACGATGCCGTTGTCATCGTATGCCGAAGTACCGACGGCGTCTTTGCTGCTTGGGACCCCGAATACGAGAACCGATTTAATCCCCGCCGCCGCAATTTCGTTAATTTCCTTCTCCATCGTATCCAGCGACCAATGATACACGCCGGGCATCGACGGAATTTCGTGCTGAACGCCTTCACCCTCCGTGATGAAGATCGGCGCTATAAGATCGTTGGCGCTCAGGCTCGTCTCCCTTACCATGCTGCGCAACGCAGCCGTTCCTCTTAATCTGCGATGTCTTGCGATCGGATATGCCATCGTTGTCTATTCTCCTCTCGTGATGCGACGCCGTTCCGCTAGAGCCTCCAACATGCCGTCTATCGTCGCATGCCGCGGAACGACCGTAACTTGAATGCCGTGTTTCTCCGCCGTCTCGGCGGTCACGGGACCGATACATACGATTTCGATGCCTTGCAGCGCGGCGACGGGATCCTCGATACCGTTGAGCTTCAGCGCCTCCAGCAGATTCACGACCGTGGACGAGCTCGTGAACGTGATGACGTGGATCTCTTTCCTCGCTAACATTTCGGCGATCCACATATCCTTAGGAGCGGCTAGAGCCGTCTCGTACACGTCGATCTCTACCGCTTCCACGCCCAGCTCCCTCAGTTTCTTCGGCAGCAGCTCTCTGGCGAGATCTCCTCGCGGCAGCAGCGCCTTCTGTCCCTGCTTAACCAATCCGTCAAGCTTATCCGCCAGTCCTTCCGCTTGGTAGCTTTCCGGAAGCAGATCGGCGAGGATGCCTCTGCGTGCCAGCTCCTGAGCGGTCTTCGGACCGACGGCCGCGAATTTCGCGCGGTGGAAGCGTCGGATATCGACGGCTTCCCTCTCCAACCAGCGGAAGAAGTAATCGACGCCGTTCACGCTCGTCAGGATAACCCAGTCGTAATCGTCCGCCTGCGTCAGCGCGTCCCGGATCGCCTGAACGTTGCCGGCAGAGTCCGGCAGCTTCGTCTCGATGACCGGAAACTCGTACGTCTCGGCGCCGAGCTCGTCCAGCTTAGCGACGAGCTCGCTTGCTTGGGAACGCGCGCGCGTGACGAGCACCCGCTGGCCGAATAACGGCTTTCTCTCCGCCCATGCGAGCGTCTCGCGCTGTCCCACGACATCGCCCACGACGATGACCGCCGGCGGCTTGAAGTTCGCCTCGCGAACCTTCGCTTCGATATCGCCCAGCGTGCCGACGAGCGTGCGCTGCTCGGCGCGGGTGCCCCATTGCACGAGCGCGACGGGCGTCTGCGGCGAGCGGCCGTGTTTGACTAGCTGCTCGCTAATATATCCGATTTTGGCTACGCCCATCAGGAAGACGAGCGTGCCGGTCGCGTTCGTCACTTTATCCCAATGAATCGACAGATCGAGCTTATCCGGACTTTCGTGTCCGGTAATGACGGAGAAGGATGAGGCCAAGTCGCGATGGGTTACCGGAATGCCGGCATAGGCCGGCACCGAGATCGCCGAGGTAATGCCCGGAATAATCTCGTATTCGACGCCGTTCTTGCGCAGCAGCTCCGCTTCTTCGCCGACTCTGCCGAAGACGGTCGGATCTCCGCCTTTAAGGCGCGTAACGGACTTGCCCTGCAGCGCCAGATCGACGAGCAGTTGATTGATTTCCTCTTGCTTCATCGTATGGCGGTCCGGCAGCTTGCCGACGTAAATCCGCTCGGCGTCCTGCCTCGCGTGATTGAGCAGCTGTGGCCCCGCCAGACGGTCGAATACGACGACGTCAGAACGCTGGAGCGCCTCCAGCCCGCGGATCGTAATGAGCTTCGGATCCCCCGGACCCGCTCCCACCAAATAAACTTTGCCAATCTTCCCCGTGTTCATCCGCCTACTCCCTCGCTTCCGCCAATAACTGGTCCGCTCCTCGGCGCAACAGCGCTTCGGCGACCTCCATGCCCACTTTCTCCGGATCGCTGCCCGTCGCGGTTTCCCGAAGCAGATTGACGCCGTCCGGAGACGATACGATGCCGGTCAACGAGATCGGAGCGCCAGCGTTCGCGGAGCTTGCCTCGGCGTACGCGCCGATCGGCACTTGGCACCCGCCGTTCAGCAAGCCCAGAAGCTTGCGCTCCGCGGCAACCGCCCTCTCCGTCACAGGGTCGTTCACGAGACCCAGCATGGCCAGCACGTCTTCGTCGTTCCCGCGGCATTCGATCGCGAGCGCGCCTTGACCTACCGCAGGCAAGCAGACGTCCGTCGGCAAATACGCCGTGATCTTCTCTTTCCAGCCCATGCGATGCAAGCCCGCAGCCGCCAGCAAAATCGCGTCGAAGCCTTCCTCCGACAACTTGCGGATGCGCGTATCGATATTGCCGCGTATCGATTCGATCCGCAAATCCGGACGACCGGCCAGCAGTTGCGCGGCCCTTCTTAAGCTGCTCGTGCCGACGCGCGCTCCTTGGGGAAGCTCATCCAGGCTGGTCACCGTATTCGAGATGATACAGTCTCTTGGATCTTGTCTGGCCGGCACCGCGCCGACGATCAAGCCTTCCGGCAGCTCGAACGGCATATCCTTCATGCTATGGACGGCAAAGTCGATCTCCCCGTCAAGCAACGCTTGCTCGATCTCTTTGACGAACAAGCCTTTGCCCCCGACCTTCGACAACGTCACGTCCAGAATGCGGTCGCCTCGCGTCACGATCGGTTTAACCTCGAACGAATAATCTAGCCCCGCCTCCGCGCACAGCTTTGCGATCGCGTCGATCGTCTGCTGCGTCTGCGTTAATGCCAGCGTACTCTGCCGGCTTCCGACAATGATTTTGCGCATGGTCTGTTATCCTTTCCTTCCAAGTGCTCGCACTCTTAATCTCTCTATTATAGCGTGAATATCCGCCCGGTCGTCCAACTTGCTCCACTCGATCAGCGATTGATCCGTCGAAGCCTCTTCTAACAGCCTGCGCCGTTCGATCGGGTCGGCGACTTCCGCCTTCAACCACGATCGAAGCTTCCTTAAGCCGGCTAGGTAATCCGCGTACTCCGGACCGTATCTCTCCCTAAGCTCGCCGATAATGCGCGAGGCGACCGCCGGACCTGCTCCGGATGCGCTCGCCGTCAGCACGAGATCGCCTCGCCGCAGCACGGCCGGAACGATAAAATCCCCGCCTTCGCCGCCATCCGCCGCATTCGCGAGTATCCCCCGCCTATTCGCCTCGGACAGGGCCGCCGCGTTCACCTCGGGCATGTCCGTCGCAGCGAACGCTAGCGAAGCGCCTTCGAGATCGCCGTCGGCATAAGCCTTAGGCAAGTAACGAATCCGGCCCATTTCCGCCAGCTCCGACAATTCAGCGACTAACCTCGGACTAATTACCGTAACGTTCGCGCCGGCATCGAGCAGCCCTCGCGCCTTCCGCGCCGCAACGGCTCCGCCGCCGATCACGACGCACGTTCGGCCCTTCAAATTCAATAAGATCGGGTACCATTCGGACACGGCAATCCGGCTCCTTTGCGCCTAGAACATATGGTGGAACGAAGAGAACGCGCTGGCGAAAAAATCGACGACCATCAGCGCATACCCGATTAAGCTCCATCTCGCCGATTCGCCGCCCCCCTCACGCGCCATTCGGCTGCGAATGAGGGAGACGATATACGCGGCGCCCGCCGCATAAGCCAGCAGCGCCTTCAAGTCCAGCAGCTCCCACCCGTCCGCCGAGAGCAGCAGAGCCGCCGTTCCGGTGGATAGCGACAACAGCAGCAGCGGCACGCCGATAAGCCCGGAACGGAACGCATAAGTCTCGATGAGCTGCAGCCCCGGCATTCGGCTCATCATCGGCGTCCATCGCTTCGTCTTTAACCGGCGATGGAGGTACAAGTACATGCCGTACAGAAGCGCCGTTACGGTCAACACCGCGAAAGCCAGCGTGATCAAGCTGATGTGCACGACGAGCAACCGTCTGGCTACTTCTTCCGTCCCCAGTTCCATTCGCCTGCGGGGATGCTCCAGCAAATTGAGCGCCAATACGGCGAAGCCGACGACATTGACCAGCAGGACGAGCAGATCGGCCCGCAGCCATCGATGAAGGACGAAGGAAGCCGATACGAGCAGCCATGACACGTAGAAGAGGAACTCCCTGATCGTAAGCTTCGGATCCGACAGGCTTTCGACCAAGATATACAGCAAGAACGCCGTCTGTATGACCCATACAAAAACAAGCAGCCCTGTTCCGACTTTCCTCGCGCTCCGGTTGCCGGAAGCGGCGTCGGATACGAAGAATAGCAGACTCAGGGCATAAATATACAAGACGGCGTCCGTTAACAAATCTTGCGTCATCATGAGGGCAGCGCCTCCCGCTTCCCTACCGTTATCGAAGCGCGCCCGCGAGCTTAGACAGCAAGCCGCCATGATCCAAGCCCGAACCGACTGCCGTCTCCGGCGCTTTAGCCGCCGCCAAGGTCGCATCCTTGCGGGACTTCTCCTCCGCCTTCTGCTGCGCCTTAAGTTTCGCGACGTCTTCTTCGAGCGCGAACAGCTGCACGAACAGCTTCATCGCTTCGTCGCTGCGTTTCTCGGCGGACAGCTCCTTAATGCGGAGAATCGGATCATGGATTACTTGGTTGACGATGCTCTTCGTCAGCTTGCGGATCACTTTCACTTGCCTATCGTCGAGCTCCGGAAGCTTCCGAAGCAGACTGTCTAGCGTGTTCTCTTGAATGCTCGCGGCTTTCTCTTGCAAAGCCCGAATGAGCGGGCTTACGCCAAGCGTGGCATACCATTGACGGTAAGCCTCCTGCTCGAGCTCGATCATCTCTTCGATGATCGCGGCTTCTTGGCGGCGCTTGGCTATATTGTTCTCTACGATGCCTTCGAGATCGTCGATATCGTAGAGGAATACGTTCGGTATGTCGCCGGTGGACGGCTCGATATCCCGCGGCACGGCGATATCGATCAGGAACAGCGGCTTTTTCTTCCGGCTTGCCATCGCCGCTTCGACTTGCTCGCGGGTCAGGACGAATTGCTGCGCTCCGGTACTGCTGATCACGATGTCGGTATCCTTGAGACGGTTCATCGCCTCTTCGAGCGACAACGCCTGGCCTTGGAACTTCTTGGCGAGTTCTTGCGCGTTCTCGAGCGTCCGGTTGACGACGAGCACCTCTTTGGCTCCGTTCGCGTGCAAGTGCTGAGCGGTCAACTCGCTCATCTTGCCGGCGCCGACGATCATGACCGTCTTATCGTCGAACCGTCCGAAGATGCGTTTGCCCAGCTCGACGGCCGCATAGCTGACCGACACGGCGTTCTCGCCGATCGATGTATCGGAATGCGCCCGTTTCGCGAGCGTAATCGCCTGTTTGAACAAGCGGTTGAACAACGTTCCCGTCGTTCTCTCTTCTTGAGCCAGCAAGAATGCGTCCCGCACTTGGCCAAGAATTTGCGTCTCGCCGATCACCATCGAATCCAAGCCGCACGCGACTCGGAACAGATGCTCGACCGAGCGATCGTCCTCGTACATGTACAAGTGGGAATTGAACTGCTGACGCGGCACGTTGAACCATTGCTCCATGAACGAACGAATATAATGCCCGCACAGATGGAGCCGGTCAACGACCGCATAAATCTCCGTCCGGTTGCAGGTAGCGACGATGACGCCTTCTAGAATGCCCGTCGTCGCTTTGAGCGCTTGAAGCGCCTTCGGCAGCTCCGATTCCGACAGCGCGAACCTCTCGCGGATTTCAACGGGCGCGGTACGATAATTAAGACCGACGACGATTAGATGCATAGGGCATTCACCTGCCTTCCTTAGGAGCGTATTCGTAACCTTTCAAAATCAATTTTCATTATAGCACAATTGGACGACCGCTCTGTCGCCAAATTTGAACACTTTTCGAATATGCCAGGCGCACGCTCTGAGGCCGTTCTTGTTAGTGTCGGCCTGCTGCGTTCAATCTATTCCCTCGCCCGACGCGGCGTGAGGAAGGGCGGGCATGACGAACAAAAAACCACAGGGCGCGTGCCCCGTGGCAATTAAGTATCGTTATTAGACGAGTTCAGCCAGCTTGATCTTCGGTTCTTCGACTTGCATCTCGCCAAGACCGCGGACCAACTTCTTCGCATACGTCTTCTCCGGCTTGATCACGTTAATCAAGTAATCGATCGCAAGCTGCGGATCTACCGTCTCGCCGCAAGTATAGCAGTCGATCGCGGCGAAGCCTCTCTCAGGATACGTGTGAATGGACAGATGGCTCTCGGACAGCAGTACGAGTACCGTAGCGCCTTGCGGTTCGAATTGTTTGGCTTGAACCGAGAGAACGGTTGCGCCGCACGCTTCAGCGGCTTCTACCATGTGGGATTGAAGCAGCTCCGCGCTGTTCAACAGATCAACGTTTCCTCCCCATGTGTCTACCGCAACGTGTCTTCCGAAAGTTGAATATTCCATCTTTCGGTTCCCCCTTCCTAGGAATAAAATGTGTGAAACTTTTCATCCGCTAGGACCTACGTCATTCACTTGGAGGGAATCTGTCTGTATTCCTTTGAGAGTGAATCCTGGTTCCTATTGTGTTGTCAACGAAACTAAAAATAACATCTATCGGCATGAATTGCAATACTTTTTTTTGTACGTCTTTACCCCCCGCGACCCCGCGCCCAGCTTAGGAAAATCGGGCATCGGCCCGAAACGGCTCCCGAGAGAATCGCTGCGTTCCTAAGCAACAATAAAAAGAGCCGTATCTACGGCTCCCCAGGGTGGCAAAATTAAGCTTCCAGCGCGAACAGCATGCGGCTGTGATATTTCAGCTTCTCGTCAATGTCGGCGATCTGGACGGCGTCACGCGTCTGATTGCGGATGTCCAGCAGCTCGTTGACCGCTCCGCGCAATCTTTCGATCTCGCCCTCGACCGAGACCAGCTTGAACCTGGCTTCCAGCAGCCCTGCCGTATCCCGGTGCTCGAACACCGTGCGCACGTTGTTGCCGCTGCATTCCACGATCCGCACGACGGCTCCCCGTATATAATGATAAACCATCGTAAATCCAGGATAAATCCGATTAACGACCGCATCTCCTTTGAAGGACGATACGAGCTTGCGCAGCGCATTGTTCAAATGAGGCTGAACGACTCGGCAACTAAGCACGCAACGAAACTGACCATTCATTCTCTCGAACGTCAAGCGGATCGTCTCACCGCCCGCGACGTCTCCTAACACGACCTCTTGATTGCCGTAATCCAACACGAAGACTTGCATCTTCACCTGTTGGAGCTCGCAAAGAGAGATCAATCTCGGCATTTCGGATTCCGGAAGTAAAAAGCTGGCGTTCACATACTCCGTGGCTACCCGTTGAGCCATAAAATCTCCTCAATTCCATTGTGTAGCAAATTGTGAAACCGTCTTGCTTAGTCTTATTATACCGGATTCACAACCTTGTTTCTTGCCGCCGAGTCTTGATTTTTCCGTAAAAAACGCTCAAAAAACGATTCCTCACGCGATCCAGCCAAACTTTTACCCGTTATCCTCGGTTTCCTGCGCGAGTTTAGGGGGTTCAGAGGGGGATTTCATCGTCATATCTGCCGATTGCGCGATAATGCTCCATAAATCATCTCTTCCTTGGCCCGTTTCGGAGGAAAAGAGGACAAGCGGAACGTGTCCCGGCATGCCGAGCGTCTGGCGGATCATCTTCGAATGCTTCGGCCACTGGGAACGCGACACTTTATCGGTTTTGGTGGCGACGACGCACATCGGGATGCCGTAGTGAGACAGCCACGCGAACATGTTCTGATCTTCCGCGGACGGCGGATGGCGGAAGTCCACGAGCTGAAGCACGAGCTTAAGCGGCTCGCGGTCCTTCAAGTACCGTTCGATCATTTTGCCCCATGCCGCGCGCTCTGATTTAGACACCCTTGCATAACCGTAACCGGGAAAATCAACATAAAAAAGCTCGCCGGCCTCGCTGATCACCTTATAGTAGTTCAGCGTCTGCGTCTTGCCCGGCTGCGCGCTCGTGCGCGCCAAATTGCGTCTGAGCAGCATCTTGTTGATAAGAGACGACTTGCCTACGTTGGAGCGGCCGGCCAGGGCGATCTCCGGTAAACCGTCTTCCGGATATTGCGCAGGGCCGACCGCGCTTATTACAAACTCGCTTTGCTTAATTTTCATTGTGACCGACTTCTCCCATCAGTGAGTGCCTAAAGGCGGGGTATCCTCCGGTTCTTCGTTCGCTTGCACGAACGGTTTGCCTTGCAGGTTGTCATCGCCTTCATCCGCCGCGACCGCGAACTTGCCGAATGCGTCGGACAACGCGTGGCGGAGTACTTCGTCCATGTGCGATACCGGAACGAAAGTCAGGTCGGCTCGCACGCTTTCTGGAACGTCGCGCAGATCGCGCTCGTTGTCTTTCGGTATAAGCACCTTCTTGATGCCCGCGCGATGCGCCGCCAGCGATTTCTCCTTCAATCCCCCGATCGGCAGCACGCGCCCTCTCAGCGTAATCTCGCCCGTCATCGCGACCATGCGGGACACGGTGCGGTTCGTGAGGGCGGAGATAAGCGCGGTCGCCATCGTGATGCCCGCGGAAGGACCGTCCTTCGGGATGGCGCCTTCCGGAATATGAATATGGATATCGTTCTTCTCGTGGAACTGCGGGTCGATGGCCAGCTCCTTCGCGCGGCTGCGCGTGTAGCTGAACGCGGCTTGCGCCGATTCCTTCATGACGTCGCCCAGCTGGCCCGTCAGCGTCAGCTTGCCCGTGCCCGGCATGACCGTGACCTCGATGACGAGCGTGTCGCCGCCGACCTCCGTCCAAGCGAGCCCCGTAACCGCGCCGATCTGGTCTTCCTGCTCGGCCATGCCGTAGCGGAACCTGGAAGGCCCTAGCAGCTCCTTCAGCTTCGCCACGTCGACGACGTAAGGCGCGGCTTCCGGGTTCGAGACGATCGCTTTGGCCGCCTTGCGGCAGATCGAAGCCAACTGCTGCTCCATGTTGCGAACGCCGGATTCGCGCGTATACTCGCGGATCAGCGCGAGCAGCGCATCCGATTCGAGAACGAGCTGCTCCGGCTCCAGACCGTGATCCCGCTTCTGCTTAGGCAGCAGGTGACGCTCGGCGATCTGCTGCTTCTCGAGCTCGGTGTAGCCGGGAATATGCAGCAGCTCCATCCGGTCGAGCAGCGGTCTTGGGATATTGTGAACGACGTTCGCCGTCGTTACGAACATGACGTTGGACAAGTCGTACGGCACTTCGATGTAGTGGTCGCTGAACGTGGCGTTCTGCTCCGGATCGAGCACTTCGAGCAACGCCGACGAAGGGTCGCCCCGGAAGTCCATCGCCATCTTGTCGATCTCGTCGAGCAAGAACACGGGATTCGCCGAGCCTGCGGTGCGCATCCCTTGAATGATGCGTCCCGGCATCGCTCCGACGTACGTGCGGCGATGGCCGCGAATTTCCGCTTCGTCGCGGACGCCGCCGAGCGAGATTCGCACGAACTCGCGTCCGAGGGACTTGGCGATGGATCGCGCCAGCGACGTCTTGCCGACGCCCGGCGGACCGACGAGGCATAGAATCGGCCCCTTCAGCTTCTTGACGAGCTTCTGCACCGCCAAGTATTCGAGGACGCGTTCCTTCGGCTTATCGAGTCCGAAGTGCTCCGCCTCGAGAATCGACTCGGCTTTGGCGATGTCGAGATCGTCCTCGGTCATCTTCGTCCACGGCAGCGCGAGCAGCCATTCCACGTACGTGCGGATTACGGCGCCTTCCGCGGACGCTGCAGGCATTTTCTCCAGACGATCGATTTCCTTCTCGACTTTGGCGGCGATTTTCTCCGGCAGCTCGGCTTCGGCCAGCTGGTTACGGAGCTCTTCGACTTCGCCCGCGCGGCCTTCCTTCTCTCCGAGCTCCTTCTGGATCGCCTTCATTTGCTCGCGAAGGTAATACTCCTTCTGCGTCTTCTCCATCTGTTTCTTGACGCGCTGGCTGATCTTCCGCTCAAGCTCGAGCACTTCGCGCTCGTTGTTCAGGAAGTCGAGCAGCTTCTCAAGCCGCGGACGGACTTCGACGGTCTCGAGAATTTCTTGCTTGTCCTTGATTTTGAGCGACAGATGGCTCGTGATCACGTCCGCCAGACGTCCCGGCTGATCGATATCCGATACGGCGGCCAGCGTCTCCGGCGTAACCTTCTTGGACAGATTGATATAATGTTCGAATTGGCTTAGTACCGCGCGCATAAGAGCGTCCAACTCGGAATCGTTGGTCTGCCCTTCATGCAGCTCGTGCGTAAGCACCTCGTAGAAATTGTCGTTCGGCAAGTATTGTTCGATTTCGGCCCGGCTTACGCCCTCGACGAGAACGCGGATCGTGCCGTTCGGCAGCTTGAGCATTTGCCTGACTTTGGCGATCGTACCTACGCGGTAAATATCCTCCTGAGTAGGTTCTTCGATATTAACCTCCGACTGGGAGCAGAGCAGGATCATGTGGTCGTCGATCATGCATTGCTCCAGCGCTTTGACCGACTTCTCGCGGCCTACGTCCAGATGCAGCACCATGCTTGGGTAGACGAGCAGCCCGCGCAAGGGCAACAGTGGAATGGAGCGGCTTTTCTGTTTGCCGGTTCCCATGATTGGGCACCTCCTCGAAGGATCTGGAGCTAGTTAAATCTTTCGTCATTGTACCAAATGTATTCGCCCGCCGCAAAAATGAACACCCAACAATTGGAAAGTGTGTCGACGGTATCCCCTTAGCTCAGGAACATAGCGGCGTGTGGTGACGCTACAGCCGCGTGGTGACGAGTGTTTGCGATTTAGCGGCGTGTAGTGCCGCTACAGCCGCGTGGTGACGCGAGTTTGCGATTTAACGGCGTGTGGTGCCGCTACATCCACGTGGTGACGCGAGTTTGCGATTTAGCGGCGTGTGGTGCCGCTACAGCCGCGTGGTGACGCGAGTTAGCGATTTAGCGGCGTGTGGTGACGCTACAGCCGCGTGGTGACGAGTGTTTGCGATTTAGCGGCGTGTGGTGCGGCTACAGCCGCGTGGTGACGCGAGTTTGCGATTTAGCGG
>JAEWPC010000038.1 GCA_023460795.1 Bacillota bacterium | reverse complement strand
GCATCGGCTATGAGAAGCTGATCGATGGAAGCGTCGGGTTCGATAAGCTAGCGGATGGCAGCGTCGGCTACGAGAAGCTGATCGATGGCAGCATCGAGTTCGATAAGTTAGCGGACGGCAGCGTCGGTTATGAGAAACTGGCGGAAGGCGGAATCGGACCCGAGGCGCTGGCGGACGGCAGCGTTGAGTACGATAAGTTGGCTGACGCCAGCGTTGGTTTCGAGAAACTGATCGACGGCAGTATCGGCTTCGAAAAATTAGCGGACGGCAGCGTCGGCTACGAGAAACTGGCGGATGGCGCCATTCGGTTCGATAAGCTTGCGGAGAACAGCGTAGGCTTTGAGAAGCTGATCGACGGCAGCATCGGAGCCGCTAAACTGGCGGATGCCAGCGTAGGCTACGACCAACTAGCCGAGGGCAGCGTCGGCTTCGAGAAGTTGCTGGACGGCGGCGTTGTTTCCAGTAAACTGGCCGACGGCAGCGTCCTGGCGAGCAAGCTTGTCGACGGCAGCGTTATTACCGGGAAACTGGCGGAAGGCAGCGTGGTCACTAGCAAGCTGGCGGACGAGAGCATTACGTCGGCTAAGCTGGCGGAAGGCAGCATCGTGACGAAGAAGCTGGCCGACGGCAGCGTCATCTCGAAGAAGCTGGCCAAAGAAAGCGTAACGACCGAGAAGATCTCTTCCGGGGCGGTAACCGGTGACAAGCTGTCTCCGCAAGTTATGAGTCTGCTGGAGCTGTCCGCGTCGCTCGTCACGAAGGACCGGTTGGCCAGCGGAGCCGTGACGGAAGCTAAGCTGGCCGATCAAGCGGTATCTACGGGTAAGCTGGCGGACGAAGCGGTGACGACCGACAAGCTCGCTAGAGAATCGGTAACGACGGCTAAGCTTGCAGACGAGGCCGTAACGGCGAACAAACTGTCCGATCAGGCGGTAACGACGGATAAGCTGGCGGACGAAGCGGTGACGACGGATAAATTGGCCGATGAAGCCGTAACGACGAGCACGATCGCCGATGAAGCGATCACGACGGGTAAGCTGTCGGGCGAATCCGTGACGACGGGCAAGCTGGCTAACGAAGCGGTGACCACGGATAAGTTGGCCGATGAAGCGGTGACCACGGATAGACTAGCTGATGAAGCAGTGACCACGGATAAGTTAGTCGACGGAGCCGTAACCACGGCAAAGTTGGCCGACGAATCGGTAACAACAGCTATACTAGCCGATGAAGCGGTAACCACAGCTAAGCTGGCCGATGAAGTGGTAACCACAGCTAAGCTTGCTAACGACAGCATAAGCTTCGAGAAGCTGGCCGGCGAGGTAAAGGAAATGCTGACGCAGCTGCAGGAGCAGAAGGCGGAGCAGCCGCTCCCCGCACCAACGCCTGCGCCTGTGCCGGCGCCGGTATTCGAGCCTGAAGCTTTCGAGCTCCAAGAAGGCAGCGTAACCGCCAAGCATATCGCGGACAACAGCATAGGCAGCGCCCAGCTAGCCTTCTTGCCGGTGGCCGCTGCGCTCCCGGGCGTCGGACTGCTCTTCGGAAGCGCAGCCTATGCGTTCCATGGCGCGGCAGAGTCGATAAGGTTGACGGTTGCTTTCTCCGAGCCGTTCGCCGACTTGTCCTACGTACTGGTCGCGATGTGCGATCATCCATCCTGCTTCTGTTACTTGCGGGATAAGAAGCCGAACGAAGCGGAAATCGAAATTGTCCGCACGCGATTAGGTCCCGAACCGAGCGGCTGGGTCCAATGGATCGCCGTCGGGGCGAAAGCTTCCCAATAAGGCAACGACACGATAGCAATCCCGCTCGTCGACGAGATGACGGTGGGATTGCTTTTTTATGCCCGATCGGCGGCCGTTCCGTTCTTCAGTACATATGCCGTTGCGCATGGACACGTCACACATACAATGGTTTGTAACCGATGCCCGAGCTGGGGGGTGGATGAATTGGCCTACAAGCGTGGGAGGACACTCGCTCGCGCATCCTTGCTGCGTCCGAAAGGCACAAAACGAAAGGCAAAGCGCGCGTTGTCAGCCCATGAGGAGACGATCGGTCATGAATCGCCGGAATCGTTGCCGCCTTCGAGAACAACGCCGTTCGTCTCGGTCATTATCCCGGTCATGAACGAGAGGCGAACGCTTCGAAGAGTCATCAACGAGGCTTTTCGCGTCCATCCGAGAACGGAAGTGATCGTCGTTGCGAACGGCTCTACCGACGGGTCGGCGGCGATCGCCCGCAAATCCGGCGCCACGGTGCTCTCGTACGCGAAGCCGCTCGGCCACGACGTGCCTAGGGCGGTCGGCGCGCGGGAAGCGCGGGGAGACGTCCTGCTGTTCATCGACGCGGATATGGTGATTCCGGCCGCGAAGCTGCGGAAGTTCGTCGAAGCCGTCCAAGGAGGCGTGGATGTCGCTCTTAACGATTATTCCGGCCCCGTCCGGAAAGCCGTCGTGCACGGCGTCGTCCTTGCCAAGCATGCGCTCAACGCGTTGCTTCTTCGACCCGACCTGCAAGGCGCATCGTTGACCGCGATTCCGCATGCGCTAAGCCGCAAAGCATTGGACGTGATCGGCGCAAGCCCGCTCGCGGTTCCGCCGCTTGCGCACACGATGGCCATTCGTAAAGGACTCAAAGTTCAGAAGGCTGTTCACGTGAACGTAGGGCGATTGAACCCGCTTCGGAGGAAACGGGAGCGCAGGCAGTCCCTCGAGCCGCTCATCGTCGGAGATCATCTGGAGGCCATTCAATGGTGGTTGAAGCATACCGATTCACGCGGCGGGTATGAAGACGGCGCGCGTCAGCGATGGATGGTGAATTAGACGAGCATGAGAACAAGGCGCAAACCTACGGCTACTAGGATCAGGAAGAAGACTTCTGTACGAGCGATTCGATCGGATAGACAGCGGCTGCGATACGGTAAGCGGCCAAGAACGACTACGAATTCTAAACGACAACCACTGCCGTCCTCTGCTGCATTCCCTGCCTCGCGGTGGTATCTGGAAGGCGTACGGGACGGCGAGCGGTGGAGGCAAAGCAGACAGACGGATAGTATCCCGACGGAGGAAGCACGCAGCGCCGCATTCCAGGCGTGGAGCGGCAAGTATGACGAAGGTCTAGTGCCTAAGGGCATCGAATGGAAGAAGCTTCTAGGTTACGGGCAGAAGTACGCCGCGGGCTTCCTTAGCGGCTTCGCGGACGTGAAACCGATCCTGCCGGTTCCGTTGCGGACGACAGCGGCTGCGGTCGTGTGCGCTACGGCTCCTCTCCTAGGGTTGGATCGCGTTATACGCGAGCTTGATGCGTTGCCGATTCGGCAGATCATCGTCGTGATTTACGGTGTTCCGATCCAAGAGCTGCCGATGAAAACGGACAATCCGCGGGTTCTTTGCTTGATATGGCCGGAAGTGACGGACCCCGATGTTGGACGGGCATTAGGCGCCAAACTAGCGGACGCGGATACGCTGCTGTTCGCGGACGCGGAAAAGCCGGTTGCCGCAGGCGCTCTGGCGAGGTTTCTATGGGAATGCGACGGAAGGGCGGACATTGCGCTTAACGATCTATCGATGCGTACTATAGGGTTTCACCGGCGCGGCGGCATCCAGAGGCTGCAGGAATTTCTGAACGCCGGTCTGAATCGTCCCGACTTGAAGTCGAACTCCTTGTCTGCGCTGCCATACGCGCTGTCCCGCAAAGCTCTGAACACGATCGGGGCAGCGACGTTGTGCGTACCGGCCAAGGCGCACGCCGTCGCGATCATGAGCAAGCTGCGCATCGTTACGGGAGGGGCTGCCGGAAGCTCCGCGCAGCCGTCCGACGACCGCATCGTCGCGGGAGACCATGCCGAAGCGTGGCATACGGCGATCGAGATGCGGGGAAGCAGGCTCGGGCGTCCCGATCATAGGCGCAATCGGACGATATTGGAGCATTCGGATCGATGATCGTTACAACAACGGGGAGGTATTGCTTTGAAGGCAGTCATACTGGCGGGAGGAACGGGTTCGCGTCTCAAACCGCTTACTTATTGGACGAATAAACATCTGCTGCCGGTCGGCTCTTATCCGATGATCTGTTACGGCGTCGCCAAGCTGCGGGAAGCCGGCATACGGGATATCGTCATCGTGACGAACCGTACGGCGATCGGCGGCTTCGCCGACGTGCTCGGAAGCGGAAGGGATTGGGGCGTATCGATCATGTATCGCATTCAAGAGGAAGCAGGGGGCATCGCCCAAGCGCTCGAGCTCGCCAGACCGGTTATGGCACCGAAGGATAAATTCGTCGTCCTGCTCGGAGACAACTTGTTCGAGGAAAGCCTCCGGCCTTACCGCGAAGCCTACGAGCGGCAATCCGGCGGCGCGATGCTGCTCTTGAAGCAAGTGGCGGATCCGCGCCGTTACGGCGTGCCGAAGCTGGATGAATCGAGCGGGCGCATTCTGTATATCGAAGAAAAACCGGAGCATCCGCAGTCGAATTATTGCGTCACGGGGCTGTATTTTTACGATACGAGCGTATTTAACCTGATCGACGGGGTGAAGCCTTCCCGAAGAGGGGAACTGGAAATTACCGACGTGAACAACGCATATGCGGAACTCGGTGTACTCGCCTATCAAGAGCTGAAAGCGTGGTGGACGGACGCCGGAACGTTCGAATCGTTGGAGGAAGCGGGAAGGAGATTAAAGGGGGCCATTACTTGAAAGCCGTCGTCCATACGGTAAGTGCCTCTAGGAAATCGAAGAAGCCGCGCCGCAGGGTCCGATTCTCCCGCTATCGTCGCCGTTCCGCTCGCCGCACGGCTATGCGGCATGCAACCAGCGCCGGCGCGCATGCAAGCGACAGATCCGACTTCGAGCTTGGCTACAGGCAAGGCTTGTGCGACGGCGCGGAGCAGCTGCTCGAGCTCCAATTGCCGAGCGATATTCTCATTCCGGATATAACCGCTACCGAAGCGGTGGCTGCCGGCGTTCAAGCTTTGCGCGCCAGGGCGATTCCGCTGCTTGGAGCCGAGAGCGTCTACGCGGAGTTGGACGGCGCGCTTCGGGAGCGTCGCCCTTATGCTTTCATTCGGCTTGGAGACGGGGAACTCATGACGCTCGCGCAGGAGGTCGTTATTCCGGTCTCCGCGGTTCGGGCTTCGAGCCCTTTCCTGCCTTATGCGGGAATCGTCGTACCGAACCTGCAAGCGCGGGATGAGATCGCGCGCTGCGTTCGCCTGGCTTCGCTGGTCGGCGTTCCGCTCTCCAGGAAGCCGCAGTTTCAGCCTTTGCTCTTCAAGACGCTTCGCGCTCACGGCATCCCGTGCGCCGATCTTAAGCTTACGACTTCTACGATGAACTACGCCTTGCACGAGCAAGGTTATCTTATGCCGCTACTGGCAGGGAGAAAGGTGCTCGTCGTCGGCAACGTCGCGGGCGAGCTGGCGCGGGCGTTGCAGCTTCAAGGGATCCTTATCGCGGGGGTCGTCAGTCCGGTCAGGGGATATTCGGACGTCGATCGCGCCGTCTCCGAAGCGATGATGTACGATTTCGATATTGCTCTCGTATCGGCGGGCATCCCAGCCGTTCCGATCGTCGTCCGACTTGTCCAATCGACGGGTAAAGTCGCGATCGATTTCGGACATTCGGCGGACCGTATCGCGGGAGTGCGAACGAAGATCAAACCTAACGAATAGCGGGGTGAAAGGCATGGCGGCGTCCCGAAGCTTAGCGCATCGGAGCAACCGTCGGTTCGCGCGGACAACCCGGAGAGGGAACGGCGTCACCGCAAGAGGCAGAGCCGGCGTCCGCCGGATTCGTACCGGGAATAAGCTTCTTGAGACGGAACGGACGGCTAGATTCAACCAAGGCTACGAACAAGGGTACCAGCTTGGCGTTCAGACCGGCATCCAGCGTTATCCGGTACCCTTCGAAGGCACCAGCATCGTCATTCCGACCTACAACCAGCTGGCGCTCGTGAAGCAGTGCGTCGAGACGATTCGCTGGAATACGCCGGAACCGCACGAGATTATCGTCGTAGACAACGCGTCGACGGACGGCACGAGGGCGTACTTGCAGACCATGGGCGGAGAATTGCGATTTCGCGTCATGGATCGCAACTACGGATTCGCGGGGGCGATCAACGCCGGGCTCATGATGGCCAAGGGGCGTACGATCGTTCTCCTGAACAATGATACGCTCGTGACGGAGAACTGGCTGAGCAATATGCTGCGTTGCTTGAACAGCGACGACAACATCGGCATGGTCGGTCCGATCACGAATTACATCAGCGGCATTCAGATGGTCAAGGTACCCTACGGCAAGCTATCCGAGATGCCGGAATTCGCCAGGCGCAACAACCGTCCGGATCCTTCCCGCTGGCGCGAGACGGATCTGTTGATCGGCTTCTGCCTGCTGCTTCGGAGAGAGCTGTTCGAAGAGGTCGGTTACTTCGACGAAGGGTTCGAGATCGGCAATTTCGAGGATAACGACTATAGCGTTCGCGTAAAGCTGCTAGGGAAAAAACTGATGATCGCGCAGGATTCCTTCATTCACCATATCGGCAGCGTAAGCATTAAAGCCGTCGGAGACCGCATGGCGAAGGTGAACAACCAGAACGAGAGCTTCTACCATCGCAAATGGCCCAAACTTGGAGAACTCATGGATACGATCCATGCGTTATCCGGGCCGCGGAAGGCGAGTATGACCTCGCTGTATCCGGAGCGAATCGTCGTCCGAGCAATCGGAGCGGACTACTATTGGATCGAAGAGGGGGCAAGAAGGCTCGTGGAAGGAGTCTTGAACGTCCCCGTCGTCAAAGTGTCCCAGATCGATCTGCGCCGATGGCCGATCGGCGAGCCTATCCATGCGGACGAAGCGGAGAGGCGTTGGTACGGCAGACAGGAAGGCGAAGGCGGAGCAACCTCGTACATCGTCAGAATGCCGGACGGAACGGTTCATTATATCGAGGGGAATATCATCCGCTGGTTGCACGGCGAGGCCGCTCTGCAAGGCTGGGAGCTGCACAAGAAACCGGAGCGGGCACCGACCGACGTCCGCCTGTCCGGGCTGCAAGCAGGCTTGCCGATCATATCGCCGCCGATCATGAAGCAATCGTTGTGAGACGGCATATGCTGTAGGGGATTAGATTGACGGGAGGAGACGGGTCGCATGCAACAGGAGCTTATGACGGAAATCGTGATTCACTTGTCCCACTCCCATCAGCAGATGGCCAGAATATTAAGCGCGAAGCGGCAAGTGACCGTTCGCATGGCGCAGTTGGTCGACGCTCTCCCGAACGAGCATCCTCAGCTGAACGGACTGCATGGTCTGGTCGAAAGCTCCTCCGACGTCACCAAGAGCGTGATTGCTTTCCTGAACGGATTGGCCGACCTCGAGGAAGCGGTAGCGGACAGCATGACGCATGTTCTGAAAGCGATCGGAAACGCGGGGGACGATGAATAGACGGATACGAGCCGGGAAGGAGGACGACGATGACGCGAGAAGATGCCTATAACGTTACGCTCGATGCGATTGCCAAGGTGCAATGGAACGTGGCGATGATACTCGAAGCGAAGGCGACGGAGGCGGAAAAAGTACGCAATTGGGTGCTGCATCACCTGACCAACGATACGTACGAAGCCCATAGCGAAAAGCTTGCGGCTTGCCTTCAATTTCACGAGCAGAACGTCGAGGTTATCGAAGGTTTAACGAAGCTGTGCAACGGGCTAAGCCGGAACTTGAAGGAGATCATCAACCCGGACAAAGAAGATGACGCCATGTCGTCTTTCATGAGCGGCTTCGGAGCAAGCTCCGAGGATAAAAGCAAATGAGCCGGCGGGAGCAGGAGTGGACGATTAAGCTTAGCTTGATGGGCTCCATCGCGAAGAGCCAGGAGGCGTTGGCCAGGATGCTGACGAGCGCGGCGGACGTCACGGACCTGACGGGGGTATCGCCGCTGACGCTGCAGGAGCATGTGCGCGTCCTAACCGGAATGCAAGGCGCGCTGCTTAGGATCGTGACCGGAGTGAGCTGGCGTCCGCCGACAAGGGGAACGCCGGCCGCGCCATGGTTGTCCAAGGAGGTGTATCGCAGTGAAGCGCAAACTACGGAAAGGCCGCTTGCGTAAGCGGGGCGCCGTAAGAACGAAGCTTGGAAGCCGACGCGCGGGGAGACGGCTCGTTGGCTGGCGGAGCATGCGAAGCGTACGCGGGAGGCTCCGCGGCCGCAGACGGCGGAGCGTGCGCCGCGCGCGGACGAGAAACCGGGACTATACTCAGGCGTACAACGAAGGCTACAATGCCGGATTCGGCAAAGGCTTCGAGGACGGTCATCTGATCGCCTACGAGCAGCAGGCTTGAACGCGAAGCGAGCGGGACGGGGCAGCGACCGACAGCTGCCCCGCCCCGCTCTTTCTATTGTCATACGCCTAAATTCGCTTGCTGGACGGGTAAGTATCCAAGTCCATCCCCGCAAGCGCGCATATGATGATTGCGGGTGATGAGGATGCGGAGGCATCGACATGCGATAGTCGAACGGCGCGGACGCGCGGCGGCTTTCCGCAGCGGATGGATGGAAGGCTGGCGTCTGGGCGCTTGCCGCGGCATCGAGCAATCGATCCTTCCCGCTGCAGGGCCGAAACGCAACGCAAGAGTGTTCTACGTTCCGCAAGGCTTCGAGGCGATCGACGCGGGCATCCTCGAAGCGCTGCAGGCGAACGTAGCCGAAGTCGTGCTCGTCGGCAACGAGCAAGTCAGATATCAAGCCGAGCAGTTGAAGCCGGATGCGGTCATCGTGTTGAACGGGGTTCATCTGTTCGCCCAAGATTACTTAGAGCAAATCGATGCCGTGCGTCGCATGGGCATCAGGACGGCCGTCTGGTTCGTCGACGATCCGTACGTCACGGACGATACGGTGAAGCTTGCTCCCCATTACGACTACGTGTTTACGCATGAGCGATCCTGCGTGAGGCTCTATCAATCATTGGGCTGCGCGCAGGTTCATCATTTGCCGCTGGCCGCGCATTTCGGAACGTTCCGGCCGATGCCGATCGCTAGAACGTACGAGTCGGACGTTTGTTTCATCGGCACGGGATTTCCGAATCGGATCGCGCTGTTCGATCAGCTTGCGCCGTACCTCAGACGCAGGAACGTCGTGATCGCCGGGGCGTTATGGAATCGGATGAGAAATTATCGGATGATCGAACGGTTCTTGATTAAAGACGGCGTGCCGGTGCCCGAATCGGCACGCTATTATAACGGCGCCAAGATCGTCGTCAACCTTCACCGAACCCCTGGCCAAAGCCCCGAGAATCGCAACGCCATCAACTGGCCCGCCGAGTCGATCAATCCTCGGACGTTCGATATGTCGGCTTGCGGAACGCTGCAGCTGACCGACGAGCGAAGCGAGCTGCGGGAGCTGTATTCGGTAGGTTCGGAGCTGGACGTGTATCGGAATGCGGAGGATCTGCTCGACAAAATCGACTACTATCTGTCCCATGACGAAGAGAGGCTTAGGATTGCCGCCAGAGGTTTCCGGCGCACGAGAACGCAGCATACGTTCGATCAGCGAATCAGAACGATGCTGGATGTTCTCGGCGTCGTGTAATTCGAACAAGAACGGAGCGCGGGAGGGATCGCAAGTGGCAACGACATGGAGAATGAGGTCGCGAATGCGGGCCAGGCGCGAAGCCTATGCGCTCGGGTGGAGCCACGGCCATTGGTTCGGACGATGCGAGGCCGCTAAGCGACGCGCGTTGCCGGTCGCGGTTCAGCGGCCGTTGCACGTGCTGTACGTAACGACGGGCAAAGGCTATCCGTACAGCCCGCTCGATCATGGCATCCAAGAGACGCTGAAGGCGATCGCGATGAGGGTAACCATAGCGAATCCGTCGGAGGATATCCCTTTCATCGCGGCGAACGCACGGCCGGACCTCATGCTCGTGCTTGACGGGATGAACATGCCGGTCGATAAGGTCGCAGCCGTAAGAGCGCTGGGCATCAAGACGGCCATCTGGTTTACCGACGATCCGTACTATACGGATATTACGGCGGGTATCGCTCCGCATTACGATTCCGTATTCACGCTGGAGCGGAACTGCTTGCCCTTCTATCAACAGCTTGGCTGCGGCAGGGTATTCTACTTGCCTCTCGGCGTGTTCCCGCCGTTCTTCCGTCCCTTTAATCCGCGCCAATCGCTTAGAGGCGATATATGCTTCATCGGGAGCGCCTATTGGAACAGAGTCTCTCTGTTCGAGCGAACGATTCCGATGATCGCGCACCGAAAGCTATATATATCGGGACTATGGTGGGACCGGTTATCCAACTACAACAAATATAGAGGGGTATTCGATACTCAGGCCTGGCAAGAGCCGGAGAAGACGTGCGAAAGATACAACGCCAATCGAATCGTCATCAACTCGCACCGCGCGCCGGACGACGATACGTACAACATGAACCGCGCCCGTATCCAGGCCGTGTCGCCGAACCCGCGCACGTTCGAAATATCCGCATCGGGAACGCTTCAATTAACGGACAGACGCCAAGACATTGACCAATTTTACGTTCCGGGGGTCGAGATCGTCACCTACGATTCGCCCGAGGACATGGCGAATAAGGCGGAATATTACTTAACTCACGAAGCCGAGAGACAGGAGATCGCGCTCAGGGGGCTTTACCGAACGATGAGGGATCATACGTACGTGTCCAGGTTGAATCAATTGTTCGATCTGGCGATGTCGCCATGAGCGGGCCGAGTAAGCCGAAACTGCTCATTTTCTCGCATATTTGCAATCCGGTGCTCGTGACCGGGGGGGAGAAGGTGCTCTCGCTATTCCTGCGGGAGCTTGTCCATCACTACGAGTGCGCGCTGGTCGTGCCGGAGATCGGGGTCATCGCCCATAAGGCAAGGGCGATCGGCATTCGCTTGATCGTCATGGACATTCCGCTGTGCTTTTCTCTATATACTTGCTCGCCTTCCGTGTTCCATGATATCGACAACCTGATGCGTCAGCCGGCCTGGAGAAGACTCGAAGCCTTGCTCGCATACGAGCGTCCCGATGCCGTGATGGTCAACACCTCGGTCCATCCGCTGCCCGCGATGGCGGCGTTCTCCAGAGGCATTCCTACGGCGTGGCTGCTGATGGAGACGTTATACGATACGCCGCAGCGGGAGAAGTGCGCGGCATTCATCGCCTCTCACGGCGACGTGATCGTCGGGATGTCCAAGACGGTGCTGAAGCCTTTCCGGCAAGTCGGCAACGTTCGGGCGGCATTCGTACTGCCTCCGTATCTGGAGAGGAACGAGCTCATTCCGAGCGTATGGCCGCAAGCCAGATCTCAGCTTCGCAGGCTGTATCAATGGAACGAAGACCATTGCGTCGTCGGATTCATCGCGGCGACGATCTATCCGAACAAAGGGCAGATGCAGTTCATCGACGCGATGCTGCCGGTCGCAGCTAGGCACAAGCACGCCAGGTTCCTGATCGTGGGCAGCCAAGTCGACGAAGGACACTATATGGCATGCCGAACGAAAGTGCTGAGAGCAGGGTTAGAGGACAGGTTCGTCTTCTACCCGTTCGCGGAGCAAGTCCATCTCGTGTATCCCGCGATGGATATCGTCGTCGTTCCGAGCTTAATGACGGAAGGGTTCGGGATGACGGCGCTAGAGGGGATGGCGTTCGGCAAGGCGGTCGTCGCCTACTCGTCCGGCGGGTTGGCCGAAATCCTGAACGCCACCGGGAACGAGCGTTATCTCGTTCCGAAGGGAGACGTAGCCGGGTTGTCCGAACGCGTCGGAGGCTTGGTGGCAGACGGTGCCCTTCGCCGGTCGGCGTCCGTTCGGAACGCCGAGATGTCCATGAGCGAATTCGGAGTCGAACGCTTCCGCGATCGGCTGCGATCGTTAGTCGGAATGATCGCGGCCATCCCGAGGAATCGAGCGCCCGTACCGATTCCGCCTTTGATCGATATCCCCGTCGCTCAGAAGAAGACGCAGAGGCGCTCCGCGGCGGCAAGGCAACGCAGGCGGAGGAGGACCTTGGTCGCCGGAAGGAAACGCGCGAGATTGGGCAGGCGGCGGATTGCACGTCGTCCTTCACGGAGGCTGGCGGCCTACAGAAAGTCAAGAGCACGACCGGTCAGACGCATTCGGCGCAGAAGAGCCGCGCGCGGAAGGATGCGCAAGTAAGGGGAGCCCCGCGTCATCAACGCTGACGATGAGACTCCCCTTATCGGCGTTATTGAATCGTCCAGCGAAGCGCAAGGCCGGATTGCGTGAGACCGGAGCCGAACCCGTACAGCACGAGCAGCTGTCCTGGAACAAGCTTGCCTTCCTTATAAGCGATGTCCAGCGCTAGCGGAATCGATGCGGAGGACGTGTTGCCGTACTGCGTTACGCTGTGCAGCGCCTTATCCTCGGGCAACCCGACCCTTTCGCAGATCGCTTCGATCATCCGCAGATTCGCGCTGTGCGGAACGAACCAATCCAGCTCGCCGGTCGTTAGGCCGAGCGCTTCGAGCAGCTCGAGGACGCCGCCGGGCACGGTGGACAGCGCCCATTTATAGACTTCCTTGCCGTTCTGGACAAGCTTACCGCCGCCTTGCAGCGGCTGGCCATCGCCGACAGCCGATAATCCCGTCGCGTACACTTGGAAGCCGCCGCTTCCGTCCGTTACGGCGCTGTAGGCCAGCATCGCGCCTTCCTCCTTCCGCTCCACGAGCACGGCGCCTGCGCCGTCCCCGAACAGAATGCATGTCGAACGGTCGGTATAGTCCGTCAGCTTCGTGAGCGTCTCCGCACCGATGACCAGCACTTTGCGGTACGCCTCCGTCATTATAAGCCCGTTCGCCAGCTGTAACGCAGAGACGAAACCCGCGCAAGCGGCATTCAAGTCCAGCGCCAAACACTGGGTTGCGCCGATCGCGAGCTGTACGCGCGAAGCGACGGAAGGACTCGGCATATCCGGCGAGATCGTCGCGACCAATATCGCATCGACGTCTTGAGACGCCGTAGGGAACCGGCGGAATAGATCCTGCGCGGCGGCAATCGCCATGTCGCTCGTAAATTGATCGTCGGCCGCCCGGCGTCTCTCCACGATGCCCGTCCGTCGAACGATCCATTCGTTATCGGTATCCACCATGCGTTCCAGGTCGGCGTTCGTAATCCGCTGTTCCGGGACGTAGCTGCCGATCGCGGTGATCGCCGCTCGGGAGGCGATACGGGTAGCGCCCGTAGTCGCGTTCGTTCCTGTAGCCATGCGGAATCCTCCTTTATTTTACGCGAGTTGCGTCGTTTTAGTATTTAGTATTAGTACCAGGTGTTAATTGCATTATGAACCTTCCTTAGCGATTCTGTCAAGCAAGCGAGAGTAGATACAAAGAGCCATCGGGTAACGGACTATCGAGTCTATCGATGAAATCGCAATATCATGGACCTCGATCAGACCGATCGAGGTTTTTTACGTCTATAACAGGGTGAAACGCCAAGGAAGAGATCATAACATTAAACCTTATTGTCATTTTATTCGACCTAACGGGTTGAGAATCGCGTTATATAATCAATTCGTAACCAACAAGACATGACATCCCAGAGGCTCTAAGTTTTGGGAAGGAGGGAGACGGAGAAACTGCCTGAGAAGAGGGCCGCCCGGCTCGTTTAAGCCATATCGGGCAGGAACCATGCAGCAAGCCATGCTGTATCGTAAGATCAATCCAGATCATCATGAAAGGGAGTCAGCAAACACGATGAATAAGAACAAAAGGTTGTCTATCGTCTTCACCAGTGTGCTTGCATTCGCGCTTGTAGTAACAGGCTGCGGTAATTCCAACAACGATTCTTCCGCTTCCAGCGCAGCGCCTGCCAGCGGCGGCGCAAGCCCGGCAGCCAGCGGCGGCGAAGCGCCTGCGGCCGGAACTTACGAATATAAGACGAAAGCGGAAGGCGACATCACGATCGGTTTCTCGCAAACCGTCATGAACCACCCGTTCCGTATCGCCTTGGTCGAATCCGCCAAGCAATCCGCCGAAGAGCTCGGCATCGAGCTCATCGTAACCGACGGTCAAGGCGACGTGAACAAAGAGATCTCCAACATCGAGTCCCTGATCGCCCGCAAAGTCGACGCGATCGTCGTATCCAGCCTTTCCGGCAAAGCGATCTACCCAGCCTACAAGCAAGTCGCGGAGGCGAAAATCCCGCTGATCATCGCAGCGTCCGGCGTACCGGACGACGAGAACATTCCTTATGTCAGCTATGTCGCTACCGACGAGGTACAGATGGGTCAACAAGCCGCTCAATATATTGCAAAGTTGTTGAACAATAAAGGAAACATCGTCGTCATTGACGGAGTGCCGGAATCGACGAACTCCGAGCTTCGCCGGAAAGGCTTCATGCCTGAAATCGAGAAATTCCCCGACATCAAAGTCGTCGCTCACCAATCCGGCGAATGGCTCCGCTTGCCGGCTATGCAAGTCATGACGAACATCCTGCAAGCCAACGACAAGATCGACGTCGTACTGGCTCAGAACGACGAAATGGGCTTCGGCGCTATGGAAGCCATCAAAAAAGCCGGCCGCGAAAACGAAATCAAAGTTATCGGCATGGATGCTCAGAAGGAAGCGCTCGAGCTGATCAAAAACGGCGACAACTTTATCATGTCCGTGAAAAACGAATGGTCTTCCGACACCGCATTGAGATTGGCCGTGGATGCCGTTCGCGGCAAGCAGATCGAGAAACGCGTCGTGCTGGAAGCGCCGATCATCGACAAGACGAATATCGATCAATTCTACGATCCGAATTCCATTTTCTAAACCGACATCGCAGCCTTAAGTCATTAACGAATAAGCATATGGAGGTCATCATCCAATGTCTAACCTTAACTTCCGCTATGAAGACGTCATGCAGGATATCCCGCTCTCCGAATATCAAGGCCGCGTGGTAAAAGCCCGCCAGGCCATGGAAAAAGAAGGCCTCGACGGTCTGCTCGTATGGTCCGATGCCGCCCGCATGTCCAACGTGCGCTGGCTGGCAGACTACCGCGCGTTCGACGGCGTATTCCCTTACCCGGCAATGGTATTCCTGCCGCTGGAAGGCGAACCGATCCTGTTCGCGGAAGGCTCTATGGTGTCCTACGCAGCCGACGAAACCTGGTTCAACGATACACGCGGCATTCGTCAAGAGCTCGGCAATAGCATTAAAGATTTCCTTCGCACCAAGCAGAACGCCAAGATCGGCCTCAGCGGCTCCAAGTACTTGGCTCTTGAATTCTACGAGCAAATCATGGGCTCCCTGAACGATCCTTCCCAACTGAAGAAAACGAACATCATCGAGTACTTGAAATCCATCAAGAGCGAGAACGAAATCCGCAACATGAAGGTTGCCGGCCGTCTGGCCGATATCGGCCTCGAGAAAATTCACGAGCTGCTCGCAACGGAAGGCCTATCCGAGCGCGAACTCGTTCGCCAAGCTTACGCCGCCATGTTCCAAGCGGGTGCCGACACGGTTTCCTTCGACATCATGGTACAGTCCGGCTCTAACTCCTCGGACTTCTTCCTGGCACGTCCGCGCGACAAGAAAGTCGTCAAAGGCGAAACGATTCTCATCGATATCGGCTGCCGCTTCAACGGCTATTCCTCCGATATGGCCCGCGGCGTAGGATACGGCAACGTGTCCGACGACAAGCGCCGTATGCTTGACGCTTGCCTCGAAGCATGGACGGCCGGCATGAAGGCCATCCGTCCCGGCATGACCGGCGCGGAAGCCGACGTAGCCGCGAACGAAGTGCTTCATGAATACGGATATCCGCACATGGCCGGCGAAGGCCGCGGTTGCGCTCATTCCACCGGCATGGACCCGGAGGAAGAAATTCCGGTCATCGGTCCGGACAGCCAGGACGTCCTGGTAGAGAACCAGACGATCGCGTTCGAAATCACGCTGATGGTTCCGGGCGTTGGCGGCACGCGCGTAGAAGACACGGTCGTCATCCGCAAGGACGGCGCCGAGTCGCTGACTAACTTCCCACACAGCTGCTACTGGTACCAAGACTAATCCGGTACATCGGCGGGTTCAATCCGACGAAGAGGCTTTGCACCGCTTGTTGCAAGAGGCGGACGCATCCCATGCGTCCCTTCTTACATGCGCTTGCGAAGCCTTTTTGTTACCCAAAACACGACTTGAAGACCGGAATTTTACGAATGAAGGGGAATTTCCGAAATGGGAATGAAACTGGAGTGGAGAAACAGGCTTGGATTAATGATCAAGAGCCATCAAGAGGAATCGCTGCTTACGCTGTTCATCGTGATCATCATCGCGATCTCCCCGATGATATCGCCCGATTTCTTTACGGAATATAATCTGTTTAATTTGCTTCGGCAAATTTCCTATACCGCCATCGTTTCGATCGGCATGCTGCTCACCATTCTGATCGGCGGAATCGATTTGTCTGTCGGATCGATCATGCAAGCGGTGGGTCTGTCTTCGGTTTTGCTCATTCAGAATGATATGCCCGTCTGGTTGGTAGTCATCGTCGTGCTCCTGATCGGGATGGCTCTAGGGCTTATAAACGGTTCGCTTATCGTATACGGACTGCTCCAACCTTTCATAGTGACGCTGGGAACCAAGATCATCATAGACGGCTCGACGCTCGTCATCTCCGACGGCAAAGGCGTGAGCGGCAACGCGCCGGACGGCTTCCTGGAAATCGGGGCGGGGCATGTCGGCTCGATACCGATTCCCGTCATCATCATGTTCGTGCTGATCTTCATCGGGTCCGTCATGCTTAATCGCACGGTATTCGGCAGACAGATCTACGCCGTCGGTTCGAACCGACTGGCTGCGCATAACTCCGGCATTCACGTGAACAAAATTCAACTTCTCGTCTATATGCTGTCCGGTCTGTTCGCCGCGATCGCCGGGCTGCTCGTGGCAGCCAGAACCGGCGCGTTCCAACCGATCACGCTCGGCGGCGGAGCCGGGGGCATGGAATTGAACGCCATCGCGGCGGTCGTCGTCGGCGGCGCGAGCTTGGCGGGCGGCAAAGGTACGATCGGCGGGGCTTTCCTAGGCGCATTGCTGTCCGGTTTACTCTTCAACCTGCTCGTCTTCCTGGACCTGAACCCGTATATTCAGCAGTTCGTCTTAGGAGCCATCGTGCTGGCCGCGGTCATCTTCTCCGCTTCCAAACGCAAGAAGCGTTGATCGCCAACTCGTAATCGTAAGGAGGATAGCAATGGACAACGTGATTCTCGAACTGAGAGGGATCTCCAAAAAATTCGGTCCCGCATATGCCAATCAGAATATTAACGTGCAGCTCGAGAAAGGAGAATTTCACGCGATAGTCGGCGAGAACGGGGCTGGAAAGTCGACGCTTATTAAAATGCTCTCCGGCGTTCACCTGCCGGACGAAGGCGAAATTTATTGGAAGGGACATTCCGTTAAGCTGACATCACCCCATGCGGCTCAGAGCCAGGGCATCAGTACGCTCTTCCAAGAAATACAGGAAATACCGGCGCTGTCGGTGGCGGAAAACATTTTTCTCGGCCGCGAGCCGAGGTCCATGGGCTTCATGCAGTGGTCGGATCTGTACAAGGAAGCGGATCAGCTGCTCCGCAGCCTGAACATAAAGATCGATTCGCAGGCAAAGATGGAAGATCTGCGGATATCCGAGCGAAAGATGGTCGAGATCGCGCGGGCCGTATCGATCAACGCGGAACTGATCATCATGGATGAACCCTCCGCGAATCTGAACGAGGACGAGCTCAAGATATTGTTCGACACGATCGCGTTGCTTCGCAAGCAAAAGGTAACCATTGTATATATTTCGCACCGCTTGCGGGAAGTCATCGCCATGGCGGACAGAGTAACCGTGCTACGGGACGGCAAGCACATTCAGACGATCGACATCGCGGACACGAACGAAGCCGCGCTTGTCACATCCATGATCGGCCGCCAACTGGAGGAGTATTATCCTGCCAAGACGGTAAAGAGCGGCGATGTGTTGCTCCAAGTCAACAACCTCGGCCTGCCGAATGGCGAGCTGCGGGACGTCAGCTTCCAGTTGCGCAAACGCGAGGTCCTCGGCCTGGCAGGCCTTGCCGGATCGGGACAGGAGCTCGTCACGAAGATTCTCTTTGGTCTGATCAAAGGGTATACGGGCAACATGGTGCTCGACGGCCAACCGTTCCAGCCGCACTCCCCGCGCCAGAGCATGAACAGCGGAATCTCGTTTGTGCCGGAAGACCGCAAGACGCAGGGGTTGTTCCTCAACCAGAGCGTGAAGGACAATATGTCAATCACCGCGCTTGCCAAGAACTTCCTGAGCGGCGGCTTGATCAGCAGGAAGAAGGAGCTCCGCAAGGCGCAGAGTCTTGTCGCGCAACTCTCGGTCCGCCCGCAGGATCCGTACAAGCACGTCGGCAACCTGAGCGGCGGCAACCAGCAGAAGGCGCTGATCGGCCGCTGGCTGATCGACAAGTACAAGATTCTCGTTCTGGAGGAGCCGACCCGAGGCGTCGACGTCGGCGCGAAGATGGACATTTACCAGGAGATCAACAAGCTTCTAGAACAGGACTTGGCTATCCTCATGGTATCTTCCGAGCTGCCGGAGTTGCTCGGCATGTGCGACCGCATCCTTGTCTTCTCGGAAGGCAAGATGACGGCGGAGCTCGGCCGCGAAGAGGCGACGGAAGAAAAAATTATGGAATACGCTTTTCCGAGGTGAAAGAGATGAAAAGATTAAACAACCAGCTTCCGTTGATCACGCTCATCATCCTGATTATCGTGGGATCCTTCTTGTCGGACAGCTTCCTATCCGTGAAGAACCTGGTCAACCTGATTCAATTCTCCGCCGAGACGGGCATCATCGCGGTGGGCATGGCATTCGTCATCTTCACCGGCGGTATCGACCTGTCGGTAGGCTCTACCGTGGCGCTTGCAGCCGTCGTCTCCGCGAGCACGCAGGGGCTCGGCGTTGGAGGCGTGCTCGTCCTGTGCGTCCTTCTCGGCGCTCTGATCGGGTTCATTAACGGCATTGTCATTACGAAGGCGAGGGTCGAACCGTTCATGGCCACGCTCGCTATGATGGCGATCGTCAGGGCCGTCACCTTGTGGTTCACCAACGGCGGGCCGGTGCTGAAGCCCGTCTCGGATAACTACCGGGCGCTAGCGGACGATGTGTTCGGCATTCCGCTGCCGGCGATCTATCTGGTCTTCATCTTCCTTCTCGGTTATGTGCTGCTGAGACGTTTGCCTTTCGGACGCCACGTGATGGCCGTAGGCGGAGGTGAAGAGACAGCCAGGCTGTTCGGCGTCCGAGTGGAGAAGGTCAAGCTGATGGTGTATACGCTCAGCGGCATTCTGGCCGCTCTGGCCGGCGCCTTGATCACCGCGCGCATCGGCATGGGCGAACCTCGTTCGGGCTTTAACTTCGAGTTGACGGCGATCGCCATCGTTATCGTTGGCGGCACCTATCTGCTCGGTGGACGCGGCACGATCGGCGGCACCTTTATCGGAGCCATGATATTCGCCGTTATACTGAACCTGATGAATCTGATGGACGTGTCGGCCTATGTTCAACCGATCGTTCGCGGTTTCATTATCATTATCGCGGCGCTTCTGATCTCCCGTTCCTTCACGAAGAAGAAGACAGCGGCAGAGACTGCTTGACAAGAGTACCGAATCCTTCCGGACATGGCGATTATTGACCCTTGTCCGGAAGGATTATTCGGAATAAAATGACATGTAACTCGGGCACAGGGGAAAAGGCGTTTAAGGGGTGCTTACATTGAAACAGCTGTTGCATCGCTTAAACGATTATCTCTTCTCAAGCGTTAAACGGAAAATGATGGTGCTGATAACGGCTACCATGGTACTAGTGGTAGGCGCGATCGTCGTATTCACCTATAACGTATCCATTAAACTGCAGATGAACGACGCCAAGGCAAGCGATGCCTCCAAGGTCCGTTTCATCAGCGATAATATCGATGAGACGGTTATCAGCATTACGCGATTGATGGACAGCCTCACGCAGGACACGGAAATTCAGTCTCTTATGGACAAGCTGGACAGTCCGAGCTTCCAAGGGGTCAAGCAGTTGGAGAATCTGTTCATATCCAAGATCATGTACTCCTCGGAAATGCTGGATTCCATCTATCTGTTCGACACGGGCGAGCCGTTATTCCACTTGAAATTCGGCAATCATGAAGGCAGCCGGGAGCTGTTGAATCTCAATAAATATCGTTACGATACGATCGGCAGAACGACTTGGCGGGTCGACGACGGTATCATATTCGCGGAGAAGATGGTACGGCAACGCGATTCCCTGCGGACTATCGGGTATATCAGCATCGAAGTCAACAAGGAATATTTGCAGAATCGCCTTCAATCCGAAAGTAACCGCTTCACTTACGTCTATGACGAGAACGGCAGCACACTGGTAGGAAGTCAAGAAGACCGGGGGTTGAACACGGAAGAGTTGTTCGACAGGGCCAAGCTGGAAAAGAACGGCGCACCGATCGTGGTTAAGATTCCGCCGCACGGGAACATGCTGTTGACGACGCACTTGTCGAAATACGGGAAGTGGCGAATCGTGTCGGTCGTTCCCGTCAAGGAGATCGCCAAGGGAGCGGAGCTCATCGGGCTATGGATCGCCATTATCGGAATTCTAGGCGCGCTTTCCGGGATCGCGATTTTCTGGTACAGCACAAGCCGCCTGATCGCGCCGCTCCATGATCTTAAGAAGCTGATGGACTTGGCGGACATCGACAACTACCAGCAGCCGGCGGATATCCGCCGACGGGATGAATTCGGCCGGTTAGGCCGCAGCTTCAATCATATGATGCGTAAGATCAACCATCTCATATCCGAGGTTTACCAGAAGGAAATCGCCCAGAGGGAATCCGAGTATAAGGCGCTAAAGGCGCAGATCAATCCTCATTTCATCTATAACACGCTCGACACGATTCGTTGGCTGGCCATGTACGGCGAATCCGAGCGGGTCCAGAAGGTCGCGGTTTCGCTGGCCCAAATCTTGAAAGCGAGTCTGATGGAGAGCAGGGACATGGTGCCGATCCGGAAGGAAATGGAGGTTATCGAACCTTACCTGGCCATTCAGATGAACCGGTTCGAGCATCGCATCAGCGTGTCCATCCATATGGACGAGAGGATCATGGACATGCTCATTCCCCGTTTCGTCCTGCAGCCGATCGTTGAAAACTCCTTCATTCATGGACTCGAGCCGAAGGTCGGAGCAGGTAACCTGGTCATACAAGGCTCTCTCGGCGCAGGCGGAATTACGATACGCGTCATCGACGACGGCGTCGGAATGGATGAGGAGACTGCCGCGGCGTTGCTCTCCGGCAGCCAAACAGCGGGAATCGCAAGCAAGACGGGCTCAGGCAGCGGAATCAACAATGTACATGTGAGGGTTCGCGCGTTATTCGGCGAGCCTTATGGATTATCGATACACAGCGCTAACGGAACGGGGACGATCGTGGAGATTTCGTTGCCCGCCAAGCCGGAACAACCGGTTACCGCCATCGCGCAAGGGGGAAGCTAGCATGCATACCGTCGTAATCGTGGACGACGAGATGATTGTCAGCAGGGGATTAAGCGAGAAGGTCGATTGGCGACAGCTCGATTGCCAGGTCGTCGGAATAGGCAGCAACGGCCTCGAAGGAAAATCTCTCATTGATCGGTTTCGTCCGGATATCGTTATTACGGACATCAAAATGCCCGGTATGAACGGTTTGGACTTGGCGCAGTACGTGAGGGAGAGTTATCCGGAGAGCGTCACGATTCTGCTGAGCGGTTACACGGAATTCGATTATGCCCGGACAGCCTTGCGCCATCAGGTATTCGATTATTTGCTCAAACCCGTCGATCTCGAAGATTTGAAGAGATGTATCGGCAAGGCTCACAAACATCTGACGACCATTGGTTCCGCATTGAAACAGGGAGAACTGGTTAAGAAAGCGGTGGAGAACCGGACTGCGTTGGCAGAGTCCGGTATCCTGCTCAATATTATCGTGAACGGCAATAAGGACATCGGGACGCTGGATGAGAAAATGAACGAGATGGGCTTGCGGCTTCGCAAAGGGCAGACGGTTATTTTCGAGCGTTATCAGCGGAACGACGACCCCGTCTCAGCGTCTTTGTTACAATACGCCATACAGAATATCGTCAGCGAAACCTACGATAATCTCGATATCCGGGCTACGGTATTCAACCATGAGGGACAGAATGTGGCGGTCATTAAGTACAATTCCGAAATTCAGCCGGTCGTGTTCGAACGTCGGGTCATGGAAGCGACGGAAATGTGCCATTCCCATATCAGCCTGTACTTGAAATTCAACGTGAATATCGGTATCGGGAACATATTCGACGGGATTCAGGGGCTGCATGCCTCTTATCGGAGCGCCAATGCCATGTTGGAGGACAACCTTTTCTGGGGCATCCACAATACGTTCAGGCAGCCCGACCGGGCAGACCGCAAGGATGCGTTCGTTCAGGTCGATCCCCAATGGTTGGCGGCGGTTAGCGAAGGAAACGAAGAGGAGTCGAAGGCGTACCTGGACAGATTCCTGCATCAGATCAAAGGATTCAGGAACAAGACCTGCGCGTTTAACGGCTTAATGGATTTTCTCGTAGGCTTAACCCGCCATATCTCGGATAAGGAAATGAATGCGCTTATCACGAGAAGCATCACGGAAATCCCCGCGCTCCGGACGTTCAAGGATTATGAGGCTGCATTAACGGGAACGATGGAGACGGTGTGCCGGCAAGCCAGGCGCGATCAGGAGGACTTGACGGCTTCGCTCGGCCGGCGAACGCTGAACTATATCGACAGCCATTATCAGGATCCGGGACTAAGCCTGCAGATCGTCGCCGACAACTATCGCGTCAGCGAAGGGCATCTGAGCCGGCTGTTCAAGAAAGAGACGGGCGCCAGCTTCAGCGAATACCTGATCAAGAAACGAGTGGATAAAGCCAAGGAACTGCTCGACCGGGATCAGCGCGTTACGGTGACCGCCGTCGCCGGCGCGGTGGGCTTCACGGACGCCAAATATTTCGGCCAGGTGTTCAAGAAGTACTACGGCTCGACGCCGTCCGAATACAAGCAACAGAGAAGCGATTAATTGAGATATTGTCTCTCCACACGCCAGGCCGCTTCATCCAGCGCGCCTTTGGGCGTGTTTTTCTGTTGCAGGGCCGACAAGAGGGAATCGTGTACGATCTTGGCCCATGAATGATACGAAGCCGTCCGGGGCTGGTTGATCGCATATTCGAATTGCTGCTTCATCTGCACGATCGAAGGATACGTCTGCTCCAGCGTGGCAAGATCGATCATGTCGTTCCATACGGGCAGACCCCCGGTGTAATCGGTGACGATGATCTCGTTCCGTCTGGAGCTCATCATCTCGACGAACTTCCAGCCCCAATCCTTGTTGCGGGAGTTCCGGACAAGGCCGAGGGCGCTGCCGCCGACGACGCTGGAGCTCTTGATGGACGGATCGAAGCCGGGGATGAGGGCCAGCTTGATATTGGAATAATCCTTCAGCTTGTGCACGGCATAGGAACCGGCGATCATGAAGGGGACACGGCCTTTGGCGAATTCCTCGGCCGCTTTGGCTTCATCCGCCTTGATGGACAGGGGATCGGTCAGCGCATCGGCGTACAAGGAATCCACCATGAACTCCAACACATGAAGGCCGGCGCCTTCGTTGAATATCCATTTGCCGTTGACGTCTTTGTACTGGCCGCCCATGTCGTTCAGCAGCAAGGTGTAATCATCCATCAGACCTTCGAAATCATTCCAACCCCACATGACCCCGTGTTCGACCAAATTCTTGTCCCTTAGAAAGGCTACCGTGCTTGTAAGCTCCTGCCAAGTGGACGGAGGCGCGTACGTACCGACTTTGCGAAGCAGATCCTGATTATAGAACAGGAACCGGGCTTCCATGCTCATGGGAAAAGCATATAACTCAGGAAGCGTATACAATTCATTGTTCAGAACCCGCTGGTCATACGCGAGAGGTATCGTATTGCCCTTAAGCTCGGCCGTGACGAATTTGTTCAACGGCTCCAGAAAGCCGGAGTTGGAAAATTCAGGCGTCCACTCGGATTTGACCTGAATCAAATCGATGTCGGAAATCTCGGTGTCCACGCGTTTGACGATTTCATCGTACAGCTCGCTCGTAGGCGCGGCCAGAACTTCCACCTTGATGCCGTATTCTCTCTCGAATTCGGTGCCGATTTTCTCGATATACGGCTGGTAGACATTGTCGGCGATAACCCGGAGGGAAGCCGGTCGCTGGGTTTCCGTCGGATTGGCGGGCACCGATGCCATAGTCGGTTCTTCTAACGTCTTCGAATATAAAAACGATATAAGATAGGCGACCGCGATGAAGAATATAGCAAGAAATGTAACCTTCTTATAGCGCATCTCATACCTCCGCGATTTTGTAGGCGAACAACGCCCGAAGCCGGGCACATAAAGGAATTATACTATATTTTCGAGTCTGATTACTTAAGCATTTAAGAATTTGCACGGGCCGCATGGATATCATTCGGCGGGTCTAGTGTTCGCACATCATTTCAACTAGTTTAAATGGCCGAAAGCCAATGAGAGTCCCCCGATTCCAAATATTTTCCCCTTCCATAGGTTGCCGGGTTCTCTTGAAATCATGTTACCATTGAAATATACATTCTTGGTTCAGTCCCTAAGGAGGGTGAGCGCATGCTGCGTGTTCTGGTCGTCGACGACGAGCCCCGGCAAAGAAAGATTCTGTCCAGCATTATCCGCGACTTTCATCCCGATTACGAAATGTACGAAGCCAGAAACGGCGAAGAGGCGCTTGATATTTGCGAGGACAAGAAGATGGACCTTATATTCAGCGACATTCGAATGCCCAAATTGGACGGACTGGGTCTGATCGAGCACATATGCGAGCGGAATGCCCAATCCAAAATCATTATCGTAAGCGGTTACAGCGACTTTGCCTACGCCCGGCGGGCGCTGGAATTACGCGTGCACGGATACATTCTCAAACCGATTCAAAGAGAATCGATTCGAGACAGCCTTCGGCAGATGGAGGAGGAAATCCTTAAGGAGCGGAACATCCGTCGGGAGAAGGAGGAGATGGCCGAACAGCTTCACAAGCTGAAACCGCATTATTCGGATCATCTTCTCAACAAATGGCTGAACGGGGAGCACACGCCGGCCGAAAGCGACGAGATCGAAGCGCTGGTCGGAACCCGCGGCTCCGGCTGCGCGATCGTGTCGCGACTGTGCGGTCGGGAGACTGGAGACCGTGCGGAGTTCGCGTATACGACGGAAGAGTGGAACGAAATCAAGTGGAATATCCGCACTTGGGTCAACGAAACGTTAAGCCCGTACGGACGGGTCGTTTCCTTCTTCTTGCATAAGAATTCGGATGAGCTGGCGAGTCTGATCGTGGGTTCCGCGGAGTCCGATCTTCGTCTCGACGGCCTGTCGGCCGATATGCGGTCATTGGCGGATCATCTGTCGCGGGAGTACGGGCTGACGATGGCCTTCGGCATCGGACGAACCGAATCGGATATTGTTGCGGCCGTTCGGTCCGGATTTCGCACGGCGGAAGCCGCGTTAAGCTGCAGGTTCTATCTTCAAGATAAACAAGCCGTGTTGTATTCCGAGATTCAGGATCGATACTCGGAGGAGCTCAAGGGAATCTATTCGATCGACGAGGAGTTCAAGCCGATCGTCCATGGTCAGCGGCGTCTGAGCATGGAAGCGTTGGACCGATGGCTGCATAAGCTGTTGGGCGACCGCTTCCCGGAGCCCGAGCTGTTGTTGGATTACGCGCGCGGACAGTTCCTTCAGTTGCTCGCCGGCGTGCGGAATATCGTACCGGAGGATACGATCGGCGAATTGGCGCTGACCGTCGAGCAGCGGTTTCATCCGGCGTCTTGCTCCGGGCTGGAGACGTTCAAGGAGCATTGCGCCAAGACGCTCGAGGATATGACCGCCGCCGTTCAACGGCAGAAGGAGCATAAGAACAATATCGTGATGGAACGGTGCCTGCATTACATCCACGGCCATTTCGGAGAGGAGTTGTTCCTGGAAGAGCTGTCGAAGAAGTATTACTTCAACCCCTCGTATTTCAGCACGTTATTCAAGAAGTATACGGGCAAGCATTTTACCGAGTACGTAACCGAGCTTCGCGTGGAAGTCGCCCGCGCGAAGCTGCTGGAATCGGACAAAAAGATATACGAAGTGGCGCTCGAAGTCGGCTATCGCGACGTGAAATACTTTAATAAATTGTTCAAGAAACGATACGGACTGACTCCGGAGGAATGCAGGGTCTTCGGCAAAGGAAGGGAGTAGCCCGATGAAGGACAAACTGTACCGCTGGAATTCCAGAATCAAGCTCCGGACGAAGCTGTTCCTCCTATTCTTCGCTCTGATGATGGTGACGTTGATCCTGTCCAGCTACGGCTATTATTCCTACAGCCTGAGCGACGCGATGGATCAGTACGGCAAGGATGCCTACCAGAACGTACGACAGAGCAACACCATACTGGACCAGAAGCTATCCAAAGTCGTCAAAAGCAGCGAGCTTATGATCAAGGACGGGGAGATCTATCGGATTTTCAACACGATCGATCCGGAGGACCCGAACGATCTGTTGAAATACGACCGCGAGTTGAAAAGGATCATCGGCAAATATTTCGACTACGACGAACAGCTTTATTCCCAGACGATCATGACGAGCTATTATACGTTCGGGCAAGGCTTTATACCCTACGACGGCTTTATGGGTTCGACGTTATCCGGACATATCCAGTCCGGGAACGGGCGACTCGTATGGGAGCCGACCTATGATTTCGTGACCATGTTTCATCAGGAGTCGCTGGCGGACTCCGCGATCGACGATTTCCGGTATCTCTTCTCCTGCGGAAGAGTGCTGAACGTGTTCGACAATTCGACGGGAGAAATCACGAACCTGGGGAGCGACAGAGAGCGGCCCGTGTTGCTGATCAACTTCAAAACGGATTTTATCGCCGAGATGTTCGACAATCTCGATTTGCACGATAACCAGTTATTCTTCATGATCGCGCCGGACGGAAGCCTCGTCTTCTCGAACCGCGATAGCGTCCAATCCGTCGTGCAGCGCGCGGGGTGGGTCTCGGAAATGTTAGACGACAAGACGGGTACGCTGCGCGTCAAGGATGGCCGGGATACGATGGTCGTCAGCTTCGACACCTCGTCCGTCACCGGCTGGACGTTGGTATCCGCCATTCGCAATAAGGATTTGATTCCCCAGGTTTCCCCGAATATTATGGTCACGGTTACCAAGCTGGGCGCGGTCGTATTGATGGTCTCGCTCATTCTGGCGTACCTGATGTCCATGATGTTCACCAAGCCGCTGAGCAAATTGGCCGCGGCGATTCGTAAAACCGGCCGAGGCGATTTCGAGAGCAGAATTCCCGTACGGGGATACGGGGAGATCGATCAAGTCATACGAAGGTTCAACGACATGAACGATAAAATCCAACATCTCATTCATGAGAACTACGAGGTCAAGCTGCTGGAAAAGCAAGCTCAGATCAATCAGCTGAACACGCAATTAAATCCGCATTTTCTGTATAATACGCTGAATCTGATCAATTGCATCGCCATCGAACAGGATAACGACGAAATCGGCAAGCTCGTATCCTCGTTGTCCCGGATGCTGCAATATACCGTGGAGAACGACAAGTCCACGGGGACATTGCGAGACGAGCTGGAATGGTTGGAGGGTTATGTCTTCATCATGCGCTGCCGCTTCGAAGGACGTCTGGATTTCGGTTGCTTCGTGGAACCCGAGCTGATGAACGGCGAGGTTCCCCGGTTGTTCCTGCAACCCTTCGTGGAAAATGCTTTTCTGCACGGCTTCGAGCATATGGATGACGGTTTCGTTCTGCGGATTTCCGGATGGCGGGAGAAGGATCGCCGCTATTTTTCCGTACGGGACAACGGGCAAGGCATGAGCTCCGAACGGATCGAGGAAATCATGGCCGGCAAAGGCTCGTCCGTAGGGATGCGTAACGTGCATCGACGGCTCAAGCTGATGTACGGAGAAGAGTACGGAATCGAAGTTCAGTCCCATCCCGGAAGGGGAACGACGATCCTGATCTGTCTGCCTGGCGCCCACCGGCCCATAAACGAATGAGCCTCCCCCTAAACCAACGAATGTCGAATGTGATGTTCGTTCCGTGAATGTCATACTGAGTTTGCGCCAACAATGAAAGCGCATTAAAAGGGAGGAACTGACATGAGAAAGCGGCAAAAGGCAGTCGTAGGGGCGGCATTGGCCGGCGTTCTGACGGTAATGGCGGGTTGCAGCTCGGGCGGCAACGCCGACCCGAACAACGGCGGAAGCCCCGGTTCGCAAGCGTCTCCGCAGGAGACGGCATCCCAATCGAACGAGAAGATTCATTTGCGGTTTACGTATTGGGGTTCGACTTACGAGAAGGAAGTGATCAGCAAGGCGATCGACAAGTTTCAGGACGACACGGGGATCAGCGTGGAAGGGATCATCATTCCGACCGAGTACGAAACGAAGCTGACCACGATGATCGCTTCGAACGACGCGCCGGACGTCGGCTATTTGGGACCGCCTACCGCGTATAAGTGGTACGAGGACGGTAAGCTGGCGAATATCAAAGAGCTGTTCCAATCCGACACCGAAACGGTCGAATCGGATTTCGTCGACGGGGTCATCGCCAGGAAGGGCGACGACATCGTCGGGTTGATGAACAACCTGGAGTCGTTCGCGCTGTTCTACAATAAGGATGCGTTCGCCGATGCGGGCGTAGAGGCGCCGCCTACCAAACCGGAGGATGCCTGGACTTGGGACGAGTTCATCGAGGTCGCCAAGAAGCTGACGATCGACAATAAGGGCAGGAACGCTCTGGATCCCGATTTCGATGCCAAAAACATTCGTCAATACGGATTTAACATGGATTTATGGTCCGGTCCGTTGGAAGCGCTTTTACTTCGGAACGGCACGCAATACTTCCCCGACATGGGGGATACGACGGGTATCGGAACGCCGGAGTTTAATCAGACGCTGCAGAACGTGGCGGATCTGATCAACGTCCATCATGTCATGCCGAGCCCGACGACGGCCAAGAGCATGCCCGCGCCGGCCGTCGCTCTCCAATCGAAGCGTTATGCGATGGTATTGGACGGACAATGGGTTTGCAACGATTTCGCCAAGTCGAACGGGTTGAACTACGGTATCGGTATCATTCCTAAGATGACATCGACGACCGCCGTCTATAGCGGAGCGCTCGGCGTCGTGTTCTCCGGCTCGAAGCATCCCAAAGAAGCTTGGATGCTGCTGAAATACATCACGAATCCGGAAGCTTCGCCGGAGCTGTTCCGGGACGGTCTCTGGATGCCGAACCTCAAGGCGTATTATACGGACGAGAGCAAGATCGCGGCATGGGCTTCTCCTAGCGCCGCAAGGGTCGAAGGCTACAAGGACGTGCTCGTCGATCCGATCGTTAACGATAGCCAGGTGACGTCGGAGGTCTACGTGAAGAACTTCGGAGACATCAATAACCTGCTGTTGCCGGCGCTGGATCAAGCATGGACGGGTAAGAAGACGGTCGATGAGGTTGTCGCGGAAACGATGCCCAAAATCAAGCCGCTGCTCGAAGGGTCCATCAAGTAATTGTGTCTGACGGATTCATAGGGAGGGGGAGCGAACGGACGAAGCCGTCGTCGTTAGCGATGCGACGAACGTTCCGCGAGCGTCCGTTCTTCCTCTTCCCGGAATCCATGAAAATCTTCCGAGAGAGCGTGATGGGGATGCAACCGAACCCAACGACCGTTGCGCCCAAGGCGCAGCGCAGATTCAGGATCAAGAAAGAGACGTTCTACGGCTACGGAATGGCTGCGCCGGCAATAGCGGGATTCTTCATCTTTACGCTTGGCCCTTTGCTGGCCAGCTTGTATCTAGCCTTTACCGATTACTCCATAACGAACGATTTCCAATTCATCGGATTCGACAACTTCAGGAGGCTGTTCAGCGGGGAAGACTACTTTTTCTACAAGTCTTTATTCGTCACCCTCTATTACGTCGCCTTGGCCGTTCCCGTCAGTTTAACGGCGGCGTTCGGGATGGCGCTGTTGCTTAAGAACAACGTCAGGGGCAAATCGTTCTTCCGCGCCGTGTTCTATTTGCCGTCGATCGTGCCGGTCGTCGCGACGTCGACGATATTCATGTGGCTGCTTAATCCGGATATCGGTCTATTTAACCAAATTCTCGAATTTTTGCATTTGCCGACCAGTCAATGGATATACGACGAATCCACGGTCGTTCCTACGATGGCGTTCATGAATATTTGGTCGGTCGGGGGCACCATGCTGATCTTCCTGGCCGGATTGGAATCGATTCCCGACCATTATTACGAAGCGGTCGACATCGACGGCGGGGGCATCTGGCACAAATTGAAGGCCGTAACGCTGCCCATGATGACTCCGACGATTTTCTTCAATCTGATTATCGGAATCATTAACGGATTTCAGGCGTTCTCCGAAGCTTACATTATGACCGAAGGCGGACCGAACAACGCTTCGCTGTTCTACGTGGTTTATCTGTATCGCGAAGCATTCACCAACCAACGGATGGGCGCCGCGAGCGCGATTGCCTGGGTGCTGTTCGCGATCATCATGATCCTGTCCGTCATCGTCTTCCGAACGTCCAAATCCTGGGTCTATTACGAGGGTGAGAAATCATGAGCGCGACCAAGAAATTCGGCTTATCTACTCTGATTCTGTATCTTGCGC
Source organism: Bacillota bacterium (assembly GCA_023460795.1). Classification (GTDB taxonomy): domain Bacteria; phylum Bacillota; class Bacilli; order Paenibacillales; family Paenibacillaceae; genus Cohnella. The sequence goes on along the minus strand of JAEWPC010000038.1, from coordinate 28,929 downwards.
TCGCGTGCGGTTCGGCGGCCTTCATACTCCCCATGGTATGGATGGTTCGCAGCGCGCTAATGGACGCATCCCAGATCTTTATCGTCCCGCCGGTATGGGTGCCGGACCCCATACGGTTCGGCAATTTCAAGACGGCATTGGACACGGTGCCCTTCGGCCGCTACTTTCTGAACACGATGATGATCGTCGGGGGGAGCGTGACCGGGGCGGTGTTGACCAGCGCGTTATGCGCCTTCAGCTTCTCCAGGCTTCGTTGGCGCGGACGGGACTTCTTCTTCGGCTTGCTGATGGCCGGCATGATGCTGCCCTTCGCGGTTACACTTATACCGACGTTCCTCGGCTGGCGCACGGTCGTCGGACCCAATAGCTACCTTCCGTTGATTTTGCCGGCATGGTTCGGCGGAGGGGCTTTCAATATTTTCTTGATCCGGCAGTTCATGAGGACGATTCCGAAGGAGCTGGACGAAGCCGCGGTGGTCGATGGCGCCGGTTATTTCCACATCTTTTTCCGGGTCATCTTCCCGTTGTCCAAATCCGCCGTTATCGTCGTGGCGCTGTTCCAGTTTCTGGGCGTCTGGAACGATTTTCTCGGGCCTCTGGTGTACGTCAATAAAGAATCGATGTTCACGCTCGCTCTGGGCTTGCAGCAGTTCGTCGGGTATTATACGGCGCAGTGGGAGCTGTTGATGGCGGCGGCTACGATGATCTTGATTCCTCCAATCGTCTTATTCGTCGTTGGTCAGAAATATTTTATTAAAGGAATTGCCGTGTCGGGGATTAAAGGCTAGGATGTTACGCAATACGACAGGTTGAAGGTTGAAACCCAACCGGGGAGGAAGCTATTCATGATCGAGTTGAAGGGAACCAGCGTCCAGGTTCGCGACGGGGAAATCAAACGGAGAGAAGCGGCGAACCGGGCTTATCTGATGAAGCTGGATAGCGACAATCTGCTATTTAACTATAAGCTGGAGGCCGGCCGTTACTCGGGCAGGGACATTCCGCCGGGAGCGCACGGAGGGTGGGAGACGCCGGTGTGCCAGCTTCGCGGCCATTTTCTCGGCCATTGGCTGTCGGCTGCGGCGATGCAGCATCATGAGAAGGAAGACCCGGAGCTTGTAGCAAAGATCGGAGTCATCGTCGACGAACTGGCGGAATGCCAGAAGGACAATGGCGGACGGTGGGTAGGGCCGATTCCCGAGAAATATTTGCACTGGATCGCGGAAGGGAAAGATATCTGGGCTCCCCAATATAATCTTCATAAGCTGTTTATGGGCTTGGTAGAAGTCTATCGGTATGTCGGGAACGCGAAAGCGCTGGAGGTCGCGGATTCGTTCGCGGACTGGTTCGCGGATTGGAGCGGAGAATTCTCGAGGGAGCAATTCGACGACATTCTGGACGTGGAAACCGGCGGAATGCTGGAGGCTTGGGCGGATCTCTTGCAGATCACGGGCAAGGAGAAGTACAAGACGCTGCTGGACCGGTATTATCGCGGCAGGCTCTTCAAGCCTTTGCTGGAAGGCAAGGATCCGCTCACGAACATGCATGCGAATACGACCATTCCGGAAGTGCTTGGTTGCGCGCGAGCTTACGAAGTGACGGGCGAAGAGAGATGGATGGAGATTGTCAAGGCGTACTGGAATTGCGCGGTGACGGAGAGGGGATGCCTGGCAACGGGCGGGCAAACCGCCGGCGAAGTGTGGATGCCGAAGATGAAGATGAAGGCTCGTCTGGGGGACAAGAACCAGGAGCACTGCACGGTCTACAATATGATCCGGTTGGCCGAGTTTCTGTTCAGGCATTCCGGAGATCCCGCCTATGCGCAATACATCGAATATAACGTATATAACGGGATTATGGCGCAGGCGTACTTCCGGGAATATCGCCTGAGCGGCAACGGACATCAGCATCCGGAGACCGGACTGCTCACGTATTTCCTGCCGATGAAGGCGGGCTTGCGAAAGGAATGGAGCACGGAGACGGAAAGCTTCTTCTGCTGTCACGGCACGATGGTCCAAGCGAACGCGTCCTGGAGCCGAGGACTTTATTATCAGGACGGGGACGAAATCTACGTCTGCCAGTATTTCGATTCCGAGGTTTCCGCGGATATCGGAGGCGCGCCCGTGCGGATTCAGCTCTTGCAGGATCGGATGAGCGGAAGCATGATGAATTCCTCGAATACCGCGGGGCATCAGGCGATCAACGAAATTACGGCTGTTCACGAGAACATGCCGACATACCGCAAGCACGATCTGGTCGTACGGACGAACGAGCCGCAAGCGTTCGCGATCCATTGCCGGATACCGGATTGGATCGCGTCGGAAGCATCCGTGTACGTCAACGGCGTGCTACATGGAAAAACCGCCGAAAGCGGCCGATTCTATACCATAAGCCGAGACTGGAAGGACGGCGACACGGTCAGCCTGATCCTGCCGATCGGCATTCGCTTCATCCCGCTGCCGGACGACGAGAATATCGGCGCCTTCCGTTTCGGCCCCGAGGTGCTGGCCGGCATTGGCGAAGAGGAGCGGACGATCTATATCGACGGCGAAGACCCGGCCTCCGAGATCGAGATGGAGAACGAGCGCGAATGGGGCAGTTGGAGATTTTTCTTCACGACGGCCAATCAGGATCCGTCCATTCCGCTCCGGAGAATCCGGGACGTCGGGTACGAGCCTTACCAAATTTATTTCAAGGTTAGAAGGTCCGATCGGCGCTTGCTGTATAGATAACGCCATACATCCGTCAGGGCAAAGACCCTGGCGGATATTTTTTATCATGTTCGATCCGCCGTCGGCGCGGCAGTAGATAACCGCTCCACCAAGTAGGTATCGGCCATGACCTTGAGGCTGCTGAACTCGTCGGTTTCCATGGCTCGAACGATCGTATCTACCGCAAGATGAGCCATCAGTTCTTTGTTGACGTGAACGGTGGTTAATTCAGGCGTTACGATGACCGATTCCGTAATATCGTCGAACCCTACGACGGATACGTCTTGCGGCACTCGATATCCCAGCTCGGAAAGCGATTTGATCACGCTTATGGCTATATAGTCGCATTCGCAGAAAAAAGCGGTGGGCAGTTTCCGACCGGAATCGAGATAGGTAGAGAGTTGTTGCTTAAGCGCGTCCTGGGAAGAGAGTATCGTCGGAGCCACCGAAAAGACGATCTCCGGCGTGAGCTCCAAGCCGTTCTCGCGAAGAGCCTCCTCGAATCCGGACCTGCGGTCGTCAAAGTTGCGAATTCGGATATCGGACGCAATATAACCGATCCGAGTGTGCCCTAGACGGCAAAGGTGCAAGCCGGCCTGGTACGCGCCCATCGCATTGTTAATCTGGATGAAGGGAATCGGCAACGTTTCGAAGCAGGTATCCATGACGACCAACGGAAGACTCAGAGTCTCGGCAATGATGGAGAGATGCTTTTTGTCCAAATTCGTGCCAAGCAATATAACGCCATCGCTTCGCTTCTCTTCCGCGATCGACTGAATGCCTTCGCTGAATTCTCCCATATCTATCGAGGCGAACATCAGGGAATAACCGTTCGCCCTGCAGCGTTCTTCAATATCTTGAATCAGCTCGCGAAAAAAAGGCTGCTGATAATAATCCTCGAAAACGAAGCCTGAATTCGCGACGGCGAGGAACAAGATGGAACGGGTCTGCCGATCGCGAGCGGCGGATCTCGTCTTCGGTCTGTAACCGTGCTCCATGGCAATTCGCAGGATACGGTCTCTTGTTTCCGGACCGATGCCGGACTTACCGTTTAGAGCAAGCGAGACGGCAGCTTTCGATACGCCGGCTAATGCGGCGATATCCTCCATTTTCATAACGACGATCCCCATTTCTGAACAATACACTAAGTTTAGTTTAAGTTTTGTTTTGTTAAGAAGCAAGTATATAAAAGTTTAGTTAGTTTAGTTAATAAAATAACTTAAATTACGTAATTTTCATCTAAATCGGGATTGACTAGTGAATTTTGCCATGATAAATTGTGTTTACCGAACTAAATAAATAATAAAAAATTTAGTTAGTTTAGTCAAAAGGAGAGAATACGTTGAAGAAACTTAAGCTAGGTTACGCCCCCACCCGTCGTTTCGTGTTCAGCGCGGAAGACGCGTTCAGGTACAAAGTGTTGATCAAGGAAAAAATCGAAAGTTTCGGCCTGGATATCGATATTGTCGATCTGGAGGGGCTTAATCAGGAAGGGCTGCTCTACGACGACCATATTAATGCGGATCTCATTGCGGACCGGTTTCGGCAAGAGAACGTCGACGCCGTTTTCTTCCCGCACTGCAACTTCGGCACGGAGGATACCGTGGCCAGGGTCGGCAAGGCGCTGGGCAAACCGGTCTTGCTCTGGGGGCCGCGGGACGAAGCGCCGCTCTCGGACGGCATGCGGCTTCGCGATACGCAGTGCGGCCTGTTCGCTACAGGCAAGGTGCTGCGCCGGTTTAACGTACCTTTCACCTACGTGACGAACAGTCGGGTAGACGACCCCGTGTTCGAGCGCGGGTTCACCAATTTCGTGGCCGCGGCCAATGTCGTTCGGCAGTTCCGCAGCCTGCGAATTCTGCAGATCGGTCCCCGCCCGGCTTCCTTCTGGACGATGATGTGCAACGAGGGCGAGCTACTGGAGCGGTTCGGCATCGAGATTCACCCGATTACTTTAGTCGACATCCAGCGTGCGTCCAGACGGATCGAGCAGGGGAACAGCGCGGAACTCGCGGAAGCGATCGACTATATCAAGACTAAGCTGGACTGGTCCGAAGTGACCGAAGCGGACGTGCGGCGCATTGCCGCGCTGAAGGTGGCGATGAAGCAGTATGCGGTCCAGACGGGCAGCACGGCAATCGCCATTCAATGCTGGTCGTCGCTGCAGGAAGCCATGGGCATTATGCCTTGTCTCGCCAACGCGATCTTAACGGACGAACAGATTCCGGTCACCTGCGAGACGGACATTCACGGCGCGATCACCTCCGTCATGGTCCAAGCGGCGACGATGAATCAGCATCCGACCTTCTTCGCCGACCTGACGGTCCGCCATCCCGACAATCCGAACGGCGAGCTGCTGTTCCATTGCGGCAACTTTCCGGTGTCGCTTTCGGTGGAGGAGAAGCCGAAGCTGCGCAAGCATTTCCTGTTCGACGATCACTCGCCGGGGACGCATGAAGGCGAAATCAAGGGAGGCGGCATGACGCTCGCACGGTTCGACGGCGACCACGGAGAATACCAGCTTTTCCTCGGGAAAGCCCGCGGTATTCCAGGTCCGTATACGCGCGGCTCCTACGTCTGGGTGGAAGTGAACGATTGGCCTCTGTGGGAAGAGAAGCTCGTTAAAGGTCCTTACGTGCACCATTCCGTAGGCATCCACGCCAATGCGATCCCTGCTTTGTATGAAGCATGCAACTATATCCCGGGACTGAGTCCCGACCCCGTCGACCCGACGGAGCGGGAAATCCAAGCTTGGCTTAGGGGCGCGGACCTGTAAAAGAAGGAGGCTTCGACCAATGGACACGACGGCGTTGAAGGCGAAAGCCGCGCAAATCCGGATAGACCTGCTGACCATGATCCATCGGGCGAAAACCGGCCATACGGGCGGTTCGCTTAGCAATACCGATATATTGACGGCATTATATTATCGAATCATGAAGCTTGATCCCGCCGATCCCGGATGGGCGGAACGCGACCGCTTCATCGCCAGCAAAGGACACTCGGTAGAATCGCTTTGGTGCATTCTCGCCGATCGCGGTTTTTTCCCGAAGGAGGAGCTTGAGACATTCAGCCGCTTCGGCACCCGTCTCATCGGTCATCCGAACAACAAAGTTCCGGGCGTCGAGATGAATACGGGCGCGCTGGGACACGGTCTGGCGATCTCCGTCGGCATGGCGCTCGCGGCGAAGCTGGACGACAAGAGCTTCCGCGTATTCTGCCTGATGGGCGACGGCGAACAGGCGGAAGGCTCGGTGTGGGAAGCAGCGATGGCCGGTGCGCATTACAAGCTCGACAATCTGATCGGCATCATTGACCGGAATCGGCTCCAGATCAGCGGTTCGACCGAAGAAGTAATGGGCCTTGAGCCGCTCGAGGAGAAGTGGGCGGCGTTCGGCTGGCACGTGGTTTCGATCGACGGTAACGATATGGAGCAGCTGGTCCGAACGTTCGAAGCGGTTCCTCGGGCGTCCGGCAAGCCTATGCTTGTTATGGCGAACACGGTTAAAGGCAAGGGCGTTTCGTTTGCCGAGAATCAGGCGCATTGGCATCACCACGTACCGAGCGACGAGCAACTCGCGCAGGCGCTGGCCGAGCTGACGGTTCAGCTTGAAAGCTTGAAGCAGGAAGGGAGGGTGAGCTGATCATGATCAATACGATTCCGAATCGCCAGGTCATCTGCGAGACATTGGCGGAATTAGCGAAGGACGACCGAGATATTATGGTGCTCGCGAGCGATTCGCGCGGGTCGGCCGCGATGGCTCCCTTCGCCAAGGCGTTCCCGGATCAGTTCGTGGAGGTCGGCATCGCGGAGCAGAATATCGTCGGGATATCCGCGGGCCTCGCGCACAGCGGCAAGAAACCGTTCGTGACTTCCCCGGCATGCTTCCTCAGCATGAGGAGCATCGAGCAAATCAAGGTGGACGTCGCCTATTCGGCCACGAATGTGAAGCTAGTTGGCATCAGCGGCGGGGTGAGCTACGGCGCGCTAGGTATGTCGCATCATTCCGTGCAGGATCTGGCGGTATCGCGGGCGATACCGGGACTGGCCGTCATGATGCCGGCCGACAGGCATGAGACGAAGCGAATGACCGAGGCGCTCGCCCGGTACGAAGGAGGCGTCTATGTACGGATCGGGCGGAACCCGGTCGAAGACGTCTACGAGAACGATGAATACGAGTTCGCGATCGGCAAAGCCGTGACGATGAGAGAGGGCGAAGACTTGACGATCGTTGCTTCCGGCGAAACGGTTCGCACGGCTCTAGACGCGCATGAGGCGCTGAAGGAAGCGGGCGTCTCCTGCCGGGTCCTCAACATGCATACGATCAAGCCGCTAGACGAAGAGGCGGTGGTCAAAGCCGCCGTAGAGACGGGACACCTCATTACGGTCGAAGAGCACAGCGTTCACGGCGGACTCGGGGCGGCGGTGGCGGAAATCGTCGTGCAACGGAAACCGGTTCCGGTGCGCATACTGGGCATTCCGGACGAGCCGGCCATCGCCGGCAAGACGTCCGAGGTGTTCGAGCATTACGGCATCAGCGCGAGCAACATCAAGCGGATCGCGCTCGAAATGCTGGGCAGGTAAGGAAGGCTGCGCCATGGGATATAAGTATATATTGGCGATCGATCAAAGTACGGCCGGCACGAAAGCGCTCGTGGTCGATCGGCAAGGGCGGGTCGTCGCAAGGAGCAATAGGGATCACGAGCAAATCTATCCTAGGCCGGGATGGGTGGAGCACGATCCGAACGAAATCTATGACAACCTCAAGCGGACGGCGCGAGAAGCGATCGAACTGGCGGGAATCGCTCCTTCCGAGCTGGTCGCGCTCTCGATTACGAACCAGAGGGAGACGGCGGTGCTGTGGGATCGGGCGACGGGCGAGCCGGTTCATAACGCCATCGTATGGCAATGCCAGCGGACGGCCGACCGGGTTGCCTGGCTCAAGAGCGCTGGGCAGGAGCAAACCGTGCGGGCGAAGACCGGGCTGAAGCTTGATCCGTATTTTTCCGCGGCCAAATGGAGCTGGATGCTGGAACAGGTTGACCCTATGGCCGAGAAGCGTAGTCGAGGGCGGCTTCTCGCCGGTACGATCGACAGTTGGCTGATCTGGAAGCTGACCGGCGGCAGGACGCACGCGACCGACTACACGAATGCCAGCCGAACGTCGTTATTCAACATCTACACGCTCGGCTGGGACGAGGAGCTATGCCGTCTATTCGGCGTCCCGAAGGAGTTGCTGCCGGAGGTCGGATTCTCGGACGACATCTATGGATACACCGACGATCCGGATCTGTTCGAGGAACGGATTCCCATCTGCGGCGTGATCGGAGATTCCCAAGCCGCATTGTTCGGGCAACTCTGCTTGGCGCCCGGGGCGGCTAAAGCGACCTACGGCACGGGTACTTCCGTGCTGATGAATACCGGTGAGCGGGCGGTCGCGTCCGACAACGGCTTGGTGACAACCATCGCATGGGGAAGCGGCGGCAAGGTGACGTATGCGCTTGAGGCGATCGTCCGCAGCTCCGGCGATACCGTCAAATGGGTGAGAGACAATCTCAGTCTGTTCGGGACGTTCCAAGAGCTGGAAGACATGCTCGCACGTACGCCGGACAACGAGGGGATCTACTTGGTGCCTGCGTTCGTCGGCATGGGAGCGCCTTACTGGGATCCCTATGCGCGGGCGGCGATCATCGGCATGAGCAGGTCCGCGGGCAAAGCCCATATCGTACGCGCGGCAGCGGAGAGCATTGCTTATCAGGTGCGCGATGCGGCAGATCTGATGGCTGCGGTGTCGGGCATTCGGCTTGTTAAGCTTCATGCCGACGGAGGCGCTTCGACGAACGCCTCGCTCATGCAATTCCAAGCGGATATGCTGGAATTGCCTTTACTTACGTCGGATATCGCGGAGTTGTCGGCTATCGGTTCGGTATACCTGTCCGGACTTGGCGTCGGGCTCTGGGGGTCGCTGGACGATATTCTTCAAATGAAGCGACAGGAAAAACATTATTTACCTTCCATGGAGCCGGCCGTTCGCGAACGTCTGTACGACGGCTGGAAGAAGGCTGTCGCTGCTGTCCTACATGGCTCATGAACAGCAGGAAGATCAATTAACGGTTCAAATCGTGTTCTGTTGCGACTTCAAGCCCGTGCTTCCATGAAGCGCGGGCTTGAAGACCGTTATTAAAGGAGAAGATCATGCCGGGATGGAAGAATAGCCGATTTCGAACCAAATTGCTGGTCCTATTCATTCTGTTAAGCAGCATTCCCGCTTTAGCGATCGGGAGCATTGCCTATCAGAGATCCTCCGTGGCCATTCACAGCCAGTCCGAGAAGGATTTGAACGTTATCCTTGGCCAGCTTAGCACCTCGATCGAACGGCAAATCGGAGACTTTGACAAGTTTACTATGCTGCCTTACTATTTGCCCAATCAATTTCAGTTTCTGAAGAGTCCCTTCGTATCCGAAGAGCAGTGGGGGACTTCGGAAATCGAAGCTCAGAGAACTATGGCTAGGCTGATGAGCGCTTATCCATCCATCAATTCATCGATTGGCGGTTTGCTGGTATTCGGCATGAACGGCACGGCTAACGGTTACAGGACATCGGGAACCCCCACGATCAACTCGGATTACGATATTCATAACAGTACATGGTACCGGGACGTTCTGGAACGACAGGGCGGTTTCGTCATCACCGGCATTCAGGATATTACCGCTTTCGATGGAGATCCTTTCCGCGCGATCGTAGGTTCCCGTATGCTCAGGGACGATGATTTCCAACCTCTTGGCGTCATCGCGATATTCATCTCTCCCGATTTCATCCCTAAGCTAGTCCGTTCTCTGGATCTTCCCGACGCGCAAGTGGCGGTAAAAGACAGGGACGGAAATGTCATTTATTCTTCTAGTCCGGAGATTGCGGCGGGAGCCCCTCCCGTAGGCGCGGAAGTCGATGACGGCACCTGGAAGACGAGCGTCGAAACCGATCATGGCACGATTCGATATAGCGGCGTCTATCAGGAAAGCGATTATTTGGGATGGGGCATCTATCTTGGCGTTGACAAAGACGAGATGCTGAGGTCGAGTCGGTCCATTCGGAATGATTCGATAACCATTGTCGCGGTGCTTGTGATCATTGCGATCTTCCTTTCATGGTTGCTTGCGAGAAACCTATCGAACCCGATATCCGGACTCATTCGCTCCATGCGCGAGGTAGAGAAAGGTCAATTCAGCGTTCCTTCCAGCAGTCGGGAAGACGAAATCGGACTGCTCGAAAAAAGCTACGGTAAAATGGTGGGCCGATTGGAAGAGCTGATACGATCCATAGAGGAAAAAGAACTTCAAAAGAGGCAAGCGGAGCTTTATGCTTTGCGTGCTCGGATTCAACCTCATTTCCTGTACAATACGCTGAATTCCATACGCATGCTTGCCATCCTCCAGCAATCGTCTCAAATCGCCAAGCTTATTCAGTCGCTGAATATCCTGTTGCAGGCCAACATGAAGCTCGATAGCGAATTGGTATCGTTGGAGGAAGAAATCAGGCTGCTGCGGGAATATGCCGCCCTGATGGATTTGCGATATACGAACGTTTTTAATCTCGAATGGCGAGTACAGGCCGATCTTCTGCCATCGGTTATCCCGCCGATGTTGCTGCAGCCGATTTTAGAGAACGCGATCTTTCATGGACCTAGGGGAATAGACCGAAAGTTGAATATAACCGTCGCGGCTTTTCTTGATCCTGACGGCAAAGAAGCAATCATCGAAATTATGGATGATGGGTTAGGCAACGGCGACATGGAGATTTTCCCGCCGCGCCGCCAACTCTCTGAGGACAGCTCCGAACATATCGGTCTTAGGAACGTTCAAGACCGGATTCGGCTCCGGTTCGGTCCTTCTTACGGGTTGGTCGCCTATAGACGGGACAACCTGACCGTCATCCGGTTGAATTTGCCTTATAAGCCTCGAGATAAAAGGGGGGACTCGAATGTGGAATATGCTGGTAGTAGAGGATGAATCCATCGTTCGCATCGGTTTGCGTTATTTATTGGATTGGGAGAGCTGCGGCATTCGTTGGAAGTTCGAAGCTTCCAGCGGGGAGGAGGCGCTCGAAATATTGGATAGCGAACAAATTCATATCGTGATGACGGATATACGGATGCCCGGAATCAATGGTTTGGAGCTATCTAAGCGGATTAAAGAGAGAAAGCCGGAGATCCCGATCATCTTCCTGACCAGCTACGATACGTTCGCTTATATCCAGGAAGCGCTGAGACTCGGGGCGGTGGACTATATCCATAAGCCGACCATGGACGAGACCGAGATTAGGGATGCGCTGCGGAAAGCGATAGGTAAGCTGGAGGAGACCGGCGGAACGAGATCCGAAATCCCTGCCGTTGATTGGGATCAATACCTTTTGTCGCTGCTGGACAAGTATACTTTTCCCCAGGACGCAAGGCTGCCGGACGAGACCCTGCTCGCTTCCGGGTTCTGGTTGACCGTCTTTCGCAAACGCGACGACGCGCTTGCCGACAGCGAGAACGGCAATCTGAGATTCCAGGCCATGCGTCACTTAATCGAGGAATACGTCGGGAAGGATTGGGGGGGGCTAGTCTTTCATCGCAACTTCCGCGAAGTGATATGGATGGCTCCCGAGACGGCTAAGAGCGGTCATACGAATAAACTTAAGTATTTGGACAACTTGCGGAAAAAGGTGATCGAGCTTCTCAATCTGGCGGTAATCCATGGCTCGAGCAGTACGTATTCGGCTTTGGAACAATTGCCGGACGCCTACTTGGAGGCGTTGGTCCAGCTGCCGAATAACGAGCAATGCGACAATCTGATCGTCCGTCATGCCAAGGCTTATATTGACGAGAATCTGTTGGAGGATATCGGTCTCGCGAAGGTGGCGAATTCCCTCCACGTAAGTCCCGGTTATTTAAGCCGAATCTTTCAGAAGGAAATCGGCGAGAATTTCATCGACTATATTACCCGCAACAAAATGGAGCATGCGCAAAGGCTGCTCCGCGACACCACCCGTAAAGTCTATGACATCGCCGCGGAGGTCGGTTATACGAATCCGCATTACTTCAGTAGACTATTCAAGCTGCGGACCGGAGTCACGCCTCACGATTATCGTAATCAATAATGAGTCGATACAGGCATCGCCTAGGAAAAAAAGATAGGAAAAAAAAGATAGGAAAAGTCATAAATCGAACCGTTAAAGCCTATCGAACGATGTCAGCGCGCAAAAAAGGAAAAATAACGATTGAAAGAGTCGAATCGGTTCATACCGCCTTTCGCCCGCGGTAATTAGTATTAAGATAACCCGTCGGAAAGGAGCGTAGCGAACGAGAATGTCGGGGGAACAATAGACGATTCGGGAGGGCGAAAGCAAGTGAAAAGAGTGCTTATGCTGTTAATCGTGGTTGTGCTGATGATTACGGCTGCTTGTTCCAATAGCAACGATAATAATCAAGGAACGGCAGCGAACGAACAGACGAAACCGAACGGCGAGGGAAATAACAGCCCTGAGTCAAACTCAGGCGAGCCGATCAAGATTGAGTTCGGCACCTTGACGGACGTCAACGCCAATTTTGCGGAGAATCTCAAGAAAGCTACGGGGGAGACGTGGGAAGATAATCGTTGGACGCGTCTCTATAAAGAGAAATTGAACGTAGAAACCGCCTATAAATTGCACGTGGCGACGGGACAATACTCGCAGCAACTGAAGCTCGCGATCACTTCGAACGATTTACCGGATATTTTCCCTATCCCGGTAGCCAATCTGACCGACTTGAAGCAATTGGCCGAGGGCGGCGCGATCCATGAAATGGGTCCGATATACGAGAAATACGCTTCGCCGTTGCTGAAAAGCATCATTGAAGCCGAAGGCAAAGATATATTCGATATGGTGACCATAAACGGCAAACAATACGGAATCCCCATTAAAATGCCTTCAACCAACGATTACAATCACCTATGGATCCGGCAGGATTGGCTGGATCATCTCGGTCTTGAGAGACCGCAAACGATGGAGGACGTCTACAAGACCGCGAAAGCGTTCGTCGAGCAAGATCCGGACGGCAATGGCAAGCCGGATACGATCGGGCTTTCCATGAACAAAGAGTTCTTTGGCGTTCCGACTGGAATGATGGGTCTGTTCTGGGGGTACGGCGCCTACCCTGAATTCTGGTACAAGGACGAGAACGGCCAAATCACCAACGGTTCCATTCAGCCTCAGATGAAGGAGCCGCTCCGGCTGCTTGCGAAGATGTATAAGGAGGGCTTGCTCGACAAGGAGTTCGGTACGAAAGACTGGTTGAAATCCTACGAATTCGTATCCTCGGGCAAATCGGGCATGTTCTACGGACCTCACTGGGCCGCCGGCACGGTTGAAAGCTCTCGCCAAAACGATCCCAAAGCCGAGTGGGTCGTCGTTCCGTTGCCTGTCGCACCGGGGGTTGACCTGAAAATTCCGCTGAAAAAAAGCACGGACGGCGTATATGCGGTGCGTTCGGGCTTCGAGCATCCGGAAAAATTAGTCGAGATGCTGAACCTATACGTCGAGCAGCTGTTCGCCGACGGAGCCGATCTGGGCAAGTGGTGGTCGGATGTGAATGTAGACAACGTATGGCAGATGTCACCGATCTGGACGCTTAAATCGACGATCGACCTTGAGGCTCACACGAACATGAAAGCAGCCCTTGCTAACGGAACGACCGATCAATTGACGGGCGTTGCCAAAGGGTTCTATGAAAGCATTCAAAAAGGCGCATGGACGATGGAAATGATGTTCGGCCCTAAGGATACGCCTTTCGAATTCGTCGCTTCGACCTATCCGGACCGAATCTTGTGGAGCGAATGGCAAAGCGCGCCTACGCCAACGCAGGCTACGGCCGAAAGTTCGCTTACCGAGCTGGTATATACTTCGTTCACCAAAATCATTATGGGGAGCGATGACGTAGATAGCGGGTTCGACAACTTCGTTAAGAATTGGAAGAAAATAGGCGGAGAGAAGATTATTCAAGAAATTACAGAAGCCAAACAGGCTAACCAATAGCAACGGTGTCGGTCCGTGTCATTAGCACGGACCGATTTTCCCGGAGCGAAGGAGCTACCTATGTTTAAACACTCGAAAAGCAGAAGAGAGATTCCCTTACATCTTATGCTGCTCCCCGGGGTTCTGCTGGTCTTGATTTTCTCTTATATCCCGATGACGGGTATTATCATCGCTTTTCAGCAGTTCAACCCTGTTAAAGGACTGTTCGGCGATCAGAAATTCGTGGGCTTGGCTAACTTCGAATATGTCTTTTCATTGCCTAACATATGGCAGATCGTATGGAACACATTAACGATCGCGGTCATGAAAATCGTGGCGGGATTAATCATTCCGATCGTTGTTTCGCTTTTGTTGAACGAACTACGCCATGTGTTGTTTAAGCGAATAACGCAGACCATTATCTATTTTCCCTACTTTCTATCCTGGGTCATTCTGAGCGGGATCTTGATCGATATCCTGTCGCCGTCGAGCGGGCTTTTGAATATGGCTCTTACGCAATTGGGGCTCGATCCGATCTATTTCCTTGGCGACAATTCATGGTTTCCGTACACGATGGTCGCATCGGATGTTTGGAAAAACTTCGGTTTCAACACGATCCTTTATCTGGCGGCGATTACGAGCATCGATCCATCGCTTTATGAAGCCGCCGAAATCGATGGCGCGAGTCGTTGGAAGCAAACGTGGCATGTCACCTTGCCAAGCATTCAATCCGTCATTATTTTGTTGACGGTATTAAGCTTGGGCAACGTGCTCGACGCGGGTTTCGATCAAGTATTCAATATGTATAGCCCGCAGGTGTACGAGTCGGGAGATATCATCGATACGATGGTGTACCGCATGGGTTTACTGCAATCCCAATACAGTGCATCGGCAGCAGTCGGTTTGCTGAAGTCTGGCGTGTCGCTGATTCTAATTACCGTGTCTTATTACTCCGCCTATCGATTGTTTCGTTACCGCGTATTCTAGGAGGACCTACAATGACAAGACGGGTTACGTCAGGCGAGCGTATCTTTAATATAATCAACGTTATACTTCTTACGGTGGTCGCACTGACCTGCATCGTGCCGTTTGTTCATATTATTGCCGTATCGTTCAGCGATGCTGCGGCCGTTAAAGGAGGGATGGTGAAGTTCTGGCCGGTGAATTTTACGTCCGAGCCCTACGCTTACGTTCTCGAGAAAGCGGCGTTTTGGCGATCCTTCGGCGTCACGCTGCTGCGCGTGGCCGTCGGCGCGACGATTAATATTTTCCTTACCATTCTGATTGCCTACCCTTTATCCAAATCGGTACACAAGCTTCGTACGAGAACGTTGTACGTATGGTTTTTCTTCTTTACCCTTCTTTTTAACGGGGGGCTGATACCGAATTATCTGCTTGTGAAGGAGCTTGGATTTCTGAATTCGATTTGGGCGCTGACCCTGCCTGGAGCCGTACCGGTATTCAGCATCATCCTGATGCTCAATTTCTTCAGGGAAATTCCCGAAGAGATGGAAGACGCGGCATTCGTCGACGGAGCCGGCCATTGGCGCATTCTATTCCGAGTGTACGTGCCGCTCTCGCTTCCGGCGGTGGCTACTATTTCGCTGTTCGCTATCGTTTACCACTGGAATAGCTGGTTTGACGGCATGATTTACATGAAGGGCGATAACTATCCGCTGCAGACCTATCTTTATTCGGTTGTCGCCGCATTCCAGAATTCGTCTATCCTAAGCACCACCGAGCTTATTAGGCTTGCCGACCTGAACGACCGATCCGTGAAAGCGGCGCAATTGATCATTGGTGCGGTGCCCGTGCTTTTGGTATACCCTTATCTTCAGAAGTATTTCGTTACCGGAATCAAGCTCGGCGGAGTTAAAGGCTAATCAATAGGAGGATACGACGACATGTATACGGAACAATCCCGTATCGGAAAACTGCTGAAAAACGACCAAACGGCCCAAATCTTGTCCCGTTATATGCCCGGACTCACGAGTTCGGCGCATCTGGATTATTTAAAGTGGCAACCGCTGAGTCAAGTCGTTCGGGCTAAAGGTGAATGGAGCCTGCAAGACGAATCCTACGCATCTCTATTGGCGGAGCTTGCTCACGTAGAAGTTCCGACAGAGGACCGCGGTGATATTCCCCCGCTCGAATCTGTCGAGGACGCCAGCGTAGATCGCGGTTCAGCGCCGACAAGCTGGTTTAGGCGATCGGGATTATGGGGCGTATATGAAATGACTATAAGCGGACCCCGAGATGGCAATCCCTTTACCGATGTTACTTTGCATGCGGAATTTACGCATGGCAACCGCAGTTTGCGGGTGCCGGGCTTTTATGACGGCGAAGGGGTCTACCGCATCCGCTTTATGCCGGACAGCAATGGCAAATGGGAATATCGGACGAGCAGCAACGCGCGATCGATGGACGGCATTCAAGGGGAGTTCGACTGCGCCGGGCCCGCGCGAGGCAATCATGGTCCGGTTAAAGTCAAGGACACGTTTCACTTTGCATATGCGGATGGGACGAGATACCTTCCGGTAGGAACGACATGCTATGCATGGACGCATCAAGGCGACCGGCTTGAGGAAGAAACGTTGAAGACGTTGGCGGCATCGCCGTTCAATAAAATCCGGATGTGCGTATTTCCCAAATCGTACACCTTTAACGCCAACGAACCGGAGCAGTATCCATTCGAGGGCTCCATCCAGGACGGCTGGGACTATACTAGGCTGAATCCCCGGTTTTTCCGTCATCTGGAGAAGCGAATCGAACAATTGGGCGCATTGGGCATCGAAGCCGATCTGATTCTCTTCCACCCTTACGATCGCTGGGGCTTTCAGGAAATGACGAAGGGCGCGGACGACCGATACCTGAAATACGTCGTTGCCCGGTTGGCGGCATACCGCAACGTCTGGTGGTCGTTAGCGAACGAGTATGACTTCATGTGGGCGAAGCATGTAGAGGATTGGGAGCGGTTCGCCGGCATTATTAAAGAGAACGATCCATACGGTCATCTGATTTCCATTCATAACGGCCTGGTCTTCTACGATTACCGGCGGGATTGGGTCACGCATTGCAGCATTCAGCGAATCGATTTATACAAGACGGCAGAATACGCCAATGAATGGCGCGAGCGTTGGAATAAACCCATCGTGATCGACGAATGCGCTTATGAAGGCGATGTCGACGCCGGCTGGGGCAATATTACCGGCGAGGAGATGGTTCGAAGATTCTGGGAAGGAGCGGTTCGGGGCGGGTATGTCGGGCACGGGGAAACGTACGTTCACGCCCAAGACATCCTCTGGTGGTCCAAAGGCGGAATTCTTCATGGGACGAGTCCCGCAAGGATCGCTTTTCTCAGACGGATTATGGAAGAAGGTCCGGCAGACGGCTGGAATCCCATCCCAGGAGCATGGGACGCTCCTTCGGCAGGTATTCAGGACGAGTACATCATTCATTATTATGGATTTAATCAGCCGCGATTCAAGGTGTATCGCATGAAAGAGGGGCTGCGTTATAACATCGACGTGATTGACACATGGGGAATGACGGTTACGCGCCTGGATGGCGAATATGAAGGAACCTTCCGGGTAGAGCTGCCCGCGAGACCCTATATCGCCGTTCGAATGATCAAGGTTTAACAGCGGGCAATAGCTAATCGAGCCGGCATATTGGATAATCGGATGGAGACCTGGCAGGAGACCGATCTAATTCGTGGGGGAATGGCATGAGGCATAAGGCATGGCTATGGATCGCAATCGTGTTCGCGGCGGCGGTCGCTATGGGCTACTTAGGTGTTGGAGACGGCGGGGGTGGCGAGAATCAAAGGTCCGACAGCGAAGAGAAAGTGACGATTTCCATGTGGACGCTCAGCAGCGAATGGATCAAGCCGGCTATCGATGATTTCAAGTTAAAATACCCGAATATAGACGTAGAGCTAACGCTATACGATACGGATCCCATTAAAGAAACGTTAAGAATCGCCGCCAGCACCAAGACGCTTCCCGATATCTGGTTTACGTTCGGAGGCACGCTAGGCTCTTTTTACACGGAGAATGGCCTTACCATGGATCTTTCGAAAGTAGCTGCGGATCATCGGTGGAACAATTCCTTTAACAAAGCGGCGTTAGACATGGTGATGTACGGAGATAAGGTTGCGGGCATTCCGTTCCATATGAACGTATTGGGCATGTGGTATCCGAGAAGCGTATACGAGAAAGCGGGGTTAAAGCCGCCGACGACATTCAGCGAATTCGAATCCCAACTGCAGACGTTGAAGGAACTCGGCTTCGTACCTCTGGCTTTCGGGAGTAAAGGGGGATGGCATACGATGCGCCTTACCGAGCAGCTTTTGGAGCATTTTGCCGGACCCGGGCTTCATGACCGGCTGAATAAATTGACCGCTTCTTGGGATAACGCCGCTGTCGTGAAGACGTTCGAAAAATTGAAGGAATATACCGATAAGGGCTATTTCCCGAAAGGTTTTCTAGTTCTCGATTCTGCGGACGCGGGCAAATTAATCTATAAGGAACAGGCAGGCTTAATCATCGAGGGCACTTGGTTTGAAATTACCATAAGCAATGAAGGGCTCGATAACAGTCGATTCGACGTCTACTCGTTCCCTTCCGATCAAGAGAGTCCGCGTCCTTCGCTCTTCGTAGATATGTTCCAGATCAATGGCGAGAGCGATCAAGCTAAGCAGAATGCCGCGGTCTTGCTGGGCGAGTATCTGACCGGCGCCGAGGTCGTCGACAAATATGCCGACTCTTACGGCGCTCCGGCTATTCTGAATGCCGATTCTTCCGATAGGATGCCGCAAGTCGAGCGACTGCTGGAGTCGAGCAAGACCGGGGGCTTTCTAATCACCGACCAAGCGCTTCCCCAGGAGGTCGTGCAGAAATTGTTCGAGGCGCAAGATAAAGTCGTCCTGAACGAATGGACTCCGGCGCAAGCGGCAATGGAAATGGAGAAGGCCGCGCAAGCGTTCAGAAGCAAATCATAAATCGCCGTTCGCAGGACAAGTCGCCATTGCGCACCTTCAGTTATCGCAAGAGACATTATTCGTAATGATCATAATCTACCGAGGTGTATTATGTATTCTAACCCGATTATTTGGGCTGATTACCCGGACCTGGACGTCATTCGCGTTGACGACACCTACTACATGGTCAGCACGACGATGCATATGATGCCGGGGTGCGTCCTATTGCGTTCATACGATCTTATCCATTGGGAGACGTTAACGTACGTCTATGACGTTCTGGAAGATATGCCGGCGCATCGGTTGGAAGGCGGGCAGCAGATATACAGCAAAGGGATGTGGGCGGCTTCTTTGCGTTATCATGGCGGACGATTTTATATCTGCTTCGCGGCTAACGACACTCGGAAGACGTATTTGTTCACGGCGTCCGACGTTACGGGACCATGGACCAAACGAATAGTAGAAGGATTCTACCACGATTGCTCGCTCTTGTTCGACGACGACGGCCGAATCTATCTCATGCACGGCAACGCGAGTATTCATCTGACGGAATTAAAGGCCGATCTGTCCGGTCCTAAGTCAGGAGGATTAAATCGCATCGTCGTTCATGAGTCGCAGGACTATTACTTGGGATATGAAGGCGCTCACCTCTACAAAATTAACGGAAAATACGTCGCCTTTTTCATTCATATAACGAAAGCCGGCGGAAGAAGAACACAAGCCTGTTTCGTCGCGGATTCGCTCGAAGGCGAATTCATAGGCGGGGATGTTTTCAACGACGATATGGGATATTTCAATTCCGGCGTTGCGCAGGGCGGAATCGTCGACACGCCGGACGGCGATTGGTACTCCGTATTGTTTCAGGACCACGGCGCGGTAGGGCGCATTCCTGTTCTCGTTCCGCTCAACTTCGAAGACGGGTTCCCCGTTTTCTCGGAACGGGCGCCGAGAACGATCGACATTCCAAGCACGCGGCCGAATTACGAATACAAACCGCTTGTCGGAAGCGACGACTTCCATTATGATCCGGATGAAAACGGCGATGTACGGTTAAAGGATTATTGGCAGTGGAACCATAATCCGAATAAGGCATTGTGGTCCGTAACCGAGAAACCGGGGGTCTATCGGATTTCCTCCGGCCAGATTAGCCCGAATTTATTGTTCGCGGTAAATACTTTAACGCAGCGCGCAATGGGACCTTCTTGCGAAGCGACGGTGAAGTTGGACGGCTGCGAACTGAAGGACGGGGATTATGCCGGGTTGTGCTTCCTGATCGGCACTTACGGTCTGATCGCGCTAACGAAGGAGTCGGGACAAACTTATCTGGTCGTATTGGCTCGAGACAGCGATGACGAGTCGATCTTCGGCAATCTCGTCGACGATCAGCCGGGAACCGAGTATGCGAGAGTCCCGATAGACGGGGATGCCGTGACGCTTAAAGCGTACGGCAACTTTGAGAACAACGAGGATATATGCGAGTTCTTTTATCTCGAACGCGGAGAATGGAAACGGCTTGGGGCAGCTCATCGCATGATCTATAAGCTGGATCACTTCATGGGATGCCGAATCGGTTTGTTTATGTTCTCGACCCGAGAGATCGGAGGGACGGCGGCGTTCTCGGACTTCAAGTATGATCATGCGACAGCATAAGCATTGGACACCGAGTAAGGTCGGGCAGAAGATGCCCGACCTCTTGCATATTGTCAGAATTCTCGTTATTCAACTATAATGATGATCATGAGATATCAGCTTAATAACAAAGGTACGTGATACGATTGCCGATCATTCAGTCCGTCGACCGCGCGCTCACCATCGTGGATCTGTTCGACGAACATACCCGGGAGCTGAAGATCACCGAGATCAGCGCTCGAATCGGGCTGCATAAGAGTACGGTGCATTCGCTGTTGAAGACGCTGCAGCTGCACGGTTACATCGAGCAGGACGAGAACGGGCTATACCGGCTCGGTATGCGATTGTTGGAGAAAGGTCAGCTCCTTCTCCAGGGATTGGATTTGAGAGAGACGGCTGCCGGGCCGATGCGAAGATTATCCGACGCTACCGGGCAGACGGTGCATCTTGTCATTCGAGACGGAGCCGAGGGGGTGTATATCGACAAAGTAGAAGGCAGCAAGGCCGCGATTCGTTATTCCCGAATCGGTCGCCGCGTTCCGTTGCACAGCAGCGCGGTAGGGAAGGTGCTCGCCGCTTTCCTGTCGCAGGCCGAGCTGGAGTCGACGCTGAAGGGGTACGAATTTATCGTACATACGCAGCATACGATCGCTAACGAAGCTTCCTTCCGCGAAGAGCTTCGTACCGTTCAGGAACAAGGGATCGCTTACGACCGCGAGGAGAACGAGCCGGGCGTACGTTGCGCGTCCGCGCCGGTGTACGATCATCAAGGTCACGTCGCGGGGGCGATCAGCATCTCGACGATGGCGGCGAAGGTTGACGACGAAGAACTGTCTTCGTACGTCGAGCAATTGCGGGGAACGGCGGAAGCTATATCCCGCGGGTTAGGTTACTCAGCAAGATGACGCGAAAGATGCAGCGAGAGGAGCTGCTATTTTTCTCGCTCATAATGAGAACGCTGTTTTATAATATAGAACACATGGGAGGAAATGGTTTATGCGTATATTTCGGTATTGGGAAAACTCGCGCAAGATTCTAGCTGTTCTATTGGACGACGGAGAGAGGTATCGATTAAACGCGCCAGATCTGATGACGCTCGTCCGCGAAGCCAAGGCGGCGAAAGTAACGACAGCCGAGCATGTCCAGTCGCTTCTCTCGGGAAGCGCTCGCATCGATGCGCCGGTGGAATCTCTTGAGCTTGCCGTGCCGATCGACGCGCCGGAGGTATGGGCGGCCGGGGTGACCTATCAGCGCAGCAGGGAGGCTCGCAATCATGAAGCGACGGCGGGCAAACTCGACGCAACTACTTACTACGACAAAGTCTATGATGCCGATCGGCCGGAGCTGTTCATGAAATCGACCGCACAACGTACGGTTGGACCGGGCGAAACCGTGTGCTTGCGCAGCGATTCGAACTGGCAGGTGCCGGAAGCCGAGCTGGGTCTCGTGCTGGACCGCGACGGAACCATTATCGGTTACACTGCAGGCAACGACATGAGTTGCCGCGACATTGAGGGCGAGAATCCGCTCTACCTGCCGCAGGCGAAAATTTGGAAGCGCTCCTGCTCCATCGGTCCGTTCGTCCGGCTTGCGGAGACGGTAGAAGATCCGTACGCCCTCTCCATCGCGTGCCGGATTTACCGCAACGGCGAGAAGGTGGTCGACGAATCGGCGAGCACCGGGGAGCTCAAGCGCCGATTGGAGGAGCTTGTAGGTTACTTGAAGCTGGATAACGTGTTATACGAAGGAACGGTGCTGCTGACGGGAACCTGCCTCGTACCGCCGAACCAATTTACCCTGGCTTCGGGAGACCGGATCGAGATCGAGATCGAGACAATCGGAACGCTTACGAACACGTGCGTATTCGCGCATGAACTGGAAGGTTAAGGGAGGACTTATAGATGGCGATTAACGATAAAATGACGAGCATGGACGCGGTAACGGTCGACAACTATATCGGCGGGACATGGGTGGCACCGGCTGCAGGCAGACGGTTGCACAGCATCAATCCCGCGCGCAGGAACGAAGTGGTCGGACAGGCGCCGGATTCGGACCTTAACGACCTGAACCAAGCGGTGTCCGCCGCGAACGAAGCACGCCGTGCATGGCGCAAGATGACGGGCGCCCAGCGAGGCGCGCTGTTATTCAAGGCGGCCGATCTGCTAGAGGGCCGAATGGAAGAGATCGGGCGGGCGATGACGCGCGAGATGGGCAAGACGCTCCCCGAGGCGAAGGGCGAGACGGCGCGCGGAGCGGCCATCCTTCGTTACTACGCGGGAGAGGGGATGAGGGCGGTAGGCGACGTCATTCCGTCGACGGACGCGGAGGCATTGATGTATACGACCCGCGTGCCGCTTGGCGTCGTCGGCGTGATCTCGCCATGGAATTTCCCGGTCGCGATCCCGGTGTGGAAGATGGCCCCGGCTCTGATCTACGGCAACGCCGTCGTCTGGAAGCCGGCGGCAGAGACCGCCGTAACGGCGGCGCTCGTCATGGCGTGCTTCGCCGAAGCGGGTTTCCCGGCGGGCGTCGTTAACATGGTCATCGGCGACGGACCCGTTATCGGTCAAGGCATTGCCGAGCATCCGGGCATTCACGGCGTTACGTTCACGGGCTCCAACGCCGTCGGCAAGAAAGTCGGTCAGACCGTGCTGGCGCGAGGCGCGAAGTATCAGCTGGAGATGGGCGGCAAAAACCCGATCATCGTCGCGGCCGACGCCGACCTGGACCTTGCGGTCGATGCGACGATCAGCGGCGGTCTGCGCTCCACCGGACAGAAATGTACCGCGACGAGCCGCGTCATTGTCGTAAGCGACGTCTATGAGGCGTTTAAGGCGAAGCTGCTCGAGAAGGTCGGCGCACTGCGGGTCGGCGACGGATTGAACGCGGAGACATGGCTCGGACCTTGCGCCAGCGAGAAGCAGTACGACACGGTCAGGCGCTATATCCGCAAGGGTAAGGAAGAAGGCGCCGTATTGCTGACCGGAGGCGAGACGCCGGACGATCCGGCATTGAAGGACGGCTTCTTCGTGACGCCTGCCGTGTTCGATCGCGTGAAGCCGTCGATGACGATCGCGCGCGAAGAGATTTTCGGTCCGGTATTGGCTTTGATCGAGGCGTCGGATCTGGGTCATGCGATCGAGCTTGCGAACGATACGGATTACGGTCTCAGCGCCTCGCTCTATACGCGCGATCTTCGGAACGTGCTAACCTTCGTCGAAGACATGGATGCCGGACTCGTTCGCGTCAACGCCGAGACGGCGGGCGTGGAGCTGCAGGCGCCTTTCGGAGGGATGAAGAACTCCAGCTCGCATTCGCGCGAGCAAGGGCAAGCCGCGATCGAATTCTATACGAGCATTAAAACCGTCTTCATTAAGCCTTAACTTGGGGGATAGGCAATGAACGAACATTTGCGAACGGTAATGGGTCCGGAGGAAGATGCGTATTTCGAAGTGGCGACGCACGCGGAAGGTCCGTCCGGCTCGTTGCCGCTGACGCCGGCAATGCTGCTGGACTCGCCGAGCGGAGATTTATTCGGATGGAGCCAGAACGTCGGGATGGGCTGGCGGGCGGAGCGTCTGATCGGGCGGGAGGTGCTGCTGCTCGGCACGATGGGCGGCATTCGCAACGAGGACGGCTCGCCGGCCGCGCTCGGATACCATACGGGCCATTGGGAAATCGGATTGTTGATGAAGGCTGCCGCCGAGGAGATCACGCGGGCGGGAGGCATACCGTTCGCCGGATACGTCAGCGATCCGTGCGACGGTCGAACGCAGGGTACGACGGGCATGTTCGATTCGCTTCCGTACCGCAACGACGCGGCGATGGTCATGCGGCGACTCGTTCGTTCGCTTCCGACTCGCTCCGCGGTGATCGGAGTCGCAACCTGCGACAAAGGGCTCCCCGCCATGATGATCGCGCTAGCGGGGATGAAGAATTTGCCCGGCGTCATCGTCCCGGGCGGCGTAACGCTGCCGCCGACCCATGGCGAGGACGCCGGTAAAATTCAAACGATCGGCGCCAGGTACGCGAACGGCGAACTATCGCTGGAGGAGGCGGCGGATCTAGGCTGCCGCGCTTGCGCGACGCCAGGCGGGGGATGCCAGTTCCTAGGAACCGCGGGCACCGCCCAAGTCGTGGCCGAGGCGCTCGGCCTCACCGTCCCTCACGCCGCGCTCGCTCCTTCGGGTCAGCCGGTCTGGACCGCCATGGCCAGGCAGTCCGCCCGTGCCGCCATGTCGCTTGCGAAGCAGGGGATCACGATGAGCGAATTGTTGACCCCCGCATCCATTCGGAACGCGATGGCGGTGCACGCGGCTTTCGGCGGTTCGACGAACCTGCTGCTGCACATCCCCGCGATCGCGCATGCGGCGGGACTCGCCGCTCCGGAAGCAAGCGATTGGGCGGAAGTGAACCGCTCCGTCCCGAGAATCGTAAGCGTCCTTCCGAACGGGCCGGTTCCTCACCCGACCGTCCATGCGTTCCTGGCCGGAGGGGTTCCGGAGGTCATGCTCCATCTGCGGCGGCTTGGCGTATTGGACGATACGGTGCTTACGGCGGCCGGAGTGTCGCTAGGCGAAACGCTGGACTGGTGGGAGACTTCCGAGCGCCGACAGCGTATGCGCTCTTGGTTAGCCGACCAGGAAGGCATCGATCCGGATACGGTCATCTACAGCCCGGAGGCGGCGCGGAAGGCCGGTCTGACGCCGACCGTTACGTTCCCGACCGGCAATCTCGCGCCGGAAGGCTCCGTCATTAAATCGACTGCGATCGATCCGTCCATGCTGGACGAGAACGGCGTGTTCCGGCATGTCGGCCGCGTAAAGGTGTTCGTTACCGAACGAGAGGCGATAAGAGCCATTAAGACGGGCGGCATCTCCGCCGGCGACATTATGGCGTTAATCGGACGCGGGCCGTCGGGCACCGGGATGGAAGAGACGTATCAGTTGACTTCGGCGCTGAAGCATCTCGCGTTCGGCCGCCAGGTATCGCTTCTGACCGATGCCCGGTTCTCCGGCGTATCCACGGGCGCGTGCATCGGGCACATCGGCCCCGAAGCGCTCGCCGGCGGGCCGATCGGACGGTTGCGAGACGGCGACTGGGTCGACATTCGGATCGATACGCGAAGGTTGGAAGGCAGCGTCGACATGGTAGGCTGCGGCGATCAACCGGAAGTACCCGAAGCCGGTTCGGCCATTCTGGCCGTTCGCGCTCCGCATCCCGGCATGGCCGAGGATCCGTCGCTTCCGGACGATACCCGGTTATGGGCTGCGTTACAAGCCGCGAGCGGCGGTACGTGGAAAGGCTGCGTCTATGATACGGACCGCATTATACGGGTGCTGGAGGCCGGCATGAGCGCGCTCGCGAAGACGGGCGGCTGACAGGTGCTCCGAAGAATGAGATTACGACGAAAGGATAATGCGCACTACAACTTTCGTATAATTAACGCTCCTCGCTGCGGGTGCTACATTAAGAAGGGGCCATGCAGTGGCCTCATGCTCGCGCGAATGGAGGATTTATAACCAATGAATGGATGGGAAATTTTAGTCGTCGTTCACGTTCTGTCGGCATTGATCGGGATCGGACCTACGTACCTCGGTCACGTGTTCCTTCGGCGAAACCAGAACGTACAGCAATATCGCTCGTCGATCAGCTTCGTGGGCCGAATGGAGATGTTCCCGAAGATCGGAGGCAGCATCGCCGTCCTGTCGGGACTCGGCCTTGCCCTGTCGGGGAATTACGGGACTTTCGCCCAGATCTGGATGTACGGCACGCTGGTGATCTACGTTCTGATCCAGATGACGATGATCGCGGGAATCGCTCCCGTGCTCAAGAAACTCGGCGCATGGCTGGCTGATCCCGTCAATGAGCACGCAACCGCTTTTCCGGCGGAGCAGCAGCTGTGGGTCAATCGGGCAAGCGGGTTATTGTACACGGCTTCCGGCCTTGGCCTTATTATCTTTATTCTCATGATCGTTAAGCCTGACTCTATCTAAGGGTGCGCAAGATATCGGACAGATCGAATAAGATAAGACGCGAACAAGCGCCGGGATCAAGCTCCCGACGCTTATTTGCTCTATTCCCGAGTTTGAAAAAGCCCTATACTCATAGTAGAAGAAGATCATTCACGAGTGCGGGCGGTGAGCGCGATTTGACGAAGACTTACGAGAACGAGGGAACCGAAGAGAGGGAACAGACCTTCGCGGAGCGGGAGGACTACTACTTTGTCGGTCGGAATGGCGAGCGGCTACGGTTCCGCGGTTATTTGGAAGGCCGGACGGAAGAGCGCACCCTTTGGAGCATCAGCGGAATCGGAGGCATGGGGAAGACGTCGCTGCTCGCCGCGTTCCGACGAGACGCCGAGCGTGCCGGAGCCGTCTTCGCGCTCGTCGACAGCCGCGACGTCCTTCATCGGGAGGAAGAGGTATGCCGCACCATTCTCGAGCTGCTGGAAGTCGCGCCGGATCGGATGCCCGCAGGCGGCAGCGCTATATCCGCGTGGACGGAAGCTTGCGTCGGAATGCTGCGCGAGATCGCCAAGCAACGCCGGGTCATTCTCGCTTTCGATACGTTCGAGGAATTCGCCGACTTGGAAGCGTGGCTGCGCGAAAGGTTATTCTCTCGGCTAGCGGACTGCGTGCTGTTAATGACGGCAGGCCGGTTCCCGCTTGGCGGAGCATGGACTGCGTCTCCTGCTTGGAGAGAACGGCTGCATCCCATCCATCTAGGCGCGCTGTCAAGAGAGGAATCGAAGGAGTATGCGAAGCGATGCGGTCTGCCGCAGGGAGAAGAAACGGATCGCGTATGGCTGTCTTCCTTCGGGCATCCGCTTGCGATGTCGCTCGCCACGGCGCACCGTTCGAGCATCGGCACGAAGGCGGACGACATGGAAGGCGGCTCCTGGTTCCACGAGATGGCGGACGTATGGCTGAAGGAGGCCGCCGATCCGAAGCTTCGTCTTCTCGTCGAAGCGGCTTCGTTGCCTCGCAGGTTTAACGCGAGCATTCTAGCCGCGGCCTTGAACGTTCCCGAGCTTCCACCGGCATCGTTCGACGAATTGATTCGGATCTCGTTCATTCGGAAGGCGGAGCAAGGCTGGGCCATGCACGATCTGATGCGGGATGCGATCGCCTCATACCTTCGCGAGCGCGAACCGGATTTCTACCATGCGCTTATCTCCAGGCTTGCGTGCTATTACGCCGACCGGATTCAGGAACATTCGGGAACGAGGAGCGTCTCCCTTGAAGTCGGCGAGCTCTACCAATTCGTCGGCGGAGAGACGATATCCGTCTTTTATCGCAACGCACGAGCCTATTCGCTATGGGAGCAGGTGAACAGCGAGACGGTCGCCGAAGCGGAACGTTATATCGAACGGAGGTTCGCGGCGCCCGAACGGATCATCTCGGCCGTGGCGATCAAACCCGACAGCGGGCAAGAGGTTCGCGCGGCGTTCTCGGACGCGATGCCGAAGGCGAGCCTGCGAGGATTGGACCCGCGGGAATGGTACGAGATGGACCCTCGAAGCCTTCACTTGCTTCGCGATGGCAATCGGGAGGTTGTCGGGCTGGCCGCGATACTGCCGATTCATGCCGGAACGCTGGATTATATGAGCCGGGACCCGTTCAGCGCTCCTTATATCGCTACTCTATCCGCGGCGGTGCGACGGTCCATGGAAGCTTCGCCGGAACATCCGGCGGGCTGGTTCATTAGAGCCATCGATTATCTCGATTGGGCCGATCACCTGAGCTATACGGAGATTTTCTCGCTTATGTTCGGGTACCTCTGTTCGGGCAAGCTGCTGATATGCTGTCCGCCGCCGATCGAGGTGTTCATGCGCACGCACGAAGGAATGGGCTTCGAAGCGGTCGCCGGCTCCGAACACGAATGCTATGACGGAATTCCCGCCCCCATGCTCGTTCTCGATACGCGCGGGGAACGATTGGCCCGATTGCTGGAGCAATTATTGAACCGGGCGGGCATCGCTTGGCGGCCGAAGGAGGAGCCTTCCGCCGACAACGAGAATTTGGCGAAGATTCTTTCCGCGCGGGAGCGGGAGGTGGCGAAGCTGGCGGCGGACGGGTTGTCCAATGCCGATATCGCGGCTAGGCTGTTCATCAGCGAAGCAACGGTGAAGAAGCATCTCTCGACGATCTTCGAGAAGCTCGGGCTTAAGCGCCGAAGCCAGCTGGCCACGCGTGTCGCCGGCATGAAGTCGTTCGATAACCTACGATAAATTCATAGTGAATCTTAAGCAATGACCCGCTCAACCGAGCGGGTCATTGTCTGACGGCGGCGGAATGGAGAGCGAATAACAGCAAATCGATAGTTATTTTTATCGGAA
This sequence comes from Bacillota bacterium, assembly GCA_023460795.1. GTDB lineage: Bacteria > Bacillota > Bacilli > Paenibacillales > Paenibacillaceae > Cohnella. The sequence continues at coordinate 240 of JAEWPC010000038.1, read as the reverse complement.
ACGGATTGGAGTTGAAAATAACAGCAAATCGACAGATATTTGACCGTATTTTCGAGACTTGAAGGGTTTGGATCAGAAATAAATGCAAATCGTTGTTATTCGGAGCAGGTGACGATGATGTAAATTAGTTTGTGTACCAAGATTTGGAGCCTTAACAGGCAACAAAAAAGTAGGGTATCCTCGGGGTTACGACGCCACCAAGAAGGGACCCTACTCGATGACTACTATACCTGAAAACAT
>JAEWPC010000037.1 GCA_023460795.1 Bacillota bacterium | reverse complement strand
GCTCTGCTCATTGCCGGCTTCGTTGTTCGTCGGAGTAGAAAAATTCTCTTGACCTGACGTCTATGCCGTATGGTAGGGTATAGGGAAATTCGAATAGAGACAGACGATGCGGAGAGAGGGATAGAAGTGTCGGAACCCGTGCTGCAGCAAGCGGTCAACCGCCGTCGGCCGACGATTCAAGAGTACGTCGAACATCCGGAGCTGCTGCGTCAACTGAGACGCCGTACGTTAATGATCGTCGTGCTATCGCAATTATTCGGGGGTGCGGGCCTTGCCGCCGGAATCACGGTAGGCGCGTTGCTCGCGCAAGACATGCTCGGGACGGACAGCTATGCCGGCGTGCCTACGGCCCTGTTCACGCTAGGGTCCGCCGCAGCCGCGCTGCTGGTCGGCAGATTATCTCAGCGGTTAGGCAGGAGGGTGGGGCTCGCCGCCGGCTTCCTGTCCGGCTGCATAGGCGCTTTAGGCATCGTGCTCGCCGCCGTGATGGATAACGTTCCGTTGCTCTTCCTATCGTTGCTCGTCTACGGTGCGGGCACTGCAACGAACATGCTTGCCCGATATGCGGGAGCGGACTTGGCGAAACCGGCCGAACGCGCGAGAGACATCAGCATCATTATGGTGTCGACGACGTTCGGAGCGGTAGCCGGCCCGAATCTCGTCGATACGATGGGACGTTACGCCGAATCGATCGACGTGCCGGCGCTGGCAGGTCCGTTCCTATTAGCCGCAGCGGCGTTCGCGATGGCCGGACTCGTGCTGTTCGTCCTGCTTCGCCCGGATCCGATCAAAGTCGCGCTTGCCATCGCGGAAGCGCAAAGAACGAGTGGAGTGTCGACGCACGGTGAAAGCTCCATGTCAGCCGCCGACAAGCGCGGGGTCATCGTCGGAACGACGGTAATGGTGCTGACGCAAATCGTAATGGTTGCCATCATGACGATGACGCCCGTACATATGAAGCATCATGGCCATGCCTTGGGGGATGTCGGACTCGTGATCAGCATTCACGTGTGCGCGATGTATTTGCCGTCTCTTATAACGGGGCTGCTCGTCGATAAATTCGGCCGCAAGGCGATGACGTATGCAGCCGGCGTGACGCTGCTATCCGCCGGGATCGTCGCAGCCTCCGTACCCGCGGATTCGATGCCGCTGCTCATCTTGGCGCTTGCTTTGCTGGGTCTTGGCTGGAACTTCGGCTTGATTAGCGGAACCGCGCAGATCGTCGACGCGACTACGGTCGCCACCAGGGCCAAGACGCAGGGAACGATAGACGTATTAATCGCGATATCCGGTGCTTCAGGAGGCATCCTATCCGGCGTTATCGTCGATCACTCCAGCTATGCCGCGCTTTCCTTAGGGGGAAGCCTGCTGTCGCTGCTGCTCGTTCCCGTGGTGTTGTGGACCCGCAGCCGATCGGCGAAAGTGGATTGATCGTCTAAGTATGTTAAACTATATAATTATGATCACAGTTAGTATCGATGACCGCGATAAGGAGGATTAAGCATGAAGCCAATCGAGAAGACCGACATTCAACAACGGATCGACCGTCTAAGCGGCAAGGAATTGTACATTCATCTAGAGATGACGACCGGGGCGTACGCGGCCCATTGGGATAGCTCGAAGCATCCGGCGGCGACGTTCCTCAAGAACGCCATGATCCGCTACGCGCACGGATCGATTTCGGGAGAGGGACCGTATCGCGTGGGCTTGAAGCTCCCCCACGGCTGGGTATACTCGGAGGGACTCACTCATTACGAGGAGACGGAGAACGAAAGATTGATCCTCGCCGGACACGACAATCAAGGGAAGCTTGTCGTCGCCCTGCAGTTAAGTCCAGAGCCATTCTAACGAACCCGTGATCCATCGGGGACAAAGGAGAAGAGAGAGATGGAACGACACATTCTAGTCGTATTGCCGCATCCGGACGACGAAGCGTTCGGACTCGCTGGTACGCTCGCCAAGCATATCGAACAAGGATCGCTAGTGACTTATGCCTGCTTAACGCTCGGGGAAATGGGACGCAACATGGGGTACCCGCCATTCGCGAGCCGCGTGACGCTGCCCGGCATTCGGAAAACGGAGCTTGAAGCGTCGTGCAAGGCGATCGGCATTCAAGATTTAAGAATGTTCGGGCTTCACGATAAGACGGTCGAATTTGAGGATCCGGACGCGCTCGACAGCCGAATCGACGCGCTCATTAAGGAGCTCAACCCTTCCTTGGTCGTTACGTTCTATCCGGGGTATGCGGTGCATCCCGACCACGACGCGACCGGAGCCGCGGTCATCCGCACGGTCGGAAGGCTGCCGAAAGAACTACGTCCGACCGTGCATTGCATCGCGTTCTCGAACGGACACGAAGAGAAGATCGGTAAACCCGATATCGTTAATGACATTAATAAATATATGCCACAGAAATTGGCTTCCCTGCGCGCCCATAAGTCCCAGTTCCAAGGGATGGAGAGCGGCGAAGGAATGCCCGAACAGCAAATCCTTGATCGGCTAGCTACCGAGAGATTCTGGACGTATCGGTTCGAAGCATGATTCTAGACGTCGGCGCGCGTGACGAATGGCTGGCCGCCCTATCCGAAGAACAACGGCACTTTCTATCCGAGAGAATGACGCGATCAAGACGCACCGCATTCGCGAACGCGATGGCTGCGGACAAAGGGTTTTACGTACCCGAGCATGCGGAACCGGAAGAGATTGAACGGCTGTTGTCGGACTGGACCTATGCCGGCTATACGGACGCGGGGCGCGTGTCGCCCGAACTGAGGTGCGAATGCGGCCGAGCTCTTCGTTATCAGCATCGGGTGGAGCATAAAACGACGAAAGAGACGAAACGCTTCGGCATCGATCACCTGAAGGAGCACTTAGGGATCGATGCCGCCGTCGTTTCCGCAGTAAAGAAAGGCTTCGACGCCATCGATTACGAGCTGGACGAGATCCTGCTGAAAATCCGCAACGGTTGGGAGCCGAATCCCGATTGGGCGAAGCTTCCGAATCTACCCGATGACATCGCGGCGCACCTTCGGCATGGATTGCCTTTGTTGGAACGGCAAATTCATCGGCTTAACGCTATGCTTGCGCCTAAGCCTCGCAACGTCTATCCAAGTCCAAGCCCAAGTTCAACGGCTTCGAAAGCTGCCGGAACGCCTACGGTGCAAGAGCCGATCGATCTTTTTACATGGAACGAGGCCGTTCCTGTCTCCATCCCGATGGAAAGCGCCGGGACGGAGCTCCCTTATGCCCTGCAAGCCCCGGTCGACGCGTACATTCAATCGGACGTTCGAAGCGCCAGAGTGATCTGCGAGCTGCTCATTAAAGAGCATGGCGCGCCGAGCGGCCGGTTCCTTACGAATAAACCGCACATCTATTACGCGGTATGCCGTTACATCGAAAGTCGTTATCCGGAGTTGTCGGTTCAATCGGACCGCTCCGAGGATCGAATGTATGCGAAATAGGGCATTCTACAACGGATTTAGCTTAACGGGGAGCTGGCGCCTAACATGCAACTGACTTTTCTCGGGACGGGAGCCGGAAGACCGTCCAAGTCTCGCAACGTGACCTCGATCGCTCTATCGGTCGACGAGCCGCAGAACGGCTTCTGGCTGTTCGACGTCGGGGAAGCGACGCAGCATCGCTTGATGGAAAGCAAGCTGAAGCTCAACAAGCTCGATAAGATCTTCATCACACACTTGCACGGCGACCATCTGTACGGCTTGCCGGGCTTGCTCAGCAGCCGTACTTATTTCGAAGGCGCAGGCAAGCTGCAGCTCTACGGACCGCCGGGTATCCAAGCCTTCATCGAATGCGTGTTCGATTGCAGCGGCGCGCATCTGAACTACGAGCTTGAGATCATCGAGATTGGCGAGGGGCTTCTGTTCGAAAATTACAAATACCGCGTGACGTGCGCCGAACTTACGCATCGGGTGCCGTGCTTCGGTTATCGGATCGTCGAGCAGCCGCAACCCGGCGCTCTGGACCTCCAGAAGCTCACCCAGATAGGCGTACCGCTAGGTCCGTTATACGGCAAGCTGAAACGCGGGGAAGATATTACGCTTCCCAGCGGGCAATTGATCCGTTCTCGAGACGTTGTCGGGCCGTCTGCCGTCGGCAGGATCGTGACGATTCTCGGCGATACTTCTCCCAACGAGAATGCGGTCGCGCTAGGGGAGAACGCGGACGTCCTAGTTCACGAAGCGACGTTCGCTACGGGCATGGAGGAGAAGGCGGCCGACTACGGACATTCGACGTTCGGGCAGGCGGCGCAGATCGCGGCTAAAGCGAACGCCAAGCGCCTTGTGCTCACGCATTTCAGCTCTCGTTACGACGCGGAAGACGTAGCGAGAATGGTGAATGAGGCTAAATCCGCGTTCGAGAACGTGGCGGCCGCGCACGACGGTATGCAGCTCGACATACCGAAACCGTTATCGCGGGATTCCATATATGCAAATTTAAGCCATTCATGTAAAATGGGATAAGGAGTTGAAAACGATTTCTCTGCGCATTTGAGGGGGATTCCTATGGTCAAGGTTAAGCTGTCGTTGTTCTCCGCAGGCTATTGCCCGCTGAAGGAGAAAATGATGGTGGAAGGCGGCCGCAAGACGAAAATGCCTTTTCCTTCGCTGGTTGCTCTCATCGAGCATCCTTCGTTCGGCCCGATTGTGTTCGACACCGGGTATTCGGAACGTATGCTGGCCATTACGAGCAAGTTCCCAGGCAAGATTTTCCGCAAAATCACGCCTTTCCAATCCGGACCGGGCCGCAACGCGGCCGACTTCGTGCGCAGCAAAGGCTACGACCCCACGGAAATCCGTCACCTCATCGTATCTCATTATCATAGCGATCATATCGGCGGACTCCGCGATTTCCCGAACGCGACTTATGTGTACCGCAAAGACAGCTTCGATCCCGTACGGTCGTTGAAGGGCCTGAAGGCGGTATTGAAGGGCTTTCTTCCGGATCTCATTCCGGAGGACTTGGAGACAAGGTCCGAATACATCGAGGAGAAAGCCAAAGTGAAGCTTCCCGAGGAGCTCGCGCCGTTCGAATTCGGATACGACCTGTTCGGGGACGGCAGTCTCATCGCTATCGACGTTCCCGGCCATGCGGACGGGATGATCGGAATCTTGCTCAGGACGGATGAGGACAGGGACGTATTCCTGATCGCCGACGCGACCTGGGTCAGAGACAACTATAGATTCAATCGCAGACCGAGTTGGCTCGCCAATCAGCTTGCGTCCGATCTCTCGGTGTACTGGACGACATTCGATCGCATCCGAGAGCTGCACGGGCGTAATCCGAATCTTGAACTTATCCCTTCGCATTGCAGAGAGACTTTCCCCGACATGTAACACGACCAAAGACCCGTAACGCACGCCTGGCATGCAGGCATCGTTACGGGTCTTTCCGTTGTTGGCGTTATTGCATCGAGCGATAAGTCGAATTCGAGTTGATACCGGAGCTGCCGATTGAGCTGCCGATGGAGTTGTTGCCGATGCCGGAGTTGTTAAACCCGGAGTTGCCGATGCTGGAAGAACTGAAGCCGCCTTGCCCCGAGGATTGGGATTGGGAATAGACCGGATTGTATCCCGTTTGGCTTTGGCTCGAATGAGAGATAATCGAATTGGCTTGGATTTGGACCGCTTGCTCGATTTGTCTGCAAAGGTTGGATACTTGGTTCAGCTGTTGGATAGCGGTCTGATGGCCGTGCAGCGCCGTTTGAATCATCTGGGAAGCGCGCTGTTCGCGCTGAGCCAGCTCCTCAAGGCGCTGCGAGTTCTGCTGCTCCTGCTGCAGAAGCATTTGATAGTTGTGGCTCGCTTGCTGCGTTTGTTGAACGAGCTGTTGGATGATTTGCTCGCACTGGTGCAGGGATTGGCTGACTTGATTGTTGATCATCGGTGAATTCCTCCTTTGTGGTCGTCGGAAAAACGACCTCAATTATCATCCCTAAACCGATTCGGATTATTCGTTATACCTGAATGATGATGGGGAGGATCATCGGCCTTCTTTTGGTCGTCGCGTAGACGAATTTGCCGACGCCCTCTTTGATGGCCTGCTTGTATATGCCCCAGTTGTTGCTCACCTTCGTCATATCCTGCTGCAGCTGCTCGACCTCATTCAATGTAATCCGATGAAGTTCCTCCATCAGCCCTTCGGACTCGCGGACGAATACGAAGCCACGCGAGACGATATCGGGACCGGAGATCACTTTGTTATCCGACTTGGCAAGCGTGAGCACGATAATGAGAATGCCGTCCTCGGACAGCACCTTGCGATCGCGCAGCACGACATTGCCGACGTCGCCGATCCCGAGCCCGTCCACGAACGTATTGCCGCTAGGCACTCGGCGTTCTTGAATCGCTTCCGAACCGATAATATCGACGACGTCTCCGTTGTTCACGATAAAGACGTTGCTTGGCTTCACGCCGATCGCTTCCGCCAGCAAGCGGTGAAGATACAGCATGCGGTATTCGCCATGAATGGGAATGAAGTACTGCGGCTTCATGAGCGTCAGCATAAGCTTAAGCTCTTCTTGGCTGGCATGGCCCGATACGTGCATACCGGTCTGCACGCCCGAGCCGTAGATGACCTTCGCTTTGCGGACGAACAGATTGTCGACGATGCGGGCCACGTTACGCTCGTTGCCCGGAATCGGGGAAGAAGCGAAGATGACCGTGTCTCCCGGGTGGACCTCGACCTGCCGGTGGTTGCCGCTCGCGATTCGCCCGAGCGCCGCCATCGGCTCGCCTTGGCTGCCCGTGCACATGATGACGAGTTCATGGCGCTTATATTGGTTGATTTCACCGATATCAAGAAGCAAATTCGGCGGGATATTAAGATAGCCAAGGGAGGAGGCGACGTCGATGACGTTGACCATGCTTCTGCCCAAGGCGACGATTTTGCGTTTCGTCCGGATCGTGGCGTCGACGATCTGCTGAAGCCGATGCACGTTGGAAGCGAACGTCGTAATGAAGATTTTTCCGTCCGCGTTCGTGAACGCTTCCTGAATATGCTCGCCGACTCGCCGTTCGGAAGGCGTAAAACCCGGGCGCTCCGCGTTCGTGCTCTCGGACAGCAGGGCAAGCACTCCGTTCTTCCCGATCTCGGCCATCTTATGAATGTCCGCGAACTGCTCGTTAACCGGAGTCAAGTCGAATTTGAAGTCTCCGGTGTGGACGACCGCTCCTTGCGGGGTATGGAATACGATGCCGAGGCAATCTGGAATGCTATGATTCGTGCTGAAGAACGACAGCGGAATAGAACCGAGCGTAAGCTTGGATTCCGAATCGATCTGATGCAGCTCCGTCGAGCCAAGCAAGCCGTGCTCTTTAAGCTTCAGCTTGATTAAGCCGAGCGTTAGCCTCGTTGCGTAAATCGGCATGTTCAGCTGTTTGATCACGTAGGGAATTCCGCCGATATGATCCTCATGGCCGTGGGTTACGACTAATCCGCGAACATGGGCCTTGTTCTCTAGCAGATACGTAATATCGGGAATGATCACGTCAATCCCAAGCAAGCTTTCGTCGGGAAATTTAGAACCGCAATCGATCACGACGATATCGTCGTCGTATTGCACGACGTACATGTTTTTGCCGATTTCGTTCACGCCGCCCAGGGCAATGATGGAAAGTTTGTTTTTGACTTTGTTCATGCGGGTGCTCCCATCCGGCGTTGGATAATGATGCCGATTTTTGATAACAGTGTAACCCGTTACCGCCGGGTATTATTCTGTTGGCGATTGAAGAATGTGGTTATGCTATCCCTAGTTACGTGATCAGGAATCAGGAGATGGAGAAACGTTGGAGACCACCAAAAAGAAGGATTTAGCTTCGATCGCTACGATCCCGCTTACGATGACGTTGGCGAATTCCATGCTCATCCCCGTGCTTCCCGCGATTCAGAAGGCGCTAGGGATCAGCGCGTTCAAGGCCAGTCTTCTCATCACTTCATACGCGTTGATCGCGATTCTCTTCATTCCGATCTCGGGTTATCTATCCGATCGCATCGGAAGGAAGAAAGTCATCCTGCCCGGACTTCTGCTAGTCGCCGTCTCCGGGGGCGTTGCCGGGTGGGCATCCGTCTTCATGGACAAGCCGTATACGGCGCTCATGATTAGCCGGCTGGTACAAGGCTTAGGCGCTTCCGCTTGTTTCCCGGTCGTGCTGCCGCTCGTCGGCGATTTGTTCAAGCGGGAGGAGGACGTGAGCAACGGGCTAGGTATCGTAGAGACGGCCAATACGTTCGGTAAAGTGCTGAGCCCGATACTAGGCTCGGCGCTTGCACTCTGGGCGTGGCACATTCCGTTCTGGTTCATTCCCGTCATCAGCTTGCTGTCTTTTTTCCTCGTCATCGCGTGGGTCAAAGCTCCGAAGGACGACAAGCCGGCTCAAAGCTTCGGCCAGTTCGTCAAATCCGTCGTCGATATTTTCCGGGTGGAGGGACGGTGGTTGTGGGGGGTATACGCGTCCGGTGGGCTCAATATGTTCGTCTTGTTCGGGTCGCTCTTCTACCTGTCGGAAATTCTTGAGGATAAAGGTATTGAAGGGATTGCCAAAGGAGGCCTCGTCGCTATTCCTCTCGCGGCGTTATGCACGACGTCGTGGGCGGTCGGCAAATGGATCGGCAATCGCAAAAATCTCATGAAATGGATCAGCGTAGTCGGATTCGCGGTGGCCACGGGGGGGATGTGCGCGCTTGCGCTGACGAATAAAGATTCGTCCGTGCTGACGATCAGCGTCCTATTCGCGGCTTCGGCCGGTTTAGGCGCCGCCTTGCCTTGCTTGGACTCCTTGCTTACCGAAGGAATCGAGAAGGAGCAGCGGGGAACCGTTACTTCCATCTATAGCAGCATACGGTTTCTCGGCGTGGCGATCGGTCCGCCTATTGCCGCGTTGGTTATGGACAAATCGGGCGCGGCATGGTTCTGGCTGTTATTCGCGTCGTGCGGGGCTGCCGTTGTCGTGATGCTGCTTGCCGTGAAGCCTAATAAAGTCTAATTCCGCCGTGCGCCTCATACCTTGCGAGAGAAGCATCCATTCGCAAGGAGGGTTTCATGCATGGAGGACCAAGCTCTGTATGAACATCGATTCTGGCTGCAAATTCTAGGAGACCACTCGAGATTCATTCTAGGAACGTTATCTCCTTTGGAAACGCAAGACGTGAAGAACGCGGAAACGTTCTTGACGTCTTTCGACCGTTTGCTGGAGCAAGCAAGGAGAGCCAAGACGTCGAACGAAGCGGCAGCGATCAATCAACCTGCCTACGACTGGACGGTTTCCTTCCGCCATTTCAAGTTGAGCTTGCTCGAACGAGCGATCCTGGGCAAAGTGGCCATTATGCTGACGCCGACGTTCATCAATCATATGGTTAACGAGCTGGAGGAATATTTACGAATACTGACGGAGTTAGTCGCGGGCAAACCCGTCCCGAAGTTCGACGCGCTGCACCACAATTTCCTATGGCTGCCGGATGCCGTCGGGCACGCCGCAGCCATCGCGTCGGACCTCGATATGGTCGAGAAAAGGTTCATACACAAGAGTCAGCAATTCGAGGTCCATTTTCAACAGCTCTATATGAAGAGCATCGAGATGGCCGGCTATATGAGAACGCAGCTCAAAGACTTTCCCGCTTTCCGAAGGCTGCACAAGGAAGTCGACTTGGAGATGAAGCTGTTCGTCGGGTTTCTGGGCGAGCTCGAAGAGATGGAATTGTCGGCCGAAGTGCTCGACCGGATCAACCCGCTCATGCCCGACCATATGATGAGAGAGGAGTGCTATTACTTGACGAAACTGGCCCAGCTCGGATTGGTTCCGGATCCGAATTGTCAGGCGGATAAGCCGAGAGTCGAGGCTTGACCCGATCGGTATGCAGGGTTAGCGATAATCAGGTACAATATTGCACGAACCCTTGTACAGCGAACAGGAGAGTATAATCGTGCATATAACCGTCGGAACCGTTAGCGAAATGAACCGCTATCCCGTAAAGTCGTTTGCGGGTGAACGATTGGACAGCTGCATCATCGAACGATACGGAATTTTGGGAGACCGCTTCGCCGCCTTTTACGACGAGGCGCGTTCGGGCTGGGACCGCTTCGTTACCGCTAGAGACATTCCGCGAATGTTGAAGTACGAATCACGAATGGAAGACGGAGAGATCAAAGTGACCGCTCCCGATGGCCGGACCTTCGGTTGGGACGAGACGCTTCTCGCCGAAATCCAGCAATACACGGAAACCCCGATCTCGTTGTCGCGCGTAAAGGAGCCTCATCCGGAAGATTCTCGGCTGCTGTCGGTCGATTGCGAGAGCATTCTGATCGTAACGGATGCCACGATGCGCAAGCTTGCTAAAGCATGGGGCGGTCGGCTGGACAACCGCAGATTTCGCGGCAACATCGTCGTCACGATCGAGGACGATTCTATGTTCGAAGGCGATTGGGTCGGACGCGTACTTGCGATCGGAGACGTTCAATTAAAGGTGGAGCGCGCTTGCGTCCGGTGCGTCATGATTACGATCGATCCGGAGACGGGCGAGAAGGACATGTCCCTTCTTAAACAGGTGACGCGGGATTACAATACGGAGTTCGGCGTATATTGCTCCGTCGTCCGGACGGGGCAAATCCGACTGGGAGACCAGGTACGACTAATAGAATAGCCCGATTCGGAGCACAATGTTACCGCTCGAAGTTCAAGCAACGAGGGGTAATCGACGATGTTTGACGCGATACGCAAGCTTGCCATGCCTTATGCCGGGGCTCAGGACAATCAAACCTTGATAGAACGCGCAAGCCAAGCCAAATACGTGCTGTTAGGCGAAGCTTCTCATGGCACGTCGGAGTTCTACACCGTTCGCGCGGAGCTATCGAAGCGGATGATCGCCGACCACGGTTTTCGTTTCATCGCCGTAGAAGGGGATTGGCCATCGTGTTATCGGTTGAACCGCTACGTGAAAGGCTACGCCGACGCCGGGTCTAACGCCCGGGAAGCGTTGCGGGATTTCGCCCGTTGGCCGACGTGGATGTGGGCGAACCGCGAAATAATGGAGCTCGCCGAGTGGCTCAAGGAATATAACGCGGGTAAGCCGGAACAAGAGAAAGCCGGATTCTATGGCATCGACGTGTATAGCTTGTGGGAGTCGATGCACGAAATTCTCGACTATCTCGGCAAGCGGGACAGCTCGGATCTGGAAGCGGCGAAGCGCGCATTCGAATGCTTCGAGCCGTTCGGAGGCGACGAGCAGCGATACGGCGTCTCGGCGGCCTGGTTCGGAGAGGGCTGCGAAGACGACGTGGTCGAATTGCTGCGCCGTCTGCAAGACCGATGGAAGGAAGCCGGCGCGGAGGATCGGGAGAACGCCCTTAGCGCAGAGCTGAACGCGATGGCCGTGAAGGGCGCGGAGGACTACTACCGCACGATGGTTCGTCATGATGCCGAGTCTTGGAACGTTCGGGATCGGCATATGGTCGCCGCGCTGGAGAAATTAATGGAATATCACGGCGAAGGAACGCGCGCGGTCGTATGGGAGCATAACACGCACATCGGTGATGCCCGGGCTACCGACATGGCGCAGGAAGGTATGATCAACGTAGGGCAATTGCTGCGGGAGAAGCATCGCGAAGACGTCTATGCGGTCGGATTCGGCACCTACCAAGGTACGGTGATCGCCGCCAGGGCATGGGGAGATCCGCTCAGAGTGATGAAGGTGCCGCCCGCCGTCCCAGGAAGCTGGGAGGAGCGGCTGCATGCCGTTGGCGGAGGCGCCGACCTGCTCTTATTCGTCGGCGGAGAACCGGAGTTAGAGGACGTCGTCGTCGGCCATCGGGCAATCGGAGTCGTCTATCACCCGGAACGCGAACGGGGGAATTACGTGCCCAGCCGGATCTCGAGGCGCTACGATGCTTTTATTCATATGGATCAGACGAAGGCGTTGTCTCCGCTCGAAGCCGAGCAGCTCGCGGAGGCGTTGCCTTAACGATCCGGGAGGGTCGCGATTATGGAGAAACCGATCGACGTCGCCGTTATCGGGGGCGGACCTGCCGGCTTGAACGCCGCGCTCGTGTTAGGCCGGGCGAGAAGGACGGTCGTCGTCATCGACGATAGCCGTCCCCGCAATAAGGTTACGCACGAGGTACATAACTTCCTGACGAGAGACGGTATCGCGCCAAGCGAGTTCAGGCGGATCGCGCGCGAACAAATCGAGCGATATCCGAATGTCGAGTTCGTACAAGACACCGCGGTGAACGTTGCGGGCGCCGACGGAGACTTCCGCGTTACGACGGCGCAAGGGACGTTCGTTCGGAGCAAGAAGCTGCTGTTCGCGCTCGGCATGAAGGACGTTCCGCTGCCGATCGAAGGACTGGCGGACGTATATGGCGTCAGCGCCTTCGTATGCCCTTATTGCGACGGCTGGGAGCATCGCGACAAGCCGATCGCGATTATCGCTAACGGAGAAGGCGCGATGCATACCGCGAAGACGATCGCAGGGTGGACGAGTACGTACGTGATTTGCACGAACGGACCGGCCGGATTGAACGTGGAGCAGAGAGGGGAGCTCAAGCGGCGCCGCATTCACGTGTTCGAAAGCCGAATCGCGCGCGTTGAGTCGAACGATGGGCAAGTCCGGCACCTTGTCCTGGCAGACGGAACGGTCGTGGCGTGCCAGGCGATCTTGTTCTCGCCGATGCTCGTCGCCGGGTCGCGATTACCGCAGCAGCTTGGCTGTCAAGTGCTGGATTCGGGAGCCGTCCTGATCGACGACATCGGCAGAACGAACGTGACCGGCGTATTCAGCGCCGGCGACGTGGCGACGAAGCTGTATCAGGCGATTACGGCCGCATCGATGGGCTCGATCGCGGCTATCGGCATCAATAGCGATTTGTTGGATGAAGCTTGGGCTTCCGGCTGAGGGGCGGAACTGTCACGGGGCGAATCCGTCGCCGCGCGGTGCGCTATCTTGAACCAGGAGGATGAAGTTGTGATGAAGCTGCCTTCGCTATTAAACGTGATGGCGGCTTTTTCTAGTTTGTCAGGGAATAACAATTATTCGCAGTTATTCTGGATTAATTCGATTGCGAATGGTTAATTAACACATATACGTGCTTATTTGATACATCGACAATGAAAAAGCCTACATCTTATCAAAATAACTGCATATCCTCGGTATTCGTCGCACATCCCAGCACAATGCGCGAAATAACTACGAATGGTTGTTATTTTCCAGCTTAGAGAGAGTTCGAGAATCTAGAGGAGTGTCTACATCGATTTGGAAACGAGTGACCATTAACCAAGAGCAGGCAAAGCGCCGTAGTCGGAATTTCCGCTTGCGGCGCTTTTTGGCGTCGACAATTGTGGCAATAAGGTGGCAACCGGATGGATTGGAGCTCAATGTGATATAGCTCACTACCCGCGCGACGGCGTTGTGATTAACTGATCCCATAGCAGCATGTAAAGGAGAATGGACTATGGGAAGCGCATTTGCCTCCAAATTCGCCAAATCGGTCTTTATAACCGTCTGCGGCCTGCTCGTTCTGATGTACATCGGATCGAGATTTTTCACGCATATCGACTTGGCGCTGTACGGTTACATGGTAGGAACGGTCGTGTTCATTTGCGGCTTTTTCTATCGGTTCATCGCTTGGGGGGAACGCCCGCCTACGAAACTCATCTTGAAAAAAGGCATCAAGCTATTGTTTCGCCGAAGCACGCCTAAAACGACGACCGAGCATCTCGTCACGTACAAGTTCATCTGGAAGCGCGGCTGGTACCGTTGGACGCAGCACGTCTTGCTCGGATGGGGCTGCATCATTTCCGCGTTCGTCACGTTCCCGCTCGTCTTCGGCTGGATGTACTTTACGATGGCGGACAACGGGTATTACACGGTCGTGTTCTTCGGCATCGATCTGATGAAGATCGACGCCGAAGGGATACTCGCGTTCCTGTTCTTCAATGCGCTCAACATAACCGCCTTCATGGTCATCGCCGGCGTCGGAATGGCGCTGTACCGCCGGATCGGCAACATGCAGGCAAGGGCGGAGCAGACTTTCGTCTACGACCTGCTGCCTCTGTACTTATTGCTATTCGTCAGCATAACCGGATTGATGCTTACATTCTCCAACATTGTCCTCGGAGGATGGGGGCATCCGGTCATTACGCTCGTCCACCAGTGGTCCGTCATCGTAACGCTAGTCTACCTGCCGTTCGGCAAGCTGGCGCACATCCCGTTCCGTCCGATGAGCGTATTCGCCCGCAACTATCGCGAGCATTACGGTCAGCAGCAGATGAAACCGTGCCGTGTATGCGGAACGCCGTTCGTATCCGCGGAGCAGTCGGCCGACGTCATCGAGGTGCTGCAGCAGAACGCCATCAAGTTTCAGATGGAGGAAGGCTTTCATCTCGCGGAGCTTTGCCTGCCTTGCCGCCGCAAATACCGGATGTCCAAGTTCTCGGGCATTCCAACCCATCTGATTCCCGTCAAGGAGGCCAACCAGAATGCCAGAGGATAAATTCTTTAAAGTCATCGCCAATAAACACCACCCGAACGAGACGCTTGTCCCGACGCATTGCTCCTACTGCGGCATGCAGTGCGGCATGAACCTGCGGGTGGATACGTCCACGAATAAAATCATCGGTGTAGAGCCCCGCTACGACTGGCCGGTCACGCTCGGCAAAATGTGTCCGAAAGGCGTTACGGCGTACCAGCAGACGAATCACCAAGACCGGCTGCTTCGTCCGTTGATCCGCGATAACGCGGCTTATAAGGGAACGAAGGACGGATTCCGCGAAGCGAGCTGGGAGGAAGCGTACGATCTGATCGTTCGCAAGTTCACGGAGCTGCGGAAATTCCACGGCAAAGATTCGCTGTCCGTATTCAGCGGCGTATCGATGACGAACGAGAAGTGTTACTTAACCGGCAAATTCGCAAGGGTAGGCTTGCAGACGAGATATATCGACTATAACGGACGGTTCTGCATGTCAAGCGCTGCCGCCGGATTCTTGAGATCGTTCGGCGTCGACAGAGGTTCCACGCTGCCATGGACGGACGTTCACGAGACGGATTGCTTGTTCATCGCGGGCAGCAATACGGCGGAATGCCACCCGACGTCGATGTTCCGGGTGTGGGAAGTGCAGAACCGGGGCGGCTACCTCATCGTCGCCGACCCTCGCGAGACGCCGATCGCGCGCAGAGCGGACGTTCACCTGGATTTGCGTCCCGGCACCGATTTGGCGCTCGCTAACTGCATGGTCAACCTGCTCATTCAGAACGGCTACGCGGATAAGGCATTCGTCGACGCGCATGCGAGCGGCTTCGACGAACTAGCGGAAGTCGTGAAGGAATTCACGCCGAAATATACGAGCGAAATTACCGGAGTCGCACCCGAGAAGCTGATTAGAGCGGCTGAAATTTACGGTAAAGCGCCGAACGCGATCGTCATGTTCGCTCGCGGCATCGAGCAGCAGACGAGAGGCGCGGACAACGTCTCGGCTTACACGAACATGTGTCTGGTCACCGGCAAGATCGGCCGTCCGAAAGCCGGCGTCGCGACGTTCACCGGCCAAGGCAACGGTCAAGGCGGACGCGAGCACGGGCAAAAGTCCGACTTGCTTCCGGGCTATCGCAAGCTGACGAATCCGAAGCACGTCGAAGAAGTGTGCAAGGTATGGGGCATTACGCCGGAAGAGATGCCGGAGCCCGGCGTTTCCGCTTACGAGATGTTCGAGCTGATGAACGATAAGACGATTCGCGGACTATACTTGCTTTGCTCGAATCCCGCCGTATCGGCGCCGAACCAGAACTTCGTGCGCGCGGCGCTGAAGCAGCTGGACTTCATGGTTTGCGCGGACATCTATCTATCCGAATCCGCCGAGTTCGCCGACGTCGTGCTTCCGTCCGTCACCTGGTCGGAGGACGAAGGGACGGTAACGAACCTGGAAGGCCGGATCATTAAAATCAACAAAGCTCAGGAGCCTATCGGAGAGTCGAAGCCGGACTGGCTGATCCAAGTCGAATTGGCTGAACGGCTAGGCCGCGGTCAATATTTCCGGCATCTGAAGACAGCCAAGGACGTGGCGGACGAGTTCCGCTTGGCGAGCAAAGGCGGTTATGCGGATTACTACGGCGCGACATGGGACAAAATCGAACGTCAGAACGGGGTGTTCTGGCCGTGCCGCAGCGCGGAGGATCCCGGCACGCCGCACATGTTCTTGGATATGAAGTTCTACCATGCCGACGGCAAAGCGAAGCTGTGCGCGCTGCCGTACCGCCCGCCGGCGGAGGAGCCTTGCGAGCAGTATCCGCTGCGGCTGACGACGGGCCGCGTCGTCTATCACTACTTGTCGGGCAACCAGACGAGACGGATACCGTTCTTGCGCGACATGTGCCCGGAGCCGTACGTGGAAGTGCATCCGGAGACGGCGAAGCAATACGGGATCGAGCATGAAGAGCGCGTTCGGCTATTCACGCGCCGCGGCGAAGCGATCTACAAGGTGAAAGTTATCGAGGCGATCCGCAAGGATACCGTCTTCGTTCCCTACCATTTCGGGCATGAGCAATCGATCAATCTGCTCACGATTCCGGCGCTTGACCCGATGTCGAGAATGCCGGAATTCAAAGCGTGCGCTGCCCAAATCACGAAGCTGGAGGCAGCCCAATGAAGAAGCATCTGTATATTGAAATGGACAATTGCATCGGCTGTCGCAGCTGCCTGGCCGCCTGTACGCAATGCGGGGGTCACGACGAACGCAACCGCAACTACGTATACGACGTCAACCCGCTCGTGAATCGCCAGACGATCCCGCTCATGTGCCTGCACTGCGTCAATCCGGCATGCGCGAGAAGCTGTCCGGCGCAAGCGATCCAAGTGACGCCGGAAGGCGCGGTATTATCCGCTCTCGTCGAGAAATGCATCGGCTGCCAGAACTGCACGATCGCTTGTCCGTACGGCATTCCGAAGTTCGACGACGAGCAGAACCTGATGTACAAATGCGATCTGTGCTACGACCGGACGAAGGAAGACATCCCGCCGATGTGCGCGTCGGTGTGCCCAACCAATACGCTGCAATGGCTGTCGGAAGAAGAACTGGCGGCGAAGCAATCGCAGCATCAGCTAGGCAAGTGGACGGCGAGCCACGGGCTGTACGATCCGCTTGAAGGCGACACGAACGTGAAGATCAGCCTTCCGGGCATCCTTCAAGGCAAGCAGAAGCTGTTCTAACTGCGAGTAAAGGAGTGAGCCGTATGGATCAGGAGCAGAAGGGCAACAACGGCAGTAACGTCAAGAACGGACAGATCCCTTTTCCCGAAGATAACTATACGCACAATATCCGCAAGCTGGGCGAACGGAAGCTCGACCGACGCGGTTTCATGAAGACGATGGTTGGCGCCGCAGGCGTATTCGCCGTCTCGACGCTGCCTTGGGGCACGATCGCTTTTAACGAGCTGACGGGAATCAAGAAGAAATCTTACGAACCGAAGAAAATCGCCACTGCGTCCGAGCTGAAGGTCGGCGACGCCATAGAGTTCTCTTACCCCGGCGAGCACGATTCCGCACTACTGGTCCGGCTGGGCGAGAACGAGTACGTAGCGTATCAGAACGCGTGCACGCACCTGAAATGCCCCGTGTTCTGGAGCAAAGAAGACGGCGAGCTGTTATGTCCATGCCATCACGGCATGTTCGACGTACGTACGGGAAAGCCGACGGCCGGGCCGCCTAAGCGCCCGCTGCCCGAAATACTGCTTAAGGCGGAGAACGGCTCCGTCTACGCCACGGGAGTGAAACGTTATGAAACGTAGCTGGAGAGGGGTCATCCTGCTTGCCATCGTTCTGTTCCTGAACATCGTGTGCACGCAGCTAACGGTTAATGCGTTCTTCTACGATAAGTTTCGTCTCGTCCTCGTTTACGCGGCTTGCAACGTGCTTCTTTTTCCACTGTCCCTATGGATTTACAAGAAGGAGCGTGATCGCGCATGAACGTTCAAGGCCGGCAGCTCCCGCTGCAGACGATCAGCCTCGTTCTCGGGTTCGCGGTATGGGTGATTCTGTCCTCGCTCATGCCGTCCATTAAAGAAGACATCCATATGACGTCCGGACAGCTTACGCTCGTTACGGCGATTCCGGTATTGCTCGGCTCGGTCCTGCGAATTCCGATCGGTTACTGGACGAACCGATTCGGCGCGAGAAGGATATTCACCATCAGCTTTATTCTCTGTCTGGCACCGATCCTCTGGCTCAGCCAAGCGGATTCGTTCTCGGACCTGATTATCGGCGGCTTCTTCCTCGGGATCGGAGGCGCGGTATTCTCGGTCGGCGTTACGTCGTTGCCGAAGTATTATCCGAAAAACCGTCACGGCTTCGTGAACGGCATCTACGGGATCGGCAACTTGGGTACGGCGGTATCCACGTTCGGCGCGCCGGTGCTGGCGAAACAGATCGGCTGGTCGCACACGATACTCGCTTACAGCATCCTGCTGATCGCGATGGCATCGCTCAACTTCCTGCTTGGGGATAAAGACGAGCCTAAGGTGCAGACGCCGCTCGTCAAACAGATCAAAGAAGTGTCCCGTAATAGCAAGCTATGGCTGCTTTGTTTCTTCT
Source organism: Bacillota bacterium (assembly GCA_023460795.1). Classification (GTDB taxonomy): domain Bacteria; phylum Bacillota; class Bacilli; order Paenibacillales; family Paenibacillaceae; genus Cohnella. The sequence continues at coordinate 39,417 of JAEWPC010000037.1, read as the reverse complement.
ACTTCATTACGTTCGGCTCGTTCGTCGCGTTTACGGTCTACTTGCCGAATTTCCTGACCACTCACTTCGAGCTTAGCAAAGTGGATGCGGGCATGCGGGTAGGCGGATTTATCGCGCTGGCTACGGCGATGCGTCCGATCGGCGGCTGGCTCGGGGACAAATTCAATCCGTTTAAAATTTTGATGTTCGTCTTCTCCGGTTTGACCGCGGCCGCCATCTTGTTGTCTTTCGCGCCGGATATGACCTGGTACACGGTAGGCTGCTTAACCGTTGCCTTCTGCGCGGGGTTGGGGAACGGTACGATATTCAAGCTTGTGCCGCTGTACTTTACGAAGCAGGCCGGTATTGCCAACGGATTAATATCCGCGTTCGGGGGCTTGGGCGGATTTTTCCCGCCGCTGATGCTGACGATTCTGTTCAACGCGACAGGTCATTACGCGATCGGGTTCATGGCACTATCGCAAGTGGCGCTGGCGAGCGTGTGCCTCATCATCTTCTTGTTCTATCAAGAAAAGCTTGGTTTGGCGCAACGCGTGATCGATCATACGGTGGAAGGCATTCTGATCACCGATCTAAGCGGTACAATCCTGTCCGTTAACGCGTCGTTCACGAAACTGACCGGATACGCCGCGGAAGAGGTCATCGGCCGCAAACCGAGCTTCTTGAAATCCGGAAGACAAGACTCCGAGTTCTACAGGAAGATGTGGAGCGCGATCCAGGAGCACGGTTTCTGGCAGGGAGAGATCTGGAACCGCAAGAAGAACGGAGAAGTGTATGCGGAATGGCTGACGATCAGCGCCGTACGCAACGAATCGGGCGAAATCATCAATTACGCGGGTTTGTTCAGCGATATTACGAATCAACGAGAGCAATGGATCGGAAGTGAGCACAGTGCCTAGCGAATACGAGCTCAATTTGGTATTCATCCGCGACGGCGGCGATTGCGAGCAGCTGCTTGGCGAGGTTCGCCTGGAGATGAAGCGGGTGTTGGATGCCGCGGCCAAGTGGAATGCGTATGGCAGAACGGAAGAGGCTATCCATATCGTCGTTGTCGAAGCGAATGGATTAACGCCGTTAACGACCGAGGAAGAAGTGATCGGCCGGCTTGAAGAACGAATGGAGTCCGAATGTTGGGATTGGCTGACCGGATACCAGCTTACGGTATTGCCGAAGGAGGACGCGGGCAGCTGCAGATTGACGAAGAAGGTGACGGCCTAAGATGGATTGGGAGAGCAAACTGGCAGGATGGGTCGGCAAGCTCGTGGACATCCGGATCGAAGACCAACTCGGCCTCGATCCGCTTGCTCCGCCGAAGCTTATCACCCTTCATCGGGTACAATTAATAGACAACGATCGTGTCCTAGCCCTGTATATGAACGAATTTCAGTTTCTATCCGTACCGTTGTTCGCCCAGACTCACACCAGGTTGAATGGCAACACGTTCGAATCCGTAGACGAGCAAGCCAAGCTGATCTACAAAGCGATTCTATTGTAAAGGGGTACATCGCGATGGAAAAGAAATCGTTGGAATCGGTACGCGAGTTTTCGCCGGAGCGCTTCACGAAGCGGATGCTGTTCCAGAAAGGGGAAAGCGCGGCTTTCGTGCTGAACTTCGTGGAAGGCCAAGCGCTTCCTCCGCACAAGCATCCGGGCACCGACTTGTTCCTGATCGTATTGGAGGGATTCGGCACGATCACCGTCGACGGCGTGGACACCGAGGTTAGCGCGCAGGATACGGTATGGTGCGGGGGTGACGAGCTGTTCTCGTTCAGCAACACCGGCAAGGCGCCTGCCAGACTGTATGTCGTCTTAAGCAAGGTGCCGAGCAAGAAGTACTTGCAGGATGTCTGATGACAGAACATGTCAACATAATAGTAACCGAGAGCCCTCATGGATAGAGGGTTCTCGGTTTTTTTGTTAATTGTCGGGGACTAGCCTCCTTAGGTTAAAAGGTATCGGTGCCCAAAATCTCCTTAGCCGCCTCGCTCATCATGCTCGGAGACCATTTCGGCTCCCACACCAGGTCGACTTCTATGTCGGCCTTGTTCGTGTTCTCGGTCAACGTCCATTTGACCGCTCCGACGATCGTATCGTGCATCGGGCAGCCCGGTGTCGTCAGCGTCATCCTGACATAGATCTTGTCTGGCTGTTCCGCTAACTCATAGACAAGTCCGAGATCCACGATATTGACGCCGAGCTCCGGGTCGTATACCTCTTTCAGCAGCTCGCGAAGCTGTTCCGCGTTATTCATACGAATCCGCTCCAATCTCTGTTTATCTAGCGAATACAAAGCTTATAAGCGCAATATAGGCTGCCGAGAATGCCGCTAATGTGGCGCCGGCGATCGTAATGAACGTTTCGGCTCCGGTCGCTATCGCCGAGATCAGCAGGAGAGAGGATGCGGCGATCGCCGTCAAACCTGCGTTGACCTTCTTATCGCTAAGCAAGTCGGCCATCATCGGAGTGCCGGGTTTGCCCGCGCGTTTGCCGTATTTGCGCGTCCACCACAGGAACGGGACGATCTTCGAAGCGTAGCTCAGAATCGTGAACGACACCCAGCCGCCTAAGTAAAGCCATCCGGCAACTAGGACGGATTCGGCGTTAAGGAGCCGATCAGGAAACACGCCCGTATAGATGAGCGCTCCGATTAGCGCGCATGCGAAGGCTTGACTGCAATAGAGAGACCATTGAATGCCCGAGCCGGGCGTACGCTTATGTCTTGCCTTCTTCACTTGAAGCAGGTGAACGTTGTACACGACGACGGCCGCCGCAAGCAACGACAGCGCGAACCAGGTGAACCAACCGTCGCCCCCTTTGAGGAACGAAACAGCGCCAACGACTACCGAGGCATTCCATACAATCAGAACGATGCTTTGCGGCTTTGTAGGGTAATCGTGGGCCAGGTAGAACATCGGGAGCATTTTGTAGCTGAATCCGGTAATCAACAATCCGAACCAACCGACCGTCCCCATCCATATATGCGCCCCGAACAGGTTCTCGTGGTAATCGGCGAACCAGCCCGTCGCGAAGTTGATCCCCATCGCCATGCCGGATACGCCCGTCAGCACCAGGTATAACACGGAGCAGGCGGCGCTAACCGTGATGGCGTTCCACCGCGAAGCCTTCATGAGCGTGACCGCCATATTCCACGCGAACAGCAGAATCCCGAGGAACGCGAGCGTAGCGAACACGGCGATCACGAGAATCTCGCTGCTTATAAAGCCGTACAGCAGTCCCGTTAAGCCGACGGTGAACACCGAGTAATGAACGTATCCGAGACGTTCGCTGTAGATCGGGGTTTGCAGGATGACGTGAATGAGCTGATAGACGGCTCCCATGGCGAGCATCGTGGCCCATCCGAGCACGAATAGATGGACGTGAAACCAGCCCGAAGGGCCGCGAACGCCGTCGCCGAGAAATCCGAACAACGATGCAAGCGATGCGGCTTGATAGGCTACGAACCCGATAATCCCGGTAACGATGAAAAGAAAAGGGAGACGGGACATCGTTCTCGCCTCCTTAGTGAGATTTATGGTTTGCGGATCTTTACTTTGGCGGAGCCATCCGGTTGTTCTTCAACCGTGTACGGATAACCCAAGCCTTGCAGTTCCTCGATCAGGAACATCGGCACGCGGTCGTTATGGATGGCGACTTCGCCACCCGAACGAATGCGCTCCAGCGCGGACAGCGTGCGGATCATCGGCTGCGGCGGCTCCAAGCCGCGGTTGTCGAGCGTAATCGTCTCGGGACCGTTGCCCGTTGAACCGGCGTCCGATTCTGCATCCGGTTCCTGAGCGACGGTATCCGCGTCTTCGTTAAGCCAATGCTTGTTCTTCCGGCGCACGAACGTGGAAATCCAGTGGTCCTTGCCGAACTGCTCGGCTTTGCCGGCGAAGCCTTTGATCTTCAGCACGCCGAAGAGCGGTGTAGGTTTAAACGTTGCATGCAGCACGAATATATCGTCCTTCTCCAGCTTGCCGACCGTATCCATGATGATCTGGAACGGCTCAAGCTTATTGCGCAGGTGAGGTCTCACGTCCAGTTCGACGACATGGGCATCCTTGCGATCCATCGGACTTCAGCTCCTTAGGGTTTCGGTCTCGCTTACGATCCGCTTAGCCGATTCGTATAACCCGGCCATGCCGCCGTACAGCGAATAGAAGAAGGCGTCCGGAGCATCGAGCGAGAACGAGTGGTATTCCTTCGGGTCTACGCCGAGCAAGCGCTCGAACAATCTCGCGCTGTCATAGGCGTAGAAGCAGAAATACGTATATTGGAATTCCGGCATTCGCTCGCAGATCGTCACGACCTCCGAGGCGTATTCGCCGAGCTGCCGGGAAGCTTCCTGCACCATGGAGATCGCGTCCTCCATAGTGACTTGGATTTGGATCGTCTTCTCGTCGACGATATCGACTTTCGCCATAGTTGGCCACGCTCCATCTCTTCGTTAAATTTTGCCGATCCGGACTTGGAAGGAGACCGGTCCTTGCTCGATGTACTCCCACGTGTATTCGCCCGAATGCATCGATTCGAACTGAAACCGGAGCGGCACCGGGTCATGATCGTTAACGAGCAGCATCGCTTCTCCAGGCGTTAAGTTGCCGAACGTTTGGAAAATAACCTTGTGTTTCAGGTGCGGCGGATATTCCGTGGCGTTGACGGTTGCGGCGAACGTACTCATGGTTCATTCCTCCCGAAAGGTAAGTGTCTTTACGTCTTCGATTATAGAGCAGGCAATGACGGTACTTTGTGAGCCCTGTCACAGTAAGGAAACGCAATTTGATCCTATACTTAGGCATGCGGTTAACGAAAAGGGAGACTTCCGATGGCAACGATCGAGATTCGAGCTTATAGGATGGGCAACGATGTCGTATTCTCCGTTACCGGAGGGACGGCTCATATCGGCGCGATGGCCATGGCTTGGGTATCGACAGAGGCTCCTTTCGTTCATTCGTATTCGCTGGCTTTGCCTGGGCACCGGGAAGAGGAATTAGCCGTCGAGCTTGCGGAGACGGCTTCCCGCGCGTTGAACCGTACGGTCGCCGTACTGGCCGGCATCCATCTTGAACACCCATCGAAAGAAGAGATCGAAGCCATCGTGGAACAAGCGAGGAGCCGATTGAGAGAGACGCTCAAGCTATGGAGCATCGAGGCAAGGGAGTGAAGCGGAAATGAAAAAGCAGTTAATCGACAAGTTCGGCCGAATTCACGATTATTTGCGCATATCGGTAACGGATCGCTGCAATTTGCGCTGCGTCTACTGCATGCCGGAGGAAGGCATGTCCTTCGTGCCGGATCATCGGATTCTGTCTTACGAAGAGATCGCGGAAATCGTAAACGTGTTGGCGAAGCTAGGCGTGAGGAAAATACGTCTCACCGGAGGCGAACCGTTAGTACGCAAGCAGCTGGACCGTCTTGTCGCCATGCTCGCCGCCGTACCCGGAATCGAAGATATCGCCCTCACGACGAACGGCATTTATCTGGCGTCGTTCGCCGACTCTCTGAAGTCGGCAGGCTTAACGAGAGTCAACATCAGCTTGGATTCGCTGAAGCCCGACCGATTCGCCATGATCACGAGAGGCGGCGACCTGAAGCGGGTGCTCGCGGGCATCGAGGCGAGCCGTAAAGCCGGCCTCGCGCCGATTAAGCTGAACATGGTGCTGATGAAGGGGATAAACGACGATGAAGTCGAATCGTTCTTGCGCATGACCGTCGATGAGCCTCTTCATGTCCGGTTCATCGAGTATATGCCGATCGGGAAGCAAGGAGAGGCATGGAAGGGGGAATACTTGCCGCTCTCGCACGTGCTCGATACGTGCAAGAGGACAGGCATGAGGTACGCGCCAAGCGGGGAGACGTTCGGTAACGGACCGGCGCAATATTATCGGCTAGATGGAGCTGCGGGCACCTTCGGGCTTATTCACCCCGTCAGCGATCACTTCTGCGACACGTGCAATCGGCTGCGATTGACGGCTGACGGCAACATTAAGCCTTGCCTATTCTGGTCGGATGAGTTCAACGTGCGCAAGCACATGGGGAACACCGAAGCGATCGAATCGATATTCTTCCGGGCGCTCGACTTAAAGCCCGAATCCCACGAGATGGTGCTGGCGCTGTCCGGACAACAGTTGACCCGCGTTCCGACCTCTCGGACGATGTCCCAGATCGGCGGATAGCGTGGGGGCGGCTACTATTTCAAGTCGCGTTGCTGCTTTAGCGCCTCCAGATCGACGATGACGATGCGGCTGCGATCGACCTCGAGCAAGCTTTCCTTGCTGAATTGATTCAGCAGACGGTTGATCGTCTCCCGCGTCGTTCCGATCGAATTGGCGAACTCCTGGTGCGTCATCGGCAGGTTGATCGTCACCGTGCTTCCGTTCCATTCCCCGAGCTGATCGGCAAGCTGGAGCAGAAAGGACAGCACCCGATGCTTGACGTCCTGACCGGACAGCACCTGCAGCTTCTCCTGCAGCTCCCTGATCTTGTCGCCCATTACCCGCATCATCTTGACCGCGATCGAAGGCGTGCTCAGCATCAGATTCTCGAACAGGCGAACCGGAATCGCGAGCAGCTTCGAATCGACGATCGCTTCGGCGGTAGCCGGATAAGGATTCGGGTTGAAAAAGCCGGTATGCGGGAACATGTCGCCGGTTTTGAGAAAGGAGACGATCTGCTCGTTGCCGTTCTCGTCCGTTTTGTACGTTTTGACCAGACCGTCTTTGATGAAATATACCGCTTCCTTCTCGCTGCCCTCCGTAAACACGGTCGATTTTCGAGGGAAGAAGCGGGAGATCGTAATCTCTTCCACGCGCTCTAATTCCTGCGGGTGCAGATCATGGAAAAGGGGGACCTGCTTCAGAAAATCCGAAATTTGATCTTTATTCATTCCGATTACCTCCAGTAGGGTTATTCATGATTTCGAAGGGGGCATACGATCCATGAAACAACGACGAATCGTCATTCCGCACGAGCACGGCGGTTGGGCCATGATCAGCGTACCGTTCTTGTTCGGGATGTTCGCGGCGGGAGCGCAGGGAATGCATGTTGCGCTGTTCGCGGCATGGCTGCTGCTCTATCTCTCATCGTACCCGTTCCTGCAATCGATCAAAAGATCCTCTAACCAAAGCCGCTGGATCAAGTGGGGGAGCATGTATGGCGCCGCCGCGCTCGTCTGCTTGATTCCGCCGTTAATCGATACGCCGTTACTGCTTTATTTCGGCATCCCGCTAGGTTTGCTGCTGCTCGTGAACGTCTGGCATACGAAGCATAAAGCGGAGAGAGCGCTCGTCAACGATATGTGCGCCATCCTCATTTTCTCTATTGGCGGCGCGGCAGCTTACGTGCTAGGCGGAGGAGGATGGGACCGCACGATGGCGGAGGTCGTTCTTCTTAGCTTCCTTTATTTTACGGGAAGCGCGTTTTTCGTCAAAACGGTATTTCGAGAGCGCATGAATCGTCGCTGGATGACTTATGCGCGCGTGTATCACGTGTTAGTGCTTTTCGTTCCATGGGCGATCGGGTTCCCCTTGTTAACCTTGCCTTTCGTTTTCTCGGCGGTCCGTACGTTCGCCTACGGAGGAAAGGCAATGCGGCCAATGAAAGTAGGCATCATCGAGATCGTCGGATCGGTTCAGTTCCTTGTGTTGTCGGCTTTGCTGATCGAATAGCGACAAAAAGCGGTAATCCCGTCGTCAGATGCGGGATTACCGCTTTAACCTTTAATGGCCGCTTCCGCAGCTGCCGCCGCACCCGCATCCGCCGGCTTGCAATTCGCCGGGCAGAGGCAATCGGTTGAGCTCGAGCGTCTTCGTGAAATACAGATTGACTAAGTTCTGGAGGCGAGTGAATTCCCGTTCCGCGTATAGAAATTTGCGAATCGCTTCATTGTCGTACAACGCTCGTTCCTCCTGCTCGAACGCCTCGACCTCGGCCGGCAGCAACGCGATGTTCTGCTCCTGCTTCCGTTGCAGCACGTTGCTATGCTCCAAGAAACGCTCGTATTGACTCATGGAAGCTTCATCTCTCACGAAATTCGATATCGATTGCCGAAGCTCCTTGTACGAGCTACGTTCCAGCAGTTCCGCGCAGAGAGACTCCATGGAATCCAGTATAGAATCCGTATCCAGTTTAACGATCATCTCGTCAACCTCCTCTAGTTCCTTCCATCTGTTCCTACTCTACACCGAATCGTCGCCATCTACTGTGACAGCCCTCACAGTGCGAAGCGGGAAACTCCGTTACGCTTGGATCAGCCAGCGATTAGGAGGGACGTCATGTCGATCTTCAAGCAAGAACGAGATTATACCGTAAACCCGTTCATCGTCATCTGGGAAGTGACCCGCGCGTGCGCGTTGAAATGCTTGCATTGCCGGGCTGAAGCGCAATATCGCGCGGATCCGAGACAGCTGTCGTTCGGGGACGGCAAGAAGCTGATCGATAACATCGCGGAGATGGATAACCCGTTGTTCGTCTTTACCGGCGGGGATCCGTTAATGCGGCCGGATCTATTCGACCTGGCGCGTTATGCGATCGAGGAGAAGAAGCTGTCGGTGTCCATGACGCCAAGCGCTACGCCGAAAGTGACGCGCGACGCGATTCGCAAGGCGAAGGAAGTCGGCTTATCCCGTTGGGCTTTCAGCTTGGACGGTTCATGCGAGGAAATACACGACCATTTTCGGGGGACGAAAGGTTCTTACGATTTAACGATGCGCGGCATCGAATTTTTGAAGGAGCTGCGCATTCCGATCCAAGTGAACACGACCGTGTCGCTATATAACTTGCGCGATCTGGAGGCGATCGCGGAGAAGGTGAAGGACATGGGCGCGGTGCTGTGGAGCTTGTTCTTCCTCGTGCCGACGGGACGCGGGATGGAGAAGGACATGATCTCGCCGCAGCAGCACGAGGAAGTGATGAAGTGGCTATGCCAGGTACAGCAACGGATGCCATTCGGCGTTAAAGCGACGGAAGCGCCGCATTACCGCCGAGTGTTCTTGCAGGAGAGCAGACGCATGGCTGCGGTGCCCGGGGCGGAAAGCGCGAAGAGAGCCGACCTGCTCGGCCGTGCGCATCAAGGCGTCAACGACGGGGACGGCTTCGTGTTCATCAGCCATATCGGGGACGTGTATCCGAGCGGATTCCTGCCCGTGAAGTGCGGCAACGTGAGGGAGCAGCCGCTGACCGATATTTACCGCAACTCGCCGATCATGAAGGAGCTTCGCGACAAAACGATGTTGAAGGGGAAATGCGGGGCATGCGAATTCAAATCGATATGCGGCGGTTCGAGAGCCCGGGCTTACGCGGTAACCGGCGACTACCTGGAGAGCGATCCTTATTGCGCGTACGTGCCAAGCGGGGTGAACGCATGATGGCAGACAAGCAAAGACGGATCGTTATCGCGGGCGGGGGCATTACCGGACTAAGCGCTGCCTATTACTTAAAGAAACATTACGCGGATTTGCGGACTCCGGTCGAGATTACGATCGTGGAGAAGAGCGAGCGGCTAGGGGGCAAAATTCAAACGCTGCACCGGGACGGCTTCGTCATCGAGAAGGGGCCGGACTCGTTCCTTGCACGTAAAATGCCGATTATTAATCTCATTAAGGATCTCGGGCTGGAAGATCAACTCGTCTCGACGAATCCGAACGCGAAGACGAATTACATTCTCCATCGGGGCAAGCTGCACGCGATGCCGCTCGGGCTCGTGCTCGGCATCCCGACCGCGGTAACTCCGTTCATGAAGACGAGATTGATCTCCCCAATGGGCAAGCTCCGCGCGGCTATGGATCTGGTGCTGCCTAGGCGCGGAATCGACGAGGACGAGTCTCTTGGCGGCTTTATCCGGCGCAGGCTTGGGCAAGAAGTGTTGGATCATATAACGGAGCCGCTTCTGGCGGGCATATACGCGGGCGACACCCAGTCGCTTAGCCTTGCGGCAACGTTCCCGCAATTCAGGCAGATCGAGCGGAAGCATCGCAGCCTGATCTTGGGCATGCTGGCTGCCAAGAAGGGTACGCCAAAGCAGGAAGGTCTGCCGGAAATCGCACGCAGGAGCTTGTTTCTGACGTTCAAGCAAGGGCTGACGACGCTGGTCGATAAGCTGGAGCAATCGTTGCCCGGCGTTCGGATCGTCACCGGACAAGGGATCGAACAGTTGACGATCGTGGGCGAAGGGTATGATCTGAAGCTGACCGACGGAAGCGAGCTTCAAGCGGACGGCCTCATTATGGCGTTGCCAGCCTTCGAGGCCGCTCGGTTGTTGAAGGATGTGTCGGGAGCGGAGACGCTCGAACAAGTCTCGTACGCTTCGGTCGCCAATATCTCCCTGGCGTACAACCAGGAGGAGGTCGGTCGCCCGCTGTCTGGATCGGGATTCGTCGTGCCGCGCAAAGAAGGCCGGTTGATTACCGCCTGCACCTGGTCGTCTTCCAAATGGCTGCATGCGGCGCCGGAGGGGAAGGTGCTCCTGCGCACGTATGTCGGTCGGTCGAACGATCAAGATTGGCTGCAGTTATCCGCTCGGCAGCTGATCGATGGCGTGCGTGCGGATTTGAAGGAAACGATGGGCATCAACGCCGAACCGGAGTTCGTCGAGATTACGCGTTGCCTTCGCTCGATGCCGCAATATCCGGTCGGTCACCGGGAGCGATTGGCGAGGCTGAACAAGCGATTGAAGGAGCAGATGCCGGGAGTCTGGCTGTGTGGGGCGGGGTACGAAGGCGTCGGTATTCCCGATTGCGTCCAACAGGGGAGAACCGCGGCGGAGCGCGTTGTTGCAGATTTATCGTAATGAGTTTTGTCTGGCTGCACTGAGGGGTCATATCGAACGAATGGATAATCACTTAACTGCATCGAATACAGTTCTATTACAATGCAAGTTTCCTAAGCCACTTATTAGATGCACGGAGCACATTCCCTTATGGTCAAAAGACGATATATGGCAATAGATGAGGGAGATACCGGTACTTCGTGCAGGTAGTTCGTCTCTAATGGTTAATCGGTGTCAGATAACTGCAGTTCATACAGCCGTTCACCAACGATTTATCACCAATGAGCGGTCCATCACCTCGGAACACGTGAATTCGGCGGAATAAGCACACGTGGTGTCACTAAATGGCTCGGAGCACGGGAAATCGGCGAAATAAGCACACGTGGTGTCACTAAATGACTCGGAGAACGGGGATACGGCGGAATAAGCACACGTGGTGTGACTAAATGGCTCGGAGCACGGAATTCGGCGAAATAAGCACACGTGGTGTTACTAAATGGTATCTACGGTCCGCCAACATCGAATGGTCCAACACATACAGTCGATAAACAAAGGGAGCCCTTTGTTTTCATTTTGTTCACATCTATTGTGATTTAATTCACATTATGAAGCGGCAACGCTTGGTACACTGAAGTCAAGAAAAGCGAAGGAGGAATACGTAAGATGAACCGCACCTTATCCGACAACCTGATCCCGCAGCCCGACATGCGCCAATTAATGGTGGAGACGGGAGCATCCAGAGCGATTCACGAACACGACCAGTTAAGACAACGGCTTCAACGCCTTTACAGTCTAGCCTGCGACGTACGCCACGAGGACGAAGACGCGATTCTGAACGACAAAATACGCCAATTGTACGATGAGGTTCAGTCGCTCAAATCCGAATGGAACGAACACGATCGCTGGGAGAAAATCGAGCTGTTCCCGTACGCTTCCTGGTACCTGGGGCTGGAGCCCGATCTTCATCACTCCATCGAGCAAGAATACGGATTGGCCGGCAAGTATCTGCACATGTTCATCGCCCAAGCCGATCGTCTCCAGAAGCCGTATCCTCGCAGCGAAGCGACTCGGTTAGCCTCTTACGTACTGTATGCATACGCGGCGCTAGTCAATCGGTTAGAAGAAGAGGATCAAATCATTCGTTCCCTGGACGACTGCTCGAACAAATACGATTTTTAGCGCGGCCGATTAAGTGAATTAAATCACAAAGTTAGAAAACATAAAAAAACCAAGATCCATAAGGAGATGGCCCTCATGCTTATGAGATGGTTCAGAGAAAACATTGGTGTTGCCGTAGCGATTACGTTGCTCAGAATTTACGTCGGTTGGCAATGGATCGACGCGGGATGGCACAAGCTGACCGGCGGCTTCGACGCCACGGGCTTCCTGAAAGGCGCGATCGGCAAACCGATCGCCGATCATGCGACGCAAGAGGTCATTTACCCGAACTACACGTATTTCATCGAGCACTTCGCCTTGCCGAACGTGAAGCTGATCAACTTCCTGATCCCCGTCGGAGAATTCCTGATCGGCGTAGGACTTATCGTCGGAGGACTCACGGTTACGGCCGCCTTCTTCGGAATGATGCTTAACGTGATGTTCCTGTTAGCCGGCACCGTAAGCACGAACCCTTGGCTGCTCGTCCTCGGATTCATCGTCTTCACGGCCGGCGCGAACGCCGGACGCTTCGGACTCGACGCGTACCTGCTGCCGCTGCTGCGCAAAGGCTGGGCGAAGCTGACCCATCGCCAAGAAGCGGACGATAACGCGAATACGCTCGGCGAACCTAAGAATACAGTCATCACGCACTAACGGATTTAGACCAATAACCCGGATGGGAAGTGGATGGCTATGTCAATCAAGGAAAAAGCGCAAGAGGCGATCTTTACCGCGCAGGACGAAGTGAACCGGCTTGCCGAAAGAGCCAAGCGGGCGCAAGAAGCTTATATGGCGCTCGATCAGGAGCAAATCGACCGGATCGTGCAGCGGATGGCGCTCGCGGGGCTCGATCGGCACATGGCGCTCGCCAAGATGGCGGTAGAGGAAACGGGCAGGGGCGTATACGAGGACAAGATCACGAAGAACATTTTCGCCACGGAATATATTTACCACAGCATTAAGAACGAAAGAACGGTCGGCGTCATCGAGGATAATCCTTACGAAAGCTACCGAAAAGTCGCGGAACCGGTCGGCGTCATCGCAGGCATCACTCCCGTAACGAATCCGACCTCCACGACGATGTTCAAGGCGCTCATCGCGGCCAAGACACGGAACCCGATCGTCTTTGCCTTCCATCCATCCGCGCAACGCTCTAGCGCAGAGGCTGCCAAGACGCTGCTCGACGCGGCGGTGGCGGCGGGAGCGCCCGAGCATTGCATTCAATGGATCGAGAAGCCTTCCGTAGAAGCGACGCAGCTGCTCATGAACCATAAGGACGTGGCGCTCGTGCTCGCGACCGGCGGTTCGGCGATGGTTAAGGCAGCTTACAGCACCGGCAAGCCGGCGCTTGGCGTCGGTCCCGGCAACGTCCCTTGTTTCATTGAGCGCACCGCAAATCTGGAACAGGCGGTGACCGATCTGATCTTATCCAAGACGTTCGACAACGGGATGATTTGCGCTTCGGAGCAAGCGGTCATCCTCGACGAACCGATCTACAAGAACGCGAAGAAGCTCATGGCCGATCTCGGATGTTACTTCTTGAACAAAGAGGAGACCGAGGCGGTATCCAAGCTGGTTATCCATGCCGACAAATGCGCGGTAAACGCGGTGATCGTCGGGCAATCCGCGGTCAAGATCGCGGAGATGGCAGGAGTGGCCGTACCGGCGGGTACGAAGGTGCTGGTCGCGGAGCTCGAGGGGGTAGGCGCGAAATATCCGCTCTCCGCCGAGAAGCTGAGTCCCGTGCTTGCTTGCTACAAGGTGAAGTCCGCGGAGCAGGGTATCGAGAGAGCAGCGCAAGTCGTCGGCTTCGGCGGCATGGGCCATTCGTCCGTCATCCATTCGAACGATCAGGCCGTCATCGCTGCCTTCTCGGAGCGGCTGCAGACGGGGCGCATCATCGTCAACGCTCCATCTACGCACGGCGCGATCGGCGACATCTATAACACGAACTTGCCTTCGCTCACGCTCGGTTGCGGCTCATACGGCAGCAATTCCACGACTTCGAACGTAACGGCGGTCAACCTGATCAACGTCAAACGCGTCGCTTATCGGACGACGAACATGCAATGGTTTAAAGTCCCGCCGAAAGTGTACTTCGAACGCGGATCGACGCAATATCTCGAGAAAATGCCGGACATTACGCGCATCATGATCGTCACCGACGCGGCCATGGTCAAACTCGGCTACGTCGAGAAGGTCGAGTACTACCTCCGGAAGCGGAATCTGCCGGTCGCGATCGAAATATTCTCCGACGTCGAACCGGATCCATCGGTAGATACGGTGCGGCGCGGTACGCGGATGATGGAGCAATTCAAGCCGGACTGCATCATCGCGTTAGGCGGCGGCTCCCCGATGGATGCCGCGAAGGCGATGTGGCTGTTCTACGAATATCCGGATACGAGCTTCGAATCGCTGAAGATGAAATTCCTGGACATCCGCAAACGGATTTACAAGTATCCGCGGCTAGGCCAGCAAGCGAAGTTCGTGGCGATCCCGACGACTTCGGGAACCGGTTCGGAAGTGACTTCCTTCGCCGTCATTACCGACAAGGAGAACGGCAACACCAAGTACCCGCTCGCGGATTACGAGCTTACGCCCGATGTCGCCATCATCGATCCCGAGTACGTGTACAGCCTGCCGAAGACGGCAGTCGCCGACACCGGCATGGACGTTCTGACGCACGCGATCGAAGCCTACGTATCGGTCATGGCGAACGATTACACGGACGGACTTGCGCTCAAAGCCATTCAGCTTGTATTCGAGCACTTGGAGAAGTCTTACGCGACGGCCGATCCGCTGGCACGCGAGAAAATGCATAATGCGTCGACGATCGCCGGCATGGCGTTCGCGAACGCCTTCCTGGGCATCAACCATAGCTTGGCGCACAAGTGGGGCGGCCAATACCATACGGCGCACGGGCGCACGAACGCGATCCTGATGCCGCACGTCATTCGCTATAACGCGCAGAAGCCGACGAAATTCGCTTCGTTCCCGAAATACGATCACTACGTAGCCGACAAGAGGTACGCCGAGATCGCCAGAATGCTGGGACTTCCGGCGGCGACGACAGAGGAAGGCGTGAACAGCCTGATCGAAGCGATCCGCAAGCTGAACCGGTCGCTCGGCATTCCCGAGACGTTCCGCGAGCTCGGCTTCGACGAGAAGGATTTCGAAGCGAGAGTCGACCGCCTGGCAGACCGCGCGTTCGAAGACCAATGCACGACGGCCAACCCGAGGATGCCGCTCGTAACGGAGCTCGCCGAAGTCTATCGCAACGCCTTCTACGGGAATTTCTAATCCATCTAAATAGTCACACAAGGAGGAGCACATCATGGCCATTTCGGAAAAGCACATCCTAGGAGAACCCCCGTCGAATCGACTGGACGGCTGGCGGGGGTTCCGGGCAGGCCGCTGGGTTCACGATGTCGACGTGGGCGATTTTCTGACGCTCAACCTGACCCCGTACGAAGGAGACGAGAAGTTTCTCGCGGCTCCTACGGCTGCGACCAAGACGCTTTGGAGCATCGTGCTTGAGCTTATGAAGAGGGAACGCGACAACGGCGGAGTGCTGGACGTCGATACGAATACGGTGTCGACGATCGTTTCCCACGAACCGGGTTACATCGACCCGTGGCTCGAGAAAATCGTAGGCTTGCAGACGGACGCTCCGCTGAAACGTTCCGTTCAGCCTTTCGGAGGCATCCGGATGGTTATCGATGCATGCGAGGCCTATGGCTATAAGCTGCCGGACGAAATGATCCGAACGTTCACCGAAGTTCGCAAAACCCATAACCAGGGGGTATTCGACGCCTATACGACGGAAATGAAGCTCGCCCGCAAAGCGGGGATCGTCACCGGCTTGCCGGACGCTTACGGACGCGGTCGTATCATTGGAGACTACCGCAGGGTAGCGTTGTACGGCGTCGACCGTCTCCTCTCGGCCAAGCAAGCGGATTTGAAGCGGATGGAGAAAGAGAAGTTGACGGACGCGGTCATTCGGGCAAGGGAAGAAGTGTCCGAGCAAATCCGAGCCCTAGGAGAACTGAAGCAGATGGCCGCGTCTTACGGATTCGATATTTCCGAACCGGCTGCGACAGCCAAGGAAGCGGTGCAATGGCTCTACTTCGCTTACCTGGCCGCGATTAAAGAGCAGAACGGAGCGGCGATGAGTCTCGGCCGCGTATCGAGCTTCCTCGACATCTTCATCGAGCGGGACATTCAGGAGAACCGATTGACCGAAGAGGAAGCGCAAGAGCTCGTCGATCATCTCGTCATGAAGCTCCGCCTCGTCAAATTCCTGCGTACGCCCGACTACAACGAACTGTTCAGCGGCGACCCGACTTGGGTGACCGAGTCGATCGGCGGCATGGGGCTGGACGGGAAGACGAGGGTTACGCGCAATTCGTTCCGTTTCCTCCATACGCTGTACAATCTCGGACCGGCTCCGGAACCGAACTTAACGGTGCTGTGGTCGACGGAGTTGCCGCAGGGCTTTAAGGAATTCTGCGCCAAAGTGTCGATCGATACGAGCTCCATCCAGTACGAGAACGACGATCTGATGCGTCCGATCTACGGCGACGACTACGGCATTGCCTGCTGCGTGTCGGCCATGCGCATCGGCAAGCAGCTGCAGTTCTTCGGGGCACGGGCCAACTTGGCCAAAGCGCTGCTCTACGCGATCAACGGCGGGGTGGACGAAATGCTGGGCATTCAGGTCGGTCCGGCATCCGCGCCGATCGGCGGAGACGTCCTGAACTTCGAGGAAGTGATGAAGCGGTACGACGAGATGCTCGAATGGCTCGCGAAGCTGTATATGGAAACGTTGAACGTCATTCACTACATGCATGACAAATATAGCTACGAACGGATCGAGATGGCGCTGCACGACACGGAAATCATCCGTACGATGGCTTGCGGGATCGCCGGCTTGTCCGTCGTCGCGGACTCGCTCAGCGCGATCAAATACGCCAAAGTCAAACCGATTCGCAACGACAAAGGGCTCGCCGTCGATTTCGAGATCGAGGGAGAATATCCGCAATACGGCAATAACGATGATCGAGTCGATGAGCTAGCGGTGCAATTGACGGAAACGTTCATGAATAAGTTGAAAAAACATCGCACTTACCGCGGAGCGATCCCGACCCAATCGGTTCTGACGATCACTTCCAACGTCGTATACGGCAAAAAGACGGGCAGCACGCCGGACGGCCGAAAGCAAGGCGTTCCGTTCGCTCCCGGCGCCAACCCGATGCATGGTAGAGATCGCAAAGGCGCGCTCGCTTCCCTGAACTCGGTAGCGAAGCTGCCGTACGAGAGCAGCCTCGACGGCATCTCGAACACGTTCTCGCTGATTCCGAAAGCGCTCGGTCGCGAAGCGGATGCGAGAGTACGCAACCTCGTCTCGCTGCTCGACGGCTACGCCGCCAAGAATGGCCATCACTTGAACGTGAACGTGTTCAACCGCGAACAGCTGCTTGACGCGATGGAGCATCCCGAGCAGTACCCGCAGCTGACGATCCGCGTATCCGGCTACGCCGTCAACTTCATCAAGCTGACCCGCGCGCAGCAGATGGACGTCATTAGCCGCACGTTCCACGGCAGTATGTGACGACTAAACGAACGTCGGGAGAGGGGAAGCCGCTATGAAGACGATGCATATGGGGAGGATTCACTCTCTCGACACGTTCGGAACCGTCGACGGACCGGGTATACGATTCGTCTTATTCATGCAAGGATGTCCGCTTCGTTGCCAATTTTGCCACAATCCAGACTCGTGGGATCGAACGGGAGGCACGCTTAGAAGCGTCGAGGAAATATTGGATGAAATCGAACCCTACGTCGATTATTACAAGAGCTCGGGCGGAGGTATAACGGTCACCGGCGGCGAGCCAACGTTGCAAGCGGCTTTCGTGACGGAGCTGTTCAAGGCGTGCAAGGCCAAATGGGGACTTCATACCGCGCTCGATACGTCGGGGTTCTGCGATCAGAACCGCATAGGCGAACTGCTGGAGGTGACCGACCTTGTCCTGCTTGACCTGAAGCTCATGAGCGCGGATGGTCACCGCAAGCTGACCGGACAGAAGAACGAACGCATCCTCTCGTTCGCCAAGCTTCTCTCGAAACGAAGAAAGCGGATGTGGATCCGACATGTGCTCGTTCCCGGATTAACGGACGGCGCCAGCGATCTGATGGCACTAGGCCGTTTCGCGGAAGGGTTAAGCGTCGTAGATCGAATCGAAATTTTGCCTTATCACCGAATGGGCTCTTACAAGTGGCAGCAGCTCGGCATTCCGTACCCGCTCGAAGGAGTGATGGAGCCGAGCGGCTTGGAAGTCGAACGCGCGGAACATTATATCGAGCAGGGGAAGCTTCTCGTCAGAAATTCGGTCGTATAACATGAACAACGCCGCCAGGACTTCGTTCCTGACGGCGTTTATTCATTCCTTACATCATCGGTTGGCCTTGCTGTACGCCCGCGGGCATGTCGGCATACGATTTATGGACCATCATGTTAGAAATGCGAGGGATATTGACGTTCTCGCCGGGCCTCAGCTGCTGCGGATTCGTCAACTGCGGGTTAGCTTCCTCGACGATCGTCTGAGGCATGTTGTAGGCATGGCAGATCGAAGCTAACGTGTCGCCTGGCTGTACTTGGTGCTGAGCGAACAGAACGTCGCCTCCTTGTTCAGCTCTGAAGAACGGGAAACCGAATGGGGAGAAGAAGAAGAACGGAAACAAGAAGCGATTCGGAAAGAATGGATGAGGGAATGGGCGGAAGAACGGTCGTCCGAAGCCGCCTCCGAATCCAGGCCCGAAGCCGCCTCCAGGGAAAAATCCACGATCCATTTTTTTAAACCTCCAGTCGAATAGTCATTCGTCTATAGGATATTGTCACGAGCGCTTTTGGTTACAATTGAATAGAAAATAAGTTGCGGTTGCGACAAGCACGCCGACCCATGCGACCGCCATATCCTTCTGCGTATCGAAGATATCGCCTTGCATTCCGATAAAGCGCTCCTCGCCGCCTTTGCCGGCTATGGCCGCAGCCAACCATTCGGCGATCTCGAAAAAGCCGCTGAAGCCCGCAATGAACACGACCGGCAGTACGTAGGACCATAAGCGGCGAAACTTCATTCGGTTCTCCAACAGCTCGCGAATCGGATAGGAGATGAGGAGTCCGAAGAAGAAGTGAACGACGCGGTCGTAGCTACTCCGCTTCGTATGGAACAGCGGTTTGAGCCAGTGCTCGAACGGAGTTCCTTCGTAAGTGTAATGAGCCGCGACGACGTGCAGAGAGAAGAAGACGAGCATCAGGAGATAAGATAGGTTGGAAAAACGATATCGTCTATAAGTAAGAACAAGCGCTGCGATGACCGCGAGAAGCGGCGCGCATTCGGCGACCCATTGCATGCGGTTAACGGGAGAAATGGCCATTAGCCCGAAATAAGCGACGAACGCGTAGATCATAATATGCAGCGGCCGATTGCGAACGAACGGAATGCCGTTGCTCGTCCAATCCGTCAGTGGAGATGACATGGGACAATCCCTCCGACCATAAGATGGCAATAGGTTGCCCCAATGACGCCAAATCAATAAACCCGCCCTGAGGCGGGTCGCGTCTTGGTTATCGGCGGCGCCTTGCCGCGGAGGCCGTCGGAATCCGTCCCAAGGCTCTCGCATAACGCAGCACTTTGCGGTGGATTCGTTTGTCCTTCAAGAATCGGAATAGATAAGGGTCCGGCGCCGTGTTAAGCTCGATGATCCAAGGACGAAAACCGGAGTCGAGGCCGATGTCCGCCCCGACCATGTTAACCTCGGGATAGGCTCGGTTGAGCGCAATGGCGGCGTCATAGCCGACCGAGGCGACGCGACGTTCGATTCGCGCTTTAACCGGACCCTTCGCGAGCGGAGCCAGCAGCGTATGCAGAGCCGTCGGTTTCCCGCCGCTATGGAAGTTCGTGACGATCTTCTTCGGATGGGCGACTCTCCCGATGATGCCGGTCGTTTCCCAGCGCCCTCTCGGATTCCGTTGGACCATGACGCGAATGTCGAACCGGCGACCTTTGTATTTCAACAGGCGGATCCCTCTTTGAACGAGGTATCGCCGTTTGCGCTTATGGCGCAGCAGCGATCGATAGAGCCCTTCGATGGTGGAGAAGCCGCGTTTGGTCTGTTCGATCTGGTACGTAAACGCGTTGCGATGGGCTTCGACTCGCATGACTCCTCTGCCGTAAGTTCCGGACACCGGCTTAACGTAGACCATTCCGTAACGGTTAAGCATGGCGCGGAGCGCAGGCAAGCTCATCAACCGCGTTTCCGGTACCCATCCGCGGACGTTGGCGTCGCGCAGAATCGCTTTTGTCTTCAGCCATTTGTTCGTAAGATGCTTACTCGAGTACCGCTTCATCTTTCAGCCCTCCGTGCGTAAATCTTTCGTTTGTGGAACGACAGCGAACGACAACGCCGAGCCAGCTTCTGCCGCGTTGCTCGGGACAAGAGGGACGGACTGCCCGTTAAGCTGCGGTTGAGCGCGCTCTTGAGCCGTACCGAACCCGGATTCAGCGAGTATACGAAATTGCCGTACGTCTCGTATTCGGAGAAGCCGAACTGCTTCGAGCGGTTTACGCTGTTCAGGATCGCCCGGTACCATCGCGTGCCGTGTCTGGCTTCGATCGTCCGCTTAAGCGCGCTGAGCTTCGTCTTGTCGAACAACATGTAGTGGGTGACGAAGGAACGGGGTCTAGACGCCTTCCGGCCTAACAACTTGCGGTAAGTAACGAAATACTCCGGTTGACTCCAGCTGCGGCAATAGAAGACGTACTTGCCATTGTCGCGGAAGCGGTGACGCCTGATCAGCACCGTGTCCGCATCGAGGACGAGGAAATACCGTCTGCCGGTAACGGAGCTGCTGCCGAGCTTCAACAGCTGCTGATAAAGCCAGCCGGATCTATCCCATCTGGTGGACCGATAATGGATATGATGCTTGCGCAACGGGAGAACGCTGCTCTCATGGACGAACGTACAGCCTTTGCGCTTGCAGAGCGCTTGGATGGCGCTGCTCGCCGGGGCTACGATATAAATTCGTCCGATAGGGTGAGCGACGTATTGTCTTACGCTGTCAATCGCATAGGGGAGAGTGCCTAAATCTTTATCGATGGCCGGAATGACGACGTCGATCTTCATGAGCGCGCTCCGCTCCTTTTCTTCTAACTCGTAGGTGATCGCCATAGATCATATGCTTGAGTAGAGAAAGTGGAGGCGGCTTTTGCCAGGTCTGCTGAAAAGGATCATGCCATTTACGCGGAGATATGTTATCGTTAAGTTCTGCAGTATAAATCGAGAGGGGCAGCAAGAGTGAACCTAAGACGAATTTGCGTCGTATTCCTATGCGGGACATTACTTGCGCTAGGAACAGGTTGCGCGAACAACAACGGCGAAAGCGAACAGTCATCGCAATCGCCCCAAGCTTCGCTAGCCGAGCAAATCAAATACACGAGCACGGTCGTGAACAAATCAATCAAGAGCGATAAATTCATCATTGAAATCAGCAGCCAAGATCGACATGAGTTCGTCGAGGTTACGGCGATCTTATGGGACCGAATTCGAACGAACGATACGGTCGGATTCAATGAAAACAAAGAACTCGTCAGCATCAATAACGTTCTGATCGAGTAAGTCTCCTATGGGCTTTCGCCCGTGAACGAATAATCGCCCTTCGCCTATTCGAAATAGGCGAGAGGGCGATTGATGTTTTATTCGTTTTTCGTAAGATGGTTCGATAACCATAACATCAGGAAAGAGAGTCCGATCATAGCGATTACCCAAGCCCAAGCCATCCGCATGCTCCCGCCGTCGGTCGCTACATAGATGGCCGTAGGAATCGTCTGCGTTCTCCCCGGAATGTTGCCCGCCACCATGATGGTTGCCCCGAATTCTCCAAGCCCCCGGCAGAAGCCTAATAGATATCCCGAAGTGAGCGATCGTGAAGCCAGCGGAATCGAGATGTACCGCAATACCTGCCACTCGGTTGCGCCTAGCGCCCGCGCCGAATCTTCCAGTTCGGCGTCGATGCTCTCGAAGCCGGCTCTGAAAGTCCGGTACGCAAGCGGAAAGGCGACGACTGTCGCCGCGATAATCGCCGAAATCCACGTGAACACGAGCGGACCTCCGGACAGCCATTCGTAGGCTTGCCCGATCCAGCTTCTTCTGCCGAGCAGTACAAGCAAGATGAAGCCGATAACCGTCGGAGGCAGCACGAGAGGCAGAAGAAGCAGCGTGTCGATCGCGTTCTTGCCGATGAAGCGTCTCCTGGCCATTCGCCATGCGAGCAGCGTGGCGAGAACGAACACGAGCACGCTCGCGATGATCGAGATTTGCGCGGATAGAACTACGGGTTCGAAGAAGTCGGACCAATCGATTGCCATCATGTTGGGCTCATTCCTTAGGATAGGGTAAAGCCGTAATGTGCGAATATATCGCCGGCGGCTTTGGAATTCAGATACTCGTAGAACGCCTTCGCTTCCTTGCCGTGCTTCGTTTCCTTGACGATGCCGACAGGATAGACGATCGGAGAATGAACCTCCGGCCAAATTTTCAGCGCGATCTTGACCTTGTCAGAGGTTAGCGCATCGGTCTTGTAGACGAAGCCGGCGTCGACGTTGCCGGTCTCCACGTAGGTCAACACTTGGCGCACGTCTTTAGCATATACCAACTTGCCTTCCAAGGCATTCCATACGTTGCGCGCCACGAGCGTCTCTTTGGCGTATTGACCTGCGGGCACGGACTCGGGTTGTCCGATCGCGATGTTGTCTATCCCTTTATCGGTCAATTGCTTGACCGTATTGAATTTACGTTCGGAATCGCTCGGAATGACCATGACAAGCTCATTGCGAAGCAGGTCCGCATGTTCCGAGATCAACTTCGCTTTAACCTAGGCGTCCATCTGTTTGGAACCGGCCGATAGGAATAAATCCGCCGGCGCGCCTTGCTCGATCTGCTTCTGCAGAGTGCCGGACGAACCGTAGTTGAACGTTAGATCGATATCCGGGTGGTCCTTCTCGTAATTGTTCCCGACCTCGTCCAAGCTGTCTTTGAGACTTGCGGCGGCCGATACGATCAACTCCGTCTTCTTGGCGGCAGCGGCTGGCCGCGAGGACGTAACGGTTACGGATACGGCGAAAGCAAGGACGAGCGCGGACAACAGCAGTTTTCTCAACGTAAACTCCTCCAATATATAGATAATTTATGCTCATTCTATCAAACTTTAATGATGTTTGGTTATGTCTAGATATAAATAGTTATATTTCGTTAAAATTTCACCATCGAGAAACAGCGGAATGTCCTGCGTGCTTGAAACATAGAGTGTAAGGATCACTTCTTGTCCGTGAGAGGAGGACCTTCGCCGTGCAATTGACTATGATGGGCATCGGTACGGCCGTTCCGGCTTCTCGACTGGATCAACGGGACACGGTAGGGCGGTTGGAGGAAGCGCTGAAGGGCGATCCCGAACGCTCTAAGTGGGCGACTCGTATATTCAGGCATTGCGGCGTCGATACGCGCTACACTTGCGAGCCGAATTTATCGGAGCCCGCCGAGAGATGCCGTTACTTGCCCGTATCGCCCGAGGTTGCGATACCCGCCACGGAAGATCGGATGCGCACCTATGAGCTTCAATCCGTACCTCTTGCCTTGCGCGCCTCGGCTAGAGCACTCGACGATAGCAGGGTAGCGCGTAACGAAATCACGCACCTGATCGTGGCAAGCTGTACGGGGATGTTCCTTCCGGGCTTGGATACGGTGCTCGCGCGGGAGCTCGACCTCCCGCAGGACATCACTCGGGTACCGCTTACGTTCTTGGGGTGCGCGGCGGGATTAACGGCGATTCGCGAAGCCGCGCGTATCGTAAGAGCCGATCCGACGGCCAAAGCGCTCGTCGTTGCCGTCGAGTTGTGCACCATTCACATTCAACCGTCGTTCGACAAAGAGCACTTGTTCACGGCGGCTTTCTTCGGCGACGGAGCGTCGGCGTGCGTGATCGGCTATTCAGAAGGGCCGGATAGCGGTCAATTCGCGTTAGGAGATACACGGTCCGTCACGCTTCCCGCGACGCAAGGCGCGATGAAATGGACGGTCGGAAACTACGGTTTCCGTCTAGAGCTTTCGCCGCTGATTCCACGGATCATCGCGGATGCGGTTCCACCGGTTGTCGAGGCGTTCTGGAGCAAGACTCCTTGGCCAAAGCTGTGGGCGATTCATCCGGGAGGTCAAGCCATTATAGACGCGGTAGCCAAGACGTTCCGGTTGGCCGAGAAGCAAACGGAGGCCAGCCGCAGCGTTCTGCGGGAATTCGGGAATATGTCTTCCGCCACGATCCTGTTCGTCATGGATGCTCTAAGACGGCAAGCTCAACCGGGTGGCGACAGGACTGAAGGGATCGCGCTTGCTTTCGGACCGGGCGTCGTTGCCGAGCTGCTGCAATTCTCTTATCGGCCATGAGAAGCTTTCTTGCGGAACGTTCGCCGTTACCGGAGCTTATGGACGATTTCACGAAGGGCGGAGCGGAGTTGACGGAAGCGCTCGTTCATTTGCGCAGGCTGAATCGGATCTTCGGAGCTCCCGGTCCCGCGCTTTATGGCGTTAGCAAGCTGTGGGAGAGTCTCGGGCGTCCGCGTCGGTTGACGGTGCTGGACGTAGGCGCGGGGTCGGGAGATATCAACCTGCGCCTTCTGCATTGGGCGCGCAAGATGGGCGTGCAGATGAACGTGATTTTGACCGATGTCACGGAGGAGGCGCTCGCGGAATCCAAGCGATTGTTCCGAGGCGAACCGAGAGTGACGTTCGAGCGAAGCGATCTGTTCGATCTGCCATCGCGTTGCGCGGATGTTGTTACCGCTTCGCAGTTCGCGCATCACTTCGACTCGGAGCGGCTGCCGAGGGTTATCGGACGGATGTTGGACGTGTCGAGTACCGGCATCGTCATTAACGACATTCATCGCCATTGGATCGCTTGGAGCGCGGTGTGGCTCGTCACCCGACTCGTCTCGGCCAATCGTTATATCCGGCATGACGGCCCGTTGTCCGTAGCCAAAGGCTTCCGGAGAAGCGATTTCCATGATGCGGCTAAGAAGCTGAGCATTCCGAATATGACGGTCAGCTGGCGGCCGTTATTCCGCTATTCCGTCATTATTCCGAAGCCATGAGAGCTTGGGGGGCGTGCGCATGCGCAGCAGAACTGATGTCGCCGTGGTAGGTGCGGGAATCGCGGGAAGCAGCATAGCTTATAAGCTTGCCAAGGATGGTTGGAAAGTCGTCCTGCTGGACAAGCACAAGTACCCTAGGCATAAAGCCTGCGGGGAATTTCTATCGCCGGAAGCCCGTTCCACGCTGCGTCGGCTCGGACTGGAGGAGACTGTCCGCGCCTTGAATCCTGCCGAGATCGACAGGGTGCGCATTCACTCGGAACGCGGCGGCCGCCTTACGATCCCGTTGCCCGGACAAGCCTGGGGAATCAGCCGCTATGCCTTGGACGCGACGTTGCAGGACGCCGCAGCCAAGGCGGGGGCTAACCTACTCACATCCTGCGCGGTAACCCAAGTCACGCCGGTTGACCAGGGTTATTACATCGCAGGCGCGCGCGAAGGCGATCCGCTGGATCTGTTCGCTCGCGTCGCGATCGGCGCCGGAGGTCGAAGGACGTTCTCCTCGCATCGAACGTCCGCGAACGTTGGCGGCCGGACGTACGTCGGAATCAAATCCCATTATGCCAGTTCGGATCGTACGCCGATCGTCGATCTTTATTTTTTTCGCGGCGGTTATGTCGGGATATCTCCGGTCGAAGGCAATCGGCTTAACGTCGCCGCGCTTGTCTCCAGCTCCGCGTTCTCCTCGCTCGGGGCTTCTTCGGCGTTGGAACGGATATTGGAGGGAGCATGCGAGAATGTCCCCGCTTTGCGAGAGAGATTGGCAGGTGCGTTGCCGCTGAAGGAGACCCGTTCGGCGCCTTCGCCCGTGCTCGTTCGCCGAACGCCGCCCGCGTGGAACGATATCCCTTGCGTCGGAGACGCGCTCGCGGTCATTCCGCCTTTCTGCGGCGACGGCATGTCGATGGCGCTTCGCTCTTCCGAGTTATGCGCGCCGCTAACGGAAGCTTATTTAACCGGAACGTGCACGGAAAGCGAGTGGAGACGCCAATACACTTGGCAGATCGAACGGCAATTTAGCGGCGCATTACGCTGGGGCAGCGTGTTGGAACGGGCGCTGACCCAGTCCGTCCTGTGCGGGGTATTGCTTAGATTAGGCGCCGTATGGCCTAAGGCGGCGCAAGCGCTCGTACGTGCGACAAGACTTAGCCAGTGATAAAGGAGGGCAACGATGACCGAGAGAGTTGTCGTGACGGGAATGGGCTGCGTCACTCCGATCGGAATAGGCAAGGGAGTCGCGTGGCGCAACGCGCTGAACGGAGTTTGCGGCATTCGCAAGCTTCCCGATAGCAACAAGCTGCCGGCGAAGCTGGCCGCAACGATTCCAGACTTCGAACCGGCCGCCTACATTGACCTGAAAGAAGCCAGAAGGATGGATCGCTTCGTTCATTTCGCGATAGCCGCGACCGACGAAGCGATTCGGGATAGCGGGCTTGCGATCGGCGGCAATGCCGACCCTTTCCGGACCGGCGTCTGGATCGGGAGCGGCGTTGGCGGCATTTCGACGTTCGAGAACGGCATGAAAGACGTGCTCGAACGGGGTTACGGTCGGATTTCTCCTTTCGCGCTCACGATGTTTCTGCCTAATATGGCAGCCAGTCAAGTGGCTATACGGCATGGCGCAAGGGGACCGACGGAATGCGCCGTCACCGCGTGCGCTTCAGGAACGAACGCGATCGGCGACGCTTTCAGAGCGATACAACGGGGCGATGCGGACGTGATGATCGCGGGCGGAACGGAGGCGCCGCTATGCGATATCGGCATCGCTTCGTTCGCCGCGATGAGGGCTCTATCCCTACAGAGCGAGCCTGAATCGGGACTTCGCCCCTTCGATCGGCGGAGGGACGGCATGGTCATGGGCGAAGGTGCAGGCATGCTCGTTCTCGAGTCTTGGCGTCATGCTCGAGCGCGCGGAGCGAGGCCGTATGCCGAGTTGCTCGGCTACGGCGCTTGCGGGGAAGCGCATCATGTCGCCGCTCCCCGCCCGGACGGCAGCGACTGGTCGAGGGCGATTCATCTCGCGCTGAAGGATGCCGGCCTATCGCCTAAGCAGATTGACTATATTAACGCGCATGGAACGGGTACGATCGCGGGAGATCTGACCGAAACGAGAGCGATCAGAAGCGTATTCGGAGACTACGCCTACGAGGTGAGCATCAGTTCGACGAAATCGATGACTGGCCATCTGCTAGGGGCGTCGGGAGCCGTGGAAGCGATCTGGTCCGTACTCGCCTTGCGAGACCAGATCATACCGCCAACGATCCATTATGGCGAGCGCGACGAGGACATGGACTTGGACTATACGCCGAATGAAGCCCAAAGAAGAAGGGTCGAGACGGCGATGTCCAACACGTTCGCGTTCGGCGGCCATAATGCCGTGTTGGTGTTCGGGCGCGTGCCGGAACGCGGGGACGCAAGCGATGGGCTATCGTAAGCTTGCCGAATTCACTATACGGCGTTATAAGGGAATCATCGCCTGCTGGCTGATCATCGCAGGCTTGTCCGCCGTGTTCGCCGTCAATCTTCCCGATGTCCTCGGCGACCACGGGTTGAGGACGAACGGCACGTACGCGCAAGCGCAGGAGCTGCTCCGTAGCGAATGGGGCACTCCGGACGATCCGATCATCGTTCTATTCGAGAATGAACAAGGGAGCGCAGCTCGGGAATTCCGATCGTACGTCGCATGGTCACTAGCAGAAATCGAAGGGGTCAGCGGCGTCGACGTCATTGCTTCTCCTCTAGAGCACAGGGAGCTGCAGGACGACCGTTACGCATACGCCATCGTATCGGCGTACGGCTCGTCCGGAACTGTCACGAAGGCGATCGCTCACCTTCGCGACGGGATCAAGGACGACCCACGCTTCGGCATCCGGCTAACCGGCAAACCGGTCGTGCAGGACGATGTGAATCGATCAAGCCGAAGCGATCTGAAGTCGGCCGAGACGTTAGGCATCCCCGTAGCGTTCTTCGTTCTACTCCTTACTTTCGGCGGGCTGTGGCCCGCCGTGATTCCCATTCTCGCGGGCGTCTTGTCGGTGGTCATTGCCATGGGTTTGACTTACGTGATTGGAGCTCTGGAACTCGCCGAATTATCCGTCTTCGTCTATAACGTCATACCGATGGCCGGCATGGCCGTCTGCATCGACTTTGCTTTGCTGATGGTCAGCCGCTACAGGGAAGAGAGTGCAACGTATTCGGCGCCGGAGGCGATCATCCGATCCACTGCCTATTCCGGCAGAGCCATTACGGTGTCCGTCGCATGCGTAATCCTCGCCTTACTGGGCACTTTGTTCATACGCATGCCGATATTCAACAGCGTCGCGTTAACCGCGATGATCGTCGTTGCGATTGCGGCGCTAATCAATCTGACTTTCGTACCGGCGTTGCTCTATGCGATGAGACATCGCATCGGCGGATCGGGGGTCGGAGGAACGAGGCTCCGGAAGACTGCTCGCCGGTTGCTCGGGATTGTCGTAGGAGCGGCCATGCGAAGACCCGTCGTATCTGTCGTGCTGTCCGCGGTTATCCTCCTCGTCTGTCTGCTGCCTATTCGCGACATGCGGTTGATCGTTCCCGGCCCCGAATCGCTGCCGGAATCGACGGAATCGCGAGAGGCCGCGACTATCGTCGAGGAGCGTTTCCTGCCGTCTGGTGTTTCGGAGCTGCAACTGATCGGAAGCAAGCAGAATCTAGAGCGAGTACGGGTTGTATTGGCTTCGGATCCGAGCGTAGTTCGGATCGTACCCGAGACGCTGCACGCCGATCGTGACCGGCAGCTGCTTACCGTTCTCATTCGCGGCGAAGCCTCTTCAGACGTGGCAAGAGAGTGGATACATGACCGTACGCGTGCATTCGAGGAGCTGGACGTAATCGTCGGAGGCGAAACGAAATATCGGCAAGAGATCCACGACGAAATATTCGGACGGATGAAGTACGCTTTAATTTTCTTGATAGCCTCCAACTATATCGCGCTGGCGTGGGCTTTCCGTTCATTGCTGCTTCCCGCGAAGGCCATTGCCATGAACTTCTTGAGCATTGGTGCTTCCTTAGGCGTCGTCGCATGGGTTTTCCGGCAAGGCCTATGGGGGATCGAAACCTCGGACATCGCCATCATGATCCCTGTATTCATATTCGGATTAACGTTCGGGATCAGCATGGATTACGGCATTTTCCTTTATTCGAGAATGTTCGAAAGCTATAACCGGACCCATGACAACGAGGCATCTGTTCGCGAAGGCATGGCTGCATCGGCTGGCGTCATTACTTCCGCGGCAGCGATCATGATCGCCGTAACGGCGCCTTTCGCGCTCGCGGGCGTCTCCGGAGTGAAGCAGCTCGGCATCGGCATCGCGGCTGCGTTGTTCATCGATGCGACCGTCATTCGGTTGGTGCTCGTACCCTCAATGATGAAACTGTTAGGCGATTGGAATTGGAGGTTTCCTTTTGTGAGAAGCTAAACCATAATCATGCAGCAAAGGAGCCTCATCCATGGCACAGCTTCCGCAATTTCCCGAGTCGTATTGGACGAATTCCGTCGACATTCCCACGTTCCCGACCCTGCAAGATGATCTATCCGCGGACGTCGTTATCGTCGGGGCAGGCATAACAGGCATTACCGCGGGATATTTGCTTTCCAAGCAAGGCGTCAAAGTCGCGATTCTAGAAGCGGGTCGCATTCTTCACGGCACGACCGGCCATACGACGGCCAAGATTACCGCCCAGCACGACATCATCTACGACGAATTGATCGGCCATTTCGGCGAGGACCAAGCGCGTTTGTATTACGAGGCCAACCGCGACGCTTTGCAATTCATGAAGCGTACGGTGGAGACCGAGAACATCGCCTGCGACTTTGCCGTCGAGGATGCCATTCTCTACGCGCAGACGTTCGAATCCGCCGATAAGCTCGAGAAGGAGCTAAGGGCTTATCAGAAGCTCGGTATCCCAGGCGAACTGAGGGATACGATCGATCTGCCGTTAAGTATCGCGTCCGCGTTAGCCATGAAGGAGCAGGCTCGGTTTCACCCGATCCCTTACTTAACGGCATTAACCGATCGCATCGTACGAACCGGGTCGCAAGTTTTCGAGCATACGACCGTCATGAAGGTAGAGGAGGGGGAATCGCCTGTAGTGGTGACGGAGAAAGGCCAGCGCCTGACATGCAAGCATGTCATTTCGGCATCCCACTTTCCTTTCCTGGATTGGAAAGGCATATACTTCGCGAGATTGCATGCCGAGCGTTCCTATGTTCTCGCGGTTAAGCTCAAACAGCCATACAAGGGCGGCATGTATTTAAGCATCGATAAGCCTTCGCGTTCGATTCGGCTAGCGGAAGGCGGCGACGAGCCGCTGATCCTGATCGGCGGAGAAGGACACAAAGCCGGCCAGAGCCCGTGCACGATCAAGCATTACGAGGCGCTGCAGACGTTCGCGGTCACGACGTTCGACGTGAAGGAGATCGCTTATCGCTGGTCGACGCAGGATTTGGTCACGACGGATAAGGTGCCTTACGTTGGGCGCATCACCGCTAATAACTCCAATATTCTGGTCGCGACCGGATATCGCAAGTGGGGAATGACGAACAGCACCGCGGCAGCGCATATGCTGACGAATATCGTGCTCGGCAACGAGGACCGATATTTGCAGCTGTTCAACCCGGCACGGTTCCGCGCCGATCCAGATCTCAAGACGCTTATCTCCCAGAATGCGAACGTCGCCAAGGAGCTGATCTCCGGTAAACTGGAGACGACGCACCGCAGCGTGGACGACGTGGCGGAGAACGAAGGAGCGGTCGTGAGCGTAGGAGGCCGAAGGGCAGGCGCTTATCGGGATCCGAACGGCGTCCTTCACGTCGTCGATACGACGTGCACGCACATGGGCTGCGAGACGCATTGGAACGATGGGGATCGCACATGGGATTGTCCATGCCACGGTTCAAGGTATTCCTACACCGGCGAAGTGATCGAAGGACCTGCGAAGGAGCCGTTGGTCAAGATAGAGGCGTGATCGGACGAAGACGAGGCAGCGATCTCCCTTAGGAGCGCTGCCTCGTTCTACATGCTTTCGTTGCCGGTCCTGCCTTGATAGGCATGGGCATGCGGGCGTCGACCGTTCACGGTCGTATATCCGGAGAAGTAGTGAATATGCCCTCCGCCCGGCAGCGGAACCGCTTCGCCGGTCATGCCCCGAATGAAGTGCGTGTGCCCGTCGTTGAAAGTCGTCTCCGTTTGAAAGGAGTGTACGTGAGGTACGCCTGTCGGAGCAGGGGCCGTAACGCCGGCATATTGATGTGCATGCCCGTCGTCAATGGTGGTCATCCCCGCGAATCCATGCACGTGTACTTGTCTGCCGTCCCACGTGGTGATGAACAGTTGATGAGAGTGCTGATCCCCGGAATCGTTCGTGCACAGCACGTATCCCGTGACCGGAATGTCCATCGAGACCGCTCCTTATACAATCGGATTTCCTACAGATTATGTAAGGCACAAGACGTCCTGACACAGGAATTGTGCTATAATAGGTGCTTCAAGCAAATAGGGATAAAAGCATAAGGAAGAGGCAGACCATGGACAAGTTTATCGCACAATGGACGAAGAAGCGCGAGATGGGGAAGAAAGCCTACATTCTCAGGTACGGCGTCCTGTATATCGGAATGATCAGCACCGTACTGTTCACTTTGCCCGAGCTCATCAACGAAGGGAATATCAACGTCGGATTTTTCATTATCCGATTGTTCTGTTTCCCGACGATCGGGGCGATGATCGTGGGTCAACGCTGGGATGGCAAGGAACAGAAGTACTCGAAACGGCTAGCCGCGGCAGAGGGCAAGTAGAAGTTGAGATTTCCGAACCGGCGTGTTAAGATACGGTTAATTTAAAGATTGGAGCTGAAAAGATGGATATTTCTTGCTAACGAACGATAAAACAACCGAACGTTACGTTTCGCGAGTTTTATTTCGTGTGCAAGAAAGTTACTCTATCTTTTCGCTCATACGGAAATACCATGTCCGGTCGCATCCAGCCGGGTTGGATTCGCTGTAACGATATGAGCCGCGAGGAAGGTAACTTTCTTGCGGCTTTTATTATTATCAGCGAGGTGTGAATGCTTTATGTCATTAATCAAAGTAACGAATTTAACTTTTGCCTACGAAGGCAGCTACGATAACATTTTCGAGAACGTCACTTTTCATATCGATACCGATTGGAAGCTGGGCTTCACGGGCAGGAACGGGCGGGGGAAAACGACATTCCTAAACTTGCTGCTTGGCAGGTACGAGTATAGCGGACATATTACGGCGAGCGTCGGCTTCGACTATTTTCCGTTCGCGGTAGAGCACAAGGAACGCCGCACGAGCGAAATCGTTGCAGGCATCGTTCCCGATTTCGCGGAGTGGGAGCTCGCGAGAGAATTGAGCTTGCTGAAGGTGTCGGATGACGTGCTTGACCGGCCTTTCGATACGTTGTCGAACGGCGAACAGACGAAGGTGCTCCTGGCCGCTCTGTTCCTGAAGGAGAACAACTTCCTGCTTATCGATGAACCGACCAACCATCTGGATCTGACCGGCCGGCGAATCGTCGGCGACTATCTTCGTTCGAAGAGCGGGTTTATACTCGTGTCCCACGATCGGGCGTTCCTGGATCGATGCATCGACCACGTCTTATCGATTAACAAGACCAACATCGAAGTGCAGAAGGGCAATTTCTCGGAATGGTGGGAGGGCAAACAACGTCAAGATAACTATGAATTGGCGGAGAACGATCGGCTGCAGAAAGACATCAAGCGGTTGTCCGAAGCGGCGAAACGAACGAACAACTGGTCGCATGAGGTTGAGAAGACGAAGATCGGACATGGCGTAGCCGATCGCGGTTACGTCGGTCACAAAGCCGCCAAAATGATGCAACGTTCCAAATCGATCGAGCACCGGCAACAGACCGCCATCGAAGAAAAGTCGAAGTTGCTGAGGAACATCGAAACCTCGGAGAGCTTGAAGCTATCTCAGCTCGCCTATCATAAGCGTCAGCTTGCGGAATTCGACGGCGTGTCCATCCATTATGGGGATAAATCGGTAGGCAACGGAGTCAGCTTTACGATCGAGCAGGGAGACCGGATCGCGCTGTCGGGCAATAACGGTTCGGGCAAATCGAGCCTCATCAAGCTGATTTGCGGGGAAGAGAT
The DNA here is from genome assembly GCA_023460795.1 of Bacillota bacterium. GTDB lineage: Bacteria > Bacillota > Bacilli > Paenibacillales > Paenibacillaceae > Cohnella. The sequence goes on along the minus strand of JAEWPC010000037.1, from coordinate 6,117 downwards.
GAGTTACACGGGGACGTTCAGACGGGGCAGCCAGCTGCGAATCTCCTACGTGTCTCAGGACACGGCGCATTTGAAGGGTAACCTGAAGGATTACGCGATAGAGCAAGGAATCGACGAGAGTCTGTTCAAAGCGATCTTGCGCAAGCTCGATTTCGCCAGGGTCCAGTTCGAGAAGGATCTAATCGCGTTCAGCGGCGGGCAGAAGAAGAAGGTGCTTATCGCGCGGAGCCTGTGCGAGAAAGCCCATCTGCTCGTATGGGACGAACCGCTGAACTTCGTCGACGTCATCTCCAGGATGCAGATCGAAGATTTATTGCTTGAGTATGAGCCGACGATCGTATTCGTGGAGCATGACCGCGAGTTCTGCGACCGGATCGCGACGAAGGTCGTCAAGCTGTAATGCCCTCCTTATCCATACGTGGTAAAATGTTCTTCGAGGTGGGAGAGGGATGCGAAAGTGGATTGGCGTAGTCTTGATCATGTTCTTCATGACAGGCTGCGTGCAGAATGATGAGCAAACGGATGCAAAGACGATCATAACGGTAAAACCCGTTGATCTGTATAAGGGCGAGAGCGCCAAGTTTAAGCCGTTTATGGGAACGATGTCCGGCGCGATTAAACTTGGTTATATGGGAAAGAAGCCGAACGCCAGCTTGGATCTCGAAATCTGGCAGAAAGGCAAACCGGCTGAATCCGTAGGTTCTATCGGCGATTTATACTTTAGTTCGGAAGATGCCGATAAGAACCGGGAAATCGAGGTCATTATCGCATTGGAAGATGACGTCGACGGGCAGAAGATGCGCGTGAAGCTTGGCACGTTTTACGATTCGGGCAACAGCGTTAGTACGTTTACGATACCGTTGGAGATCAAACTGATGGCTCGCGGAGTACTTAACGATTCGGAACCGAGATCTTTCGCTTCGGAGGACAATGCAGCCGACCCCGTATGGGCGATGTATGCGACGAGCTCGAACGTGATCCGGACGGCTGATCTAACGCTAGAAGCACTTAAGGAACAGGAATGGGCGCTTGTCGTATTGTACCGCTCGACCAATTGACCTAGCCTTACAAAAATAAGGGGGCTGTCCCAAAAGTCATATAGATGGCTTTTTGGGACAGCCTCTTATATTTTGGCGGAGGCATGTATCTCCTTCCGATGATCGCGGTTTTGTGCGATTTTTCGTTCAGGATTCCGGGTTCAGTCTATCTCATGAGCGACTCTGTATGACTTTTAACACAGGAATTCGGGTTCGGTCTAGTTCATGCACACTATGTAAGATTTTTCGTACAGGTCACGGATTTGTAGTACCACATGTGCGTCTTTGTGTGATTTTTCGTTCAGGTTAAGTCTTTTTGGGATGGCCTCTTATTGTTATTCAACGCCGCGGGGCTAACGCCCGCCGAATGAAACGAATGACAACGTAGGCCAAGCCGACCCAGACGAGCACGGCGAGCAGATTGATTCCCCCGAAGCCGAGACCGCCGTATCCGAACGGATTGAACAAGCTGCCCAGCAGGCTTCCCGCGAACAATCCTCCGAAAAATCCTCCGAAGCCGCCCCACCGCGAGGCAGGCGCGCGCGTACCCGGCGTACTTACGTTAGGGCGCTGGCCTGTCCGTGTCGTGCCTGCAGCGGGTACGCCCGTATTGCCGCTGCGCACCGGCGCCCGGTACGTTCTTCGTCCGGAGCGGAACGCATTCGTCTCGACCTGATCGACAGCGTCCGGGCTAGGTGCCGGCGACCGGATTTCCGTAACCGTGCGAACGGTAATGAGGGAGCTGTCCATAACGAACGGGGCGACAATAGCGCAGCAGGCGATGATTCCTATCATAAGCCGTTTCAAGCGGATTCCTCCTCGCGGTTCATGGAACGTTTTCTCTTCTAGTTTTGACGAGTGCACGGTACTTATTCCCGTATTCGCCATTCGTTCGACGGATTATCGGGAGAATCGACTTCTCGTGTCGCTAGGAATCGTTTTTAGCAGAAAATGGATGCTTTAGGCCTATGCTGTAACGTGACGGTTATGCTGGAAAACAATGACACCGGACACTGGTCATGTGACGGTTCGTAACGGTACATTCACATTGTCGAGAGGCGAACGAAGGGAGTCGGATACCGGCGTTCTCCGTCAGCCGAGCTCGATAATTATCCGTAAAGGGGACTAGATGATGTCCAGTAAACAAGAACCGATGATTAAGCTTCAACCCGGCGGCTCAGCTCCGATTATTAGCTACAACGTGCCGGAACCGACCGCGTACAGCGGCCGTAATTTTATCGATTTGGCCTTCCCGGACAGCTATTTCGTGCCAAGCAGCGCAAGCACAAGCACGTTCAGCGCTAAGGCGGCAGGCGGGGAGACGTCCTTGCGCAAGGCTTCGCTTGCAGCGGAGGAAGGCGCAAGCGCCATGAAGCAGTCTTCGTTGGAGCTCTTCCGATCCATTCCTCCAGGAGAGAAGCTTACCCCAAGCTTAGAGAAGCTTACCGAAGACGAAGTGCTTCGCATGGAAGAGGCGGGCAAACAGCTTGTCCTCTACAAATCGATGAGCGGCGCGCTTACGTACCGGTTTATCGATGCCGCCATTCGCAAAGAGCCTGTAATCGAAGCGCAATCGCAACCGGCGCTTAAAGCCGGACTTGCCAGAGCCGTAGCTCAGCCTACCGATGAAGGGCCGCTACCGACGTTGCGTCCGATCGACGACGGAGGCGGCGGCGATCCGGATCCGGAACCGATATCCGTAGCTGTCGGCATTACTTCGCCGGCGGCGAACTCGACGGTCAACGGTGCTTACACCGGCGCCGTGTTCAACGTCCATGGCTGGGCATCCAACTCGGGCGACGGAAGCATTGCCAGAGTCCAGGTGAAGATCGGCGGTGGCATCTATCAGGATGCGCAGCTAAGCGACGATGGTAGCTGGGTGTTCCCGAACGTAACCATCAACGCTTCCGGGTCGATCACGATCACCGCCAAAGCGACTCATTCCTTCGGAAGCACCCTTACCGCTTCGAAGACGATTACGGTTAACGTTGCGCTTGCGCAAGCTCCGGATACGAAGCAGCCGCAGTTATCGATCGTAAAGCCTACACCTGGTCAATTCTTATCGACGAACGGCGCAAGCAGCATGACCGTTAACATCGAGGGAACCGCGTCCGATGACCGCAGTCTTTCCAAGGTCGAATATGCGCTCAATGGCGGCGCATTCCAATTAACGGATACATCGAACAGCTATGCGAATTGGAAGAAGGCCTTGAATCTCTCGGGGGGTACCCACTCGTTGGTCGTTAAAGCGACCGACGCAGCAGGCAACGCTTACCAGAGTAGCCTGACGTTCACCATCGATTCGGTTGCGCCGACCTTAACCATTACGGCACCGCAGCAGGGCGCCCAGATCGCTGGCACCAATTCGAAAGGAGCGGTCATCGAAGTAGCGGGTACGGCTTCGGACATCAGCGGCATTAAGCTAGTGGAGGTTGCGCTGGATCAGAACCAAATGTTCCTCCCCGCCACCCCTAAAGGGACGAACGATTGGTCGACGTGGAAAGCGACGCTGAACGTGAACGAACAGGGCAGTCACACCATCTACGTACGTTGTACGGACCTTGCCGGCATCGTATCCGAGAAGACGGTAGGGGTTAACGTCAACATCTTCCCTGAGGTTAGCTCCAGATTAAAGCGGATCATCCTCGTGGAATCGTTCAGATTGTCCTCGTTCCTCGGCAACTACGGCGCCGGACGCACGATTAAGACGACCTCGTTGCTGCCGGGCGAGAAAACGAAAATCAGCATCCGTTCCTACTTGCAGAGCGAACAGACGGTCAAGGACGCGTCTACCATCCTTGATTCCGTGACGGATGAAATCGCCGACGAGTTCGAGAAATCGATGGGCAACGAGCAAACGGACAAGAAAAACTACGATGAAAGCTTCAGATATAGCGTCAGCGCGGAAGCCAGCGCAAGCTGGGGTTGGGGGAGCGCATCTGTAAGCGCTAGCGCGTCCGGCGGCACGAACGCGGCGCGCGAGCAATTCGCCCGCAACATCTCCAATAGCACGCAGAAACACGTGGCCCGCGCATCCGCTCGCCGCGACGTGCAAATCAACACGAGCTACGAGGAGAAGACGACGACGGGCGAAGAGACCGCGATCGTTCGCGAAATCGAGAACATCAACGTCGGCCGTTCGCTCAACTTCGTTTTCCGCCAAATGAACCAGGAGTATATTACGCTGCTCCATCTGATCGACATCCGGATCGGCTTCTTTAAAGTCGATATCGTAGACGGAGAAGAGAACTATTCGTACCAGGAAGTGACGCTGCCGCAGATCGACAAGCTGATTTCGGAAGTCATCGTCGCCGACAAACGCACCGAAGTCCGCAATTCGATCGTGAACCAACTGCTCCATATTTTCGATTACCAAGACCGCCATCATCGTTTTATCGAAGATAAGCCGTTCCAAGACGCGGAAGGCAATGACATTCCTCTATCGAACTACCTGCGAGTGAAGAAGGATTACTTCTCCACCTATAACGAACCAGGAAGTCCGTCTATTACGGTGCCGGGCATCATTCTCGCCGCCAACCGCCACGTACTGCGGACCGAAGGCGTCATCGTGGAAGCGCTCCTCGGCCAAGGCGAGGCGCTTGACGATTACTCGCGCAATCTGCAGACGGAAACCGTCCGCGAGCGAAACTTGAAGAACGATCTGCTCGAGCAAGAAATCAAGATGAAGAAACGCGCGATCGATATTCTCGATTCTCGCGATGAACTGGGCGCTAAGCTGTACGCCATGATTAATCAGGCTCCGGAAGCAGAGAACGACGCAGATGCGGAAGCGGCGGCTTCTAGCGACGGCAGCGTATTGGCGGGGCTGAGATAGTATGGACAAAGCGTTGATGAACAGCTCGAGGGTAGCGGGCACTTCCGCTCTGGCGAAAGAAGAGACGGTGGTGGGCGACCTGAAAAAGCTTGTCAAGGATACAACCCCCGTGACGCGTGCCGACATCGAGAGTGCCATCGCGCTCATCGAGCAATCGTTCGCTATGCAGGAGGAACGCATTCAGATTATCGTTGATGCGGCGATCCTGGCACTGGAGCAAGTGCAGGACAAAAGAATCGAGCTGGCGGAAAAAGGCAAAAACTTTACGATTTACGACATCATTTTCGACGTTCTGTCGGTGTACTTGTGGGAGGTTGGCTTGATCGGCCATGTGCTGGAGCCTCTTGTCAAAGAAGTGACGGGCGCCATTATCCAAAGATCGCTCAAATACAGCGCCGTCTACAATCATTTGAACAAGTCCGACTATGGCGCTCAATTCATCGGGTACGCCCGCCAGGAGGAGAACAGCAAGAAGCTTCTGCATGAAATTATCGGCGAACACGCTCTAAACTCGAAACTGTTCAATAGCGAGGATTTCGCGATGTTCAGCCAAGAGGTACGAACGATGGTCGCTTCCGCACCCGACGTCGTCTGGCAGAAGGCTAAGGGAGAAGTGAAGAAATGGAACGATTATAAGAAAAAAGTCAAAGAAACGAAGCTTGAGATGACCGATACGCCCGGAGTATCGATGCTGAAAGCCGCACAAACCTACGTGAGCTCCCAGCGCGTCGCGTTGAAGCTGCAGCAAGCCAAGATCGTGGCGTTGCTTCGTTCGCAAACGCAGATGACCATGAAAGAACTAAAGGATTACATGTCGATCTTCAATGCCGAGGAGCTGCCCCCGTCAGACTTCATTCGCGATCAATATCAATGGACGTTCGAGATGCTCTTATGGGCCCACATTTACGGGTTCACTGCAGATCCGGATAAATCGCCGACCGCATGGAGTACGGACCCCAGACCTTTCGGAACTTTTTTCAAAGGCATAGATAACCGGGTTACGTTCTATTGGTTCGAACGTTTCCGCAGTATTCTGTCCGCCTATGTGAAGAAGGACTGGGATAGTCTGGATCTCGTCTCGAAAACCTATTACACCAAAAAATACTTCGTGGAAATGATGGCAGGCATCCAGAAAAGATCCAAAGAAACCGGTCCGATCGAAGCGGCGTTCGTCGTAACGAGTGTTGAAGAGCAGGAATAGCAAGCAAGATCAGGAATAGGAAGAAGAGAAGAGCGGCCGGATGG
>JAEWPC010000036.1 GCA_023460795.1 Bacillota bacterium | reverse complement strand
GTCCGTACCCGCCGGCTCGCCCGCAGGTCCGGTCGACCCGGTCGAGCCGAGCGAGCCGGTCAGGAGCCCCGGGATGATCGGGATGATGATCAGACCCGGGAAGCTCGACTTGTCCGGTGTCACCGTCTCGTTCGACGGCTCCGACACCACCTCGTCGCCCTTCGGGTTCGTGCCCGACGCGGTCGCGACGTTGTCGATGCGTCCGTTCTTCACGTCGGCCCGCGTCACGACGTAGGTCGCGGTGCATGCCACCGAGTCCTTCGGCGCCAGCGACTTCGCCTCGTCGGGGCAGGTGATCGCCGACATCGTGCCGGTGCCCGTGAAGTCGCCCTCGTTCACGGTGACGTCCTTCAGGGTCACGTCTCCGACATTGGTGATCACGAACCGGTAGGTCACCTCCTGACCCAGCTTCACCTTCTCGCGCGGGTTCGCCTTCTTGACGATGCTGATGCCCGGGTGCGGATGGCCCGGCAGCGACACCTGCGACTCCGGCGACTCGATCGGCTCCTTGCCCGGCGGGGTGCCGGTCGCGGTCGCGACGTTGTCGAGCGTGCCGGCATCGATGTCGGCCTGCGTCAGCGTGTAGTTCGCGGTGCAGGTCACCGCGTCGTTGGGCGCCAGTGCGCTCGCGCCCGCCTCGCAGACCGGATCGGACATCGGCCCGGATCCGGTGAACGACTTCTCGTTCGGGCGAACGTCGGTGAGCGTGACGTCACCGGTGTTCGTGATCACGAACGAGTAGGTGATCTCCTTGCCCACCGTGAACTCGGACGAGTCGGAGATCGACGCAGTCTTCACGATCGACAGGTCCGGGTTCGGGTTGCCCTCGATGCCGCCGTCCGACGGCGGGGACTCGATCGGCTCCTCGGTACCCGGTGGCGTGCCGATCGCGGTGGCCGTGTTCTCCACCTTGCCGGCATCGACATCGGCCTGGGTCAGCTCGTACAGCGCCGTGCAGGTCACCTGCGCACCTGGAGCCAACGACTTCGCCTCCTCCGGGCACGAGAGATCGGTGATCTCGCCGGTACCGGAGAAGTCGCCTTCCTTGATCGAGACGTTCGCCACCGTGACATTGCCCGTGTTGGTGACCGCGAACGAGTACTTCACCTTCGCGCCGGCCTTGAAACCGTCCAGGCTCGTCAGTGAGGCCGACTTCACGACCTCGAGCTGGGGCGCCTGCGCACCGGTGACGTCGACGTCCGACGGATCGGACTCGATCGGCGTTCCCGACGGCGGGGTACCCGTCGCCGTGGCAGTGTTCTCGACCCTGCCCACGTTCATGTCCTCGACCGTGAACGTGTAGGTGGCCTCGCAGGTCACCGACTTCCCGGGATTCAGCTCCTTCGCATCGTCCGGGCAGCTGATCGCGGACAGCGTTCCCTTGCCGGAGAACTCGTTCTCCTTGACGCCGACGTCCTTCAGGGTCTGATCACCGGTGTTGGTGATCGTGAACTTGTAGGTGACGGTGTCGTTCACCTGGACGTTCTCCCGCGGTTCCGCGGTCTTCTCGAGCTTCAGTCCCGCCTGGGGATCACCGGCGAGGTTCTCCTCGTCCTGCGGGGACTCGATCGGGGTGTCGGCGCCCGGGGGCGTGCCGACCGCGGTCGCGACGTTGTCGAGCTTGCCGGCGTCGATGTCCTTCTGCGTCAGCTCGTACGTTGCGGTGCACGACACCTCGGCACCCGGCGCCATGGACTTCACTTCCTCCGGGCAGGACACGTCGGAGAGCTCACCGCTGCCGGAGAACGCCCCCTCGACGACCTTGACGTCCGTCAGGGTCTGGTTGCCCGTGTTGGTGACGTCGAATGTGTAGGTGACCTTCTGGCCGACCTTGAAGTCCGAGACACCCTTGGGCGACGCTGTCTTGACGATCTCGAGGTTCGGCTTCTGGTTACCCGTCAGCTTCGCGTCGTCCTCGTCGGACGTGACAGGACCACCCGATGGCGGGGTGCCCGTCGCCGTCGCGGCGTTGTCGAGCTTGCCCCGGTCCACGTCCGCCTGGTCGAGCGTGTACGTGGCGGTGCACGTCACGGATTCGTTGGGTGCCAGCGACTTCGCGGCATCCGGGCAGTCGAACGCCGAGATCCTGCTGCTCTCACCCGTGAAGGCGGTCTCGTTCGGACGCACGTCCTTCAGTGTCACGTTGCCCGTGTTGGTGATCGTGAAGCTGTAGGTGACGGCCTCGCCCACCGCGAACTTGTCCGGGTCCGTCGGCGACGCCGACTTCTCCAGGGCGATCGCGGGCTTCGGCTCGCCCGAGAGCGTCTTGTCCGACGGCTTCGAGGTGACCGGCTCACCCGACGGCGGCGTACCCGTCGCGGTCGCGGTGTTCTCCAGCTTGCCGGCATCGATGTCGGCCTGCGTCAGCGTGTACTTCGCCGTGCAGGTCACCGACGCACCCGGCGCCAGCGACGCCGCCCCTGCGGGGCAATCGAACGTCGACATGTCGCCCGAACCCGAGAACTTCGTCTCGTTCGGATGCACGTCGGTGAGCGTCACGTCGCCCGTGTTCTTGATCAGGAAGGTGTACGAGATCTCCTGGCCCACCTTGTAATCCGCGGTGGTCGACGGCGATGCGTCCTTCACGAGAGACAGTGACCGGGCTGGATTGCCCTCGACGATCTCCTTGCCCGGCGGGGACACGATCGGCGTGTCCGTGCCCGGCGGCGTGCCCGTCGCGGTCGCGGTGTTCTCGATCCTGCCGTTGTCGATGTCCTTCTGCGTCAGCGTGTACTCCGCGGTGCACGTCACCGATGCCTTCGGCCCGAGCGCCTTCGCCGTGTCGGGGCACTCGACCGCCGACAACGGACCGGCGCCCGTGAACGCGCCCTCGTTCACCCCGACGTTCCGCAGCGTCACGTCACCGGTGTTGGTGATCTTGAAGCTGTACTTGATCGTCTGACCGAGCTTGTAGCTCTCTGCATCCTTCGGCGACGCGGACTTCACGATCGAGATGCCGGGCGTGGCCGGACCACCCTTCAGCGGCACCTTGGACTCGGCGGAGTTCACCGTCTTGCCACCCGGATCGGTGCCGGTCGCGATCGCGGTGTTGTCGACGGTGCCGCGGTCGATGTCCTCCTGCTGGAGCACGTACGTCGCGGTGCACGTCACGGAAGCCTTGGCGGCCAACGATTTCGCGCCCTCAGGGCACGAGAAGTCGGACATCTTCGCCTTACCGGAGAAGTCCTTCTCGACCGGCTTGACGTCCTTCAACGTCACATCGCCTGTGTTGGTCATCTTGAAGCTGTAGGTGATCGTGTTGCCGACCGTGAAGTCGGCTGCGGTGTTCGGCGCAGCCGTCTTCTCCAGCGCCAGGCCGGACTTCAGTGAGCCGTTCGTGAAGGTGCAGACGACACTCGCGCCACCCTTCGTACTGGGAAGCGACATCTTGCCGGATGCCCCGGTGCCGCTCGACAGCTTCGCGTTGGTCTTCGCGTCGAGGCACTGCCAGGTCACGTTGTAGTTGGCGAGATCAGCACCGTTCTTCGCCGTCTCCTTGATGGTGTACTCGGTACCGGGAAGTCCCAGGAGCGGTCCAACCTTGACCGACTGGATACCTGTGGTATTTCCCGTGGTCGTTGCCGTATTGCCAGTACTGACTCCGCCGCCGGTTACCTCGAGCAAGAACTGGTCACCATCCGCGGCACGACCCGCCGGAAGGTCCTTGCGTAGCTCGATCGAGTACGGGTCACTGCACGAGCCGAGGTCGTACATTCCCATGCTGCGCAGAGTCGTGACGGTCGCACCGGTCGCTGGGTTGAGCCGCGTCAAATCGGAGCTTCCAGTCCTGCCGACGTACAAGTAGCCATCAGGGCCGAACGCCGCGGAGGTCGCGTTGGCGAAGCCTGCCGCCTTGGCCGTAATCCCCGTTCCCGTCAGTACAGAACCTGCAGCGACCGGCCCGGGCACCGAGTACACAAGCCCGTCGCTGCTACTCGAGGAAACGATGTACAGGTTGCCGACTGCATCGAACGCGATGTCGCCGTTTGTCTGCCTTGACCCCGGTGCCGGGGTGACGGTGACCTTCACGTCGCCCGTCAACGGCATATTTGTACTGGGGTCGTAGACCCTGTACTTGAACGCACCGTTGTCGTATCCGCCGAAGTAGTACAGACCGTTGCTCGGGTTCACGGCCCCTTGCTGCGTGGCGTAGCCATCTGGCCGGTCCACAGAGGAGGTGGCGCCGGTGAGGGCGTCGTACTTGAAGATCTTGGGACTGTTCTTTGAATCCGGGCCCGTATAGACGGCATACGCCCCGCCGGCCCCGATTCCCAACTGGTTGGGGGT
>JAEWPC010000035.1 GCA_023460795.1 Bacillota bacterium | reverse complement strand
CCTCCGGCACTTTGGCAAATTAGCGTTGCCACACAACGTTACTCCGACGCACCCCAGGCACATCGGCGCTTTAGCGTTTCCGCACAACGTTACTCCGACGCACCCCCGGCACATCGGCTCTTTAGCGTTGCCACACAACGTTACTCCGACGCACCCCGGCACATCGGCGCTTTAGCGTTACCGCACAACATTACCGAGATTACTCTCCAAAACAAAAAGGGCTGCCTAAGCAACCCCTTGCCATGCTCAATATTTACGATTCGCCGCTTCGCGCTTGGCCATCTGCTCGGTGAACACGCTCTCCGGCGGCACGATCCGCTTCGGCAGCATCCGTCCTTGCATGATCTCGGTCGCCGCCTGAATCAGGTTCGGACCGAGCAGCGGATTGCATTCGACGACGAGGTTGATTTTGCCTTCCGCCAGCTTCTCTAGCGCCCTGCGCGTCCCGTCCACCGATATAATGACGATATCTTTGCCCGGCTTCAGCCCGTACTCTTCGATCGCCTCGATCGCTCCGAGCGCCATGTCGTCGTTATGCGCGAACAGCACGCGAATGTCTTTGCCCTGCTCCTGCAGAAAACGGCGCATCGTCTCCTTGCCCTGTTCGAACGTGAAGTCCGCGTAGTCGCTCTCCAGGTAGACGAACTTCGGATTGCCTTCGATAATGTCCCTGAACCCTTTGCCCCGTTCGATGGAAGGAGCCGAGCCTTCGGTACCCTTAAGCTCGGCGATGCCGATCGTTCCCGTCATATCCCTTGTTTTATCGAGCAAGTATTTGCCCGCTTTCCGGCCTTCCTCGTAAAAGTCGGCTCCGATGAACGTCACGAACAGCGAGGAGTCCTTCACGTCGATCGAACGGTCGGAGATGATAACCGGGATGCCGGCGGTCTTCGCTTCCTTAAGAATAGGTTCCCATCCGGACTGGATCACGGGCGCGATGGCGATAACGTCCACCTTCTGCTCGATGAACGACCGAATGGCGGCGATTTGTTTCTGCTGCGATTGCTCCGCGTTCTCGAAGCGCAGCTCGACGCCCGCTTCCTTGGCGGCGTCCTTGATCGATTCCGTATTCGCCAGCCGCCAATCGCTTTCGGTACCCAATTGAGAGAAACCGAGCACGAACAGCGGAGAAGAAGGGACCGGATCGGCGTCTTCCGCGAAGTTCATCGGCTCGCCCTTCTTATCCGGCACGATCGCCCGTGGACTAGCCGTTATGGACGGCTGCCCTGCGTCGCATCCCGCCAATAGGAGCAAGAGCGCGCACAACAACGCCCCGAATACGCCTTTCCGAATGATCACGGATCAACCCTACTCTCTGAATGGAATCGAATGAATTCCATGTTTCTCCATCTCATTATAATTGAAATTGCCGCATCTGTAAGGCCAGCTTATCGGAAACTTCGCTCAGGCTCTTCGACTGCTCGAGCAGTTGCTCGCTAATCTGCGTCTGCGAAGTACACTGGTGCGCCGCTTCCTCCGAAGCAGCCGTCGATTGCTGGGCGATGGCGGACACTTCGCCCATCACGGTAGCGAGCGACGCGCCGTCCTCGTTAAGCTGTCTAAGCGCCTGTTCGACCTCCGCCGAATGGCCGCCGAGCAGCTCCATCCGCTCGCTCATCTCTCCGAAGGCAAGGTGAATCGCTCCGATCTCCTCCATCATCTGGCGGAAGAACGGAAGCGCTTCTTCCATCGCCGCGAACGTCCCTTCCACTTCGCCCTCGATCGACTCGGTGAAGCTGCCCACGCTCGCGATCGATTCGTCCGAACGCTCGGCAAGCCGGCGGATTTCCTCCGCGATCACTTTGAATCCGGCGCCTGCGGCGCCTGCCCGCGTCGCTTCGATCGAGGCGTTAAGCGACAGGATCCGAATCTGCTTGGACATCCGGTCCATGACCTCCACGATGCCCCGAACCGAACCGGCCTCTTCTTTCAACCCGACGATGCGGTCCCCGGCTTTGCGAAGTCTCGACTCCGTCGCTTCCGCCCTGGAGACGAGCCCTTCCATCGCGACTCCCCCGCGTCTGCACGCCTCGCCCGTCTCCAAGGCAGCACCGGCCATTCTCTCCTGCAGCGAATACGCTTCCTTGAGCCGCTCGCCCATGCTTTCCACGCTCACGATGCCGCGCTCCGCTCCGGACGCAAGGTTGATGGCGCCCGCCGCGATTTGCTCCGTTACCGCGCGAATATCGTGAGCGGCGCTCGTCGTGTGGCTGGCCGCTTCGCTTAGACGTTGGCTCGAGGCAGCGACTTCCTTGGCGGAAGCCAGCGTGTCGCCGACCATGCGGCCGAGATTCTCCATCATCCGGTTATAGGCCGCCGCTACCTGTCCTAACTCATTCTTGCTTCGAACGTGCATTCTGCCCGTCAAATGCCCGTCCGCCGCCTGATTCATCAGCGACTCCATTCTCCTGAGCGGCGAACCGATCATCCGCACGAGCCACAAGCCGACGAGGAGCGCGACGACCGCGCAGCCCGCGACGGCCAGCATCGTCACCGTGCGAATCCGATCCGCCGATGCGGTCAACTCCTTGAGCGGCGCGACGACCGCAAGCGTCCAACCGCTGACCGGCGAATGCCGGTAAGCCGTCCATAGCTGCCGGCCGTCCGGGCCTACGCGGATCGCGGAGCCGGCTTGCTGCGTCGCATCATAGGCGAATACCTCGCCCGCGCCTGTCTCTTCGGAACGGTTGGTCGCGAGCAATCGCCCATGCGCATCGAGAATTTGCGTCTCCGCGCCGTCGCTAAGTCTGACTTCCTTAATCAGATCGCCGAGCACGGACGCTTCGATCTGCACGACGAGCGCGAAGTCCCGGGAACCGATGTTTTTCTTGCCCAGCAGCTTTCCATAGGCGAAAAGCGGCTTCGGAGCGTTCCCGAAATATCCCTTCTCCCGCGTCGGCAGCCACACTTCCTTGCCCTCCGCCCGCACGACGTCCCGCATCCAGGGCTCGTTCGCCGCTGCCGCCATCGTGCCCGTCTCCCTGATCGTGCTGATCGGCGGCAGCGCATCCTCCAGCGGGAACAGCGTAATGTCTCTGATCCGCGTGTCGGACAAGGCGAGTTGATCCAGCAAGCTCTGAATGTTCCCCGCAAGCACTTGCCGTTCACCCTCGTCGATCGAAGCGTTCGTGATTTGAAACAACGGTTCCATGAAGCTGCTGTTATTCACCAGCTCCTGAGCCAGGTTCAAATACGAGAGCTGCTGCATGTCCAGCTTCTCCCCCGCGAGAGTGACGGTCTGCACCGAGCCGCGCTCCAGCTCGTCGATGATGCCGGAACGCGCCGCGCCGGAAGCGAACCAGCCGAGTCCGGCGACGGACAGGCACACCGCGCATACGAAAATCAAAAACAGCTTCGTCCCGATGGATCTGGCGGGAGAACGGAAGAGCGAGCCAATGAGTGTGCGAAACTCCGTCATGCGAACGGGCCTCCTCGTATGGGTGGCCGCGAAGGCCGCCTCGATGCGCTACAGCTACAGCTTCTGCGTTGCTTGCCGCGCGCTAAGCACGCGCTGGAACAGAATGAACAAGAATAGCAGCAACCCGATGACGATCTTCGTCCACCAAGAACTTAGCGTTCCTTCGAAACTGATGATCGTCTGAATGACGCCTTGGATCAGCACGCCGAAGAACGTTCCGAATATATACCCCACGCCGCCGGTGAGCAGCGTTCCGCCGATGACGACGGAAGCGATCGCGTCGAGCTCGAGTCCCATCGCGTGCAAACCGTAGCCGGACAGCATGTAGAACGTGAACACGACGCCTGCGAGAGCCGAACAGAATCCGCTCAGCGTATATACCGCGATCTTCGTGCGGGCAACCGGCAGCCCCATGAGCAGCGCGGACTGCTCGCTGCCGCCAAGCGCGTAGATATTGCGACCAAGCCGCGTGTAATGAGCGATGTAGATGCCTGCCGCGACGACGACCAGCGCGATAATGACGCTAATGGAGAGGAAGCTTCCGCCCGGAAGGTGGACCTTCGTCTGCGCCATCTTCGTATAGAACGGATCGTCGATCGTGATCGTATTGATGCTGATGACGTAACAGAGCCCGCGCGCGAGGAACATGCCGGCGAGCGTCACGATGAACGGTTGAATCTTGAAATAATGGATAATCGCGCCCATGACCCATCCGAACAACGATCCGATGGCCAACATCAGCGGTATGACGACGGCCGGAGGCCATCCATGTTGTTGCACGAGCGTCGCGGACATCATCGTCGTTAACGCGATGACGGAGCCGACCGACAAGTCGATGCCGCCCGTCACGATGACGAACGTCATGCCGACCGCCACGATCAGCAGGAACGCGTTATCGATCAGCAGGTTCAAGATGACCTGAAGCGAGAAAAACCCCGTATATCGGAAAGAGCCGGCCAAGAACATGACGGCGAATAGGAACACCGTAACCGCGATGGACAGATATTTCTGCTTAAACATGCTTCGCCACCTCCCGTTCCGCCGGGTAACGGCGAGTTTGTAGGCGATGCACGAGCGTCTTCCGGAACGTCTCCGATTGGATGAGGCAGACGATCAGCACGACGAACGCTTTAACGACGAGCGTAATTTCCGGCGGCACGCCGATCATATAGATCGTCGTCGTCAGCGTTTGGATGATGAGCGCGCCGATTAACGTGCCGGTCAAGTAGAACCGTCCGCCGGTAAGCGACGTCCCCCCGATGACGACGGCCAGAATCGCGTCCAATTCATACCAAAGCCCGGCATTGTTGCCGTCGGCGCTAGATACGTTGGAGCTCAGAATAAGCCCGGCGATCGCCGCGCACAACCCGCAGAACAAGTACACCGCGATCAACACGTATCGGGAGCGAATGCCCGCGAGGCGGCTTGCGCTCGGATTACGGCCGACGGATTCGATGAACAAGCCGAGCGCGGTGCGGCGGGTCAGCAGCACCGCAATCAAGAATACGGCCGCGACGATGAATATCGAGAACGGCAGCCCGACCAGCGAGCCTGACCCGATATAGCCGTATCGGTCGCTCATGACCGTAATGATCTGCCCCGAAGTGATGAGCTGGGCGATACCGCGCCCCGCGACCATCAGAATAAGCGTGGCGATAATCGGCTGTATGCCGATCACCGAGACGAGTAAGCCGTTCCACAGCCCGAGCAGCAAAGCAATCCCGATCGAGAGCGCGATCGCTT
The DNA here is from genome assembly GCA_023460795.1 of Bacillota bacterium. Taxonomy (GTDB): domain Bacteria; phylum Bacillota; class Bacilli; order Paenibacillales; family Paenibacillaceae; genus Cohnella. The sequence goes on along the minus strand of JAEWPC010000035.1, from coordinate 290,869 downwards.
CCACCAACAGACCTAGCGCGTCTTGATCGGCGCCGTTGCTGATCGTCAGGCAGGCCATCGCACCCGAGATCGCGACGACCGAGCCGACCGACAGGTCGATTCCGCCCGTCGCGATGACGACCGTCATGCCGATCGCGACCAGAATGAGCGGGGCCCCGAAATTCAAGATGTCGATAAGCGTGCCGTAGAGATGACCATTGCGAACGGAGATCGTATAGAACTCCTCAGGCGAATAGAACAAATTGAATAGCAGCAGAGCGGCCAGCATGGCGAGCGGCCAGAACAGATGATGTTTATGAATGCGCATGTGCTTAACCTCCCGCGATTGCCTGCATCACTTGCTGCTGGCCGATGTCGTCTTGCATTTCCTTCACTTTCTTGCGATCGCGGAGCACGACGATTCGATCGCTTACGCGCACGACTTCCTCGAGCTCCGACGAGACGAACAGCACCGACATCCCTCTCTGCGCGAGCAACAGCACCAGCTTCTGAATTTCCGCCTTCGCCCCGACGTCGATGCCGCGCGTCGGCTCATCCAGGATAAGCAGCTTCGGCTGGGTGATCAGCCAGCGAGCCAGAATGACCTTCTGCTGATTGCCGCCGCTTAAGTTCTTAACCAAATGCTCCGGATTCGGAGGATTGATGTTCAGAGCCTTGATATACTGCTCCGCGATCTCATCCTGCCTCTTGCGCGGAATTCTTCTCATCCAGCCGCGCGTCGCCTGCATCGCCAGCACGATATTCTCGCGGACGGTCAGATCGTCGATGATGCCTTCCGTCTTGCGGTTCTCCGGGCAGAACGCGATGCCCGCATCGATCGCCTGGCGAGGCGAATGGACGGAGCCCTGCGAATCTTTCAGCAGCAACTGGCCTTGGTCGGGCCGATCCGCCCCGAAGAACAAGCGCGCCATCTCCGTGCGGCCGGAGCCGAGCAAGCCTGCCAAGCTCACGACCTCGCCTTTGCCGATCAGCAGATCGAACGGCTCGATCGCGCCTTTGCGTCCGAGCCCGACCGCCTCGATCAGCGACTCCTTCGCTTCCCCGCGCCCTTCCTCGCCCGCTCGCGGCAGCTCGCCGAGCAGCTCGAGCTCCTTGCCGATCATCTTCGAGACCAACTCTATTCGGGGCAACTGAGCCGCCTCATATTCCCCGACAAATTCTCCGTTGCGGAGAATGGTTATTCGCTCCGAAATTTCGTACACCTGATCCAGGAAATGCGTGACGAACAGAATCGCGAGTCCGTCTTCCTTCAGCTTGCGCATGATCTTGAATAGCTGCTCCACTTCGTTGCGGTCCAAGCTGGACGTCGGTTCGTCCAGAATGAGCACCTTCGCCGATATATTCAGCGCTCTGGCGATCGCTACCAACTGCTGGATGGCAACGGAATACATGTATAACGGCTGCGTGACGTCGATGTTCAGCTGCAGCCGGTCCCGAAGCAGTTGCTCCGCCTTGCGGTTCATTTCCTTCCACAGAATGCGCCCTAAGCGGCGCGGCTCGCGTCCGATGAAAATATTTTCCGCGACCGTAAGGTTCGGACATAGATTCACTTCCTGATACACCGTGCTTATACCGACAGCCTGCGCCTCTAGTGGACTATGAATCGCCACGCTGCGGCCGCTTAGCGTTACGGCACCCTGATCGATCGAATAGACGCCGGTCAGCACTTTGATCAGCGTCGATTTGCCTGCCCCGTTCTCCCCCATCAGCGCGTGAACCTCTCCGGGGAATAGGCGGAAGCTTACGTTATTCAAAGCTTTCACACCGGGAAAATGCTTATAGATGCCGCTCATCTGCAAGATCGGCTCCCGCTCCTGCGCGTCGACTGTGCTCATGGCGAACCTCCTAATCAAGAGAGAAAGCCACTCCAGGACGGATACCCGGCAGTGGAGCGGCTCATCTCTTGTTCGATTGTTGGTGGATTAATACTTGCGGTTCGGAAGCGCTTCTTTGGCTTGCTCCGAAGTGAACGTGCCGTCAGGCGTCACGATGCGCTTAGGAACTTCCTTGCCGGCGAGCATGTCTTTCGCGGTTTGCATCAACAGCGGTCCGAGCAGCGGGTTGCACTCGACGATGTAGTTGATTTTGCCTTCGGAGGCAGCGGTCATGCCGTCTTTAACGCCGTCGACGGAAATGATCTTGATGTCTACCCCCGGCTTAAGACCGGCGGCTTCGATCGCTTGAATCGCGCCCAGCGCCATGTCGTCGTTGTGAGCGTACAGCACGTCGATGTCTTTGTTCGCTTTCAGGAACGCTTGCATAACTTCTTTGCCTTTGGCGCGAGTGAAGTCGCCCGTTTGGGAAGCGATGATTTTCAGGTGCGCGTTCCCCGCGATTTTCTCTTCGAAGCCTGCTTTGCGGTCGTTCGCCGGAGCGGAGCCCGTCGTACCTTGCAGCTCGACGATATTAATGTCTTCCGCCGCATCCTTGTATTGCTCCGCGAGCCATGCGCCGGCCATGCGGCCTTCTTCGACGAAGTCGGAGCCCATGAACGTCACGTACAGGGAAGTGTCCTTGGAATCGACCGCGCGGTCGGTCAGGATAACCGGAATGCCGGCGTCCTTCGCTTCTTTAAGCACCGTATCCCAGCCGGATTCTACGACCGGCGAGAACGCGATGACGTCGACTTTCTGTTGAATATAAGAGCGAATGGCTTTGATTTGATTCTCTTGCTTCTGCTGCGCGTCGGAGAATTTCAGGTCGACGCCCGCTTCTTTGGCGGCGCTCTGGATCGAATCCGTATTCGCCGTTCTCCAGCCGCTCTCCGCGCCGACTTGCGCGAAGCCCATCGAAATTTGCTTGTCTGCTGGAGCCGCCGGCTCGGATGCTTTGGCGCTCGGCGCCGCCGCGGCTTTGCTCGGCTCGGCGTTGTTGTTATTGTTGTTTTTGCCGCATGCGGACGTCACCAGTAGGATCGCCGACAAGACGAGCAATGCCCCCAATTTGCCTGTTCTCTTCATTGTTTTTCTAACCTCCCGTGTAGTTCGCCAACGTTCGACCGCTGTGCGTATCCAAAGTATAAAACGCTTACAAAAATCGAAGATACGGAGTCTCGCGTGAATTCGATTTGATCTTTTGGTCATTTTCGGGAGGGGTTTCCGGCGTCGGTTTGTTTTCTTGTTCGCAAAGTGGATTTTTCCATCAAAGGTCTCCGGGCGCATAGATCGTTCGATATCCGTTTGCTATAGTAGAAATAGAATTTTGTAACCGCATACAACGGATACACATGGAAAGGGCGCAGTGAGTCGATGAAGCTGATCCGATTAACCAGCATGCGCGCCAGAATGCTCATCATGTTCGTCACTCTGACTTCCGTCCCCTTGATCGTCGTCGGACTGCTCTCCTACCAGAAGTCTTACAACACGGTATCCGGCCATAGCAAAGCCTCCACGACGCTGGCCGCGACGCAACTAGGAAGGAACATCGACGTCCTGTTCGAGGACGCCGGCAAGCTGCTGGAGCTCGGCAACAACCCGCAAGCCATCCGCTACTTGTTCTCTCAGACGGACACCTACGAGGATGCGAAGGAGATTCTGAACACGTTCGGTCTCTATCGGGAAACGTACAAATACGATAGCGTGCTTAATATAACGATGGTCAATCTGTACGGAAGGGGCATCAGCGAGCGCAAAGGGGTATTCCAGATGGATCGCAACCCGTTGCGCAACCCGCATTTTCAGACGCTCCTGAACCACCCGGACAATATTCTCAATCTCCCTCCTGCCGACGCTTCTCCGCTCGACCGGCTGGACGGCTTCGAATATCCGCAGCGGAACGTCATCTCCATCATGACCTCGGTCAAGAACAGCATTACGCACGAAGTCATCGGCTTTATCGTCATCGACCTCGCCGACACGGCGCTGGAGCAGTTCCGCGACAGCGTCGTCATCGGCAAGACCGGCTTTTTCTACGTAACGGACCATACCGGGAGGCCGATCTTCTATCCGGAGAACAAGCCTAACGCCTACAAGCTGATAGGCGAGATCGACTTGACCGGGAAGACGAACCTGGAACAAGGCAGCTACGTCGAATCGACGTCCGGCAAACCGCAGTTCGTCGTATACTCGAAGTCCTCGATGACCGGCTGGAAAATTATCGGCATCGTTCCGCTGCAGGAAATCATGGTCGAAGCCAACTCGATCCGCCAACTCATCATCGTCAGCGTGGTGCTTAGCATTATTTTCGCCATCGGGCTTAACTTCTTCATCACGGCGCGGCTTACCCGTCCCGTCCAGCTGCTGAAGAACAAGATGCGCCAAGCCGCCTCCGGCTACCTCGACGCCAAGGTGAAGCCGACGGGCCACGACGAGATCGCAGACCTCGGCAAGAGCTTCAACATCATGCTGGAGAAAATTACGGGCTTGATGGAGCAGCACGCGAAGGAACAGGTGCAGATTCAGAAGGCGGAGCTGCGCACGCTTCAGGCGCAGATCCACCCGCATTTTCTGTACAACACGCTGGATTCTATCGTCTGGATGGCCGAGGCCGGCAAGAACAGCCAAGTCATTCAACTCGTGCAAGCGCTCTCGCGGTTTTTCCGGGTCAGCCTCAACAAAGGTCTCGACTGGATTCCTCTGAGAGAGGAGCTGGAGCACGTTCGTAGCTATCTCGTGATCCAGCAGATGCGGTACCGCGACATTCTCGACTACGAGATCGACGCGCCGGAGCCTCTCGAGGAATATCGCATTCTTAAGATGACGCTGCAGCCGATCGTCGAGAACGCGCTCTACCACGGCATTAAGAACAAGCGGGGCAAAGGGTTGATTCGAATCTCTTGCCAATCCGTCTCGGAGCAGGAGCTGCGCATCGTCGTCGAAGACAACGGCATCGGCATGAACGAAGAGCGGCTCGCTCGGCTTCGCGAGCAATTGAGCCGCCATATTATCCCCGAAGAGACGACCGGCTCGGAGGTGTCCGGCGGCTTCGGGCTTCACAACGTCCAGCAGCGGCTGCGGCTCTATTACGGTGACTCTTATCGCATTCAAGTAGACAGCGTAGACCGCGTAGGCACGACCGTGTCGTTCCGGATTCCGAAGCAAAGGAGATGAGCCTATGAAAAAAGTGATGCTAGTCGACGACGAGATCGTCATTCGCGAGAATATCCGGGATTGCGTCGATTGGGAACGGGAAGGGTTCGTCTATTGCGGAGATGCGTCGGATGGAGAGCTCGCGCTGCCGATGATCGAATCGATCGTGCCCGACATTCTCATTACCGATATTAAGATGCCGTTCCTGAACGGCTTGGAGCTTAGCGCCATCGTACGCAAACGGCTGCCGGATACGAAGATCATCATCCTAAGCGGCCACGACGAGTTCGAGTATGCGAGAGCCGCGCTGCGGATGGGCATCGAGGATTATTGCTTGAAGCCGGTAAGCTCCGCCGATCTGGTCGCGCTGCTTAGAGGCGTAAGCGCGAAGATCGACCACGAACGAAGCGAGAAAGCGCGGCTTGAAGCGCTTCGGGAGAACAAGAACGAGAACGCCGCATTATCCCAGGAGAAGCTGTTAGCCGACATCTGCACCGGCATGATTACGACCGCCGAAGCGCTCGACACGGCGTCGGCCCTGTCGCTCAACTTGATGGCCCGCTATTACGTCGTGGTCATTACCGACGTACGCTGCGGCAAGAGCCAATCCGCCTCCATCGATCACGGAGTCGTCGGCCAAGCCGAAGCGCTGCTCCGGGACAAATTCGCGGCGTTCGCGGAAACGTTCGAATTCAAGCGCAGCCGCACGGAACGCGTATGGATTCTGAAGCACGATACGCTGCATAAGCTCGACAGCGCGCTCGAGCTCGTACAGAACGAGATGAAAGCCGAGGTCGAAGCGGCGACCGGCTGCAGTCTGACGCTCGGAGTCGGCAGCGTGCAGGAACGCCTGCAGCACGTCCACTCCTCCTTCCTGGAGGCCGAGGAAGACAAGCATTGGAAGCGGCTTACCCTCAGCGCCCAGAACCGCTGGACGCTGCGCGCGGGCGAAGGCTCGCTTGATCCGTCGGTCGTCCTCGACCGCCAGCGCTACATCGAATTCCTGAAGATCGGCTCGCCTTCGGACATCGGCCAGATGGCGCGCACGCTTGCCGAAGGCTTGCGCAAGGTCGATTGGCGCAACGATCTATACGGCTTCTATCTGCTGAACGATCTGACGCTCGAGGTGTTCCAGACGGCGAAGAATCTCTACCGCAACCTTGACGACGCGGAAGCGACGCTCACTCTTTTCCAGCACAACATCGGCGACATCGCCTCCTGGGAAGACGCTTCGCGTTACCTTGCCAAGCTCGCCGAGCTGTTCTGGCAATGGCGGGGCGGAGCCGCCGACCGCTACGCCGACATGCTGGAGCAAGCGAAAAGCTACATTATGCGGAACTACGGACAAGATCGCCTGTCCTTGCAGGACGTCGCCGATCACGTATGCGTCAGCCCCAGCCATCTAAGCAAGGTGTTCAGCCAAGAGACGGGACAGACGTTCATCGAGTTCCTGACCAGCGTTCGTATCCGCCGCGCGATGGAACTGTTGAAGACGACGAACGATAAGTCGTACGAAATCGCCCATCAAGTCGGCTATAACGACGCCCATTACTTCTCCAACCTGTTCAAGAAAGCGACAGGCATGACGACCAAGGACTTCCGCAAGCAAAGCCGGACGAGAACGACGCTCGCGGAATGGGAAGGAGCAACGAATGAAGCATAGAACGGCGTGGCTGGCGGTGCTCGTTCTCGCGCTTCTACTGGCGGGAGGATGCGATTCGTCCGGCGAAGTCGTCTCGACTACGGCGGTTTCGCACGGTAACGAGGCGCCCGCGTCCGCGGATAGCGCGGATCGGCCGACCTTCGGCATCATCTACCCGATGGCGCATCCGTTCTACGAGATGATCACCCAGTATGCCAAAGAAGCCGCGGCGGAATCCGGCGTGCAGCTCATCGTCAAAGCGCCGGACGAAGCGAACCTGGAGCAGCAAATCCGCATGATGGAGACGATGATCTCCCAGAAGGTAGACGGAATCGCCATCGACCCCGTCGACAAGACCGCGCTTAATCCCGTTATCGACAAAGCGGTGTCGGCGGGCATTCCCGTCATCTGCTTCGAGTCGGATGCGCCGGACAGCAAGCGGTTCTCCTATATCGGCGCCGACAACGAGCAAGCCGGCGAGCGGATGGGCAAGCTGCTGGGCGGCTTGCTCGAAGGCAAGGGCATGGTCATTATGGAGACGGGCATGGCGGGAATGACCAGCATGAACGAGCGGCTGACAGGATTGCTCGATTACTTGAACGGCAACACCGAGATCCAGGTACTCGAGGTACGGTACAACGAAGGCAAGGAAACCGCGGCCTTATCCCATCTGGAAGAGATGATCGAATCGCACCCCCACTTCGACGCTTTCGTCGCGCTCGACGTCATGTCGGGCTCGGCGTCCGTCCTCGTCTGGAAGGCGAGCGGACTGGACCGGTACGCTCTCGCTTTCGGCTTAATGCCGGAAATCCAGCAAGCGATGGACAACGGCCAGATTACGGCCGTCGTCTCGCAGCACGAGCAGCTATGGGGGGAACGAATCGTCGGGAGGCTCCTCGACGCGTCGCGCGGGGTCGCGATACCGCCATTCGACGATATGGGTTTGGAGGAAGTCCAAGGAATCGGGCAATAGGCCGGTTTCTCGGACTTCCTTTTTGCATGGTTGGAATCATAGGCAATTAAAGGAGCGATACTAACGGTAATGGACGCTGACGTCGATCATCCCGCGCAGCTCGAAGCACTAGCGAGAAGGGAGACCCGCGCATGCGGAAAATTACCGAACGGTACGAGCGCAAGAAGAAGGGCGGAGCGGCTGCCTCGGAGCGAACTACGTTCGGTTCGTCCCGGCTGGATGCAGACTTGGACGCCAACTTGGAGCGAATCAAGGTCGAGCTGGGCACGAGCCCGGACTTCGTCGTCCGCCGATTCACGCTGCGGACTAAGGAAAAACTCCAAGTCGCCGCCATCTATATAGATTCCGTGACCGACAAAGACCTGGTCAATAACTTCGTTATCCGGTCGCTCATGTCTCCTTCCTTGCCGGAACCGCCGGCCGGCATCGAATCCGCGGAAGAAGCGTTCCGCTACGTATGCGACAATGCCGTGGCGGTCGGACAAATCGAGGCGGTCGCGGATTGGACTACCATGACGCTAGAAGTGTTAATGGGCAAGACCGCGCTGCTCGTGGACGGCTGGGACGAATGCGTATGCTGCAATACGATCGGCGGCGATAAGCGAGCCGTGTCCGAAGCAAGCACGCAAGTCGTCATCCGCGGCCCGAAGGACAGCTTCTCCGAGTCGATCGCCACGAACGTCGGGCTCGTCCGCCGGCGGATACGCACGCCCGATTTCGCCTTCGAAGCGATCAAGATCGGTTCGATTACCCAGACGACCGTCGTCATGATGTATATCAAGAACATCGCGAAGCCGACGATCATCGACGAGGTGCGCAGACGACTTTGCAATATCGATACGGACGCGATTCTAGAGTCGGGTTATATCGAGGAATTCATCGAGGACAATTGGCAGTCCCCGTTCCCGACTATCTACAATACGGAGCGGCCGGACGTCGTCGCCGCGAATTTGATCGAAGGACGTATCGCGATCATCGTAGACGGCACCCCTTTCGCGCTCGTCGTTCCGACCGTTATGGCGCAGTTCTTCACGGCGGCGGAAGACTATTATCAGCGATACGACATCGGCAGCTTTATTCGGCTGCTCCGGTACGTCGCTTTTGTCATTTCGCTGTTCGGTCCGGCCGCCTACATCGCGCTTACGACTTTCCATCAAGAGATGCTGCCGACGCCTCTCCTCATTAACTTGTCGGGATCTCGCGAAGGCGTGCCCTTCCCCGCGCTCGTCGAAGCGTTCTTAATGGAAATCAGCTTCGAAATATTAAGGGAAGCCGGGATTCGCATGCCGCGAGCGGTCGGCCAAGCCGTCTCGATCGTCGGCGCGCTCGTGCTAGGCGAGGCGGCCGTGCAAGCCGGCATCGTGTCGCCGATCATGGTCATCGTCGTTTCGATCACGGCCATCGCCAACTTCTCGATTCCAGCCTACAATCTCGCGATAACTGCCAGGTTGCTTCGCTTCCTGTTCATGCTGGCGGCAGGCTTCCTCGGCTTCTACGGCGTCATGCTCGGGATGATCATGCTCGTCGCCCATATGAATTCTCTCCGCTCGTTCGGCGTCGCGTTCTTATCTCCGCTCGTCCCGGTCCGGCCCAAGCAATGGAAGGACTTCTTCATCCGCCTTCCCCATTGGACCATTCGGAACCGACCGGGCAACGTGACCGACCAGACCGTTAGAATGCCTCCGGGCCAAGGACCGCATATCGATCCGGATGGAAGCGGAAGCTCGGGGAACGGGGGCGGACAGTCATGAGGGCATTCGTACTTCACGCGGCGAAAGCCCTGCTGGCCTTTCTCGCGTTATTGCCGCTGCTTGCGGTCTCCGGTTGCTGGAACAGCCGCGAAATCGATAAGCTGGCCATCGTCACGGCGATGTCCATCGATCGCAACGATTCCGGCGGCTTCGACCTTTCCTTCCAAGTCGTTATGCCGGGAGGACAGCCGCATGCCGGAGGCTCCCGCTCGCAAATGCCGTTCACCGTGTACGGCATTCAGGCTCGCACGCTGTTCGAAGGTATACGCAAAGCGTCCAAGCAGGTGCCGCGCCAGCTGTTCTTCTCGCACGTTCAAGTCGTCGTTCTCGGCGAGAAGCTGGCGAAAGCCGGCATCGAGGAAGTGTTCGACTTCTTCGAACGATCCCACGAGGTACGATTGACGTCCTTAATGCTCATCGCCCGAGGCGAAGCTCCGGACAAGCTGATCAGCACGCTCATGCCTTTGGAGCAACTGCAATCGAGCGCTCTGCTCGGAGAAGGCAAGCTATCCTCCAAAGTTTGGTCCGAGACGACGATCGTCGAGATCGACGACGTGGTACGAAAGCTTATCAACCCTGGCGTGGAGCCGACGATCAGCGGCCTTAAGCTTGTCGGCAACGACAAAGCCGCCTTTGATAAAAAAAGCCTGGAGCAATCCAGGCCGCCCTATCATCTGGAAGTGTCGGACATCGCGATGTTCAAAGACGGCAAGCTTGCGGGATGGTTCGAGGGGAACGCCGCTCGAGGCTTGCTGTTCGTGTTGAACCGCGTCCGGAGCTCCATCATGGATTTGTCATGCGGTGGCATGCCAGATGGCGTGGCGCTCGAGATTATCAAGAGCAAAACCAAGAACGAAGTCTCGCTAAAGAACGGGCAGCTTCTAGTTAACGTAGTCGTGAACGCGGAAGGCAATATCGGCGAAGTGAAGTGCGGTTTTCCTCTGGACAACCTCGATGCCCTGCGCGGACTGGAAAGGGAATGGGAGGACGCGGTAAAGAGCGATATTCAGCTCGCCGTACGGAAGGCTCAACAGAAGTCAACGGACGTATTCGGTTTCGGAATGATGGTTCAGAGGAACCATCCGCGGTTATGGAAAGACATGGAGCCCCGGTGGGATAAAATATTCGCGGATGCTGAAGTTAACGTAACCTTCCACGGCATCATCCGCAGAACAGGCATGCGAGGGAAGTCGTTAATGGAGGAGCAGGAAAGAAAGGGAGGCTCATCGTGAAGGCAAACACGGAAAATCTCGGGCCGTTGCATCTATTCGCTTGGATCGTATTGTTCGAGCTCGGTTCGGCAGTCGTTATTCCGATCGGCTTGGACGCAAAGCAAGGCGCGTGGGTCGTCATTCTGCTGGGATGCGGCGTCGGCGTCCTCCTTATGGGCGCCGTCTACGGTTCGTTATACCGGATGTACCCGGATTTGCCCTTAAGCGAGTACGCGATTCGAATCGCGGGGAAAGGTCCCGGATGGGCAATCGGTTTTGCCTATCTGCTTTACTTCCTCTACATCGCCGGACGCAATACGCGCGACTTCGGAGACTTGCTCGCCGCGGCGTCTTACGATGCCACCCCGATCTTCGCGATTAACGTATGCATCGTTGTCGCGGTAGGATACGTGCTGCGTCTAGGCATCGAAGTGTTCGGCCGGACGGCATTCATGTTCTTCGTGTTCACGGGGGGCATCTTCATGCTTATCCTGGTGTTGGTTTTGTTCTCGGACATGGCGGATGCGCACCGCATGCTCCCGGTTCTGCCCGATGGCTGGCAGCCGGTTTGGAAGGCGCTGTATCCGACGAACATCACGTTCCCGTTCGGGGAGCTTATCGTCATGGCGATGTTCTTCCCTCATTTGGACAAACAATGGAAACCGATAAGGCTCGGCATATGGGCGATGTTGCTCAGCGCCGTTCTCCTTTGTATCGCGGTGTTCGTCAACATTTCCGTACTCGGCATCGAGATTGCCGGCCGTACGACTTTTCCGTTATTTACGTCGCTTAGCCGGCTGCGCCTTGCCGAATTCGTGCAGCGGATGGACGCGATCGTCTTGCTGTTGCTCATTATTACGAGTTTTTTCAAAATCGGCACCTTCATGCTGGCCTCGACGTTAATCGCGCGCGACTTATTCCGCACGGACAATTACAAGACGCTGGTCTACCCGGTAGGTTTAGTCGTCATCTTCTCTTCGATCCTGATGGCCGGAAGCTTGACGGAGCACTTGCAGGAAGGACTTAAAGTCGTCCCGTATTATCTCCATCTGCCGTTCCAATTCGCGATTCCTATCGCTTTACTGCTGATCGGATGGATTCGACGAAGAGTCGGTTCCGCTTCCTCCTGAACGCTTACCGCCGCCGAACATCGCGGCAATCGCTTTGGCGAGCGGCTTGCGCACGAAGAGGAGGAGCAGCACCAACAGCAGCAGGCGCTCGGTCGAATCCATCATGATATAGATGAATCGGACATTCAGCGCCATGTGGGAAACGCCGATCCCCAGCAAGGCGTCGACCGCCGTATCCAGCGCTAAGCTGCATACGAGCAGAACTCCAAAAACGGCGTACCGCTTCCAAGACATCGTGCATCGAATCCTTTCGCCTCATCGGTTCTTTAACGGTTAGCGTTCCCAGGGCGGGAAGGTTAAATGAATAACGATTCATAAGAGAAGACACGATAAACCGTAATTGGCATCATACGGGGGGTAGCATGGAAAATTTCAGAAACCCGTTCCGCAACAAACGTTACATGGCTCATGTCAGCATACTGGGAACGACGCAGCTGCATAAGCGGAATCCGATTACGATCGCCTGCTGGTCCATGGCTTTTCCCGGCTTCGGACATCTGCTCCTGAATAAATATTTGCGCGGATACGCCCTGATCTTGTGGGAAATGTTCATCAACCAGAAAATTCATTTGAATCTCGCCGTCGTCCATACGTTCAACGGTCAGTTCCAAGCGGCCAGAGACGTATTGGATCCCAGATTCATGTCGTTATACATACCGGTATACATCTTCGCGATCTATGACAGCTATCGGACGGCCGTCGATTTGAACAAGGTTTACCTTCTCGCCCAGCGGGAAAACGGACGTTTCAACGAGTTCAGCATGGGAGCGTTGGAGGTCAACTACCTCGACAAACGAAAACCGTGGCTGGCGGTTCTTTGGTCGATGGGAGTCCCGAGCGTCGGTCAGCTGTATCTTCATCGCATCGTACTGGCTGCGTTCATTCTCATCAGCACGATCGTAATCGTAGATCGTTCGAATTTGATTCTGGCGTTGCACTGCATGATCTTAGGCGACTGGAACACCGCTTCTTCCGTCGTCGACGCGCAATGGGTACTGTATTTCCCTTCCTTTTATTTCTTTACGATTTACGATGCCTACACGAGTACCGTCGAGAATAACAAATTGTTCAACGACGTTCTTAAACGGTACTTAATCGACAACTACCAGCAAGTAGGTCACCCCGTAACCGTTGGAGGGAAGTAACGATGCAGATACTGGCCACGTTCGAGTACTCGACCCTCCTTGAGATCGCCATTACGGAGCTTGAAGCGAAGGGCATCACGTCGATATACGCATTGCCGCTTGATCTGCGTAAAAAGGAACCGCGGCTTCTGGATACGATTCATCGGGCGGATGGGGTGTCGTTCATCGACAAAGGCATGATTTTCGCCTTCCTCCTATCGACGATCGGCGCCAGCAAAGGGTTCGTCTGGCCGGGCGGACCCGTGATCTGGGGAATCGCCGGCGCGTTGATCGGTTTTATAATCGGAGTTGCGCTAAGCGGGATCATGTACCTGATCCAACGGAACAAAAATCAGCTTCAAGTCAATAAGGGGAAAAAGAGCGAGGTGATCCTGATCGTTACGTGCGAGGACAATCAAGTATCGGTCGTAGAGGACATCCTATGGGATCATAAAGCTCTCGGCATGGCGATGGCGAAATAAACGAGCGGCGCCGGAGAAACAGCCTCCGCGCCGCCTTTATGATTCATGGGTTCCGAGGTTGAGCCGAGCCGTTCTTAAACTCCTGGGGCGTCATTCCGAAATGTGTCTTGAACAACTTGATGAAATATTGCGGTTTCTGATATCCGACTTCCAAAGCGATTTGACTTACCTTCATGTCTTTGTTAGTCAGAAGCTGGACAGCCTTGTCCATGCGCAAACGCAAGACGTAAGCCGAGAAATTCTCTCCGCTTTCCTGCTTGAACAAGTTGGACACGTACACGGGATGGAGATGGACGTGATCGGCTACCGACTGCAGCGTCACTTCGCTGACCCGCTCCCCGACGTACCGGAAAATCCGATCCATCAGCTCCGATCGCAAACTATCCGAGCGGTTATCGCTGAAAGCTTTTAACTGATGAAAGCTGGCGAACGCCCACTCCCGCAAAGGCCCGGCGCTCCAGCTGGCTTCTACCTTCAGGATCATGTCGATGTCCCGTCCGAACACCTCGAAGAACCTTTTTCCCTTCTTGTGCACGTAATAGGTATAAGCTTGGAGCAAAGCCGCATAAATCTCGAAGCCGTATTCGTTCGTATGGCTTTCTTGATGCTCAAGCTCATCGAAGATGGCCGTCAGCTTCTGTTCGAACGTACCCCATTGCTCGACCTCGATGAGCTGCATCAGCGTCGGCGTGCCGTGAAGGGAAGACAGCGGCCTAAGACCCGCCGTCTCTTGATTCTCGCGAACGTGCAGGAAGCTTTCCGTCTGATAGCCGATCATATCCGAATACGTGGACAGCGCCGCATGGTACATGCCGGACAGATCGGTGGGGATTCGGCCGCTGAGGCTGACGACCATCGATACTTTCATTTTCAGAAAAAGCTTGATCTGGTGCTGCGCGCGTCTAGCCAAGTCCTCCAGAATCGCGCTTGCTTCGGGTTCATCCATGGCCAAGCCTTCGCGCGGCTGAACCAAAATGACCAAATAATCGTACGGATCCTTGCATTGCCACACGCGATAGCGATCGGCGAATACCTCCTCCGTAATGTTGCTCATGGCGTATTCCAGCAGCGAAACGCTGTACAGATCCGTCCCGGAGTGGTCCTCTTCGACGCGAACGCAAAGCAACGATGCCGGTTCGTCCAGGTCGAAGTTCAACTTGTACAAACCGATCTTCTCCCTCAGAGACTGCGCATGGAACTTCCGTCCCGAGATCAGGTCGACGAGCAGCGATTCGCGAAGCTTCGGCAAGCTCTCGCGGAACAGATCGGCGATTTTACGCTGATCCACTAGACGTTTGCCTTCCTCTTCGATTTCCGCGATCAACCTTCGCAGCGTCTGCTCGAGTTGATCGTTGGGCACGGGCTTGAGCAGATAGTCGGATACTCGCTGCTTAAGCGCCTCCTTCGCGTATTCGAATTCGTCGTGGCCGGTCAGAATAACGGTTTTAAGGTTACTGCGCTTCTCGTTGATGGCGGAAATCAGCTCGAGTCCGGTCATCCCGTTCATTTGAATGTCCGTGACGATGATGTCGATTGAATGATAGGCAAGCAGCTCGAGCGCTTCCTCGCCGGAATAAGCTTTATGCACCGCGGCAATACCCATTTGCTTCCATGGGAGCGCTATCGCCATGCTGTCGACCAGATGGGTGTGATCGTCAACGAGCAATATTTCGTACATACCTGTCTCGCCTCCCGATTAATGGATTTCAGAGCATTTCCAGGAAAGCTCGGCGCACACGCCTCCAAGAGGGGACTTCCTTAGCACCAGCCCAGAACCTTCGCCGTACAGCAGTTTCATCCGCTGATGAACGTTCTGCATGCCGGATTCGATTTCCTCATTGATCGCCGTGCGAATTTTGACGTTCATCGCGTCCATCGCCGCCGGCTCGATCCCGACCCCGCTGTCCTCGACCGTCAATCGCGCGAAGGCTCCGTCTATCGAACCTTGAATGCGAATCATCCCGAATGAGCTTTGTTTCTTAAAGCCATGCAAAATAACGTTCTCGATGAGCGGTTGCACGATCAAACGCGGAACTTCCATCTCTAGCATCTGCGGATCGACGTGGATTTCGTATTCGAAGCCGTCCATCAACGAGCTGTTGATCGCCAAATAGTGAGACGTCATTTCCAGCTCCTCCTCGAGCGTGGCCAGCTTCTTTCCGGTTTTCGTCGTATAGCGGTAGTACTTGCTTAAGCTCATCGTCATGGCGATGGCCGCGTCCCGCTCCTCCAGTTCGATCATGCTCTTGATGTAGGCGAGCGTATTGTACAGGAAGTGCGGGTTGATCTGCGATTGCAGATGCTTAAGAGTCGCTTCCTTAGAGCGCAGTTGCTCCTTGAAGACGTCCTCGATCAACGCTTCGATTCGGGTCGCCATGGAGTTGAAGCGGTCGTACAAAAACCGGAATTCCCCCTTCGGTTTGTCCTTCATCCGGCTGGAGTAGATGCCTTTCTCGATCAGGTTCATGCTTTGCATAAGCTTGCGGAAAGGAATTTGCACGTTACGGTAGATGAAGAAGGCAAGAAATATCGCCATGAAAAGCATCATCGAGCTGATCGCGTAGAACATCGTGCGATTGCGTTCGATAGGCGCCATGATCTGCGATATCGGAACGTAATCGACGACGTACCAGCCGAGCGAGTCTACCTTCTGATAGTGGATCTGGTAGCTGGAGTCCCCGGCTTCGCTCATGAAATAACCTTCGTCGTTCGAGGAGATTTCCGGACGAAAGCCCGCTAGCAATTCGCCGGACAATTCCTGGTCCGACGAATAATTGTAAATCGGCGCGTTCCCCGGCTGGTATAGAAACGGATCCCCGGACCCGTTCGTCTTAAAGTCGGAGAGTGCGCTTCTGATCTCGGCTACATCCATCTTCACCACAACCCGCATGTCGGCTTCTTCTTGCGTACCCGAGCTTCTAGGGTAGGAGAGAACCTCCATGAAATAAGAGCCTGCCGGATCGTCGAAAAATTGCCAAAGCACGTCTTCGTCGGGTAATCGCCCCGGCAAGGCGTTCAGGCTCGAATTGCTTTTGATCACGTTGCCCGCCTTCGGGTAAGACACGGCGATGACCGCCTTCCAATCCCCGTAGCCCGCAAGACGGTTGATCTCTTCGGATACCGTGCGGACGGTGCGGTACTTTTGCAAGACGTCCCCGAGAAGATCGGGATACGCCAGATTGCGCACGTCCGTGCTTTCGTATAGCATCTTTTGGTACGTGTCCAATTGCAGCAGCGTATGATCGAGCTGGCTCGCGAACGTTTCGATCTGGTTCTGCTTCACCTTCATGATCTCATCCGTGAGCAACCCGACGCTCGTCCTGTTGGATATCGCGTACAGAATTAATATCGGGGTCAGCAGAATGAACAGCGTCGTCGTCACCTTCGCGAATATCCCGAAGTTATTCATCCTCGTCCCTCGTCATGAAAGCCTGGAACTGGCGGCTGACTTCCGCGAATACGGCGTCTAGCCCCGCCTTTTTCAATGAACGAATCGCATCCTCGTAACCTTCGTCGTACCCGACGAGACCGAAGTTGATCGGTTCGAATTTTTCTTTGTAAACGGTCATCACTTTGGCCAACTCGTTCTTGACGGGATCTTCGTTGAAATGGAAACCGAACAGCTTGGACACCCTCGCGTTGTCGTCGTTGTTCAGCATATCGTCCACCACCTCGTCCTCGACGTTCGTCGGGGCGGTAAAGTAATTCGTGTTCCTCCACATCCATTCGTACATGAGCTGGTCGTTCGTCAGCAGTCTGATTTTGCCGTCGTCCAGCTCGTAATCTTTGCCTTCGACGCCGTAGATGATGAACATGTAATTTTCCTTGCTCTTCAGGATCCAATTCATGAATTGCATCGCGCGCTCGGGGTTGTCGGCGGACGCCGGAATCATATAGGCTTCGTTGCTCGGCGCCTTGATGTACTTGGGCTTGCCCGGAGCTAAATAATACTCGCGCAGCCTGGCATTCGGATCCGCTTTCTGCGCCGTCTGCAAATTTTCCATCGCTCTCGACACCGCGCCCACGCGGAATAGGAGCTTGCCAGCGTTCTCTTGGTCGATTTTGGCTGCCGGGTTGCCGACTAGATCCGAATCGATAATGCCTTTGGCGACCCAAGACTCGCGAAGCCGAACGGATTTCTCGTACAAATCCGACTCTACGTAATTCAGAAGCTCGCCCGTGTCTTCGTCCACGGCGAACAGTTGGCGCTCGTCGAGCATGGTATAGTTTCTATCCGCGATTTCGCGCCAAAGCACGTCTTGACCGCGGTCCGTTTCCAAATACCCGGAATAACTAGAATCTCTTGCGTGCATTTTGTCGTAGAACGCTTCCAGATCGCCGATAGTCTTGATTTCGCTCATTCCGACCGACTCTAGCAAGTCCTGACGAACGAGCACCGAGGTGAATTTGCCCGCCGAGGTGAACGCTTGGGAAGGGATCGCCCACTGCTTGCCGTCGATCTGGTGCAGCTTGAAATTGTCCGCCGGAATGTTCTTGACGAGGTCGGATCCGTAATAAGCAAGCAACTCGTCTAGAGGCTGGATATATCCTTTCGCAATATAGCCGGACACGAACGGCGTGCCGTACCAGAACAAATCGTACCGTTCCCCCGTGGACAGCGCCAGCTCCAGCTTCTGCTCGTAGTTCGCCCACGGAATGTACGTCAAGTCGAGCTCCAAATTCAAATCGCGCTTCAGCCGGTCGTTCAGTTCGTTGTCGACGAATTCCCGCATGCGCGGCGATTCGTCTCCGGGCATGATCATCTTGAGCGTGACGAAGTTGTCCGAACCGTTCCTTGAGTCATCCGTGGATGATGAGGGACTCCCATCGTTTCCGCGACACGCGGACATGAACGTTAGGGCAAGCAAAGCGAAGGCTACTGTCGTTCGTCTTAGCATGGATGCGGAACCCCCAAACGGTCTTTCTATCAGGTTACTTAATTTTCGTTCGGAAGAATAGACCCGCTTTTTAAGATGATGCCCCGATTTTAAGAACGGCCGAAAGCCCCCGCCGCGTTCTATGTCCGAACGTGACGGAGGTTGGCGAGAGAGCATCTCATGAAGAAAGACCTCGATTCCTCCCTCTGCAAAAGGAAGAATGAGGTCCTTTTTTATACTGAGGCTATCGAAATATGACCCCAAATTGTGGATATTTGTCCTTTAATTCGTTTGCTATATTGCATAAGATTGAAGCGAGATCATCCCCCATCCGTACCCTTTCCCCTCTAAATTTCCTACTCTTTCTCGACAACGCATCCTGATTATTTCCTGCCATTCGATTCGCAGCCTATCGATTCGTTCTCTATCGCCGTTCGGCTCCGACATTCACGCTTTAGCATGAAGGGAGGTGATGCGCTTCATTCGGTTCATCGAAAGCGTTATCAAAATTTGAACGAAAGAGGTGGATTGAAGAGATGCAGCAAAGGATCGCGTACAAATCTAGCATTATCACGTTGGTCGTCGGAATGGTGTGGACCATGTTCGCGTTTTTCTTGTTGTCGGTACCCTCCACGAACGCAGCAGGCGGCTACAAAATCATCGGGTATTACCCCGCGTGGGCCAATTACGGACGTGCTTACAAAGTAACGGACATGGACGTAAGCAAAGTGACGCATATCAACTACGCGTTCGCGGACATTTGTTGGAACGGCATTCATGGCAATCCGGACCCGACTGGACCCAATCCCCAAACCTGGACTTGCCAAGACAATGTCGGCCAGATCAACGTCCCGAACGGAACGATCGTATTGGGCGATCCGTGGATCGATACGCAATACTCGTACCCAGGCGATACATGGGATACGCCGATCAGAGGGAACATCGGAGCGCTCATCAAGCTGAAACAGGCTAATCCGGGATTAAAAACGATCATCTCGGTCGGCGGATGGACTTGGTCGAATCGGTTTTCGGACGTAGCCGCTACGGCGGCGACCCGCGAGACGTTCGCCAATTCGGCGGTCGACTTCATCCGCAAATATCAATTCGACGGCGTCGACCTCGATTGGGAGTATCCGGTCAGCGGCGGACTGGCGGGCAATAGCGTTCGCGCCGCGGATAAGCAGAATTACACGCTGCTGCTGCAAAAAATCCGCGAGAAACTGAACGCGGCCGGCACGGCCGATGGCAAGCAGTACTTGCTTACGATCGCTTCCGGGGCAAGCCCCGCGTTCGCGACCAATACGGAACTCGGCAATATTGCCGCGACCGTCGACTGGATCAATATTATGACTTACGATTTCAACGGCGGATGGCAGAACATCAGCGCGCATAACGCGCCGCTGTATTACGATCCGGCAGCGGCATCTGCCGGCGTTCCCGACGCGACGACGTTTAACGTGGCTTCGGCCGTTCAACGTTACCTCGACTCGGGCGTACCTGCCGCCAAGCTAGTCATGGGCATGCCGTTCTACGGCAAAGGGTGGGCGAACTGCGCGAACGCCGGCAACGGGCAGTATCAAAGCTGCTCGGGATTGCCCGCGGGCACTTGGGAAGCCGGTTCTTTCGATTATAGCGACCTGCAAGCAAGGTTCATTAATCTAAACGGCTATACGCGCTATTGGAACGATGCCGCCAAAGTCCCTTATCTGTTCAACGCGTCCACGCGCACTTATATTTCTTACGACGACCCGGAGTCTTTCGGTTATAAAACCGCGTACTTGAAGAGCAAAGGGCTTGCCGGAGCAATGTTCTGGGAGTTCAGCGGCGACCGGAACAAGACGCTGCTAAACAAGCTCGCGAGCGACTTGGCCACGACGGGCGGGGGAGATACGACGCCGCCTTCAGCGCCAACGAACGTCGCCGTTGCCAGCAAAACTTCTTCCAGCGTCAGCCTTTCTTGGACGGCTTCGACGGATAACGTCGGCGTGACAGGGTACTCGGTCACTTACGGTTCAACGACCGTGAATGTCGCGGGAACGAGCGCTACGATTAGCGGTCTATCCGCTAACACGTCCTATACGTTCACGGTCAAAGCGAGAGATGCCGCAGGCAATATCTCCGCCGGCGCGAACGTAACTACGACGACGAATCCGCCGGCGACAGATACGACGCCGCCTACGGTGCCGACGAACGTTGCCGTAACGAGCAAAACTTCTGCTAGCGTCAGCCTTTCTTGGACGGCTTCGACGGATAACGTCGGCGTGACGGGCTACTCGGTCACTTACGGTTCAACGACCGTGAACGTGACGGCAACGAACGCTACGATCAGCGGTTTGGCTGCGAATACCTCCTATACGTTCACGGTCAAAGCGAGAGATGCCGCAGGCAATTTCTCCGGCGGCGCGAACGTGACCGCTACGACGAATCCGACCAGCGGTGCATCTGCTTGGGCGCCGAACGTCGCTTATAAAGTCGGCGACCTGGTCACCTACAACGGCATCACGTATTCCTGCCGCCAAGCCCATACATCGCTCGTCGGATGGGAACCGCCGAACGTGCTGGCCCTCTGGCTGCCGCAATAACAAGTAAACCCCGATCATTGTTGAGATGATCGGGGTTTTCCCCTAAACGAACCTTATTTCATCGATCCAGATCGTACTGCTGCCGCCCCACCAGAAGGACATGGTCAATTGGCCAGGCGCGCTGAGGTTGACGCCGTTCGCGGCCAAATCGATTTCGATGTCCTTGTAGGCCGTCGTAATCGTGTTGCCGCTGAAGTCCGCCAACGTTTTCTCGACGCCGCCGATGCCGATTTTGAAGTGGGATTGCTCCCCGCCGGCTGCGCCTTTGACCCTAATGATCATTTTAGTATATCCGGTAATGCTCTGAGTCACGTCGCTGCCGAGCCATCCGTTGTTGCTGTATTGCAGCTTCAGCGCGCCGCCCTCGATGACTCCGGATCCGTTCGAGAAGCTGTTCGCCCCCGTCCACTTCCCGAGATCGTTGCTGCTCGGCCAAGCCGGCGAACCGTCGTAGTTGTCTAGCAATAACCCCGTGCCGCCAGATGCGCTCGTCGTATCGGTAACCGAGTTGCTCGAAGCCGAGACGTTGCCGGCCGCGTCTTTTGCTTTGACGGTATACGTATAGGAAGTGCTTGCCGCCAGTCCCGTGTCGTTGTACGAAGTCGTCCCCGTCGTGCCGACGAACGACCCGCCTCTGTATACGTCGTATCCGGCGACGCCTACGTTATCCGTCGATGCCGTCCAGCTTAAGCTGATGCTCGAAGAGGTTTTCCCCGTAACCGCCAGACTCCCCGGAGCGCTTGGCGCTTGCGTATCGCCGCCTCCGCCGCCGCTTGCGGTCACTTGGATCCTATCGAAATCCGGCGCCCATCCGCTGGCATTAGCTATTTTAATCGTATTGTTGCCGGACGCAAACTGCACTTGCGCCTGCACCGTGCCGATCGTCGTCCAGCCGCCCGTATTCGGGAAGCTCACGCTAACCGCCGAACCCCCGTTCACGCTCAACTGCGCGGTCCGGGTCGCATCCCCGTTCAAATACGAGACAGTCACCGTCGCCGTTCCCGCCGAAGCCGCTGTCACGCCGTTAAACTGCAGCGTCCCGCTATTGTTGCCGACGTAGCCGACCTTGTTCCCGCCGGAGCACGACGCGCAGGAACTAACCGCCGCGCCTCCGGCAATCGTATTGCCGGACGCTTCCGCCTCGTAAGAAACCGTGCCGCCGCCGCTTCCGGCCGAAGTCGTTGCCGTAACCGAGTTGCTTGCCGCCGATACGTTGCCCGCCGCGTCTCTTGCTTTTACCGTGAACGAATAAAAAGTCCCGGCCGCAAGCCCCGTATTCGTGAACGCGGTCGATGCCGTCGTTCCGACAAGGCTGCCTCCCCTATACACATCGTAAGCCGTCACGCCGACGTTATCCGTCGAGGCATTCCAAGTTAACGACACGCTGCTCGAAGTAACGCCCGCCGAACTCAGCCCCGACGGAGCGGTCGGCGCCTGCGTATCGGTACCGCCGCCTCCGCTTACCCCGCCGTCGTAAGGTCCGCTCGTTAAGCTGTAAGACAATGTGTTGTCCGATTTCAAACTATTGAAAGAACCGAGATTCTGATCGCTCGGATCGCCGCCGATGCCGACTTTCCCAATTGGGGTTCGCCCGCCCGTATAGTAATTCGCGTTCGCGAATCTGACGCTCGGCTTCCAGCCCGACGGATCCAAGATCGACAACGCCAGCGTGTAAGTTCCGTTCGAGAGCGAGCTCGGAATCGTGAAGGAGCCGCTTACTGTATTCGTGGCCGGAGCGTTGTTGTAAGATCTCGTGCTTGCGTTCCAATCCGTTCCCGGCAGCCATTGCCGGATATCGGCGTTGAACAAGCCTTTCCACGCTACCGTTTTGTCCGCCCTGAGCAAGCTGGCTTCAACCGGCCAGTTGTAATAGAAGGGCGAAGACCCTTTGTTCACGACGTTGAACGAAACGTTCATCGTCCCGCCGGGTGTCACGTTCCCGGAGTACGACGCCTGATTGATCACGTAGCGATAACCGAGCACCTTCTGCATCGCCGTAGCCCCCGCTTCAACGGCGGAATTGGCCGCATTGTATTCCGCGATCCAACCTAAGCTCGACGTATGCGTCTTCATGATCCAATCGATCACGTAGTTCGTGTTGTTCACGCTGCCGAGCGTCCCGTCGGGACTTCCTCCCAGGTTCGATTGATCGCCCCAGTCGTACGCGACTTCTCCGCTGTTAATCTGCGTCCGCCACGTATCCCTCGCGATTTCCCCGTTGCCGCCGGCCGCATCGTCCGGAAGGGCGAACGAGTCCCATTGGATGCCGAACGGATACCCGACGAACGTCTCCGGATAACGCACCATAACTTTTTTGTTAGGGAACGCGCTCACGTAAGCGTCGCCGAGCGTTTGCTGGAAGCTTAGCGGAATGCGGTCCGTTCCGTCGGCGAACTTATTCGGCCAAATATGCTGCTCGCCCCAGTTGCCGAACAGGCCGAATTCGACCGCCGCGACGCGCGGATCGTTATTCCACGCTTGCCCCAGCTTGTTAATGAACGCGACCATCCGATTTTTGTACGTATCCGTGGTCCATTGTCCGACCGGATCGCCGTGCGGGATGCCGTCCGGCCAATACTCCCCTACGTTGGGATAGACGATGACGACGCGCGGCACGACCTTGATATTTCGATTCTCCAGCCCCGCCCAAGCCGTATTGCTCCAGTCCTTGATCTTTTGCACCGAATCGGACGCGAAATTTTCCAAGCTCGTATAAGGGATGTAGTGCTTGTAGATGGTCGTGTACTCTTTGTCAGGGAAGTTCATGCTGCCGATATAAACCGACGGCCTGAACCCCATGTTCGGATTCTTGAACGCTTCCGGCGTTTCTGTCAAATTCACCGTCAACGTCCCTACAGCCGCGCGCGCCTCTTCGTCCGGCCACCCGGCCGAACCCGCCCCAAGCGTCAGTGCCAGCGCCAACGCCAAACTTGACCATTTCGTTCTTTTTCTCATTATAATACCTCCTTTGCAATATGAAGCGCTTTCATGATCTGTTCGAAAAAAGGAGTCCACTGCATGACTCCTCTTTTCGAATTAACCTTTATGAGCGCTGAATGCCACGCCTTCGATAAACCTCTTCTGGAAAATAAAGAACAACACGATCATCGGAATGACCGCCATGAACGCCCCGGCCATAAGCACCGGATAGTTCGTCGCGAACTTCGATACGAGCGTCGCAAGCCCTGCCGACAGAGTCAGCTTCTCCGGCGAGCTATTGATGATAAGCGGCCACTGCAGCTCGTTCCACGACCACAGCAACTGGATGATAACGACCGCGACGAGCGCCGACTTCACGAGCGGAAGCATAATATGCCAGAAGATCTGGAACGGATTGCAGCCGTCGAGAACCGCCGCCTCCTCCAGTTCTTTCGAGATGCCGAGGAAGAACTGCCGAAGCAGGAACGTCGCGAACGGACTAACGAGCGACGCGATCCAGAGCGCCGTGACCGTGTTGACGAGGCCCAGCTTGCTCATCATGAGATATTGCGGCGTGTAGAACACCGGGTTCGGCACCATCATGACCGAGATGATGAGGAAGAAGCAAAGCGTTCTTCCGGGAAACTTGATTCTCGCGAACGCATACGCGGCCATCGAACTGAAGATAACCGGGAATAGCGTCTTCATGAACGCCGAGAATGCCGTATTGAGGTAATAGTGGCTGAAATCCGATTGCTCGAACGCTTCCTTGTAGCTTTCCCACCGGAATTCGGTCGGGAAAATCACGATCGGGATTTGCGTCGCCTGCGTCTGCGTCTTGAGGGAGGTAAGCACCATCCAGATAAACGGAACGATCATGGCGACCGAGGTTGCAATCAGTACGAAATGAATGACGATATTAACTTTACGGTTGGATAGCAATGCGCCGCCGCCCATCTTGCGCCCTCCTTAGTCGTATACGACCCATTTTTTCTGGAATAAGAACTGCAAACCCGTCAAGATCAGATTGATGAGCAGCAGGACGTTGACGATGACTGCGCCGTAGTTCTGATCATAGTAGACGAATGAATTCTGGTAGTACGCGTACACGAGCGACCTTACCGTAGGCAGGGCAACATTCGTCTTGCCGATCAGCAAATAGATCGCGTCGAACACCTGCGTGGCGCCGATGATGAGCACGATCGAAGTGAAGAACAACGTCGGCGTAAGCAGAGGCAACGTGATGTAACGGAACTTGGCGAACCGGACCGCCCCGTCGATCTCGCCCGCCTCGTACAACGTGCGCGGAATGCCTTGCAGGCCTGCCAGGATAAGCAGCATGTTGAAGCCGATCGCTGCCCACACGCCGACCAGGACGACGGAATACATCGCGAATCGCGGATCCGATAGCCACGAGACGTGCGTCCCCAGCACGTAATTCAAGATCCCGTAATCCTGCGCGAACAGCACGACCCATACCATGGCCGCCGCTGCCGGCATCGTAACCTGCGGCAGGAAGAAGATGACGCGATAGGCGGATTGCCCCTTGATCTTCGAGTTCAGCAGTACGGCGAAGAACGTGGACAGAACGATTGTCGCCGGCACGAACAACGCCACGTAGAACAGCGTGTTGCGAAGGTTTTGCCAGAACTCTTCGTCGCCCCATAATTTCTCATAGTTCCGCAGCCCGACCCAATGGTTTACGAGCCCGAAGTTCTCGGATTTCAGGAACCCGAGATAGATCGAATATATCGCCGGCCAGAACCAGAATACCAGCGTTCCGATCAATGTCGGAGCGATCATGGCATACGCCCAAACGTATCTGCTTCTAGATGTCACCGCGGCCACCTCTTTCTTTTGTCGAAGGCACTCCGCTAGCGCGGAATGCCCTCGATTCTCTCGCTATTCGTTTCTTTATTTCGCGTCTTCGATCGCTTGGTTCATCATGTCGGCGACTTTCTTCGCGCCTTCTTCGATGGAGATCGCGCCGCCCCAAGCTTGGGACATGATTTCCGACTCTTTCGCGAACCAAACCGGGTACGATTTGGAACCGCTAGGATAAGGTACGGCGTCCTTCACTTGATCAATGAACACTTGCAGGTTGAGATCGGTTTTGGATTTCACCCATGCGTCTTGCGTGCCGTTGAACGCCGGGATTGCCGCACCCATCTCCGCCGTGATCTCGGCCGCGCGCTTGGAGCCCAGGAACTGAAGGAACAAGCCGGCTTCGTCTTTGTGCTTGCCTTTGGCCGACATCACGTTGCCCAGACCGTTGATGATGTTGCCGCGCTTCACTTTGCCTTTAGGCAACGGAGACCAGTTCCATTTGCCCTTGATGATCTCGCTGCCGTAGATATCCGCGTTGCGCCAAGAGCCTTCGAAGATCATCGCGAGTTTGCCGGACTTGAACATTTCCGTGGAGTCCGTGTCCGTCAGCTGTTGGTGCGTCGGAGACGACCCGTCCTGCACCATTTGGTATCGGAACTTCAGCGCTTCGATGGAAGCCGGATCGTCGTAGCCCGACTTGGTCATGTCGTCGTTAAGGATGTATCCGCCGTTCGCCAGCATGTCGTTCCAGTAGCCGACTTGGGTATCCATCTTGGCCGCGAAGCCGTAAATGCCTATGTTTGGCTGGGTCAGCTTCTTCGCGACTTCGGCCAGCTTATTGTAGTCCCAAGTGTCGTCCGGGTAAGGAATGCCGGCTTGGTCGAACAGCTCTTTGTTGTACGCCAGTCCGATCGTGTCGAAATCCTTCGGCACGGCGTAGTTCTGACCGTCGAGCGTATAGATCGAACCAAGATTCGCCGCGTAGTTGTTCAGATCGATTTGACCCGCATCCACCATTTTCGTGATCGGCTCGAGGAAACCGCCCGTCGCGTATTTGATGAACTGGCCGCCGTGCATCCAGAACACGTCCGGCAGCGTGCCGGCCGGAGCCGCGGCGGACATTTTCGTCCAATAGTCGCCCCATGGGATGACTTCTACTTTTACTTTGATGTTCGGATGCTCCGCCGTGAATTCCTTGGCGATCGCCTCCATGGCCGGTTGCTGGATTTTATCCCAGATCGTATAGCTGATCGTGACGTCCTTCGCCGGTTCGTTCGCTTGCTCGCTGGCTTTCGTGCTGGAAGCCGGCTCGCTGGCGTTGCCGCCGTTCTTTGCGTCGTCGTTGTTATTGCCGCATGCCGCCAAGACCGTAGATAATGCGAGAACCGTGCCTAACAAATAGGCGGATTTTTTGCTTGTACGCCCCATCTTCGTGTCCCCCTCAAGATTCGTTCATCGAATGATTGGTTCGGAAAATTTGCGCAAATTTTTCCGACCGGTGCATCAAGAGTACTTTTGATAGATTCATCATATCTACCCGACAAATCCAAATAAATGCCGAAATTTAAAGATTGTTGCCCCATTTTTAAGAACGTATTTTCTTAGGGTCGGGGACGATGCATAATAAAGTTGCCAGAGATATTTGCGCAAATTTTTGACTTAGATAGGAGAACTCATATGAAAAAGGTGAAAATAGCCGTCATCGGCGCGGGCGCGCGCGGATTCCTAAGCTACATGCCTTATGTGCTCAACCACCCGCACGAAGCCGAGGTCGTAGCCGTCGCCGAACCGGACTCCAGACGAAGAGCCGACTTTGCCAAAGCGTTTCAATTAAACGAAAGCCAGACGTTCGTTACGTGGGAGCATTTGCTCGATCAACCCAAGCTTTGCGACGCGTTGCTGATCTGCACGCAGGACCGCATGCATTTCGAGCCTACGATGCAGGCGCTGCGCAAAGGGTATCACGTCCTATTGGAAAAACCGATGTCGGCCAATCCGCTCGAATGCTCTCTTATGACGGAAGAAGCCCGCAATCGGGGACTCATGCTTTCGATATGTCACGTATCGCGTTATACGCCGTTCTGGCGGCAACTGAAGCAATTGATCTCGTCCGGCCGCATCGGCGACGTCGTCTCGGTCCAGCACAACGAGAACGTCGGTTACCTCCATTACGCGCACAGCTTCGTAAGAGGCCATTGGAGAAATTCCGATCTGTCCAGCCCGATGATCTTGGCGAAATCCTGCCACGACATGGACCTTATCCGATGGCTGGTCGATTCCGAGTGCACGAGAATCAGCTCGTTCGGCTCCCTTAGCCATTTCCGGCCTGAGAACGCTCCTGCCGGCGCGACCGAGCGCTGTACGGACGGTTGCCCGGCGGAAGCGTCTTGCCCGTATTCCTCTACGCGGTATTACCTGCAGGATCTCGAACGAAATCCGTTCGCTAGGCTGATCGCCGATCCGCCAACCTTGGACAACCGAATGAAGGCCATCCAGACGGGCCCTTACGGGAAGTGCGTCTATCGTTCGGACAACAACGTCGTCGACCATCAAGTCGTGAACATGGAATTCGAGAACGGAGCGACCGTCATGTTCAGCATGTGCGGTCACACCCGCGACATTAACCGAATCGTTCAAATCATGGGAACGAAGGGCGAGATTCGAGGAGATCTTCTAAAAGGCGAAATCGATTTGTTCGAGTTTTCCGGCGGCGTCCGGACCGTTATTCAAGCGGGGACGGAGGAAAGCGGCCATCAAGGCGGGGACGACGGAATCATGAGGCAATTTCTGTCCGACATGCGCGAGCGAAATTTCGCTAACCAGCTCACCTCCGCCGATTCGGCTTTAGAAAGCCACCTGATGGCGTTCGCGGCCGAACAATCGCGTCTTCGCGGGGGAGAAGTCGTCGATATGAAGGCGTTCCGCTCCATGACGACGAGGGGAGAGTAAGACAGGGGGCTTAGGAATTGGATTTAAGTAGGCTATGCGAAGAAATTCGGCTTCCTTCCGAGGCCATGGAAGCGATCGGGACCTATCGGTCGATGGAGGAGAGGACGTACGCTAACTATAAACGCTCGTTTCTGAACGACCGATTCTCCTTCTTCAATAACGTTATTCGGATTCCGGGATATCGGAAATTGCTGTTATACTTGTTCGCCCGTTTCGCCGCGGACGCGCACGAGGAGTACCTACTTCGCGGAATCGGAGACGACGTCTATTTCGACACGTTCTCCGATCTTCGGATATGGTGCATGGGCTGCGCGCGCGATTACGGCGAATACGGCATCGAGGAATACAATTGGCTGCAAGAGCATGTTCAGCTTCGCTTGTTCCGGCTGGGGCGTCTGCAGTTTCAGCCATATCCCATCGACCGCGAGGTGCGCATCGACGGCCGGACGGTGTTTCGCCATCAAATTGTATTGAACGTGCACATCCCGGAAGGCCAACCTCTCGATCCGATTGCAGTCGAAGAGTCCTTCGCGCGGGCAGCCGCTTTTTTCCGCGGGATCTCGCCCGTCTTTATGTGCCATTCCTGGCTGCTTGATCCGGCATTGGCCGATATGCTGCCCACGGACTCCAACATCCTGCGGTTTCAGCGGCATTTTCGGATATACGATGTAGACGCGAAAGCTAGAGAGGCCGAGCAGCGTATCTTTCTCCGCGTTGCGGACGATCCGGAAAGCTACGAGGAGGGGACTTCGCTGCAACGGAACGCCAAAGCCCATCTGATGGCCGGACGAAAGCTGGGCAGGGGATTCGGGATCAAGGTTTTATGAGCAATTCGTAAAAATGGCGGCTGCAGGAGGACTTTCCTTGCACCGCCATTTCGCGTTCGATGACTGTAAACTGCACGGAACGCAGTTATTTCGGCGAATCCGTCGCCACTCGAATAACTCGACTGCACGAATTACAGTTAAGCAAGGGAATATTGAGGATTTCGGCGCTAATAGCGACTACGAACTGTATTTCATGCAGGTAAAGTGGAATAAAGTTGATATTCTAGTCGATTAACAGCATTCGGTGCATTTGATACTAGCTAAAAAAAGAACCCCCCCCTTCGGGATGGTCCCTCGTTTCCTTAGCCCTTAACCGAAACTTTGCCGCACGATTCCCGTTCGATCAGTTCCGTCTTCAAGCTGATATTCACTTCCGAAATGTACTTGTTGGCGATAAGCTCCGTAAGCATCTTGACGATCAACGGGCTGATATCGTATTTGAATCTTCTTACCGTCGTCAGCGGCGGCATCATGAACTCGGACAGCTTCAAGTCGTCGAAGCCGACGAGAGAGACGTCCTTCGGGACTTTGAGCTTCATCTCCGCCAACCCCTTCATCGCTCCGAAAGCGATCATATCGTTGAACGCGAAAATCGCCGTCGTATCCGGATGCTCCGACATGAGCCGCTTGGCCGCTTGGTAACCGTGAGCCGGGTCGAAGGCGCCCGAGAACACTTTCGTGTCGTCCCATTCGAGCCCCCGCTCGAGAAAGGCGTCCCGGCATCCTCGCAAACGATTCTCGTTCACCAAATGCCGGCTAGGGCCGGCAATGAGTCCGATCCTGCGATGCCCGAGCTCGTACAGATAATCGATAACTTCGGCGGCCCCTTTGCGATTATCGTAATCGATAAAGTTGTGAGACGTCTCGAAGCTTCTGCCGTTCGTCACCACGTAGGGGATTCCGCGTTGGATAAGTTCCTCCACCAGCTTGTCTTCGATGAACGGATCGAACACGACCGCCGCGTCGAACTTCTTCTCCCCAAGAAGCCGATAAGCGGACGAAGACGAATGAAAATCCGCCGTGCGGGCAGCCAAATGGAATTGATGCCCTTGCGATTCGAACTGCTCTTTCAGATCGTTCAAATCCGTCGACGAAGCCGGATCGTTATCGAAAAAATCGTTCGCGTCCGGCACGAATACGGCGATGCTATAGGCGATTCCCGAAAGCCGGAACGGAGCGATTCCCGGCCTCAAGTATTCGTTCGCCAGCTCCAGCACCTTGCGTCTCGTATCCTCGCTGAAATTTCCTTGGTTATTGATGATGCGGGACACGGTGCTGATCGATACGTTAGCCTTTTCGGCGATTTCCTTGAGCTTGATGGCCATTCTCCTCCCGTCCGGTACCTACCCTATCATCTTAATAAGCCCGGGAAAAGGAGTCAAACGTTTCCTGCCTCCAGACGGTACCAAGGAAGGCGCGAGAGCGGCGCTTGAACCGTCGCCGTACATGGCCCTTGGACCCTGCTGCCGTCGTCTCCGTTCCACGTCCCTTTCGGGAAACGTACTTCTCGGCTCTCGGCCCCTTTTTCCAGCACCGGGGCGACAAGGATCTCGTCTCCGACCATGAACTGATCCTCCACGAGCTCGTAGCCTTGGCCCGGGAACACAAATTCCATCGCCCTCATGATCGGCGTGCCTTCGCGGGCCGCTTCGTTAGCCAGCGCCGTCAACTCCGAGCCCAGACGCAGTCTTAGCGTGGCCGCCTCCAAACAATAGCCCATCAGGCGATCGTCCAACACCTTCCATGGAGCCATCGAAAATTGCATCATCGGGAATAAAGCCGCGCATTGGGCGTAGCGAACGAACAATTCCGGGTCGAACGCGGACCCCAGATCGCCGTCCGACCCGCCCCCGACCATGTCCGGACAATGGAAGGAGAAACCGATCAAGCCCTGCGCGAGCGAGTTCGGAATCAGCGACAGAAGGCCGTCCTTACCCCAGCTATGGGGCTTATCCCGCAATCTTTGCATCAGCGGAGCCCCGCCCATTTTCCAACTGGCGCGGAATTCGCTTAGGGGGTAATGGAGTCCTAACCGGCTGTAGGCTTCGCAGTCTTCGTTCGGAACGTCCGCGCCTCGCCAACGATGACCCGTTACCCACTCGCTGTTCTTGTCTCCGGTCGGATCGCCGGCGTCGAACTTGAACCCGTCTACGCCGAATCGCTCCACCAAGTCGTCCAACGTGCTCTTAAACCAGGTCCACGCTTCGACATGCGTGTAATCGAGCACCGCGCTATATCCGTTCCACCATCTTCTAAGGGCCGTCTTTCCTTTGTCGTCCTGCACCAAGTAGCCTTGTTTCTCGAGCATCCTTCCCGTGCGGCTGTCCGGACTGACGTAAGGGCATACCCAAAGCATGACCTTGAAGCCGAGTTCGTGGAGTTCGTCCATCATCCGTCTTGGATCGGGAAAACGGCCCGGGTGGAAGCTCCAAGTTCCGTAGTCCTCCATCCAGTTGTCGTCGATAATGAGCACGCCCGGAGGGAAGCCGCGGCGCATAATTTCCTTCGCGTACGCGATCGTTTTGTCCTGCGTCGGCTCGTAGTGCATTTCCATCCACGTGCAATACTGCGGAGCGGTAATCGACAGCAGGTCGGGAGCGCTGCCTTGCGGAGGGAAATGCGCTTGGGAGGCTTTGCTGAACGCCTCGGCCAGCGTAGCGGCGTCGCCTGCGCCGACGGTTACTTCTCCCTCGCTGCGGATCGTAATGCGACCCGCTTCGATCTCGAACTCGAAAGGCCTGTCGTTCCAAATATACCTGCCTCGGTTGGAGACGAGCACGGGCGCCCCGGAGTTTTCCAGAATGTTCGATAAGTCGAGTTTGATATCGCTCCGGCCATAGGGCATGCGTATCCCGTCGTGAACGGCTCCGCCCCACCAAAGCTCGTCTTGCAATCTCGGCAGTTCAATCGTTTTTATCGCCATCTCACTCAACTCCGTTTAGGAAAATATTTGCGCAATTAATTTCATCTTAACTTTGCCCATCTGAACCGTCAATAGAAATCCGATTCGGGCAAGTAAAAAACCGCATCGTCCGCGGTTTAAAGCTTGAACTGGGCCAAATTCCGTTGAAGCCCGTTCGACAGCTTCGCCATTTGACCTGACAGTGCCAAAAGACGCTCGCTTATTTCTAACTGTATGTCGCCTTGCGCGGCCACTTCCAACGAAGTCGCGTAAGATTGCTGAGATACCGCGCTTACGTTCTCCATGGCAGCCGTCAAATGCGTCTGCGACTCTTCGAGCGTTCGCAACACTTCCGACATAACGGATAGATGCTCGAGGAAACCTATTTGCCTTTCCTGCACTGTTTGGAAGATATCGTCCGTGCTTACGACCAGATCGGACTGCTTCGTCAGGATCGGATGCATCTCCTCCATTAGAGCCGCCGTGCCGTCGATTTCTTGCAGAATGTTCGTCGTAATGTCTTCCACGTCCTCTATCGTCGACTTGGATTGTTCCGCAAGCCTTCGGATTTCTTCGGCCACCACCATGAAGCCTTTCCCCGCGACGCCCGAGCGATGAGCCTCGATCGATGCGTTCAAAGCCAGAATGTTCGTGCGCTTCACGATCTCGTGCAGCTTATCCATGATTTTCGAGATCGCTACGTTGCCTTCCCGAAGCAGCTCGACCCGTCTCACTAACCGTTTCGTCTTGTCTTCCACATCCGTCGTTTGCCCTCGCAATTGCTCCATGAGGCGCTGACCTTGACAACCCGCCTGCCTAAGCTCGCCGGCCGATTGCTCCATCTGCGCGCTCGTCTCGACGACCATGCCCATTTGACGCGTCGTATCGACAGCCATTCCGCTGACCTTGTCCGTCTCTGCGGACAATTCGGCGGAACCGGCCGCGATTTCCCGGTTCGCTTGGGTCATTTGCGAAGCGGAGGCCGCCGTCGATTGGGATACGCGGTGAAGTTCCTGCGAAGTAGCCAGCACTTGTTCGGCCGAATCCGCCGTATTCCGGACGAGCAGGGTAATCTGAGACATCATCCCGTTAAAGCTTTCCGCAAGCTGGCCGATCTCGTCTTTTCTATTGGCCTCCATGCGAACTTGAAGATTGCCGTTCTCTCCCGCCTTCATCAGTTCACGCAGTCGGATTAACGGCTTGCCGAACCGCCGCGCCGTCCACCAACCCATTCCCGTCGCCAACAGGATGGACAGACCCGCGATGATTAACGTGTTGTTCCATATGGATCTCGTTTCTCGCAGAAACTGGCCGAGAGGGGCGTAAGCCGCCGTGTACCAGCCGTTATTGTCCGATCGCGAGAATACCAGCGCGTTCGTTACGCCCGCTTGGTCCTTCACGTAGGCGATTCCCGATCCTTCCGAAGCGTCCGCCTTGCCCTCCGCGATCGCCTTCATCATTGCCGGGGCATCTTCGCTCGCGTTGCCCGCGCTTCCGTAGATCAGGCCGTCTTGCTCGTCGATGACCATTTTGACGCCGCCGTCTCCGATCCGCACCGCGTTCAATTCCTCGCCGATCAGGCTAAGCTTGACCTCGAACAGCAAACTCCCCAGAAATTCGTTCGCGCCTTGGTTGCCGATCGATCTCGCCATCGCGACCGCGGGTTCTTCCCCCTTCTCGGAGTAACCGATGGGCAGCGACTTCAACCACAACGCTTGTCCGTTATTGGCTTGGATTTCGGCAAACCATCCTTCTTCCCCTATTTCCTTCGCATTGGCGGAATGTCTGCCCGCGAATAACCAACGACCTTCAGCATCGTACAGTTGAACCGATACAAGCTCGCCGTCCAAGGCGACGGCTTCGTCAAGCCTCGTTTGAATTTTCACTTTGGCTAACGCTTTGTCCGCGGCCGGCAAATCCGGGCTTAAATAGTCTCGAATATCTTTAAGGAATAAATTGTTGATCGCGAGCTGTTCCGTCTTCTCGTCGTATTGGCTATAGAGGAGGTCCAGCTTTTCCCCGGCCTGCCTAATCGTCTGCTCCGAAGCGCTCGTCAGCTTCTCTTTCAATATTTTCTGAGAAGAATAATAAGAGCCGTACCCGGTAATCAGGACGAAACAAACGATGCTGGCCAGAAATAAGAAGAACAACTGGTTGCCTACGGAGTAACCTGCCTTTCGCAAATGCGTAATCACAAAATCTCTCCCCCTGCCGAATGAGCTCTATCGTCGTTGATCTCATCATAATTCAGGAGGATTGGGGGTTGAACCACCCTATTCTTAAGATTGGAACCCGGTTTTTAAGGTGGTTCGCCTGCTAACGATATAAAAAATAAGGGCCGCCCCCTGAAGGACGACCCTTACAAAAGTATGAAGAATTAGGATGCCGACTTGTTCTTGTTGTATATATCGAAGCCAACGGCAAACAGCAAGACAAGACCTTTAATGCCTTGCTGCCAATCGATGCCGAGGCCGATTAGCGACATCCCGTTGTTCATGACGCCCATGACGAGGCCTCCGATGATCGCCCCCATTACGGTTCCGATCCCGCCGGAGGCGGACGCTCCGCCGATGAAGCACGCCGCGATCGCGTCGAGCTCGAAGTTGACGCCCGCTTTCGGCGTCGCCGCGTTCAGGCGCGCGGCGTAGATCAAGCCGGACAATGCCGCGAGCGCCCCCATGTTGACGAACACCCAGAACGTCACCCTCTTCGTCTTGACGCCGGACAGCTTCGCCGCTTTCTCGTTGCCGCCCAACGCGTAAGTATGGCGACCCATCACCGTCCTCCTCATGACGAACGTGTAAGCGATAACGAGCAGGAACAGAATAATCAGGATGTACGGAATGCCCTTGTACTTAGCCAGTACATACGTAAAGACGTTAATGACGGCGACGATCCCGACCAGCTTGGCGATAAACCACGGGAACGGGAGCACCTCGAAGTCGTATTTGCGCTGCGCGCGGCGGTCTCTGAACTCTTGCCATACCGTTACGAGAGAGAGGAATACGCCTACGATAATCGTCAGCATATGGATCGAAGAACCGCCGCCTACATCAGGCAGAAACCCCGTGCTCATCTTCTGGAACTCCTTCGGAAACGGGGCGATCGACTGCCCGTTGAGGACGATCATCGTCAACCCCCGGAACAGAAGCATGCCGGCCAGCGTGACGATGAACGACGGAATCCGCATATACGCGACCCAGAACCCTTGCCATGCGCCGACCAATGCGCCGATCAACAGAGATAATATAATGGCGGCCCAATAAGGCATATCGTGATTGACCATCATGATGGCCGCTACGGCACCGACGAACGCGGCGACCGAACCGACCGACAGATCGATATGACCGGTTATGATCACCAATACCATCCCGATGGCGAGCACCAAGATGAAGCTGTACTGCTGGATAATATTCGTTACGTTCAGCGGCTTCAGCAGAATGCCGTCCGACAGCACTTGGAATAGAACCGTAATAAGGATCAGCGCCAAGATCATGCCGTACTGGCGCACGTTGTTCTTGAATACGTTCTTCATGACTTCCACCCGCTATTCCCCCCTGCTCTTCGTCATGTATTTCATAAGCAACTCTTGCGTGGCGTCCGCCCGGTTAACCTCGCCGGTGATGCGTCCCTCGCTCATGATGTAAATTCGGTCGCACATCCCGAGAATTTCGGGCAGCTCGGACGAGATCATCAGCACGCCTTTGCCCGAAGAAGCCAGCTGGTTGATGATCGCGTAGATCTCGTATTTGGCCCCGACGTCGATGCCTCGGGTCGGTTCGTCGAGGATGAGGATGTCGGGTTCGGAGAAAATCCATTTGCTCAGCACGACCTTCTGCTGGTTGCCGCCGCTCAGATTGCCCGTCTTCTGCAGCACGCTCGGCGTCTTGATGTTCATCTGCTTACGAAACGATTCGGCCACGACGACTTCCTCGTTCTCGTTAACGACCGAGCGGCGCGAAATCTTCGGCAGGTTCGTGAGCGATATGTTCCGTTTGATATCGTCGATCAGGATCAGTCCGTACTGCTTGCGGTCTTCCGTGACATAGGCGATGCCTTGCTCGATCGCGTCGCTGATGTCCTTCAGATGCAGCTCCCGGCCATCCTTCTTGATTGTCCCGCTAATGTGGCGTCCATAAGAACGACCGAAAATGCTCATGGCCAGCTCCGTACGCCCCGATCCCATCAAGCCGGCGATGCCGACGATTTCTCCTCTGCGAATATGGAAATTCACGTCGTCGAGCACTTTGCGTTCCTGCTGCGGATGGTACGCGCTCCAACCCGACACTTCGAAGATCGTCTCGCCGATGTTCGGCGTCCTCTCGGGATACCGATTCGTCAAATCCCGGCCGACCATCCCTTTGATGATTCGGTCCTCCGTCACTTCGTCTTGGCGCATATCCAGCGTCTCTATCGTTCTGCCGTCTCGCAGAATCGTGATGGTATCCGCCACTTTGGCGATCTCGTTCAGCTTGTGGGAGATGATGATGGAGGCGATGCCTTGTTCCTTCAACCGCAAAATGAGCTTAAGCAGGTTCTCGCTGTCCTCTTCGTTCAGGGCCGCCGTCGGCTCGTCCAGAATGAGCAGCTTCACTTGCTTGGACAGCGCCTTCGCGATTTCCACGAGCTGCTGCTTGCCGACGCCCAAGTTCGCGATAAGCGTGTTCGGGTTCTCGCTTAGCCCGACCGTACGCAGCAGCTCCTTCGTGCGCACGCTCGTCTCGTTCCAATCGATCATGCCTCTCTTCTTCTGTTCGTTGCCGAGGAAGATATTCTCGGCGATCGAGAGATAAGGGATGAGCGCCAGCTCCTGGTGGATGATGACGATCCCCAGCTCTTCGCTTTGCTTAATATCCTTGAACCTGCAAAGGCTCCCCTTGAACAGAATATTCCCATCGTACGATCCGTGCGGGTATACGCCGCTCAGCACCTTCATCAGCGTCGACTTGCCGGCCCCGTTCTCCCCGCATAGAGCGTGGATTTCTCCTTCCTTCACCTTCAGTTGGACATCCTCAAGCGCTTTGACGCCGGGGAATGTCTTGGTCATCCCGCGCATCTCCAAGATATAGCCCGTCATAGGTTCACCCGGCCTTCGATTAAAGTAGAAATGATTTAGCAACGGCCGGAGAGACGGCCATCGCTAAATCATTTCGATTTCTTCCCTGCCTGCTTGTCAGCTTTATTTCAGTTGATCTTCCGTGTAGTAGCCGCTGTCGACCAATACTTCTTTGTAGTTCGCCTTGTCTACCGAAATCGGCACGAGCAAGTAGGAAGGAACGACCTTCACGCCGTTATCGTACGTCTTCTCGTCGTTGATCTCCGGCTTGCCGCCCGTGAGCACGGCGTCGGCCATCTTTACGGCGACTTTCGCGAGCTCGCGAGTATCCTTGAAGATCGTCGAGGTCTGCTCGCCGGCAAGAATCGATTTCACGGAAGCCAGCTCCGCGTCTTGGCCGGAAGTAACGGGCAGCGGCTTGTCGGCCGAACCGTAGCCTACGCCTTTAAGCGAGGACAAGATCCCGATCGTGATGCCGTCGTACGGAGACAGCACCGCGTCCACGTTCGCGTCCGCGTAGTTGGCGGAAAGCAGGTTATCCATGCGGGATTGGGCTACGCCGCCGTCCCAACGAAGCGTCGCCGCTTGGTCGAATTTCGTCTGGCCGCTCTTCACGACGAGCTTGCCGCTGTCGATGTAAGGCTTAAGCACGCTCATCGCGCCGTCGAAGAAGAAGTACGCGTTGTTGTCGTCCGGCGATCCGGCGAACAATTCGATGTTGAACGGACCTTTGCCGTCCTTCAGGCCAAGCTTATCTTCGATGTAGGACGCTTGCAGCACGCCGACCTTGAAGTTATCGAACGTCGCGTAGTAGCTGACGTGTTCCGTCTTCTTGATCAGTCGGTCGTAAGCGATAACCGGAATGCTGGCGTCGGCCGCCTTCTGCAGCACGTCCGTCAACGATTCGCCGTCGATGGCCGCGACGACGAGCAGCTTAACGCCCTTCGTGATCATGTTCTCGATCTGGGATACTTGATTCTCGATGACGTCTTCCCCGTATTGGAGGTCCGTCTTATAACCTAGCTTCTGGAATTCCTTCACCATGTTGTCGCCGTCTTTCACCCAGCGTTCGGACGATTTGGTCGGCATCGCGATGCCGATCGTTCCTTTGCTCGTACCGCTGCTGCTTTCTCCGGAACTGCCTTTGTCGTTGTTTTTGCCGCAAGCGGCGATGACGAACACCAATGCGATAATGAGTGCGATAACCGAAAACTTCTTCATTGTTCGGACTCCCCTTTCGTCTTTCGACGGATTTTACAGAACCCAATCTAACACGGAGCTCGCGGGGAGGTATTTAGACGAAATTGACAACTTTTTTCAAAAAATAAACCTAGATCGTATTTTCAGAGAGATGAAGTTAAAATAGTGAAAATAATGTTGGAATTTTAAAAAGACGGCGGATGGCAACCCTTCTATGATGGAATGGAATGCTAGATACCGCCCGTTCAAGGAGGCCGGCTCGCAGTGAAAAAACCGCTATTGCTGATCGTATATGGTCTCGTGACAGGTTTGTTCCTGCTATTCTTCTGGTACTACGGCATTCGCGACGACAAGCAGAACGATTGGAACGAGAATCCGATCGGACTGATGGGCGACATCGAGGAGAAATACGTGCTCGTCACGTTCCAATCGGATTTAGATTATTGGCGAAGCATTATGAAAGGGTTCGAGGATGCGGCGCAGGTGCTTAACGTCTCCATCGAGTTCCGCGGCGCGAGCCAGTACGACGCTAACGAGGAGATTACGGTGCTGGAGCAAGTTATCGCCAGGAACCCTGCCGGTATCGCCGTTACGGCGATCAATCCGGAAGCGCTTAACGCGACGATCGACAAAGCGGTGAACGCGGGCATCCCGATCGTGCTGTTCGATTCCGGCGCCCCGGACAGCCGCGCGTCCTCCTTCCTCGGCACGGACAATTATAGCGCGGGCGCGACGGCCGCGCGGGAGCTGGGCCGGCTGCTGTCGGGTCAAGGCGAAGCCGCGGTATTAACGCAGCCCACGCAATTGAACCATCAAGAACGGACCAAAGGGTTCGTGGAGACGATCCAGCAGGAGTTCCCGGGCATACGAGTCATCGAGATCGCCGACGGCAAAGGCAGCGTTCCAGGCTCCGCGCAAGCGGCCAAGACGCTGCTGGATAGGCATCCGGATATCGACGGTTTCTTCGCTACTCAAGCGAACGGCGGCGTCGGTATCGGACAGACATTGCAAGAGAGGGGCTTGACCGGCCAAAAAGTCGTCATCGGCTTCGACACCGACAAAGGCACGCTCGATATGGTGAAGGACGGAACGATTAACGCGACTTTGGCTCAAGGCACGTGGAATATGGGCTATTGGTCTTTAATCGAGCTGTTCCATCAGAACCACGATTTGGTCCAGCCGAACAGCGAGGACATGAACGGCGCGCATCCTCTTCCTCCGTTCATCGATACCGGCATTACGATCGTAACGAAGGATAACGTGGACAACTATTACGCCAAATAAGGCGGCTTGGGGGAGGCTCGGGGAATGCAAACGGTGGATATTAAACCTAAACACTCGTTCTTTCGACGCTTGCTGCCGAGGAACTTGCCCATACGCTACAAGCTGCTCGTTCACTTCCTTCTCATAACGATTCTCCCCTCCCTAATCTTAGGCCTATTAACCGACTTCGTCGTCAATCGGATTATCGAGAAGCAAATGAACGAGAACACGCTCCAGCTCATCTCGAAAGTGAACCGGTCTCTCGAGTTTTACGTCGGCAACGTGCAGAACACGACCTATCTGATCTCGTACAATCCGGAAATCCGCGAATTTCTGTATCAGGATATGCCCGATCAGGCGACCCGCGAGGAAGCGCTGGAGTTCATGCGCGGCTTCCCGACGCTGCAGACGGAAATCGCCGGCATCATGGTCGTCAACGCGAAGGGCGATTATCTCAGCAACGACATGTATTCCCGCTCCGCCTCGAAGGACCTGACGCTCGAAACCTGGTATCAGGAAGCGGTCGCCGGCAAAGGCATATTCAAGGTAATCGGGCACCCTTACGGACGCAACGTGACGACGCACGCCAATTACAAGGACACCGAGGTCGTCTCCGCCGTCCGCGCCATTCTCGATCCCGACTCGCAGAAGGTGATGGGCGTCGTGCTGATCGACCTTAAGCTCAGAGTGATCGTGGAGACCGCTCAGGACGTGCGGCTTGGGAAGACCGGGCTCCTCATGGTCATGGACGAGAAAGGCGAGCCCATCTACGTGCCCAAGCAGCTCGGCTTCCAGAAGATTCCGCTCATGTGGCTTAAAGGACAGCCTTCCGGGCAATTCGTCGAGACGATCAACGACCGCAAGCTGCAGTTCATTTTCCGCAAATCATCCTTTACGAATTGGTCGACGATCGGCGTGTTCTCCACGGAGGAAGCCGCGCCCGAGGTTCGCCAGATCCGC
Organism: Bacillota bacterium; assembly: GCA_023460795.1. GTDB lineage: Bacteria > Bacillota > Bacilli > Paenibacillales > Paenibacillaceae > Cohnella. The sequence continues at coordinate 250,167 of JAEWPC010000035.1, read as the reverse complement.
CTGTACGTGGGCACGTTCGTATTCGTCGTCTGCTTGCTCGGGATTACCGCGTCCTTCGCGCTCTCGCACGGCATATCGCGGCCGATTCATCGCCTGATGGCGTTCATGCACCGGGCCGAGTCCGGCGATCTGAAGACGCGTTATTGGGGCGATACGATGGACGAAGTCGGGATGCTGGGCCGCAGCTATAACAGCATGCTGACGAAGATCGGCGACCTGCTGCAACTAACCGAGAAACAGGAGAGGCAGAAGCGCGAAGCCGAGCTTCGCATCCTTCAGGCGCAGATTAAGCCTCATTTTCTGTACAACACGCTTAACACGATCGATTGGATGGCCCGCAAGCAAGGGGCTCAGGACGTCTCGGAGATGGTCGGGGCGCTGTCGAAGCTGTACCGGATCGGGCTCAGCAAGGGCAACGAATTTATTCCGCTGGCGGAGGAGTTCGATCATGTCCGCAGCTACCTGCAAATTCAGAAGCTGCGCTATCGGGACAAGCTGAAATATTCGCTCGATCTCGATCCCGATATCGCGCACCTGTCCTCTCTGAAAGTCATCCTGCAGCCGATCGTCGAGAACGCGATCTATCACGGTATTAAGGAACGCAGAGGACCGGGCACGATTACGGTTCGGGGCGTTCGCCGAGACGATATGATCGAGCTGTCCGTGACCGACGACGGCGTAGGGATGGACTCAACGACTTTGGCCCTGATGAGAGAGCGGCTGGACCATCCGATGCAAGCGCCGGCCGAGGCCGCCGGATCGGGTTACGGTCTCTCCAACGTACAGGCTAGGCTGAAGCTCACCTACGGAGCCTCCGATTGCGGAATGAGCATCGATAGCGAGCCTAACGTCGGCACGACCGTTAAGTTAAAGTTCCCGATTCACGAAGAGGGGGAATAATCGAACCGATGGCCGAAACGTTATGGAAAGTCATTATCGCCGACGATGAACCGATGATCCGCGAAGGGTTGCGGGAAGCCGTCGATTGGGCAGCCTTCGGCATGGAAGTCGCCGGGGAGGCGGAAGACGGAGAAGAGGCGCTCGAGCTGGCCCTGAAGCATGAAGTCCACCTGATGCTCGTCGATCTCAATATGCCGATCATGAACGGAATCTCGTTGATCCAGGAAGTGAAGCAACGACTGCCCGCTTGCCGAATCGTGATCGTCTCGGGTCACGACGAATTCAATTATGCGCAGAAGGCCGTCCGGCTAGGAGTCGACGAATACTTGCTCAAGCCCGCGAATCCGGCCGATCTGACCGATGTGATCCGCCGGATCAAGTCGCAATTGGATCGAGCCAAGGCGCAAGCCAAACATCTTCAGCTTGCCTCGAACCAGATACGCAAGAATATCCCGCTCCTCCGGGAACGGTTCTGCAATGAATGGATCGAAGCCTCGGTGAGCCGGCAGGAAGTGCTGGAGCAGCTTCGTTTCCTCGAATTGCCGGACGAAGCCCCTTCTCTGGTCGGCATCATCCGCTGGCCCGAGGTGGACCTGGGACAATCCGTTCGCTCGGAACGGGAGCGGCAGCTGATGCTGTTCGCCATCGAGAACATCGCCGAGGAGCTTCTGACGCCGAATTCGCTCGTCGTATTCCGGGACCCGCTCGGCTTCATCTGTCTGATCGTCTGGGGTACGACGGAGACCTCCTTGTTCTCCGCAATCGAGAAAGCGGTCAACCGATATCTGAAGCTGCAGGTCATTGTCCACGTCGAACCGGTCGAGAACGGTCTGGACGGCGTGGCGCCGGCGTTCCGCAGAGCTCGCGGAGGCGTCTACAAGGAAGCCTCGATCTCGCCGCTCGTCAGAAGGGCAAGGCAGCATCTGCGCGATCACTACGACGATCCGCAGCTTTCGCTGGAAAGCACGGCCAGAACGATCGGCGTGTCCTCCGTCTATCTTAGCCGCTTGTTCAAGCAGGAGCTGGAGACGTCGTTCGTCGCGCTGCTGACGCAAATCCGCATCTCCAAGGCGGTCCAGCTGCTGAATTCGACGAGCCGAAGCATCGCGGACATCGCCGACGCCGTCGGCTACGACTCCCAGCACTACTTCAGCACCGCGTTCAAGAAGACCGTCGGCGTCTCTCCGATCCGTTACCGCAAGGGCGAAACGTTCGAAGAGGAATGAATATCGCAAAGAGCTATTCCTAACGACACTTTCGCCGGCCGGCGGGAGTGTTTTTTCTTGCATACATGGGAAAACCTACGATGACGAACTTTGGACATCAGGGGAGAGAACGTTATGCACAACCGGTCGAGTAAAGGCTGGAAGAGGACGATATCGGGGTTTGTATTGGCATTGTTCCTGTTGACCGCCTGCCAGCGGAACGAAACCGCCCCGTCTCCCGCCGAGCAAACGTCGCGGCCGGGGATGCTGCCGGACGGCAGCCATATCAAGGATTTGGAGATCGGCGACGTAGGCGTAACCACGGGCTTAAGAACTCTAAGCGTATTTGCGAAAGCCTACCCGACCGTTAAGAACAACCTTCCGGACAAGCTTATTGCGTTCGGCAAGCTGTTCATGGGCGCTCCCTACGTGTACGGCAGCGAGCGATACGAGCCGTCCAGCTTCGATTGCAGCGACTTCGTGCATTATGCCCTTCTCGGCGGATTGGGCATGGAGATCAACGCTTGGGACAGCCGGTCGCAATGGGAATACGTTAAACGATACGGGAGCCGGAAATTTTACAGGCTCAATCAAGCCAGGAAAGGCGATATTCTATTCTTCATGAACTATACCGGCCCGGAGCCGGAAAGGTACGAAGGAATCGATAAAAGCAAACAGATCGTTACTCATTGCGGCATCTACGCCGGCAACGGATTTATGCTCCACACCGGGAGCGCGCCGGTTGGCGTAAGACTGCAGAAGATTGCCGGCACCCATCTGGAGGCGCGTTTCCTTCAAGGGGGGACCGCCTGGTAGAAAAGGGGAACGCTCGGCTTCATCGCCTTCTCTTTTCGCTTCGGAGACTCCTTGTTACGATGGTGCAGAGATCTAGAATCGACCGAAGAGGCGGGATGAATATCGATGATTACTTATCGGAGACTTAGCGAGCTATCTTTAAATGAACTCGTGCAATTGTGGGATCGCGGGTTCGAAGGGTATTACCTCGATGTGCGGATGCCATTGAACAGCTTCGTTACTCGTACGGCGGACGAGGGGATTTCATTGGAGGAGTCCCTCGCGATATGCGCGGACGGACAGCCGGTCGGCTTCGTCGTGAACGGTTATCGCTCGATCGGCGGCCGCCAAACGGCATGGAACGGCGGAACCGGCATCGTTCCGGAATATAGGGGGCAAGGGTTCGGGAAATTGCTCATGGAACGAAATCTAGCGCTCTATTCCGAGCTCTGCGTACATACGGCGTTGTTGGAAGCGCTGACCCAGAACGAAAGAGCGATACGGCTCTACGAGAGCGTCGGCTATTCCATTGCGGATCGTCTGGTCTATCTTCAGCACGATGGAGCGCTTCAAGGTGCCTTGCCGCAACCGGTGGAACCATTGGAGTATGTCATCAGGTCCGGTTTAGCCGGGGAAATCCGTCATTTGCCCTTCTATCGCCGCTTAAGCGCCTGGCAGACCCAATGGCAGAGCATCAAAAACGGAGAAAGCCTGCTCATCGAGCTTGGAGGCGAGATCGTCGGATATGCGCTGTACAGACGAGCCTTCGATGAAGAAGGCCGTTTAACCGCCATCTATCTATACCAATGCGAAGCCGCGCCGGACCGCCATGACGAGACGGCTATCTATGCCGCCGCATTAAGCCGCGTCTTTCGCCCGTTGGAGCTGCAGATCAAGCGGATGACCGTAAACTTGCGCAAATCCAATACGGCTCTAGTTGCGCTGCTAACCGAACTAGGATTTACGACATCGGTTGAACAGGTGCACATGACAAGGGAAATCGGCAATTAAGGTGCGTTAACCTCGTTCGTTCAAACTACCGGCTAATTTCTTCTTATACACCAAGTAAATGATAAACGCGATGACGATCGGAAGCGACATCAGCCTATACATGACCGCGTACGAGAGCGGTTCATCCCCGCCATGCCGCTGAACGTAACTAACGATCAGTCCCGCGATCCCCGGGGCGATCAAATATCCGGCGTCTATCCCGATATAATTCGTATTGCTCGCTACGGCTCTCCTAGATGAGGTTACGAGCCGAATGCTCAGCGTCTGTATGGAAGGTAGACAGATCCCGTATCCGAAGGACGAGATGGCTCCGGCGACCAGAAACATGGGGAGCGTGCGGGAGTAGCTGATCACGAGCATGGATACGGCGAACAATAGAATTCCGGGAAGGATGACTTTATCCATCCCGTAAGTATCGGCGATCTTGCCGACCAGAGGCCTGGTGATCAATAGGCAGATCGCGTAAGTCGTAAAGAACAAGCCGATCTCGTCGACTCCGTTAACGCCGCCATAAATCAGAATAAAAGCCTGTATGCAGGCATGGGCTCCCGCCAGGAAGAAGAGGATGACGGTCGGAACGATGACTTCGGAAGCCACCATCTGATGCAAGGAGAGTTGGAATCTCGCTCCTCGAGCAGGCTTGTCGGATGTCAGACGCCATGCGAGCACCACAACGATGCCCATGAGCACGGAACCGATCCAGAACGTCGCATGGTAGCCGAACGCTCGGACCAGTTCCAAGCCGATCGTCGGCCCAAGCGCCGTGGCTCCGGCTTGTCCCAAGGAAAAAATGCCGAGACCGGTCGCAAGCTTCCGGCTCGGCAGTACATCCCCGGCCATGGCCAGACTAACCGGGGCCAGCAAACCCATTCCGATGCCGTGAAGCAGTCTCCCCGCCATGACCATAGAGACGCTGCTGGCCATACCGTAGCAGACGAACGCCAACAGAATGATGCCGGCAGCCGCCGCGAGAAGCCGGTTCTTGCGAAAGTATGCGGCCGACGGACCGACGAACGGCCTCGCCGCAAGCGCGGTGACGGCGAACATGCCGGATACGGTCCCTATGACCGCGGCGGATGCCCCCAAGTGCTCGGCGAATTTCGGAATGAGCGAGCTCATCATGAATTGGCCGAAGTTCAGCAAGGCGCTGATGATAAACAGATGGCGAAACGAAGGCGTCCAGATCGGTTCCTTGCCCGCCTGGACTGCGCTCGTCTCGCTTGAAGCTTCATTCATAGGATCCTCATCTATTCTTGAAGTATTGCCGCACGAGGAACTTCATAAGTTCGCTCGGCTGCTCTCTAGCAAACTCCGACTTATCCCGGAACAGCATGCCGAACGGCGCTTCGGACGTAATGACGTCCCACCGAGGCAGCTCTTCTCCCGTGGAATCGACCCCGTTCGGATCTCCCGTACGGATGAAGTTCGCCCAGTAATTGCACATCTGGCGCGCAAGATCGTAATGCTTGCCGACGAACGGCCTCCAGCACTTAGCCAGCGTCTCGAAGAAAAACCATAGATCTACCGAGTGGAACGTGCCGGGGTTATCCCAGCCCGGAATCTCAGCATCGAAGTTATAATAATAGAGAGGAACGTTAGCGCCGGTATCCGAATTCGCCTGCGCGATAATGCGATTCGCGAACTCTATCCCGCTCGCCGCCGCTTTCTTCTTCATCTCTTCGATATTCCCCGACTGGACTCCGCATAGCTCCAGATACGTATCGGCATCATCGCCGAACAGCTCTACCGCCATTCTCTTGAAATCTTCCACCGAGTCGCAAACCGGAACGCTCAGAAACTCGGAGGAGGTATGGCCGAACATAACCGGCACCATCCATCGCTTGTTCTGCAGGAACAGCTCCAACGGGTCGCCCACGCTGAACGTATGATCGACGACCGTATGCCAGAATCCCCAATGGCCGAACGCCATCGCCTTGTCGCGAAGATAATCCGCATCCAGTCTTCTCGCTTCCGCAAGAGAGCTAACGCCGAGATATTCGAAGAACTTGACGCCGTCCTGCTCTGCCGCCTCCAGAGGTTTGCGATAGCCGGGCATCGGCGATCCGGGATAGATCTTCTCGAACATTCCGCTCTGTACGATCGCTCTCTTGAAGAGTCCCTCGTTCTGGGGCGACGTCAGTTGGCTCATGACGCTGCCTCCGCCGGCGGATTGTCCGCCGATGGTAATGTTGTCCGGATCGCCGCCGAACGCGGCGATATTGCGCTTCACCCACCTCGTCGCCGCCTGTTGGTCCAGGTTGCCGAAGTTAGCCGGCGCTTCGGGAGACTCCGCCGTAATCTCGGGATGGCATAAGAATCCGAACGCGTTCAGTCGATAGTTGATCGTAACGACCACGATGCCGCGCCTGGCGATGCGTTCACCGTCGAACTCCATCTCGGACGGATGTCCGACCTGCAAGGCTCCGCCGAAATACCACACATATACCGGCAGCTTCTCGTCCGTTCGCTTGGCCGGCGTCCATACGTTCAGGTAAAGGCAGTCCTCGCTCATCGCGATGTCCGGTTCCACCGCCCATTCCCGGGTATAGATATTATTATCGTCTAACTCTTGCCTCACTTGCATAGGGATCGGCGAAAATTCGTACGCTTTGAGCACGCCTTCCCAGTCCTTCGCGGGCTGAGGCGCGCGCCAGCGGTTCTCGCCGACGGGAGGCGCGGCGAACGGAATTCCTTTGAAGCTCGTAATGCGCGAGTCCGCCGCAGGCAACCCCTGAACGACGCCGTTCTCTACGGTTACGATTCTTAGCATCATGAACATCTCCTTTGATCGGCAAGATGGGGCAATCCTTATTTGCAAACGCTTCCAATCGCGCTCGAATGGAGCGGTTATTGAAAATTATAGAGACACGCTGCCGGCTAAAACAATGATAAATACGAATATAAAATTGATCTATCCTAGTTTGGGTCGAAAGGCAACATCAAAAGAAGGAGCGACTTCGGTAATGATCCGAAGCCGCTCCTTCCGCGTATGATCGAACGTTCCTATCAACGACTCATCATTGACCGTTCTGGGTTTCGTAATTTTTGATGAATTCGTCCTGCACGGCTTTACCGCCTTGATCCATATATTGATTCACCAATGATTTGTACAGGCCGTCGAACTCGGCCGGCTTGGCATAGATCAGTTTGGCGAGCATTTGAGCCGACAGATTCGTGAGCTGCGCGTGGTACTTTGAATCCGCTTCATTCGGTATGGAGTAGTAGTAGGGAGCATAATAGTCTGTCATCGATACCTTTAGCGCATTCTCTACGTCTTTCTCATAACCCGGATATCCTGCAGATACGGCTGCCGCATTCTTCTGCGGGTCCCCTAGTTCAATACCATTCGAGAGGATATCGTAGTCAAGGTTGTTGGCTACCGTCATCATCTTTTCGCCCGATGTGGTCGTTCCCGTCTGAACCGGAACCCCATTCACCATGTTATAGTCTACGCCTTCCTTACCGTTCTGGAGGAAGATCGTATTCTGAGGGTCAACCATCCAATTGAGGTACTGGATAGCGAGATCGGCGTTCTTGCTGAATTTAGGCACAAAGATATACATGCCATTCGGGCTATAACCCACCTTCGGATGTTTACCCGCATCGTTCTGCCACGGATCGATCGGAATAAGCTCTGCGCCCGGGACGTTTGTTTTTAGATTGTTGTAGGTGCCGGGTGCCGTTCTGTACGGACCATCCCAGTTGGTGTAGAACGCGCCGACTTTGCCGTTGGAAATATCGGCGTCCAATAGTTTTCCATCCTTGTCCGTCGCGAAGTTCGGGCTTATCAATCCCTCATTAAACATCTTGTTCATAAATTGGATCGACTTGTCATACCCTGGCATATTCCACGGTGGAACACTCACGCTATTCGGCTGAAGCGTAGCGAATTGTTGCTCCGTGAGGTTGGACGGTTTAAAGGCTTCCATCACATAACCGACGCCCGGATTGGAAGAGTTCAGGCTATATCCATAAGGAATAACTCCGCTTACGTTGCCAGGGTTCTTCTCCTTGAACGCAACCATCGTGTCATAGAACTGTTCCTCAGTAGTAGGGACGGGAAGATTCAGTTTATCCAGCCAGTCTTTGCGTATAAAGGTATTAAAGCCTGCCAGGAACGTCCTTTTGCCCGGTATCGCATATTGCGTGCCGTCAAATTTGCCGTACTTCAATATTTCGTCGCCAAGATAATTGACGAGGTCGGATCCGTGCTGATCGAGAATCGGACCCAGATCCGTCAACCCGCCTTGCTGCACAAATTTATAAACGGTTCCCGTGTCGTAAGTAAATACAACGTCAGGCGCATCGGAGGATGCCATCAAAATATTCAACTTATCTACTTCTTGAGACCTGGGGACGGTAATAAACTTTACTGTAGCATTATACTTCTTGCCGAAATTATCGTTAATGTACTTGGTCCAGTAGTTATCGTTCAAATCCGGCTGCCCGGGTTTGCCTCTGTCGAAAACTTCGACAGTCAACGTACGATGTTCTTTAGGCGTGCTGTCGCTTGCCGTATCAGACGTGCTGCTTGAAGGTTGCACGTTGCTTGACTCATTCGCTCCGTTTGACGAACAAGCGGCCAATGTCGACGCGATCATAAGCGTCGAGAGTGCAATCGAAATCCATTTTGGTGCCCCCACTTTCATAGAAACCTCTCCTTTAGAAGTAATTATTTATATACATGTGCGGAATAAATGCGTCCATTCCTTCCACGCCATCTATATCAACCTTTAACGGCACCGATCATCATGCCGGATACAAAGTATCTCTGAAGCCATGGGTACACCAGAAGAATCGGGATCGTACCGAATATGATGGCTGCCGCCTTCAACGCTTCCGACGGCAAATTGACATTGACGTTCTCGCCAACGAAGCTCTGCGAAATATTGATCACGTTATATAACTTAAGCTGGATCGGATAATACTTCTCTTCTGTAATGTAGAAAAGCGCATCCTGAAAATAATTCCACCGGAATACGGCGTATAGCAAACTCATCGTGGCAAGGGCCGGCTTGGAAAGAGGCAACACAATCTTAAGCAGAATCTGCAGGTCGTTGCATCCGTCCAGGTGGGCGGCTTCATCCAGACTTTCAGGCAAACTCTGAAAGAACGATTTCAGAATAATCATGTAATACACGTTCAACAGACCAGGAAGCACGAGCGCCCAAGGGGTGTTTAATAAATCAAGATTCTTAATATTCAGATAATCAGGAATCAACCCGCCGCTGAAATACATCGTAAACAGCATCATGAGGAGAAAGAAGCTTCTACCTTTTAGCCTTTTTTTCGTCAGCGGGTAAGCAGCCAAGATGGTAGTCATCAATGAAAGGACCACGAATCCACCCGTCAGAATGACCGAATAGAACAAGGAATACAACATACCGTTATCCGCGAAGACAACTTTATAGGCCTCGATATTGAAATCTATGGGATATATGGTTACCGATTGAGATACAATCGCTCTATTGGAGCTTAATGACTGCGAGAAAATATAGAGAAAAGGAACCAGGCATACGAAAACCGCCATTAAAATTACGAATGCAATGGTATAGTCAGCCATTTTATTTTTTCGTTTAAGCAGCATGAACAGCATCTCCTTACCAAATTCCGTCATCGCCGAGTTTGCGACTAATAAAGTTGGCGCTTAATAGGAAAATCAAGCAAATAACCGACTGGAACAGGCCGATTGCCGTACCTAACGAAAAATCAGCGGATTGAATGCCTACCCGATAGACATAAGTGCTGATAACATCGCCGAAATCCATAACAAGATTGTTCTGGATGTTAAAAGGACGGTCGAAGTTTATCGCCATAATATTACCGAGCTGGAGGATCATAAGAATGACGATGGTCGGCCTAATACCGGGCAACGTAATGTGCCATATTTTCTTGAACCTTCCCGCGCCGTCCGCTTCAGCCGCCTCATACAATTGATTGTCGATTCCCGTCATCGCTGCTAAGTACAGAATGGTGCCCCACCCGGCATTCTGCCAAATTCCGACTAGAATGTAAGTGCCGACCCATGCGTATTTATCCGTGAGGAACGGTAATCCGTCACCACCCATGTGGACGATCAAGGAGTTCAACATTCCCGTGGGAGAAAACAACTGGGCGACGATCCCGCCGATAATGACCCAAGACAGAAAATGGGGCAAATACAAGATGGTCTGGCTAACCTTTTTATACTTCGTCCATACCAGCTCATTAAGCAGGATCGCTAGTATGATCGGTGCCGGAAATCCGACGATCAAATCCAATCCGTTCAGCACCAACGTGTTTCTAACCGCCTGATAGAATTGATTCGAAGAGAAAATTTCCTTAAAAGTTTCGAAATGATTCCAAGAGCTCTCGTTAATGCCCTGAAAAATGTTGTAATCCTTGAATGCGATCTGAATGCCGTAAAGAGGGGCGTATTTAAATAGCAAAAGATAGGCAACAGGGATAATCAACATGCAGTAAAGGAGATAATCGTGTTTAATGTAGTACAAGACCCCTTTATTCCCCATAAGCTACAACCTCCATTGAATATGACCTCCAGGTTTGCCTAAGCTCTCCATTGGCGAATGGCAGTTATGCGCCTTCGATCAATCGGGCGTCGCGTTGCGCCAACAAGCAAAGCTCGGCCGCCTTAAAGGCGTGCTCTTGCGTCATCGCGATCTCCGTGCGGTTCAAACAGTCCATAATCAATTGTCCGAAGAACGGATATCCGATCTTCCCGGTTACGTCGAAGTGGTATTCGCCCTCGCCGTTCACTAGGTAGACGTGTCCGCCGCCCTTCTCTCTGGCGATATCCACGTATTTCCTAAGCTCGATATACCCCTCGGTGCCTAGAATGATCGTACGGCCATCCCCCCACGTGCTGAGGCCGCCGGGCGTAAACCAATCGACTCTGAAGTATCCCGTTGAACCGTTGTCGCCCACCAAGTTGCAATCGCCGAAATCCTCGAACGTCGGATATTGCTTATGGCTATAGTTGGCCACCTGGCTGTTCGCCACCGTCGCATCCTTGGAGCCCGTGTAGAACAGAAATTGCTCGCATTGATGACTGCCGATATCGCATAGAATGCCGCCGAATCGTTCTCTGTCGAAAAACCAACTTGGTCTGGATGGCGCGCTAAGCCGATGCGGGCCATATCCGCTTACCTGCAGCACGCGCCCGATTGCGCCGCGTTCGATTAACTGCCCGGCATAGACCGCGCTTTCCACATGCACGCGCTCGCTGTAATAAACCGCATACTTCATGCCGGTTTGCGCCGCCTTGTGTCTGGCCTGTTCCAGTTGCGCGAGCGTTGTAAAAGGGGCTTTGTCCGTGAAGTAATCCTTGCCGTGCGACATGACGCGCATTCCCAGCGCACAACGTTCCGAGGTGATGGCGGCGCCGGCAACCAATTTCACGTTCGGATCCTGCAGGATCTCCTGTTCGGAGCTTGCCGCGTTGACTCCAGGATACGTTTGAATGAACTTCTCCACCTTGGCCGGGTCCGGGTCATACACCCATTTCAGATGGCCGCCGGCTTCGATCAGCCCGTTGCACATGCCATAAATGTGCCCGTGATCCAGTCCAATCGCCGCGAACGGAAAATCTCCCTTCTCGCAAACCGGGGCTGGCTTTCCTTGCGGGGCGTAATTCATGCCTTCTTGTGTAGTCATCTCATGTGACTCCTAATCAGTGTTATTTTGAATAATCGCTGCCGAGCGTAATCTCGTTCTCCGAGAACGAGATCACCGATGAGCTCTTCTCATAGAAATGAGGAGCGTTCGCCAGCAATCCGCTTCTCGAATAGAACAGGCTATCCGCTGGCAAAGGCAGGCTAACGCTCTTGCCCGTAACCGCCGATTCATAGATGGCGGTGATCAACTCCAACGTTCGACGACCTTCGCGGCCGTTAATGAGCACATCGGGCGAACCGGTCTCGATCGCCTTCATTACGTCGTCGATTTGACCCGCGTGCCCCGTATACGGGAGATCGGCGATGCTGTCGTACACGTTCTCGATCTCCTTCTCGAGCGCGGGATTCTGTACGGGAAATCCGTTGTCCTTGGAGGTAGATGCGTAAACCTTCCATGGCACCGAAACCCTCGCATGTTCCCCCTGGAATATCAGTTGCTGTTCCTCTCCGTGATGCACGACCGAGCTCGTAATCTGAGCCAAGCTTCCGTTGCCGTAAGAAAGGATGGCGATGGATATGTCCTCGACTTCCGCGTTATCGTGCGACGTATTGCTCATTACCGCAAGGACCTTGTCGGGCATCCCCATCATCCACTGCAGCATATCGATATGATGAACGGCGTGGTTCAGCGTGCAGCCGCCGCCTTCTTTCTCCCAAGTGCCTCTCCACCACAGATCGTAATAGCTATGTCCTCGCCACCAGTGGGAATCGACCTGCGCGTGCACGATTTTGCCGATCTTGCCTGATTCTAGCGTTCGCTTCAGCTTCATGATCGGATCCACAAACCGGTTTTGCCCGATAACGGATAGAATGCGCTTCGACTCCGCTGCCGCCTCCAGCATGCGGTCGCATTCTTCCAAGGAAGAAGCCATCGGCTTCTCTACCAATACGTGCTTGCCTGCCCGCAGAAAATCGATAGCGATCGGGGCATGCGTATACGGCGGGGTACAGATCGAGACGAGATCGATATCGCTCGCGAGCAATTCCCGGTAGTCCTGCACGACTCTGCAGTCAAGCTGGTATTTCTCTTTAAACCGGACCGCCTTCTCCTCGTACGCGTCGCATAATGCCACGACTTGGCATCTTCCATTGAACGTTTTTGCATAAACCTCCATATGCGCATTTGCGATTCCGCCCGTGCCGATCACGGCTATTTTGATCATCATGCTCACTCCTTAGGACAAATGAATAGAAATTTGTTATTATCACTAATAATTAGGCAGGAAATAGAGAGAGGACGTGAATCCGATGTCTTCCAGCTTTATTCATAAGTACCCTTACTACGAATATTTCCTTGATTTTGCTTATCAGCGCAGGAGCACCGGCAAGGACTATTACCGGGGAACGTTCCATGCGCATCAAGGGCTTGAGATCCTTGTCGTTCATGAAGGCAAGGGCAAATTCATCGTCGATCAGAAAAGCTATGAAGTCGCTTCCGGCATGCTTTGCGTCTTTCAACCCTATCAATTGCACCATTTGCAATTGGAAATGTCGGAGGAAACCCCCTTCGTCCGCTCGATCATACAATTCGAACCTATCGTTTATAATGCTTACTTCGAGAAATGGCCCAGTTTGTATGCGTTCTATAAGAGACTGCTGACCAGCAAACTACCGTCTCCGTGCCTGTATAACCTTGACGAAGCGGATCAATTCCATTCCGTGTTCCGCACCTGGGAAAATCGGAAGCAGACGAATATCGAAGAGTCTTCCTTGTTTCTTGTCGCTTTCTTCCATGCGTTCAAATCGGTATGGGAGCGCTATCAGAATCAGGTCGAAGTTAGCCCCATCCGTATGCCTAGCCAAGTCGAGCGCATTCTCGCATGGGTGGAGGACCGATATACCGAACCGCTAAGCTTGGAGCGAATGGCCCATGATCTGCATCTCTCCCCCTACCATATCTCGCATCTGTTCAAAGAATGGGTCGGCATGACCTTATCCGACTACGTGAACGAGCGGCGAATGCAGGAATCGGTTAAACTATTGACCACGACCAACCACTCCGTCGCTCAGATCGGCGAGACGATCGGGCTAGAGAATTGTTCTTACTTCTGCAAGATCTTTAAGAAGAAGTTCGGCTTGTCGCCGCATCAATACCGTAAGAAATGGTTGTACTTAGTCGAATCCGCCGATAAATCGCGGCTCTGAGAATCGAGGATCAGTTTGTTGGATGCGCTTACAATTCATACGGCCTTGTCCCTCCATTTTCCTTAGTCTTAGGCTGAAAGATTCGTTGCTCAAATCGTAGCACAGCCTCCCGAGTTAGAAGTGACAGGGGATTGCGCCAGAATATAACTATATTGCGGTGGGAAGTTCGTGTTCACGCACGTAAAAAGGGTGACTTCGCATTCGCGAAGTCACCCTTTTGATTCGAGCCCGATTACACCTTATAAGCCTTCATCGCTTTAAACAGCTCTTTGATCGATGGGCGCTTGCCGTACATGAGAACGCCGGCGCGATAGATCTTAGCCGAAATCCAGCCAATGACGATGATGGAAGCGAGCAGAATGCCTACGGACAGCAGCACTTCCCATACCGACGGCTCCGTCAATCCGATGCGCAGGAACATGAGGAACGGCGCGAAGAACGGAATGTAAGAGCAGATCGTGATCACCGAGCTCTCCGGATGCGTGATTCCGAAGATCGCGATATAGAAGCCCGCGAGCGTCAGCATCGTAATCGGGAGAATCGCTTGGCCGAGGTCTTCCGTGCGGCTGACGATCGAGCCGACCGCGGCGAACAGCGTCGCGTACAGGAAGAAGCCGGTCAAGTAGAAGAATACGGCGAATGCGATCAGCTTCGGATCGATCGCCCCGAGATCGACGCCCATGTCTTTCAGCGCGTCGAGGTTGTTCTGCTGCACGAGATTGAGGACGAGCGCGCCGACGAGAACGATCATTTGCACGATGCCGACGACGAACGTACCCAGGATTTTGCCGAACATTTGCTTAAGCGGGGAGACGCTCGTCACGATGATCTCCATGACGCGAGAGCTCTTCTCGGCGGTAATCTCCGTCGCGATCAACTGGCCGGTAATCATGACGGCCATGAACAGCAGGACGATCAGGACGTAGGTTAATCCGATCGCGGTTCCTTCTTCTTCGGGCGTTTTGCCCGCGTCGTTCGTGAACCGGACTTGCTCTTGGTTAACCGTCACGGTAGCGTTAAGCAGGTTCAGCTGCTCCTCGCTTGGATTCAAATCCTTCAGCACGAGCTGGTTCTTCACGACTTGAAGACCTACCGTGAGCGACTGCGCCGTACCGGAATTCAGCGAGCTCTTCGCGTGGTACGTCGCATCCGGGAATCCGACGGACGCATGGTCCGCGAAGGTGACGAAGCCTTTAATATCCCCGTCTTCCAACGTTTCCTTCAACGCGTCTTCGGACGCGCCTCCGATCAACTGAATCTCCGGCTTATCCTGTCCGGCGTAGAACGTCGTCAATCCTTGAATCAACTCGTCATGAACGCCTTGCACGTAGCCGACCTTCGTTGCCTTGTCGGAGTCGAGCTTGCTCAGCAGAGTCGGCAGGTTGCCGACGACGACGAGCAAGATCGCAAGCACTACCGTCGTAATGACGAATGCCTTGTTCCTAAGCTTCGTGCGCATCGTGAACGACATGACCGTCCATAGACTATTCATTGTGCTCACCTACCGTTTTAATGAAAATTTCGTTCAGCGTCGGCTCCATGATCTCGAACCGGGTAATCGGGCCTTGCGCCAGCGCGTGCTGTAGAATCTTCTGCCCTGCGTACGGCGAATCGACTTTCAGCTCGTAGCCGCCGTGCTCGTGACGGACCACTTGCTTGACGCCGGAGATGCCGTCCAGCCCTTCGATCGCTCCGTCCGATGCAATGACGATCCGCTCCTGCGGGAACTTCTTCTTGATGTCCTTGATCGAGCCTTGCAGCACCGGATTCGAACGATGCATGATCGTGATGTTGCGGCAAAGCTCCTCGACGTGCTCCATGCGGTGCGTGGAGAACACGATGCTCGTGCCCTCGTCGCGGAGCTCCTTGACCGTCGCCTTGAGCAGCTCTACGTTGACCGGATCGAGTCCGCTGAACGCTTCGTCCATAATGACGATTCGCGGTTTATGGATGACGGCCGCGATGAACTGTATTTTCTGCTGATTGCCCTTGGACAGTTCTTCGACCTTCTTGTTGTAATACTCCGGCACTTGGAATCTCTCGAGCCAGTATTTCAGGTTCTTGTCGGCGTCTTTGCGGGACATGCCGCGCAGCTCCGCCAAGTAGATGATCTGGTCGCTGACCTTCAGCTTCGGATACATGCCTCTCTCCTCGGGCAAATACCCGAGCATGCTTAATTGCTCCTTGCTATAGGCCCTGCCTTCATAACGAATGTCGCCTTCATCGGGAAGTATAAGTCCGAGCACCATGCGCATCGTCGTCGTCTTGCCGGCGCCGTTGGCTCCGAGCAAACCGTAAATTTCGCCTTCCTGTACGTCGAAGCTAAGTTTGTTCACGGCTGTTTTGTCGCCGTAGTTTTTCACGATGTTGTCTACTTTGAGTACGCTCATCGTTTATTGTCCTCCTTCCGAATCAAACAGCTTAATATATCTTCCAGTTCCATGCGCTGGCTCGCCAGCACCTGGAATCCGGCAGAGCGAACATATGCTTCCCCTTGCTCGGGTTCGTCGACCTCCAAGCGATAGACGCCCGCTCCGGCTTCGGTCAGCCCCTGCAAGCCCGGCGTTCGCCGAAGCGCGCTCTCTAGGCCGCTTCCCCCGCCGGCCTGCTGCACCAGCAGCGTCCGCCAGCCGTCGAGCAGACGGTCCTTCTCGTACAAGCCGAGATAGCGCCCCCGATCCAAGAACAGGATGTAATCGGCGAGCCGTCTTACTTCCTCGATAATATGGGAGGCGATCACAAGCGTCCGCTCGCCGGAATCCATATACCGCTGCAATTCATCCAGCATCATGCGCCAAGCGAAGGGATCGAGGCCGGATGAAGGCTCGTCGAGCAGCAGCAGCTCCGGATCGTGAGCCAGCGTGACGGAAAGCTCGACTTTCCGGCGCATCCCCTTCGACAGCTTGCTCAGCTTCGCGCCGCCCTCGCATTCGAATTGGCGCATCAGCCTGCGGTATCGCTCCCAATCCCACGACGGATACCAATGCGAGGCGAACTTCGCCTTCGCGTCCGCGGTCATCGCGTTCTCGTGGGCATGAGGCAGCTCAGCCAGAAACCCCACGCGCGTCTTGTACCCTTCATCTCCGCCCGGGACGATCCGGGAACCGAGCACGATCGCTTCCCCGCTTCGTATCGGCTCCAATCCGAGCAGCGTGCGCATCAGCGAACTCTTGCCGGAGCCGTTCGTGCCGATGATCGCCGTGACGTATCCGATCGGAATGTCGCAATAGATCGGTCCGAGCGCGAACCGCTCGTTAGCGAGCTTCACGCCGCGCAGCGACACGGCCGCTTCGATGGCCGGCTCGCTTGCCGCCCTTATCGCTTCGTTAGACATCGCCATTCGGGCGTCCCTCCTCTTTCCTGCTTCGAATCAAATCTCCGACAATCCGTTCGAGCTCCTCTAACGTGCACCCAAGCTGCAGCCCCGCGTCTACGGCTTGGGCCAACGCCTCCGTTGCTCGTTCCAGCCGATGCTCATCCTTCGCGGTCGCTTCGACACCCGCGACGAATGTCCCCATCCCTTGACGCGTGCGGATTAATCGCTCGTTCTCCAGATCCTGGTACACTCTTCTAACCGTAATCGCGCTGCACTTGAGCGCCCCGGCCAGCTCCCGAATCGACGGCAGAAGCGTCCCTTCCGCAAGCTGTCCGCCGAGGATGAGCCCGCGAAGCTGCACTTCGATCTGATGATATAACGGTTCAGGCCTTTGTTCGTCGATCCTGATCGGCAACCACACAAGCTCACCCCTCTCTAGGCTTCCATCTCGCTAGAACGGTAACGATCTCGTCCGGATTTTACGTATCGTAACCCGGTAGGCGATCCATAGCGCCCCGGCCGCGGCGGATAACAAGCCAGTTAGGATAGCGGGCGCCCCGTCCAGCTCCGTCCAAGCGAGCACCTTCGCGAAAGGATGAACGCTTAGCCACGACATGGCGACGACGATTGCCGTTACGATGGTGAATCCGATCAAGTAAGACAGCACGTAACGTCTGCCGCTATGGCCCAGCTCCAGCCAGATCAACGCCGAGCCTACGATCAAGCTGTAGCAGATCCACATCGCGTCGAAGGCGATCCAGCGCGCGATGGACACGTTGTCTCTTAAGTCCGGCGATAACGCATAGATCAGCATCAGCATGGCCGTTACGTTAATCGCGGCCAACACGACGGATTGCGCGATTCTTGAACCGATAATGACCGGAAGCGGAATCGGATATGCCCGAAGGACGGCCATTCTTCTCGTGTGCGAGTCGTCGCGCCAGATGCTGAAGATCGTTCGGTTCATGCACGACCCCAGAATAGGCAGGGCGGCCAGGAATATCCAATCGATGATCCCGATTAACGCGGACGGGATCTCGTCAGCCTCGCTGCCGAACATCGCGTTCGCGTTCAGACTCATCGACGCTCCCATATAGAGAGAGAACGCGAACGCCACGATGTAGCCTTTCTTATCCCATTGCCAGAGCTGGCCGGAGAGCAATCGGAGCGCCTTCCAGTAGGACATCGTCTTTCCACCCCACATTGTTCATGTGTGTATATCAATATACACACTATACACTGGAAGATTCAGGACTGTCAACCAGGTACATGAGATTACGTTCATAAAGATTAGCTAAACAGGAATCTCCGCGTTCCGTCTCGAAATGAGAAAGAGAGATTTCTGACAGGAAAGCGAGGATTCATCATGTTGCGCAGATTTACGATCTTCTTCATCTTCATCGCGCTAGCGTTCGCGCTATTGCCGGAGAATTGCTCGCCCCATGCTTCCGCGGCAAACAGCGAGCGGAGCAGCGGGCTTCCCGCCCGCAGCGGCGAACAAATCGCTGCCGAGTGGGCCAAGCTCATGCAGCCCAAAGCCGACTTTCGCAAACCGTATAGCACGACGCCGTCGACGAGCAAGCCCTATGACGCAGGCGCGCTCCGCAGCGACTATGTGCAAGACGGCGTCAACGCGGTTAACTTCTACCGCTTCTTAAGCGGTCTCCCTTACGACGTCACGGCTACGGACGAACTGAACAAGCAAGCGCAGCACGGCGCCGCGCTATTGGCGGCAACCGGTCAGTTCACGCATTATCCGAAGCCGCAACCGAGCGACATGTCCAAGGAGTTCTACGATCAGGGTTACGCCGCAACCTCCTCTTCCAACATCTATTCTTCCAACGGATACGACGATCATATCGTCGCGCGCTCGATCGACGCGTACATGGAAGATTCCGACGTCGGCAACTTGGACCGCGTCGGCCACCGCCGGTGGATTCTGAATCCCCCGCTGCAGCGTATCGGCATCGGACAGGCGGAGGGCAGCGACGGTACGTCCTATTCGGCGCTGAAGGTGTTCGATTCAAGCCGCACGGCGCAGACCGGTTACCACTTCGTCGCCTACCCCGCGGAAGGCTTATTCCCGGTCGAAGTGTTCAAAGGGACCTACGCTTGGTCGGTAAGCATCAACCAGGGCGAATACGCGGAACCGGCGCTCAAGAACGTGAAAGTCTCGCTTAAGCGCGTTGCCGACAACAAAACTTGGACGCTAACGTCCGCGAACAATAAAGCAACGGTCAACGGCGCCTATATGAACGTGGAAAATAGCGGGTACGGCAGCGGTCCCGCGATTATTTTCCGTCCGAACGGGATTACGGCTTATAAGGCTGGAGACAAATACGAGATCACGATCACGGGACTGAAATCGACCGGCGGCGCGAGCAAGACGATCCATTACGCCGTCGAGTTCATGAGCGCGGCGAATTACGTCGCTTCCTCGAAGTCTCCGGGAACGACGCGGTTTACCGATATCGCGAAGCATTGGGCGAAACCGGCCATCGAATGGGCCGCCAGCCAAGGAATCGTAAGCGACGTTCAAGGTCCGTTCCGGCCGGACGACGACGTGAAGGAAGAAGAATTCCTGAAGATGTTCCTCGAATCGGGCGACATTACCGTTGCTTCTGCCGAGGCCGGTACGCGCTGGTCGGCGAACTATTATGACTATGCGACGAATAAAGGGTATAATTTACCTGGAATAGATCGTGAACCGCTCCGGCAGGAGCCGATTACCCGTCTGTCCGTCGCCGAGTTAGTCGCGTCCGCGGCCGGCCAAGCCTACACCGGGGACGAGGCCATCCGATATTTGCTCGACAACGGCTATTCCAATGGCAAGACGGCGGCCACCGTGGCCGGATATGCGGGAAGCGAACGGCTCACCCGAGCGGAGGCTGCGCAATTCATCCGAAATCTGAGCGATGCCGGCTTCACCTTACAAGCGAGAGGATAGATCCCTAATATGAACAAACGTGTTCCGCCCCGCCGCCCAAGCGGGGCTTTACCGCGCAAACCTGCGCCCGCGCGGCAATTTCCCGTCGACGAGCCGGCCGAGCTGCTCGTCTTTCTACTCGCCAAGCTTGCCGGGCAAGGGCGCAATTCCGTGAAATCGCTGCTGGCGCACGGACAAGTCTCGGTCGACGACCGCGTCGAGACCAAATATAATTATCCGCTTAAGCCCGGCCATGTCGTTACGCTCAGCAAAGAGAAGAAGTCGGCCGAGCCCGGTCTGGTCGGCCTGCGTATTCTGCATGAGGATGACGACGTGATCGTCGTCTACAAGGACGCCGGCCTGCTGTCGATCGCGTCCCCGCAGGAAACCGAGATGACCGCCTACCGGCAACTGACCGCCCACGTCCGGCGCGCGAACGAGAAAAACCGGATTTTCGTCCTTCACCGATTGGATCGGGAGACGTCCGGCGTCATGATGTTCGCTAAGAGCGAGAGAGTGCAGAAGCAAATGCAAGATCATTGGAACGAGGTCGTGAAGGAACGTTCTTACGTGGCTTTAGTCGAGGGACTCGTGAAGAAGACGCAGGGAACGATCTCCTCCTGGCTGAAGGAAAGCTCCACGCTGAAGATGTATTCCAGCCCGCATCCGAACGACGGACAGCATGCCGTCACGCATTACAAGGTGCTCCGGGCAAGCCGGAATTTCTCGCTGCTCGAGGTAAACCTGGAGACCGGCCGCAAGAACCAAATCCGCGTTCATATGCAGGACATCGGCCATCCGGTCGTCGGAGATAAGAAGTACGGCTCCAAATCGAAGGCGATCAACCGACTCGGCCTGCACGCCCGCGTGCTGTCGTTCGAGCATCCGACGACGAGGCAGATCATGCGCTTCGAATCGCCGATTCCCAAGTCGTTCTTGAGCCAGTTCGGGGAGAAGGAATAATCGTTACTTGTATTTGAAAATGACGATGCCCGCAACCATGACCCCAATGCCGATCAACCGGTTAGCCGAGAGAGCGATTCGCTCCGCCCCGAACATCCCGCTGCTCTCGATCGCCAGCGTCGCGAGCAGCTGACTCGCGAGCAGGATAGCGATGGCGTACGCCGGTCCAAGCGCGGTAACCGACCTCATTATCGTGAATACGATCACGACGCCCATGCAGCCGCCGAGCCAATAGAGCTTATTCACGGACGTCAGCTTGGCGATGCTGCTGCCGTCTTTGAGCATCCACAGGAGAATCATCGACAGCACGAAACCCGTGCCGTGAACCCACGCGTTCGTGAACCAGAAGCTCGTCTTCTCGCTCAGCCTCACGTTGAATAGGCTTTGCATGCTAATGACTAAACCCGCAATGCCTGCGTATACAATACCAATCATGTTGTCACCCCCGCTGCTTAACTGTATAGGTTTCCATTAGAGAGCGACTTCAGACGATCAAGATCGTTGACGAGGATCGCTCCTCTTCGGCGTTCCACGAGACCGTCCCTCGCGAACTGCGCAATGACCCGATTCAGATGGCGATAGCTCGTCCCGAGAAGCTCAGCGAGTTCGGTCAGCTTGGACGTCTTCAGCTCTTCGATCTGTTCGTGCCCGTTCACTTCCGAGGTGATCGACAGCAGATAACTCGCGAATCTCGTCTCTACGGGATAGAGTAAATTCAGGCTGGACGCGTTCGAGAACGTATCGAGCTTGGTCGCCAGCTGCTTGACGATGAACCGCAGGAATGCGGGGTCATCGCTTGCCGTCTCCGCGAGCGCTTGCCGGCTAATGCCGATGAAGCGCGTCTCATGAACCGACTCGACCGTGCTTCTCGCAGGTTGATCGCTTAGCATCTCCAGATCGCCGATCGAGCTTAGCGGGTTATAGAAGCGGATGAGAATCGACTTCCCGTTCGGCAGTACTTTGTAAATCTTCACTTTGCCTTCGACGAGCAGGAACAAATGCGAGAGCGGGTCGCCGGATGCGCAGACGATCTCGCCGCGGTCGAAAGCGAACAGCTCCATCGCTTGCTCCGTCTTGGCTCCGAACAGCCCGCTTAGCCGATGCTCGTCCATGTAGCCCCGCAACGCCCCTGGATCGCGTACTTTTCTCATCGCGCGTACCGCCTTTCCTGTTCTCCATTCTAACTTGCCGATTATCCGGGACGAAAGGACATATGTCCTATTCCACGGCTTACATTAAATTGCGTTTATATACTTTACTCAATTAACGCGTTGTTGTATTATCGTATTAACATGATGAAATTTAACAGTGTATATACCAAAATTAGAGCGAGGGTGAGTCAACATGTCTTTAACGAAATCTGACATTCAAGCGCGGGATGCACTAAATCACATGAAGCCGTATTCGCCGGGCAAACCCATATGGGAGGTCCAACGGGAGCTGGGACTGGATCGAGTCGTCAAGCTTGCCTCCAACGAGAATCCGCTCGGACCCTCTCCTAAGGCTGTGGAAGCCGTCCAACGACTGCTAGCGGATCTCCATCGGTATCCGGATGCGCAGGCGGTGGATTTACGCGCTACGATTGCCGGAAAATACGGACTTGAATCCGAGCAAATCATTGTCACTAATGGCGGAGATGAATTAATTACGCTCGTATCCGAGGCGTTCATCGATGCCGGAGACGAGATTGTCGTCCCTAGTCCTTCATTCAGCGAATACGAGTTCGGGGGCCGCTTGATGGGAGCCGCGGTCCGGACGGTCGCGCTGACGGATGACTATCGGTACGATGTTGCCGCCATACTCGAAGCGGTTAACGAGCGTACGAAGATCGTCTATCTATGCTCGCCTAACAACCCGACCGGAACGTTCCTACGCAAGTCGGACCTAACCGACTTGTTGAACGCGTTGCCTCCGAACGTACTTGTCGTCTACGATTCCGCCTACAGTCACTTCGTAACCGATGACGATTATTCGGACGGGATCGAGTTCGTCCAAGCAGGTTATCCCGTTCTCGTCCTGCAAACTTTCTCCAAGGTGTATGGTTTAGCCGGAATCCGGGTAGGGTTCGGAGTCGCTTCGCCATCGATTATTCGAGCGGTTCTTCAGGTGAAGGAGCCGTTCAACGTGAACGCCCTTGCCCAGGCCGCTGCCGCGGCGGCGATCGAAGACGGGGATCACGTCCGCAAGTCCAGCCGGCTGGTGGAGGAGGAACGACTGCGGCTGTATCGGGGCTTCGAAGAGCTTGCCTTAGCTTATACGCCCAGCATGAGTAATTTCATCCTCGTTAAGCTCGGCGAGGAAGCGGAGCAGCGTTACGCCGCCCTGATGCGGAAGGGAGTTATCGTCAGGTACGGAGCCGCTTGGGGCCTTCCGCAGCACGTACGAATCTCCGTCGGTACCCCCGAGGAGAACCGAATGCTGCTTCATGCGCTCCGGGTGCTCTTGCAGGGAGAAGCTTAAGAATCGAACGCGAGAACCGCCTGCAGATCCGGCATACCGCCTTGCGCGCCGAACTTCGTCACGGATAACGCGGCGACTTTGCCGGCGAAGCGGGCGGCCTCCTTCAGCGGATGGCCGCTCGCGATCGCGTACGCCAATCCCGCGTTGAACGCATCGCCAGCGCCGGTCGTGTCCACGACTTCCATCCGATAGCCGCCCTCCGCTCCACGCTCGCCATCCGCGCCGGCGTAGGCGCAACCTTGCGCTCCGAGCGTCGTCACGACGTTCCGCACGCCACGCTCCAGCAAGGCGCTCATCGCCTCGTCCGCAGCTGTCCCGCTCATTCCGCCGACAACCCCGAGCTCGATTCGGTTCGGCGTTATATAGTCGATGTCTTGGAGCAGCTTCTCGGGCAAGACCTTTGCCGGAGCAGGATTCAAGATGACGGTCTTCCCCATGCTCTTGGCTGTCCTCGCGGCGTGAATGACCGTCTCTAACGGAATTTCCAGCTGCAGCAGCACGATGTCGGCAGCCGCGATCGCATCCCGGCCAGCATCGACGTCTTCCGGCGAGCACGCAGCGTTAGCGCCCGGAATCACGATAATCCGGTTGTCTCCGTCCGCTATCAGAATGGAGGCGACTCCTGTCGGCACTCCCGCTGCCCGCTTCACGCCGTCCATGCGCACGCCGACCTGCTCCAGAGCCTCGATCATTTGCTCGCCGAAAGCATCCTCGCCGACGGCGCCGATCATCGTCGCTTCCGCCCCCAGCTTCGCAAGCGCATACGCTTGATTGGCTCCTTTACCGCCCGGAACGAACCGAACGCTCTTGCCGAACATCGTCTCCCCGGCTTGAGGAGGCGCGTCCGCCTCGACTACGATATCCATATTCAGGCTGCCGATCACGACAATCTTGGGCTGCTTATTCATCAACGTTATTTTCCCCTTTATAAACAAATCGGGTTGCCCCTCGCATGGAGAGACAACCCTATTGTACTGCTTATTCGTATTCTTGCGTATCGCTGTCAGGTTACAGAATATTGCCCATACCGTTGAAAAATACGGAAAGCAGGTTGTCGCCGAACAGATAGAGCAACAGCAAGGCACCCGCGAAAGTGCCGAGGACACCATAGAACGGATCCAACCCGTCCATATGCTGGTTTCTGTAGCTGTAAATCGTCGCGCAGACGGCCAGCATCCAAGAGAAAATACCCGCGAGTACGACCCAGCCGAGGAAACCTCCGTTCACTTGCAGCAAAGAGAGTAGAACGCCGAACGCTACGATCGCCACCGATGGAATCATGTACGCGCCGAAGCGACCAATAACTTCCCGGTAGCTCGCAGCGACCTTCCCGAACTTCAGCGCGTAGAAGATCAGCGTATTAACCATCATCGTGACGATGAACAGGAAGCACAGTGGCGTAAGTACGTAATTGCCGAAAGAGATACGTATGAACCCGAACCCGCTCACGGCGCTTTTTAAAGTGATATACACGATCAAAGGAAGCATTAACGAGAACAGCGCCATCGTAATGATCCCGTTAACCATGTGGCTTTCGTTCGTCATTTCGCCGATTCGCGTAGGCTGCTTCAGCACCTGCACGAAATGCTTCCAGTATTGGCTCGACATTTGCTTGATTTGTTGCAGCTGCGGGTTTGGCTCGCTCGGCCCGCCTTGCTGCCCCGTTTGGTCCGTGCCGAGGTGAGGGAAGGCTGGACTCTCTCCAGCGGCTGCCGCTGTCAGCAAATTCGCGCCGCATTTCACGCAAAACTTGCTTTCCTCCGGGTTGATCTGTCCGCATGAGTTACATTGCACGCCGGTTCATCTCCATCATCATCTAGTTGTTTTAGGTTATAGCCCAGTAAAACACTAGAGTATTATAGAGGCAAATCGGGTAACCGTCTAGCGAATCCGCAGAATCCGTCCCTCGTACGTGCATACATACAGCTCGCCTTCGCTATCCTTCCCGAACGAAGTCAGGTTCTCTCCCGAAGCAAGCAGCTTTACGACTTCCGGCGAACCGTCGCCGCGCTGCCTCAGCCCCCAGATCGTCCCCGAGCCGTAGTCTCCGAACACGTACCACCCCGTCAAATCCTCCCGTGCAGACCCGCGATAGACGTATCCGCCCGTCACCGAGACGCCCTCGTCTCGACCGTACGTGTAGATCGGCTGCTTCAACCCGTCAACCTTGCAATCGCTCTCCGGATTATAGCAAGCCGTGCCCTCTTGGATTCTCCAGCCGTAGTTGCCGCCTTTATCCACGAGATCGATCTCTTCGTAACGGTTCTGTCCGACATCCGCCGCCCATAACCGGCCGGTCTCCGCGTCAAAGCTGAACCGCCACGGATTGCGCAAGCCGTAGGCATAGATTTCGGGCCTTCCCTCGTTCACGAACGGATTGTCCGCAGGAATCCCATAAGCTAGCCCGCCCGCCGTACGATCGACGTCGATTCGCAGGATTTTACCGAGCAGACTGTTCAGGTTCTGGCTATTGTTATGCGGATCGCCTCCGCTGCCGCCGTCCCCCGTTCCTATGTACAAGTAGCCGTCTGGACCGAACGCCAGCTGACCGCCGTTATGGTTCGCGTAAGGCTGTTTGAAAGTAAGCAAGACTTCTTCGCTCGCCGGATTCAGCCGCTGTGCGTCTCCGTCCATCGCTTGGTATCGTGCGATGACGGACTCGGTCTTCGTCGTGTAGTTCACGTAAGCGATCCCCGGGTTGTCCGGGTGCCAAGCGAGACCGAGCAGCCCCTGCTCGCTCCCCTTGTCGTAGACGCGATCGGATAGATCGAGAATCTTCTTCGGCTCGTCCGACGGGGAGTCCAGATTCAAACTGAATATCCGTCCGGACTGCTCGATCACATAGATGTCTCTTGGATGATCCTTGCGCGTGACGACGCCGACCGGACGTTCGAATGCCGCGTCTCCGAATACGGGTTCTAAGCTTATCGCGTCCGGCATGGCGTTAGCGGCAGGAGTCTCGCTCGCTTCCGGCGGGGACGCCGTCTCGGATTGTGCGGCTTCCAAAGGTTCGGGTGACGATGACTCTACCGGCACGGAGACAGACGGAGTAACCTCCTCGTCCGCCGTATCCCCCGACCCCGAACCGAAGCATGCTGTCAAACCTACCAATAGCAGCGCGAAAACGAGCAATAGCGGCATTTTCTTCATTCTTATGACCTCCTCCCGAAAATAAGGAAAGCAACTAGGACAAATTCCGGCGCGGTGCGTACACTTTCTATATATCATTTCAGACAACGGAGGTCTACTAGCGATGCCCTTATATAGGCTAGGCGTGATCGGGCTAGGATACGTAGGTTTGCCGCTTGCAGCATTGTTCGCGAAGGTCGGGCATCAGGTTCACGGAATCGATATCGACGCTCATAAAATATCCCTCCTGCGCAGCCATGTCTCTTATCTATCCGATATGACCGACGCGGATATCCGCGAATTGTTCGAAACGGGACGATTCCATGCCGAAAGCTCCTTCGAAGCCGCCAGCCAAGTCGACGTCATCGTCCTATGCGTTCCGACGCCGCTCGATCAGAACGGCTCCCCGGATTTGACCTTCCTTCTCGGCGCCGTCCATAGCATCGTCCCCCATCTGCGCCAAGGCCAGCTTATCGTACTGGAAAGCTCCACTTATCCCGGTACGTGCGAAGAGCTCGTGAAACCGATATTGGAGTCGACCGGCAAAGTCGTCGGCCGAGATCTTCATTTCGCTTACTCCCCCGAACGGATCGATCCCGGCTCCGGGTGGGAGCTGCATCGCATCCCTAAAGTCATCGGCGGATTTACTCCTGCATGCGCGGAATTCGCGAAACGCTTATACGACACGGCATTCGATGAGACCGTAGTCGTCTCGTCGCTTAAGACGGCAGAAATGACGAAGCTGCTCGAGAACTCCCAACGATTCGTCAACATCTCGCTCATGAACAGCATGCTCAAGGTCGCCCGCGAGCTGAACGTCAGTCTGTGGGAAGCGATTCGTGCCGCCAGCACGAAGCCGTTCGGCTTTACGCCTTATTATCCGGGTCCGGGTATCGGCGGCCACTGCATCCCGGTCGATCCCTTATATTTGCTCTGGAAAGCCAGGGAGCACGGTTACGAGCTCCCCTTTATCGAGCTAAGCCGCCAGACGAACGAAGAGATGCCTCACTATACGGTTGAGAGATTAAGAGAAGCGCTAGGATCCGAGAGCCTGGAGCAAGCAACCGTGCTGGTCATTGGCGTGACTTACAAGAAGGACGTCAACGATCTAAGAGAGTCCGCCGCCTTGAAAGTCATTTCGATCCTTCGGAAGGTAGGCGCCGACGTGTCTTTCTACGATCCTTATATCCAAGAAGTAAGTCTCGGCGGCTACGCTATTCCGTTCGTTCCGTTAACGGCCGAGCATGTGAAGGCTTTCGACTGCGTCGTCATCCTGACGGATCATTCCAACGTCCCGTACGAATGGATCGCGGAGCACGCTTCCGTCTTATTGGATACGAGACACGTCTTGCCGGTAGGTTCGGACAGAGACAATATCAACTTTCTATAGTGAAAAAAAATGAGCGATGCCGCCGGTTTCTCATTCATCCCGAACAAAAATTCGGGACGTTGGGAGACGGCGGCATCGTCGTGAACTCAGACCCACAGCAGCAAAGCGAGTCCGAGCATCCCCTGCTCGTCCCCTGCATCTACATCGTCTTGACGCGGAATCGAATGCGTCCTAAACACGGCTGGCATTACTCGTTCCGAAGCAGATACCGGGCATATTCAGCTACCCCGTCCTGAATCGTTCGGATTGGACGTTCATACCCGATTTGACGCAGCCTGCCGATATCCGCTTCCGTAAAGTACTGGTACTGGCGAATAAGCGCTGCGGGCATTTCGATATATTCGATACTGGGGGTCAGCGACAGACTGGCAAAAAGGGCGTTGACTAGTTCGTTGAACGATTGGGCATGGCCCGTTCCTACGTTATAAAATCCCGAAGGGAACGCGTCCCGATCGAGTAAAAACAAACAAATGTCCGCAACATCGCCGACGTATACGAAGTCTCTCTTCTGTTCGCCGTCCGGAAAACTCGGATCGTATGACTTGAACAATCGAACGACGCCGTTCTTCTTGATTTGATGAAAAGCATGAAACACCATGCTAGCCATGTGGTTTTTATGCGCTTCTCCCGGTCCGTACACGTTAAAAAAACGGAGTCCTGCCCAAAGAGGCGGGGACGCCGGCTGACGAACCGCCCACCTGTCGAACAAAAGTTTGGAATAGGCGTACGCGTTTAACGGGGTCAGCTTCTCGGGCGGAATCGCCTCGCTATAGCCAAGCGCGCCGTCCCCGTATACCGAAGCGCTGCTGGCATAAATAAAGCGGATATGATGCTTAGCGCAATAACGCCAAAGCTTTTTGCCGTATTCGAAATTTTCGTCCATGATCTGCCTGGCGTCGCGCTCGGTCGTGTCGGTATTGGCTCCAAGATGGATGACGGCTTCCACCGTCTTCGCATCCATTACGTCTAATAAACGGTCTTTGTCCGCGTAATCGGCCATATCAAGTCCGCGCAGGTTCTTCCACTTAGCCGACGCGTCTAAGCGATCGGAGACGAGGATGTCGTTCCTCCCCCGCTTGTTTAGTTCCATAACTACATTCGATCCAATAAAGCCGGAACCTCCCGTTACGATAATCATGGCTTCCCTTCCTTTCCTTGATTAAGCTTCACGATCCGATCAACGATAGCCGTTGTCGAGCATCCCGGCGTGAGCGGGCAGGAGACGAGAGCGCCCCCGTAACTCAACACTTCGATCCCTTCGGGAGTACGCGCTAAATCGTAATCCCCCCCTTTGGCGTATATATCCGGCTTTAATCGGCGAACCACCTCGACGGCCGTGTCCTCGCCGAAAGAGATGACCAGATCTACCCAGCGAACGGATGCCAAGAGCTCGGCTCGCTGCCCAAGCGGCAGGATCGGCCGCAGGTCGCCCTTCAGGCGGGAAACCGAGCGGTCATCGTTGATGGCCACGATCAGGAAATCCCCCTGCGCTTTGGCATGGCGCAGATTGTTGACATGACCGACGTGCAAGAGGTCGAAGCAGCCGTTCGTCAGGACGATCCGCTGCCTTCTCGCCCGCAGTCGGGCAAGTTCGCGCGCGGCTTGATCAATCGTCAAAATAGCCTGGTTCATATCGTTGGATCCGATCCACCTTCCCATATAACTCTTGTAAGGAAATCGCCTTAGTCCCCCTGGTTTCGATCACGACGGAAGCCGCGAGATTGGCTAATCGCATGACGGGCTTCCAGCCTAGACCGAATCTCATTAAATGCATGACGACGGCGAAAACCGTATCCCCGGCACCTGTCACGTCATATACGTTTGCCTTGACCGAAGGGACGCGAACCGACGATAGGCCGTCATAATGGAACATGCCGTCGGCGCCAAGAGTGACGAGTACGGATTTCGCGCGGCTGTACGCAAGGTATCGGCCAGCGGCATCAACCAGGCTGTCGTCGTTCACGCGCACCTTTAAGTCCACGGCTCTTGCCAGCTCGCTCAGATTAGGTTTGATGAAATCGAAGCCTGCGAATACGCGCAGGTCCTCGCCTGTTTTTTTCGAATCCACGCCGGTGTAGACGGGGTGCCGGCGGAGCTCGTTCAATAACGGAGGAACGGGATCATTCCCGCCGCTTCCGCCGGATAGAAGTCCCTTTCGGTAATCGGAAACCAATACTCCGTCGTAATGATGGTTCTTAAGCGCTTTTTCCGCGTAATCGCAGATGCGCCGAGCCGCTTCTTCGCCGATCGGCTCCGATACCTCGTAATCGACGCGCAGCATCGTTTGCTGGTTCGTGGAGAACCGGACCTTTCTGGTCGTTGGTCGGTTAGTATCTCTAATCATGCCTGCGGTCCCGATCCCCATTCGCTCCAATTCCGCAATCAACCAATCGCCGGACTCGTCGTTGCCGACTACCCCGATCATGTCGACATGATTGCCGAGCCCCCTCAGGTTCATCGATACGTTCGCCGCTCCGCCCGGGACTCTTCTTCTCCCCTTAAAATCCATGACCGGAACCGGCGCTTCCGGACTGATGCGGGTAACGTCACCCGTTTCGTATTCGTCCACCATAAGGTCGCCGAACACGATATATCGGCCGGGATCGGCTTTCCATATCCGTTCTTCGATCACAATAATCCCTCCCGCTGCATTCGCAATGTCCAATCCAGCATGGAATTCGCCGTTTGCATGTCGATATCCCGGCAAGTCGGCTCCTCTACGCGTGTACCGATGTAGACGGGCGTCACGCCTGCCGCGGCTCCCGCTTCGACGTCGCTCCATTTATCGCCGAGCATATAGCACTCGGCGGGATCAAGACCATGCCCGGACAAGGCGGCCAAAAGAAGACCCGGCTTCGGCTTTCTGCAATCGCAGCCTTGTTCCGGGCCGTGTGGGCAATAGTAAATCCCGTTCAAGCCAATTCCGTGACTGCTCAAGATCGTCCGGAGCCTTTCATTGACCGCGTCAACGTCCGCTGCCGTCAGAAGGCCCCTGCCTATCCCCGATTGGTTGGAAACGATGATCAAAGAGTAGCCTGCGCCTTGTAAAGCCAATAAAGCGGGGACTACGCCCGGCAATAGCTCCACCCGATAGGGATCCCCCACATAACCGTGATCGACCATCAAGGTTCCGTCCCGGTCGAGGAAAACGGCCTTACCCATTTCGGTTCCCCGCGTCAACGAGCTCGCATAAGGCATGGATGATGGAGAGCTGCGTCTCTTGAATTTCAGGCGTATGCCAGGATGGCACCACAATGGCGTAATCGCATAGGGGCAGAAGCAATCCGCCGTCTCGACCCAACAGCCCGACCGTCGTTATGGAAAGTGCTCTCGCACGTTCCGCGGCTTTTACCAGGTTGTTCGAGTTGCCGGATGTCGATATCAAGATAAGCACCGATGCGTGATGGCGGAACGCCGTAACTTGGCGGGCAAACACCTCGTCATACCCGTAGTCGTTGCCGATCGCCGTCAGCACGGCGGCATCCGCGTTCAAGGCGACCGCGGGAAGCCCATTCCGTTCCACCAGGAACCTGCCTACGATTTCGCCGGCCAGATGCTGGGCTTCCGCCGCGCTTCCCCCGTTGCCGCAGGCGAGGATGACTGAGCCTTTCGCCAGCTCCTGTTGCAGAAGAGTTCCCACTTCGCGAACACGGTCTACCCATTCATGGTTGTCCGCGAGCGCCTTATAGAACGCTGCCCGTTTGCTTAACAAATTGTTGATCGTGTTCATGTTCGGCAGGTCTCCTATCTTTCAGCATGCTGCTCACTTCGTCTGCCACTTCCGTCCATCCCGGCAGGTTCAGGCATCTGTTCAGTCCCAGAGGGCATCTGCCATCCCCCCAGGTCGGCGACCACCAACAAGGCGGACACTTTCTTCGGCTTACCGCGCGCGTGTCCGGATAGGCGAAGCAAACCTCGGAGGTCGATGCGAAAACGACAACCGCCGGCGCCCCTACGGCCTTGGCAAGATGAAACAAGCCTCCTTCAACGCCTACGTATCCGTATGAATTTCTTAGATAGCCTGCCGCCTGCCGCAGCGTCGTCTTCCCGCGCAGATCAACCACGTCCGGATGCACCAGCGGCTCGGAAGGGGGGCCCAGTTGGACGCTCTTAACGCCTTTCTCTTTAAGCCAATCCACTAGTCCTCTCCACTCCTCGGAGCTCCACTTCTTGAGCAAGCCCATGCTGCCGACGCTGTCGCACACGACGACATAGGGGGCTCGAATGTCGAACGGAACCGCCTCTGGCGTGATGATAATATCCTGGAAGTTCGCATACGACTCCAAACCGAGAGAACGAAGCATAAGCTCGCATACATGCATATTGAGCTCACTTACACGGTTGTTAGAGAACGCAAAATGCTCATAAAACCATTTGTTCTCCTGGAAGAACGGGATTTCCGGCCATTGTCCGTAGGCCCTGCTGACATAGCGCAAATCAAAAACGGTCTCCGTCAGCCCCTCCAGCGCGGGAACTTCATAAGGATAAAATTCGCATTCTATCGCGACATCCACGTATGGATGTTGGTCCAGCAAGCCTGCGTTAGAATCAATGAAGGCTGCGACCGGCTTATGCGGTTCGAGAACCTTCAGCGCTTTGGCAACCACCGTCATCTGAACGAAATCGCCGATTCCCCCTCTTTTGAACAACAGCCGCGTCTCGAAAGGAAGATGGTGCTCCGCTAGTTTTTGCCGTACGAATTTTCGAAGTTCGCTTTCAGCCGGCACCGGCGGCTCCGGATTATGGCTTTCGGCCGGTACCGACGGATTGGCAGCGGCCGTTGGAAATTGAGGATGCGGAACGGGTGCCGGGTTTTGACGTCGTCTGCGTCTTGCCTCATGCAGCTTTTCAGCGTGTACCGACGGCTTGACTGCCGCGACCGGCGAAGATTGAAGTTGAGAATGCGGATGCAGACGCCGCCGTCTACGCCTTCCCTTGAGCAGCTTTTTGCGCTTTCTCTTGGACGTGTAGACTTTCAAGCGGCGCTTCTTCAGAAGGCTTCTGCTTGTTGTTTTACTCCATCTCTTTCGGGTTGCGCGCCATCGGCGGCGAATCGGTGATTTTCCCGTTCTCTTACGGGAGGTGCGCCCGGAAACGGGCCGTTTGCGCAAGACCACGCCTTCATCCCCTTTCAACAACCTTCAACCGATGCTCTTATCGTATGTAACGGGACTATATGATTTATGGACCAATACCTGTGAACGCAAAAATAGGTATTCATAACTGCTGCCAAGCGAAAAAAAAGCCTATCCGTCATATCGACGGATAGGCTTCCATTTTGCGGAGCGATTCCCCGAACTCCCAGCTGCTGAAGTGGTCCTCCCAAATGATGTGGTAGAGATTCTCCTGCACCTCCATCACGATCCCCTTGGAGCCGTCCTTCACGTAGACGACGTTATCCCCGATCTTCAACATGCCCTTCCCCCTCTCACCCGAGTCGAAAGACGATGCCATGCCCGCCCTTAGGGTACACCCACTCGATATTCTGATGCGGACATCCGATCCGGCAGCTGCCGCATTCGTGACAGCCCTCGTAACCGACGTGCATCCGCACTTCTTCCCACTTATACACCTCTGCCGGGCAGAAAATGGTGCATATTTTATCCGGGCAGCTCGTTAAGCAGACGTTCGCGTCCATGACATGCAGGTGAGACTGCGTATCCGCGTTAAAGCGCAGTAAATACTGCTTCTCTTCGATCGTTGCGGCTTTCGCCGCCGTAGTCGGTTCGGCCATCACTTCATCACCCTCCAAGCCCGATAAAAGTCGCGCGCGATTTTAACCTTTTGCCCGAGGCTGCCCATGTCCCGCCATATTTTCCGCTGCTTCTCCCGCTTCGGAGTGCCGTCGACCGTCAGCATCTGGCTCGCCGCCCGGTTCATCATCGGAATGTACTGGTCGAAGTATTGCGGGAATTTATCGAAGTGATGGGTAGCGTCCTTGTACTTCTTCATGTCCTGCCCGACGAAGCTCGCCATGAGCGACTTCCGGTACGCGTCGAGCGATGCCTCCGAGTAATCGTCCCGCGCCTTGGCCTCGATGATCGCCTCCGCCGCCAGCCGTCCCGACGTCATTGCCATATTCGAGCCTTCGCGGTGAATCGCGTTCACGAGCTGCGCGGCGTCTCCGACGACGATGACCCCTGCCCCCACCACCTTCGGAATCGATTTGTAACCGCCTTCAGGAATGAGGTGAGCAAGGTACTCCTGAGGCTCTCCGCCTTGGATGTACGGACGGATCATCGGATGTTTTTTGACGTACTCCATTAATTCGTACGGTTTTATCTTATGCTTGATAAGTCCGGATAGTAACGTGCCGACGCCGATGCTGAGCGTATCTTTATTCGTGTACAGGAAGCCGGTGCCGAGAATGCCTTTGGTCGCGTCGCCGAACAGCTCGATCGTGCAGCCCTGGCCTTCCTCTAAGTTAAACCGGTCCTCGATGATCTTCTTGTCGAGCTTCAGGATCTCCATCGTCGCCAGCGCGACCTCGTCGGGCCTGAACTCCTTATGGAAGCCGAGCGATTTCGCCAGCAGCGAATTGACGCCGTCCGCCAGCACGACGA
The DNA here is from genome assembly GCA_023460795.1 of Bacillota bacterium. Lineage (GTDB taxonomy): Bacteria > Bacillota > Bacilli > Paenibacillales > Paenibacillaceae > Cohnella. The sequence continues at coordinate 215,691 of JAEWPC010000035.1, read as the reverse complement.
CGTCCGCCCTCAGCTCCCCGTCCGGTCGGTCCGTCTTCACGCCGACGACTTTACCGTCCTCGACGAGGCATTCGAGCACGACCGTCTCGCATAGAAGCAGCGCGCCTCTCTCGACCGCCTTCTGCGCGAACCATTGATCGAATTTCGCGCGCAGCACCGTGAAGTTGTTATACGGCTCTTGCGCCCACTCCATCCCTTTATAGGAGAACGTGACCGCCGACGTCTTATCCATCATCATGAACCGCTGCTCCACGATCGGCCGTTCCACCGGCGCTTCCTTGTGGAAGTCCGGCACGATTTCCTCCATCATTTTGCGATAGAGAACACCGCCCATGACGTTCTTCGAGCCCGGGTATTCGCCACGCTCGATGAGCAGCACGTTCACGCCTTGCTTCGCCAGCTCGTACGCGCAAGCGATACCCGCAGGCCCCGCGCCTACGACGATGACGTCAAATTTTTCCGGCATTGGACAGTTCCCCTTTCGCTAATGCGACTCTGAACGCTTCGGTCAGCAGCGGCAGGATGACGAACGCGTCGCCGACGATGCCGTAATGGCAGCTATTGAAAATAGCGGCGTTCGGATCTTTGTTGATCGCGATAATGAGACCCGAGTTTTGCATGCCGACGATATGCTGGATGGCACCCGATATTCCGATCGCAAAGTAGATCTTGGGCGTGACCGTAACGCCGGTCTGCCCGACTTGATGGTCGTGCCCGATCCAACCGGCTTCGACGACGTCGCGGCTCGCCCCCACCGCCGCGCCGAGCACGTCCGCCTGCACGTGCACGAGCTGGAACCCTGCAGAGCTTCCGAGTCCTTTGCCTCCGGCGACGATAATGTCCGCCTCGTCGATTCGCGCCAGATGCGTCGTCGCGCGTACGATATCGAGCACCTTCGTCCGGATGTCCTCTTCCTTCAGCGGAATCGACTCCGCGATGACGGCACCCGTTCGGCCCGGCTGCCTAGGAAGCGCCTTCATGACTTTCGCTCGCACGGTCGCCATCTGCGGGCGATACTTCTTGCATAGGATCGTCGCCATGATATTGCCCCCGAATGCCGGCCGGCTCGCCAGCAGCAAGCCCGTATCCGCCTCGACGTCCAGCTGGGTCGTATCCGCCGTCAGACCCGTCGGCAGGTCCGTCGCGACCGCGCTGGCTAGGTCCTTGCCCGTCGAGGTCGCGCCATAGAGCAGAATTTCCGGCTTATGCTTCTCCACGCAAGCGAGCACGGCCTGCATGTACGTCTCCGTCCGATAGTGGCGATAGATCGGCGCATCGTATACGTACACGACGTCCGCTCCGTATTCAATCGCCTTCTTCGCGAGCTTCGTCACGTTGTCGCCAATAAGCAGACCCGCGAGCGGCGCGTTACGCTTGTCCGCCAATTGGCGGCCGGCGCCGAGAAGCTCCAACGATACGGGCGCAATATCGCCTTCTTTCGCTTCGATGAACACCCAAGTGCCTTTATAGTCTTCGAATCCGCTCATTTAAGCACCTCCCGTCGCCGTTTCGGTTTCCGCCGCGAACAACTCTCTACGGGCAAGCAGCACCTCGAGCAGCTGTTCCACTTGCTTGTTCGGTTCTCCATTGAGAAGCTTGCCGCCTTGCGGCTTTGCAGGCGCCCATACGGAGCTGACGATCGTCGGCGAGCCTTTAAGTCCGAGCTGCGTCCGATCGATGCCGGGCAAGTCGTCTACCGACCAGATCTTCGGCTGATAACGGGCGGCTTTAAGCATATTCGGCAACGGAGAGTAAGGGACCTCATTGATCTCCTTCTCTACCGAGAACAAGCAAGGTAGCGTCGAACGCACGACCTCGTATCCGTCCTCCAGCTTTCGATGAACGATCGCATAACCTTCTTCTAGGTTCACATCCACCACCTTATTGACCGACGTAAGAGGCGGCATGTCTTGCCTTCTCGCGATACCCGGTCCGACTTGTCCAGTATCTCCGTCGATCGTCATTTTCCCGCAAATGATCAGGTCGATCGGACGTACCTCCGCGGCGATCTTCTCCAGCGCCTTCGTCAGCGCGTAGCTCGTAGCCAACGTATCCGCACCCGCGAACGCCCTGTCGGTAATCATATACCCTTCGTCCGCACCGATCTCGATGCACTTCTTGATCGCCTTGACCGCGGGAGGGGGTCCCATCGTCAGCACGGAGACGACGCCTCCATAACGGGCTCGCAGCCTTACGGCTTCTTCGACCGCATGCGAATCGTAGGGATTCAAGATCGCCGGCGCGCTCGAACGGTCCATCGTATTCGTCTTCGGGTTCATCTTGATGATTTTCGTATCCGGTACCTGCTTAATGCAGGCGACGATATGCAGCATTCTCTTCACCCTTTCAGCCGTCATTAGCGTTAATCCGAATGCGTTACTCCTGCTACAGCGAACATTTCTAATATATTGGCGGTGGCGGGGGAACATGACTAGGCAAGACAGACCGCTACTCAACCGTTGGTTGAAAGCTCCTAAAATTCAAATGCTAAGTTATTGTTCCGATCGGCGAGTTCCCCTAGAATGGGGATTAACCAAGGAGCGTGATCGTTAATGAAGCAACAGCTCGCTAGGAACATCAGCACCTATCGCAAAGAGAGAGGGTTCACGCAAGAGGAGCTCGCTCACATTCTCGGACTCTCACCGCAAGCCGTGTCCAAATGGGAGAACGCCCAGACGATGCCGGACCTCTCGCTGCTGCCGGAGTTATCCAGGACGTTGCAGATTAGCATCGATAAGCTGCTAGGATACGTATCGCAGGACAGGCCGATTACGATTTACGAAGAAGAATACAAGACGGATGACTATTATTGGGGTACGGTTCCGAACGGCGCCTGTTATAAGGTACTGCGGCAATATCCGCCGACGAAGCGGCTGCGGTTGCTCGATATCGGTTGCGGAGAAGGCAAGGATGCGGTGTTCTTCGCGAGGAACGGTTATGATGTCACTGCATTCGACGTGTCCGACGCCGGAATCGAGAAGGCCCGGAGACTGGCGGACCAAGCCGGCGTTCCTATTAACGTGTTCAAAGCCGACATTCAAGACTACCGGCTCTCCACCCCCTTCGATATCGTATACTCCAGCGGCGTGCTGCATTATGTTAAGCCCGAGCTGCGCGAAGAGCTGTTCGCTAACTATAAGAGATTCACGAACGAGGACGGCTTGCACGTCTTGAACGTCTTCGTCCACAAGCCTTTCATTGCCCCTCCGCCGGAAAAAGAACCGAATGCGCACAAGTGGTACTCCGGGGAATTGCTTGGTTTATATCACGACTGGTTGATCGAGGACAGCTCGGAGATCGTATTCGATTGCAACTCTTCGGGTATTCCCCATCAGCATGCCATGGCGACGATGATGGCCCGGAAGGCGGGACGATAACGTGTCGGAACATGATAGAATCTATCGGGAGCTCGCTACCCGTTACGACGATATGATCGGAAGACAGCCCAATCTCGCGTCGTGTATTCGGGAGATTCGGCCTTGGAATGGCCTTGACGTATTGGATTTGGGTGCGGGTTCGGGCAGGCTGTCCAGCTTCCTTGCCGCGGAAGCCGGCTCGTTAATCTGCACCGACAAGTCCGAAGCTATGCTGGAGTTATTGGATCGGAAGCTAAGCGGTATGTATTCCACGCGTAATTGGCGTACGGTAGTAGCCGATCATCGATCGCTGCCTCTTGCCGACTGTTCGGTTGATCTCGTCGTCGCGGGTTGGACGATCGGCTACTTGGCGAATAGCGACGAACCCGATTGGGCGAACAACTTAGAGCGGATCATGGGCGAGCTCCATAGGGTGCTCAAACCCGGCGGTTCGATCATGATCCTGGAGACGATGGGAACGGGCTGCGAAACGCCTCAACCTCCGGATTTTCTAATCGGCTATTACTCGATGCTTGAACAACGCTACGGTTTCTCGCATCGATGGATCAGGACGGATTACGATTTTGCGTCTGTGGAGGAAGCTAGAGCAAGAACGGAGTTTTTCTTCGGTGAAGGCCTTGCAAGGACGATTCAGGAGAAGCAATGGCGCGTTGTGCCTGAGTGCGCGGGGATTTGGTGGAAGCATAGCTGAGGTAGATAAGGATTCTATTCGCCGCCGGGCGCTAGAATCCTTTTTGTCGTCGGCTTTTCCTATAACCAGGTCTCGATCGCCGCTCTGTACGAAATTTCGCACAAACCTCAATCGGAGGACCATCTAGAGCGCCACATTGTATGATCTTTCACACAAACTTCTCACGAGGAACCCCTTATGTCAGTAATTCGCATGATCTTTCGTATAAACTCCACACGACGAGCCATCTCGCCCACCACTTCATACGATTTTTCGCACAAGTCTCGGAGTTAGATCGTACTGCAGCGGCGGGATTGGGAGGTTGGCGTGACAAAGAAACAGGGGTGTCCCTTAGTCGTTAACCATGACTGTTGGGACACCCCTTATTCATTACCCGAAAATCGCGTCGATGACCGGTTTCGTATGGCCGCCCGGGTAGCACAGGTATAAGAGTACATATACCGTAATGCCCGTAATCGCGGTCGCGAACCAGATGACTGCCGTCTTGCGGCCCCATTGCCGGTGCTTGGCGAAGCTCTTGCGGAACGCGAGCGTCAGCGTCGTAATCCCGAACACCGCCGCGACCGTCGCGAGCACGATGTGGAACAGCAAGAAGATCAAGTAGACCGTCTTCAAGCTTTCCGGGCCGTTGAACGTCGTATTGCCGACGAAAATCGTCCGCGACACGTAAATAATGAAGAATAGCGTTGCGGCCACCGCTGCCGCCAGCATCGTCCGCTCGTGCGCTTGCCGCTTGCCCTTAATAATCAACCGCCAGCCGATTGCGACTAGAATCGCGCTTAGTGCGATAAAGCTCGTGCTAATCATCGGGAAAACATCGTACAAAGACATGTGGTCGTCACCTGCTCCATCGCATCGTCAATGAACTGCATAGCTAAATTTTATTGTACCTGCCGTCCACTTCCAATTCAACGTTTCGGCGCAGGCGTCACACATTGTTCATACCGCGCGTTATCCAAGCTGCGGTTCAAGACCGGGCTCGTCCTCTTTCGCGCGCTCCTTGCGAAACCATTGCATGAACACGATATACAGCGCCGCGGCGTTGACGAACTCCTGCAGCAGCTTCATGACGATGCCGCCCAGCTGCTGGTCATCGTGCCCGCTCATCATGTTGAAGAACGCTGGACCGTCGAACCGGCTGAGTAATTCGGCAGGATCGCCGGACATGCAATATCCCATCGCCTTCGTCCATACTTCGGGATCGTTATAGACCGCGAACAGCGGATTCTCCGCGAAAATGATCATCGCGCACGCCGGCGTCAGCAGCAATCCCCCGAGGAAAATGTACAACAGCGTAAGCAACGGGGACATTCGGCGCCATTCCTGAACCGGCAGGAACACGTGCCACCACATCATGACGGACGAAATGAACAAAGCGATATAGAACAATCTGTGCACCGTAAAATGCGTCATGATCCAGTCGTGATTGTCCGGCATGTGGTAGAACGAGAACAGGAGAACGAAAAATCCCAGACAGAAAATCGGGTTCATGAGAAAACGGAAAATCCGCCAGAACCTAGCTCTGAACATGCTGCGCCATAACCAATCGGGAATGCCATAGAGCAGGAACGGTGGAGCTAGCATATAAGCTACCGCCATATTCGTCATATGGAACGTAAACATCAGATGTCCCATTAGATCAAGCGGTCCGCCCATCGTTAAGTAGAGAAGGACAGCCGCCAGAATAAAGCTAAGTTTACGGCTGAGCGATACCGGCGCATTTCCTTCGAAGCGGTCTCTCCACGGTCCGACGATGAACGCATACAGGAGGATAACCGCCATTATGAATACCATGAACACAGGACTCCACACGTCGCTGAACGAGAAGTATTCCAAACCCCACATTCCGATAACCTCCTTTCGGGAACACATCCACTCCGTGAAAAAAGAGAGGTCGGACTTGTGGCCCGCCTCTCTTCGATTCAAATCCTTATTACCACCATACCCAATAAGACGCCATGATAACCATTGTGAATACGACGATTACGCCGGCTATGATCGCGATGATCGGGAATAGATGACCACGATCCTTCATGTGCATCCAGAATGCCATTTGAACGAAAACTTGAAGGATGGCCATGCCCACGAGAATGATGTACGTGAACGTGGTGTTGATCTCGCCCGAGGCTACCGCCGCGAAAGCGATAATCGTAAGCGCAAGGGACATAACGAAGGCCACAACGTGCTTCTTTGGCCCTTCCGTTCTATGGCGCTTCGCTTGTTCGCCGGTAGCGGAATGGTTGCTCGACATGCGATTAGCCCACCTTTCCCATCAGGTACACAACGGTGAAGATGAATACCCATACGACGTCGATAAAGTGCCAGTAAATGGCCGAAACATAGATCTTCGGTGCCGTTACGGTCGTAAGACCTTTTTTGAAAATTTGCAGAATCAACAATCCGATCCACAGTACCCCGAACGCAACGTGCGCGCCGTGGAAGCCGACAAGCGTGTAGAAGGAAGAGCTGAATGCGCTTGTCGTGAATCCGTGACCTTCATGAACGTACTCGCTGAATTCGTAAATTTCTAGTCCCAAGAAGCCGAGGCCTAGCAAGATCGTGACGATCAGCCAACCGACCATCGCGTTCTTCTTATGGGAGTGCAGCGCTTGTACGGCGAATACGCTCGTCAAGCTGGACGTAAGTAAGATCATCGTAGCCGCGAATACCATCGGAAGCTGGAACAGCTCGGACGGATGCGGGCCATCCATGACATTATGACGCAAAGCCAGGAACGCGGAGAACAAAGTACCGAACAGGACGGTTTCCGCCCCGAGGAAAATCCAGAAGCCTAGAATTTTGTTGCGGCCTTCTAACGTTGCCGTCTCCGGCTGATGCGGAAGTTCTTCTGCGTGATCGTGTGCGCTCATGCGTGTACCCCCTTATCCTGATCTTCCGGCTCGATATGGAAGCCGTGATCATCGAATACGGAACGGAAGAACATGCCACCGAACGTAATCAGCAGTCCGACTCCAGCGACAATCAGATTGTCGTACATGAATCCGTATCCCGCGATGAACAATCCGATACTCATAACGAGTGGAATGATCGAAGGCGATGGCATATGGATCGGACCTACCGGTTCGGCAGGCGTCATAGCCGTGTTGCCGTCCATCTTCTCTTTCCACCAAGCGTCGTATCCGCGAACGAGCGGAGTTTGTTTGAAGTTGTACTCCGGAGGCGGAGAAGGAATCGTCCACTCCAGCGTACGGCCGTCTTCCCATGCATCCGCAGCCGCATTGCGCGGTTTAGCCCACGTAATGAAGATGTTGAGCAAGAAAGCGATCGTGCCGATACCCATCAAGAATGCGCCGATCGTACTGATCAAGTTCATCGTATCGAAGCCTTGGTTAGGCAGATACGTGAATACGCGGCGCGGCATGCCCAGCAAGCCAAGGAAGTGTTGAACGAAGAACGTCAAGTGGAAGCCCGTGAAGAACGTCCAGAACGTTATCTTGCCGAGTCCTTCGTTAAGCATGCGTCCGAACATCTTCGGCCACCAGTAGTGCAAGCCGGCGAAAATACCGAAGATCAAACCGCCTACGATAACGTAGTGGAAGTGAGCGACTACGAAGTAGCTGTCGTGATATTGGAAGTCGGCCGGAGCGGATGCAAGCATAACGCCCGTTACGCCGCCCATTACGAACGTCGGAATGAATCCGATCGCGAACAAGCTTGCCGTCGTGAATCGGATCGAACCGCCCCACAGCGTGAACAGCCAGTTGAAGATCTTAACCCCGGTCGGTACGGCGATCAACATCGTCGCGATGGAGAACAGCGCGTTAGCTACCGGTCCAAGACCTACGGTGAACATATGGTGAGCCCATACCATGAAGCCGAGGAAGGCGATCAATACGGTCGCGAACACCATCGAACTGTAGCCGAACAGGCGCTTGCGGGAGAACGTGCTGACGATTTCGGAGATGATGCCGAACGCCGGTACGATCAGAATGTATACTTCGGGGTGACCGAATACCCAGAAGATATGTTCCCACAACACTTCGTTACCGCCGTTGCCCGATTCGAAGAAGTTCGCTTCGAACAACCGGTCGAACATCAAGGCAACGAGGCCTACCGTAAGGACAGGGAATGCGAATACGATCAGCGCGGACGTAATGAAGATCGCCCAAGTGAACATCGGCATGCGCATGAAGGACATGCCCGGCGCGCGCATGTTGATGATCGTCGCCATGAAGTTAATGCCCCCGAGAAGCGTACCGATACCCGCGATCTGGAGACCGATGACGTAGTAATCTACGCCGTGATCCCCATTATACGTGGGTCCGGCGAGCGGAACGTAGGAAGTCCATCCCGCATCCGGAACCGAACCGGCGAACCAGCTCAGGTTCAGCAGCAATCCCCCGAAGAAGAACGTCCAGAAGCCGAGGGCGTTCAGGAAAGGGAAGGCGACGTCCCTTGCGCCGATCTGAAGCGGAATAACCGCGTTCATGACAGCGAACAAGAGCGGCATCGCCGCAAGGAAAATCATCGTGGTGCCGTGCATCGTAATCAATTCGTTGAATGTGTCAGCGGAAACGACGTCATTCATCGGTTTCATCAATTGAACCCGGATCAAGATCGCTTCCAAGCCGCCGATCAGGAAGAAGAACAAACCTGCAATCATGTACAGAATGCCGATCTTCTTATGGTCGACGGTCGTCAGCCAATCCATCAAGCCCGTATAACGCTTGACCTTATGCGCGTGTGCATGTGCAGACAAGACCGCGTACCCCCTTCAAGTTCCCGCATGATTAGTGTTAGTAATCGAGTTTGTATCCCGCCAAGTACTTGGCGATTCCATCGATCTGCTCTGGCGTCAGGTCGACTTGAGGCATCGTATTGCCCGGTTTCACTTTCTGCGGATCGGAAATCCAATCGTGCAGGTTCTCCACCGTCGTCTTGTCTTCCTTCTCAGGATCGGCTACGACGTCGGAGTTGTACAGAATACCCGCGATCGTCTGGCGACCGCCGACGCCGGTCAAGTTCGGAGCGGAGTTGCCGCCTTGTTCGCCTACCGCATGGCAGGACAAGCATTGGTTGGTGAACGTATCCGCAACCTCAGGATCTGCTGGCATCGCAGCCGGCGCTTTCATCGCGGATAACCAGCGATCGAACGAATCCTGGCTAACGGCTTTCGCTTTGAAATCCATCAACGCGTGGGAAGGTCCGCAAAGCTCGGCGCATTTGCCGCGGAACACGCCTTCACTCGGGAATTCCAAATACATGTTGTTGGTCATTCCCGGGTTCGTGTCCATCTTGCCGCCGATTGCAGGAATCCAGAACGAGTGTTTAACGTCCGCTGCCGTTAACTCGAATTGAACTTTTTTGCCGGTAGGCACGATCAATTCTTGAGCGGTCGTAATGCCGTAATCCGTATATTCGAATTCCCACCAATATTGGTGTGCCGTCACTTTGACGTGAACGGCGCTCTTGTCGTCCGAATAGTCTTTCGCGAGTCCGAACACGTGCTGGATGGTCGGAACGCCGAGAATGAGAAGCAATACGAGCGGAATCACGGTCCAGATAATCTCGAGCGTGTGATTGCCTTCGACTTGCTTCGGAATCGTCTTGTCGCCTTTGCGGCGGCGGAACTTGATCAAGACGTAAATACAGATGGCAAATACAACGACGACGACCAAAGTCATAATGCCAATGGACAGTTTCATCAAATCGTATTGCGTCTCAGCCACGGGCCCTTGCGGGTTCAGGGTAGAGAGGTCTTTTCTTCCGCACGCCGACAAAATCAGCATGAAAATCGCCGTCAGCGGAAGCAGTCGTTTCATTACGTGCCACCGATTCATCATATCAACCCCAATTTGACGTTTTCATAGATCGCGTTGTTATGTAGCTCTTTCGCGCCATCTATATGTACTCGGATGCTGGTACCTTACAACTAACGCTCTTCAAGCACTCTAATAAATATAAAGATTGTTCCGCCTTGTTGTCAATGTTCACAGGACAGTTCACAAATTGTTCTCAAAACTGTCAAAATCGTTGCCGCTGTAGGGATTTTGAACTTCGGCGAAAGCTTCGGGAGCGCGTCCCGACCCCCATCCGACTTTTCAATTGCGAGTCGTTTCGACAACGCCCGCAATTGTTCCGTCTCTTCTCTTTTTGCCATTCCAACCTGGTTTTATGTATGTTCGTGCCGCATAGTTTTCCGCCAGCGGTAAACGCTATTCATGAGTTCTAATGCGTACCCGCCGCGGACGATTAATGGGAGGGATTGTGGAATGGTTTCATCTCGCCGCTTATTCGCTTTATTAAGCGCCATCCTAATGGTGGCTTCGATGACTGCCTGTAACTACAAAAGCCATTATCAGAAGAGCAATTACGATTACGCAAGCCGATCCTCGGGCGACCCGAAAATGCTTCACGTGCGCTCGTACGGCGACGAAACCGGAGATCCGAGACAGCACGACAATCGATATTTCGAATACAGTTCGGCAATCTCTAATAAAGTCGCGTCGCTTCCGGGCATCAACACGTCCATGGTGTTCCTAACGGACAAGAACGCCTATGTAGCCATCATGACCGACTGGTCCGCCACCGGAACCAGAGCGCGCGGCGGCATGAAAGGCAGAGAGCAGGATAACACCGGAACGACCGAAGGCGTATACAACGTCCAGAACGGCAGCTCCAAGTGGGACAACCGCCAAGTCGCGACGCCGTACAACTCGTATTTTACCCATAAAGACGGGGAGGACCTGTCCACGGAGCTGCGGCAAGTCATCGGCAACACGGTACGCGATATGCACCAACGCGTTCAGGAAGTCCATATATCGGCGAACCGGGAGTGGGTGAACCAATCGCTCGAATACGCCAAAGCCGCTTGGGCTCATAAGGACTTGTCCGCTCTTACTCCGCGGTTTAATACGCTGGTCCAATACGTATTCGGGCACGGCAACGCGATTCCGCTGCCTCTGACCCCGGTGGATCAGAAGCAGCCGAATCGCTAACGGCTCATTGCGTCAAGACAAGCGGCCCTTCCGCCGTAATCGCGACCGTATGCTCGAATTGGGCGGCCCAGCCGCCCTTTTCCGTCATAATCGACCACCCGTCTTCCTTTATATAAATTTCAGGAGGGCCGATCGTTAGCATCGGCTCTATCGTGATGACCATTCCTTCCTTTAGACGGACACCCTTGCCCGGCTCTCCGACGAACGGAACTTCCGGGGGCTCGTGCATCGATCTCCCGATGCCGTGTCCTCCGAATTGGCTGATCACGCCGTACGGGCCAGGCTCCGCGACCAATCGCACCTCCTCCGCGATATCTCCTAGCGTTCTTCTCGGTCTTGCTTGCTCGATTCCGTTCATCATCGCGCGGTATGCGGCGGCTTGCAACCGTTCGTGCTCCGGAGCGACTGTACCGACCGCATAGGTCCATGCCGTATCCGCCATCCAACCGTTCAACTCCACGACGAAGTCGAGCGTGACGAGGTCTCCGTTACGCAATTCCCTCTCGTCGGGCAAACCGTGGCACACGCAATCGTTCACGGCGGCGCAGATCGCGTAAGGATAACCGTGGAATCCTTTTTGCGCCGGATAGGCGCCGCGTTCCCGCATGAATTGATCGGCGAACGCGTCTAGCTCCAGCGTCGTTATCCCCGGTCTCACTCTACGCCCCAGCTCGTGCCGAAGCTCCGAAGCCAATCTGCCGGCGGCGGCCATCTGGACGATCTCGTCCCGAGGCCGGATCGGAATCGCCTGTCTGACTTTACCCACCGCATCCCCTCCTCCATGATTCTTGCCATTATTGTATGCGCGAGCTAGCGCAGGACGGGCTTCCCTCGCGAAAAAAAGAACCGTCAATCGCAAGACCTTAAGGTCTCGGATTGCCGGTTCAGCGCTCGTACTAGGCTAAGATGCGGGCGTATTTAACTTGACCAGCTCGCGTTCCACGATGACGGTCAATTCGTCTTCATATCCTCCGGTAATTCTGTACTTGCGGATGTAATCCTTAACGAATTTGCGCGGATCCTTGGGGCGGAAAATTCTAGTCAGTTCTCGCAAACTTTCCTGAACTTCGTTGTGGCTGCGTTTGGCCATGCAATTCCCTCCCAGCGGAATGGATTCCGGGCAAGCTTGCTCCCGGAGCGGATCTTGTGTTGCTCCACCCGGAGAACCCATTCGGGTTCAACTTTCACCTTCGTCAATTTCGCTGCCGCATGCCTGCGGCTTAAATATCCTGCATTTTCTGATTATACCATTTAACGGACAGGTGTTAAAGATAAACCTTGGGATTTGGGTGGCCTATATGCGGCCCGGGCTCGCTTCAACCGCCAGCCCTTACTTCGAAGGAATGGGACGCGCCCGACAGGGAGAAACGGTCGCCGTCCCGGAGCTCGTACTGTTTGCCAGGTTCCAGCCGGACGCCGCTCTCGAGGAACGTGCCGTTAGAGGACCCGTGATCCTCCAGCAGGAAGATCTGCTCCTCCGGGACGTATCTTACCGTGCAATGCCTGCGGCTTACTTCTCCCGCTTCATAAGGAAACACGACGCCGCATTGCCCTGCGTCTCGGCCGATCAGAAGCCGGCGATCCAGCTTATAGCTCGCTCCCGCATGCTCTCCTACGATGCCGCACAACCTTGGCTCGCCGTCATGTGCGGGCATCGCCGTGCCGGGCATATTCAGGATTCTCGTGATCGGAATCGTATAGTCCGTTAATGGATCCTCTTCATACTCGGGCGCGGACGCCGACTCTTCCTCGAACGTCTCCGCATAGGCTTCGTTCTGGTCTTCGTCTTCGTCGTTAGCGGCGGCCCGATGTTGTCCGCTCATCGCTTTGCCTCTGGCTGTCATCTGCAGAAAAGCGATAACGGCCCCGACGGCCGCCGCGATACCGAGACCAAGCGCCGCGAGCAGCGGCAGCGTTCCGACGGTAACCTGCGTTGCGGCAGCGGGACTCGCGCCCGACGCGGAGACCTGTATCGGCGCCGCGGCAAGTCCGATTACCATGGCGGTCATCGCTCCGATCTTTCTCCAATCGCGAAGAAGCCATCTTCTTCGCCCACCGATTCGCCCCCTCCTCTCTATTCGGTTATTTCGGCTGAACGTCACCTTGAACACCTCCGTCCCGATCCGGCTTTTCAACAATTTGTAAACGCTTTCTTTATTATACAGCGTACGAATATAAAATGCACCACATGGCTTTAGTATAGCGAAATTATACAGGCCCATCAACGAATTCCAACCATATTTTAGCAATCCTTAAGATTGTTCCTCCTCCTTGATTATGTTGACTCTTCGTCGGGCTCGACTTTACTCACCCTTGATTAACTTGAATCTTCGTCGGGCTCGACTTTACTCGCCTTTTAGTTTCCGCCTCAATACTTTGCCGATGATCGATAGGGGGAGGCTGGTCCGATACTCGTATTCTTTGGGCACTTTATAGGCGGCCAGACGGTCGCGGCACCAACGATCGAGCTGCATGGGCGAAGCTTGCCAGCCGTCCTTGAGCACGATATACGCTTTGACTGTCTCGCCCCGGTATTCGTCGGGAACGCCTAATACGGCTGCTTCCTTGATCGCCGGATGCTCGAACAGCACTTCCTCGACTTCTCTCGGGTATACGTTAAAGCCTCCGGCGATAATCACGTCCTTCATCCGGTCCATAATCGTGAAAAATCCGTCCTCGTCCATCGTGCCGAGATCCCCGGTTCGCAACCAACCGTCCTGCAGGGCCGCCGCGGTGTCCTCGGGTTTGCCCCAGTAACCGGCCATGACCTGCGGACCTTTGACCGCAAGCTCGCCCAGCTCTCCGATCGGCAACGGATCAAGGCTGTCTTGGCCGACGATGCGCGCATCCGTATCGGGAAGCGGCACCCCGATCGTCCCGTTCTTGCGTCGTCCCCGGATCGGATTGCAATGGGTCACGGGAGACGCTTCCGTTAGGCCGTAGCCTTCGATTAACCTGCCGCCGGACAGCTGTTCGAATCGCTCCTGCACTTCCCGCGGCAACGGCGCCGCTCCGCTTACGCACAGATTAATCGAGCTAAGGTCCGTAATCTCCAACCCAGGAGCGTTCAGCAGCGCGATGTACATCGTCGGAGCTCCCGGGAACACCGTCGGCTTCCGACGGCGAATCGTATCGAGAACCATCGCCACATTAAATCTCGGCACGAGAACGAGCGAGCCTGCCTGGTAGACGCTTTGATTAAGCAATACGGTCATTCCGAACACATGAAACAGCGGCAGCGCGGCCAAGTACCTCTCCTTGCCTCGCCGTAAACCCGTGCACCACGCCGCAGCCTGCATCGTGTTCGCCAGCAAGTTCGCGTGCGTAAGCATGACGCCTTTCGGCGCTCCGGTCGTCCCTCCCGTATATTGAAGCATCGCGACGTCGCGCTGCGCGTCCACTTCTTCGCATACCGGCGTCTCCTTGCCTTGACGCAGCCAGCGAGTCCACCGAACGACGCCGGAATCGCCGTAATCGACTTTGAGCTTCGGGTGTTCCCGGCGTCTCTTGATCGGGTACAGCCAGCTTTTCGGAAAAGGGAGCGCGTCCGCCAGCGAAGTGACGACGATACGCTCCAGCTGCGTCTCCTTCCTGGCTTCCTGCACTCGAGGCATGAGCAAATCGAGGACAACGAGCACGCGGGCGCCAGAGTCCATCAACTGCGCGTGCAGCTCCCTTACCGTGTACAACGGGTTCGTCTGCACGACCGTCGCGCCGGCCATTAACGCGCCATAATAGGCAATAACCGCTTGCGGGCAGTTCGGGAGCATGATCGCCACCCGATCGCCCTTGGCGATTCCCATCGCTTGAAGCGAATAGGCCATTCTTCGGCATTGCGCCAGCAGCTCGGCATAAGTCGTCGTCCGTCCCATGAAATCCATCGCCTCATGGCGCGGATAGTCGGCGGCCGTCTGCAGCAGCAGCTGCGCGAGGTTCGTCTTCGGGTACGTCGTCGTCAGCGGTACGTCCAGCGGATAATAGCGGAGCCAAAGCTTGTCGTTCGTCTCGCTCATGAGGATCGCTCCTTAGAATCCGACATATTGCTCGGCCGATATGACGCGCGAAGCGATGCGCCTGCGAAGCGCCGTTACGTCTCCCGAATCGAACTTGAGCAACCGCTTCAACACTGACAAGTGCAGGCGGAGATTTTCTCCCGCGGCCAGCCCCGCGAGGAGCAGCCGCGCCCGTTGTCCCGCCTTCTCCAGCGTCTCTTCGGCGAACAGCGACGTCATATCGATCGCAAGGCTTGCCTCATCGGGACGTTGATCCTGCAGCTTACGGGTTCGTAGCAAGGCGCTTTCGAGCGCGTACAGCTCGATCATGGCGTCCGCGAGCGATGCGACGATCTCTTGCTCGCGATCCATTCGCAGCCCGTGCGTCTGAATGGCGAGACCTCCTACCATCAGGAAAACTTTTTTGAGCGCCGACACGATCGCCGTCTGTTTAGCCAGCGGACCTGCCTTGGGGAGGTTCGCAAGCGTCGGGTTGAGCAGCTCTTTCTGAACCTCCTGCGCCTTGGCGATCAGCGGCAGCTCGCCTTTAAGCGCCCGTCTGATGAGCGTAGCCGGAATGAGCAGCCGATTGATTTCGTTCGTCCCTTCGAATATCCGGTTAATCCGCGAATCGCGGTATAAGCGTTCGATTTTATATTCCTGGATATAGCCGCAGCCGCCGTGAATTTGAACGCCTTCGTCGACGATGCGGTCCATCGCCTCGGAGGCGAATACTTTGTTGATGGAGCATTCCAGGGTATATTCGGCGACGGCCTTGGCCACCTCGATCCCGCCGTCAGAGTGGTTAAGGTTGGCGTTCGCCAACGCATCGTCGATGAGGCCTGCCGTTCGGTAGACCATGCTTTCGGTCACGAACGCGAGCGTATTCATGTCCGCCAGCTTCGCCGCGACAAGCGGGAACGCCGATATCGGCTTGCCGAATTGCTTGCGCGTATTCGCATAGGCGGAAGAGAGCTTGATCGCTTCCTTCATGCCGCCGAGACAGCCGGCGGCCAGCTTGAACCGGCCGATGTTAAGCACATTGAACGCGATCAGATGCCCTTTGCCTACCTCGCCGAGCAGTTGGTTAACGGGGACGGGCGCATCCTCGAAAAACAGCGGTCTCGTTGAAGATCCTTTAATGCCCATCTTGCGCTCCTCCGGGCCGACGGAGAAGCCCGGCGTATCGCGCTCGACGATAAACGCGCTGAAATGCGCGCCGTCCACTTTGGCATAGACGATGAACACGTCCGCGAAGCCTGCATTCGTAATATATTGCTTAGAGCCGTTCAGCACATAATGCGATCCGTCCTCCGACAACACCGCGGTCGTCCGGGCGCCGAGGGCGTCCGAGCCCGACCCCGGCTCCGTCAGGCAATAAGCCGCGATGCGAGCTCCCGCCGCCAAATCCGGCAACCAACGTTCCTTCTGCTCATTCGTTCCGAAGAACACGATCGGCAGCGTGCCGATCCCGGTATGAGCGCCTATCGTCAGAGCAAACGACGAAGCCGGCGACAGCGTCTCCGACAATAGCGTCGTGCTCACTTTGTCGAGGCCTAGCCCCCCGTACGTTTCCGGCACGTCCGCTCCGAGCACGCCGATCTCTCCCGCCTTGCGCATCAGCTGGACGGTTAGTTCGTAGTCGAGCTTCTCGATCGCTTCGTCGTGCGGAGCGACGTCCCGTTCGACGAACGCGCGCACGGTGTCCGCCAGCATCCGCTGTTCCTCCGTGAAGTCTTCGGGCGTCACGACGTGCTTCGGATCGGCATCCTCCACGATAAATCTTCCGCCTCCCCATATCTGCGCAGCCATCGCGAGCCACCTCCTTATCCCGGTGCCGTTTTATTGCTGTAACGTTTCGAATACGCCTGCCGCGCCCATCCCCCCTCCGATGCACATCGTTACGACCCCGTATCCGCCGCCTAACCGATGCAGCTCGTGCAGCAGCGTTACCGTCAATTTGGCGCCGGTGCAGCCTAGCGGATGACCGAGCGCGATCGCCCCGCCGTTCACGTTGACGAGCTCCGGATCGATCTCGAGCCTATCGATCACGGGAACGCACTGCGCCGCGAACGCCTCGTTGATTTCCCATAGCGATACTTGCTCCGAGCCGATACCCGCCTGTCGCAACGCTTTAGGCACCGCCTCGATCGGACCGAGTCCCATCACCTCCGGTTGAATTCCCGCTACCGCGTAAGCGCGGAAAGCCGCGAGCGGCCGGACACCCAGTTGCTCCGCTCTCTCTCTGCTCATCAGAACGAGAGCAGCCGCTCCGTCGCTATAAGGAGAAGAGTTGCCCGCCGTTACGGTGCCGTTCAGAGCGAAGGACGGCGTAAGCGCCGCCAGTTTCTCCAGCGTGGTGTCAACACGGATGCACTCGTCTTGGGCGACGCCCCGGAAGGGCACGATTTCGTCCGCGAACCGCCCGGCAGCCGCTGCGGCAGCCGCTTTCCGATGGCTTTCCGCCGCGAACCGGTCCTGCATCTCTCTCGTCACCCTGCACCTTCGCGCTACGAGCTCCGCCGTGTGCCCCATTCCCATATAGGCGGCGGGCAATTTCTCCAGCAATTCGGGATGCGGAGACAGCTTAAAGCCGGTCATAGGGACCCGGCTCATGCTCTCTACCCCTCCGGCTACGACAACCTCTGCTCCTCCGGTCGCGATGTACGACGCCGCTAGGGCGATCGCTTGCAGGCCGGACGCGCAGAACCGATTCACGGTGACCGCGGGAACCGTTACGGGAAAACCCGCGTGCAGCACGATATGTCGAGCGACGTTAAGCCCTTGCTCCCCTTCGGGCATCGCGCAACCGAGAACGACGTCGTCCACGTCCTCCGGCGTCAGCCCCGGTACTCGCGCCACCGCTTCCCGAAGCACGGCCGCTCCGAGATCCTCCGGTCGCGTATTCGCAAAGCCGCCCTTCTTCCCCCTTCCGACCGCCGTACGTACAGCCGATACGATCACCGCTTCTCTCATCGCGTTCCCTCCCTTCGGTCAGAAACCCGAAGTTACGCTATCACTCCAATTTAAGGGCCTCATAGGCCTCTAATTCTCCGAAACTCAACACTCACTCCATTTTAAAGGCTTCGCAGACCTTTAATTCGCCGAAACCCAAGACTCCTCCCGATTTAAGGGCCTCACAGGCCTCTAATTCGCCGAAACCCCACACTCCCCCCAATTTAAGGGCCTCACAGGCCTCTAATTCCGCAGCGGCTTGCCCGTCGCCAGCATGTGTCGCATGCGATCGCGCGTCAGCCGTTCGCCGCATAAGCTGAGGAACGCCTCGCGCTCCAAGTCGAGCAGCCTTTGCTCGTCGACGAGCGCTCCGGCGGATACGTCTCCGCCGGTCAGCACGCCCGCCAGCTTATTCGCGATCGTCACGTCGTAATCGGTAATATAACCCCCTCTACGCATCGATTGAACGCCCAGCTTCAGCACCGCCGCGGCATCCCGCCCGCCTACGGCGATCTTCCGGTTCCCACCCTGCGGCGCGTATCCGAGCCGATCCAGCTCGAGCACCGTCCGCTTAGCCTCGGCGATCCGCGACTCTTCGCGCACGACGACTTTATCGCCGGGACGCCAGTACCCGAGCCGCTTCGCGTGATAGGCGCTATCCGATACTTTGGCCATGGCGATCGTCTCGAACAAGGCGGTCAGCGGCTGGCGAACGTCATCCAAGCTCGCCGCCTCCGCCCGCTCTTGCGCGAGCGCTGCTGCGGCCAAGCAACCTCCTCCCGCCGGAATGAGCCCGACCCCCGTCTCCACGAGGCCGAAGTAAGTCTCCGCGGAGAACACGATCCGATCCGCGGGCAAGCAAGCTTCCACGCCACCTCCCAGCGTCATCCGATGCGGCGCTGCGACAACGGGCCGTGCCAACGTCCGCAGCGCGCGCATGCTGTTCTGAAAATCTCCGATGATGAGGTCGATTTCGTCCCATTCCTCGTTCTCCGCTTCCATTAACAACAGCATCAAGTTCGCTCCGACGCAGAAGTTGCGTCCTTCGTTCGCAAGCACGAGCCCTCGCCAATGCCGGTCGCTCTCTTCTACGGCACGGCGAATCGCCGCGAGCACGCCAGGTCCGATCGCATTGTTCGGAGAGTGGAACGCCAAGCAAGCCACCTCGTCTCCGAGATCGTACAAGCTGGCTCCGTCTCCCGCGAACACGATCTTGCCGCTATCTTTCAAGCGACGCAGCGATATGGCATCCGGCGTCTCTTCCGCCGGCTTATATTCTCCTTTCGCGAAGTAGACAAGCTTGCCGTCCTTCTTGGCGTAGAAGGACTTCGCTCCACGTTCGAGCAAAGCCGCGACCGGCGCTGGCACCGCTCTTCCTCGCTCCTCGAGCGAGTTCGCGATCGCCTCCAATCCGAGGGCGTCCCACGTCTCGAACGGGCCTTGCTCCCAATTGAACCCCCACTTCATCGCATCATCGATCTCGGTGACCGTGTCGGCGATTTCTCCAAGCTTATCGGCCGCATACACCAGTGAAGCTTCCAGCACGTCTCGGGCGAACGCGGCCAGCCGGTCGCCTTCCGCCGCCTGCGCGATCGCCTGCAGCTTCCCGGCTGTGCCCTTCGCCATTCTCACCGCATCCAAGAGCGGCGAGCTCACCCCTGCCCTTGGGGCATAAGTCATGGTCGCGGGGTCCAGCACATGAATCCGATCGCCGGCCTCCTTCGCGCTTTTATCTTTACGGTAAAACCCGCTGCCGCTCTTCTCTCCGATCCATCCGCGCGCGACTAGCTCTTCAACGATCCGAGGCGGCGCGAAAGCTTCCGCCTCGATCGCGTCGTCGGTGTTGTCGCGGACGTTGCGGCACACGTGCAGGAACGTATCCAGCCCGACGATGTCGAGCGTGCGGAACGTCGCGCTTTTCGGGCGCCCCATGAGCGGCCCGGTAACCGCATCCACCTCCTCGATCGTTAGCCCGTGTTTCTCCATCGCTTTCAACGTAGCTAGAATCGAATACGTGCCGATCCGGTTGGCGATAAAGTTGGGCGTATCCTTGGCGATGACGACCCCTTTGCCGAGCCGGTCCCGGCAGAACGCGGCCACCTCCTTGACCAGAGTCGGACCCGTCTCCCCGCAGGGTACGACTTCAACGAGCTTCATATATCGCGGCGGATTGAAAAAATGAGTCGCCATCGCATGACCGCGCATTTCGGATTGGCACACCGAGACGATCGCCTCAATGGATAAGCCCGACGTATTGCTGCTGACGACGATGCCCGGCTTCCAGACCGACGCTATTTTCGTCCATACCGCATGCTTAACCTCGAGCCTCTCCGACACCGCTTCGATCACCCAATCGCAGCTCTCAAGCTGGGCCAAATCCCGGTCCAGATCGCCGGGCGTTATTCGCGCCGCGAAAGCCGGATCGTAGAGCGCCGCCGGCTTCGTGTCCTTCAGCTTCGCCAGCCCTCTGGCCGCCAACCCCTCCAGATCGAGCAGCAAGCATGGGATGCCCGCGTTCGCCAAATGCGCAGCGATCGCCGAACCCATGACCCCGGCTCCGATCACCGCGGCTTTCCGTACGTTCCACATCCCGCATCACCTCTCTCGATTCTGTCTAGGGAACACGGACATCTCCAGCAGCTCCGCCACGTCCAGCGCCGACATCCGCTCTTCCGCCCCGTGCTTCCGCAGCCCTTCCTCCATCATCGTCAGGCAATAAGGACAAGACGAACCGACGACGTCCGCACCCGTACCGAGCGCTTGGGCCGTCCTGACTTCGTTCACTCTGCGCCCCGGTTCTTCCAGCCACATCCGGCCTCCGCCCGCGCCGCAGCACAGACCATTCTTGCCGGACCTCTCCATCTCGCTGAGCGACAGTCCAGGTATCGCGGACAGAATCGCCCTTGGAGCCTCGGTTATTCCGTTATATCGCGCCAGATAACACGAATCGTGAAGCGTCATCGTCTTGTCGACGGCATGACGCGGCTTCAGTCGGCCTGCCTCGAGCAACTCCGAGAGCAGCTCCGTATGGTGCCTCACCTCCCCCTCGAATCCGAAATCGCGGTATTCGTTGCGGAAAAGATGGTACGTATGCGGGCAAGTCGTCACGATGCGCTTGATCCCGTACCGCTTGAACGTCTCGATGTTGCCGCGGCACAGCTCCTGGAACAAATATTCGTCGCCGAGCCGCCTCGGCGTGTCGCCCGAATTGCGTTCCTCCGCGCCGAGGACGGCGAACGATACCCCGGCCTCGCGAAGCAGCCGCGCGAACGCGAACGTCACTCCCCTCGCTCTCAAGTCGTAAGCGCCCATGCTGCCGACCCACCAAAGCCACTCCGGCTTCGGATTGTCCCGGATCGTCGGAATGCGCCAGCCTTCCCGCGCGGCGAACGCTTCCATCCACGCGGCTCTCTCTTGACGGGGAAACCCCCATGGATTGCTCTGCCTGTCGATATTCTGCAGCGTTCTTTTGGCTTCGGCCGGCATTCGTCCTTCGGTTAGAACGAGGTATCGACGCATCTCGATCAGAGGCGT
Source organism: Bacillota bacterium (assembly GCA_023460795.1). GTDB lineage: Bacteria > Bacillota > Bacilli > Paenibacillales > Paenibacillaceae > Cohnella. The sequence goes on along the minus strand of JAEWPC010000035.1, from coordinate 194,183 downwards.
AAGCTGCCGGTTGCCGACCGGGCAGCGCTCCTCGCAAGCGCGGCAGGTCGTGCACGACCAAAGCTCCTGCTCCGTCACGACGTCGCCGATCAGAGACGGCTCGGATCCCGTGGTGCTTTGCATCCACCCTGCGGATTGCCAGGCCATCGTCGCGCGAATGTCCATGTTATCGGTGTTCGATTGCGCGGGCGCGGCGAATGCCGGATTAAACGCCATTCCTTTGTTCAGGATCGTGTCGCGGAGCTTCGTCATGAGATGCATCGGGGACAGCCCTTTGTCCGTGTTCGCGGCGGGACAGACGTCGGTGCATCGTCCGCATTCCACGCAGGCGAACAGATCAAGCCGCGTCGATTGCGTCAGATCGGCGATCTCGTTCATGCCGAACTTCTCGGCGGATTCGTCTTCGAGATCCAGAGGAGCCATCGTCGGAGGCCCTTTCGGCCGAAGCAACCAATTGACAGGGGCGGTCATCAGGTGAAAATGCTTCGATAAAGGCACATAGACGAGAAAACCAAGCAACAGGACGAGATGCGCCCACCATGCGGATTCGTAGCCGACGTTCGCCGGGACGGCATCAAGGCTCGAAGCAAGCGGCGAAGACAAGGGCGCCATCGTCGAGGCATCCTGCCCTTCCCTCAGCCGGTCGAATGCGAGCGTAAGCGCTACCGAAATCATGAGCGCCGAAATCCAGATCAGCACAAGCGCCGGCTTCCAGCCTTGCGGCAGACGGCTTAAGCGCCTTACGTATCTGCGATACCCCGCGTACATGACGGCCAGCAGCACGAGCGCCACCGTGATTTCTTGCATCAATCCGAACCACGGCCGATCCGCAACAGGGAGCGAGCGGCCGCTTAAGCCTTTGACGATGATATCTAACGCGCCTAGCTGCAGCACGAGGAATCCATAGAACAATACGAGGTGCATCGCTCCGCTTCGCCGATCCTGAAGCAAGCGCCGATGCCCGAACACTTGAACGACGGCTGCCTTCGCTTGTTCTCGCGTCAGCGCCATGCGTCCATCGGGCTTGCCTGCCAATATAAGCCGAATGCGCCCGGCCACGACCCACGCGAAAGCGCCGATGCCCAGCAGCATGACCCCCAGGAAAATCCATACGTTCGCCATGTCTCTCTCCCCGCTCTCGCGAAGCCTCTTGCCTTCTGAACCCGCCCCTCCCTTCATAAGCTCTAGAAGAAGCTGCTACCGTCTGTTACTCGTAAATTTATTCGCCTGCCGCCCGTCGTTATGCCCATATCGGCAAAAAAGGACACGTTGCATCTCGGTTCGAATACGAGGGCGCCACGCCCGAAAAGAGGTGGTTGCGATAAACATCGCGGTGCTGATCAAATCCGTCATCGCGACGGACGAACCGGTTCGAGTCGTTCAAGGGAAGGTCGACGGCCACACGGTCAAACGCACGATCAATCCGTACGACGAGTTTGCTTTGGAGGAAGCGCTGCGGATGAAGGAAGCGCATGGAGGCACCGTCACGTTGCTGTCGCTCGGCGGCGACGAGACCGTGGAGGCGCTTCGCACGGGGCTTGCGATGGGGGCCGACGAAGCCGTCTGGATTCGATCGGAAGCGGAGGAGCTGGATGAGTACGCGGTATCGCGACGAATCGCCGAAGTTGTAGGGTCCACAACGTACGATCTCGTGATGGCGGGACATCTCTCGATCGATAACGGAGCCGGTCAGGTGGCGATTCGCGTAGCGGAACTGCTGGGATGGCCGCATGCGGGAGCGATTATCGCGTGCTCGGTGGAAGGACGCGTCGTGCGCGTGACGAGGGACGCGGAGGGCGACAGCGAAATCTGGGAGCTGCCGCTGCCCGCCGTGCTTACCGCGCAGCAAGGGTTGAACGAGCCGCGGTATCCGGCGTTGGCCGGTATTATGAAAGCGAAGCGCAAGCCGCTGGCGGAGCTGTCCGCCGCGGCCCTCGGCGGCGCCGCTGCTCCGCGCACCGAGCGGCTCGCGTGCGAGGAGCAGCCCGCGCGCCCGCCCGGGCGGAAGCTCGCCGGCACGCCGGCCGAGCAAGCGGCAGAGCTTCTCGCGCTGCTGCGCGGCGAGGCGAAGGTTCTGCCGAGTTAACGGTCTGCGAAGGGCGTTGAGGCGTTGGAAGTGACTCTTTCCTCGCTGTAACGGTCTACGAGAGCATTGTAGGTTCGGGAGTGACTCTTTCTGCGCTGTAGCGGTCTGCGAGGGTGTTGCAGGTTCGGGGGTGACACTTTCTTCGCTGCAACGGCGTGAGGGATTGTTGCAAAGTCGCGGGCGAGTTCTGTCACTAAGTAGCGTTACCGCACAACGTTACTTCGGCGCAATCTCGGGACCGAGACAAATCAGCGTTACCGCACAACGTTACTTCGGCGCAATCTCTGGACCGAGACAAATCAGCGTTGCCGCACAACGTAACTTCGGCGCAATCACGGGACCGAGACAAATTAGCGTTACCGCACAACGTTACTTCGGAGCACTCACGGGATCGAGACAAATTAGCGTTGCCGCACAACTTTACTTCGGTGCAATCACGGAACCCAGACAAATTAGCGTTGCCGCACAACGTTACTTCGGTGCAATTACGGGACCGAGACGGATTAGCGTTACCTCACAACATTACAGTGACACACCTACGGAATCGACACCTACCTTGTTCATGTGTAAATATTCTTTTTATCCGGAGGTGAGCGAATGAAGCAACACGTGGTCGTCGCGGAGTGCCGCGACGGAAAGCTGCGGCGAGTCTCGCTCGAGGCGATCGCCGCAGCGCGGCAGTGCATGGCGGCCGGCGACAAGCTCGCCGTCCTGCTGCTGGCCGGCGGCGCGGACGACGCCGCCGAGGCAACCCACCTGGCGTGCCGCGGGCCGGATGAGGTGATCGTCGTCGATCACCCCATCCTCTCCCGCTACACGCCGGACACTTACGCCGCCGCCCTCATCGCGGGGGCAGCGGCGCTAAACCAACCGCCCGACGCTTGGTGGCTCGGCCACACCGCGATCGGGCGGGATCTTGCCCCGCGGCTGGCCGCCCGCCTCGGGGCGGGGCAAATCTCGGACGCGATATCCGCCGCCGCAGGCGACGACGGACGCGTCCGGTTCACGCGCGCGCTGCACGCGGGCAAAGCGCTGGAGCAGCGCGCTTTGCTGCCGGGCGCCCCGTGGGTCGTGACGGTGCGACCGAACAACTTCCCGCCCGCCGCCGAACAAGGCGGGCAACCCGCGCCGATCCGCAACGCGCCCTTCAGTCCGCCGCAGACGCGCATCGTCGTCCACGACGTCGTGCGGCGCGTTTCCGCCGCCGTCGACTTGACCGAAGCGCGCGTCATCGTCTCCGGCGGCCGCGGCGTCCGAAGCGCGGAAGGCTTCGCGCCGCTTGCCACGCTGGCGAGCTTGCTCGGCGGAGCCGTCGGCGCGTCGCGCGGAGCCTGCGATGCCGGCTACTGCGACTACGCGCTGCAGATCGGCCAGACCGGCAAAACGGTCACGCCCGACCTGTACATCGCCTGCGGCATCAGCGGCGCGGTCCAGCACCTGGCGGGCATGAGCCGTTCGCGCGTCATCGTCGCCATCAACAAAGACCCCGATGCGCCCATCTTCAGCATCGCCGATTACGGGATCGTCGGGGACCTGTTCGAAGTCGTTCCAGCCCTCATACACGATTTCGCCACTAACAACACGTGAACTACGCCTAAACCCAAAAAGCGGCTCCCGCTCCGGCACAACGCCGAGCGGAAGCCGCTTTCTCCATATCCCTTTTACCCTTTAACCGAACCTCCAAGCAAACCGCGCACGAAGTAACGCTGCAAGCCGAAGAAGACAGCCAACGGCATCAGCATCGACACGAACGCCGCCGCGGTCAACAGATGCCAAGCGTCCCCGCGCGAACCGACCATATTGGCGATGCGCATCGACAGCACTTGAACGTTCTCCTGCCCGCCGAGGAAGATCAGCGACACCAGATAATCGTTCCATACCCACAGGAACTGGAAAATACTGATCGAAGCGATCGAAGGCACCGCCAGAGGCAGAATCAGCCTCGTGAAGATCGTAAAGTTCGTCGCTCCGTCCATATAAGCCGATTCGAACAAATCCTTCGGAAGCTGGCTAATGTACGAATACATAAAGTAGGTCGCCAGCGGAAGCCCGAAACCGGCATGCGCGATCCATATTCCGAGGAAGTTGCCGTTCAAGCCAAGCGCGGCGAAATCCTTGGATACCGGAATGAGCGCTACTTGGAGCGGCACGACGAGCAGCATGATCACGACGACGAACAACGTCTTGCGCAGCGGGAACCTCAGCCACGCGAACGCATAGGCGGCGAAGCTGGCGATCAGGATCGGAATGACCGTCGCTGGGATCGAGACGACGATCGTATTCAAGAACGCCCTCGACATGTTGCTGCCCTTCTCCGTACGCTCGCTTCCGTCGGGCTGCTTAAGCTTATACGTTTTCCCCGTTAACACGCCTTCGTAGTTGTCCAACGTAAAGTTGTTATTCGAGACCCAGCCGGGCTCCTGAATGTTGAGCAGACGCGCGCGGCGGTTCTCCCAGACCAGCGTCGATCCGTCGGGCGCCTTGACGCCGCTTCTCAGTTGATCGTCGGTGTAGGTTTGACCCTCCACTTCGATCGGCTGCCTGAGGTCGGTATCCTTCGGCAGCTGGATTTGGTCCTTGGTGACGTTCTCGCGATGAGGCGCGACCGTCCACCAGCCGGAACCTAGAATTTCGCTGGCCGGCCGGAACGAAGACACGAACAAGCCTAGCGTCGGGATCAGCCAGATGAGGCAGATGATGGCTAACACTGTATTGACGAGCGCCTTGGAGCCGGTGCGGCGCGAACGTTTCCTCTTCATCTTATATCTCCCCCTGCTTCCGGATCTGTCGCAGGTTGAACACGATCACGGGGATGACGGCGATCAGAAGCACGATGGCGAGCGTCGAGCCGTATCCGAAGTTCTGGTACATGAAGAATTGACGATAGAATTGGGTCGCCACGACCTCGGTATCATACTGTCCGCCCGTCATGACCATGACCACGTCGAATATTTTCAGCGTAAACACGATGACCGTCGTCGTTACCGATAGCAACGTCGTCGAGATGTACGGGATAATGATCCGGAAGAAAATACGGAATTCCCCCGCCCCGTCCATTCGAGCGGCCTCGAGAGTATCTTCAGGGACACTCTTCAGCGCCGCCGACAAGATGACCATCGCGAACCCGGTTTGCATCCAGATTAAGATTAAAATAAGGAAGAGGTTGTTCCAAGGCTGGTACGCGCTCGTCCAAGCTTGGGGCTCTCCGCCGAAATAGACGACGATCGCGTTCAGCAGTCCGATCTGCTCGTCGCCCGGTTGATAGTAATAAATAAACTTCCAGATAACCCCCGCGGCGACGAAGGAAATCGCCATCGGCATGAAGATGATCGCCTTCGCCAGCTTCTCGAAGCTGCTTCTGTCGGCGAGCACCGCTATGAGCAAGCCAAGAAGAATACAAGCGGTCGCACCGAAGACGACCCATAGCAAGTTGTTGCGAAGCGCCGTCAGCAGCAGACGGTTCGTGAACACCGCCGCGTAGTTGGCGAAGCCGACGAACTTCGTGGACGATTCGTTCTGAAAGCTCATGATCAGCGTCCGGATCGTCGGGATGAGCAACAACCAGCCCAGCAGCCCGATCGCGGGTCCGATGAACAGGAACGGCTGGATTCTTCTTTTCCACGCGTCCGAGTATTGCTCGATCACCCAGTTGAGAGACCAATAGATCGTATATACGCCCGCGACTCCCCATAGGATGGCTAGAATCGCATATACGACCGGATTCAGTTCACTGTCTCTGAGGAAGATGAAGATCGCGGAATGCGCGATCACGTTCAGCAACGGTACAAGTACCGACCACAAGGCGATTTTGGGCACGCTGCGCTTGACAGCGGAATCCGTCTGCATCGGAATCTTCCTTTCCGTATCGTTCAACGAGAAACGGAGGACATCGGCGTAATGACGTTATCTCGCGTGTCCTCCGTTCTCTATCGCTTGCTTCGGGTTCGTTACTTCTGCCAGCCGGCTTGGATTTCTTCCAACGCTTTATCAAGATTGACCGTGCCGCTGACGTAGTCGGTCATGCCCTTCCAGAACGTACCTGCGCCTACCGCGCCAGGCATCAAGTCGGAGCCGTCGAAGCGGATCGCCGTCGCGTTCTTCACGAATTCGGCCATCCGGCGCTCGACGTCCGTCGAGTACCACGCAGGATCGGCATCGTTCATCGGAGCGATGACGCCGCCGGATTGAATCCAAGTCTTAATCGATTCGCCTGTCGTGAAGAATTCCATGACGGCGCGCACTTCCGGACGATCGTTGAACATGGCGTAGATGTCGCCCGCCACGAGAGCCGGCGTGCCGTATTGCGGATCGATCGACGGCAATGGGAACCAGTCGTAATCCTCGCCCGTCTTCAAGCCTTCAGGGAAGAAGCTCGTAATGAAGCTTGCTTGGCGATGCAACCATGCCTTCGGCGGGTTGTCGAACAACGCTTTCGGAGAGTCGCCGAACGCCGTCGAGACGATCGATTTCGTGCCGCCGTATACGGCGCCTTCTTTCAGCCAAATTTCGGACATCTTCTGCACCGCGTTCTTCACGATCGGATCGGTGAACGGCAGCTCGCCGCTGACCCACTTGTCGTAATTCTCCGGGCTGGTCGTGCGGAGCATAATGTCCTCTACCCAGTCGGTAGCCGGCCAACCCGTGGCGGCGCCGGACTCGATGCCGATCGCCCAAGCCGGATCTCCGTCCTTGCCGATTTGATCGGTAAGCGCGAGCAGCTCATCCCATGTTTTCGGAACGGTGTAACCCGCTGCGTCGAACTCCTTCTTGTTGTACCAGACTAAGCTTTTTACGCTGCTGCGCGCCCAGACGCCGGCCATGATCTTGCCGCTCGCGCCGTCCATCGTCGCCATGTCGAGCCAGCTTTGGTTGTACTTCTTCTGCAGCGTCGCTTGGTCGAGGAAAGTGGAGACGTCGATGACTTTGCCGCTCTTGGCGATATTCGCCAGCAAGCCGGGCTGCGGGAAGTCGGCGATGTCGGGAGCGTTGCCGCCGTTAACCCGAACGTTGATCGTCGCTTCGAATTCCTTGGAGCCTTCATAGGCGATGTCGATGCCGGACTTATCTTCGAAATCTTTGATCGCTTCCTCGAATTTCACTTGGTCGACGTCGACGAACGGGCCGAACATCGTCACTTTGGTGCCTTTGAACTTGCCTGCCAGAGCATCGGCCAGCAATCCGCCGCTCGCCGCCTCGCTCGGAGAAGCCGAATCGCTTGCGGTGTCCGCAGGAGATGAAGCAGGCGATGAACTTGCTGCGCTCGGAGAAGATTCCGAATTCTCATTGTTATTGCCTCCGCATGCCGTTAGTAGCATAGATAGCGATAAAGTTGCGACGAGTGCGGTTGTCCAGCTCTTTGTCTTTAACATTCCGATTTGCCCCTCTCTGGTTATGGAATTGCGTGATTCAAAGGATCGTCTGCATCGTATCCGTGTCTTCTAGGATAAAGCGACCCACCTCCCAGCTTAGTTTACGATTGCTCGTTTCGCTCAGGGCCGAGATTTCTGAAAAGCTTTTCAGAATCCTACAAAAGTCGACCTTCGAACTTCTACCTTCGAACTTCGACTCTCTACCTCCGCCGTGCCGTCGACGCTCTCTCTACGATTTCATGAGGAACGATCTCTCGGAGCACCGCATCCGTCTGCCCGTTAATTCTCGCGTGCAGCTTCTCCACCGCCCGGTACCCGATCTGGTACATCGGCTGCGCGACCGTCGTCAGCTTGGGAACGGTATAGGCGGACAGCCGGATGTTGTCGAAGCCGACGACCGAAACCTCGTTCGGTACGGACACTCCTTTGTCGTTCAAGTAGCTGAGCACCCCCATGGCCAGCACATCCGAGACGGCGAACACGGCGGTTAGGCCGGAGGTTTGCCGGAAGAGGGATTCCGCGGCGTCATAAGGGTCGTGGGAATACTCGCTCACGAAGAAGATATTGTCCCTCTTGAGCTCTATGTTAGATTCTCTGAGCGCCCGAACATATCCCTGATACCGGGTCTGGCCCGCGATGCTGTCTCCGAGGTCGAAGCTGATCATCCCGATGTCGCGGTGACCGTTCTCTATCAAATAACGCGTCGCGTCGTAAGCAGCCTGCTCATCGTCGATCTTGACCGACGGAAGCTCGTATTCCATCGAATGGGTCGCTACGAGAACGACTGGCACGCGGTGCCTTTTCAGTTCCTTATAATAGTCGGGAAAAACCGGGTTGCTCGTATACAATAGACCGTCGATCTGCTTCTCGTAGAACGTGTTGAGATAGGAAAAAAGCCGGTTGCGGTCGGTGTCCGTGTTGCAGATGATGAGGCTGTATCCGGCTTTCTTGGAGGCGTCCTCCATGCCGCGGATAATATCGGCGTAATAGGCGTTGCGAATATCCGGGATGACTACGCCCAGCGTATCGGTTTTCTTATAGATCAGCCCTCGTGCCAGCGCGTTCGGTTTGTATTTGAGCTCTTCGATGGCGGCTAGAACGCGTTCCTTTTTGTTGTCCACCACGGTGTCGGGGGCATTCATGACCCTGGACACGGTGCTGATGGATACGCTCGCAAGCTTGGCGACATCTTTAATGGTTGGTTTCATTCGGAACCCCGCTCTATCTTTCTGAAAAGCTTTTCAAACTCTGATGCCATCATGATACCGCTTACAATATTTTCTGTCAATCATTGTTTTGGAAGACTTGTCCATCCTAGAATAAAAACAGCGCCGGATACCCGGCACTGCTCTGCTCCCTTACAACAACTCCCTCAAATCCATCAACGACGGCTTCTTCAGCTTCACCTTAAGCTCGCCGACGCCCCACTCGACTTTCTCGACCTTTAGCGGCTTCGGCAGCTCGCCGCCCAGAGGAACGACGAAGCCCGCGACGGACGCCGTCGGTAGGGAGATTCCTTTGATGCGTGCCTCCTCTACGGTTGCGACGATGTTCGGGTTCTCCCAGGTCAGACGATAGACTATGCGCAGGCTTGAAGGCACGAGGTCTTTCCACAGCACATTCAAGTCCGCGACAAGCAGATCGCCGAGAACCGTGAACTTCGCGCCCGTCACCTTGACGTCCTTCTGCACGAGCGGATCCTCAGCAAGCTCAGCCTTAAGCAGATTGTTCACGTCGGCCTCGGTGACGATCATCTCGAGCGACGTGCGCTTCACCATATCGAGCGCCCGCTCCCTGATCGGCACTTTACGCGCGTTCAAATCCAACGATTCGGTCGGCCGAATATACCACAACCCCGCCAAAGCGGCGATCACGACGACGATAATGAGGACGATTAGTCTAATGAACCATTTTCTCAACGAACATGCATCTCCTTCGGTACTGCCGAATATTCCGATTGACATCCTTCCACCGGAAGAGTATAACAGAAACTAAATTCATTGACGGGAACGCGCTGCCCTTCCGTTTCGTCCGACAGAGAGCCGGCGATGTGCTGAGAGCCGGCGGCTGAAGCCAGGAGCAGTATCCTCCCCGAGAAGCCGCGCCGAAATTTGCCGTAAGCGCGGACGGAATCCCCCGTTACGGGAACGCGTCGTATATCGATACGACGAACGAGTGCCGTTTGTTTCGCAAGGTCGCGAAACTTTCGGAACGAGGGTGGTACCACGGAGAACAATCCGTCCCTTTTCAGGGGCGGTTTTTTTATTTCTCAAGAAGTTCACGATGCAAGGCTAACCATACACGCCCTCGCAGGCAAACGAAAGGATGATGTTCTCATGACGCAACGCGATTCCGGATTCACCGTACCACTGGCCGATATGCTGAGCGCGCACCGCGTACTCCAGGAAGTAATCGCGCCGACGCCGCTCCAACACAACCGAGCGCTGTCGCTTAAATTCGGCTGCAACGTCTATCTGAAACGCGAGGATTTGCAGATCGTGCGCTCGTTCAAGATTCGCGGCGCGTACAACCTCATCTCTTCGCTGACGGACGAGGAGCGGTCCCGCGGCGTCGTCTGCGCCAGCGCGGGCAACCATGCCCAAGGGGTGGCTTTCTCCTGCTACAAGCTCGGAATCAAAGGCATTATCTACATGCCGGCGACGACGCCGAGGCAGAAGATTAATCAAGTGAAGCTGTTCGGAGGAGATCAGATCGAGATCCGGCTCATCGGCGACACGTTCGACGATGCCTATGCGGAAGCGATCCGCGCGAGCCGCGAGCACGATATGCCGTTCGTCCATCCTTTCGACGATCCTCGAATCGTCGCGGGCAACGCGACCGTGGGCAAGGAAATCGTCGAAGGCGGCATTCAGAATATCGACGTGCTGCTGCTTACGGTCGGCGGCGGCGGACTGGCTTCAGGCGTCTCTTCTTACGTCAAAGCGACAAGCCCGGCGACGCGCATCATAGGCGTCGAACCGGAAGGCGCGCCGTCGATGCGACATGCGTTCGATCAGGGCGGCGTCGTCACGCTGGACGAGATCGACAAATTCGTCGACGGCGCAGCAGTCAAACGCGTCGGCGACCTGACATACGCGATCTGCCGTGAACTGCTCGACGATATCGTGGTCATCCCGGAGGGTCGCGTCTGCACGACGATTCTTGAGCTGTACAACGAGCATGCCATCGTCGCCGAACCGGCCGGGGCGCTCACCGTCGCCGCGCTGTCCGCTCTTGATCCGGAGGAGATTCGCGGCAAGAACGTCATCTGCGTCATCAGCGGCGGCAACAACGACATCGACCGGATGCAGGAGATCAAGGAACGCTCGCTGATCTACGAAGGGCTGAAGCATTATTTTATGATCAACTTTCCGCAACGGGCGGGCGCCCTTCGAGAATTTCTCGACGACGTGCTCGGTCCTAACGACGATATCGTTCAGTTCGAATATACGAAAAAGCACAACAAGGAGAACGGTCCGGCGCTCGTCGGCATCGAGCTGAAGAGCCCCGAAGACTATGATCCTCTGGTTCAGCGGATGGTACGCAAAGGCTTCCAGTTCGTCGAGCTGAACAAAGATCCGTTGTTGTTCAACCTGCTGATCTAATCTTCAAACGAATGAAGGCTCGTCCCTTTATCCGCCTTTAACAATCCCGAGATACGCTGAGTGTAAACGGGAACGAAGAGGTGCGAATATGGGAACGCCATTCAAACTGCTCATCGTGTATGCGCGCTACGGCGACGGCCACCTGCAAGCCGCCGCGGCTCTCTCGGACTGCTTCTCGAGGCACGGCATCGCCGAAGCGAAGCAGGTGGACCTGCTTGCGCAAGCTCATCCATTCCTTAATGAAATCAGCAAGTTCGTTTACCGTAAAAGCTACAGCCTATTCCCCCGCGTTTACGGATGGGTGTACGACACGACCAAAGGAATGAAAGCCGATTCCGCGTTCGGGCAATGGCTTCATTCCTTCGGCGCTTCGAAGCTTCTGAAGCTGATACAGCGCGAACAACCTGACGCCGTCGTCCATACCTTCCCTTCCCTTGCTCTCCCTATCATTACGAACCGCATCGGACGCCGGATTCCGATGTTTAACGTCGTCACCGATTTCGACCTTCATATGCGTTGGGTTCATCCCCAAGTCGATAAGTACTACGTTGCGACCGACGACCTGCGTGTCCAACTGACCGGAATGGGGGTTGGCGATCATCGAATCGCCGCGACGGGCATTCCTTTGCGGACTTCCTTCTCGCGAGAACTTAGCGAGCAAGAACGCGGGCAGATCGCTCGCCGCTACGAGATCGCATCCGATAAGCCTATCGTGCTGCTAATGGCTGGAACTTATAGCAACGTCGCCAATATGCGCAAACTATGCGTAAGGCTCGCCGGGAACGAGCATATTCATACGGTCATCGTATGCGGACGCGATCGTTTCGTTCAAGCGCAGCTTCTGCGGCAATTCGCTTCGAGAAGCAACGTTACCGTGCTCGGTTACGTAGAACGGATAGACGAGTTAATGCGGCTGGCGGCTTGTATCGTTACGAAGCCCGGCGGGCTAACGATGTCCGAAGCGATCGAGGCCGGATTGCCGATCTTCCTGTACCGTCCCGTCCCGGGACAAGAACGACAGAACGCCGTTTATCTGCAACGCAAAGGCGCAGCGGTTATCGCAAGCTCAACCGAAGAGCTCTACCGGGCGATCGACCGACTGCTGAACGACGCCGAGCAACGAGCCGCGATGCGTCAAGCGATCGATTCGTTGCGCAAGCAATATGCGGCCGATCGGATCGCCTTGGATATCGTTCGCCAATTGCATATAATGGAAGAGGCTTCCGTACCACTCATACGAAGCTGAACTTCCCAAAGGAGCGAGCTTCGCGAGTGAAACCTGCTTCAAAGCAATCCTTGCTGCAATCGGACATGCCGCTTTATATCGTCATCTTGTTTCTAGTCGAATTCGTACGCGGAGCCGCGCTCATCAGCTTTCTGCCGATATATGGGGAGAAGGAGCTAGGCCTGGACCTAGACGTGATCGGCGCAGCCATCACCGCTTCATTCGTTACCGATACCGTCGTTAAGCTTGCCATCGGTTATTTGCTCGATAGACTGTCTGTTCGCGCGATCGTCAGCATCGGGTCGCTATTCTCTCTGATCGGCATCGCCTTGCTTCAATTCGCGGACACACCGTGGATGTTCATCTCGGCGGCCGCAGTCTACGGTCTCGGGATCTCGCCGCTCTGGATCGTCTGCCTGACGAAAGTGCGCGAGGATCGCCGGGCTACGCAGATGGGCTTCTTGTACACGATCTGGCTTGTAGGTCTCGGCGCCGGCCCGGTCGTGACGAACTTGCTGCTCGATTATGACAGGGAATTGACCTATTGGGTTCTCGTCGGCATCACGCTGGCTGCTACGCTGCTGTCTTTGTTCATTGCCGGAGACCGAAGCGTTCATGTGGAAGTCGTGCCGTTCCGTCAACAGTTGTCCATCTTGGGCAGCAGGTTGCGGGAGATGAAGTTGCTCCTGCCAGGCATGGTGCTTCAGACGCTCGCGGCGGGGATGTTAATGCCGATCTTGCCCAGCTTCGCGGTGAACGACCTCGGCATGACGGCCAACCAATATTCCTTGCTGCTCTTGATCGGCGGCGGTTGCACGGCCATCGGGCTAATCCCGATGGGCAAGCTATCGGACGCCCTCGGCAAAAAGTGGTTCCTCATCGTCGGTTTCCTGCTCTTCGGAACGGTGATGTTCGCCTTAACCGTCAAGCCTCCGGTCGGACTCGCGATGATATGCGCGCTCGTGCTCGGCTTTTCATACGCTGCGGTGTTGCCTGCGTGGAACGCTTTGCTAGCGGCCTATGTCCCCCCGGGTCAACAAGGCCTAGGCTGGGGCGTGCTGTCTACCGTAGAAGGCATCGGCGGCATGATCGGTCCGTACATCGGCGGCGTGCTCGCGACTAGCTTCAGCCAGTCGTCGGTCGTCGGGTTGACTGGGATCCTATTCATTTTCATCAGCACGTTCTACGTCTTTTTCCCCTTCCGGCTGTTTCGTGGCGAAGGTCCGCCTCATGCAGTCCGTTAACTCTGTACCGCGGATTGGAGCCTGACTTCATGTCTACTTTGTTGTCCCGTTTGTCCGAACGTTGGAACGAATGGATCACCGTACTGAAAGGCATAACTTTAGACGATATCGAGAGCTTGCTCCATCGCTATTCGGAGCTTGGACCGCTTCCCGGCATTCTGCTGCCGCTGCTTGAAGCGTTCCTGCCGATCTTGCCGCTTGTCGTGTTCGTCGTGGGCAACGCCTCCGCGTACGGCATGTGGCTGGGCTTCCTTTATTCTTGGATCGGGGTTTCCGTCGGCTCCTTTCTCGTGTTCATGATCGCGCGCAAGCTTAGCGTACGTTACGGGGAGCGAATCCGGCGTCGTTTTCCAAAGGCGGAGAAGTTTTTCGATTTCGTGGAACGCAAAGGGTTCACGCCGATCTTCCTGCTCGCTTGCTTTCCGTTCTCGCCTTCCGTCATCGTCAATATCGCCGCAGGCTTGTCCAAAATCCCGCTGCACACGTTCCTGACCGCCGTCCTGCTCGGCAAAGCGGTCATGATCTTCACGCTATCGTTCCTCGGGCACGATCTTAGGGCGATGGTCGATAACCCTTGGCGGATCGTCATGGCGGTCGCGATTCTGCTCCTCATGTGGATCGCCGGCCGCAAGCTGGAGGCACGGTTCTCTTAAGCCGTCCGGCATAACGCCCCCGCTTCCGTGGCAACCTATGCGAGTATTCGATCGCGAAGGAGGACACAGCCATGTCGGGCGAACACCCATCCCGCAAACAGCTGGAGGCCAGCATTGCCCAATCGAAAGCCGACCGGTCCGGTCAAGGCAAAGAGCAGGCGCGCAAGCTCCAATCGGAGGCGGATAGCGCCGCCTATCCTAAACACGGGTTGTAAGGGGGCGTACACAATGGGTCAAGATAAGCGAATGCAGCCTTTATCCGGCGACAAAGTCGAAGTCGACGGCTTATACGAGAACGAGTGGGGCGGCGAAGCTCTTCTCAACCGAGGCGATACGTTCCCCTCCGACCTCATGATGGGGCAGACGGAATGGACGCTGACGGAGCTAAACATCGAGAACCACCACGACGGCAGAACCGATCCGAGACTCGTGCCCAAAGCGAACGATACGGACCAGAATGGCAAGATCGACAGTCCGCGGCGCCAGATGGACCGAGGCAAGAAATAATCGTTAGCGCCTAGCTGCTTTCGAGCAACGATACCGTTGCTTGGAGGCGGCTTTTTATATTGCCGTTCAAGGTTGGCGACGTGCGGTTTGGGCAAAAATGGGGCGAGATGGCTGGCAACCTTCGCAAAGCCTGCGCCGTCTAATCGTTATTGGAAAGGAAGTGGAACAACATGAGACTCTCTAACAAACTTCTCTTCATGCTAGCCTCTCTCGTTATCGTAATCGGACTATCCGGTTGCTTCGGCGGCGGCAACGATACGTCGAACACGGGGGCGGCACCGGAGGTTTCGCCGAGCGCCTCTCCGGACGCGACCGCATCAGCTCCGCCTAGCTCCGAGCAGCCTGACAGCTCTCCGGTCTCCTCCGAGAGTCCTCCTCCATCATCGCCGGATCCGATCCCCGGAGGTAAGTTCGGCAACGTAACGGCGATGCGGCTCGCCGATTTCAAGTCCGGATGGACCGGCGGCGAAGGCTGGATCGCGCGTACCGACGACGGCGGCAAGAGCTGGACGAAGCAATGGGAAGACGGCCCCACGGTCAAGCAGCTATTCGCGCTGAATAAGAACCAGGCATGGGCGAAGCTCGACACCGGCGTTCTGCTCCGCACGACGGACGGCGGAAGCAGCTGGACGAAGGCCGGCACCGTGCCGAACGATAGCTTTCTGCATTTCGTCTCCGCGAACGAAGCGTTCAGCGGAGACGCGCATACGACCGACGGCGGCGTGACATGGGAGAAATATAAGCTGCCCGCGAACACCGTAGGCGACGCTTACTTCCATGATGCCAAGAACGGCTGGGTTGTCTCGTGCAAAGGCTCTAAGTTCAAATTCATGCGCACGATCGACGGCGGGAAGTCGTGGATAGACGTTTACACCCGTTCGACCGAAGCTCCCGTCACGGGGACGGTCATTCGCTCGGTCGGACGCAATGACGCATGGATCGAGCTGATCGGCGACTCCGGCATGAGCCAGACTTCGTATTCGCTCTTCCATACGATGAGCGCAGGCAAAACATGGACCCCCGTGCTCGCCAATAACCAAGCCGGCTCCGGTCCCGCTCCGGGCTACAAGATGGATGAGGATACGAAGGTGCCGCGCAATAACGGCGCCAGCCCAGGCACGCTGAACGTCGTGAATACGAAGGTAGCGTTCATGGGCGGCCGATGCAGCGCTTGCGACAACGGCAACACGATGGGCAAGACGACAGACGGCGGGAAAACTTGGGTCAACCTGCCTGCCGAATTCCCCGGCTACGGTCCCCAGCTCATCGGCGCCGAAGACGCCGACCGCATCTGGTGGATCAACACCGACAGCTCCGAGCCCTCCGTGCTATACACCTCTTCCGACGGCGGCGCTACTTGGAGCAAGACGTATACATTTAAGTGATTGGAGCGATTGCCGCTAATCGAATCGGTTAGCGGCATTATTTATCCCCATCGTCTGCTTGAAACCAATTGGTAGCGGTGAATTCGCTCGGTTCCCGAAGCCGCTTCAAGTAAATTCATTTGGACCAATGATTGCAAGACCGTCCTCGTAAATCTGTCTTTTTTACCGAGCAGCTGACAAGCACTTTCTATCGAAACCGGCGCAGTCGACCGAATCGCGGCGCGGACGAGTTCCCGTTGATAGATGTTCAAATTGTGCATATAAGACTCTTCCTCGCCATACCAGCACACAAGCATTCTTCGGATCGTATTTTGGCACGCGAGTGGATTTTCCTTAAGTTTATCGACGGAGAATCGGAGAATGTTCCAGTCCGCCAGGACAATTTCATTCTGACGGTCCAGTCCGCGAGAAAATTGGTCCCTATCGATATCTCTAGCGTGAGAACTGAAGCTATCAGACTCCACTGCCGTCGGTCTTGGTAAGCGGATAAAAGCCGTATCAATAAAATAACGATTCCCGTCCCTGCCGATAAATTCGTATTCCGGATGCAAATGCTCGAGAGTACCAAGTACCGGCCACATTGCCTGCTCAAGTAAAATCTTTTCTCCGAAACCATGCCGCTTTACCAATCTGCGTAATCTTTCTCCGCTCGCTGCAGCCTTGTGCTTTTCTAGCCACGCCTTATAAGCTTTTTCAAAGTTACTCAACGAACATCTTCCTCCTTAGACAAAAAAAAAAACCGCCCAGCCCCGGATCGGGGCAGGACGGTGTGCTTCACGCGTTTGATGAGAGTATACTAAGTAATTTTTGTATATTGCAACATTTATCGGCATGTGGTGCCGCTATTTCGCTCACTCTCGCTGTTGTGCCGCATTAGCGGCATATGGTGCCGCTATTACGCTCACTCTCGCTTTTGCGTCGCATTTGCGGCATATGGTGCCGCTATTTCGCTCACTCTCGCTGTCGCGCCTCATTAGCGGCATGTGGTGCCGCTATTCTGCTCACTCTCGCTGTCGCGCCTCATTAGCGGCATGTGGTGCCGCTATTCCGCCCACTATCGCTGTCGCGCCGCATTAGCGGCATATGGTGCCGCTATTCCACTCACTATCGCTGTCGCGCCGCATTAGCGGCATATGGTGCCGCTATTACGCTCACTCTCGCTGTTGTGCCGCATTAGCGGCATGTGGTGCCGCTATTTCGCTCACTCTCGCTGTCGCGCCTCATTAGCGGCATGTGGTGCCGCTATTCCGCTCACTATCGCTGTCGCGCCGCATTAGCGGCATATGGTGCCGCTATTCCACTCACTATCGCTGTCGCGCCGCATTAGCGGCATATGGTGCCGCTATTTCGCTCACTCTCGCTGTTGCGCCGCATTAGCGGCATATGGTGCCGCTATTTCGCTCACTCTCGCTGTTGCGCCGCATTAGCGGCATATGGTGCCGCTATTCCACTCACTATCGCTGTCGCGCCTCATTAGCGACATGTGATGCCTCTATTCCGCCTTAGCGGATGCGTCGGAGGTGTAAACCTTCTCCTCCCGCTGGAGCCATTGCTCCATCAGCTTGTCCAACCGCCGCAGCTGCTGCTCGTAGGTGAAGACGGCGGACGTGATGACGAGCAGCTTGGCGCGGGACGTCGGATCGCTATCCTCGCGGTCTGCGATCATCTCGGACAACAGCATGGACACTTCCTCGGGCGGGGCTGCGGCGTGCGAGCCGGGCTTCATCTTGCCCTGCCACTTCCACATGAGCTGCTCATGGTAACCGCACAACGATTCGATCTGGCGGTCGATGATCCGGTTCCACGCCTGAGCCGTCGAGACGCTGAAATAAATCTCCTCTACGGCGTCGATCAGCGAGACGCCCTTCTCCAAAGCCGCCAGCATCCCTTGATAGACAATAAGCAGCCGAGCGCGCTGGAGACGCACCTCGCGGCGCCATACCCGCTCCTCCGCGAACAACGTATAGAACTCCTCTAGCTTCCGCAGCATCATCCTAAGCCGCTTGTACTCCTCCTGGAACACGGATTCCTTCAGTTCGTTGGAGATGGCGGTCCTGAGCAAACGGGATAACATCGCCTCGGCTTCTTGGACCCGGCTGACGAACCGGTTGCGGTGCCTAGGCGGAGCGATCGCGACGTTAACGACGAACGCCGACACGATGCCCGTCAGAATCGCGGCCAATCGATCGAACGCCAGCAGCCAGCCCTCTCCCTGCGCCTCCATCACGACGACTACGGTAACGAGCGTGAGCCCGATCGTATCTTCTTTGACCCTTAGCCGGAGACATAGCAGTATAACGCCGATACAGACGCCTCCGACTAAGATCGGGGAGTTGCCCACCGACCATACGGCGATGATCGCGATCGCGGCGCCCATTAGATTGCCTTGCACTTGATCGAGCAATTGCACCCACGAACGATAGATAGAAGGTTGAATCGTAAAAATAGCCGCGATAGCCGCGATCAGCGGGGTGTCCAAGTTCACCAGAATACCGACCCATAGCGCTACGGCGACGGCTACCCCGGTTTTGAGCACTCTAGCACCGATCGTCATGGAGCAAGCTCCCCTGCGGGCAGTACCATAACCTCGGCGACGGCCATCTCTTGCCCGTTCACGACTAGCGCAAGCTTGTGCAGCCCCGGATAATGCTTTCTCGTGGACAAATCCGCGTACGAGAAGCTGCGCCCGCCTTCCTGCAGCGAACCTCCTCCGACGACTTTCTCGCTAAGCTTGAACAGTTTGCGATAAAGCTTGCCCGTCGTGCGAACGAAGTAAGCCGCCAACTCGATTCGCAGCTTGATCGGCTCGCCCTGCGGAACTCTAATCGCGTAACGGAACCGCACCGAATCGCCGATCGCGACCGTGCTAGGCGTAACCGTCCAGCTCTCGACCGTTACGCCAGTCGGCGGTGCCATGCCGAACAGCGCCATGATTGCCGGATGGGCTGTCTTAAGAAGGCCGCGGCAGGCGTGGCGCAGCACCCAATCCGTGTGCGCATGATCTCCGATCCACGCCTTGGCGATCTCGACGACGCGCTCGGGGTGATCTTTGGATATATCGTTCAGGTTATTCGCGACGCTCCGGCGAACGTAGTCCGACGGATCCGCTTTAAGCTTCTCCAAGATCGGAATAATCGGCTCCGGATCTCGCTTGAGCGCAGGCAGCGCGCCCGCCCATGGCAGCCGCGGACGGCAACCCTCGCTGGCGAGCCGCCTTACGTGCTCGTCCGGATCGTCCGCCCATGCGAGCATCTGCGCGAGCATGCGAGCTTGATCCAATCTCAAGAAAGGCCTGACCGCGAACTCCGACGTCGACATCCGCGTGAATTTCGCCAGCGCCGTAACGGAGAGTTCCCAGTGCTCTAAGCCGTACACTTCCACGAAATCCGGGAAGAAAATATACGGCAGCCCTTTGCACGTATCGTAAATCTCGAGCAGAATGTCCAATGCCTTCTCGTATTCATACGGCAAAGTAGCTCCAAGGCTTAGCGTTATTCTGCGCATTCTGCCCTTGAGCTCAAGCTCGTCCCAACCCGGATCTAGCGCGGCTTCGACGAACGCTTGCTGATCGAACGATGAATATGCGCTTTTCACCTTGTCGGCGAAGGATTGTATGAATGCCTCATGATAGATCGCCTTAAGCGGCTCGGCCACGCTCGTTCCTCCTTGATGAACCCTCATCGCTTTCATGGATAATTATAGCATGTCCCACGGACAGCCTTATCTTGATCTTCCCAACTCCGCGAAACTCCCTATATAATGAGCTCACACCCGCATAACCGAGGAGACGAGACCCCTTGATTCTGTTCGTCGTGAATGAGAACTCCGGCAACGGCCGTGGCGCCAAAGTATGGCAGCAATTAGAACAACAATTACAGGCACGGAGAACAACCTATCAGGCTATAATAGCGAGCAACGGACAAGATGCATACGATCGAACCGCAGCGCAATTAAATTCCGCCGAAGTGAAAGCGGTTGCGGTCGTCGGCGGCGACGGTACGCTGCACGGCATTCTGCCGCTTCTCGTCGGGACGGGCATTCCGGTCGGCATCATTCCCGCCGGTTCCGGCAACGATACGTCGCGCGCATTCCATATTCCGCGAGAACCGATTCAGGCGCTGAACATCATCTTGTCCGGCCGGACCCGATTATCCGATACGATCGCTTCGACTTCCGGCGGCGAGACGCAAATCACGTTAACGGCGATCGCCGTCGGCGTGGACGGGGCGGTCGCGGCCGACGTGAACGGCTCCCGCTACAAACGCTGGTGCAATCGGCTAGGGATCGGTTCTCTGGCCTACCTCATCGGATTTGTCCGAACGCTCATGAAGTTCTCTCCCAGCGATATCACGATTACGATCGACGGCGCCGTTCATCGGTTCGAGCGAGGATGGATGTCCACCATCGCGAACAGCGCTTCCTACGGGGGCGGGCTGCGTATTTGCCCGGATGCGCGAACGGACGACGGACAATTGCATGTGTGCGTCGTCCACGGCTGCAGCCTATGGCGCCTTCTGTTTGTTTTCCCGACGTTACTAAAAGGCACCCATGTGAAGCTGCGATACTTTAAGCAGCTTCATGGGCGCCAGGCGACGATCGAGACGAATGGACGTTTCCTCGCTTGCGGGGACGGCGAGCCTTCCGGGGAAACCCCTCTTCAAGCTGAGCTTCTGCCGGGTCAGCTCGTCTTCTTGACGACGTTCTCCGGATAGCGGAACGGGAACGTGATCTCGAACACCGTTCCTTTGCCGATTTCGCTGTTGACGTTAATTTGGCCTTGATGGTTATCGACGATCTTATAGCTCACCATCAAGCCGAGGCCGGTACCCTTCTCCTTCGTCGTATAGAAAGGCTGCCCGATCTTGGCCAATTGGTCCTCCCCGAAGCCGGGTCCTTCGTCTCGAATGCACACGCGGATGCGGTCGTCCTCCCGGGACAGCTTGATTCGGATCGAACCCCCGTCTATCATCGCTTCGATGGCGTTTTTGATCACGTTGATGAACACTTGCTTCACTTGATTTTCCACGCCGTAAATCCACAGCGGGTCGGTTCCGTACTCCGCCTCGATCGCGATATTGTGCAGAATCGCCTGCGTCTCGAGCAGCGTCACCGTATCGCGCATCATGACTCGCAAATCCTGATAAGACAGGTCATAGACTTGCGGCTTCGACAGCATGAGCAGCTCGCTGACGATGTCTTCGATGCGATCGAGCTCCGAATTCATGATGTCGTAATACGTGCCGTTGTTTTTGCGTCCCGACGCGATGAGCTGCAGGAAGCCTTTAAGAGACGTCAGCGGATTGCGGATTTCGTGCGCGATGCCCGCGGCCAACTGTCCGGCGACGTACAGCTTCTCGGAGTTAATCAGCAGCTCCTCGTTCTTCTTCCGTTCGGATATGTCTCGGATGATCACCTGTACCGCAGGCTCGTTCTCGATCGTCGTGATCGTCTCTACGATCTCGGTATGGAGCGTTTTCCCCTTTAACGTAAACCATTCTTGCTCGAGCGGCTTGCCGCCTCCCGTGACGACCAGGTTATTCAGTCTTTCCTTCACCTTGCGGTGGTCGCGAACCGGAAGGAACGCATAGATCGACTTGCCTACCAACTCGTTGCTCTGCTCCGCCTCGAACATCCGCAGCCCCGCCTCGTTCACGAAGGCCCAATTCCCGCCTTTGAAGATCGCGATCGTATCTAGGGAGTTCTCGACGAGCAGCCGGTAACGTTCGTCCATCTGGCCGAGCCGTTTATCGATGTACCACGTAAAATGCGTCGACAGCAATATAAGCAAAGCTCCGATACCGATAATAATCGCCAGGAGCGAAATGTCCGTGTTAAGCTTGTCCTCCGTGTAAAACTGGGAATACTCGATTTGCATCCCCTTGTCGCCGAACCATTGTACGACGATGGCGGAGGTGCCTAGAATGATACTGGATAGCCATTTGAGCTTCTTATTGTTGATCTCGGATAATAAGAACGCCACATATGTGCCCGCGAACAGCGCCAGCAGCGACAGAATCAAGTAGGACGGCTGGGCCGACAGCTTCTCGATCGGCTGGCCGAGTATCGTGAAATAGCTCATGAACGCGATGCCGGTCGCCAGGATCAGGCTGCCGAGCTGCAAGCGATAAGCGATAATCCCCTGGAAAGTCAGCAAGACGAAAGTCATTAATGAGAAAAAGATAATAAAAAACAGCGCGACGAGCATCGTCCAGTCAAAGTAAAGATTCTGTTCGAGCGCCATCAGCATGACGAAATGCTTCGCCCATATCCCGATGCCGAATACGAACGCGCCGCCGGCGAGCCAAAACTGGCGAAAGCCTCCGTTCGAACGTTTGAGATTGCCAATAAAGTTGAACATCGTATAAGATGCGAGTATGCTGATCAACAGTGCCAGCAGCAAAAAAAAGACAGGACCAACCGCGCCTGTACCGTACATAATACACTCCTTCGCCTGGCATGACATCGTTCGTTCTCCGTTATGTATTACCATTCGACGATGAACGGCAAAATCCTTTTCCAAAAATAAGCTTATACAGGAGGTACTCCCAATGTTTAAATCGATGTTAGGAGAATTCAAAACGTTCGCGATGCGCGGCAACGTCGTCGACTTGGCCGTCGGCGTCATTATCGGCGCGGCTTTCGGCAAAATCGTCACTTCGTTCGTCAACGACATCGTCATGCCGCCGATCGGGAAGTTGCTCGGTGGCGCCGATTTCGCCGACTTGTTCATCAATCTTGATTCGTCCAAGCAGCCGGAGTCGCTTAAGGAAGCCCAAGAACAAGGAGTCGCGGTGATCGCTTACGGCCAATTCATCAACGTGGTGCTCGATTTCATCATCGTCGCTTTCTGCGTGTTCCTGCTCGTGAAATTCATTAACCGGTTGTCGCGGAAAAAGAACGTCGAGGAACCTGCTGCCGCAGAGCCGACTACGCGGGAGTGTCCATACTGCTTGTCCGAAATCCCGATCGCGGCGACCAAGTGCGCGCATTGCACGTCCGACGTAACGGAAGACGGACAGACGGCCGGAGCGCGCGCATAGATGGCAGGCGAAATGTTCGACATTTACGACGAGCATGACCGATGGATCGGCACCGCCGCGCGCGAGGAAGCGCATGCGCACGGCTACTGGCACCATACTTTCCATTGCTGGCTGGCACGGGCGGGAGAGAACGGCGAGGCTATGGTCCTGTTCCAACAAAGGTCCGCGGGCAAGGACACGAATCCGGGCCGTTTCGATATTACGGTAGCCGGACATCTCGCCGCCGGAGAGTCCCCGAAGGACGCCGTCAGGGAGCTCGAAGAGGAGATCGGCCTCGAGATCGGCTTTGATCAGCTTACGTATTTGGTAACGATCAAAGAAGATGCCGAGGGCGTCTATCATGGCAAACGAATCATCGACCGGGAAGTCAGCGACGTGTTCGGGTATATCGCCGATTGGGAGATGACGCGGTTCCGACTGCAGGAGGAAGAAGTGGCGGGCGTCTACGAGGCGCCGGCTCGCGATCTGATTGCGCTGATGGAAGGCGCTATCGACGAGCTTCGCGCGAGCGGCGTCGTCTCTCGGGACGGTCTGCTGAGCATTAGCGAAACGACGGTTACCAAGGGCGCGTTCGTCCCTCGGGATTACGGCTATTACATCGATGTGTTCAAGCGCTTGCGCGAGTTGGTTTAGTCGGATCGGAAGGTTCATCGCTGCGTCTATAGACGGATCGGCTGCCATTGCAGACGACCGTCTTTTATTTTGCCCGCTCGCCAACCGCCGTCGGATGGATCGCGGAATACGATCTCCAGCTTGCCGTCTCCATCGACGTCCCACACGCGAAACGGACGCCCGTCCCCGAACCGGCCGTAAGCTCGGCTTTCTCCGATCGCCGCCCATTCGAGCGCCGTTACGGGGGAGCGGCTTATCGGATCCGCCGGCGGCACTTGCCCGAGCCACCAGGTATCGTCGGTTTCTCTGTACAACAGCACCTCGTTATCCGCGGAATCGAACGTACCGCACCAGTACGCCATCCCGTCTCGGAATCTGCCGAGCCCTTCCCAGTTCTGATACCAGCGATCGATCATCCTGTGCCAATTGTAAAATTCCGTATGGCGAGGCGCTAAGTCGAAGTCGTTCAGCTCGGGGTTGTTGTAGAACAGCGCGGCTTGCTCATGGATGCACCCGTGAATGCCGGAGGATTCGATGAACCGGCCGAGCTCGTCTGCGCTCGCGAACGATTGCGGCTCGTAGAGGATGCGCGATTCGGCGGCCCGATTGTAGCACGGGGACATCCGAATCGCCTCGGGGACGCCAACCCAGGACTCCATCAGGTTCGCGGGATATCCGTTCTGGTCATACCAAGACAGCACCCGCCTAATATATCCCCGATGAAAGTTCAAGAAGGCCACTCCGTAACCGACCGGCGGACGAGTGATTTCCGCGAGGTGATGCTCATGGTGCCATCGCTTGTGCTCCTCCAGCAGCTCGCTTGGGAAATTCGGGATCATTGGCACGGCAACCGCTCCTTACGACAGCATATTGCCATTAATATATGCAGCCTCTTGGGGGCGGATGATAAGAATATGCGTTATAATAGGTGACATATACTTTCTTTCGCGAGGTGTCCCATGAAGCAAAATCCGCACGCCTTGTCCATTCTCGGCCTCATGATCGTCATCTTTGGTATCATCGACATACTAACGGTGAACGTTCTCGTAGGTGTCGTAGTGTTGGTCCTCGGTGTCGTTATCGGATATACAGGCCTGAACCGCGCCAAGCAGTCGAAAAAGAATTAGACGCGAGAACGCCCCGGGTCAGCTATCGGCCTGGGGCGTTCTCGCAGTTCGGAGTGCCTGGCAATCGCCACGAAACAACAAAAAAACGCGCCTCATGGGCGCGTTATTCGTCTTGTAGTAAGATGGTGCTGATGAAGGGATTCGAACCCCCGACCTACGCATTACGAATGCGTTGCTCTACCAGCTGAGCTACATCAGCAAATCCTTTATTAGAATACAAACTTGGGGGACAAAAGTCAAGGCGTTTGGGCTAGGTATTTTTTTCCTTACGCGTATCGACACATTTGGGATCCTAGCCCTTCACCCGTTACCGCTTTTACACCAGATGGAATACGCGGTTGGAGCGGCTTTCCGCCTGCTGTTCCGGGTTCAGCATCGCGCTAGCCGTAGCCTTGTCGTTGCCAACGCCGCTGATCATGAGGTGCAGCTGCCGCTTCAAGTCGACCTCGTACGGCGTAGGGAGCGCCTCTCCGTCCGGCGTACGGATGACGCGTACGATCGGCCGCTGCTTGCTGTCTTCGTGCAAGCCGGATACGACGCCGATCTCTCCGGTGCTGAGGCGTACCGTCGTTCCCCGCGGGAACAGCGCCAGATTGTCGCGCAGCCTACGGACCTTGTCCATGTCGTACAACGTCCCCGCACCCCCGTACAAGACTTCTAATGCCTCGTGCGGAAGCATAGGATTCCCATTGTCGCGGCCGTTGACCATCGTATCGAACATGTCGAAGATGCTGATCCATTGATGAAGCGGATGAATCTTGGCTCCCGTAATTCCGAACGGATAACCGCTGCCGTCGTTGCGTTCATGGTGGAACAACGCGCATTGCGCCGTCAGCACAGGGAAGCCGCTGTCTCTCAGCAGGCGGAAGCCGAGCTCCGAATGCATCATATATTGCTCGCGTTCGACGGTCGAAGCGCGGGATTGCAGCCCGCTGGGCAGCAACAGCCGGCCGATATCGTGCAGCATCGCGCCCATCGCGAGCGCATGCAGCTCTTCCGCGTCCAGTCCTTCGTCGATCCCAAGGCGAGTCGCGCACACGCTGACGTTCATCGCATGCTCGAGAAAATGCTGCTTATCTCCGTCGGCCAGCGTCGTACTGAGGTGAACCGGCAGGCAAAGCGTATTCTTGCGAGTGCGCAGATCGTCGATCATCAGCTTCGTTGCATCGAAGCAGAATCTGACAACGTTGCCCGACAGAGATTCGCGCCCTCCGCTCGCCAGCTCGTCCATCACGTGCACGAGCGCTCCGTGCAGCACGATAACCGTCTCGTCGCGGATCGCTTGATCGGCTACGATATCTTCCGTTCCTTCCTGCTCGATATGCAGGTATGGCAGCCCGAGCTGTTGAAGTTTATTAATGGCGTGTTCCGTCAGCACGAAGCCTCTCCCCGCTAATACATGACCTTGCTCTGTATAGATCGAACGACCCAATTTCATACCCGGACGACACTGGCTCGTATGCATGATGATCATAAGGTACACTCCTTTTTCATACTCGGGGCTTATCAACTCGTCCCCGTCCTATGCCTCTATCGTACGAAAGTCGCGCGTCATATGACCAGTGACACCCGTCACGAGTCAGGTCACTAATGTTAAATACGGTCGAATGCACTATAATCATGTATATAATGGATGAATCGAGGGGAAATCCGCATGTTAAAAATCATTATCGCAGACGATCAGACACTCATGCGCGACGGATTGCAGACCATTCTTCAGCTGGAGGACGACATCGAGGTCGTCGCGACCGCTGAGAACGGCGAGGAAGCTTGCCGGCTCGTTGCCATCCATGACCCCGATCTCGTGCTCATGGACATTCGCATGCCCGTCATGAACGGAATCGAAGCCGTGAAGAAATTGCGGGAACAGTCCCCGCACACCAAAGTCATGGTCCTCACGACCTTCGACGAGGATGACTATATTATCGATGCTTTAGCCAGCGGAGCCGTCGGTTTCCTCCTTAAGGATATTCCTACGGACAAGCTCCTTCAGGCCATTCGCGACGCGGCCAGCGGCTCCATCATGCTGCCCTCTTCCATCGCCGTGAAGCTCGCCGCCAGGCTGGCCGCCCCGAACCAGAACTCGCGTCCGCAAGCCGCGGGCACGAGAAGCAAATTAACGGAAGTGAAATTCACCGACCGGGAAATGAGCATTATCGCGTTAATGGTCGAAGGCCGCAACAATCGCGATATCGCTCAACTGCTCTTCATGAGCGAAGGCACGGTCAAGAACTACATCAGCTCCATCTACGACAAGATCGGAACGAACGACCGCACGCAAGCCGTCATCTGGCTTAAAGATATGACTGTCATATGACGCCAGTCACTGTGACAATCCGTCCGCGCCATTTACAATGATAAGCAATGGCATGAACGTAGGCGGGAGGAACCGGATTTGGCTCGTGGCAGCCTCGGAAATCATTTTCCGTTATTGCGCGTACTCGCGATATTGCTTGGCCTTCTCATCATCATCGCATGGGGACTCATCTCGATTGGCCGCCAGAACGATCGGATCTTCGTCAAGCCTGCCCAGTGGCAACCGGCCGCGGCAGGCTCTTCGTCGTTGGCGCCCCCGCAGGGAGGGTGGCAGCCCATAACCGATCAGTCCGATCCTTACGGAAGCGGACAAGACTATTGGCTTCGCCTGCCGCTTGAAGCATCCGATATCCGCCAGCCGCAGCTATGGATTCTGAACGCGGCATCCGTGTCCGTCTACGACGGGGACAAGCTGCTCTACGACTATAACCCTGCTTCAAGCGGTCATCGCTTGAATTTGAACTATCATTGGAATCTCGCGCCGCTCTCCGCCCCGCTGCCTCCCGAAGTGTTCGTCCTGATCGGCAACGGCGGCCGGTTCAGCCCCGAGCCCAGCATTCAATTGATCAACAAGGGCGATCTCCTCATCCATCTCATCCGCAAGGATTTGTATTGTTTCTTGATCGGCGGCTTGTTCCTGTTCTGCTTCTTCTTCGCGCTCGGGTTGTATTCTATTCGCCGCGATCGGCTTCATCTTTACTTGGCGATGCTGTCCTTGTGCGGTTCCTACGCGACCGTCGTACGCAACAACCTTCTGCAATGGCTGTGGGATCAACCTTGGCTGAGCTATATGGAGCTCGGCATCTTCCCGCTCGGCGTATTCGGCTTTATCAGCATTATGAACGTCGTCTTCGACGAAGCCCATACCCGCCATCTGCGATGGCTGAGATGGCTCGTGCTAGGCTTCGCGATCGCTACGCTGGCGAGCGCCGTGCTGATGACAAGAACGTCCTTCGAGTGGCTGATCAGCTATCCGTTGCTCGTGATGTTCATCTTTACGGCCGGAGTCGTGCTGAAATCGATCTGGTCCGCTTATCAAGACCGCCAAGGCACGGAATCGATCTGGATGCTGGCCGGGTTCTTGACCGTAACGGCCGTAGCGCTGGTACACGTGCTTCGCACCTACATGCCGGCCATCTTCAGCGTCCTCAAAGAGAAGGTTCCTCTGCTGGGCGATCTTCCCTTCGATATTCTATCGGTCGGATTGTTCCTGTTCCTCATCTGCCTCATTCGGGTCATTATCTCCCGGTTCGGGGCGCTCAACGAACAGCTGAAAGCTTTCAACGCTTCCTTGGAGGACAATGTAGCCAGACGCACGTCCGAGCTTCAGGAACGGGAGACCGAGCTCCAGGAAGCGAACGCCCGCCTCGCCCACTCGATGAAAGATACCGCGGAAGCGAACGCTTCGACGATGGTGCTGGAGGAGCGGCATCGGCTCACCGGCACGATCCACGACACGATCGGGCATTCGCTCACCGCGACGATCGTCCAGCTGGAAGCCGCCAAGCGCCTGCTCTCCCGCGATCCGCAGCTAGCCCGGAACAAGCTTGAAGCCTCTCAAGAGCTCGTCCTTCGCGGATTGGAGCAGATTAGGCAATCCGCCAGTCTCATGAGCGACGATACGACCCGGTATGACCTGCAGGAAGCGATGGTCGCTCTCATCGAACAATCGGAGAAGACGACGGGAGCAACGATAGAACGGCATATCGATCCGTTGCCGGACAACCTCACGACGCTGCAGAAGCGCGTGCTGTATCAGGCTCTGCAGGAAGGCATTACGAACGGCCTTAAGCATAGCGGAAGCCAGCATTTCCGCTTCTCGCTGCGCGTGGACGACACGGAGCTCGCTTTCCTGCTCATGAGCGACGGCAGAACTTATGCCCCGTCCGCATACGGGTTCGGACTCAAGGCGATGTCGGAAAGAATCGGAAACCTAGGCGGTACGATGTCGATCTCGCCGGGTCAACCAGGCTGCGTGCTACGATTAACGCTGCCCTTCGGACTAGCGAACAATCGAGCGTTGAGCTGACGAGAGGAGTGCCCCCGATGACAAGACGATTTACCGATACGTGGAGAGCGCACTTCCCGTTGCTCAGAACGAGTCTCATCGTGCTCGTCCTCCTATCGGGCATTAGCTGGATGTTGGCGGTCTTGCAAACGCGCGACGGACCTGTACAGAAGCTTGAGGTTTCCGACTGGCAATGGGCGGCCGCCTCGTCCTACGAGGAAACCTCCGCTCCGGAATCCGGCTGGCATCCCGTTGTGCCGAAAGAGAAGCTGCCCGTTAATAACGTATGGCTTCGCGTTCCGCTGCCCCAGGATCACGCTCATGATCCGCACCTTCGGGTAAGCGGCGTCGGAAGCCTGAGAGTGTTCTACGGTAGCGAGAGAATCTTCTCCTACTTGCTGGACAAGAAAGCATGGATCGTACCGATCGGCCAATGGAAGATGGTGCAGCTTCCCGTGCCGCATCCTCCGTATATTGATCTGCTTGTCCGCTTCGGCAAGCCGTCTTCCGTTATCGTGGATGCCACGTACGGCGACAAATCCGATCTATTCGGCAAGATGCTACGCGGAGACCTGGACAATCTGTTGATCGGAGTCTTGCTTCTATTCAGCGGTTGCATCTCCCTCGGCCTCTACAAATCGCAACGCAGCCGTCTGTATATTTACTTTAGCCTATTGGCATTCTCCGGCGGATACGCCGCGCTCGTCCAGAACGACCTGCAGCAGGCGATCATCGACGTTCCTCTCCTCACCTATATTCAGAACGTCTGCCTGCCGATCGCGACATTCGCGTTCGTCGGAGCGATGGAGCAAGTGTTCGAGGGCATTAACCGACGCACGATACGGTTCTTTAGGCATACGGCGCTTGCGCTCTCGGCGTTCACGATCATCGGGATGCTGACGAGTCTCGATCTCTACATGTGGTCGATCCTTATTTTCACTCCTATTTTCATCGTTATCTTTATTGCGGTATATTGGACGATCTGGGTCGCGTACCGACGGCGGAGAGATCTGGAATCGATCTGGATCATGGCCGGCTTCTCTTCCCTTGCGGCCATCACTTTTATTCATATCTATAGATTCATCATCTATGATCGGGTTCCGGAGCAGATCCAGCAGACGACCGAGTGGGTTCTTCGGCTCCCGAGAGATTTGCTGTTCCTGGGGTTGTTCGCTTTCATCGTCTGCCTGATTCGCGTCATTATGTACCGATATATGGCCATGAACAGGCAACTGACCGAATTTAATCGATCACTGGAACAAATCGTGCAGACGCGCACTTATGAACTGCAGGAGAGAACCGAACAGCTTCAACGCGCGAACGAGCGGCTGGCTGCCTCCATGCGGGAAAATGCGGAAGCGATGGCCGAGGCGATGATCATGGAGGAACGGCATCGTATCACGGGCAGCATTCACGACACCGTTGGTCATACGCTTAGCGATACCGTCGTTCATATGGAGGAAGCCAAAAAGCTAATCTACGAGGATCTCGGACATGCGGAGGAGAAGCTTGCCGCTTCTCAAGAGCTCTTGCGCAGAGGACTCGAGGACATTCGGCAATCCGTGCGCCTGCTTAGGGAGGACGCCGGACATTACGACTTGCCGGGAGCGATCGGCGCGCTGATCCGCGAAACGGAGCAAGCGACCGGCTGCCACATCGAACGACAGATCGAGCCGCTCCCAAGCCAGCTAAGCACGTTGCAGAAACGTTTGTTGTTCCAGACGCTGCAAGAAGGCATTGCGAAGGGATTGAAACGCAAAGAACCCGCTCGGCGATTCAGACTGTCCGTCCGTTTCGACCGGCGGGATGAGACCGTGCGGTTGAGGCTGTCCGATGATGGACGTCCGATGCGCCCCGACGATTGGGGAATCGGCATGCGCGCTCTCGCTGAGCAGGCGGATCGATTGGGTGGACTGCTAACGACCGAAGCGGCGGAGGAAGGCCATCGCCTTTCCTTAACGATTCCTGCCTCACCCGGAGGCGCGTCAAGCTGGATGATCTAACAACATACGGCTGGCGGCGCACAGAATCGCCGGACCGAGCCTCTCTTCTTCCGGATAGACGACTCGTTCCATTCCTTCGTCGTTCATCGCCTCTGCCGTTATTTTACCGACGGCGATGCCGAGCACGTGCGAATCGAACGCTTCGAGCAACGGCTGCTCCTTGCCCGTCACGCGAGCTCGCTGAAAGACGGAACGCGCCTGTACCGTGCTCGTGAATACGACGGCATCCAGCGATCCGTCGATACACCGGCCGATCAGTTCATCGATCGGCCCGACGTCGGGCATGACGTGCACGTACGGCATCAGCTCGATGCATTCCGCGCCGGCCATGCGCAGCTTGCCGGAGATTCTCGGCGACGGGTCGCCGTATAACTGTAGCGCGATCCGCTTGCCCGATAGGCCATGCTCCGCAATCGCCTTGTACACGCTATCCATCGTGCCGTCGTCCGCTTTGATCTCGGGATGTATACCGAGCTTGCGCAACGCGTTCACCGTCTTATATCCTCGCGCGGCGATTCGCGACTTCTTCATGACCGCGAGCAGCTCCTCGCCCATGCCGAGCGTCGTAGCCATCGACAGGAGAGCTTCCGTCCCGATCCCCGTCGTCAACACAAGCCAATCGACGGGTCGCCATAGCAGCTCCAGAATTTGATACATCAGCTGATCGCCGTTGGAATACACCGTTCCTTGGGCCGGATAGATCCACGGCGTACCGTCAAGCTTGCCGACGATCCGGTTGAACTCCTCTTCGCACCTCGGTCCGGTTACCGCTACGTGCTTCCCCGATAGCTTCCCCATACCCATGTCCCCTTTGCCGATATTAGGATGTTTGCTTCAGACTGGCGGTCTCCGTACGCAGGAATATTCTCCCCGTCGCTTCGTGATGAATGACTTCTATGGAAGCCACGCAGCCCGTATCGGGCGCCTGCACCTGGCCGTCATTCATATCGATCTTCCAATCGTGCAGCGGACAATAGACGTGATGGTCGCACACAATGCCCTCCGACAGCTTCCCCGCCTTGTGCGGGCAACGATTCTCGATCGCCCGGAACGTGCCGTCCGACAGCAGGAATACCGCCCATTCGGTCCCGTCCCATTGCACCGTGCGGGCGCGGCGATCCGCGAAATCGTTCAAATGTCCGATGTGGATGTCAGCCATGGTCCCCACTCCTCTAACTCTCTCTTTGTATTTACTGCGAATTCGCGGTCAGCGAATCGAACGCTTTGCGAAGATCGTCGCTCTCGATGATTTGTTGCCAAGGGTCCTTCATCAGATCGAGCGTTTGCTCGATTCGGCCGACGAGCGCTGTCCGCGCTCCTTCATCCGCGAGCGCTGACTTGATCTGCGCCAATCCAACGCGTTGCAGCCACTCCGAGGTGCGCTCGCCGAAGTTAGCCGTTTCCCTATAATATTGCAGGTAGGCGCCGGTCCACTCGAGCACTTCTTCTTCGGTCTTCACTTTCGTCAGCAAGTCCGCGGCTCGAACCCTCGTCCCTCCGTTGCCGCCGACGTAAATCTCCCATCCGCCGTCGATCGCCACGACGCCTAGGTCTTTGATCGTCGCCTCCGCGCAGTTGCGGGGGCAGCCCGATACGGCAAGCTTCACTTTAGCGGGGGTATTCAGCCGCTCGAACCGTTTCTCCATCGCGATGCCCATCCCGATCGAATCCTGCGTGCCGAACCGGCAGAACGTATTGCCGACGCAAGTCTTGACCGTGCGCAGCGCTTTGCCGTAGGCGTACCCGGAAGGCATGTCGAGGTCTCTCCATACGTTCGGCAAGTCTTCCTTCTTCACGCCGAGCAAGTCGATCCGCTGACCGCCCGTAATCTTGACCAGCGGCACGTCGTATTTGCCGGCTACGTCGGCGATGCGCTTCAGCTCCTCCGGAGTCGTCACGCCGCCGTATATTCTCGGAACGACGGAGAACGTGCCGTCCTTCTGGATGTTCGCATGGTTGCGCTCGTTCACGAAGCGGCTTTCGAGCTCATCCTCGTGCTCTTCCGGGAACACCATGCCCAGATAGTAGTTAAGCGCCGGGCGGCACTTCGAGCAGCCTTCGGGATTGCGCCATTCCAGCACGTGCATGACTTCTTTGGAAGTTTTCAGCTTCATCCGCGTGATCGACTCGACGACCTCGTCGCGGCTTAACTCCGTGCAACCGCAAATGCCCTCTTTCACTTGCTTGACGTTGTCCTCGCCGAGCGTCGAAGCCAGAATTTGTTCGACGAGCGGTTTACAGCCGCCGCATGAGCCGGACGCCTTCGTGCAGGCTTTGATCTCGCCAAGGCTGACGCAGCCTTTATCCTTGATCGCCTCTACGATCGTGTCCTTCGTTACTCCGTTGCATCCGCACACGATCTCGTCGCCGCTCATCGCCTCGATCAGATCGGCGGTACTGGACGTGCCGCGTCCGCCTTCTTTGCCGAACAACACCTCGCGCTCGCGCCCGGCGTAATCTTCTCCGCTGCGAATGAGCGAGAACAGCTTCGAGCCTTCCGCCGTATCGCCGAACAAGACGGCGCCGACGACTTTCCCATCCTGGAAGACGACTTTCTTATAAATCCCGCTCAGATCGTCCTGCACCCGAAGCGCCTTCGTCCCGGGTTCGTCGGTGAATCGGCCCGCGGAGAACACTTGAACTCCGGACACTTTCAGCTTCGTCGAGAGGACCGAACCCGCGTACCCCTTCGTCTCTACTCCCGCAAGGTGCTTAGCAAGAACCGCGCCCTGCTCGTACAGCGGAGCCACGAGCCCGTAGACGATACCGCGATGCTCCGCGCATTCCCCGAGCGAGTAGATGTTCGATTCGCTGGTCTGCATCACGTCGTTCACGACGATGCCGCGATTGACTTCGATTCCCGCATCCTTGGCGATCTGCACGTTCGGCTTAATCCCGACCGCCATGACGATCAGATCGGCGTCTTCCTGCGTGCCGTCCTTGAATCTAAGGCCCGTTACGCGCTTCTTCCCGAGAATCGTGTCCGATTGCTTCTCGAGCAGGAACTTCATCCCTTGGCGCTCGAGCTCTTCCTGAAGCATCTTGGATCCCGTAGGATCCAGTTGACGTTCCATTAAGTAGTTGAAAATATGGACGACGCTGACTTCCATGTTCAGGTTGAGCAGCCCGCGGGCGGCTTCAAGTCCGAGCAAGCCGCCGCCGATGACGATCGCTTTCTTGTATTTGCGGCTCGTCTCGATCATCGTGTTGCAATCCTTAATGTCGCGGAAGGCGATGACGCCTTCTTTATCCGCGCCGGGCAGCGGGAGCATGAACGGCAGCGAGCCGGTGGCCATCACGAGCTCGTCGTAAGGCACCGCGAGACCTTGGTCCGTGTGGACCGTCTTCTTCGCCGTATCGATCTGCGTTACGGCATGGCCGACATGCAGCATAATGTGGTTATCCCGATACCAGTCCCAATCGTTGAGCACGATATCCTTCATCTCGGCGTCTCCCGCCAGAACGGACGACAACATGATGCGATTATAGTTCGGATGGGGCTCTGCCCCGATAATCGTAATTTCGAACTTGTTCGGATTCAGCTTGAGCAGCTGTTCGACGAAGGCGACCCCCGCCATTCCGTTCCCGACCATGACCAGCTTCCGTTTCATTTCGTTCTCTCTCCTCTCTTTCGTAACCGCAACGCTTTAGTAAACATAAAAAGCCCATCCCTCAGATTCCTCTCAGGGACAGGCTTCGTTGCCGAAGTGATCGACACGCCGTTGTGCCGATTCACCGTGGATTTCTAGATTCTGTTATGAGACCAGTATAGGATGAAATCGGCCATAATGTCAATATAATTAACATCGTTTGATTAAAACCGCCTCCCATCCTCTCGATTTTATTAGCGAACCTTACCATAACAGACTTGCGCAATCGTTCCTCGACAACAAATGGAATCGTATGTTATATTACATTACATAAGTGTTCTTGCAGGGGGAGTAATCATGAGCAAACCGCTGTTGTGGCAGGAAGAAGGCGTCGACCCCGCCCCGGTTGCCGTTCTGCAGAGCCACTGCCGGACATCGGCCAGGAACGAAGCCGAGCTGCGCGGCGGTCTTCCGCTGGCTTCGTCCGTCATCCTTCACGTCCCGTACGCGAAGCTGAAAGAACGGCAAATGACGGTGATCAGCATCCGCAAGCTCCCGATCCTATGGCTGTGCGCGGAGACGCGCGTTCCCAAGGAGCTGGAATGGGGCTATTCGCTTGACGGGATGCTGTTCCCGCATATGACCCCCATGGAAATCGAATGGACGCTGCAATGGGCTCAACGCTCCTTCAATGAACGAAGGCGGTGGCACGAGGAGAAGGAACAGCTCATCCAGCGGTTGGAGGAGCGCAAATGGGTCGACCAGGCCAAGGCGATCCTATGCGAGATCAAAGGCATCAGCGAGTCGGAGGCTTACGATTTCCTACGCAAGCAAGCGATGAACGAGCGCAAGCGCATCGGCGACGTCGCCGCTTCGATCGTCAAGGTCTACCAGCTCATTCACGGTTAATGAAATTGTTGTGTTAATTATATTGACATAATTCTGACCTCGCACATATAATGGCGATATCACCCTCGATCGAGGGGACGGATTACGGCGACGAAGCCGCTGCCGTCACCCAGTTGAACCAAGCAATCATGCGATTCCTTAACCAAACCGATTAACGGACTTACGATACAAGGGCGTATCGTAGCCAGGCAACGAAGCCGGATGCAGTCGATTCCATCGACCGCTCCGGCTTTTCTTGTGCACCGTAAAACCGCTTCCAACATTCATATCGCGGCGGTAAACACAAAGGAGAGATTCCGATGGCTGGAAAAGGATTTTTGAAAGCTGGGCACAAACCTTCTCTGATCAGCGCTTTTCTGTACTTCGACGTAAGCTTTATGATTTGGGTGCTGCTCGGTCCGCTCGCGGTCGTCATGATGGACGATTTCCACATGACCGCCTCTCAGAAAGCGAATCTCGTCGCGTTGCCCGTCCTCGGCGGTTCCATCCTCCGGCTCGTCTTAGGTTTCCTGACGGATCGCATCGGACCGAAGCGCACAAGCCAGCTCGGCATGCTGCTGACCATGATTCCGCTCACCTACGCGTGGCTATTCGCGGATACGCTGCAGAATATGTACATCGTCGCCTTGATGCTCGGCGTCTCCGGCGCCAGCTTCGCCGCCGCTCTGCCGCTGGCCAGCCGGTGGTATCCTCCGCAGTACCAAGGACTCGCCATGGGCATCGCCGGGGCGGGCAACAGCGGCACCGTCTTCGCTACCCTGTTCGCGAACCGGATCGCGACGCATTACGGCGATTACCACGTCGTATTCGGACTCGCTTTGATCCCGATCATTCTGGTCTTCGTCATCTTTACGATCTTCGCGAAAGACAGTCCTAACCAACCCGCTCCGGTTAAGATCAAGGACTACGCGAGGATGTTCTCGATACGCGACACTTGGCTGTTCTGCATCATGTACAGCGTAACGTTCGGCGGTTTCGTCGGCATGTCGACTTACTTAACGATCTTCTTCAATACGCAGTACGAATTGTCCGCCGTTCGCGCGGCCGACTTCACGACGGTGTGCGTCATTGCCGGAAGCTTCTTCCGTCCGATCGGCGGCTGGCTCGCGGATCGTCTCGGCGGCATTCGAATGCTGCTCATGCTATACACCGGCGTTGCCGTCATGCTCGCATTCATCTCCACGCTTCCGACGCTAGCCGTCATTACCGTTCTCCTGTTCATCATGATGATGATGCTCGGCATGGGCAACGGCGCCGTATTCCAACTCGTCCCGCAGCGCTTCCGCAAGGAGATCGGCATCATTACCGGCATCGTCGGAGCCGCCGGCGGTCTTGGCGGCTACTTCCTGCCGAAAATTCTCGGAAACATCAAGGAATCGTCCGGCAGCTACACGACCGGCTTCCTGATTCTAAGCGGCGTCGCTATCTTCTGCGTCGTCATGCTGCTGATCGTTCAGCGCGATTGGAAAGCTTCCTGGATCGGTTCCGGCGGTCGCGCGCAGACAGGAGCGGAAGCTTCTGCCTAATTCTCTTCCGATTAGAAAAACAACAACCTCCCCGCATTCCTTCGGGGAGGTTGTTGCCGTTCGCGGAGATTATACTTTTTTAACGAATTCGGACTTGAGCTTCATCGCCCCGAAGCCATCGATTTTGCAATCGATATCGTGATCGCCCTCGACCAGTCGGATATTCTTGACCTTGGTGCCGATCTTGATGACCGACGAGCTCCCTTTGACCTTCAGATCCTTAATGACGGTCACGGTATCTCCGTCGTTAAGCACGTTGCCGTTCGAGTCCTTAACGACCTTTGCGCCCTCCTGTTCGGCTTCCGAGCCCTTCACCCACTCATGACCGCACTCCGGGCAGACGAGCAATCCACCATTTTCATACGTGTATATGGAATTACATTCCGGACAATTCGGCAAATCAGCCATCCCCGAGTCTCTCCAATCTATTGAAATTACTAGCTTACAGCCTATCACAGTCTCTGAGCATGGACAACCGGGAGCTCATTAAGCACATCTTCACGCCTCGCACACCCCCCGTTCCTCCGCCGCATACGCTAGGATGACACCCGCCTAGAGGAAAAGGAGAGGTTCCGATGAACGGCCAAACTTTAATGCTGCCGATAGAAATCCGCACGCTGCAGGAGGATAACATCAAAGTATCGATTCCCTACGTCGCCGGAGGAACGACGTCCGAAGCCGCGGACAGCATGAATAAGGCGATCGAATCGACCGCTCGCGAGCTGATGAAGGATCAGGGATACCCGAGCGAGAACATCCAAGAGATGATCGGCACGTTCGAGATCAAGACGAACGAGCGCGGCGTACTCAGCTTGTCGCTGCTGAACTACGCCTTTACCGGAGGCGCTCACGGCAATACGCTGCAGCAATCGCTTACTTTCGACGCGGACACGGGCCGCCGTTATCCTTTATCCGAGCTGTTCAAGCCCGGCAGCAACTACGAGAAGACGCTGAACAAGCTGATCCAAGCGCAGATCAAAGCTCGGAAGCTTCCGCTGCTCGGCGACTACCCCGGCATTACGCCCGACCAAGACTTCTATATCGCCGACAAGTCTCTCGTTGTCTATTTTCCGTTGTACGCGATCGTGCCTTACGCTTGGGGGTTCCCGTACTTCCCGATCTCGGTGTTCACGATTCAGGACATCATCGACGAGAACGGCCCTCTCGGCGAACTGATGTATTGACGAGGGCGTTCCGGCATGGCGAGGTTGCATGAAATATCGAATATAGAGGCACGCGAGGTTGTGAGCAGCAAACGAGTGATAGGCCGACAATGAACAAAGCCTCGACTTCCCTCCCACCCTGGAGGAAAGTCGAGGCTTTCAGCCGCTCTCTATCGATTCGGTATGACCGGCACCCACACTTCGACTTCGGCATCCGCCGGATTTCCGTTCAACAGTATTTCCGCCACCGGACCTCCTCCGTACGAATACTCGCTCGTCTCCGTCAAAATTTCGCGAAAAGCCCTGTCTTCCAGCTTGTCGAAAGCCAGGCGGGACAATCCTCCTTTTCCCGAGAGCACCAAATAAGCGCCTTCCGGAAAAATCACTTCTTCGACTCCGTCGATAGCAGGCTGGGAGGATTTAACGCCCGCATAGTAGAACGTTCCGCTTTCGCCCATCGTCAGCGCTCCGTACCCGAATTCGCTTTCGGAAACGGGTTTCAGCAGCGCCAGCTTTCCTTGTTGGATGACGCTTTTGAAAAATTCGGTCTTTTGAGCGGAGAACGGCTCGGCATGTATGCTGCTTGCCCCCTCCAGTTTGGTGCCGAAGCCTATGAAGCGAAACGTATCCTTGTGTTCGATCGTGAATGGATCCATTGATCTTCCTCCTTGTTTGTTGGACTGCAAGATCAATCTACCATAGCCATTATGACAGCTATTTGGCATAATTGAATACGGGGAGGGATTTTTTTCGTGAAAATCGAACGATTGATCGCAACGGTCATGCTCCTATTGGAGAGAGACATTATTCCCACGAGCGAGCTCGCCGAGAGGCTGGAGGTCAGCAGACGAACCGTATTCAGGGACATCGAATCGCTAAGCATGGCGGGTCTGCCTATCGTAATCTCGAGAGGTTCCGCTGGCGGTGTCGGCTTAATGAAATCCTTCAAGGTCGATAAGAAATTGTTCACCCCTAAAGATATTCAACAGCTTATCTCCGGCTTGAAAAGTTATCATCAATTGCTTGCGAATCGGGAAACAGCCCATACGATGACCAAATTGCAAAGCTTGATGAAGGATACGGAAATCGGGAATCCGCGATGGAATAACGAATTCGTTACGGTTGATTTAGCGCCTAATAGGGGTAATCAGTCGTTGCGAAGCCTGTTGAACGTCATTGATCGAGCATCGAACGACAAGCTTTATTTATTGTTTCGTTACATAGATAAAAGCGGATTCGAGACGGATCGCAAAGCAGAGCCCTATCTGTTGGTCTATAAGGAAAGCCATTGGTATTTGCAAGCGTATTGCGAGGAGCGACAGAATTATAGAGTGTTCAAGCTTGCCAGAATGAGCGAGGTGCGAATATCGGAGGAAAAGTTCTCGCCCCGGAATTTCGCCCCCTTGCCGATGGACGGCTCGGAGTGGATGAAGCAGGACATGGTGTGCGTAACCATCAAGATCGATAAATCCATCAAAGAGAAGGTCGTCGAACGATTCGGAGAAGATCATATCGTTGCCCGTCACGACAACCACTATATAGCGAAATATTCGATTGCCGACAACGAGGAGGGGTATAACGCGCTATTAAATTTCGGACACAAGTGCGAAGTCCTCGAGCCGGCCAGCATCAGACGTAAGTTCATCGAATACTTGCAACGAATAACGGGGATATACGGAGACAACAAATAACGGCAGCGCCACTTAAGCGCATGCCGTTATCTTAATCACCACAGGTTACTTGCGAGCGCACCAGACGACGGATTGCTCGAGCAGCTTAAGCACGTTCTCGTTCAGTAGCCCTTCCGGCCGATGAGCCGGCGTGAAGCACGCGACGCGCCCCGCTCCGTGAGTGTGCTTCCAACCGGCGATCGACTCGCCGTCGACCGACTTAGAACGCAAGAACACTTCCGTCCGCTTCGTGTCGCAATCGACGAAATAATGCTCGTCCAAGATCTCGAAGCTGACGCCATCCCCAGTGTACGTTACAAGCTGGTGTTCGTTCGGATGCATAAGGAAATGTCCTCTAAGCATCTTCACGTATTCGCCCTGCGGATCATACGAGGCGAGCCCGGAATGCCAAGCTAGCCATCCGCCTCCCGCCTCGACGTAACGCACGATCTCCGCGGCCGCTTCCGTCGTCATCCATTTGGCGTTCTCGTCTCGTTCCGGAGCAAGCCGGTCCTCGGCGAACAGAATCACCGCATCCGGACGTTCGGCCAGCGCTTCGACTATCTGCTCTCTTCCGACAAACCGGATGTTCATTTCCCCCGCAACCGCCTCTTTCTGCAAAGCGGCTAATAGAGAAGCTTTGCTGTCGGCTTCGCGATGATAATAATCGCCTACGATCGCTACGATCTGCTTCATTCGTTACAACCTTCTTTCGCCTTATCGTTTTAGAGGGGCATGGAACGACCCGTATGATCGACGAAGACGAGCTCGTCCGCGATCTTCGTCGTGCCATCGGCAATATCCAAGATGCCTTTGGCGCTCTCCGCGGCCGACAACGGCGCGTTATTGCCGCCCATGTCGGTTCGGATCCATCCCGGGTGTATGGCGAAGACGCGAATGCCGCGATTCCATAACAGCTGCTTCAATTGAATAGAGAACATGTTAAGCGTCGCCTTGGACATCGCGTACGGGTAGTCCCCGCCGTAAGCCATCGCCATGCTGCCCGCTTCGGATGAAATATTAATGAACCTAGCGCCTTCGTTATCGGCGAGCAGCGGCGTGAAGTGCTTTGCGACGATCATCGGCCCGTATACGTTGACGTCGAACGTCAACCTTACCGCGTGCATCGGCAGCGTCTCGATCGAATAGTCCCTTGCCAGCAGAATACCCGCGTTGTTAATGATGCAGTGCAACTTCGTATTCTCCTTCGCCAGCTTGGATGCCAGACGCATCGCTTCCTCTTCGTGCGTGACGTTCAGCCGTTCGATGTGCAGCAGTTCATGCTCGGCGGCAAGCTTTAACAGCCCTTCCGTCGCGTCCGCCGTTTCTCTGATGCACGCAATGACCGAATGCCCGCGCTTAAGCGCCGCTTTCGTCAGTTCCAGTCCTAAACCTCTGCCGGCGCCGGTTATTAGAACATTCATGCGTTCACCTCCAATAAGTTAGTCGTTTTCCAATAGTTCGATCAGGACTTTCAGCTCTTGGAAGGAGTCCAAATAGGCGTAACGGCCGCCCGTGTACTCGCCTTTCTGCAACAGCGGCATCCCTCTGGCTTCCATGACCGCGATCTTCTCTTTCATTCCCTTAATGCCGAACGCGATATGATGGAACCCTTCGCCGTTCTTATCCAGCGATTCGCGCCATGTGCTGGGCTCATGATCCGGTTCGATCAATTCCAACTGCAGGGAGCCCATATCGAAAAACGCGAGCTTGGCGCGCGCCTCGGAACGGCTTCCGCGATATTCCGTCTGAGCGACGTCCGCAGCATCCGTCCAGAACCACTTCGGCTTCTCGACTCCGAAAAAGTCCGCGTACGCTTGCGATGTCTTCTCGATGTCGTGCACGAGCAAACCGATCTGAGTGATGACGTTGTTCCCCAATACGCCTTTGTCCATGTGCGATTCTCCTCTACGATATATTTCTGCAAGAATCCCTTGCAATCAAATGCACGTCTGCCGTAACCTTCTCGGCGCCGACTTCCTTCTCCTCGATGTGCCGGATGAGCGAAGTCGTCAGCCCCTCCAGCATTCCATCGAAGTCGACTCTCAGCGTCGTGAGCGCGGGTTGGAATCTGGCGCTTAACGCATGATCGTCAAGCCCGATGATCGAGATGTCGCGCGGTACGTCCAGCCCATGCTCGCGCAGCGCCCGGATCGCTCCGAATGCGACGCTATCGTTCGCCATGACGATTGCCGTCGGCAACCGATTGCCGCTCGCCAAGAAGTTTTTCATAGCTCCATACCCAATCTCTTCGTGAAAACCCCCGGGCAGAATCCAGTCCTCGCTTACGCTAAGACCGCATTCGGACATCGCTTTGCGGAAACCTTCCAGCTTCGCCATCCCGGAGTGACGAGTCAAGTCACCGCCGATATGCCCGATCTCCCGATGGTTCAACGCCGCCAAGTGCGAGACGGCTTGCTTCATCGCCCGTTCGTTATTGAGGTCCCCTACCATCCGGTTAGGCTGTTCCTCGCGTCCCTCGAACGATTGATCTACGCTCGCTACCCAGAAGCCCTCGGAGACAAGCTCTTCGATGAACGGTTCATCGTCCGCCGCTCCAATGAACAACCCGCCGTCGATCCGCCGCTGATAGAAAATATCTTTCACGCCCCGGATGCTGTCCGAGTCGCAACGGCCGCGTATGATGTGCGTCAACACGAAATAGCCATGCGCAGAAGCGCTTTCAATCACGCT
Source organism: Bacillota bacterium (assembly GCA_023460795.1). Lineage (GTDB taxonomy): Bacteria > Bacillota > Bacilli > Paenibacillales > Paenibacillaceae > Cohnella. The sequence goes on along the minus strand of JAEWPC010000035.1, from coordinate 151,451 downwards.
GGCGAGCAGCATGTTCGAGATAAAGTCGCCTGCCACGTGGCCTTTCTCGATCATGAAGAGACCGATCGTTTTCGTCTTTTTGCCGGCAAGCACTTGCGCCGACAGGTTCGGAACGTAACGATGCTGGTCGATGATCTCCATGACCTTCTTCCGCGTCTCCGGCGGGACGTTAGCGTAGTTATTAATGACCCGGCTCACGGTGCTGCGCGATACCCCTGCGATCCTTGCGATTTCCGTAGCGTTAATGCCGATGTTACCCATCTGTTCACCTTCTGTAAACACGCGTTTATTCACACGAATATGGTAACCGATATTAACCCTCCGGTCAAACGAATAACGGCCGTCCCCGATAGGACGGCCGCAGCTGCGCGTTATTGGAATTTATTCGGGAATTGCTTCACGATCCCTGTCGATAAGGTATTCGCATATTTGACCAAATGGTCTTGACCCTTGTCGAAAGCGACGATGTCCGCTTCCCAGTCCTTGGCGAGTCTCGCTTTGAGTTGTTCCGTAATGAGCTCCAAATGACGATCCCATATGGCCTTCAAATCCTGATAGGACCAATTCGGGTTCAACCCGCTTAAGTAACGGGCGATATCGTCGGCGTTCTTATGCCAGTCCTTATTAATCTTCTCGGCATCGACCTGATTGCCGCTCTTCAGGGCATCGACAATTTTACCGGCGAGCACGATATGCTCCGTTAACAAGCTGGCATACTTATTGCCGGCTTCCTCCCCGTAGTAAGGCTTGATCGCATTGCCGATATCTTGTTGGTTGCGAAGCAATCTCGCGAGCACTTTATCCTTGTCATCCAGTCCGGCGAGCGCACTCACTATGTACCTATGCGTCCATGATCCATGTTCAAGCCATAGCCGCTGCATGTCGCATTTCAGCTTCACCATGGGCAGCGTTAAACCCGGTCTCGTCTTCTTGGCCAACTGCCATTCGTCCTGCGCCGCCGTTGCCAGAGGCGCGATGCAGAGCGCAATGCTCATGCCCAGCAGCAACGCTCTTAGTAACTTGCTTCTCATTCGATCTCGACTCCTTCGGAATTTCTGGTTGGAATGTCCTGTACTATCATGGACAATTCTTCGCCTTTCATTCATCCGGACTAACCGATTCGAAGCTCTTCCGCGGGCGCCTGAACGGGCAGCTTCACGACGGCGGTCGTACCTTGATTCGGTATGCTCGTAAAGGTCAACTCTCCCCCGTGAGCCTGAATGATCTTGAAGCAGACGGTCAATCCCAGCCCCGTGCCGCTTTGTTTGGTCGTGTAAAACGGTTCTCCCAGCCTCTTGATGATTTCCTGCGGAATTCCGCCTCCTTGATCCTCGACTTCGATGACGACGTACCCCGAACGGTCATTCGATGAGCGTATCTTCAACTTGCCGCCGCCCGGCATCGCTTCGATTCCGTTCTTCACCAGATTGATCAGCACTTGTTTGATTTGGTTGACATCGCAATGAACGTCGGGCATATTCGCGCCCTCTTCGACTTGTATGCTCACGTTCGTAATAATCGCTTGCGACTCCATGATCGGTACAATGTCTCCCAGCATTCTGGACATAGAACACGGAACGATGGTTTGCAACTGATTGGGTTTGGAGAGCAGCACGAATTCACCGACGATATAGTTGATACGTTCCAGCTCGGTCAGCATCATCTCGTAATAGTTGCGATTGCGGTCCGCATCCTTATATAGCAGCTGCGTGAAGCCCTTGAGCGCGGTCAGAGGATTGCGTATCTCATGGGCGACGCCAGCCGCCAACTGACCGACCACGGAAAGCTTCTCCGAGCGAATGAGCAGCTGCTCCGACAGCTTGCTCTCGGTGACGTCGAGCACCGTTCCGGATATCGCCGATTTCCCTTTGTAGTAGGCGGAATATGCCTGCAGCTCCAGGTAAATTTCGGTGCCGTCCTCTTTGCAAGCCGTGACGCGCAGCCGAGCGGAATGACCGTGCTCATTCAACGTCGGGAATTCGCGCTTCAGATGCTCCCGATCAGCGGGAATGATAAAATCGGCCAGCGGCCTGCCTAGCATCTCCCCCGCATCCGTGCCGAAAATTTGCACGGTCTGCCGGTTAACGTATACCAATTCGCCCTTTTGCTCCACGAACACTCCAATGAGCGAACTTTCCACGAAATTGCGGTAGTTCACTCCTGTCTGTTTCAAAGCGATATCTACGGATTCGAGCTCCCGTACCCCTACAGACAACCGGACAGCCATCAACACGATCGTTAGAATGGCTCCGACGCTGACCGGCGTGAACTTGCCAAGCGTACACACGATCGCGATCAGCGCGATGCTGACCAGAAAGATGGTGCCATACCGTCTAGCCAGATGCGAAGCCTTCGAAGTAGGCGCAATCCGAATCTCGTTGAACTTCATTCCGATGACCAATAGCGGCGTGATGCCTATCAAGATCGAGCTCATGAACCAACTCATGTCCGTGATCCAAGACCATTGGCCGTAATCGGAGTTAGGAGCGAAATATAAATAGGTCGTATTGCCGACCTGCCGCAATATAAACCCTCCAATAAACAAAAGGCTAGCGGTGAAGCTTGGCGAGCGCCTTCCGTTGTTCATGCTTAAGTAAATCATAAGGAGCACGATGACTGCGTTGAACGAGGCATTCAGCTTGCTTAACCAGAGGAACTGATTCGAAAGCTCGATTTCCAAACCGATGGGGACGACCTGTATTTGCCAATATAAGGTAGATGCGACTGTTGAAAAAAGCAACATATCCAGCACAAAGTAGAATTTAGAACGCTTAGTGCGAAACGGGTCCAGATATTGATGGTACAGAGCCGCAACGTAAAAAAAGTGTTGCGCTACCCAGATCCATTCCGGAATTCCCATAAAATTGGGCTCGGCGTGCTTACTGTATATCCCGCACGTCCAGATGGTTTGCGCCAGCGCGTTTACCAGCAAACCGAACCCATAGAACTTTAAAAATTTGGCTTCCCTATCGGAAGTATAGAAAGTATACAAGATGATCACGGCCGAAAACAGCGATGCTGCGGTTTGCAGCACATTGTTTGCCAATAAGCCATCAAAGCCATCTTTACGCCAAACGCCCGGCCATAGGAAAAAGGCCGTTACCAAGACGAGTCCGATCAGGAAAGGGATTAGAAAAGGTTTTCTAACCGTCAAATTTTCACTCCTCCGCTCATGAAACAATATGAGAATAATTACCTTATTTTATAAACCTTCCATATTCATTAACCAATTCCTTCATGTCATTAATGAATAATTACTCATCGAATTTCGGCATCCTCATCCAACTGCTGTTATAATGACGGATAACGACTTCAATGACGCAGGAGGAACGACATGCTTGACCCAACCAACTATACCGTCAACACCTATTTCGACGGTTACCCGCTTTACGAATTAACCGACGCAGCGACGCAATCCCGGATCGTCTTCTGCCCCGAACGCGGCGCGATCGTGATTCATTGCCAATTACAAGGACAGGAGCTCCTCTATCTTGACCGAGAGACGTTCTTGAATCCGCAAGCGAACATCCGCGGCGGAATTCCGATTCTGTTCCCGATCTGCGGACAGCTGGTCGGCGGGGAATACGAATGGAACGGCGCCGTTTACCGGATGAAGAATCACGGCGTCGCCCGAATGAAGCCGTGGCAAGTCATCGAGACGGGCACGGACGACGGCGCATACGCGACGTTATCTCTCCGTAGCGACGACGAGACTTTGGCTTCCTATCCGTTCGCGTTCGAGCTCCGCTTTACGTACCGGCTTAAAGAAGGAAAGTTCACGATCGAGCAGCAATATTCGAACGGCTCATCCGAGCCTATGCCGATGGTCGCGGGGTTCCACCCTTACTTCGCCGCAGTCGGCAAGCATCTCGCCTACGAGACGGACGCAACGAAGCTTCTGGACTACAACGATCATATCGAAAAGCCGTTCGACGGTACATTCGATTTGCAAGGTCTCGTCGAGTCCGCCGCCTTGCTCGATGCGCATACATCGGAAATCGGTTTTCCTCTGAACGGCAAAGGCGGATTCGTGCGAATGACTTACAGCGAGGAGTTCCGATTCACCGTATTATGGTCCGTCGAGAACAAGCCGTTCGTCTGCGTCGAGCCTTGGACCGCGCTGAACGAAGCGCTGAACCACAAGAAGGACTTGCTTCTCGTCAAACCGGGGCAGCCCCTCCGCCTTCAGCTGACGATCGCGTACGAGCAACGCTAGACAAACAAAACCCTCGGTTCGCGGCGACGTAACAACACCGCAAACCGAGGGTTTAATAGGGCGGTCTTGACTCCGAATAGATAAGCATACTTCCTAATACTATACACGCATTCTTGAAATTGGCAATCATTTTCAGAAAACAGCCGTCTTTTTCTCAGCGTTGTTATAAGAAGAGGCGGCATAGCGAGAGAGAGCGAAGCCGGCCACGACGTAGATCGCCGCTCGGACATAATGCGCAAGCCCGAGCGATTCGAAGGGAAACAGCGTCACGAAGGCGTAAGCCCACATCGCGTGAGGAAGAAGCCTAATGTCCCGGGAAATGAGCGTCAACCAAAACCCGACGAAGAAGGAGTAATACGCCAGCAGATCTAGCGGGAAGTCGTAAAACAGGTTGTGCAGCGTATCATAGCTTGACGGCGAGACGAGCTCATACAACAGTTTTCTCGCGAATATCACGCCTACGCCGCCGAACAGAAGGTGCAGATGGATCGGCATCAATGTTCTAACGAAAGGCACCTGAACCAACCACGCTCTCAATTCTCGGATCAAAGCCGCAAATTGCCGCATGCGAACGCCTCCTCGATGAAAATGAATCTTCGTCGGGCTCGAACTTACTCACCCTCAATGAAAATGAATCTTCGTCGGGCTCGGACTAACTCGCCCTCGATGAAAATGAATCTTCGTAAGGCTCGAACTCTTTCACCCTCTTGCGGTACCGGTTGGTAATATATACAGCGAAGCCGCGTTCGACATGCACGATAACAAACAGCCTGCAAGAGACAAATATCGCAAGCTTGTACGCAGGCGCGCCATTTTGTTAATGATTTACTTTTCATTTACATTTTCAATTCTATGCCGTATAATAAGATTTCGTAGAAGCAAGTAACCCTCAGGTTTTTCCTCTTTGGGCAATATTCCTCCGTTTACCAAAGCGAACACAATCCTTTATGAAGATCGGCTGCTGGAAGGAAACACGAATTCTCACTGGCGCGGCCTAGGAGCCGCAGAGACGATGGAGAGGTAGGGCTGTCGTTGTTTTCGTGCAAGTGAATTCAGGAAGAATCGCGCGGTTGCGCTACTCATAACTAAGGCCCCCGCAGACACTTGTCTTCGGGGGCCGTCCAATGATATGGGGACTTATAAAGGAACGAATCGTCCTCTTCGATTATCCGACCATCGCGTGAAGATCCGCGGAACGCTTCTCTTCGCCTTCTATAATCTTCGGTTTCGTTAGCATAAGGCCGAGAATGCCGCCCGCCACCGCAACGAAGATCAAGATAAAGAACGTGTGGCCGAACGCGTCGGTATAGTCGGCGAGCTCCGGTCTCGCTCCCTGTCCTTTATCCGTCATGATGTTATTGAGCTTCGTCGCGTAGATCGTCGTAAGGACCGCTACGGCGAAAGACATCATGACTTGCTGCGTCGCGTTCGTTAAGGAAGTGACGCGTCCGACCAGGTTCGCCGGAGCGGATTGGATCAGGTGATTGTTGAGCGGCATCATGAACAAACCCATACCTGCGCCAAGCATGGCCAGAGGAATCATCACCATGATCAGGCTGTCTCCTGCCGATAGGTTCGAGAGCAGGAAGGCGGAGCCTGTCGTCAAGATCATCCCCGCGATGACGAGCGGACGAGCGCCGATCTTATCGGACAGTTTGCCCCCGATCGGCATGAATAAGCCCGAAGCTAGCGCTTGAGGAAGCATGATCAATCCGGTTTCGAGCGGCGAATGGCCGAGCGCGCGCTGCAGATACAGCGGCACCAGGAACATCGTGCCGAACATGGCGATCTGCGACACCCATTGCACGACGATGCCTTTCGAGAAGTTGCCCGAACCGAATACGCGAAGCTCAAGCAGCGGGTTCTTCCTTCTCAACTCGACGATGATGAACAGGATCAAAGCGATCAGACCGATGCCGATCCCGACAAGCGTATCCGTATTGCCCCACTTGGACTCGCCGGTTACTTCGTCGATACCGCCCTTGGAGACCCCGAACACGAGAGCAGCGAAGGCTAGCGGTCCAAGAATCATGCCAAGCGAATCAAGAGCCGCGACCGTCTGGCGCTGGATGTTAGGCAGCGTGCGAATGCCGAGGAATATACCGATAACGCCAATCGGAAGGTTAACCAGGAATATCCATTGCCAGGACGCGTGTTCGACGAACGCGCCAGCGATGACGGGACCGAGCGCCGGAGCCAGCAAGATCGGAATGCCCATCATTCCCATGACGATGCCGACTTTGCTCGGCGGCGCCAATCGGTAGATGAACGCCATCGCGATCGGGATGACGACGCCTCCGCCGAGACCTTGAACGATGCGGAAAGTAATCAGCATCTCTACGTTGCTCGCGAGCGCGCACAGGAGCGAGCCGATCGTGAACATGCCGATGGAGATCAAGAAGATACGCTTAGCGCCGAACCGGTCGGACAGCCAGCCCGCCAGCGGAATGACCGCGGCTTGCGCCAGCGCGTATCCGATAACGGTCCATTGCACGACGGAGTAATCGGTAAGCTTGAATTCGACCATCAGCTTCTCGAGCGCGACGTTAACGGCCGTGCCGTCCAGAATAACCATGAAAATGCCGACGATGATGGCAACCAGAGGAGCGATAATGCTGCGTAGCGACGCATCCTCGGACGGTGCTGCCGGTTGTGTTGCGGATGACATAGTAAACCTCCTATCCAAAGTTAGAGCACCCGACCGCCGTCTCTCTCGTCTGTTCGTTGACCGCTCTCATGCGTAAGCGATACAATACAGACACGGACGCTATTCTCGGCGGCTCCTGAAATTAAACGGACAATTGTCCGTTTAATCCAAATGTTACCCCACGTACGTTCTAGAGTCAATACGAACACTTCGTTAATTTTATTGTGCGAGGAGAGGTGTCATCATGTCCGTCCGACGTGAGCGCAAAGACGCGATCGAGCACCGCAGACTCATTCTGCAGACGGCTCAATCCCTTTTTAACGAGCATGGCGTTCATAGCGTAAGCATGCACCAAATCGCCAAGACGGCAGGCGTCGGACAAGCGACCTTATATCGCCGTTATGCGCATAAAGGCGACTTGTGCACCGAATTGCTGAGCGATTACAGCATGCAGTTGATCGAACAATTCAAGACCTATCTTAGGGAGCATGCCCATCTAGCACCGGTCGAACGGCTAGGCGGAGTGATCGGCAGATGGATCGACGCGATCGAAGAGAAAGCCGAGCTGATCTTGACGATGGAATCGAAAATCAATTGCGACGATCCGCGAGGCAGCTTTTACCATACCCAGATGTATATGACGTCAAGAGAGCTCATTTCGGAGCTGCTGGCCGAGATGATCGGTCCCGAGGCTACTAACCTAGTCGATACGAATCTGACCGCGCACGCGCTCATCTGCTCGATGTCGCCCGCGGGATATTTCCATCTGAAGCACGAGTTCGGCTACACGCCCGAGCAGATCAAGCAAGGCTATCTTCGAATGTGCCAATTATCCGTCCGTTAAGGCATGGTTACTCATACAAAGAAGCCCGTCACGTTGGAGATCGACTCCACGGTGACGGGCTTCTTGTCTTCTAGGCTCCGAAGGTGCTTCTCTGACGCTGCTTAACCGTTCTGAACGAGCGTTCGAGCAGAATAATCAGCGGAATGACGAGCTCCACGAGCAGAATGCCTGCGAGCGCGTCCATGATGACGTGTTGTTTCACGAATAGAGTGGACATAATAATAATGCTCGACATCCCCGTGATGAGGATCATGTTCCACTTATTGCGGAACGAGCTGGTCCACAGAATCCGCATGACCATATAGCTGGAGAAGCAGTGGATGCTAGGGAAACAGTTGAAAGGTTGATCCCGGTTATAGATAAACCGCACGAGATCCGAGAACGGATCGTTGCCGGTCACGGCCGGACGCGGCACCGTCGTCTGGAATACGGAATAAATCATGTAACAGATCAACGCGCAGACGATATAAGTGAGCAGTCCGCGATAATAGGCGTTCGGTTCCTTGAAGAAGAAATAGACTAGGCACACATAAATATAAAAGATCCATACGGAATAAGGCAGCGCGAAATATTTGATGAACGGAATCGCCGTATCGACGCTCGTAATCAACTGCGAGACGTCCTGATTGGGCACCGGACTGTTCGTCATGGCGTACATCATGCCGAGGAACGGGAAGACGAGCATCGAGATGAGCGGCGCGTACCTTTTCCAATCGATCGATTGCAGCTTCAGTTTCAATCTTGTTACCCCCTTGTTTCTATCCTTCTATTCTCTCTCTGTAGTTCAATCAATCGTGATTCGGAAGATTACCGACGTAGCTATCGCACAGTCTAAGCAGTTCCAACGCTCGTTTGAATTCGTCCTCGGACGTATCCGCGCCGGTCGGCTTCGCGCCGTCGAACGGATAAACCGTACCGTCCTCGTAATCGTAACCCGGCACGAATATTCCGTTATTGTTGACGAACGAGCCTGAAGGCAAGTAATAGCGCTGCGGAAGCAGGTTATCCGTCTCGTTCAACAAATCTTGGCCGAAATGAATGTGATCCTTCAGCGAGACGCCAAGCAAATTCGCGATCGTCGGGAAAATGTCCACCTGGCCGCCCGTCTGCTCCAACACCTTAGGCTCGGTAATCCCCGGCGCGGCGATAAAGAGCGGAATGTTAAGCATTTCCGAGAAGTTGTACGGCCGACCGTAAATTTCCTCCATCAACTTCTTCTCGTGATGCGACAGCGTATAAAGCGGCAATCCGAGATGGTCTCCGTAGATCACGAATACGGTCTTGTCCCATAGTCCGTTCTGCTTGAGCTTATCGAAGAATTGTCCTAGCGCGTTGTCGGCGTAGTTCTCAGCCTCGATATAATCGCCTACGAGCGTATCCTCGTATCTTTCAGGCAGCTTAAAGCGAATTTTGCGCTCCGGAATATCGAACGGATGGTGCGAGGACATCGAGATTAATTGCGCATAGAACGGCTTGCCGCTTTGGCTCATCTTCAACAGCTCATCCGCCGTTTTGTCGTAAAGCACCTCGTCGGACGAGCCGAAGAACACGAGGTCTTCGTCCCCATAAAAGGACGCATCATAATATTTATCGAAGCCAAGCGCTTTATATAACTCTTTGCGATTCCAGAATTGCACGTCGTTCGTATGGAACGTCGCAGTCTGATAGCCGTTCGCGCTTAGCACCTTCGGCATGCTCGGCAGGTCCGCGTTGCCGTAATCCTGCGAAGCGGCGCCATGCTGCGGAATATAGAAAGACGTATTTACGACGAATTCGGCGTCAGACGTATTGCCTTGGCCGACTTGCTGGTAGAAATGCGGGAAATAAAAGTGCTCTTTCATGAGCTGATTCAATACCGGCGTAACCTCTTGACCGTCGATCTTCGTGTTCAACAGGAAGTTTTGGAACGCCTCTAACTGAATAATGACGACGTTCTTGCCCTTCGCTTGCCCCCAATACAGAGGCGCTTGCGGGTTGCTGAGTTTCTTAAGGGCGGAGATCGCTTCCGGGGTCACCAGACTCGGATCCCCCAGATCCTCGCCCACGCTCGCGACGATCGCGTTCGCTTCATAGTTGATAATGCCCATGTTCTGAGCCTGATTCAGCTCGTTAATGGTGTCCCGGTGCGTCCATACGTTCGCGATGCTGATCGCGAGCGCCACGCCGAAGATGGCGGAGGCGACCACCTTCGATTCACGGACGGCGAGAGTTTTACCCCACGCGCGGAATTTGCGGCTGAACATCAGAAGCCAGATGGCGACGATATCTACGAAGATGAACAAGAAGTACGGATGCAATAGCGACATCACGCTGCCTCTGACCTCCGTCACTTGACCGGCTTGCTGAAGCGCATGATACGTAACGATGACTCCGAAATATTTGAAATACATAATAACGGCGAAATAAATGCTCGTCAGAAGGAGGTTAACGCCCAAATACCAGCCGAGCTTCCGGCGGGGTGAGAACCATTCGATCAACGCGAAGAACACCAAGACGGAAGGAATGTCCGTAATCAGCGGCAGCCAATAGGAGCTCTCCCCGAAAACGACGATTTTAACCAAATAAATCTTGAACAACATGATTATCGAGAAAAAGACAAACGGCTTGGACAGCCATCCGCCGATCCGTTCACGCATTCCATCCACCTCCATGACCTCAATATTATAACGAAACCGTATCGCGTATGAAAGTATAACTCATAGGAAACAAATCTAAAGGTTGGTTTAAAATAAACAAGTTTACGATGCAATTGGCTAAAGAAACCCGCGTCGCGTATAATGTTGTAAAAATGAAAGGGGCAACCCCATGGCCATAGCCTATTCAAGAGATTACGACCGCATACTGGATGATTTGGTTAACGCGATATCGACCGTCCCGCAATTCTACGAAGCGTTCGAGATGGACTCGAGCGACTGGGACAGTCTGTCCAAAGACGAGCGAGACGTATGCGTCCGCACGCTTGCCGACGATTTATTTTACGTCCTCGGCTCGGAGCCGTCCACAGACGTAGGTCTAGGTCGAGCGGAATACGATGCCTCGCATAGCATGATTAAAGTATTCGCCGGCTCCGGACTCGTTCACGTCGTTTCCTTGCGCGAATAAGTCGCGCGGATCGTACTGAACTGCGTGGACAGGTACAAGAGGAACAACGTCAGTACGCATCCCATGCCGATAACGGCCCAATTGACCGACATCTTCATCTCGGTCAGAATCAAGTATATGCCTAACCCAACGACCGTAATGGCGTTCTCCACGAAATTCTGAACCGCGATCGTCCTGCCGGAGCCGATGGCGGTTTTGCCTTCTTCCTGAAGCATCGTGTTAAGCGGGATCAGGAAGATGCCTCCCATTACTCCCGTAATAAAGAGCAACGATACCGTGAACACTACATGATGCGTGAAGCTTGCGGCCATCACCGAGCCGACCATGACGAGCCCGTAGAAGAACGAGCGATACAGCTTGCCTTCCGGCACGAGCTTAGGAATGAGAACCGCGCTCACGACGACCCCGAGCGCCGTCGCTCCGATAATCATCGATTGCTCGTCCGTATCTTCGATGCCGAGATTAACGGGAAGCCACGCGATAAGCGCAATGCGGAGCACCGCGGCGGTAACCCAGAATGCGCTCGTGCCCAGCAGAGAAAATTTGCCTCTCGGGTTGCGGAACAGAATCTTCAAGTCTCCGAAAAATTGGCCTGCGGATTTCCTGTAATCGATATCCGGATTCCCGGCTTTAGCCGGAATGAGCAATGTCATCGTCAAGGAAAGCAAGTAGATGAACAGGCAGACGAGAATCGCCGGCAAATCCGAGTTCGCCGCCAGCAATCCTCCGGCTACAGTGCCGGTTAATATCGCGAAGATCGTCGAGCCTTCGACCCACGCGTTCGCCCTCAGCAGCTCCCCTTCGGATTTCGTCAATTCCGATAAAATCCCGTATTTGCCCGGAGAATACACGACAGCGCCGATCCCGACGAAGAAGTAACATAACACGGGCGGAACGCCGAACAACAGCAAGAGGATTCCGACAGACTTCAGGGCGTTGCCGAGCAGCAGCACGCGCGACTTCGCTTTCTTGTCCGCGAATGCTCCGACTAGCGGCGCAAGCAGCACGTAGGCGCATAGAATCGCCATCTGAATGTAAGTGACGAACCCGTCCGGATTGTCTACATCCATTCTATTGACCATCCCCACCACGAGGAAAAAATTCAAGTTATCGGAGAACGCGCTCAAAAATTGAGTCCATACAACCATGTTCAATGGCGATAGTTTCTTTCTGATTCCTTGCAGCAATACGATGCCCTCGCCTTCTATGAAATAACGAATCCACGCTCCGCTCCACACTTGTCCGTCCCATATTATACTCCTTCCCTGAGCCTTAGTCCCTAGTTCTTTAGCTATTTTACAGAACCTTTATGTGGCGTATTGGTGTCTCTCGACATTGACATTCCCCGGCCGTGGCGCTATTGTTAATATGTATGTGATAATGATTCTCATTCTTATAGCCAGGCGGGATGACGATGGACTTAACTTTCATGGAAAAATATTGCCATATTTCAACACATGGCGCGGTCGATCCCGTATACTCGGTGTCCGCTAGCGAGCTTATAGATGATCCTGCGACGATGAGAGATTTGCTGGAAAGGAGCAGCGTGCTGCTCAAGGCGATCGGCATGGAGCTTCCCGTGTCGTTCCTAGGTCTCGCGGCTTTCGGATTAGCTTCGACGAAGCAACTGATGATCTCCCAGTACGACCGGGTGCTCGACTTGTCGCCGGCAAACTTGACCGTGCAGCTCGTGATGCACAACGAATATGCCCAACTCGTGTTCAAACTTCATGAACTAAGATGGACTGAGCTGCCCGCAGGGACGGCTTGCGAGAGAGAAGCCGCGGTAGCGGAAGAATGGGAGCGCTACCTCCGGGTCGAGTTCAATCCGCTCATCGAGAGTATTTCCTCCGCCGGAGGCTTGAAGCCCGATCTGATCTGGAATCAATTCGGCACGCGGGCGGCTTTCATGATGGATTTCATTCGGGAGAACACGCCGCAAGGCCCGAAGCTTCAGAAGATCGAAGACGATTTCGCCCAGCTTGCCGGATTGCCGGCCGCTACGTTCAACCGCAAACGCGGCAACCCGTTCGATCATAAGCCGGTATACGTCGATAGTCCCTATAAACCGGGAACGAAGACGATGATCCGTTCAGCCTGCTGCATGTATTATCGTCGCGAGGACGGGACGAAATGCTATAACTGTCCCCTCCTGAAAGACGCCGATCGCGCGCAGCGTAAGCTTGAAATCGAAGCCCAGCTAGCCCAGAAGGTATAATAGGCGATGACTCAAAGTTCCGATTGCCCGGATTGCCGGGGGTCGGGACTTTTTGCTTGCATCGCGCTATTCCGTCTCAAACCCTTGCCCCGCAACGCTTCCGAGCCTTCAGCCCCATCCCCTTTTCCGACTTAAGTCGGCGGGCATATTAGGCGTATCGCCCGTTTCCAGTAATATCCGAAATGTGGTTAGCTAAGTGGTGACGATTAGCAACGATACGATTTCAGATGGAGGCTTCACATTCGCATGCGGCTAAGAACGGCAACATTAGGGGTAACGGCATTATTGCTCGCAAACTTGGGATACGCTTCGGCATTCGCGCAGGCGACGGTCCCCGTCTTCAAAGATATCAAGGGGCATTGGGCGGAACCAACGATTACGGCGATGGTCGAGCGAGGCATACTGGACGGGTATCCGAACGGCACCTTCAAGCCGAACGACCCGGTGAAGGTCGATCAGTTCATCAAGATGCTCGTCCTCTCGTATACGGACCTGCATCAAGACGGAGAGCGGAGCTGGAGCACCAACTTCGTGCAGTCGTTGAGCGCGGAGAACCAGACGATATTGAAACAGGATTATCGTTATTACGACTTCAAGCCGGTGACGGTCGGCTATTGGGCGAAGCCCTACATCGACGTCGCCAGCGACTTGCACTTGCTGAACAAGAGCCGGTATAGCGACTTCCAAGGCGATATGACGCGGGAGAACGTAGCGGAGATCGTGTATTACACGCTGCAGGAGACGGAGTTTCTGGAGGATTCGACCTTTAGCCGGCAGATGGCGCAGACTTACGGGGATCTGCAAAGCGCGACCGAGAGGGAGCAGAAATTCATCGCCGAGGCGCTCGTCAAAGGCATTATGCAGGGGTATCCGAACGGATATTTCGGGGTCGGAGACAAGGTGACGCGCGCCGAAGCGCTTGCGGTGCTGAACCGGCTGACCGATAAGAAGCAGCGTATCCCTGTCGCCGCGCCTAACGGAAGCTTGCAGTTATCCGTGCCGACCGCCGGCGGGACGAAGACCGTCATGTTCCCGGACCAGCGCATGCGGGACGCGTACGACGTTCTGAAGGAGGCAGGGGCGCTGCGCGGCGCGAACCACGACTTGCTCGATACGAAGCTGCGCCTGTTCAAGGATAAGGCGGAGATGGACGAGGTGGTTGCCCAGCCGGCCGGATCGGCGAAGCTGACGGAGGAGGCGACGCTGTGGCTCGATCCGCAATATGACACGTACGGCTTAACCATTCGCCTGCGCGACGGCACGCTCGCTCGCAACCAAGAGGCGATCGACCTGTTCTCGAACTTCCTGTTCGGCTACGACGCCTCGACGTTCCGCACGCTGCTCGCCGACACGACAGCGAAAGTCGCGGCCGGCAAGACGGTTACCTCCTCGCAATCGGCGATCGGCAGCGACGCGGTCCAGATCATCGTCGATTCGTCGGCGAAGACGGTGATTTTCTCGATTAGCAAGAAGAAGTAGTTGGGCGCGGTGCGGCGCTGGTTCGGCGATTTAGCGGCATGTGGTGCCGATAATCGGGCATGCAGCGCGGGTTCGGCGATTTAGCAGCATGTGGTGCCGCTAATCGGGCATGCAGCGCCGGTTCGGCGATTTAGCGGCATGTGGTGCCGATAATCGGGCATGCGGCGCGGGTTCGGCGATTTAGCGGCATGTCGTGCCGGTAATCGGGCATGTACCTCTATTTCGAAGCTTCGTCGAAATTCCGAGGAGTTTAAAGGCATATGTACCTCTATTTCGCTGCAACGTCGGGGTTTCGGGGAGACGCAGCACCTGACAGAAAGGGATAGGAAGGCGATTACGCCAACCTATCCCTTTTTCCATGTATTTATGAGAATAATGGCGAGACCCTGACCGCGCACGATTTGAAGCCCGGCATGCGGCAAGTCGGGTCGAGCGCGGGGTTGGTCACTTTGTTCACGTTCTGCGTGTCGCCCCAGTGCATCGGCACGAAGACGGTGTCCTCTCGAATCCCTTGCGTGAACCGGCTGCGCAGTACGACGACGCCCCTGCGCGAGGCCAGCCGGACGAGCGTTCCGTCCTTGATGCCGAGCCGCCGCGCCGTACGCGGGTGAATCTCCACGTACGACTCCACGTCGCGCGCGGCGAGCGAATGGCTTCGTCTTGTCTGGACGCCCGTCAGGTAGTGCGTCAGCACCCTGCCCGTCGTCAGACTGAGCGGGTACAGGTCGTCTGTCGGCTCATCGGGAAGATGATTCGCGACCGGAATCAGCTCCGCCTTGCCGCCGGGGTGGGCGAAGGACGTTTCGAACAGCCGGTTCGTACCTTGGTGCTCCGGATCGGGGCACGGCCAGTACACGCCTTCCTCCCGCCGCAGTCTCTCGTACGTAATGCCGTAATAATCGGCAAGCCCGCCTTTGCTGGCGATCCGAAGCTCTTCGAATATCTGCTCCGCGGATTCGAAAGCAAACCATTGCTCCTTGCCGAAGCTCTTCGCGATGCCGCACATCACTTGCCAATCGTGCTTCGCCTCTCCAGGCGCAGGACGGCTGCTTTCCCGCAACAGGACGCGTCCTTCGAGGTTCGTCAGCGTGCCTCCGTTCTCGATATATGCCGTTGCCGGCAGTACCAGATCGGCCATACGAGCGGTCTCCGATAGGAACATGTCGCAGACGACGAGATAATCCAGCTTCCGGAGTCCTTCTTCCACGAAGTTCGCGTTCGGATTCGAGACGATCGGATTGGAGCTCATGACGAGCAAGGCGCGAATTTCCTGTTCATGAATCTTCTCCATCATTTCATAAGCTGAGACGCCTTTACCCGGCAAGCTATGCGCGTCCACTCCCCATACTTCGGCGATGTACGCACGGTCTTCGGCGTTCTCGATCAGCCGGTAACCCGGCAATTGATCAGCCTTCTGCCCGTGCTCCCTGCCCCCTTGACCGTTGCCTTGGCCGGTTATGGCTCCGTAACCGGAGCCCGGCTTGCCGATCTTGCCGGTCATCAGCACGAGGTTCAAGAAGCCGCGCACCGCCATATAACCGTCGGTCTGCTGCTCTACGCCTCTGGCGGTGAACACCATGCCGGAAGCCGCTTTGCCGTACGCGATCGCCGCTTTGCGAATGTCCGCGGAAGGAACGCCGGTCATCTCCGCGATTTCTTCCAAACCCAGCTGACCCAGGTGCACCTTCAATTCGCCGTAGCCATTCGTCCGCTCGCTTATGAACGCCGGATCGACCAAGCCTTCCTCAAGCAAGACCTTCTGCAAGCCATTGGCAAGCGCCGCATCCATTCCCGGTTTAACCTTCAAGTGCAGGTCTGCCATCGCCGTCGTCCCCGTCTCGCGTGGATCGATAACGATGAAGTACGCGCCGTTCTCCTTCGCCCTCGAGAAGTAAGGCATCAGCGTCGGCTGGCACTCCGCGATGTTCGTGCCCGCCAGAATGATGCATTTCGCAAGACCAATGTCCGATAACGGGTTTGTCAGCCCTCGGTCGACTCCGAACGCTTTATTGCCCGCCGACGCTGCGGCCGACATGCAGAAGCGCCCGTTATAGTCGATGTACTTGGTCTGCAGCGCGACGCGGGCGAACTTGCCGAGCAAATACGCGGACTCGTTCGTCAGCGAGCCGCCGCCGTATACGCCGATCGAATCGTAGCCGTATCGGCTGCGAAGCTCCGCGAACTTATGATGAATGCGATTGTAGGCTTCATCCCAAGAAATGCGAACGAACTCGCCGTCTATTCGAGCCATCGGGTACAGGATCCGTTCGGCTGTCAACGCATGTTGGTACGCGTTCATGCCTTTAATGCACAGCCGGCCTTCGGATGCGGCGTTCGGTTTCGGAACGACCGTGAACGTAGGCGCCTTGTCCGCGGACCTCTCCTCGATGACTTGCATCTTGCATTGAACGCTGCAGAACGGACATTGCGTATCGAAGATCGATCTCGTCTCGTGCGATTCGGCGGTATTAAGGTTTACGCTCATCTATCTCACCTGACCTAACGCAGCTTCCGACTGCCGTTGTGTAGCGCTGCCCGATCGAGCGTCCCCTGCCCGCTCCCGTTGCCGGTCCAGCAAGCCTTGCCGGTAAGCTCGGTTAAAAAGAAGCTCGCGCAAGTTAATTAAGCCGACGCGGTCGATCCATTCTCCCGTCGTTTCCCCGTACCAGCCGTTCTCGGCATACGCCTGCAGGAAAGCGGCCGCCATCCCGATCGCGCCGCCGTCCTCGGCTTCGGTGCACAACAGCTGCGCTTGGCGCAGCGTTCCTAGAGCGTTGCCGCCCACATGCAGCTCCCAGCCGCCTGGGGCTCCGACGATACCGATGTCCTTGGCGAGCGTACCCGCCCGGTGCAGCGGACTGCCCGATACGGCGACCGTGACGGGCGCCGGCGTCTGTATGCGCTCCACCCGCCGTTCCAGCGCCGCCGCAAGGCTGACCGAGTCCTGAAGCGCAAGCGGGTCGTATGCGATGCCGTCGCAGGCGGTCACCGATACCGGATAACCGTAGAAGCGTTCGGCCACGGGCATCGTTAACGAGGCTTCTACGTCGGTTAGCCGTTCGCGAGCAACGCCGAGCAGATCGAGCCGTCCGTCGCTAAGCTTCGCGTGCGGGATGCCGTAGGTCTCGATCACATCCGCGATATTGCGAAGCTGATGGGCGCCGACATAGCCCCCGTACGTGCGCGGCCGCACTTTGTAGGTACCGTCCGCAAGCGCTGGCGCAGTGAAAGCTGCGCCTGCAACGCCTTGCGTGCATCCCAGATAATATTGAAGCGCGGGACGGCACTTCTCGCAGCCTTCTGCCGTCATCCAACCGAGTCCGGCTCGCGCGGCCCCCGTAGACGCATATCCGCCTAGAGCGATCGCCTGCTTCAATTCATCGTGATCGAGCAACGTACAAGCGCACACCGTCTCTTTCGGAGTTTCCGCCCCGGCTCCATTGTCTAATGTCACTTTCAGAATCGCCGAGACGAGCGGTTTGCACCCTCCGCAAGAGCTGGAAGCCCTCGTGCACTCCCGCACCTGTTCGAACGTCTCGAGTCCTTCCTGCCGGATCGCCGTCACGATCATGCCTTTGGTCACGCCGTTGCAAGAGCAGATCGTCTCTTTGTCCGACAGCTCGCAGACGTATGCCTCATCCGCGCCTGCTCCTTGTCCGTCTCCTACCTTAGCTTCAAGCACGGAGACGTCCGCGCCTTGCTTAATATAGCCGAGCAATTGATTCCCTTCGGAGCTGTCGCCGTACAGTACCGCTCCGACGATCCGATTGCCCTGAACGGTCACCTTCTTGTACGTTCGGTTAATCGTGTTCTTCACCTTAAGCGATGCCGTGACTTCCGAATCGCGGATTTCTCCGGCGGAGAACACTTCGACTCCCGACACCTTCAGCTGCGAATACAGTACCGAGCCTTGATACCCGTCGGTGGCCAAGCCGCAGATCGCTTTGGCGAGCACTTTGCCTTGCTCGTATAGAGGAGCGACGAGTCCGTATACCATGCCGCGATGCTCCGCGCATTCCCCGACCGCGTAGACGTTCGGTATGCTCGTTTCCATCCAATCGTTTACGACGATGGCGCGGTTGACCGCTATTCCGGAATCGGCGGCCAACTGCACGTTCGGCTTAATCCCGACGGCCATGACGACCAGATCGGCAAGCACTCTCGTGCCGTCCTTGAACTGCAGCCCTTCCGCGCGCTTGCGCCCGATCACTCTCTCCGTATGCTTTTCCAGCAGGAACCGCATTCCCTGAGACTCCAACTCCGCCCGCAGCAGCTCGGCCGCGTCGGGATCCAATTGACGATCCATCAGATGGTGGAAAATGTGGACGACGCTGACTTCCATGCCCAGATTGAGCAAGCCCCGCGCCGCCTCCAGCCCGAGCAACCCTCCGCCAATGACAACGGCTCGCTTATATTGGCGAGACGCTTCGAGCATCGTATTGCAATCGCTGATGTCGCGGAAAGCCGTCACCCCTGGCAGGTCTCCGCCTGGGAGATTCAACATGAACGGAAGCGATCCCGTCGCCAGGATGAGCCTGTCGTACCTCGCGATTACGCCTTTCGAGCTGAGCACCTCTTGCTTCAACGTGTCGATCGCGATGACCGGATCGCCCGTATGAAGCGTGATACCGCGGTCTTGGTACCACTGCCAATCGTTGATCGTAATGTCGGAAATCCGCGTATCTCCTTGCAACACCTTGGAGAGCATGATGCGATTGTAGTTCGGATGCGGCTCCCGTCCGAATATCGTAATCTCGAACCGATCCGGCTCGAGCTTAAGAATCTCCTCGATGCATCGCACGCCGGCCATGCCGTTGCCGATGAGCACAAGCTTTAACTTCTCCATCCCTCGTCACCTCTCCCTTACTGCTTACGAGACGAGAATATGTTCGTCATCGACATGAAGCCAGACGGTTCCGGAAGCCTCGTCGACTTCGACCTCGAACGTCGTTACGCAGCCTTCGTCCGGCGCTTGGACGAGGCCGTCCGTCAGATTGATCTTCCAATCGTGCAGCGGGCAGAATACGTGATGATCGCACACGATTCCTTCCGACAGCTTGCCGCCCTTATGCGGGCAACGGTTCTCTACGGCCCGGAAGGTGCCGTCCGATAGTTTGAACAACGCGATTTCGATATCGCCGATCCGTATCGTACGCGACCTGCGTTCTGCGATTTCCGAAATCGATCCGATCGCGATTCGTTTCATGGCAGTTTCCCTCCTTCTCTTATCCAATCAGCTTTGCGCCGCGTTTACGATCGGTACGAACGTATCGTTCAGTTTTTTCTCCGCGATAATTTCTTGCCAAGGATCTTTCGTCAGCCCGAGCGTATGCTCGATTCGGTCGACGAGCGCCAAGCGATCTTCCCGCTTCTCGAGAGCGGCTTTGATCGTATCGAGGCCGATGCGCTCCAGCCATTCGGACGTGCGCTCGTTGTACTTGCCGGTTTCCCGGTAATATTGCAGGTAGGCTCCGGACCATTCCAGCACTTCTTCCTCGGTCTTCACCCGGCACAGCACGTCGGTGCCGCGCAGCTTCGTGCCTCCGTTGCCTCCGACGTGCAGCTCCCATCCGCCGTCGATCGCGATGACTCCGAAGTCTTTGATCGTCGCTTCCGCGCAGTTGCGCGGGCAACCCGACACGGCCATCTTCACCTTCGCCGGCGTGTTCAGCCGTTCGAATTTCTTCTCAAGCTGGATGCCCATGCCGATCGAATCCTGCGTGCCGAAGCGGCAGAACGCCTGGCCGACGCACGTCTTCACCGTGCGCAGCGCCTTGCCGTACGCATAGCCCGACGGCATGTCGAGGTCCGCCCACATGGCCGGCAGGTCTTCCTTCTTCACGCCGAGCAAGTCGATCCGTTGACCGCCGGTAATCTTCACGAGCGGCACCTCGTACTTGTCGGCGATTTGAGCGATGCGAATCAAATCCTTCGGCGTCGTTACGCCGCCGTACATCCGAGGCACGACGGAGTACGTGCCGTCCTTCTGAATGTTGGCGTGATTACGCTCGTTGACGAACCGGGATTCGCGCTCCTCCTCGTGCTCCTCCGGCCACACCATGCCGAGGTAATAGTTCAGCGCCGGGCGGCACTTGGAGCAGCCTTCCGGGTTGCTCCATTCGAGCACGTTCATAACTTCCTTCGATGTCGTCAGACGCATGCCGCGGATCGCTTCGACAACCTCGTCGCGACCAAGCGTCGTACAGCCGCAAATGCCTTCCTTCACCGCTTTGACGCCGTCCGCCCCGACAACGCAAGTAAGCAGATCGGCGACGAGCGGCTTGCAGCCCCCGCAGGAGGCGGACGCCTTCGTGCACGCCTTGATCTCGTTCACGCTGGAGCAGCCCTTCTCTTGAATCGCCTGTACAATGTCGCCTTTGCTGACGCCGTTGCAGCCGCAGATAATCTCGTCGTCGCTCATCGCGGCCACCAGTTCTACGCCGGACTTGGCTGACCCGCCGCCGGTCCCGGCCCCTAACAGCACTTCCTTCTCCTTGCCCGTTACGTCTTCGCCGCTGCGGATGAGCGAGAAAATACGGGAGCCATCCGTCGTATCCCCGAACAACACCGCCCCGATCACTTTGCCGCGGCGAATGACGACCTTCTTGTAGATGCCGTCCACTTCGTCTTGGAGGCGAACCGCGCGCGTATCCGGCGAGTCCTTGAATTCCCCTGCCGAGAACACGTTCACTCCCGAAACCTTCAGCTTCGTGGAAACGACCGAGCCTTGGTAGCCTTGACCCGTCTCGGCTCCCGCGAGCCGCTTGGCCAGCACCGCGCCTTGCTCGTATAGCGGCGCCACTAAGCCGTAAGCAATGCCCCGATGCTCCGCGCATTCGCCGACCGCGGAAATATGCGGAACGCTCGTCTCCAGGTAATCGTTCACGACGATGCCGCGATTGATCTCGATGCCGCTCGTCTTCGCCAGCGAGACGTTCGGGCGAATGCCAACCGCCATAACGACGAGATCCGTCGCCACTTCCGAGCCGTCGGTGAACCGAACGCCGGTCACTCTCTTCCGCCCGAGGATCGAATCCGTGTTTTTGGATAGCAGGAATTTCATGCCTTGGTTCTCCAGCTCGCGCTGCAGCATGACCGAAGCAGGCTGGTCGAGCTGACGTTCCATTAAATACGGGTGAATGTGCACGACCGATACTTCCATGCCCAGATTGAGCAAACCGCGCGCCGCTTCGAGCCCGAGCAAGCCGCCCCCGATGACGAGCGCCTTCTTGAACTTGCGGCTCGTCTCGATCATCGTCTCGCAGTCTTTAATATCGCGGAAAGCGATGACGCCCTCCTTGTCCGCGCCAGAGAGCGGAAGCATGAACGGAAGAGACCCGGTCGCGATAATCAGCTCGTCGTAAGGAACGCTAATCCCTCCGTCCGTGCCGACCGTCTTGCGTTCGCTGTCGATTCGGTTTACCGTCTGCCCCGTGTATAAGGTAATGTTGTTCTCTTCGTACCAGGACCAGTCGTTGATGACGATGTCGCGCATGCCGGCATCGCCGGCGAGCACGGATGAGAGTAAGATCCGGTTATAGTTCGGATGCGGTTCGCTCCCGAAGATCGTAATGTCATAACGATTCGGAGCCAGCTTCAGCAGCTGTTCGATACAGCTCACGCCTGCCATTCCGTTTCCGATCAATACCAGTTTTTTCTTCATGTTAGCCACTCCCCGACTTTTATCTAACATGTAATGTAATCTATATGATGTATTTGCTGATTAATAGTGTCATTATGTCATATAATATTACGTATAACAAGGGCAGTATTTCTTATAATCGTTCGATTTTTTCGATGAATCCGATAAATCCTCTTTATACGTAAAATTATATGACACAACAAAAAGAAGGGCGCCAAAGGCGCCCTTCTCGGTCGGTTACTCCATATTCCATTCTTGTTCGTTGCTACCTCATCGACCGGCTTCTGCCCGTGTTGACCAGCTGCGGCAGCATTCTCATGCCGCTGACCATAGGCGTGTTACACACATGACAGGTAGGGATGGCTTCAAGGGTAAAATTATCCCTCATCCACCCGTTGCAGCCCTCGCTCTCGCACGACCAAATCGCCGTCATTTCCTCCGGGATTTCCTCGAACGTCTTTTTCCGAGAATACATGAACGGACCCCCTCCAATTCCAAGTCGATTTAAGCATGCCCAAGTTCGCATGGATTAGCCATATGCGCAAATCGAATAAAAAAGTCCTCAGCGATCGGAATCGCCAAGGACTTTTCATTAATAGCGGATTACAGCTTAACAACGTTCTCCGCTTGCGGTCCGCGGTTGCCTTGTACCACATTGAAAGAAACGCGTTGGCCTTCGTCCAACGTTTTGAAGCCTTCGCCTTGGATAGCGCTGAAGTGTACGAACACATCGTTGCCGCCCTCAACTTCGATGAAACCGAAGCCTTTATCAGCGTTGAACCATTTTACTGTTCCTTGTTGCATGTATTTCACCTCCAAACAATAATGCCTCATGAACTTTTTTATTCGAACGAATAAAAAATTCACGCCATGAAAGGGATTTTCGGAACATAACCCATTTCATGTGTGAATTCAGGTCACGATTTCGATAAGTCTCATATTATCACCTTCGCAACCAAAAAGCAAATGATTTGCAAAAAAAGTTATGGGAGCTTCTCCCCGACTTCACCACCCGATCGCCGAACCGTCTCCTCGAGGATCCGCCGCCCCCGTCAGAAGTCCGCTTTCCCGATCGATGACGATGCCTTGCGCCTGCCCCATGACACCATCCCAAGGCTGCATGACTTCCACCTCATGCCCCCTGCCGCGAAGAGATTCGACGTCTCGCCCGGAGATACGATTTTCGATTTTCAGGCTATCGCTAGTGTTCCCCCATGTCCGGCCGAATACCCATCTCGGCAGCGCAATCGCATCTTCGATGCCGTACCCGTAGTCAAGCACTCCGGTCAACAGCGATAACTGCGTTTGCGGCTGTCCTTCCCCGCCTTGCGTTCCGAGCAGCATATACGGCAAACCGTCTTGCAGCACCATAGCCGGCATCAGCGTATGGAACGTCCTCTTGCCCGGCTCCAGGCGGTTGACATGGTTCGGGTCAAGAGAGAAGGAACAGCCCCGGTTCTGCATGACCACGCCCGTCCCCTCCGGCATGTAACACGACCCGAAATCGAAATATAAGCTTTGGATAAAAGAGACGCAGTTCCCCTCCTCGTCTACAACGGCCGCGTAGGCGGTATCCTGTCCGGTCGGATTCAGCTTGCTGGCAGCTGCGCGATCCATTCGAATGCCGGCTGCCCTCTCGGCCGCGTACGGCTTGGACAGCAGCCGTTCCAGCGGAATCTCCGCGAATTTCGGATCGGTTAAGCAAGCATCCCTGTCTTGGAACGCCAGCTTCGTCGCTTCGGTCATTAAATGGTAAAAATCGGCCGAGTGGCGCGGGATCGACTTCATGTCGAATCGCTCAAGCATATTGAGCATCATGAGCACCGTGAAGCCTTGGGAGTTGGGAGGCATCTCGCAGATTTCGTATCCCCGGTAGGTCGTTCGGATTGGGCTTACCCACTCTCCCGCGTGCGCTGCGAAATCCTCCGCGGTAAGCACCCCGCCGTCCCCCTGGACGCAGCTTGCGATCCGCCGGGCGATCGATCCGCGATAGAATGCCTCCCATCCGCCCGACTGCAGCTCCCGGAACGTCCGCGCAAGCTTCGGCTGCTTCAGGCATTCCCCCTGCTTAGGTACGGTCCGACGATCCGTTAAGTACGTCGCCGTCATGGCAGAACAAGCGCGAATGAGCGCCTCGTCTTGACGCAGCCATTCGTGGAGATTGCGGGAGATCGGGAAGCCCTGCTCCGCGTATCGGGCCGCCGGCTCCAACACGTCCGCCCAAGCCAGCTTACCTCCCGCCGACCAGATCTCCCACCAAGCGTCCACCATGCCGGGAACCGTAATCGCGCTTAGCGCCCCTCGATTCGGAATCCGACTCATTCCCCGCTCCGCAAAATAGGTTACGCTCGCTTTCGAGCCAGCTCTTCCGCTTCCGTTGTAGCCGGCGAGCTCGTCCGTGTCCGCCCTATAGATCATGAAGAACGCATCTCCGCCGATGCCCGTCATATGCGGGTACACGACGCCAAGCGCCGCGCTGGCCGCCACCGCGGCGTCGAAAGCGTTGCCGCCTCGCCTCAGCATGCTTGCTCCGACTTCGCTCGCTAGCGTATGAGGCGTAGCTATCATCGCTTTGCTTGCCTGCATCACGCGTGCCTCCTTAAATCCTTTCGTCGTCTCCATTGTATGTGTACGCTTCCGCCGGTCAACGCGATGCCATGCGCTTTTGGAGCCGCGTCCAAAGAATGGAGGGAAGGAAGGGATCTGCGCACAAAAAATCCCGTAAGGAGCAAGCAATGGGCAAGCTCCTTGCGGGATACGAGAATTTTAGACGAGGAACATAGCGACGATCGTCGTCACGACAAGGCCGATCAACACAGGCTTCAGGTTGCGCCGCGCCAGCTCGAACGGGCTGACGCCGCAGATGGCAGCCGCCGGAATGAGCGCCCACGGGATGAGCGTGCCGCCGCCGACCCAGATCGCGGCAATCTGCCCGAGCGCCGTCAGCGTTGCCGCGCCGCCGTCGATGGCGATGGAGAACATGTTCGCGATCGGTCCGACGAGCGATATTCCGGAGAAGCCGGAGCCGTCGAGCCCCGTAATGGCGCCCGTAACCGTTAGCGTCGCCGCGGCCACGCCTTCGTTGACCGGCACGCTGTTCGCGAAGGAGACGCCTAGATCGTTCACGATGCCGTGAGACCCTTCGGCTAGAGCGGCATCCCCGAACAGCTGCGTGAGCGCCGAATCGCCCAGATAGAAGAACGCGGCGATCGGGATAACAGGGCCGAACACCCGGAATCCGAACTGGAACCCTTCGATTAGGTAAGACGTCGTCTCTTCCAGCCCTTGATTGCGATGGGCGATCATCGTGACGATGATCAGAATAATAACCGCCGTCCCCCCGATGAGCGCCGTCGCGTCGCCACCCTGCAGATCTAGCGCGAACATGACGACGACGTCCGCTATGAACGATAGAACGATGAGGAGCGCAAGCGTCTTCTTCAAGACGGGAGAAAGCGCAACCGCAATCGCCGATGAAGAGCCGTTCATATCTTCCGTTCCCCGATTGCCAGTGACGAGGCCGTCTCTCCATAATCCGCGCTTCATGTCGCGCTTCATGTACCAGAACGCCAATACCGTCGTCACAAGGCCCATCACGATGACGAGCGGCACGCTGGCCTCCATGACATCCGAGACCGGCAAGCCGGCCGCATCGGCCGTCAGCTTAGGCGCGCCTTGGATAATATAGTCGCCGGACAGCGCGATCCCATGACCGAACAGGTTCATCGCCATCGCCACGGCAAGCGCCGGCAAGCCGACCCGCGCCGCCACCGGCAGCAATACCGCCCCGATCAAGGCAACGCCGGGAGAAGGCCAGAAGAACAGCGACGTCACGAGCATGATCAAGCCGATCCCCCAGAAAGCGAGCGTCGGCGTCCTTAGAAAACGCATCAACGGAGCAACCATCATTTCGTTAATGCCGGTAATGATCAGAACCCTGCTCATCGCGACGATGATCGAGATAATGAAGATCGTCCCCAGCAGCTCTTTGGTCGCGTAGATAAAGCTGTTGAAGATACCCGACACGGAGCCCTCCAGCGTCTCCGTCGCGATAAAGCCGATCGTGAATATGCCGACGACGCAAATCAGCGTCGTGTCGCGGCGCCTGATGAGCAGCGCCAATATAAATACGATAAATGCCAGGTATACCCAATGTATCGCCGTCAATTGGATATCCACCTGAACCACCCTCTCGCCCGTAGAAGTCATACATTGTATGCCTGCGGGCGGATAGGCGTTCGTTGAGCGGCAAAAGCCCTATTGGCGCTAATTGGCCAGTAGGGCTTTGATGCGGGTGTATTCGGTTAACCCCCTGACACGAGCTGCATGACGTGCAGCCGATCGCCGGGACGCAGCGGAATATCCATATGGTCTAGCCAAGCGAGATTCTGATCGTTATAACAGAGCATGACGTGCTTGCGCACGCTGCCGTTCTCCGTGTATACGTGCCGCTTCAGCAACGGATAATCCTCGAACATCCGGTCGATCGCCCCTTGCAGCGTTTCCGCTTCGACCGGAAACCGCGCTCGACCCGCCGTACAATCCGTTAACAGCCCCGGCACCGTCGCTTCGATGATCATGCCTCGTCCTCGATGATCCACGTTTTGACGCTCAGTACCCGAGATAACCGGCCCGGCAGCCGTTGCCACTTCACGCCGCGATCGGTCGAGCAGAATACCTCGCCGGACGTCGTACCGAAATAGATGCCGTACGGCTCGAGGGAATCGACGTCCATCGCGTCCCGCAGCACGCTGACGTGCTGCAGCTCTTCGGGCACGACATCCCCGATCGGCAGCCACTCCGTCTCGTCGCGATGGCGGCGATAGACGAGCAGGCGGCCGTCCTTCATCGAGCGCTTCTCCGAGCTTTCGAGCGGAATGATGAACAAGTCCCCCGTCCCGGAGACCACGAACGGGAAGCCGAACGGCTCCATGCCTTCCTTCATCGTCAGCCCTTCCTCGATCGGGAACCAGTTGTCCCCGCCGTCCTTGGACATGAATACGCCGCAATGCTCTTGCATATACAGGACGTCCGGGTTATCGGGGTCTTGAGCCATCTTATGAATGCAATAGCCGATTTCGTCGTACGGCTGCCCCGTAGGCACTCGCGCCAGCCCGACGTTGCACGTGTGCCACGTCTCTCCGCCATCCAGCGATCGGAACACGCCGACGGACGACATCGCCACCCAGATTCGCTCCGGGCGATTCGGGTCGACGATCACCGTGTGCAAGCACAAGCCTCCCGCACCCGGATGCCAGCCCGGACGGGTCGGATGACTCGTCAGACCGCCGAGCTCTTTCCAGGTTAGTCCCTTGTCCCGACTCACGAACAGCCCCGCTTCTTCGACGCCGGCATACAGCGTCTCCGGTTGCGAAGGCGCCCCTTGGACCAACTGCCAAATCCGGTTCAGCGAAAATCCGCTCTCTTCCGAATATCGCGGGCCTTGTTCGATCTGCGTCCACGTCTCGCCGAAATCGTAGCTGACCCGAATCGAAGCTCCGTAAGCCGCATGGGACGTACCTGCGAATAACGCGTTCGTGCCGTTGCGGCTGTCTCCCAGAACGCTATACGCCTCCCAACCGTTCAAGAACGGTCCGGTCATGCTCCAGTCGCTTCTTTCCTCGTTCGATGAGTAAATGAATACGCCTTTATTCGTACCGACTAGCACTTTAACTTGTTTGCCCAATCGAATACCTCCCGAATGAAGAGTTATTACGCTAATGATTCGCCGAAATGTAAGTGTTTTCCTGCCCGTCGGAACACTCGGAATGTTGTATACTATTGGCATGATAGAAGCAGCTAGAGGAGCGTGAACGATCGTATGACAACAACCGAAATCCGCACGGTGCGGTCCGTCTGCCCGCTCGATTGTCCGGATACGTGCAGCTTGCATGTCAAGATAGACGACGGACGAATCGTATCCGTGGACGGCAACCCCGCACATCCCGCCACGCAAGGGGCGATTTGCAATAAAGTTCGCCATATCCCGGAGCGAGTCTACCACCCCGACCGCGTGCTCTACCCGATGCGCAGAGTCGGCCCGAAAGGAACCCATTCCTTCGAGCGGATCAACTGGGAAGAGGCCTACGAAGAAATCGTAACGCGCATGCAGCGGACGATTCGCGAGCATGGCGCCGAAGCGATTCTGCCCTACAGCTTCTATGGCAATATGGGGATTCTGAGCGCCGAAGGGATGGATCGCCGATTCTTCCATCGACTCGGCTCGAGCCAGCTCGACCGTACGATCTGCAGCGTGGCCGGTTCGACCGGCTATCGCTATACGATGGGCGGAAGCTTCGGCATCGATCCGGAGGATACCGTTCATTCGAAGTTCGTGCTGATCTGGGGCTGCAACCTCGTCTCCACGAATATGCACCAAGTCATGTATTTGACCGAAGCTCGCAAACGCGGGGCTACCATCGTCCATATCGACGTGCACCGTAACCGTACTTCCACGTGGGCCGACGAGTTTATTCCGATCATTCCCGGTACCGATACGGCGCTGGCCATGGGACTTATGCATGTGATTATAAAAGAGGGTTTAACTGACGAGGCGTTCCTTGCGGAGCGTACCGTGGGATACGAGGATTTGGTCGCTAAAGCGGAGGAGTATCCGCCGGAAGTCGTCTCTGGCATTACCGGCATCCCGGCCGAGCAGATCGTCGACTTGGCTCGTCGGTATGCCGCAGGCGCGCCGTCGTTCATTCGGATCGGCAACGGCCTGCAGCATCACGACAACGGCGGCATGGCGATTCGCGCCATCGCTTGTCTTCCTGCGCTCACCGGCGCCTGGAACGTGCGGGGCGGCGGCGCGATCAAGGGCAACGGCGGCTACTCGGCGTTTAATGCCGAGCGCGTCGAACGCCCGGACCTGCTGCCCGACCCGAGCGTGCGCACGGTCAACATGAACAAGCTGGGCGAGGCGCTGACCGAAGCCGATCCGGCCGTCCGGTTCATCTTCGTATACAACTGCAACCCCGCGATCGTCGCTCCCGATTTGAACCGCGTTCGTCAAGGCTTCATGCGGGATGATCTGTTCACGGTCGTGCACGACCTGTTCTTGACCGATACGTGCTTGTACGCGGACCTCGTGCTGCCTGCGACTTCGCACTTCGAGAACCTCGACTTATACGCCTCTTACTGGCATCTCTACGTGCAGCTGCACGAGCCGATCATCGAGCCGATGGGAGAATGCAAGTCGAACTTCACGCTGTTCAAGGAGCTCGGCTTGCGCATGGGCTTCGAATCGGAAGTATTCGACATTACCGAGGAGCAGATGATTCGCGAGGCGCTCGACAACCCCGCCAACCCTTCGCTCGAGGGAATCACATACGAGCGGCTGAAGGAGTACGGCTTCCTGAAGGTGAAGCCGACCGGTCCCGCGGCCATGAAAGACGGGCTGCCTACGCCGTCCGGCCGGATCGAATTCTATTCGGAAGAGATGGCCCGGGCAGGCTTGCCTCCCGTTCCCGAATACTACCCGATCCGCGAGGAGAACGGCCTGCCGTTCTTGTTCGTCCCGGGGCCGAACCATAGCTTCCTCAACTCGACGTTCGCCAACCAGCCGCGGATGAAGAAGCTCGAGAAGCAGCCGCTGCTCGATATGAATAGCGCTGACGCCGCCGCTTACGGATTAACCGACGGCGACACCGTGCGCGTGTGGAACGAACGCGGCGAGATCCGCATCGCGATCAAAGTCGCGGACAACGTACTTCCAGGCGTGCTCGTCTGCCAGGGACTATGGTGGGAAAGCGGCAACGAAGGCGTGAACGCCGCCAATCTATTGACGTCGCAACGCCTCTCCGACATGGGCGGCGGGGCTACGTTCTTCTCTACGCGAGTCGGCGTGGAGAAGGCTTGATAAGCCGAAGAGGGGGAATCCGCAATGAAAACGATCCAGCGCATGATGGACCACATGTATTGGGCGGACGGACGTATCTTGGACGCGCTTGAGGCGAGCAAGACAAAGGACAAGGATCTTCTGAAGCTGGCTCGGCACATCGCGGTCGCGGAACGAGTCTGGCTGACGCGATTGCAGGGCAAGAGCAGCGCGCAATATTCGTTGTGGGAGGAAGCGGAGGACCTGACCGCGATCCGGAAGCTGTTCGAAGAGAACGCCGAGCAATATCGCGAATATATCGGCAAGCTCGAGGAATCCGCATTGGACGAGATGGTCGAATACGCGAACCAGAGCGGCGTCACGTTCCGAACGTCCGCCCGGGACATCCTGTCGCAAGTCCTCTTGCACGGCCAATATCACCGGGGACAGATCAACCGGGCGCTTCGGCTCGAATCGGCAGAGCCTGTCCAAGTCGATTACATCACGTTCGCGCGGCTTTAATAGAATGAGTAACAGCAAGGAGTTGCCCCATGCGCCCATGAGATGATGGCGCGAGGAGCAACTCCTTGTGCTTAAATCCCGCTAGTTCACCGGCACTTGAATAGCCAGTTCATCCATTGGCGTATCCACCGTCTCGAATTTGCCGTTCACCTTAGTTATCGTTCGGTACATCGGCACTACGGTTACGGTAGATCCGCTTCGGATAGGCGGAGTATGGGTCATAACATCCGCGATATACAAGGCGTCGGGCGGAGTCGGCTGACTGTGATCCGTATCGCGTCCGGACGACCATTCCCCGGTCCTCTCCAATACATTGCCGTCCTCGTCAATGATTCGGTACTCTATAGATTCTCGATCCTTTATCATGCCGAGCCGCATCGTAAGCGGGATCTGCAGCCTCAGATGCCATTCCGCAGCGGTATCCGACATGCGAAGGCTTACGACTTCGAACGAGCTCTTCTCCTGTTCGGTACGCAGCGGTTTGTCCCAACGGACGGTGCGCGAGTGATCCTCGCCCTTCATCGGCAGCGCAAAGCTCCAATCCCCCTTGCGAACGGTGTAGTCGTCCTTGGTCGAAATACCGAACTTCGGTACGTTGACCTCGAGGGTGAACGTGTCGGGGAGCTTCTTCTGCACGAAATATTTGACCACGCCCGCCGAGTATCCTTCGTGCAGAGCGCCGCTATCGAATTTATTGGTAAAGCCCAGCATCTTCTTCGAGGAAGGCGCAAGCTGGAAGTCCGGAATCATGGAAGTTCCGGGCGGGATCTCGCCTTGTTCCTTGCGGAAGGTGTAGGTGAACGATAGTTGCAGGCCGTCGTAGAAAGCCTCATGGATGCGCAGAATATACCCGTTATTCTTGACCTCCGCTAGAATCGGCAATTCGCCCGTCTTCTGCAGCGGTAAGTTCTCCTTCACTCCGACGTCGCCAAACCAATCGAATATGGAGGATAAATGCGGCTTCATGGATTTAACCGTCTGGGGGTTCGATGCGATCCATACGCTCATGGACAGCAGAAGCAGGGCGAACGCGATCGCCAGACGTCTCGTTCGATTCGGAGACCGGACAGTCCTTCCCCGGCTTGGAAGAGCCGCTTCGTCAAGCTTATTCAGCCCATCACCCTGCATCGTGTCTTGCTTATCCGCCGCCTCGCCGACCAACGTCGCCAATGTCTCATCGATTCTTCTCCTCACAGCGTCCGGAATCGGGAGGTCATGCCGCTCCGTTGCGCCTCTTAGCTCGCCGCGGATCATGTCCTCGAAGCTCATAGCATTCCCTCCTCTTGCGCAGGTTCTTTCATTAGCAGCGCTAATCTTTCCCTAGCCCGATAAAGACGCGACTTGATCGTTCCCTCTGACAGTTGAAGCAACTTGCCAATCTCCTTCAGCGACATATCCTCCAGATAGTGCAGAATAATCACTTCCCGCTGATCCGGGCCCAGCAATCCGATGGCATGATAAAGATCAAGCCGGTCCTCGCTTGGACGATCCGTTAACGTTCCGATAACGTTGTCATATAACGAAATGACTTGGCTTCTACGCTTCAGCATACCGTTGCAATGATTGATCAGAATGCGGACAAGCCAAGTCTGCGCATACCGAGGCTCCTGCAGTTGATGGATTTGGCGGAAGGCTGCGATAATCGTCTCCTGGATCGCATCCGCCGCATCCTCATCCGAGCGCAGCATTCCGTAGGCGATACGGTACATCGTATTCTCATACTGGCGAATCATACGGACAAAATCGTCCGCCGACCCCTGCCTTGCGCGAATGGCCGTTTCGATCAACTCGTTCAATTCACCTTCTCCTTTCGGCCAAGCTTATATCTATTAGAGAACGAAACCGCCTGAAAGGTTCCTTCCTTACTCATTCTTATAACAAAAATCATAAAACATCGAGGAAGACAACAAACGGATAGGGATTCAGAATCGCTCTGAACCTCTATCCGTTTGTTATTGTGCCGATTTAAGAGTTCGCTACAAGAACCGAATGCTGAGTCACCGTGTGCAAATCGCGCCACGTGCGGTTGAGCGGATGATCTTCCATTAGCGCGGTCATGCCGAGCAGCGGAAAAATATCGTGCGCGGCGGCTAACGCGACTTTAGCGGCTTGCCGGCTAAGACGGGCGATCTCGCCCTCCTGCTCGGCGTTTAACTCGCCGGATTGCACGAACGTCGGCCACCACGTCGCGTCCACGACGCCGTAGAACCGTACCGAAGCCTCGGCAAGCGCTGCCGATTGCTTCTCGATCCGCGCGCGCAAAGCCGTCAGTCGCTCCGGTTTCGACTGCCCCCAGTCTGCGGACTTCGACTCCGCGAACGCTGCGGCTTCCTCCATGTAATGCTTGGCGACGCCCAGGGTGACGGCCGCGAAAGAAGTTTGCGCGAACGCCATGAACGGATAACGGAATATTGGGTCGTCGAAATTCGGCGGAGACATAATATCGAATGTCCTCTCGGCCGGCACGAACGCCTCATGGACGACTATCGAGTGGCTGTCAGTCGCCCGCATGCCGAAAGCGTTCCAATCGCGAATGATCTCGACTTGATCGGGCAGGAACGCGAACGAACGATACGGCGTATCCGCCGTAACGGGTTCTTCCCCCTCCACGATCCGGCAATTCGCCGTAAACACGCTCGCGAAAGTTGAGCCGCTGCACGTCGACCAACGCCCGCTGACGATGTAACCGCCGTCTACCCGACGAGCGATGCCGTTCGGGTACCCGCTGCCCGCGACGACGGCTTTGTCGTGCCCGAACAGCTCGCGCGCCTGCTCCGGAGGCAGCGTCGCCGAGAAGAACCCGCCGCCCGACCCGATCGTCACGAGCCAGCCGAAGCTGCCGTCGATCCACGACGCTTGCTCGAATACGCGCAGCGCTTCAGGCAACGGCAGCATAAGTCCGCCGAGGGACTTAGGGACGAACGGCTTGAACAGCTTATGTTCGTAGATGTATTCCAATAATAGCGGATCGATCGTCCGCGCTTGCTCCATGCTTGCGGACCGTTCTCTTGCCTTGGCAACGAACGCGTCGGTGAATCGAACTTCCATGCTTGTACCTCCAACCTCTTATACAGGAATCACTTTAACGGCCGCTTGTTTGCCGCTGAGCTGGATGCCGGTCTCCTTACGGCCGCTCGGGGCCAAGTCCTTCAGCAATCGCTCCAGCAATTCCTTCGCCTGCGGACCTTCCTTGCCTTGGAGCTTAACGACGAACTGCACCGCGTTCCCCGAAGCCAGAAGCTTGTCCGCTTGACGGTATTTCGTATCGTAATCGTGGTCTTCTATGTTCGCCGTTAACCGTATTTCTTTCACCTTCAAAGGGCCTTCTTGCTTGCGCACGGCTTGCTTCTCCTTCGAAGCCTCTTGCTTCGCCATCCCTTTAGCCACCAGCTTGCAGGGAGGCGGACTGCTGAATAACGACGTGCAGACGAGATCCGCTTTGAGGTCGCGAGCTATCTTCAACGCTTCATCCCGCTTCACGACGCCCAGATCCTCACCGTTCAACCCCGTTAACCACACTTCGGCGGATTTTATTTTCTCGTTCATAATGATCATGCCATTGACCTCCCGCTTATCGGACGTCGGTTATGCTCACGTAAGGGTAATGGTTGCCGGCCATTGTCGCGACGATGAATAACGCCGTTATCACGGCCGCGAACAGGACATCCCGATACGAATAACCGATGACATAATAATACGTCCGTCCGCCATTCCCGGCAAATCGCTTCGCCTCCATGGCGACCGCAATCCGGTGAGCTCGCCTGATGCTTTGCGCCAACAACGGAATCGCATATTGGCTGATGCTCCGATACAATCTGCGAGCCCAATTCGTCTTGACCGCGCCCCTGATCTTAAGCGCATGCCTGCGCGTCTGGAATTCCTCGATCAAAATCGGCACCATCCGGATCGCGGCCATGAAGCTATAAGCGTATTTCGGAGGCAGCTTCGCTTGTTGCATCAGCGAGTAGAACAGCTTGACGGGCCGTGTCGTCAACCCGAACAACAGACCCGCCGAAGCCATGCTGAGCGCCCTGAAGCCGAGATGAAGCCCGCGATAGAAGCTTTCCTTCGTCATATGGACGAGTCCCCAATCCCACCACGGCGTCTCCCCCTTGCCGAAGAACATCATTCCCGTCGAGGCGGAGACGAAGACGAGCAACAGCGGGGACGAGTAGAGCAGCAGCCTTGTCCACGGGTGTCCCGACCAAACGAGGAGCAATAACGACAGGACGGCAACGTTCGCCATCACGCTAAAGTTATGAATGAGGATAACGGCGACGAACCAAGCGGAGAAAATAATCAGCTTTAACGTCGGGTTCACCTTGTGCAGCCACGTTTCCTTATGAGGAAAAGACAGCTTCATCGCGCAGCTTCCCCCTCTCCACGCGCCACCGCTTCGTGCAATAATGCTCCGCGATGTTCTCGTCGTGCGTAATCATGAGGATCGCCGCTCCGTCCAAGCGGAGCTGTTCCAGCTTGCCCAGCAAAGCGAACGTGCTGCTTGCGTCCAGCCCGAACGTCGGTTCGTCGAGCAGCAGCAGCTTCTGCCCGCCGATGATGGCCGCCGCCACGCTAAGCCGTCGCTTCTGCCCCATCGACAGTTGATAGGGGTGGCGGGCAGATAGCTCCCCTAGTCCCAGCCACTCCAGCATTTCGTCCGCGGCTCGCGCCCGCGAAGCCGGATCGTCCCCTCTGACCGCCAGCGAATATTCCGCCTCTTCTCTAACCGTGTTCGCGACGAATTGGAGCTCCGGATTCTGGAACACGAACGCGGCCCGCCGAGCGGCTTGCTCCGCTTTCGCCACCGGTTCGCCTGCTATCTCGCAGATGCCCTCCGTTCTAAGCAGACGCATGATCGAGAGGAGCAAAGAACTCTTGCCCGCGCCGTTCGGTCCGGTAATGCCGATCCATTCACCGGGCGCAACCGCGGCTTGCTCCGCTTCGATGACCACGCGCGAGCCGCGTTTGCCTGTGAACCGATCCATACGCAGCAAGGGGAGCCCCGAACGCGTCGACGGCTCCGTCTCCGCCCGATCTCCAAGATGGTCGTCCCACGCGCCGGGATACCAGATCCCGTACCGGCGGAGCTCCGGGCGATGACGCTCCAGCACTTCATCCGGAGCGCCGTCCGCCATAACCGAACCGTCCGGCGCGATGACGACGACCCGATCGAACAGGTCCATCACGCCCTCGATCTTATGCTCGACGACGATCATCGTCATCTCCAGGGGTAACGCCCGGATCGTGCGCCACACCTGCTCGGTGCCTTCGGGGTCAAGCAACGCGGTCGGTTCGTCGAGGAACAGCACGTCCGGCTTCATAGCGAGCGCGGAGGCGATCGCCAGCCGTTGCTTCATGCCCTGGGACATCTCTTGGATCGGCGCATGGACGTCTTCGAGTTCCAGCCCTACTTGGCTTATATAGTCGCGGATCAACGCCGGCATTCGTTCTCGGGGAATATTCTGATTCTCCAGGGCGAAGGCCAGCTCTTCATCCGCGTAAGGCATGCAGAATTGCGTGTCCGGATCTTGGAAGACGAATCCCCATCGCTCCGGCGCTTGAACGTCGTCGGCGATCATCGGAACGTCGATGCTTCCGGGAATGATGCCGCTGAGCACTTGAAGCAGCGTCGATTTGCCGCACCCGCTCGGTCCGAGCAGCAGCGTCTTCTCTCCCCGTCGAAAAGCAAGAGAAACGCCCCTGAACAACAGGGCGTCTTCTCCGGTGAATTTCAATTTCAAGTTAGTTACGCTTGTCGCGGCTTTCTCGTGACTCATGCCCGGTTAAGCGCGTCGAAGTCTTGTTTCGAAGCCGGACGCAACGCGTTCGTTACACCGGTCAATTCGATCGCTTTGGCTAGGTAATAGGCGACGAAGCCCGCGATAACGATGCTGCCGAGCGCTCTCAAGCCGATGAGCAGCGTGTAGTTCCAAGCCGATAGAGACTCGATGTAGCCGTAGCCAAAGTCAAGAACGAGCGAGCCCGCCGCGGCGCCGAGCGACGCCAGCGTGACTACGCCGATAGAAGTGCTCTTCTCGCGATACAGGAACAGTGCGAAGAAAATTTCCGCGCCGAGACCTTGCAGCAAGCCGTACCACAGCGTCGATACGCCCCATTCGCTGCCTAGAATCGCGCTGA
Organism: Bacillota bacterium; assembly: GCA_023460795.1. Lineage (GTDB taxonomy): Bacteria > Bacillota > Bacilli > Paenibacillales > Paenibacillaceae > Cohnella. The sequence goes on along the minus strand of JAEWPC010000035.1, from coordinate 114,824 downwards.
CGCTTGCCGCGGCGACTTCAGCCAGAATCGCTACGCCCGGCTTGCGAATGACCAGGTAGGCGAACGTTCCCGCGATGAACCACATGCCGTAGATCGTCTGCTCGGCATGCGTGCCAAGCGGTTTGACGACGTCGTACATCGGTCCCCATATTTTATAGATGATGCCGAACACGACCGCGATCACGATCGTAACGAGAATATCGGTCAGCTTAAGCCCCCGAGATTTCGTTCCTTGCTTCGTGCTTGCTCCAATAGCTGCCATACATACAACGCCTGCCTCTCCATAGAATTTGCGTTGAAGCGCAAGCTGCTCTGAATAATCGAAAAAGCCTGCCCCGAACAAGGGCAGGCTAGCGCACGGCATCCACGGATGCGCGACTAAAGTACGTCTCTACGCTGGCATTACCCAGATCAGATTCGACGGTCAGCGGCATGCGGCCGCAATCTCAGCCCGACTTCATCGAGCCCCCGTATATTCGCGATTCAACTTTATATAAAGTAACCCAACGTTATCCATTTGGCAAGCGATATTTCAGGCGGTGTACGCCGATCTATGCGCGCAGAAGATCGCTGAACAATTCGCCGACGACGAACGAAGCGCACGGCAGCTTGTCCGAGGCAACCGCGTCTTTCTCCTCGAACAGATCCCGCAGCTCGTAAAGTCCGGCATCCGTCAGCACGTAGCGTTCAAGGATCCGCGCCCCCGTGTCGATTACCCAATACTCAGGCACGCCGTGCTTGGCGTAAATTTTCATCTTCACGACCTTATCCCGGGCCCTTGAGCTCGGAGACAAAATCTCCACGACAAGATCCGGCGCTCCCTCCACGCCGCGCTCCGTAACGATATTGGCGCGACTACGATGGACAAGGAGCAAATCGGGCTGGAGCACGTTCTTAGGGCTCAAAATGACATCCAGCGGCGCTAGATAGACGAGGTATTCGGATTTACAGCGTTGCATGACCAAGTACAACTCTCCGATAATCGTCTGATGAGTCGCGGTAGGCGAAGGCGACATCGCTTCAAGCACGCCGTCGAGAACTTCGTAGCGCATGCCGTCGTCCGGCATGCTGGCGTAGATGTCGTAGGTGACCTGCTGCTCCTTTACCCGATCTTCCTTCGGTTTGCGGTGATCCGTCATCGCTTGCATCCCCCTGAACGCAAACACCCTTCATTCAAACACGTCGTGTTCGGCCGAAGGGTGCTTCCCGTTTATGATAAGTCCATTATCGCATACCCTGTCCATGTGTCAATCCGTCTACGCCCGCTCCAGCGCGAGCTCCCCGGTTGACGGATTAACCAGAACGATTCGAGCCTCGAACGGCTCTTCCCCGTCCTTCCCGCCAAACTTAAGCTTGCCCGTCTTGCCTTTCTCGGCAAGGCTCTTCACCATCGCATCGGTCAACGTGCGTCCCAGGCTTTCCTTCCAGATGACGAACCCGCAGCCGGAACGATAATGGCTGCAGCCGTAGCCTTTGCGTCCCATGAAGAGATTCCCGCCGCAGCCCGGTCTCGGGCAAGCGCAGACGACGCCGGGCGCCGCAGGCGGAGTTGCCGTAGCGGTAGCGGAGCCCGCGGATTTCGTCGCATTCGAAGCGCGACTGGTTCGCTTGCTCGCGCCGCCTTCTGCTTTCCCGCTTCGGGATGCAGTTCTATTGCCGCCCTTGCTGCCCGCCATCGGTTCTGCAGCCGCGAACGCATTCTTCATCGCCGGGCGCTGCCCGCCCACCTTCGCGATAATAAGACGAGTAAACTTCTTCACGTTCTCCATGAAAGTGTCGGCAGAAGCTTGTCCACGGGAAATTTCGTTCAGCCTGCGTTCCCACTGTCCCGTCATCTCCGGCGACGTAAGCAGCTCGACTCCCGCTCCGCGGATCAGCTCGACGGCGATTCGTCCTTTTTGCGTGAGCACGATCCGCTTCCCCTGCATATCGATATATCCGACCTGCTTCAGCCGCTCGATCGTCGCCGCGCGGGTCGCCGGCGTGCCGAGTCCGGAATCCTTCATCGCGTCGCGCAGTTCATCGTCCTCGATCTGTTTGCCCGCGCTCTCCATCGCCTTCAGCAGCGTACCTTCCGTATAATGCTTAGGCGGCTGCGTCTCCTTCTCTTTCACCTCGACGTCCGCGCAATGGGCCGGTTTCGCCCTGTCGAGCTCGAACGGAGCGTCCGTCTCTTCAGCCTCGTCCTCCGGGGCAGCGGGTCCGTCCTCTTTGTCTTTACTTTTCGCGCCGTCCTTCGGACTCTTCTTCTCCTGATCGCCCGCGTAGATGATTTTCCACCCTAAAGACAGCAGTTGCTTCACCGTCGTCTTGAAGCTCTCCCGCTCCACCTCGGTCAGCACCGTATGTACTTTGTATTCCGCCGCCGGATAGAAGTGCGACAGGAACCGCTTTACGATCAGATCGTACAGCTTCTTCTCGTCCGGGCTTAACCCCTGCGGCTTCTTCATCGTCGGCATGATCGCATGGTGGTCCTCGACCTTCGCCGGGTTGCACACGGCTTTGTTGCCGATGTGGACGAACCGCTTATTGGCGCCTGCGACGAAATCGCCGTAGTCCGGGGAGCCCCGCATCGAATCGAGAATCCGGTGCATCTCCGGGATGTTCTGTTCGTTCACGTAGTTGGAGTTCGTACGCGGATAGGAGATCACTTTGTGCTTCTCGTACAGCGCCTGCGCCGTATCGAGCGTCTTCTTCGCGGAGAAGCCGAACTTCCCGTTCGCTTCCCTCTGAAGCAGCGTCAGGTCGTACAGCTTAAACGGATACTCCTTCGTATCCTTCACTTCATAGCTCGCGATCGCGGCGGTCTTGCCCTTGACCTTGGCGGCGATCGCGTCAGCCTTCGCCTTGTCCGTGATCCGCTCCCCTTGCCATATCCCGCGATAGTTCGTCGCCGCTTGGGCGAACGTGCCTGTAATATCGTAAAACTTGAGCGAATCGAACGCCTCGATCTGCTTCTGCCGGTCGTAGATCAAGGCAAGCACGGGCGTCTGCACGCGGCCAACGGAAAGAAGCTCGTTATGCTTCGTCGTGAAAGCGCGCGAGCCGTTCATCCCGATCAGCCAGTCGGCTTCGCTGCGAGCTCTCGCCGCACGGGTCAAATTCAAATATTCTTCGTTGTCCTTCAGCTCGTCGAACCCTTTGCGAATCGTCTCCGCCGTCAAGTCGGAAATCCAGAGCCGCTTCACCGGCTGCTTCAACCCGAGGTGACGTACGATCAGCGAGAAAATATGCTGCCCCTCGCGCCCGGCGTCGCACGCGTTCACGAGCGCTTCGCAGCGCTCCGCAAGCTCTTTGATCACCTGCAGCTGATCCTTCGTGCGGGGATTCGGCAGCAGCTTGAACGCGTCCGGTATGATCGGAAGGTCGCCGAAGCGCCATTTTTTATACTTCTCATCGTAGAGGTCCGGTTCCGCCAGTCCGATCAGATGGCCGATCGCCCAAGTGATGATATACTTGTCTCCTTCAAGGTACGAACGTCGGTTTTGCGCCTTCGGCTCAATGACGGCGGCGATGTTGCGGCCCATATCGGGCTTTTCCGCGATAATCAACGTCTTCAGGTCTGCTCGTTCCTCTCCGCGCGGACGAACAACGAACCCCCGGCAGACAGAAGGCCGTCCGGCCGGGGGCGTGCTTCGCCGCGTATGGTATACTCAGAATCATACCACGGGTTGGCGGATCGCGCTATACGCCTGGGAATCACACAAATAATGTAAAGCATTACATTGGACGGCCGTTTTATGGTTTAATAGTAGATAACTTCTGTCCACTGGAGGGATCGTTATGCGAATTGAGCATTTCTTGCTGCCCAAGGATCGAGTGGCGTACCTCTCTGCTGGCGCCACGATGCTCGATGCGATCACGCATCTGGAGCGCTGTCACTATACGGCTATTCCGATCATCGACGAGGAAGGCAAATATTTCGGTACGTTGTCCGAGGGCGATCTGTTATGGAAGCTGAAGAACACGCCGGGCCTTACGTTCGATAACCTGGACACCGTCCCCGTCACCCAAGTCAAGAAACGCATCCATCACGAATGCGTCCGTCTGGAAGCGGATTTAGACGACATGCTGCAGCTCGCGGCAGACCAGAACTTCGTTCCGGTCGTCGACGACGGCGGCATGTTCATCGGCATTATTAGGCGCAGGGACATTATCGAGTACTATACTCGCAATATTACGGATTGACGGTCAGAGATTGTTAACAGCATCAATCGCCACAACTGCATGAACCGCAGTTGTTACTACGAATCAGATGCTTCCTTGGTTTGTATGCTGTACGAAGTACAGTTAGTTCGGAGAAAATGCAGGGTTTCGACGGCTTTGGCGTTAAATTATTGTAATCGGTGCAGGTATTTAGCCTACAAATGACACTTTGAATTAACTAACTGTACTTCATACAGTCGAGGCTTGCCGATAGTCTATTCCCCAGAACCGTAATAAGGGCTGTCACTTGGTCATCTTAACAATGACTACGTGACAGCCCCTTTTTAATTGATTACCTTCCCCGCAAATCCGCCACGCTAGCGCTTTTCCGCTTTTCCGACGCACTATCATGCGTTTGTGGATGCGCCATTTTACGTCCAGGGAACCACCAGTTGTACTTGCCGAGCAGCTTCATCGCCACCGGAACAAGAAGCATCCGGATAAGCGTGGAGTCGAGCGCGATCGCGACGGCCATGCCGAAGCCGAGCATCTGTATCGGCGGCACGCCCGAGAAGGCGAAGCCCGTGAACACGGCGACCATCAGCAACGCCGCGCCCGTAATGAGCGGGCCGGTCTTCTCCATGCCTTCCGCGATGCTGTCCTCGTGCTTGCCGGAACGGTCGTATTCTTCCTTAATCCGGCTGACGAGGAACACCTCGTAGTCGGTGCTCAGGCCGAACAACAGCGCGAGCAGCAGCATCGGCACGAAATGCACGATATATCCGTTCGCTTCGACATCAAAGATCTCGTTGCCGTACCCAAGCGCGAAGACGAGCACGAGAAGCCCATAGGTAGCCGCGACCGAGAACAAGTTCAAGATAATGGCTTTGAGCGGAAGCAACAAACTGCGGAACGTCAGCACAAGGATCAAGAAGATCAGCACGAGCATGACGCCGAGCGCCGGGAGCAAGCTGTCGTTGAGCGCTTCGGACGTGTCCATTCCCGTGATCGTCTCCCCGCCGATGTGGAACGTCGTGCCGGCCGGTAAATCGGCCGCCGGGAGCAGATCGTCCCGCAGTTGCTTGACGACGTCCCTTGCTTCATCGCTCGAACCGTACTGATCCACCGCCACTTCGATTAAGCTCGTATGCCTGTCGTTGCTGATATAACGTTTAACCATTAGATTCAGATCCGCAGGCAGCGCGCCGCCTCCGTTCTGGAGCGCTCCGGCTACGGTTGCCGCATCCATGCCCGGGAAGAGCGACGAGACGGACGATACGTTGATGACGTGCTCTTGCGTCTTCAGATCCGACGCCAGCTTCTCTATCTTCGCTAGCCCTTCTTGAGTGCCCAACTCGCTTCCTTCGTTGCGAAGCACGATGCTGATCTGCCCCGCCGCGCCGATGCCGAACGATTGCTGCAGCAACGTTGTTCCTTGGCGGACCGCCGTATCCTCAGGCAGCGTGCGGATGTCCGGAGAATCCAGTTTCATGTCGCGCGCCGGGGAAGCGGCTGCGATCAGCGCGATTAGCGTAAGGATCAAGAACAATACCGGACGGCGCATGATGCCGTTCGTCCAACGTCTCCAACCGCTGATCTTGCCGGCCGGTCTGGCGCGGAAGATCGGAATGCGGCCTTTGTTAATGCGCGTGCCGAGCATGACGAGCACTGCCGGCAACAACGTTAAGCTAGCCAATCCGGCGACGAAGACGACGGCGATGCCCCCGAAGGCGATAGCCTTGATCGCAGCCAGCGGTACCACGAACATCGCGGATAGCGCGGCGATTACGGTAAGCGCCGAGAACAATACGGTATGTCCGGCGGTAGCGAGCGTAATAGCCACCGCTTCCTGCTTCGTGCGGCCCGGCACTTCAAGCTCCGATTTGAACCTGCTGACGATGAACAACGAGTAGTCGATGCCGACCCCGAGGCCGAGCATCATGGCGGAGTTCGTCACGAACACCGACAGCTCCACTTCCCGGGCGACGAGATAGACGATGCCCATCGCGACCATGATGGAAGCGATCGTAACCATAAGCGGCGTAATCATCGCAACGACCGAACGGAATACGATCAGCAGAATAATAATGATGAGCGGGAACACGATCATCTCGGCTTTCGCGAGTCCTTCTTGGCTTTGCACGCTGCTTTCGCCCCAGAAGGCGATGCCGCCTACGAGGTAGCTTTCTACTCCGAGGCTCTTGCCTTGATCGACGACGCGATCTTGAAAGTCCGGCACCGTATTCATCACGAAGTCGGCCTTCTCGTTGATCTCGACGAGCGCGATGCTCATGTTCGGGTCCTTGCCCACCAAGCTCGACGCGATACCTTCCGAAGCGTCCAGAATGCTGAATACGTTGGTTACGCCTTCCTCGACCCTTACGGTGTCGACGATCTGCTTCAGCTTCTCGCCGTATTCCGGCGTGCCGACCGCGTGCTGCGGATCCCGGACGACGAGCGTCATCGCGCTCTCGGACCGTCCTTCGAATTGAGTCGTGATCAGGTCTATCGATTCTTTCGAATGCGATCCCGGAACGTCCCATCCTCCGCCGCTGAGCAGCGGCGTCAGCTTGCCGAAGGCGATGCCCCCGAGCAACAGGCAGACGATCCACAAGGATACGACGACCCATCTCAGCTTATGAATTCTGTTACCCCAACCTAACAACAATCGATGCATTTCTCTCCACTCTCCTCTATTCCTGTTTGAACACTCAAACAATATGCATGAAAAAAGAGAGAAGAACGCTTAAGTTTCTCCCTTTTCGCAAAACGTTGCGTAATACGCGCCCAGCATTTGCGACAGCAACGCGTAGGCTTCGTCGTATTTGAAGTCGGGATCGGCGATTTTCTGCAGCGCCAACCCTTCGATTACGGAATGCAGGATTGCGGCCAAACCTTCCGATTGCTCCGAAGGGAGCCCGGTTAGATCCTTGACGATCTTGGCGACATGCTTGGTCTTAATTTCCAGCATATCCTTAAGAATCGGCAACGCCGCCTCATTGCGAAGTCCGATCGCGAACAGCTCGTAGCGAAGCCGGAACCATTCCGGCTCGTCGAGCACCCTGCTCTTCGGCACTTCCATCACTTTAGCAATAGCTTCCATCGTCAACGGTTCATTCGGATCGACCTCGAACACCGCGTCGAACGAGTTGCAATACCGCTCGGTCTCCCGGCGGAACACTTCCGCGAACAGCTGATCCTTGCTCGGAAAATAGTAGTTGATCAGCCCCTGCGCAACCCCGGCCGTGGTCGCGATCTCCTTCGTGGAAGCCCGGTCGTACCCTTTCTGGGATAATACGTCATAAGCGGCCGCGATAATTCTCTCTCGTTTGTCTGCGTCAGTCATCGGCACACCTCTGTATCGTAGGGGATATGTAGAGCGTATTTTGATTTGAATGAACGTTCAAACAGATATTAACACAATAGGAATTACCATTGCAAGTAGAACGCTAGTGCCACCCGAACAACCCGAATAGCGGGATGCCGTAGGCTGACTGAACTAAGACGGCCGGAATCACCGTACTAATCGCAATGACCACACGACTTCCATGGCGATGCTCCGGTCTGACCGCCCGTTGCAAGCCGAAGAAACCGAGCGAGCACAGAATACCCATAACGAAGAAAAAAGGCGGTGCAGATGGGTCGCCCCATGCCCAGACGAAGGGGAAAAGCACTCCGCCGATCCCGTACGTTATTGCACCGAGATACACATTGTCCATTTTCGTAAGTTTAAGTATCCAATCCGCAAGCAAGGAATATGCAATCCCATACGTATATAGGACGTTCATGCTTAACAGCGCTGACATGGCGAAGACATAAATAGCGCTTATTGGACCGCCTAAGAAGCCGAGTAAACCGAAGAACAGAGCAACGGACACATAAGTCGCTCCCGCCGCGGCTAGCTTCATCATGATATACTTGCCTACCGTCCCCCGCAGAACGGATGGAGCCTTCGGTTGCGACATAGAACACCTCCATCCCGATATCCTACAACACCCGTGACCGAGTTCAAATTGAAAAATAAAAACCAATCGCAGTTATTTTATGCGTCTAGCCTCAGTGATCGGGAAATAACAACGATTTGCGGTTATTTGAATCAAATTTGGTCGTTTTCTTGCAAGAGTCGTTTAATAACTGCGTATGCGCGTTATTTCCTTGCTTGCATGCGATCTGACCTTGAATAACTGCATATGGTTGTTAATTCAGGCCTGTCCCACTTGTTTAGAACATTTCGTCCAGCAAAATGTAATAGTCGATTTTCTCCTCATCCCAATGGCTCAGCCCGTAGTACGCCATAAACAGGGATTTATATTCATCCGTTCGATAGTTATGTCTCAAACTTCGGACCGCGAGCGCGAGATCCTGATACCGATCGGCGACTCCGGCTCCTCCAAGATCGATGAAGCCCGATACCCGGTTGCCATCGAGGATGACGTTCGGCATGCAATAATCTCCGTGGGCGAACACCAAATCTTCCTGTCTCGGCTGCGTATCCATGAGCTCGCGGTAGATGTCGATCGGCTTTCTGTGCCCGTTCTCTTCTTCCAGATCGTCCTCGCGGACCAAGCCTTCCCCGACTCTCCGCTCGGCTAACTTAAGCTTGCGCTTTAACGTTCGATCCATGGGACACCCCTCGATCGGGATACGGTGGAGCAGCCTTAGCCCCTCCGCATACAGCCGTATGGTTTGCTCCGGATCGGCGAGGTTCTCTTCCCGCGAGGCGTCTTGACCGACGATCTCCGAAGTCAGCATGTAATCCATGCCGTTATAAGTTTCATAGTAGAGAAGCTCCGGCACCGGCGCCTTCCCCTTCAACCAGCTCAATGCGTCCTTCTCCCCTCGCAGGGACATGTTCCAAGCAGATGGGGCTATTTTGAGATAAGCTGCTTTTCCTTGAAAATCGTTAATCCGATATACCGCGCTGCCCGAATGGCCGATTCGATTCGCCACCATCGTGCATCCGGACAGCAGAGTCCTGAGTTCCATAGACAACGGATGGATTATACCGCTCAATCGGCCCACCTCCGCTACAAACGAATTTGCTCCCGAACGTGCCGTTATTTCAGATGATCATAAGGTCTGCCTCTTTTTCGGGTCGAATTCGACGCTTTCCAAGAGATGTTCGAAGATGTCGACATCGTCCTTATATCCATCCTTGTATTGAAGAAGAAAAACGACGGCAAGCGGCGATTGCGTGTCTACCTCATAGGCGATCGTATGAACGTTGTAATCTTCCGGATTGTCCTCGTCCGCTTCCTCTACCGCAACCGCTTCTATTCTCTGGGCCTGATATCCGCCTACGAGTTCCTCGCTCTCGCCGACGATTTTGCCTGATTCGCCTATAAAGCTTTGCTCGATGAAATCCCTGGGGCTTTGTTCTGCATGAATATCCTGACCGAACAGAATAATGACCGAGTCCTTAAGCCCCCTGGCCGGCCTATACGACTCCCTTGATATGTAGGCAAGGAATTGGTCGCCCAAGTCCGGCACGACCCAATCCTTCGGATACTCGAAGGTCAATGGGCCGAGTTCCTTCGTCTGCCACTCGATTTTCGAGCCGTTAGAGCATCCTGCGAGCAGCATCAGAATCGCCGTTATCGTCAACATCGTCAAGCGTTTCGCCACGTTGCGCCTTCTCGCCATGGAGTAATGTCGAAGCCACGAACCTTTCCATCCCGGTTCTCGTCTCGTCGTAATACTTATTCTCATGCCTGCCATAGTTAAAAAAGCCGTGCTCCATCCCTTCGTACGCGATGAAGTCTATACGATTCCCAGCTTCGATCATACGCTCTACGAACGTTCGGTTCTGCTCGAAGATTCCATCGGAAGAACCGCACATCCATAACGTCGGCGGCAGGCATTGGCGAATGTGATGAAGTGGAGACATCTCTCTGGCTTGGCCCTGCAAATCCGGATACAGCCGCTCCATTATGTCCACTCCGTCCATGCCGGCGGCAAAAATAATGAGCGAGTTCGGGACCGCATTCGTAGGATTTTCGCGAACATCGTCGTCCAAATGATCGAACATGATCGACGAAACGGCGACATAGCCCCCAGCGGAAGCTCCGCACATCGCGATTCGGTCCGGATCTATTCCTAATTCATCGCTGTGATCTCTCACCCATCGAACAGCGGATTTCGCATCCTTGATGGCTTGGTCCGGAACGAAACCCGCGTCTGCCCCGTTGCGATAATCGACGCAAATCCCTACCATGCCTAACGTTGAGAAAAAGTTAGCTTGATGCTGGAACTGCGCAGCGGTGAAGAACGGTTGAGGGCTGAAGCTACCGCCGTTAAGGAAAAGAATAGCCGGGCGGTTCGTCCCTTTCCGTAAAGATTCGAAAACGTATAGCGAGAGCTGCCGCTCGCCTACGGATTTATAGGTTAACCTAACGACCGGATATTCGAATGCGACTTCCATCTACGATTACGCCCCTCTCCATTCAACTCCCCCCTATCATATCTTGGAAGATTCTACCTGTCTATGACCACTCATAATACTGGCTGGCCGTATACCGATAGGCGTAGACTTTCGCCAACGTAGCGTCATCGATCCTGAAGCGCGCCATCAAATCGTCCTGCATGTCGACGATTTCGCGATAGAGGATGCGCTTGTTCTCGTATTTCAGCGCCACGCTCTCCGGATGCCTCCGGTGCGTATTCAGGGATTGCGGATGGTAATAGATCCTCCCTTTCTCGAGCATCCATACGTAGAAGCAAAGGTCGCCCAGAATGCGGTAACGCGTCATCCGCGGCTCGATCTCCCGAACGTCGAATTTCTTGAATACGACGCCGGAGGCGTTCGGAATCGTATTTTTCACGACCAGCGTGTCCTTGATTTCATCTAAGCCGTCCCTGACGTAAGGGGATTTCCACCTCTCCGTATCGATCTCGTTCGTATAAGTCAAATAGTCGTCGGCGTAAATCGTTCCTTCCTCGTCCGCTTGCCTCGATTGCGCGTAGCCTAGCACGATCCGCTCGTCGGAGCGAAAGCCGGCCATCATGCTCTCCAAGAAAGTCTCCGAGCAATAGTCGTCCGCTTCGGCGATCCATATATGACTGCCCTCCGCCGCCTCGATTCCTTTGGCCCATTGCTTGAACACGTTGCCGGTGTTCGTCTCGCCCACGATCATTCGTATGTTCATTCGTCTCCGCTTGCGCGGCAGAGCCGTCACGTATTGTCGGAACAGCTGCACGCTGCCGTCCGTCGAGGCGTCATCCAGAAACACGACTTCATGAATCGGGTAGGTTTGGTTGAAAATGGACTGCAACCTCTCGTGCAGAAATCTGCCGTAATTGTAGTTGGGGATGATAACGCTCACTTTCGGGTACGGACTGCCTCCCCTTCCGAACCGCCCGAACAGCCGAGATAGATTCATGCCGCCCCCTCGATTCCTGAAAAATAAACCTCGTACTAGCATATGCGGCAATCCGACTCTCGCTTCTCCGCCTTTTGTTCATTCGGCTGACACCAGCCGTGAAGCGCATCACGAGACGATCATATCTTGTACAATCTACTACCGCAGCTAAGAGGTGAAGCTCGTGACAGGTTCAAGAGTCTGGACAACGATGAAGAGTTACCTTGCGCAAGCCTGGAGGAGATCGATCGCCGGGAAACCCAAGCCGCCTCCGGCTATACCGTATACGAATAGCGAGCATCCCTTGGCCACCATTCCGAGCACGCTGCGCGAACAGTCGATCGCGATCGCCCAGGAGTGGCGGCATCGGAACGCTAACCGGGGGACTCTGCCTATGCCTGATGGCTTCTGGGTCGCACCGAAAATAGAACCTTACGAGGCATGGCTCGAGGTCAATCGGTGGAACGCGCGCAGAGAGTCGGTACATCGAGCGCAAATCGATAAGCTGAAGCGCAAGCCTCTCCTCAGCGTAATCATGCCGGTCTTCGATCCGCATATCTCGTATCTCGCCCAGGCGGTGGAAAGCGTGCGCCGCCAAGCGTACTCCGAGTGGGAGCTATGCATCGTGGACGATGCAAGCACAGATCCTTCCGTTCGAGAAGCGATACGACGATGGACCCGGATGGACAGCCGCATCCGAGCGTCGTTCAGCGACGCTAACGAGCATATCAGCATCGCCACGAACAAAGCCGTCGCGATGGCTTCGGGGGAATTCCTTGCTTTCTTGGACCAAGACGACGTATGGACTCCGGATGCGCTCGGAGAGATAGCCGTATATGCGAATGCGAACTCCGATGCGGACATCATCTACTCCGACGACGACAAGCTTGATTCGGCAGACCGCCGTTTCGGTCCTCAGTTCAAGCCGGACTGGTCGCCGGAGCTTCTGTTGTCTTACATGTATTTCGGCCATTTGTTCGTCGTGAGGACGTCCTTGTTCCGCGCGGTCGGCGGAATGAGGCGCGGCTTCGAGGGATCGCAGGATTACGACTTGGCGCTCAGGGTCGCCGAGAAAGCCAGACATATCGGCCATATTCCGCGAATTCTGTACCATTGGCGAGTGCATCCCGGCTCCACCTCATCGGGCGGAGGCGCAAAGCCCTACAGCTTCGAGGCCGGCAGGAAAGCGGCGCAAGAAGCATGGGACCGAAGCGGAGTCCGCGCGCGGGTCGTTCAACCCGACTGGGCGCGACAAGCCAGCCTCGGCCTATTCGCGCCGATATTCCCCGATGACGGTCCGAAAGTCGCCATCGTCATCTGTACGAGAAATCAGCACGAATTGTTGCGCAGATGCTTGGAGTCGCTGGAACGTACAAGCTACCGGAATTGGGAAGCCGTCATCGTCGATAACGGGAGCGACGATCCGGAGGCGATTCGTTATCTGCAAACCGTCCGGCATCGGGTCATCCCGATTCTTAACTCGTTGGAAGGATTCAATTATGCGAGCCTTAACAATGAGGCCGTGAAGCGAATCCACGCGGAATACGTCCTCTTTTTGAACAACGACACGGAGGTGCTGAAGCCCGAATGGTTAAGTCAGATGGTTGGATGGGCTCAGCGGCAAGGCGTCGGAGCCGTAGGCGCGCGTCTCTTGTTTCCCGACGGCCATATCCAGCATGCGGGCGTCACGCACGGCTTATACAAAGGGATGGCCGGGCCTTCCTTTAAACGGCTGCCCTCCTGGGATAACGGGTACATGAGCCTAGCCCGGACGAACCGCAACTGCGCCGCCGTCACCGGAGCGTGCCTCTTAACGCCGCGTAAGTTGTTCATGGAGCTCGGAGGGTTCGACGAGCGTACGTTCAAAGTCGCTTATAACGATGTCGATTACGGTTATCGCCTTCGAGCCGCCGGCTATCGAATCGTCTTTTGCGCGGACGCTGAACTAACGCATCATGAAGGAGCCAGCCGAGGCTTCGTCGATCACCCGGCGGAGGCCGCCGCGTTCAGAGCCAAATACGGATTCGTGACGGACCCTTACTACCACGTCAATTTGTCGCTCGATAATGAGAGATTCGAAATCCGCTCTAAGGCTGCCGTCACGAAACGGCTTCCTCCTATCCCTGCGCTGATGTGCGCCTATAACATGAATTGGGAAGGTTCTGCCTACAGCCAGTTCGAGCTGACGGTCTTGCTCAAAGACAAAGGAATGATCGATCCGATCGTTTATTGCGCGCAGGACGGCCCGTTAAGGCGAGCTTATGAAGACCGTGGCATCCGGGTCGAAGTGGAGCCCCATCCGCTGACGAGCGCGTTGTCTTACGATTCGGCGATCGATCGGTTCGCCGAACGGATCAGAGGCTGGAACGTAGAGCTGGTCTATGCCAATACGCTCGAGACGTTCTACGCGATTGAAGCAGCCAGGAGGCTGAACTTGCCCTCCGTGTGGAACGTACGCGAGAGCGAGCCGTGGCAAACCTATTATCATCGGTTCGGTTCCGAGATCGCCGCGCGGGCGCTCGGTTGCTTCGCTTATCCTTACCGCGTCGTATTCGTATCGGACGCGACACGGGGCGAATTCAGGGACCTCGAATCCAGGCTGAATTTCGAGACGATCCATAGCGGTCTGGATCGCAAGCGGCTGCTTCTTCATCTCCGGCAGGAGGAGCGGAGCAAGCTTCGTGCTGCGCTTGGTTACTCCAGCGACGACTGCATCGTGCTGCTGCTCGGCACCGTATGCGAACGCAAAGGACAGGTCGATCTAGCGGAGGCGACGCTTCACTTGACCCCGGAAACCGTCTCGAAATGCCGATTCCTCATCGTCGGCGACCGCAGCGGCGAATACAACGAGCGTCTGAGACGGAACGTCGGCTCCCTTCCTCCCGACGTTCGGGCTCGCGTTCACGTCATTCCGGAAACCGCCGAAGCCCCGTCCTATCTAGCTATTGCGGACATAGCCGTCTGCACCTCCAGAGTCGAAAGCTTTCCTAGAGTGATTCTGGAGTCGATGGCCTACGGCCTGCCGATCGTGACGACGCCCGTGTACGGAATTACGGAGCAGGTTCAAGGCGGAATTACCGGCTTGTTCTACATGCCGGGAGACGCCTCGATGCTGGCCCGGCATATCGAGACGCTTGCGAACGATCCGGCTATGCGCCGAGCTATGGGAGCTTACGGCCGTTATGCGCTCGGCTCGATGAACGATTCCGAAGCGATGGCGATCGCCTACGGCAACGTATTCCAAGAGGCATGGCTGAGCGGGGAGGCGAGAACATGTGCGGAATCGCGGGGTTAATCGATCCGGAGGGACAACATCGACTCTTCGTGCGGAGCTTGTCCGTCATGCTAGGCGAGCTCGAGCATCGCGGTCCTGACGGCGAAGGCCGATTCGTCGAAAGCCCTGTCGCCATGGGCATGCGGCGGCTGTCGATCATCGACCTGCGGCGGGGCGGACAGCCTTTCTACAGCTTGAACGGACGGATCGTTGCTTTTCTGAACGGCGAGATCTACAATTACCGCTCGCTTAGGCAAGAGTTGCGCCGACTCGGTTATCGGTTCCGAAGCGACAGCGATACGGAAGTAATCGCGCATGGCTATGCCGCTTGGGGAATGGATGGTCTGCTGGATAAGCTGGACGGAATGTTCGCCATCGCGATTCTCGATCGGCGTAGCGGGGAGCTGCATCTGGCCCGGGACCGCTTCGGGGAGAAGCCGCTCTTCTACGCCGCTTCGACGGGAAAATTCGCTTACTGCTCCAGTATGGCGGTCCTAGCAGCGCTCCCTTGGGTGAACAATGACGTTCGCCCGCGAAGCTTGGAGCGATACTTGGCGTTGCATTACATTCCCGGGGAGCAGACCTTGTTGGCAGGCGTCAACCGGGTTCTTCCGGGCGAGAGGCTGACGGTGCGGGTAGCTGATCCCGTGCCCGTGAAGTCGCGCTATTATCGACTTCCTATGTTGGTACCTGCAGACGCTGAGCAACCATCCGAGACGAAGATCGCGGAGCTGCTCGAGCGGGCGGTAACGAGCCGATTGGCAGCCGACGTGCCGGTCGGCGTCTTCTTGTCCGGCGGGCTCGACAGCTCGTTGGTCGCCGCGATCGCCGCGCGATGCCAACCCGGCTTGCCGACCTTCTCGATGGGATTCGCTTCCGCCGATTATGACGAAAGCGAGCATGCCCGGACGGTAGCAGCAGCGGTCGGAAGCCGGCATCATCGGTACCTTTTCGACGAATCGTCGTTTATGTCGCTCCTGCCGCAGACGGCTTCCGCGCTTGACGAGCCGAACGGCGATCAGGCGCTGCTGCCTCTGTACTGGCTATGCCGCGAAGCGCGGAAGGACGTGAAGGTCGTCCTGTCGGGCGAAGGGGCGGATGAAGCGTTCGCGGGTTACTTCTACTACCAGCGGTTTCTTGCGTCTAATGGGGAAATGCCCGTACGGAGCCTCATCCATGACGACAGAATCATTAGTCCTTCGGGATTCCCGCTGCTGACGGATGTTTACGCTCGCCAACGGTTGTTAGCGGCTTGTGACGACGCTTGGGATCCTTGGGAAGAGCAGGTTCTGCGAGATATCAAAGGGTACTCTCCGCTCGCCAGGGCTACTGCCGCTGACCTGCTCACCTGGCTGCCAGACGATCTGCTCGTGAAATTCGATCGGATGTCGATGGCGCACGGATTGGAAGGAAGGGCCCCCTACCTGTACAAGGAGCTCGTGGAATTCGGTCTCGGCTTGCCGGAGTCTAACCGGATGACGGCGGATCGCGTCAAAGTGATGCTCAGGCAAACCGCGAAGCGATATTTGCCGGAGTCTATCGTCGAGCGGCCGAAGCAAGGCTTTGTGCTTCCGATGCGAAATTGGCTGAGGCAATGGTTTAACGAAAATGGACCCGCGAGGCATTATTTCAATCGCCGCCGCGTGCCCGGATTGGACATGGACGCCGTCGCTGCCGTTGCCGAGGAGACGCTCGCTGACGGGATCCGGAACGACCGCCTGCTGTTCGCGCTCGTGATGCTGTCGGAATGGCAGCACGCGTTCGAGCGGAAGCGGGATTTGCTGAGGAAGAGACTGTAGCCGCCGCTGCAACGATCTGCGAGACCGTTGCAGCCCGGGGTTCGGCACGGTTGGCGCTACAGCGGTCTGTGAGATCGTTGCAGCCCGGGGCTCGGCGCGGTTGACGCTACAGCGGTCTGCGAGACCGTTGTAGCTAGGAGTTCGGCGCGGTTGGCGCTGCAGCGGTCCGTGAGACCGTTATAGCTCGGGGTTCGGCGCGGTTGACGCTACAGCGGTCTGTGAGATCGTTGCAGCCCGGGGCTCGGCGCGGTTGACGCTGCAGCGGTCCGTGAGACCGTTGCAGCCCGAGGTTCGACGCGGTTAGCGCTACAGCGGTCTGTGAGATTGCTGCAAGAATAATATGTATACGAAAGCCGACCCTCGACAGGTCGGCTTCTTCGTTATGGCATCGCTCCATTGTAGAAATGGACGAGCTCGCTCTTCACGTAGTCGGGGTGGGCGACCATTCGGGCGCCGTGATAGGCGTTGTCCAGAATCGATCCGGCATCGCTCCGAAGCGAAGCGATCGCGTCGGACAAAGCTGCCGCGATAGAGGCCGCATCCGTACCCTCATAGAGAAACCCGTTGTACCCGTGTTTGACTAGCTCTCTTACGCCGCCGACTTCCGTCGTCACGACCGGCACGCCTGCCGCCATCGCTTGCAGAATCGCTTGGGGCATCGATTCGTCCGTCGAGCAGCACAGAACCAGGTCCGACTGCAGGTAGCTTTGCAGCGGGTCGTCTTCGAAGCCGGTCATCTCGATCGCCTGCTCCAGGCCGTTCTCTCTCATATAGCTTAAGCACGATTGGTAGTAGTCGCCCACTAACTGATCGTACCCGATCAGCTTCAGGCTGATTGGCAACCCGTCTTGCCGAAGACGATGCGCCGCTCGGATCGCTTCCAATTGATTTTTGCGCGGCTGAATCGTTCCCGACAGCAGCACGCGAATCGTCTGCGCCTGCGGCCGCGCCGTTAACCGGCGCCGGTTCGCATCGAAGCTGTCGAAGTAAGCCGAGTCGACGGCGCAACACATCTTCGTCCCCCGTACTTCTAGCAGATTGCTCCACACGTCCGAGTATCTATGAGAAGAGGAATGAACCGCATCGATTCGATAGACGGAGCGAATCTGATCCGGCGTCAAATGGGAGGCATAAAATTGATGGAGGGTAGCCGCATGCGGGATATGAATGGCCTTGCAGGCGGCCCCTACGGCTTCGATATAAGTGACGGAATGAGCCAATCCGACGTTATTCCGCTGCATCCAATCCGCAATGACCGGCGCGGTGTATGCCGCCTGATCGTCGTGGTTCACCTCGACGTTAGAGACATACGGCAATTCGTGTATCGTCAGTCCTACCGCCGCCGCGCGCGCGTACAAATCGGGAACGTACCGCTGCGATTCCGGCACGCATAGCAGCACCTCGAAACCCAGCTCTCTCATGAACGTAGCGTGTTTCAACAGATGAAGCGTGGCGCCTCCCAAGTACGATTCCCGGAAAAAGTAAGCGATTCGCCGGCCGCGCAGCTTATGGTGCAGCTCCGATGCTTCCAACGCGCCCGCGAAAGCATGGACCTGCGCCTCGCTCGCGTATTGGCGTCGGACGTACGCGTATGCTCGCGCATACATGGCGTTAATATCGGATGCCTCCATGCCGGCCGCCTTCCGCAGGACGGCCAGCCAATCCTCGGGGGCGTTGCCGGTCTTGATACACACGTTGTCCGGCAGCTCCGAATAAGGAGATACGTTCGAACAAATCCATACCGCGCCGGCAGCCGTACTTTCCAGAAGTTTAATCGGGCTCTTGCTTCTCGTAGCGTCTAAGGCGCCATCCAGAGGAGACAGCGTAAAATCGAACTCGCCCGCCCGCAGCCACTCCAAGTATTGGTCGTAGCTGTTCGTGAACGGCCGATAGTGCGTCTTGCTATGCAACCGGCCGAAATCGTCGGGATTCATTCCCCAGAAATGGAACTCTACTCGGTCTCGGACCAACTTGCTGAACTGCTCGAGAACCGGAAACAGCCACTGCAATTCTTGTTTTCTCGAAGGTCCGGTGAAAATGCCGAACCTATACGGTCGCTGCCGCAACAAGCTCCTCTTGTCCGTTACGTATGCGCCCGGAATGTTGGTGCGGCTTTGGATCACGCGCGGGTTGTAACGTCTGCAATCCTCCGTGATCACGGAATTGTAGCTGATGACCTGATCGCTCCCCGACACCTGATACTCGAGATGGTGATAGCCTTGCGTCCCGGGCTTTAAGTAGCCGAACTCCTCCCCTAGCTCGTGAAACTTGAACATATTGTCGTCCATCACGTATATCGAAGGCTTGCCGGCAGCTTTGGCTTTCTCGAGAGCAGCCGTCGCGGTCGGGCCGATCGTCTTGTAGAGCGCAAGAACGTCGTATTCGTCGTCGCCGAGGGCCCCCGCGTTGCTCTCGGCGAGATAACGATATCGATACGGAAAAGCCGGGATCCGATTCGTATAGTTCTTAATCGTGACATCGATCGAAGTGGAGTACAGGCTCTTGATCACGGCCAACCGGCGCGTCCACGGACGGGACAGATTGGCCAGCTCGCGTTGCTCGGCCGTCAAGTAATACGGAGTGCGGCTCCGGAACGGCAAAATGATGCTGCGGCTCCAATCGTCGATTTCCTGCTGCGACAAGCTAGGAGCCAGATGAGCCGTTCCGTCCACTTCATATCGGCCGATCGCCTCCGGCGTAAGCATCGATTCGCGGTCGATCTCGAGATATTGGCGCAGCTTGACGAAATGCTTCAGCACGATTCCGTCCGATTCGGCAAGCGAATGCTTCTCCCCGGCGTGAACGCGGCCGACGGCCCGGTCGACCCATACGAATTTGAGCTTGCGCGCCATGCGCAGCCACAAATCGTAGTCCGACAGTCGGCGCACGAGGACATGGGGATCGTACATTCCGCACTGCTCTAGTACGGACTTAGGATGAAGAATGCTGTTGTTCGCGATGTAATTGCCGCTCTGCAGCAAGGAATAATCGAACGCCCGTCCGATGCTCGACCTCTGCACGCTGCCGTCCAGCCGCTTGATCGAAGCCAGGCAGGTGCCGTACACGGCGCACGGCTCGCCCTGCCTAAGCGCTTCGCCGTACAAAGTCTCTAGGCAGTCGGGCTCCCATTCGTCGTCATCGAATTGATAGGCGATATATTCGCCTCTGGCGAGAAGGATCGCTTCGTTCACTCTCGCAGCCGGAAGCCCGCAATTCCGATCGTGCCGAATGATCGTAATCCGCGGGTCCTGCTGCCGGTACCTTCGCAGCGTGTCGTACGTGCCGTCCGTGGAGCCATCGTCCACGACGATCAATTCGAAGTTCGAGTACGTCTGCCTCAGGACGCTGTCGATCGCGCGGGTTAAGGTCGTTCGGTTACGGCAATAAGTCGGCATGATAACGCTAATGGCCGGCGTCTTGAGTCGGTGAAGCCAACCTGATTTCAAGATCGTACGGTCCGAAGTCAGGGTATGGAATGCAATCAAGCGCGATACCTCCGTCCATGGATGTTATTCTTGCTCGTCCATCTCCGCGTACAAGTCCCCTCGTCGGCCGATCAGCCTAAGCAACGGATAGCGTAACGGACGTTCGAATACCGACAGATAACCGCTTCCCTCGTCGTAAGTGACACGGAACTCGATATGCAGCGTGGGGGTGTCATCGCTCGACATCGGAGGAATCGGGAACGCGAGCGAACAATCGCCCGACAGCCCTGCGAGGTCCACGACGAAGGCCGCGACCTCGATCTGCGCCGCGTCGCGAACGGTTACCCGCATAAGCCCGTTCATCCGCTTGCCGCCGCAACGGAACAGACAACGAAGCGCTCGGACGGGGCGATTCGGCATTCCGATCGCATAAGACAGTTTATTCCGGATCCGCGACAATGCCAGCCCGGCCCGCGCGCGCTCCGCTTCGGAGACCGAAGCCTGGGGGCTGACGCTCTCCATCGCGAAGGCGAATTTATCGGCTTGCGCCTCCGACGTATACCGCCTGCGGATAACGTCGGCCGCGCGATCCCGGATTCGCCGCCTGTCTGCCTCCGACATTCGAATGATTCGGCTAATCTCCTGTTCCCAGCGTCCTTTTTCATTCGGCACCTTAAAGCCGTTCACCCCGTGCTGTACCGCCTCGTAAGGCTCTACGTCGGAGAACAAGCCTACCGCGCCGCAGATCGTCCCTTCCAACCACTTGACCGGACATTTGCCCTTTTTGTAAGGCGTATCGAAGAGCGGACTGAGCAGCAGATCGAACCGGCTCTCCGAAAGCCGGTTCAAATATTCCTCGTAGCTGACCGAGAACTCCGCCGTGAACACGTCGCTCTCTTGGATCGAACCGATCTGCCCGGGGACGTATCCCCAGAAATGAAATTCTACCTCCCGCTTGAACTCCCGGCTGACGTCGAGCAATTCGTCCCAGAGCCAATCGATTTCCGCTCGTCTCGATTTCGTCCCGAGCAATACGATCTTGAACGGGGCAGCGGAGCCAGCCGATGCATCCGGCGGACGGTTCAAATACCTCTCCGGCACGTTGGTATCCAATTCGATAATCCGGGAATTATACGGCCGTACGGAAGCGGCGGTCGAGCGGGAATAACAGAGCACGAGGTCTACGTTCGTCAATTGCCGGATCAGGTTGCCGTGCTGGGGGGTGCCGGGAGCGTATCGCCAGTACTCCGAATCCACCGTATGCAGAAGCAGCAGGTCGTCGTCGATCGCGTATACGATTGGAATACCCGACTGCTTGCATAGGTCGAGAAGCGCGGCGGAACGATCCTCGATCGTCCTGCACAACACCACGATATCGATGTTCCGGAGCGCGTCGGCGTTAAGCAGGGACTCCGGAACGAAGACGAACCGATACGAATCGTCCAGCGCCCGAATATCATTTTTCAGCATGATCACGACCGTCGCATCGTAAGCGTCTTTCGTCACAAGCACGTATTTCACCGGCTTGGCGGTGATCGATTCGTAACGCGCCATGCGGCTCGCCCACTCGCGCCTTTGTTCGTACCATGGCAGCACCTGCGTTCGGTAGGTAATCTCGCGATAAGCGCCGTCGTGCAGAAAATCCAAGTTATCCAGCACATAGTCCTCGATTCTATCGAGTCTTAGCCGATCCGACCGATCGAGCGCATAGCAGAGACGGAAGAGCTGCGGATCGTAGATATAATCGGAGCCCAGCGATTTCTCGTGAAAGGCTTCCGCGATGCTGATCACTTCGTCGACGAAGACGAACGGGACTTTCTCCGCCCACCGCAACCACAGATCCCAGTCGCTCGTCCTACGCATGGTCAAATGGCAGTCGTAGGCTCCGTAGGCGTAGCATAGCGATTTCGGATGCAAGACGGCGTTGTTGATAATACGGTTGTAAATCTGCAGCTCGTCGTACCGTAATTTGGCGCCAATATGGAACTCCGTCTGGGTCTTCAAGTTTCTGAACAATCCTTTGCCGAAAACGACGCAATCCCGAGGTTGCCGAACGATCTCGCGGTACAGCGTCTCCAGCGCGTTCTCCAGCCATTGATCGTCGTCGAACTGATAAGCGATGTACTTCCCTCTTGCGTGCATGATGCCCTGGTTTACCCGAAGAGCCGGCAATCCGGAATTGCGCTCGTTGCGGATATAGACGATTCGGGGATCTTCGCTCCGATAGCGCATGACGATCTCGCGCGTCCGATCCGTCGAACCGTCGTCGACGATAATCAGTTCGAACGCGGTGAACGTCTGATTCAGCACCGTGCGAATGGCGCGTTCCAGCAGCCCGTTGTCGCCCCGGCAATAAGTCGACATAATGACGCTGATGACGGGATCTTGGACCGGAGATTCGGATTCGTACACCTTCGCGCCTTCCAACAACGGTTTAACGGTAATCATGTCACCCTCCTTGGTTGCGCAGCGTCATGATCCTTACGGGACCTTGTTCCGCGGACTTGGCGCCGACGGTTCGAAAGCCCGCTTTTTCATAAATCTTAATCGCTGCGGCATTATGCTCGAATACTTCCAAATCGATGGCGTTCAGCCCCAATCGCTCGAATCCGAAGGCGGATAGCGCGCCGACGATCTCGAATCCGAAACCTTGGCCCTTGGCTCGCGCGTTGCCGACCATGAGCCGTCCGAACTCCGCCGTTCCACGAGCGGTATCGATCCGGTATAACGCCGCAACCCCTACCGGTTCATACAGGCCGGCAACGTCTTCGGCGATGAACGCGATATCCGTCTCGTTCTCCAGATATCGCGCATACCAGTTCCGATGCTGCTCCCAGGTGATCGGGTCTTCGCTGAAGAACCACTTGCGGATGACGGGGTCATTCCGCCATAGGAGAACAAGCTCTAAATCCGCGGGCTCAAGCTGGCGCAGCCGTAGACGTTCCGTCTGAATAACGTATGCGTGTCTCATCGGCTCACTCCTTGGCATGGGCTGCTATGATCTCGCAGACGCGGTCTACGTCTTCTTCGCGCAGCTGCAGATGCATCGGCAAGGACAGAATGCGTCCGGACATGGCGTGTGCCCGTGGGCATGTCCCATGCGCGTAAGCGTACATGGCGTACTCGGTATTGTCCCGGTAATGTACGCCGGGATAGACCTCGTTCTCGTTCAGCGCGTTCAGCAACTCGTCCCGGTTGCCCGCCTGAATCATGTACAGATGGCGGGACGATTCGCAGTCCGCGGCGACGGGAATCGGCTGGGCGCGGCTGCTTCCGTTGGCTAGACGATCCTCGTACCACTGCGCCACTTGCCTGCGGAACCGGTTATCTTCGTCCAAGTAACGAAGCTGGACAAGTCCGATAGCCGCCATGACGGAATTTCCGTGATACTTGTAACCCAAGTATTCGACATCGTATTTCCACTTGTAATTGCCCGCGCTATGCGTTCGGGTATACGTATCCTTGTTAATGCCGAGCCAAGTGTATTTCCGGCAGATGCCGTCCAGCTCCTCGTCCGCGAAGCAGATCATGCCGGAATCGGCGGTCGGTAGATTTTTGACGGCTTGGAACGAATAGACGGCAACATTGGCCTCCATGCCCGGCGTATCTCCATTAAGGCGAGTGCCGGCCATATGCGCGGCGTCCAGGATGAGCGGCAGGCGGTGTTTTCTGCACATGGCGACAATATCGGCATACCTTCCCGTGTTGCCCCCCAGTCCTACGAACATGACCGCGCGCGTCCGAGGCCCGATTCGCCGTTCCAAATCTTCCGGGTCCATGCACAGTTGCTCATCCACGTCCGCGAATACGACCTTCATTTTCTCGTAGAGAATCGCATGATTGGTAGAGACGAACGTCAACGGCGTCGAGATGATCTCGTCTCCGTCCTGCCAACCATGGACTTGCTTTAGTATTTTGACGGCCAAATGCAGGCCGGCGGTTGCCGAATTCACGAAGTGAGCATGCTTATGCCCCGTGTAGGCACGCCATGCGTTCTCGAACTCCACCGTCTTGAACCCGATGCCTGTCCACCCAAGCTCAAGGCATTGGCGGATTTCCTCGATGCACTCCTCTACTCGGAACGTTGGAACGAATAATTGGATAGCCATTCTGGTTCACTCCTTACTAGATCGAAATCGATGATAGTTTATGAGAGAAGCGGCGATACGGATTGGACGAAAGACGGCTAGAATGCAAAAAAGAACGGCCGGTAGACGCATATCGCGCCTTTCGGTCGTTCTTCTGTAGAGGACGAAATTTAGAAAATAATCAGACAAACCGATAAAACAACGGCTGCCCAGACCATAACAATGATCGTCGCAGCCACCCAATTCTTCGGTTTGTCGCTGGCCATTCTGGCTTCCGCCCTTGCCCTGGCTTGATCCAGTACCGATGGAGGCGTCATTCTCAATGCGAGCTTCACGCCAAGCGGAACCAAGATGAGGTCATCCAAGTAGCCTAGAATCGGCACAAAATCGGGAATCAAATCGATTGGGCTGAAAGCATACGCCACCACGCAGGCCGACAATAGCTTGGCATATCCAGGCGTACGCGCATCCCGATAAGCGTAATAGAGAACGAAGAGCTGCTTCTTCAACCGCCTTGCCCAAGCTTGTAGCTGCTTCAACATGCTAGGCCAGCTCCCGAAGCCACTGCTCGACCTCGCGGAACGCCCCTTCGCTCGACAGGATGCCGTCATGATCGGCGTCCAAGATCATCTTCACGCGGGCCTCGTTATGCTCGGCGAACATCGGGGCGTACTGTCCCGGAACGAATACTTCTTCCTTCTCTCCGACGAGCACGAGCGTCGGTTGGGTCATCGCCTTCAAGTTGCGCTCGTACTTGGCGCTCGGCGCCCGGGATTGCAGCAGACGGTAGCTAAGCTCGAGCGTCTCTCTTCCATGCCGGCGAACCGGCGGTTTGTCGTTATGCATGACGGTCAGTCGGTTGAACCAGCGGATGCCGAGCTTGTTCATGAACGATAACATCGCTAGTCTCGGCGTATTGATCTGGGACGTGCTCATATGGTTTTTCTCGTAGTTAATGGGCGCTTTCGGGTGTATCGCCGGAGCTAGAAGCAAATAGGCGTTAATCTTCTCGGCAATCGGCTTGTCCGCTAAGCGAAGCACGTTGCCGCCTCCGCCCGAATGGGCGGCCAAGATGAGCTTGCTTGCCTGCGGCTCGCTCTTCGCCAACCATCCCGCCAAGTCCTCGATGTCATGATCGTGCTGGCCCACGTATTCTACGTCGCCTCTGCGGATCGGATGCAAACCGTACCCTCTCAGATCGGGCACGATGACTTGCGCTAACTGCCGTTTCGCGATGAAATCCGCGAGCGGGTGCAAATATTGTCCATCCTCCGAGATCCCGTGCAGCAGAATGATCAGCTTGTCGCTGTCCGCGCGGTAGTGGCGATAACATAAGGATCTTCCGTCCCTTGCTACGTAGGTTTGGATGGGCGGCAGCAATCTCTCGTACATGAATAGGCCTCCGAAGGTGACTATTGACGCGCTAGTCTTTGAATATCTTGCGGATTTACGATGGTCGGACCGTCGCCCTTCAGAGCGACATGGATCATGGCGAGCCCGACTTGCCTTAACGTGACCAAGTGCTTCGAGAACAGCGGTCGCAGCAGCGGGTATAGCCAAGTCACGAACACGGCGTACTTGTGTACGTTCTTAAGCCCTTTGGTCGGGTGAATATAACCGGGACGGAACATGTACGCCCGCTTAAAAGGAAGCTTGAGCAGATCGTTCTCCGTCTTGCCCTTCACTCTCGCCCACATGCTGCGCCCGCGCTCCGTGCTGTCCGTTCCCGCTCCCGTTACGTAGCAGAATATCATGTTCGAGTTCAGCCGGGACAGCGTCTGCGCTGCATGCATCGTCAGATCGTACGTTACTTTGCGGTAGTCCGCTTCCTTCATGCCGATCGACGACACGCCGAGGCAGAAGAAGCAGGCGTTGTATCCGCTAAGCTGATCCTCGATCGAGGACAAGTCGTAGAAGTCGCCGTGCACGATCTCCTTCAGCTTCGGATGCGACACGCCGCATGGCTTGCGGGTGAGGACGAGCACCTGCTCGACTTCCGGATGCAGCAAGCATTCGTGAAGCACGCCCTCGCCCACCATACCTGTCGCGCCCGTAATGATCGCTCTTATACGCAATTGCGGAACACCCTTTCCGGCGAGGTGATCGGTTTCTGAAAACGAATGTTGAATGCGTTTACAGTCCATTATATCATACTCGCAAGTTTCGAGGTTTTACGTGCCGCAGTATGTCCGGTAAGGACGTGCCGCACCCGCCGGCAGCGAGCGGTAGTCGGACTGGTCCGCTTCGTAATCGAAAGGTCTGGCCAGCACGGCAACTAGACGCTCCATTACGCCGTAATCCCCGCGGCCTGCCGCTTCCAGCGCCTCTTCTACCCGATGGTTGCGAGGGATAACCGATGGATTGCTGCCCTGCATCAACTGCTGCGATTCGGCCTGCGACGCCTGCTGCCTGCCGAGTCTCGCCTTCCAGCGCTCCTCCCACTCGGCGAACTCCGCGCTTCCGAACAGTGCCTCGTCATCCGGCTTGCCTAGCGTTAACGCGCGGAACGTATTCGTGAAGTCAGCCCCTACCTGCTCCATGATGGCAAGCAGGTTCTCGATCAAGGTCTGGTCTTCCTCTTCTTCGCCCACGAGTCCCAGCTTCGCCCGCATGCCGGAGAGCCAGTGTCGGCTGTATTGCGAAGCATAGTCCGCCAGCGCGCCTTCGGCCAGCTTGATGGCCTGCTCCTCGTCGTCATGCAACAGCGGCAGCAGCGTTTCGGCGAATCTGGCGAGATTCCATCCGCCGATCGGCGGTTGATTGCCGTAAGCGTAGCGCCCTTGGGAGTCGATGGAGCTGAACACCGTCGCCGGGTCGTACGCGTCCATGAAAGCGCACGGGCCGTAATCGATCGTCTCGCCGCTGATAGCCATATTGTCCGTATTCATGACGCCGTGAATAAAGCCGACGAGCTGCCACTTCGCGATGAGCGCCGCCTGGCGTTTGATCACTTCCCGCAGGAAGTTCAGATAGCGGTCGTCGTCAAGCGCGAGGTACGGATAATGCCTCCCCATCGTGTAGTCCGCCAGCGCGCGAAGCTCTTCTTCGCTGCCCCACTGCGCCGCGTACTGGAACGTGCCCACGCGGATGTGGCTGGCTGCCGTGCGCGTCAGCACCGCGCCCGTCAGCTCGATCTCTCGCTGGATCGGTTGGCCGGTCGTCACGACCGCCAAGCTGCGGGTCGTCGGGATGCCGAGCGCGTGCATCGCTTCGCTGATGATGTATTCCCGCAGCATCGGTCCGAGCGCCGCCCGGCCGTCTCCCCGGCGAGAGTACGGGGTCGGGCCCGAGCCTTTCAGCTGAATATCCACACGCTCGCCTCGGGGAGTGATCTGTTCGCCGAGCAGCAGCGCCCTGCCGTCCCCCAGCATGTTGAAATACCCGAACTGATGCCCCGCGTAAGCCTGGGCCAGCGGCTCGGCTCCCTCCGGAATCCGGTTGCCGGCGAACGCCGCGACGCTATCTTCGCTCTTCAACGCCTCGGCGTCCAGCCCGAGATCCTGCGCCAACGCTTCGTTTAATACGATCAATTTCGGCGAACGCACCGGAGCCGGGTTCATCCTCGTATAAAAGGCCTCCGGCAGCCTCGCGTAGCTGTTATCGAACTTCCACCCTGGGTTCGTCATCGTATCCTCCTGCTCCAACGGTCTTAGCTGTATTATACCCTTTCCCGTGCGCCTAGCGCCTCTTCATAAGGAAAAGGTTCCATACGGCGGAGAATATATACATAATCCAGTAAATGCTATAGTTCGCCCCGTACCTTTTCTCTGCCAGCTTCTTTAAAATTGGAAATGTAAGCGCTATTAATCTGCGCTTATGTACAATCAAATCGGAAGGAAGTGGGAACCCGAACAACAACAGGCGGTTTGGCATCCGAGTCAGACCAGATGCGGTTCAACCAAAAAGGAGGAGTAGTAATGATGTTGAAAGCGAAAGCAGGCAAATGGACGGCAACCTTGGCTATCGCGGCTTCTTTGTTTACGGGCTCGCTCACGGCGTCCGTCGACGTGGCTCTTGCGGCCGATTGTTCCGCCGGTTATGTAGGCTTGACCTTCGACGACGGACCTAATCCGAGCAATACGACCAATCTTCTTAACGCCCTGAAACAGAACGGTCTGCGCGCGACGATGTTCAACTTGGGGCAAAACGCGCAGAACTACCCGTCTCTGGTGCAAGCCCAAGCGGCCGCGGGCATGTGGATCGGCAATCATTCTTACACGCATCCGCATATGACGACGCTCAGCAGCGCGCAGATGTCGTCGGAAATTACGCGAACGCAGCAGGCGATCCAGTCTGCAACCGGCACGGCGCCGAAGCTATTCCGTCCGCCATACGGAGAGACGAACGCGACGTTGAAATCCGTCGAGGCGCAGAACGGCCTGACCGAAGTGCTGTGGAGCGTCGACTCCCAAGACTGGAACGGCGCCTCCACCGCCCAGATCGTTGCCGCCGTAGGCAGGATGCAGAACGGCGACGTGATCCTTATGCACGACCAATACCAAACGACTCTCCAAGCGATTCCGCAGATCGCGCAGAACCTCAGAAGCCGCAATCTGTGCCCGGGCATGATCTCGACGAGCACCGGCCGAGCGGTCGCTCCGGATGGCGGCACGACTCCTCCTCCAACCGGCGGCACGACCAAAGTCGAAGCCGAGCGCATGACCAAGAGCGGTCAGTACACCGGCAATATCAGCTCGCCGTTCACCGGAGTTGCTCTGTACGCCAACAACGATAAGGTGAGCTTCACGCAGAACTTCACGAGCGGCACCCATAGCTTCTCCCTCCGCGGCGCCTCGAACAATGCCAACATGGCTAGAGTCGACTTAAGAATCGGCGGCGTGACGAAAGGGAGCTTCTACTTCGGCGGAAGCAGTCCCGCGGTCTATACGATCAGCAACGTCAGCCATGGAACCGGCAATCAACAGATCGAACTCGTCGTCACGACCGATACCGGGCAGTGGGACGCTTTCCTGGATTACTTGGAGATCAAGTAATTTTATATCGCATACCACGTGACAATGGCGGCCAGGGATACCCTGTGCCGCCATTCGTCTTACATCAGGATTTGATCGATCTGCCGCAGCTCTTCCGCGGAAAAATCGAGAGCGTTCACGGCGCCCACCGCGTCTTCGATCTGGCCGACTTTACTCGCGCCGATCAAGGCGGACGTCACTTTGCCTTCGCGAAGCACCCAGGACAACGCCATCTGGGAAAGCTTCTGCCCGCGTTGCTCGGCAATCGCGTTAAGTCGCTTTACTTTGCCGATGACATCCTCAGAGATCGCGTTCGTGCTCAGGAACGGGCTTGGCCCCGCCGCGCGCGAATCCTCCGGCACTCCGTTCAGATAGCGGTCGGTCAGGAGTCCCCCGGCTAGTGGAGAGAAGGCGATCGAACCGATTCCCTCTTCGCTCAGCACGTCTTGCAGGCCGTCCTCGATCCAACGATCCAGCATCGAATACTTAGGTTGATGAATCAAGCACGGCGTGCCCAGACTTCTTAGAATCCGCGCCGCTTCCTTCGTCTCCTCGGGTTTGTAGTTAGAAAGACCGACATAGAGCGCCTTCCCTTGACGCACGATCAGATCAAGCGCGGCCATCGTTTCTTCCAGAGGCGTGTTCGGATCTGGGCGATGGTGATAGAAAATATCGACGTAATCCAGCTTCATTCTTCTCAAGCTCTGATTCAAGCTGGCGATCAGGTTCTTCTTCGAGCCCCATTCCCCGTACGGTCCCGGCCACATGTAATAGCCTGCCTTGGTTGAAATGATCATCTCGTCCCGATGAGCCGCCAGATCTTCTTCCAGAATCTGACCGAAGGTCTCCTCTGCCGATCCCGGAGGAGGCCCGTAATTGTTAGCCAAGTCGAAATGCGTAATTCCTAAATCGAAAGCCCTCCGAATCATCGCCCGGCTATTCTCTTTCACGTTGATCCCGCCGAAATTGTGCCACAAGCCGAGCGAAATCGCCGGAAGCATCAATCCGCTTCGTCCGCTTCGTCTATATGTCATTGTGTCGTACCTGGTAGCATCCGCCAAGTAACTCATATCTCCATCTCCCCGCATGTAAATTCAATCTTATTGTAAAGGCAGCCGAGGATAAGTCCTATGTCACCGTGGGTGTATTTTATATCATAATGTCTCTTTATGGCTTGTCGGATATCCATTGCTTCGGAGAATGGCCCTTGGCTTTCTTGAACATTCTCGAGAATAGCAGCGCGTCCTGGTAACCCACCGATCTAGCCACTTCCCCCACCCGGTATCGGCCGCTTAGCAGCAATTCGCCGGCCTTATCCATGCGATAGCGAAGGAGATATTGCTGCGGCGAGACGCCGACCGATTCTTTGAACAAGGAGGACAAGTATTTGCGATCCAAGCCCAGATGAGCCGCCAATTGTTGCACGGTGATCGGCTCGCAGTAATGGCAATGGATGAATTCGAGGCTTTGGTGGACGTAGCTGTCTTGCTTGGGATGCGGCGAATTCATTTGCGAAGATACGGGGACGATCTCGGTTAACAAGGACATGAATCCGTATAAAATAGCCGTGAGACGCAGCTCCGGATTAACGTAACCGTTCAACGTCTCGGTCAGCGCATCGAATAACCCGGGCATCATTTTGGTGTCCATCGGAAAGACCGGCCGCTCCGGCAGCAGCCGCGTTTGCGCGAGAATGCGAGGGACTTGAACGCCTTGGAAAGCCATCCAAGAGTACGTCCACGGATCTTCTTGATCCGCCTCGTAGTAGGTCACGACTTTGGGATAGATGAGAAAAGCTTGTCCGGCGGTTAACGTATACGTATGTCCCCCGACTCTGACCACCCCTGTGCCCTTATGGATAAAATGGATCTTGTAAAGATCGCGAATGCCGGGACCGACGGCGTGCCCTGGGACGCAATTCTCCTTCCCCCAGAAGGAAAGGTAAAGATCAGGTTCATCCCGATAAGGAAGCGCGCCATTGTAATGATCGATTTTGAACGACAAGCCGCACCAGCTCCCCCTTGTATGTTGATCCTGCTCTTTATTGTAAGGGAAGATGCCTTGGATCGCGATACGTTAGCCTAGTGCACCAAACACCTGCAAAGGCTAAAAAATAGAGCACCCATTTCCCTACAGGAATGAATGCTCTCGATATCCCGCGCCGAATCCTCAGGATTGATAGAAGTTGCGATCCCAGCGATGCGACCGGAGCTTGGCAAGCTGCTCCTCGGGCAGCCCGCGTCCGTCTCCCACCAGCATGTTGCGCTCCACGTTGCGGATCGTTCGCATGCCCGGAATGACCGTCGAAACGGCGGGATGGCTCAGTACGAACCGCAGGGCAGTCTCCGCCATGGCATCCGTGGAGATGCCCAGATCCGCCGCAATCGCCTGCACCCGATCGTACACTTCCCGTTTTCGGTCGCCGCGGAAGTAACCATTGCGGAAGTCGCCCTCGTCGAACGTCGTGTCCGGCGTCACTTTGCCCGTCAGTCCGCCCTCGTCCAGCGCGACCCGGACGATGACGCCGACGTTGTGCTTCTGGCAAGCCTGCAGCAGCCCGTCTTCCGGGCTTTGGTCGAAAATGTTGTATATCACCTGCACGGTATCCACGACGCCGGTCTCGATCAGCTTGATCGCGTTGCTCGCCTGATGGTCGTTGATCGATACGCCGAAATAACGAATTTTTCCTTGATCCTTCAGCTTCTGCACCGCTTCCAGCCAGTCGCCTTGTCCGACCCACTCGTCGGACCAGACATGGAATTGCTGCACGTCAATCGTCTCCAGTCCAAGGTTTCGAAGACTCTGTTCCGTGCAGGAGACGACATGGTCCCCCGGGAACGCATCGTTTACCGAAATTCCGGACGGAGCCGGCCATTTGAGATTTTTGGGCGGAATCTTGGTCGCGACGTAAATGCGTTGCGTTTGCGATCTGACTGCTTGACCGACCAGTTGCTCGCTATGACCGTTCCCGTAGCCCAGCGCCGTATCGATGAAGTTAAGCCCCAACTCGAGCGCGCGTTGCAGCGCGCGCAAAGATTCGTCGTCATTCGCCCCGACCCAGCTGGATTTGCCGATTCCCCAAGCGCCGTATCCGATCTCCGACACGCTCAGTCCCGTCCGACCCAACATTCTGTAGTTCATGTTCATTCCACCTCGCCATGTGATTTCGTTCTATATCCTGAAGCCTGCCTTCTCATTGTAGCGAATTCGGCGGATTCTAATAAGTGCCGAATAGAAGAAAGTTATTTGTGCATGCGTTTATGCTGGGTCTACCCCCGCACCTCCATGATACTCGCCAGCTTCACCCACTGCCCGCCGATGAAAATCCGATAAGACAGCAAATCCAGCTTCACGATCGCCCCTCTGACCGTCCGGTCGGCTTCCGGCTCCCAGAGCAGCAGCTCGATCTCCTCGCCCGTCCGGCAAGCTACGCTGAGCCGCTCGTTGATCTCCTCCCACCGCTGCGGGTCCAACACGGGTTTCGTCCGGCGCTCGGGCCGGTTGTTCATCTCGATAATGCGTTCCTTGTGCTCGGGCAGCATCATGCGGCTCGACTCCCATAGTCCGTTATTCTCGAGCTTCTTCGTCATCTATAATGCCCTCCGATCTTGCCGGCTCTATCCTCGGCTTGCCCCGCGGCCGTCTTCGAGACGGCTCTCATGATCGCGGTGCTGCCGTATTTATCCTTCAGCGCGTCCGTCGCCCGCTCCAGCATGCGGAACCGGTCCCGCTCGTCGAACAGCGACAGCTGGTACTCCTCCTCGCCGGACAATTGGGTGAGTCCGACCGCGACCTTGCGCACCGGCTCGCCGCCCCAATGCCGCTCGAACAGCAGGGCCGCCGCCTTGTACACATGGTTCGTCACGTTCGTCGGCTCCGGCATCTTGGACTGCCTGTAGAAGCCGGTCGGACGGTCAAAGTCCGCTCCCTGGCACCCGACCGACACGACGAACCCCATGAAGCCGAGCCCTCGGCAACGCCTGCATACGAGCTCGGTCAGCTCGAGAAGCACGACCTTCAGCTCCTCCATCGTCCGGTAGTCCCGCGGCAGCGTCATCTGATGGCCGACGCTCTTCGGCGGCGTCTTGTGCGTATACGGGCTGACAGGACTATCGTCCTTGCCGTTGGCGAGCCGCCAGTACAGCTCCGCGTCGATGTCGCAGTTCTTCTTGAATTTGCGGCGCATGAGCCGCTTCAGCTCGGGCAGCGGCGTGCGCGCGACATGGCCGATCGTCGGCATGCCCATCGCCGAAAAATGCGCCGTCATCCGGCTCCCGACCATGAACATCTTGTTGATCGGCATCGGCCACAGCTTCTCCTGCAAATCCTCCTTCCGCAGCACGAACAGCCCGGTATCGTTTTTCTTCGCCCATAGGTCGCAAGCCATCTTCGCCGTCACCTTGGAATAGCTGATGCCAACCCGCGTATAGATTCCCGTCTCGCTCCGCACCTGATCTTGGATCGCCTGCGCGATCTCGAGCGGGGTGCCGAACAGCTTCTGGCTGCCCGTCACGTCAATGAACTGCTCGTCGATCGAGTACGGCTCCACCAGGTCGCTGAACGCGCGGTAAATATCCGTAATCTGCATCGAAATATCGATATACATCTGCATCCGAGGCCGAATAATGACGAGATCCGGGCATTTGGCCACCGCCTCGCGCACCGTCTCCGCCGTCGTCACCCCGAACGCCTTGGCCAGCGGGCACGCCGCCAGAATAATGCCGCTGCGGCGCTCGGGATCGCCCGCGACGACGAGCGGCTTGTTCGCGTATTGCGGATTCGCCGCCTTCTCCACCGAGGCGTAGAAGCTTTGGCAATCCGCCAGCATAATGATGCGCTCCGCGCTTTTGCTTTTACCCATTCGTGTCCATCACCCGTCCGTTAGCTTAACTCCGGTATATTCGCTCGCCTTCCTCAGCGCCTCGGTCCGCAGCGTTCCCCACAGCAACGTCAACTGATGCTCGTACCCCCGGCACAAATACGCGGCCTCCACGCCCGCCCGCGTCCGCTTCTCCGGAAACAGCTTAATGCCGCGCTCCCTGAGCGCTTTGCGTAATTCGTAATGCTCGTTAATCAGATCGTCCAGCACCTTCTGCAAGCCGCGCACGAGTATCAAATCCAGCTTAAATCCCGCCTTGCGGGCCGTATCGATGTCGCTCTGGAGATAGTCCAGCATGACGGGAATGATAATCGCGTCCTTCACCAAGCGCAGCTCGTCTTTGCTTAGCACAGGCGGTTTCATCGATCCTCTCCCTTATCGTCCATGTTCGCATAAATTCTACGAACGAGTGTTCGTGTTAATCATTATATGCGAACGGATGTTCCTTTATCCACATTTATTTTTTGGGTGGACAGGCTTATACTGAAAAAATAAGGGCGAGTTCGTTCGAGCCTGACGAAGATTCATTTATCGAGGAGGATTCTCATGTGCGGACGATATACGATCGTGGTGTCCATCGAGGAGTTAATGCTGAGGTACCTCAGCGATTTGCCGACGAATCGGTATCATACGCCCCGCTACAACGTCGCGCCGATGCAGCAGGTGCTGGCGGTCGTGAACGACGGGGAGAAGAACAGGCTCGGCGAGCTTCGCTGGGGGCTTGTCCCTTCATGGGCCTCCGACGATAAGATCGGCTCGAAGATGATTAACGCGCGGGCGGAGACGCTGCTGGAGAAGCCCTCTTTCAGAGAATTGGTTGGGCGGAAAAGAGCGCTAGTGCCAGCCGACGGCTTCTACGAGTGGAAGCAAGCCGGGGGCGGCAAGCAACCGATGCGGATTACGATGAAGGACGGCGGCATCTTCTCGATGGCCGCTTTGTACGATACATGGGTCGCCCCGGACGGGCGCAAAATAAGCACCTGCACGATCATCACGACGACGCCGAACGAGCTGATGGCGGACATTCACGACCGAATGCCCGTTATCGTGCGGCCGGAGGACGAAGCGTACTGGTTGGATCGCGGCAACACGGATGCGGCGGGGCTCACGAGCCTGCTGCGCCCTTACGACGCCGCGGCGATGCGGGCGTATCCCGTATCCAAGATCGTCGGCAACGTGAAGAACGATACGCCCGAGTGCATCGAGGAGCAGACCCTGCTATTCTAGCCGCGCTAAGCTTCGTCCAGCGCCAGAACGGAGTCTCGGCTAATGATCGTACCCTCGACGCTCCCTTCGCAGATCGCCTTCATCGCTCCCGGCTTATCGAAGTTGAACACGTGAATCGGCAAGCCGAAATCCCGCGCCAGAATGAACGCCGACTGGTCCATGACCGTTAAGTCGCGCTGAAGCACGTCGTTGTAATGCAGCGACTTGAACTTGCGAGCGTTCGGGTTCGCCTTCGGATCGGCGCTCAGCACGCCGTCCACCCCTTGCTTCGCCACGAGCAGCGCGGCGCATCTCACCTCGATCGCCCGCTGCACCGAAGGATAGTCCGTCGTGACGAACGGCTGTCCGTTGCCTCCCGCGAAGATCACGATGTACCCTTTTTCCAGATGATGAACCGCTCTTAACCGTATGTATGGCTCGGCGACGGCGCTGACCGGCAAGGCGGTCATGACGCGCACTTCCCTGTCCGTCCTCGCTTTCAGCACGCCGCGGAGCATGAGGCTGTTGATGACCGTCGCGAGCGTGCCGATACTGTCCGCTTCCGCCCTTTCGATCCCCCAAGAAGACGCCATGCTCCCGCGAAAAATATTGCCGCCCCCGACGACGAGGCACACTTCGACGCCCAATCTGACGACGGCCAGAATTTCGCTCGCGATATGCTCCAATCTATCGGGATCGAAGCCGAATTCGCCGTTGCCCGCGACGGCGCCGCCGCTTAGCTTGATCAACACCCGCTTGTATTTGAGCATCGTTCGCACCTCCGCTATCTACTCTATGTACCGGGAACATAGATATACTTTTCGGACGAAGAGGAAGATTTCAGGGGGTACCGACTGTTCGCTTGACAGCTTTTCCAAGCCTTGGTATAGTGAACGCACATAACCGAATTCGGACCACTTACGTCAGGAAGCACCCGTAAGATAAGGCGTTGATACGCCTTTCTTGCAGGTGCTTTTTTTGTTGTCCGGATTCGGAGATTCAATTCTAACTAGGAGGGATTTACATGGTTACAATGTGTCGTAGCGTCCTATTGCTGCTGTTCGCGGCATCCGTATGGAGCGCCGCGCCGGCCGCGATTCAGGCAGCCGCCATCGAGCTGACCGCGCCGGTCAAAGCCGACTTCGACAAGACCGTCAAGGCCGCGGACGCCGGATCGGCTGCCAAGCTGAAGCAGCTATATCCCGCGTTGCAAGCATCGCTGAACGAGGACTTGCAGCTCAAGGCGCAGATCAAGACGCAGCACTATGCGAACGAGCAGGCGTTGCTCGCGCTGCGCAAGGAGATTCGGGCTATCGACGGCGCCAAGCTGGATAAGCTGAAAGCCGAGGTCGCGCAGATGAAGGCGAAGTACAAGCCGCTGTTCGACGAGTACACCGCGCTCAATAAGCAGATTGCCATCGTGCGGAAGCTTAAGAGCAAGCTCTTGAACGACGCGCTGCGCATTCAAGCCGATGCGATGAAAGTCGCGACCCAGCTCGCGCGGGACAAGATTCGGGCGAAGGAAGCCGAACTGAAGAACGCCAAAGCCGCTGCCGCCGCCAAGATCAAAGCCGCCAGAGATACGCTCGGCGAGACCGATAAGCTCAAGGTGAAGATCAAATCCCTGAACAGCGCCGCCGCCCTGCCGCGCAAGAGCCAGTCGGCCGTCTGGACCGACTTTAAATACGCGATCAAGAAGAGCGAGACGCGCAGCTCTCTGAACGCTCTGGATACGCTGGCCTCGCTCGCGAAGCAGGTCGCGGACAAGCAGCGGGAAGTTCTGGACGCCGAGAAGAAGATCGCGACGGTCATCGCGAAGACGAAGACGCAGATCGCCGCTGCGGGCAAGTAGGCCGGAGAACCGATGAAGAAGTCGAAGCCGCTGCGCGGCGGCGGAATCTGGGATTCGGGAGACGGCTCGGGACGGAGCTCGAAACCCAAGCGCGGGGGAGGCCCCATACAGGATCCTTCGCGGCGTCCCTCCCTGCCATTGTGCTATGATAAGGAGCATGAAGGAGTGGACGAGCGAATGGCCCTAAGCATACGATTAGAGACAGACCGAGAATTCGAGGAGGCTGCCCGGCAGCACGGTTCTATACGCGTGTTCCAGAACGATCATCTGATCGATTCCGGCGGCACCATCATCCGATTCGACGACAACACCGTCGTCGTGCAATCCAGCGTCAGCGAGATCAGCTACCATTCGCGTCGGGACTGCGAGTTTTTCATGGTGCGTCAGCGGTAGGCTGGTAGGTTTGTAAATGCGAAAGAGATCCCCAAAACGATTCGGGGATCTCCTGCATTCACGTTATTGGTGTTATAATGGAAATGCACGTTCTTGAAAGGAGTTGAGTTCAATGGCTGTTACTAAAGATGAATTAAATCAATTAATTCAACAGCTATCCGATGATGACCTTCCATTGGCTGCTGACTTCCTCAAAAATCTGGTTCGCAAAGCAGACCGGCATATCCCATGGGATGATGAACCAGTAACTGAAGTGGATATGCAAAATATTATGAGAGCTAAAGAGTCCTTTGCCCGAGGTGAAGGCATAAAGCTCAAGGACGTTATAGATGATCTACTCAATTGAGATAGATAAGGTTGCTTTAAAATATCTACAAAAACTAGACAAATCAACGAGAACTAGAATCACCAACATTTTGCAGGTTTTATCTGAAGATCCTTTTCACCCAGAGCTTGATATCAAACGATTAAAGGGTACTGACAATGATTATTATCGGCTTAGAATTGCCTCTTATCGAGTAGTGTACTCAGTTGAAAATGAAATGCTTATGATCTATATCATTAAAATCGGCCCACGCGGAGATATCTACAAAGACTAGTCCATCCCTGAAGTTGCAAGGATGGACTAGTCTTTGTTTCTAATCAATTGTCAGCAGGACCTTTACCCGCCGATTACAGGAAACCTTAACACCGTTCTCAGCTTTGCGGCTTCCGTCTTCCGGGGATCGGACAAGTAGATTTCCCGGTGGATTTTGCTCGCGCGAGTATATCCATGCTCCGCGCAGTACGCTTCCATGCGCGCGAAGCTGGCCGGTTCGTCGTCGAAGCTTCCGAGATGCATCATTTGGCAGCTTAACCCATCCGTCGCTTGCTCGAACCGGACTTTCTCGAGGTATGGATTCGGCTTTTTCTTCATCGTCTGTTCCCGAAACCGCTCGAACCCCTGTTCCGTCAGAAAATCGGGCTGCCGGATCATAATCGTATACTTGAAATTGCTTTTGTCCGTTGTGGGCTTCGATCGGTCGAGCAAGTCCCATACGCCCTCAAGCGGGAAAACCGTATATTCGTAGTATCCCGCAGGCACATCGTTGCTTTTGTAAGACATTCTCACCGCATAACTCAAGCTGTACAACGCTTCCGTCGCCTTAGCGAATGCCTCGCCGTTGGGATCCCCGGAACCGTCGATCATCATGAACCGAATCGTCGGCACGTCCACGATCTGCGGCGACGTTCCGGGCACGTAAAGCTGCTTGAAGTCCTTTTTATAATCGACCTTCTTGCTCAACATCGTTCGCCCCTCGCTATTCAGTAATTGTCCCACACCACGAATAGAACGACCACGGCTAGCAGATGAAAATAGGGGAGAAGAACGACTAATCGACTGCGTTTCTTCCGTACGATATATGCAATTAGACTAGCGACATAAGTAATCACGTACGTACTGCTCGCCAGAATAAAGCCATATACGATTAAGCTTAATAGCGCGTCTTCGTCGGTACGCTCTCCCGCCAGTTGCATAATGTTGGCGATCAGCACGATCGGGTAGGCTAGTAAAGGTATTCCGCTAATAATGAATAATATGACGTTACTCGTTCTGCTCCGCATTCGGCACCTCGATTATTAATTTTCCGTGAGAAAGATGGACCAGCTTATCGTAGAAACGATGATCGAGAATAGAAGCCCGCTCCAAAAGAGCTCAACGCCATATCCCTTGGACTGTACAATCTTCTTGATCCCTCTAAACAAAACAACGATGAAAAGAAAACTGATCAGCGGTAGTAGAAATATCCCCGTAAAGCCTACAACTACTCCCATGGTTACACCCGCTTTCCTTTCATCATTTCGGCGATTCCTCTCGCATCCTCACTCTGAGATTGTTCAAGATGAGCTATGATGCTCCGCTTCCGGTCTTCCGAATGATTCTGGCTCAGCTTCCATTTGCCCTCTAGCCGGTCGATCTTCATTCGGAACGCGACAATGCCTCGGGAGAGCTTCTCCGCGAACTCCCGGTTCGACTCGTCAAGCTTGTACGAGCTGTTCGGTTGTTCATATTTCTCGACCAGCCGCTTAAGCGAGCGCATAACCTCCTGCCCGTCCTCGATCAACTCAATTCGTCCATAAGCATGAACCGCCACATAGTTCCAAGTGGGAACGCTCTGGTTCGTCTCGTACCA
This sequence comes from Bacillota bacterium, assembly GCA_023460795.1. Lineage (GTDB taxonomy): Bacteria > Bacillota > Bacilli > Paenibacillales > Paenibacillaceae > Cohnella. The sequence goes on along the minus strand of JAEWPC010000035.1, from coordinate 75,257 downwards.
GGAGGACGAAATATAAGCATGCGGGCCATGGAAGACGATGAGGGCTTCCTGATTCGCAATCTCTTGCCACTGCTCGTTCGCTCTCGCAAAGTGACCATAGAGGCATCCCTCGTCCCGCTTCAACTCGAACGGAAGATGCGACGCGACCGGTCTTCCGTCGTGCGTAGAGAACAGAATACCGAACCCGTGATGATCGATAAAATCATAGATCGCCTCTTGGTCCTCGACTACAAAATGCTTAGGAATATACATCTGCGCCCTCCTCGCTCAGCTTTCCGTTGCCGCTTCTTTATAGTGGCTAATATCGCCGTGCAGAACGATCGTATGACCGTCGCCATTCACTTCGACCTTGCACAAGCAAGTCGGGTGAATGTACGGCAGATTCCATATATCCTTCCAATCGCGTTGCTCAAAATAAGCCATGATCAGCTTCACGACGACGGTATGAGTAACGACGAGAATGGACTGGCCGGAGCTCTCCGTTACGATCCGAAGCAGCTTGCGAATCGCCCGCTCGGATACGTCCCGGAACGTCTCGCCATTCGGGATGCGGAAAGCCTCCGGGTCCTTCCAGAAATTATGGAGTTGCTCCGGGTATGCACGCTCGGCTTCGCCTTGCTCCATGCCTTCCCATATCCCCAGATTAATCTCCTTGAACTCGTCGCAAGCCTCGATAGAGACTCCTCTTCCTCCCGCCACAATCTCCGCCGTCCTGACCGCTCTTGGACTTGAGCTGGAATAAATCCGATCGAAGACGGTGTCGCGAAGCGATTCTCCTAACCACTCGGCTTGTTTAACGCCGAGCTCCGTAAGCGGCGAATCGTTGTGGCCTTGGAACTTCTTCTGCGTGTTCCACTCGGTTTGTCCGTGCCTTGTGATGTAGATAGTCGTTGTTCGGTTCATGTCTGTACCTCAACTCACCGTAAAATCTTGATAGACAACACGTAACTGAACGTCTGGATAATAATTGAAACTATTATATCACCTCGAAATAGGTTGAACGATAAAACATACAAAATACGAAAAAACACACAAACGCCCCCGCACGCAAAAAAGGTCAACCAGCAACGAGACTGATTGACCTGCGGAATCCCACTTAAAGACGTTTACAGAAACCTTGAGGTGCCGTCCATATGCCCGACCGCGACGGTGTCGGTCATTCCTAGGAACAAACCGTGTTCCACGACGCCGGCGATCGCTTTAAGCTGCCTACCCAGCGAGGCAGGATCGGCAATCTCGCCGAAATGGCAATCGACGATCCAATTGCCGTTGTCCGTTAGGAACGGCTTGCCGTCAGCCATCCTGACCGTAGGCGTGCACGCAAGCTTGCTCAAATTCCTGATCGTCAGCTCCGCCGCGAAAGGAACGATCTCGACCGGCAGCGGGAACTTACCCAGCCGCTTCACGACCTTGGATTCGTCGACGATAACGATAAACCTCCGGCTGTTCGACGCGAGGATCTTCTCTCTCAGCAGTGCGCCGCCCCCGCCTTTGATGAGATTGAACTCCCCATCCACCTCGTCCGCGCCGTCGATCGTCAGATCGATCGAATCGATCTCTGCGAACGGGATCAACGGAATACCCAGTTGCAGAGCCAGTTCCTCCGAGCTCTTGGAGCTGGATACGGCTCGAATCTTCAGCCCCTCCTGCTTCATCCGTTCGGCAATTCCGTGGATGGCGAAGAACGAAGTCGATCCCGTCCCCAATCCTACGATCATTCCGTCCTGTACGAATTCGACGGCCTTCTCCGCCGCTAACTTCTTGGCATTGCCGATCATGAAATAAATTCCCCCAGCGTATCTGCGTGTCGTTAAACGTATTTGCGAACCTTCTCTTCTATCCAAGCGGCGACGATATCCGGACCGGCGGCCAGCTGTTCGCGCTTGAAGCGCAGCCTGGCGTAACGCTCTTCGTCCGTGTCCGCCACTTCCGCGAACAAGCCGGCGAAACCGCGAGCTTGGCGGTCGATCTGCAAGAGCAAGCCGACCCCGTCGTCGTCAGGATAGCAGACGATCTGCAGTTCGTCCAGCCGGCTCCATCGCTCTAGCGAAGGACGGAATTCGAATTCCTGAACGAACGGCATTCCCTTCGCTATTCCGTGATAGGGCGCGTGGACGCAGCTTGCATCCCGAAGACGGAATCCTAACCGCTCCGCAGCTTCCAGAACAACGGCCGTATAAGGGTGCGGCGTCACTTGCAGATAATCCTCGTCCTTCGGGTCGATGGCTTCGTTGATTTCCATTCCGGTGCGAATCCACACCTGCGTTCCCCCCATCGTGGCAGGCGTATAAGGAGGAAGACGGAAAGCGACCGGAAATTCATACTCCCGCTCCGCCTCAACGGTGAACTTGCCGGCGAGCAGGATAGCGGCGATCGTCGCGTCCACGTACATTGGGTTGTGATTCACGTCTTTAAGATAACGGGTCTTCACATACGCGTAGACGTCTTCGACCTGCTGATCGACGCGGCCTCCTTGAATTCGGACGACGCCGGTTATCGTATCTCCCGCCGTTACCGTTGGTTCCCGAAGGATCAGATCGACTCTGGCGGCGCCGATCCCGACATTCGCGAGCATGCGTTTGAACATGGACATAACTGAACCCCCTCCGTGATCTTACATAAACCATCATACGGAGGGGGTACCTGGAACATTCTATTCGGCTTGCTGCGGCCCGCCGAGCGGCAAGCGCATTTCTACGCTCGTGCCGACTCCAAGCTCGCTTCGGAACTTGATCGTCCCCTTATGGTTGGAGATAATCTGCTGACTGACCATGAGACCAAGCCCGTTGCCGGTCGATTTCTTGGTGAAGAACGGTTCGCCAAGGCGATGCAACTCCTCCGGCGCGATGCCGCAGCCCTCGTCCGTAACCCTTATGGTAAGGCACTCGCCCTCTTCATGCAGCAGCTCGATTCGGACCACGCCTCCTCCCTCCATCGCTTCCATTGCGTTTTTCAGGATATTGAGAAGGACCTGCTTCAACTGGATCGGCTCGCAAATCAGTTGCGGTATCGGCGCTTCGGGGAACGAAGTTTGGAATTGCACGTTGCTCATGTTCGCTTGGGAATCCAAGAAAAGGAGCAGATCGCTGACGATTTCCTTCAGATCGGCGGGTCTGAAACGGTTGACCTGCGGCTTGGACAAGACCAGAAACTCGCTCACGATGAAGTTGATCCGGTCGAGCTCCGATATCATGAGATCGATATGGGCGGAGGACAACGGCTTATGCTTCATCAGCTGGACGAAGCCGTGCAACGTCGTAAGCGGATTGCGAATTTCATGGGCGACGCCGGCCGCGAGCTGTCCGACGATGCTGAGCTTCTCGGACCGGCGAATGACTTCTTCCGTCTGCTTCCTAGCCGTAATATTCCTCGAGATGGTCGCGATGGAGATGATCGCGCCGTGCTTATCGCGGATACCCGATACGGTCACGCTCAGGTCGATCGGCTGCCCGTCCTTGCCGAGTCGGACCGTCTCGAAGTCGGCGACAGGCTCTCCCCGAAGTACGCGGGTTTCGATGTCCGCGGCCTCCGCCTTGAGATCTTCGGGAATGTTATCAAGACGTTCCCCCGCGAGATCGGACGCTTGCCAGCCGAACATCGCTTCGAACGCTTTGTTCACGCTCAGTACGACGCCATTCAGGTCGGTGACGTGGATCGCATCGGACGTATTGCCGACGAACGATTCCAAGTACTCCTTCATGCTGCGCAGCTCTTCGGCGTGATCCTTGATCTGATCCGTATAGTGCTGCAGATTGCCGGACATCAGGTTCACTCGCGAGGCGAGCATCCCAAGCTCGTCCATCCGCTTCACGGCAATGGTCGATCCGAACTTACCCGCGGAGATCTCGTTCACTTTGCGCACGATTCGGTTCAGTGTCTGCACGAGGAATCCCGACAAAATATAGCTGGCGATCAACGTCACGACAATGAGAACGAACGATATCGAAGAGTGGATCGCCAGCTGACGACGAAGCGCGTCATCGATGCTGCTGCGGTCGAAGCTGACGCTGACGACGTAGGTTTTGTCCCGCTGGATCGGCAGAAAGCTCTTCATAATATTCCTCTTGGTCGACTTGCCGTCAGGCCCGGTAATCGTCACCGTCTCGTTCGACGATACGAGCGAGCCTTGCTCGATCGAATGTTGGACGTTCAAGACGTCGTCCGCTTCGCTGTTCAGCTCGTAAGTTCCGAACGGGATCGGCCGAACGTCGAGGTTCTGGATCAACTGACCTTGCTTTCTCTTCCAGATAATCGGCTTGCCGAAAAACTCCGGATCGATGCCGGTAATCTCGAGAATGTCCGGATTGCTGCTTAGTATCGTCCTTATGACGGCGTTCGTGCCGCTTTTTTCTTCGAAATCAAGCACGGATGTGCCGTCTACGAACGGATTGATGATGTAATCCGTCGTGCCGTCGTAATAGTTGCCCCACTTGTAAATTCGGGATGGATCGGACGACGCGAAGTTGATCGGACCCGACCAGAAATGCTCCGAGCGTTCGCCTTCCGCTACGGTGAGCACGTTATGGTGATCGAATAACTCATTGAACGCGGTAAACCAATAGCTCCATGACTTGGAGCTCATGCCGATCTCCTCGGGACTGGACGACCTCCGGACGACGACGTCGCCGCCTTGGAGCCTTTGCCATAGCGTAATGCCCTCGACTCCGAGCTCCTTGCTAAGCTGGACGAGCTGTTCGTTCGTCACGTTGTCGGCGCGGGGATCAAGCTTCCGCAGCGCGGCGATCGCGGCCAGCCGTATGTTCTCGGACATACTGTCTTCCATGTGCCCGCGAAACTCTTGCGTCGACTGCACCGAAGCGCTGATCTGCATCGCGATATCGAGCATTTGCTGGCGAGCGTTCTCCTGCATGTCGCGTTTCGTGGAGTAATAATAGGCCGATATGTTCAAGGAAAGCACGATCGTGACGACGAGCGTAATGAGCAGCGCGAGCTTGGTGCGAATAGACACGATGATTGCCTCCTGATGTGTGGGAATGCCGTAAAGATCGCTTCCTTTTATATTCGACACTATTCGACAAATCCCTTGTTCTCACCTCTATCTATTTGGTTGTTCGGAAAAATAGATTGACAACGGACGGAAATGCAAATAATGTTTATAGTGCACTAGTCAAATAGTGCACTGGTTCGCGGTCGAGAAGGAGGATCGTACGTGCAGCTGAACTTCGACAGTCCCAAACCGATCTATCAGCAGATGGTCGACGAGGTCAAGAAGGCGCTCGCCAGAGGCGAGCTTTCGCCCGGCGACAAAATCCCTTCGCACAAGGAGAGGGCGCAAATGTCTCAAGTAAACCCGAATACGGTACAGCGTGCGTACCAAGAGATGGAGCGCGAAGGACTGACCGAGACGCTCCGCGGCCAAGGTACGTTCATCCGGAACGATCCGGCGCTGCTGCAAAATATTCGAACGGAAATGGCTCAAGCCGCGATTCGGCAATTCATCGAGGAGATGCGCGAGCTCGGCATCGCGCCGGACGAGACCGAGCGCCTGTTGCGCGGACAGCTATACAAGGAGGAGGGATAGACGATGACCGACGTTACGGAACATATGCAACCGAACATTATCGAGTTGACGGGAGTGCATAAACGGTATTTGCTGAAGCATGCCCTCCGAGGCATCGACCTCCGGATCAAGCAAGGTACCATCGTCGGCCTGCTCGGTCCGAACGGCAGCGGCAAGTCGACGCTGCTGAAGATGCTCGCCGGGCTCATCTATCCGACCTCCGGCCAGATCCGCGTGAACGGACGCGAGCCCGACGTTCGCAACAAGGCGCACATCGCGTACTTGCCCGAGATCGATCATCTCTATAACTGGATGACGGTCAAGGAAACGCTCAGCTTCGTCGCTTCGTTCTATCGCGATTGGGAAGCGGACAAAGCCGCGCAAATGCTGGACGCGATGGAGCTTGACCCGAAACAGAAAGTACGCAATCTGTCCAAGGGGATGCGCGCCCGGCTGAAGCTGATAGCGGCGCTGTCGCGCAACGTGCCTCTCGTGCTGCTTGACGAACCGTTCTCGGGCATCGATCCGTCGTCGCGCTCCGCGATCATCCGCTCGATTATCCGCGAGTTTCGGACGGATGAACAGACGATCGTGCTCTCCACGCATTCCGTGAAAGACTCGGAGCCGATGCTGGACGACGTTATTTTCCTGCGGGACGGGTGCGTGCACATTCACGATACGGCGGACAATCTGCGGTCGGAATACGGCTGTTCGCTCGAGAACATATGGGAGAAGGTGTACGCGTAGATGGCATTTCGCAAATTGTTCCTGAAAGAGGTACGCGCCTCGCTGCCGCTATACGTCGTGTTCTGCGCGGCCGTACTGCTGCTGCACCTGCTCTTCCTGTACAAGAAGGACGATTGGGACCAGAATCTCATCCCCGCGTTCACCTTGCTCCTCCCTTACCTGTTCGCGGGAGCGCTCGCGGTCGGTATGGGATATTACCAGCTTCACTCCGAGTGGAGATCGAACTCGGTTTATCTATTGCTGTCTCTTCCCGTTCGCGGGTGGAAGGTGTTGGCTGCGAAGCTCTCCGCTTCGCTGGCTCTGCTCGTTGCGACGAGCGCGTGGATCGCCGGCAGTTTCGCCGCGACGCTGCTTCCGTCCCAATGGCGGGAGCTCAACGCGGACGATCAAGCCGTAGACGCATTCCCTACGCTCTTCAGCTTGGCGGCAAACTCGCTATGGATGTATTTGTTCTTCGTCGCGCTGTTCATCATCGTCGTCCAATTCGCATTCCTGTGCGGGCAGTTGGTCGCCAGATTCAAGTGGCTCGTGGTGTTCGCCTCTTTCTTCGCGGCGCTATGGCTGATCCTGCGGATCAACCCGCTGCTGTCGGACGCCCTGCGGTGGACGCCGGAGATCATATTCGGAGGAAACGAGCTTGATATGGTGTACTTCAACTCGGGTCCGTTCATCGGTCTTGCGTTACTCGGCGCGGCGTTGGCGTGGCTGAACGGTTATATCTTCGAGAAGGAGGTGGAGGTGTGAGCCGCATGTTTCGCAAGAAAAGAACGCTTCTCCTCCTCTCCGTCGCGGCGCTATTCTGCCTCATGATCGCCGACATCTGGAAGAGTAAAGCGGAGCCGTTCGAGCAATTCGGCAAGCCGTTCTTGAACGAGCGAAAGACGGATGCGCGCGACGCTTCGCGGCGCGAAGCCGTCGCTACGGCCGAGAAGGAACTGGCGATCCCTCGGGATAACCTCGCGGAAGTGTCATTAGCCAGCGTCGTAGAAGGACGGATCACGGTCAGTCGCTCGGAGGACGCCACGGTCCGCTTGCGTTATACGATTACGGCGACCGCTCGGGACGAGGATCGCGCCAATCGCAAACGCGATGCCGTCCAGATCGATCAAGACGTCCAGGATGGCCGCCTTACGCTGAAGGCTTCCGTGGACGGCAAACGCGTCGACTGGAACGATCAAACGACCATCGACTACGTGCTGCTCGTGCCGGACGGCATGAACGTGCGAGTCGAAAGCGAGAACGCGACCGTACGTATCAAAGGAACGGTCGGCGACGCGACGGCCATGGCGATCGGCGAATTGCTCGAAATCGTCGACGTCCAAGGCAGCGTCGCCGCGACTTCGGATTACGGGAACATCTACCTATCCGGCATAACGGGCGACGTCAAACTGGTCAACCGCTCCGCGGACGCAAACTTGATCGACGTTCAAGGCGACGTCGCGATCGACAATCATTCAGGTCGCAACTTCCTTAGAAGCGTCACGGGCACCGTCAGCGGGGAAACCAAAGGTGGACCCGTCTACATGTGGGATATTAACGGTGCCGTCGAGCTCACCAGCCGTAACGGAGATCTCCAATTGGAAGACGTTCGCGGCGATATTCGGGTTACGGCCGACAATGGGAAGACGAGCGTGATACTGCCTGCCGGTTCGGGATACAGACTGAACGCGGCAACGGCCGGAGGACGCTTCCGCACGACACTGCCGTTCCCGATCGAGAGCGAGCGCAAAGGCGACTTCTCGCTGCAAGGTACCATCGACGATGGAAAGTGGCAAGTTCATGTGACTTCGGAAAACGGCAACATCGTCATCTATGCCAAAGAATAATAACGGGAGGGCAAAGCCATGAGTCAAGAAGCAGTCGTAAGCTTACGCAACGTCACGAAGCGAATCGGCAAGACGACGATTATCGATAATCTGACGTTCGACGTACCTAAAGGGGAAATTTTCGGCTTCCTAGGGCCGAACGGCGCCGGGAAGACCACGACGATCCGCATGATGGTCGGCCTAATGAAGATTACGCAAGGCGAAATTCTCATTAAAGGAAAAAGCATCAAATCCGATTTCGAACAAGCGATTGGCCATGTCGGCGCGATCGTGGAAAATCCCGAGATGTACAAATTCCTCAGCGGATACCGCAACTTGGTTCACTACGCGCGAATGGTGCCGGGTGTCACCAAGGAGCGGATCGACGAAGTCGTCAAGCTCGTGAAGCTGGAGGACCGCATCCATGACAAGGTGAAGAAGTATTCGCTCGGCATGCGCCAGCGGCTCGGCGTCGCCCAAGCGATGCTGCACAAGCCGTCGCTGCTCATTCTCGACGAACCGACGAACGGTCTCGATCCGGCGGGCATTCGCGAGCTCCGCGACTACTTGCGGTATCTCACCCGCGAGGAAGGCATTACCGTCATCGTATCAAGCCACTTGCTGTCGGAGATGGAGCTGATGTGCGACCGGATCGCGATTCTGCAACGCGGCAAGCTCATCGACGTGAAAGGCGTCGAAGAGTTCGTCGGAGGCAACGACAAAGCGCAGACGTACTTGATCGAAGCGTCGGCGGACGCCCTCGCAGTCGCGGACATCCGCGCGATGAACGGCGTCGAAGACGCGAAGGCGGTTCCGGAAGGACTCGAAGTCGTGACGGGTCGCGAGCGGATTCCGGAAATTTTATCTTACTTAATTAAGAACGACGTCGACGTGTACGGCGCCCGCGCGGTGCGGCAGTCGCTCGAGGATCGATTCTTGGAAATGACGGGAGGCGAGCGCGTTGGTTAATCTTATCGCGAACGAGAATATGAAAGTGTATCGTCGTTACCGCACATGGGCCATGATCGGCGGCATGATCGCCATCGTGATCATCGCTAGCTTTTTCGACTGGTATTACGACCGAAAAGAAGCGGATACGCCATGGCAGACAAAGGTTACCGCGGATGTCGCTCATTACGAGAAAATGCTCTCGGATTCGAAAATGGACGAGGACAATAAGAGTTGGGCACAAGAGCAACTCGCGATTAGCAAGTATCGGCTCGAGCACGATATTGCTCCCGAGGACGGAACGATGTGGAGCGGCATTAACGGGGCCGCGACGCTCGTCATGCTGATCACGTTGTTCACGGTAATCATCGCCGGAGACAGCTTAGCCGGCGAATTCTCGACCGGTACGATCAAGCTGCTGCTCATCCGGCCGGCCAGCCGACTGAAGATACTCATATCCAAGTACCTTTCCATGATTATGTTCGGCTTGCTGCTGCTCGTTATCCTGTTCGTGGTGTCGCTGATCGTTAACGGCATCCTCTATCAGTTCGATTCCACCGGGCTCCCTTACTTGACCGCCGATTCGCACGGCGTCGTCAAGGAGCACAACATGTTCGGCCATCTATGGCAGACGTATCTGCTGAACGGCGTATCCACGATTATGTTCGTGACGCTGGCGTTCATGATCTCGTCCGCGTTCCGCAGCAGCGCGATGGCGATCGGCTTCTCGATCTTCCTGTTGTTCGCGGGTATGCTCATGCTGGAGATTTTCCACCCGTACGCTTGGAGCAAGTACTTGTTGTTTGCTAATCTGGACTTGTCGCAGTATCTGGACGGTCAGCCGTACCAAGAAGGAATGACGATCGGCTTCTCCATCGCGGTGCTGGCCGCCTACTATATCGTGTTCAACCTGGTATCCTGGCTCGCGTTCACGAAACGGGACGTGGCCGCGTAATCTCGCAAGCTTGCAGACAACAATCGCCCTCCTCTTGGCCTTCTTGGCCAGGGGGAGGGCGATCTCTATTCGCATTACTTTTGCAATCTTTGCTTGATCCGGATGGACTTATTCAAGTGTACGAACAGATGTCGAGTCGCAGGCATCAGGATTAATCCAGCGAAGGTCTTTTTCCCCCAATACTCGAGCAACCATGAAGCATCTTCTCTGACGGCCTCTTGTTCGGTAAGAGCTCGTATTCTATCCGTCTCAACCTTACGTTTAAAATCGCCTGGGTGAAGACTTGATACGACTTCGCGGGTTTTGCGTCCGACCTCCATTCGATAAGCCAATAAAGCTGGAATATCGATAGTAGCGCTTAAATAAGCGATATCCTCTTCAGGCATCTCATTGCCCGAATGAGGAAATCCAACTTTCAGTTGCTTGTGCCATTCTCCCGCGTGGAACACTTGCCGATCATGATGCACGAGCACGTTCATGGTCATATCTTCGATCCGGGTCATGTGCCAGATATGCCAAGCGATAGAGTTCCTCGTGTCTGGGGCTTTAACGGGATACTTACGAATCGTATCCTCCCTCAAGTCACTGAACAGCTCGTCTTCAAGCGTTGCGATAGCTGAATGGCTCATCTCGGATGCGTGTAGAAGACTATGCTGGCTCAAAAATAGTTCAACCGCCGCGTGATGTTCGAGTGGCTTGAGGATTATGTCCGTTAGCCTTTTATGATTGTCACTCCAAAGTCTTCTATCCACTATGAGCCACCCTTGTCACCTGCATTCTCTGTAACCCCGAACATATTCCCGTTGATATCATAGAATCTCATGAACTTGGCGAATCCTTCGTCCGTGAAGCTAGCAATCTCTACATCATGATTAATCAATCGTTCTTGTAATTTCTCAATATCTTTCGTTTCGAAAAAGATAACAGGCGTCGTCTCGCCGTTCTTCACGAAATGGGCCCGCGTCTCGTCGCTTGATTTCCACAGCAGCAGCGTCGATCCGGAAGCGAGCGATAATACGGCTAAATCGTCGTTGGGTCTATCGACTAATTTAAATCCCAATAGATTTACATACCAATCTACTGATTTATCCAAATCCACGACTGGAACTTGATTGTGGTCTATACGTTCAAGCATTGCCCCTTCTTCTGTATCTTCTTTCATGTTCGGTTCGGCATCATTCTTAGAACAAGCACTGCACGCAACCACGATAGTAAGCAATAGTAGACAAGCTGAAGGTCTAGATTTCTTCATGATACAGCTCCCAAGATCGCATTCGATTAATCTTTCAACCGATAAGTCCTATGCTGCTCTAGTACATTAAGCTTCCCCAGTCTGTTGCTCTCCCGATATTGATCAAGATCATCCGAATAGTGCATAATCCACGTCTTCTCTTGTATTTCGTCGGCTAACGTTAACAGATCGGATAGAGAGGCATGAACAGGCGACTTATCCATTAAGCAGTCGTGAAAAATCAGCTTTACTCTTTCCCTGATAGCCTTCAATAGTCCTTCATCAAACTGGGCATCGGAGCTATAGTAAAATTCGTCAATCAGCAGGGAATAACTCTTTCTACCTGGGATGTGCACGGTTTCAATCAATTGCAGTTCTATCCCATTAATCTCGAACGGCGTATCATCAAGTTCCTTTACATTAAAAAAATCGGACAGCTTATCGTGCACGGGATCGCCGACTCCGCCTTTGAGACTATGCTCCCAGAGCGGAACGACAAGATCCCGAGCCATGAACAGATCAATTCTTCTGTTGTAATTGTACATCCCGCTAAGCGCTACTTCTTCAAGTCCGCCAATATGATCGGCATGAATATGAGTGATGAGTATTCCATCTACGTCATTCTGCCAAGCCATTCCTAGAGCATGAAGCGACCGATGAGCCGTAGCGCCGCAGTCCACTAACAACTTGTAACCATTCAGGTTAAATAGAGCGTTGTTGTTATCATACTTCTTGGAGATGCCACATCCTGTTCCTAGCATGGTGAGTTCAATCATAGAATTGTCCTCCATAACTTCAAAGTTCGACTGTCCGTTACTCGAATGACCTTGCTTATGAACGGTTCCAATCTTTCCTCGAAGTCGGCCCTAGTTTCCTCAAAATCCCGCGTCCATTTATACATCAATCTCAACATCTTCAGGGTTGGTTTATAGTTACACTCTTCGATCCCGAGACGTTGTTTGAGAAACCTGGTGAAGATTCTAATCCTGCGCTTCCATAATGGAGGATCGAGAACAACGATGGTATCTGCCATCTCCAGTAAGCATCTGTAAGAGGGTCTATCCGTGCCTTCGAATATCCATTGCCCGCTCCAATCGATATCGTGAATAACCTCGACCTGCTCCTCGGGCGAACGCTTGGGCATTCCCACCGGATGAACAATGCGGTCCAGCTGGTACCAGGGGATGTTCAATTGCCTTGAGAGCTTTCTCGCCAATGTGGTTTTACCGCTAGCGACAATTCCGATTATGTAAATCTTCTTCATCGATCGGAAGTCCATAGTCGTTCCACTTTCACTAATTGCTCGCCTTCGAATTCCAGCTTGTAAATATCGGGCTTTGACGTTTGGCTCCAAAACTCATAACCATAGTTCTTGTCTAAGTAATTCAGTACGATCGTCATCATATTCCCATGAGTTCCGATGGCGATCTTCTTGCCTTCATAGTCCGCGAGCAGCTGCTTGATCCTCGGCACGGCTCTTTCCTGAGCCTGTCTGGTCGTCTCTCCTTCTTCCAAGCAGAAGTCGATATCGGCGAACGACCGTTCAATAGCTCTCTGCAGCTCATCTTCTCCGATCTCTATTTTCAGACTGGCGATTGGTCGCTCGACTAACTCTTCGTATTGAAAGATATCTTTATTCAGAAGGTCTGCTAACGGTCTAACCGTATCGATCGCGCGAGCGAATGTACTGGAAGAAACCACGTCTATCCCTTCGGATTTCAAGATCTCCGCAACACGGATAGCGTCTCTCTTCCCCTGCTCCGACAATCCTCTATTCCGTTCGTTATCCAATGAAAACGGAGAGATGGCATGCCTGACGAAATAGATGTAGGTACTCACTCATATCCTCTTCTCGTAAATGATGATTTCTTTGCCGTCATTGTTGATCGTCGAATGGACTCTGACAAATCCGCGTTTACTCCAGAACTTATGCGCAGGGGCATTCTCGGCGATTACGCCGATTCGATACTTCTCTATTCCTCTTGTTATCATCTCTTCATTGAACAGTTCTAAAGCCTTCGACCCATACCCTTGAGCTTGAAATTCCTTCTTGATCAGCAGGAGTCCCAGCCAAGTGCATTGATCATTGGGATTCAGGAGTAAGTATTCAAGTATCCCGATGTATTCGTTGCCATGCCTGATCAGGAACCTCTGGGCACCGATCTTCTCGGCATCCGTGATTTGTTCCGCGACCTCTTCGGTCGAAAATGTCTCTTTGTTCTTGGATACGAAATTGTAAAACGGATTAGAATTTACGATTGCTTCTTCGATCTCGACGTACTCGATTGAAGATTTGATTAAAGTCAACATGGTACCGCCCTCGCAAACTACTTGTATGTATTCACAGGCGTAACGCCATCAGATCTTCATCATAATATTGATCATTAAACTTTAAGGCGTTTCGTTCGACTCCGTATCTCTCAAAGCCTACCGATTGATATAGCTTCTTAGCCTGATCGTTATTCGATACCACGCACAAATTCACTTGTTCAAGACCTTCTATACCTCTGGCCATCTTGATTAGCTCTCTCATTAGCGCCTTTCCTACTCCTAGCCCTCTTTGTTCTTGGGCCACGTACATACCGAATACGTTCGCTTTATGAGTAGTCTTCATTGAGGTTTCACGGACAAGTGAAACTACTCCTATTAAAACCCCCGCCTTGTCGAACGCCCCTAAAGCAAATTTATCTGCGCTCGGTCTTAAACGTTCGGCAACAAACTCCAAAGTAAATTGGATTTCTCTCTCATAAGTCGAACCGAATGCTTCGGGATTCGTCTGTAATGCGCTCAATCGCAACTCCTGATAGGGCTGGGCATCCGATTCATGCAATACTCTAATGAACACATGATCTCCCCCAATTAATGAAGAAGTGCTATTTCCATCCGCCCCATATGGAGATCTTGTTGCCGTCGGGATCGAATACCTCGAAGATGTCTCCGCATCCATCTGTTTCATTAACGCCTTCGATTCTTACTCCGTTCGACTTCATCGTGTTATACATCTCTTGAATGTTCGTTACTTCAAGCGTAAGGGCCGACATAACGTGTCCGCCGACTTCCGTGAAGTTCAACGTCGCCCGCTCCTTCGTCTTGATCAGGAAGATCGCTTGGTACTCTCCGACCTTCAATTGCACTTGATCTTCCGTTACCGGGTTTCTTAACTCGAGGCCAAGGTTCTTCCGGTACCATTCTGCCGACGTAGATGGGTTAGTTATTGGAATATAGACGCATTCGATTTGTCTCACTCTTGCATTCATCGGCTACAAAACCCCTTTTATCGACTGGATATATTTGTAACGAGTATATACCAAACTATGTATAGATCGCACTTAAAAATCTTATTAAGTTCGACAAAAAAAGATTCGCAAACTATTGCGGATCTCCGTCGTCCTCTATATGGAGTTGTTGATTACTTGTCTTATGAATTCCGTGATTAAGCAATGAGGCTGTTCTCTAGTAGAGAGCAACTGAGGGACAAACAGCGTGCCCACGAAGAAAGGATGATCCGACAGCTCAACGATTCTCGATTCTTTGTCATCATCGCTCCCGACTGTCTTTAATCCTGCTTGGTGAAGCTTTGTCTGATACTCAGGGTTTAATCCGAAATTGCAGTAGTACTCCTCTTTGATCCGTGTTTTTTATAAATTTGATAGGTTCTCGATTCTTGATCTACATTGATTTCTAGAGCTTTGCCGGCCAGAGAGCAAACCAGTTTATTCACAACGAGATTAGATGCATAAGGGTCATATTCCGCGTGCTCAGCATCTTCTATTGACAGGACATTCCTGGCATATTCAATGACAATATGCTGATATCCCCCGCAGGTCCCCAACAGCGGAACATGATTCGTTCTGCAGTGACGTATGACATCCAATGCGCCTTCCATCCTTTTATTTTCAAAAGGTTAAAAAGAAAAGATCCGCATCAATGCGGATCTCCGTAGACTTCTAGCGGATACTATTGAAAATGCCGTATATCTAGGATTTCGCCATTCTTTATTTCATCGTTCCGGAGCAGATCAATAACGAATCTTGCAACCATATCGGCATTTTGCAGCTTGCCGTCTTCCTTTAGCGAGATAAACCGATCTAGATCATCCCATGCTCCCTGAAAATAACTCTATTAATCCAAATCTAATTGCGTAGCGAACCGAGGGCGAATCCCGTTGCGTGAATATGGTGTTATCAGAAGAATCCCCTTCATCAAAATATTAAAAAATCATTTATTTGTTTTATATAGAACTTTCGCTGATGGTACTAATTTTGAGGAATCTTTTAAATGCACATCTTGATCATCAAAGAAAATGTGAGCTCCGAAAGCTTTCAAAATTTCCTCCTTCTGTACTCCACCCATGAAAAAGGCTTCATCGATTCTAACTCCCCACTTTCTGAGAGTTAAAATTACTCGTTTATGTGCAGGACTGTTTCTCGCTGTTACTAGAGCAGTTCTGATAGGGTTATTATCTGGATCGAATTGTGATTGCAAGAAGGATATCGTCTTCAACAATTTTGCAAACGGACCTTCCGGCAAAGGCTTTTCTGCATTATTCTTCTCATGAATCAAGAATTCTTCTAGACCTTTTTCTTTATAGATTAATTCGGACTCCTCTGAAAAAATAACAGCATCACCGTCAAAAGCAATCTTTATTTCTTTTATTTCTTCAAAATTATAAGTAGCACCAGTGTTATAGATTAATCCTGCTGCAAATCCAGCATCAATTGCATTTTGGACATCTTCTTCATCAGCCGATAGAAATAGGTCAATTTTAAATGCGTTCAGATAGGGAACTATTGTTCTGCCACTCGTTAAAGCGGCCCTTGAAACATCCAACCCATAATGATCTATTGAATTGAATATTCGTAAACTAGTCTCAGCACTATTCCGAGACAAGATAATAACTTCTGCTTTTCGCTTTCCTTTTGTTTGCTGGTTTAAAGTTAATATTGCCTTTACAAGCCCAAATCCAATACCAGGTTTTAATGCAACAGTCTCATTCTCTAGTTGGTAATCAGAATATGCTTTTAGACCCTTTGTCTTAAAAATTTCATCTTCAAGAGACAAATCAAATAAAGCTCTTGAGGAAATACCAATAACTAAATAGTTTGATAAATCTAAAGGCATTATATTCATTCTCCTTATGTTTGAAATATACTTTTGGTTCTTTCTAATCACGTTTCTGTTTTCACGAGATCCCACCACCTTAAGCCACAAAGTGGCGGCTGCGATGCGGTTAGGTGGTGCGGATGTGTTCGACTGATTCAACTTCTCCGAACACTGAAATCCCTGATTGATTCACATCAGACTGCTGCCAGACCGAGGGGCGACGAGTCGACCCGATGCGTGAATATGGTGTTAGCTGAAGTACCAATCTCCCTGAATTAACTAAAACAGTTATGCCTCAACTATAAAATTTAAAAACTCCTTTCCATAATCAGTAATATAGAGCACGGTAAAACCATCGTGACTCAAATCATCTAATGTGTTTCCAGCTGTCTTCTTATCGACTAGTAACGACTTCGAAATCAAATCACAGATATAGAATTCATATTTACCTTCTAAGTTTAATGTACTCATATCTGGCTGATACTTTTTAATCGTTTCTATAATCTCTTGCTTACATGATTTGCTAGTGATCTCACTAATACTACCTTGAAAGCCATCATCAATATCTAAACTTCCAGATCTGCCGGTTTCTCGAAACAATCGTAAAATCTCGATCTGAATGTGATCAAGTCTTAATACTAAATCTAAAAATGTTTCACGATGACTAGATTCATATATACAATCCACATTTGAAGCTAGTACCTTCTTGAAAATCATTAACTTGTGTTCTGAGTTAGTTTCAGTTACTTTCCGAATTATCGAAAAATAAATATCATTAAATGACTCAGTAGTAAAATGATCGTAATTTATTGTCACACCTATTTCAGTTAAATGTTGAAGAAAACTCTCTATAAATCTATTAATTCTGTTTTGAGCAATTCTTCCGCGAATATCAAAAAGCAATTCATTTAACATGCCTCCTGCGATTGGAATACTTGAGATACTTGCTTTTGTTATACCAATCAGACTTTCTTTAATTTGATCATTCAAAATGGTTTACCTCCTTCTTATAATGGGATTTCTGCCTAACGTTGTTGTATTCACGACGTCCGTGAGGCTTCAGGTATGGAAAAGGATACCCGAAAACGATACATCCTACCGGCTGCGCAAAGCGCAGTTAGTCTCTCGGATGTGTCCGGCTGCTCCCGCTTTTTCGTCTACTGCAATGCCTCATCGAATTCACCTCTTTTTTCTGCCGGATCGAAGGTCGACGGAGTCAACCCGATGCGTGAATATGGTGTTATAAGATGTCAGCGTCTTCTTCGAACTACTAAATATAACATAAATATGGTAAACTTGTAGCAATAAATTCCAGGGGGGAAACGATGTTAAGGAACATATTTATTAAAGAAATTAGAGATAAATTGAATGATGATTTTTTCAGCGATTATGATTTTGAAATTTCTCAAGAGATGACTGAAGATCCCATAAAGAATAAAAAAAGCGTTATTCTTACGATACGATATATATATCAAAGGGAATTTTCATTTGTTGCAACAATCGAAAAACATAATAGTATCTATTTAAAGGTAATCCCTGGTTCATTTCATTTAGAAGAAACTGATTATGTAAATAGTTTAGAGTTCGTGTACGAACGAATAAATCAATGGCTTAAATATTTGTATGATGAATTAGCTTCAATGCCACTTGCTCGTAAAATTAAAGAAAACTCTGATAGGATTAACGAGTTGGAACAATTGGTACTAAATATACCTGATTACGATTTAACTGAAAATGAAATTAAGGAAATATTCAAGAAGCTAGATTTACTAGAAAATAATTTTAAAGAAGAGTTAGAAAGAGAACATTTGAGTAAACAGGAATTGGCGCTTGAGATAGAAAGACTCTCGAAAGAGATTAAAACTTTGAAAAATCAAGCAACAATATTCACTCAGAAAAATTGGTCAAAATCCTTCTACAATAAGATGCATGACTGGATGAAGAGACATCCAAACACCGTAAAAGCAATAATGGGTATTGCACATGGAATGCTTCCTAATGGGGCAAAAGAAGTTATACCTTTATCCCAAATAGAATCTGCAGTTTCGGAAGAAATTGAGAAATAAGTATTTTTTAGGATTGCCCTGATTTCTTAACTTCAATATCTATGAACCTACATGGTTTTCTGGATAATATTTATTAGTTATTGTCTAGAACTTCCCTAAACCTCGAGATGTGCCTGTAATGATGTAGTAGTTCATTTGAAAGAGCTCCGTTCTTTAAGTTCTGACACGCATCAATATTGGCTTCGGCAGTAACATCCTTGTCGGTCCATACTCTGTATGTTATGATTCCAATAACAAGACCAAGTGCTGGAACACTTGGCCTCGACAATTGGCTTGGATGGGTTTCCCTTCTAAGTTCATATGGAAAAATCCCACCTTTGGCGCTAACCTTGGGGTGGGATTTTACTTTCTCTTGTAGTTATTTCCGATGTATGTTAAAAGCGCAATTACAACCGTCGCAAAACCAATCATGATGAGAATCGCATCTTTAACTTCCACGGCATCACCTCCTTTCGAAGGGATACCGTGCCCACCCAAGATTCAATTGTACTTCCATTTTATCCTACTATAGAAATGCGCACAAGCGTTCTCATTCCACCCTACACCTTAATCGCCGAAGTCCAGCCCCAGTAGAACTGGTCCCGATCCCATGCGGCCTTGCCGCCATGCATCTTCTTGAACAGCTTCTTCACTTCTTTGTCGATCGACTCGTTGCCGGCTTCGTTCACGTAGATGAACGAATCTCCGAAGTTGGCGCGGATGTATTCGACGGCTTCTTGTTGGTACAAGACGCCGGCGTCGCGCATGCGGTTGAACATCCAGGTTGCGACATCGTTCGCTGTATGACTCACTTGTTTGTCCCCTTCGTATCTAAAATGTTGTTAAAAGTCGCTATTATCCCCGCGCCTCCCGCATATATTGTGTCATTACCGACACAGGAGGCATTACCCACATGAGCGTCATCCACACCGAGCACAGACGTACGCTCACCGCTATCATCTTGTTGCTCTTCTTATCCTTCACGCTGGCCGCCACGCCGGCATTCGCGGCCGCAGCCAAGACGACCAAGAAAGTCGAAGCCACGAACGTGCTGGCCGAGAAGTACACCAAGTACGAGCAGTTCATCGTCATCGACAAAAGCCAGAACAAGCTGATCTTCTACGAGTCCGGCGAGCTAATCAAGTCGTTCACCGTAGCGACAGGTCGCACACCTTCACTTACACCCGAAGGCCTGTTCACTATCCGCGAGAAGATCAAGAACCGCCCCTACTACAAGGAGAAGATCAAAGGCGGAGATCCGAAGAACCCGCTAGGCGACCGCTGGCTTGGACTTCTCGTCACGTTCAAGAGCGGCAAGACCTCTTACGCCTACGGCATTCACGGCACGAACAACGAGAAATCGATCGGCAAGTACGTCAGCAAAGGCTGCATACGCATGCACAATAAGGATGTCCGATGGCTGTACGATCAAATCAAGGTCAAGACGCCCGTACTCATTCAAAAATAACGCCAATCTCACGCTTGATGCAGACTGCTGTAGAATCCCCCGGCCGCGAGCAGCTGCGAATGGGAACCGCGCTCGATGATCCGTCCGTCCTTCAATACGAGAATCTGATCGGCCTTGCGAATCGTGTTCAGCCGATGGGCGATCACGAAACTCGTGCGGCCTTCCATTAAGCGGTACAAGCCCTCTTGAATCTTGATCTCCGTCACCGTATCGATACTGCTCGTCGCCTCGTCCAAGACGAGGATCGACGGGTCGGCGAGAATGGCGCGGGCGATCGCGAGCAGCTGCTTCTGCCCTTGGCTGATGCCGCTGCCGTCTCCTTTCAGCACATGCCCGTAGCCACCAGGCAACCGAGCGATAAAGCCATGCGCATTCGCCAGCTTTGCCGCAGCCTCGACCTCCGCATCCGTCGCGTCCAATCGTCCGTATCGAATGTTATCGCGAATCGCCCCCTCGAACAGGAACGAATCCTGCAGCACGAACGCCATGTGCGAACGTAAGCTGTCCCGCTTGATCGTAGAGATGTCGTGGCCGTCCACCTTGATCGTACCGCCGCTCACGTCGTAGAACCGGGCAAGCAGCTGGATGAGCGACGTTTTGCCGGCGCCGGTCGGTCCGACGATCGCGATCGTCTCGCCCGGCTTCGCGACGAAATCGATATCCTTCAGCGTCTGCCCCGCCTGCGCGTCGTACGAGAACGATACGCCGTCGAACACGACCTCGCCCTTCACGGCATCGAGCGTCCGAGCGTTGCCCTCGTCCGCGTCTTCCTCCCGCTCGTCCAGTATCTCGAACACGCGCTCCGCGCCCGCGATCGCCGATAGCAGCGTATTCCATTGGTTCGCGAGGTCGTTGAGCGGTCGCGTGAATTGTCTAGCATACTCTACGAAAATAATGATCGTCCCAACGGTGACGCCTTTGCCGTGAATAGCCAGCACGCCGCCGAAGCCCGCGATAACGGCGAAGCTCAGGTTGTTCAGACCGTTCATCAGCTTCGGAATGAAGCCCGAGATCGACTGAGACCAGAAGCCCGCCAGCTTGATCTTATCGTTGCGCTCCCGGAACTCCCGCATAACGCGCTCTTCCTGAGAGAACGCCTTGACGATACGCTGCCCCGACAGCGTCTCTTCGATGTAACCGTTCAACTCGCCGAGATGACGCTGCCGTTCCTTGAACAACGGTCCCGTCCGCCTCGTAATCCATCTCATGCCAAGGACCATCAAAGGAACGATTAAGAAAGTAAGCACCGTCAGAATCCAGCTCAGCCGAAGCATGACGATGACGGTCCCCGTAAGCATCAGCACGCTCGAGAACAGCTGAATCGCCGAGCTGCCGAGCGTCGAGCTGACGTTGTCCGTGTCGTTCGTCATCCGGCTCATCAGATCGCCTTGCCTGCGTCTGCCGAAGAACGGAATCGGCAGTTTATGCAGCCGGGTGAACAAGTCCAGCCGCATCCGCAGCACGGTCTCCTGCGCGATGCGAATCATCCATACGTTCTGCACCCAGCCGATCGCCGAGCTTAACACATACACGCTGGACAAGCCGACGAGGAACAATAGCCACGGCTTGCCGCCCGGCCCTTCCAAGTAATCGTCGATCGCTTGACCGATCAGATACGGCCCCAAGAGCGCCAGCCCTGTCGTCATAACGACCATCAATAGAATGATGCCGATTTGCGCTTTGCGATAAGAGAGGTAGTTCCAAATTCGTCCCAGCGTATTACGCCAATCCTTCGCCTTCTCCGCCTTGCGACGGCCGCCCGGACCGCCCGTTCCACCTTGACTACCCGGACGGCCATGCCCTCCCGGACCGCCTTGACCCGGAACCGGCATCGCCGGCCCCCTCGGACCGATCGGTCCTCCTAAGCCCAAGCCCTTCTGCTCTTCAAGCTTCAGGTTCGGACGCGGATAGCGAAAAGGTTCACTTATGGCTTGCCATATCCGCCGCATGAGCCGCCGCCTCCTCTCCGGATTGGGATTCGTAGATCGCGCGGTAGAGCGACTCGGTCGCCAGCAGCTGCTCGTGATTGCCTTGTGCGAGCATGCGTCCGTCGTCTAGCAGGATGATCAGATCCGACTTCGACGCGGCGCTGATCTTCTGCGTAATGAGCAGCGTCGTCGTACCGGACAAGCGGCCGAGCGCTTGCATGACCGCCGCCTCCGTCCGCGTATCGAGCGCGCTCATGCTGTCGTCGAGCAACAGAATCGCAGGCTTCCGAATGAGAGCCCGAGCGATCGATAGCCGCTGCTTCTGTCCGCCGGATAAGTTCACGCCGCGCTGTCCGAGCTGCGTGTCGTAGCCGTCCGGGAACTTCATGATCGTCTCGTGAATTTGCGCGGATTCCGCCGCCTCGATGATCTCTTCCATCGTTGCGTCTTCCTTGCCCCAAGCGATGTTGTCCCGGATCGTTCCGGTGAACAGCAGTGCCTCCTGCGGCACGTATCCGATCGAACCGCGCAGCGTCCCGAGATCGACGTCCCGCACGTCCTCCCCGCCGACGCGCACGATGCCCGAATCCGGTTCGTAGAAACGGATGATGAGCTGCATGAGCGTGGTTTTGCCGGAGCCGGTCGCGCCCATGATCGCCGCCGTCTGCCCCGCGCGCACGCCGAACGTCACGTTCTCGAGCGAAGGCGCGCCCGCTTCAGGATAACGGAAAGTCACGTTCTCGAATGCCAAATCTCCAGCCAGCGCCAATGCCTCGCCCGAACCGCCATCCCCCGTCGCCAGAGCGTCCTTGTCCTCCGTGAACAGAACTTCCTCGACCCGCTGAGCCGATGCCCGAGCGCGCGATACCGTCATGATGATCGAGCCGAGCATCGACATCGCTACGGCCGTCCGCAGCGAGTAGTTGACGATCGCGACGACCTGCCCCATCGACGCGCTTCCCGTATCGATCTCCTTGTGTCCGAACCAGAGCACCGCGATGATGCCCGCATTCATCAGAAGCAAGATGAAAGGCTGCGTGAACTCCGTCAGCTGCATCGCTGACACGGAGCTGTCCATCAGCTCACGCCCGCGCCGGGCGAACCGCTCCCCCTCCACGTTGCGCCGCACGAAAATCCGAATGAGCCGCATCCCCGTGAAATTTTCCTGCATGACGCCGTTCAGCGTATCGAGCCTGACTTGGACTCTGCGGAACAGCTCCGACGCTCTTTTCATCACCCATATGACGAAAAGAACGAGCACCGGAACCGTAACGACGAGCAGAAAACCGAGCGAAGCGTGCACGGTCAGCGCCATGATCATGCTTCCGACGACGAGCAGCGGCATCCGCAGGAAAAACCTGAGCCCCATGAACACGACGTCCTGCAGCTGAGTCGCGTCGTTCGTCAGTCTCGTAATGAGCGAAGAGGTCGCGAACCGGTTGAATGCGGCGTAAGCCATCCCCTGCACCTTCGAGTAAAGCGCTTCCCGAACGTCGTAGCCCAAGCTTTGGCTGGCATGAGCCGAGACGAAAGAGCTCAGAATGCCGCAGGCGAACGCCGCCAATGCCGCAAGCGCGAGCACTCCGCCCCATAGCCAGACGACCGACAGATCCTGCCTAGCGATCCCCTTGTCTATGATGATCGAGATTAGCAACGGCTGCAGCAGCTCCGCGAACAGCTCTATTAACATGAAACCGACGGCCATGCCGGCCGATATTCGATATT
Organism: Bacillota bacterium; assembly: GCA_023460795.1. GTDB lineage: Bacteria > Bacillota > Bacilli > Paenibacillales > Paenibacillaceae > Cohnella. The sequence goes on along the minus strand of JAEWPC010000035.1, from coordinate 51,781 downwards.
TGCCTAGAAATTTAAAAAAAGTCCGCATCCGCGTTGTCCTTTCCTATCGAAGTTGGCCATAGCGTCTAAACCCACCTTAACGAATCGCTCCCCAGGTTGCAAGAGCGGTTATTCGAACTACGTTTGCGACCTCTTAATGGTTGTAGGAACCGACTGGATTCGCACGGCGCGAAAATGGTATGATACGGAAAGCGAATAGCACACTGCATAGGGGGAAGCGACGTTGACACCGGCATTACGACGGACAAGCATTGCGTTGATGGCACTCCTCGCCCTGCTGATCATCTCGGCGGGATGCGGCAAGGACAACAACAATTCTAAGGGGGCGGCAGCCACGAGTACTCTGGACACATCCGGCGATAATCCTATCGTCACGATCGAAATGGACAGCGGCAAGACGATCAAGGTAGAACTTTACCCTAAGATCGCGCCGAACACGGTCAACAACTTTATCTCGCTTGTTAAAAAAGGGTTCTACGACGGCACGATTTTCCACCGCGTAATCCCGGGCTTCATGATCCAGGGCGGCGATCCGGAAGGCTCCGGCATGGGCGGACCGGGCTACAGCATCGAGGGCGAATTCTCGGGCAACGGCTTCAAGAACGACCTGAAGCATACGAGAGGCGTTCTCTCGATGGCCCGCTCGATGGATCCGAACTCCGCGGGCTCCCAGTTCTTCATCATGGTGGCGGATTCTCCGCATCTGGACGGCCAATACGCGTCGTTCGGCAAAGTGATCGAAGGCATCGAAGTCGCGGACGAGATCGTCAACACGCCGAGAGGCTCGCAAGACCGTCCGAAGACGGCTCAAGTCATGAAGAAGGTTACGGTAGACACCCGCGGCGCGGACGCTCCGGAACCGGAAGTTATTAAGTAAGAACAAAGAAGACGTTCGTTCATCGGCTACTAACCGCCGGGGAACGAACGTCTTTTGCATTTGGGGGTTGAGTCCAGCTCACTTGATACCTGCATGAATTGCAGTTAACCAACCTTGATGTGAGGTTTGAGACAATCTACCTGCACGGAATACAGCTAACCATCCCACCACATCCTTCAAACCACCATACCCCGCCGAATTAACTGCACACCATACATCTAACCTGCCTAATAAGCCGCTCGTTCTCTTGCGAACAGTATTCGGTACAGTTAAACCACCATTTTCCGGGACGCTGCTTTAACCAAGTTCCCGAAGCCGGTCGGCGAGTACCTTCATCATCCCTTTGAGCGCTTCGATCTGCTGGAAGACGAAGGAGATGACCTGCTGGCGGCCGAGCTTGAGCAGCACGGTCCTCTCGACCGCCGTGCAGTCGGCCGAGCGCGGTCCGCTGTCGATGATCGCCATCTCGCCGAAGCATTGTCCGACGCCGAGCAGCGCGAGCTTCTCCGCACCTCGATGCACCTGGATGCTGCCTTCGATAATGCCGAACATCGTATCCCCGTGCTCGTCCATGCGGCAGATCGCCTCGCCCGGTTCATACGTGACCTCCTCGACCCGATTCGCCAGCCGAACGAAGTCGTCTTGGGACAGATGAGCGAACAGCTCGATTTTCTGCAAAATAAGCACTCTGCGCAGAATGACTTGGTTCGTGATTTCGGCGGTCGGTTCGGATGGCGCATCGGAGATCGTGTCGGCAGTCGTGTCGACGACCGCCTCGCGAGTCGCAGCGGCCTCGGCATGCGCCTGTGCCGTTTGTCCCGCGGCTTCGGCTTGACGCTGACGCTCCATGGCTTCGCGCAGCTTACGCGACAGCCGCTTCATCATCTCGAGCGCCAGCTCCGTCCGGTCGAACAGCGCCTCGTAGAAATCCGCCGAGCTTAGACGCAGCAGGCTCACGTCCGTCTCCGCGCGGACCGTGGCCGTTCGCAGCCTCCGCGTCAACACCGCCGTCTCGCCGATATGGTCGCCGAGACCTCGCTCGTCGAGAAGCGTATCGCCCCGGTAGATGCCTGCCGTACCTTCTCTCACGAGGAACATCGAATCGCCGGGATCTCCTTCGCTGAAGACGCGCTGTCCTTGAGGAACGTCGAGCTTCTGCAAATAATCGACGAGCGGCAGCAGATCCTTGCTTTTGAACCCTTCGAACAGACTCGATCCCCTCAGCATTTGCAACCGGGTCATCCGCTCGCGCAACGCGTCTCCATCATCGACTCCTATGAAAGGAAGCCCTCGTCTGCCCGTCTGGTCCGCTTCCGCGCCGATCGCGGAATAACGAATCGCTTCGCGCAGCATCTCGTCTCCGTGCTCATACAGCCAGATGAGCTGTTCCTTCTTCACCGCTTGCTCCATGCTCGCCTCCGCCGTTCGCGAAGCCAGCATCCACTTCGTCAGCTCCGTTCTCAGTTCGCCCTGCAGGAGCTGGTCCATGACTTCGGCCGCGTTCGCCTGCCGCCTCGCATCGCCTTCCAGCCATCCGAGATATACGGCATCGATCGTCATCGGATCGTGAATGAGTCCGAGCAATCCGAACGTTCTTCGCATCATCGATGCCCTTGCTTGCTCCGCCGCGTCCCGCAGCTCCGTGTCCGATGCTCTGCGCGTCATCCAGTTCAGATTGTCGGCGAATAGCCCGTATTGCCCAAGCTCCATAAGCGCCAATCGTTCGACTTCGGCCGCGTCTACCTGAAGCCGTTCCCGTTCCATGCCATTCATCGCGTCTAGCAGCCGGTCGCGCATATCGAAGCCGGCTGATCCGTAACGCTTCAACAGCATATCGAACGCCGCCTGCGTGCCGATTCGCTCGAGAGCTTTCGGCACGTGCATGGAAGCGGTCGACTCGGCCGCGGCCAAGTATGGATCAAGCAGCGGAAGCACGATCGCGTCCTGGTAAGCCGCCAACGCTTCTATCGCCTGCCGGCGAGTCCGGCTCTCCTTCAGCAACGGAACGATGTAGGGCACAAGCTCTGGTACGGCCAGCTCGCTTGCCGATCGCAGCGCGCATCTGCGCACTTCGGCCGAAGAATCCTGAAGCATCGGGATAAGCGGTTTATAGAATTCCCGGATTCCGATACGGCCGAACAACGACGCCATCGCCGTCCGTTCGTCCTCGAAGCCGCTCTCGATCAACGCCTTTAACGTACCTACCGCGCGGAACATGCCTTCGATTCCGTAATACTTGATCAGTCCCGCGATCGCGCCGGCCCTTATATCGACCTTGTCCGCTTCGAGCTTCTCCGTCAGCAGCTCCAAGTCGGACTCCTCGGCGTAAGCGGCAAGCGCGATGAGAGCCTGGGCGATCACGCTGTCGTCCGCCGTCTCGGCAAGCAGCTTCCGCAATTCCCGTTGCATGCCGTCCGGGGTCGAACGCTCGATGGTTCCGAGCGCTTCCACGACGACCTCCACAGCCGGATGGCGCAGCAGCGCGGGCCAATACGGCTTCAGATCGAACGCGTCCAGACCCGACAGCGTCCGCAGCGCATACAGCGCCTGCTGGCGATCGGGGCTGCTTAGCGCTCCGGCCAGCAAACCGCGGCTGACGGGGTCCATCAGATCGAGCTCCGACTCCGGCAGCTCCGTTCCCCGCGCCTCCAAGGTAGATAGCAGCATGCGAAGATAAGCGCCTTTAACGCGAATCGCCGCGTAAATGCCGACGCCGACGAGCGCTAGCACGACGAAGCTGAACTCCCTCACGCTTAGCAGCGGGGACAAGACGATCAAGCTAACGGCGGCGACTCCCTTCGCTCCGTTGCGGATGACGCCGTCTAGGAAGCTTTTGGCGCGGTTGCGCCATTCCGGGGAGATCGGGAACATGATGAGCTGGTTGACCGAAGAATAAATCGTATCCCCGAGCACTTTGTCGCTGCCTTTCACGAGCAACGCCAACGTTAATACCGGGGCGAGCAACACGCCGATGCTCCCGGCGAACAACGCGATCGGGAACACGAGGATCGACATCATGACGCCGAACCGGCTAAGCAGCTTGCCCGCAACGAACAGTTGGACGAGCAACGCGCATAACCCGGAGAAGCCGTAGAAGCTTCCCATGAATCCGGCAAGCGCTTCGTTCTGCAACGTGCCTCGCAAGATCACTTTGAACTGGTAATCGATAAACGTAAGAGAGATCACAAGGGCGCCCGAAAGAATCGCGATGTATTTGAGATGCGGCACGTTCTCGAACAAGCCCGAGCGCTTGTCCGACTTGCTCTTCGCTTGCTTGTCCTTCGCTCCAGCCGACCCGCCGCCGTAAGTTTCCGCCGGATTCGCGACCGTCCGGTTGATCAAGAGAACGGACAATAACGCCAGCAGTTGCAACCCGGCATAGAGGAAGAGCAAGTTGTCCGTACCGATTAGAGGAGCCAGCAGCTTCAGGCCGAAACCGCTAAGAATGCCGCCGACGATGCCGCCGCTGCCGACGAGCGGAATCGTCTTCTTCGCCTTGCGCTGATCGAGCACGGAGGAAGCGAATTGCCAGAAGCATACGATCATGAGGAAGTTAAAGACGTCGAACCCGACGTAGATGACGGGGTATACCCATCCCAGATCGGTCGCCACGCCGAGACGCGATAGTACGACTAGACCCGAGATGATCGGAATAAGCAGCAAAAGCAGCCGATCCAGGCGGATTCGGCTGCCGTAACGTTGGAATAGAAACCCGATGAAAATCAAAGAAGCCGCTTGCGGCAAATACATCTTTGAGAGCCAAGAGGCGTCGAACCGGGACAGGAATAACGTATCCGCCGCCGTTCTGCCCACTGTTGAGGCCGATACCACGCAGAATAAATAGAAAATCAGCCAACGAACGCGAGCGCCTTCCGCTCCGCCTTGGCCGATCTCCCCTAGCGATAACCGCCACTTTTTGCTACCGGCTTTCTCCATTCGACACTAAGCTCCCTCGTACAACGCCATTAGGCAAATTGTACTACAAGAGAGAATGGAACAATACCTGTCACAACTAATTTTATTTACAATACCTTCGACAGGAACGCCTTCGTTCGTTCTTGCCGCGGCGCCTCGAATAGTTGCTTCGGCTCGCCGACTTCGACGATTCTCCCCTGTTCCATGAACACGATCCGGTCGCCGACCTCGCGCGCGAAGCCCATCTCGTGAGTGACGACGACCATCGTCATGCCCTCTTGAGCCAGTTGCTTCATAACGGCCAGCACTTCGCCGACCATCTCCGGATCGAGCGCGGACGTCGGTTCGTCGAACAGCATGACCTTCGGCTCCATCGCGAGGGCGCGCGCGATCGCGACGCGCTGGGATTGGCCGCCGGACAGCGAGCTCGGCTTCGCGTCGGCTTTGTCGGACAGCCCGACTTTGGCGAGCAGCTCCAGCGCCTTCGCGCGAGCTTGCTCCGCTGACTGGTTGCGCACCTTCATCGGCGCAAGCATAATGTTCTCGAGCACCGTCTTGTGCGGGAATAGGTTAAAGTTCTGGAACACCATGCCGGCTTCGGTGCGGATCTCCTCGATCTTCGTCTTCTTGTCGAATAAGGACTGGCCTTCGATCCGAATATCGCCCGATTCCGGTCTTTCGAGCAGGTTCAAGCATCGCAGGAACGTTGACTTGCCCGAGCCCGACGGGCCGATCACGACGACGACCTCTTGCTTCTCGACCTCGATCGAGATATCCTGTAGCACCACGTTTTTGCCGAACGCTTTATTGACTCCTTGCACGGATATGATCGGATTCATGGGCATCACATTTTCCTCTCCACGAATTTTAGCAGCTTACTCATGGAGTAAGTCAGCACCAAGTAGACGAGCGCTGCGAACAAATACGGCTCCCATACCTTGCTGTATTGCGCGGCCGCCGATCTTGTCCAATACATCAACTCCGGCGCGGTAATGATGGCAACTAGCGAAGAATCCTTGATCAACACGATAAATTCGTTGCCGAATGCAGGGATCATGCGTTTAATCGCCTGAGGCAGAATGATATGACGCATCGCCTGTCCCCGGGTCATCCCTAATGAAAGCGCGGCTTCCGATTGGCCCTTGTCGATCGACTGAATACCCGCGCGGAAAATTTCCGCGGTGTATGCTGCCGAGTTAAGAGCAAGCGCCACGACGGACGCGACGATCGCATCCGTCCTGCCCAACACTTGGGCGACGAGGCCGAAATGCACGATCAGAATTTGCAACAACAAAGGCGTTCCTCTGAATAAATGAATATAGCCTTGCGTCGGCAAGTGCAAATACCATCTGCGCGACATGTTCCCGAAGGCAATTACCAGTCCTAGCAAAGAGCCGAGAATAATCCCTGAGATCGAGAGTTCGATCGTTAATAGCGTACCTTCCATGAATAGCGAAAAGTATTCCTCGATAATGTGAAAATTGAAATCGCTCACCAGACACATCCTTCCTTATGTATTCATCATGCTCTTCCGCAAAAAAAGCATGCGCAATGTATCATTACGCATGCTTCCCCGTCTCTTACTTCTGATTCAGCACGCCGGTCATATCCGGCTCGCCGCCGATCCATTTCGCGTAAATTTCTTTATACTTATCGCTTTCAAGCACTTTCTTAACCGCAGGCTCAAGCTTCGCTCTCAGTTCGCTGCCTTTAGGGAAGGCGATGCCGTAATATTCGGATGCGAAATTGTCACGGTCCAGAATACCTTTGACCTTCGCGTTCGGGTTGTTCTTCAAATATTCCTGCACCACGGCGATATCCGCGACAACCGCATCGACGCCTTTATTATCCATCTCCATGATTGCAAGCGTATTGCTCTCGAATCTCTTCAAATCCTTGTTGCCATTGCCCTTGATCTCGGTCATCAGCGTATCCGCCGTCGTTCCGATCTGGACCGCTACCTTCTTATCTTTAAGATCCAACGCGTTCGCAATCGTGCTGCCTTCTTTAACGAGAATCATGTTCGTCGATTCGAAGTAAGCCGGCGAGAAGTCATACGATTGTTTGCGCTCGTCGGTGATCGACATGGCCGAAATGCCTCCGTCGAATTCCGTGCCTTGTTGAACGCTCGTAAGCAGCGCTTCCCATCCGACGTTCTTCAGTTCATATTTCAAGCCCGCCTCTTTCATGACGGCATCGAGGAAGTCGACGTCGAAGCCGACGATCTTATCCTTGTCCATGCTCTCCATCGGCGGATATTGCGCATCCGTCGCGAAGCGATATACCTTTTCTTCGCCGCCGGAAGCGTTCGTTGCGTTGTTATTTTCTTTTTTGCCGCAAGCAGATACGATCATAGCCATGATGACGATCGATGTTAATATCCAAGTTGTTTTTCTCACTCTAGCATCCCCCTATGAATTGCGACTTATAACAAAGAAAGTTTATCAAGCAAGCTAACCGATATCAATGAGAATAATTGGTACATTGTTAAGAAAGTTAACATCAATAAATGGTTGCGCTTTCATTTGTTAACAGTTACAAAGAGCAGCGAACCCACTTGCATGGATTGCTGCTCTCATTATGGCACCTATTAAGATTTATTGAAAGATTCCCTGAGCATTACGTTACCGGTAATAAGCGTCTTCTCGAACGGCCGCTCCGGATCCGACAGCCTCGCGTACAGCATCTCGACCGCCCGCTTGCCCATCATGCGATTCGGCACGTGAATGGTGCTTAGGCTTGGGACTTGAAGGCTCGGGTCCGTAACCTCGTCGGTATGGTCGAACCCCGTTACGGCAACGTCGTTCGGTACTTTGACGTTGTTCTTGACGAGCGCGTTCATGACGGTGTACGCCAGGAAGTCGTTGGCGCATATGAACGCCTCGGGCAGCTTGTTCTGGGCAACCATCTGGCCGATCTCGCGTTCGATGACGAGATATTCGTTCTCCTCCAACTGGAGCAGCGGATCTTCGTCCGGGCTCGTTACCGGCAAGCCTTGTTCTTCCATCGTAAGACGGTAAGCGATCCAACGATCGTGGAAGCTTCGGGAATACCGCGGTCCGCCCACGAACCGGATATCCTTGTGCCCGGCTTGAACGACGAGCGAAGCCATCTGACGCATGCAATCGTAGTTGTTCATGAACACGGTGTCCGATGGAATAAGCGTATCCTCGTGGTCTACAAGCACGAAAGGAATGCCGAGATGGCGTATTTCCAATAATAAGTTGGTCGCGATATAGCCGATTCCAATCAACCCGAGCACACCGTCGGGATTAATGCTCTTGAGGGATCGCTCCGAATAATTCTCGGTCACCATCATGACGCCGACCTCGCGTTCGGCCAGCGCCGCCGATACGCCGTCGATGATTTTGCCCCAGAACAACGATTCCCTGCTTTGGAACCGCACGTTGGGCATCAGGATAATGACCGTGCCTTTGGCCGTATGGTCTGCCGCTCTCTTATCGCCGTTCGAGTCCGCGCCGAGAGTCGATACCTTCCTCATCATCTTCGTCTTCCAGAGGTAACCAAGTTCGTTGGCTGTTTGCACGATGCGCGTTCTTGTCTCTTCCGCAACGCCGGGCTTTCCGGATAAAGCTTGGGATACCGCGAATTTAGATACGCCTACCTGATCGGCGATTTGCTGCATCGTTACCTTCTTCAAGCCGGCTCCACTCCGTTTTGTATACTAACCCTATTGTAACAGAACCCTGCGAAATCGCCACGCGTCTTCTTATCGCGAATCACCTTATGCTCTATACTCTATTCGTTATCTATTAGACCCCGTCCTCGAAGTCGCTTACATAAGCTTGGTCTTGAATTCCTTCGCGCTGTACCCGGTATAAGCCTTGAATTTCTTATAAAACCAATCCAACTGGCGGTAACCGATCTCGTGCGCGATCTCGTAAATTTTCATATCCGTCGTCTTCAGCAGCTCTTTCGCCTTCTCCATGCGGACTTGGATGAGATACTCATTGAAAGTCGCGTTCTGGTAAGTCTTGAACAGCCTGCCGAGATATGCCGGATTGACGTAAAGTTTCTTCGCGATCGTCTTCAGGCAGACGCCGTCGCCGTAATCCTGTTGCAGCAACTGCTTCGCCTCCTCGACGTAAGGATGGCTTTCCTGATCCTTCGTTGTCTGTTGATCGACCGCCTGCAAGGCGGACGCGAGCGAACGGTTCAGATCGAGGAACGTACTTAGCGGATCGCCGATGCCGACTATCGCGCGCACCTTGGCGTATTTAACTAGCGTACTCTTCAAGAACGCCGCGAACATCTCCATCGCTTCATCGGTCAATTCTTTTCTGGAGCCGTACAGAACAAGCCCGAGCGTGCAGTCGCCGTTATAGAATACCGTTCCCGCTTTCCCAATCAGATCTTCCAGCACGTTCATAACCGCGAATTGTACGAGCTCCCGGTCCTGCAACGACGTATCCTGATCTTCGATCCACTTGACGACCATCGTCCGTTGATAGCGCTGCACGGAATCGTCTTTCGTTTCCGTTAGGTCTAACAACGGAGTAATCGGACTCGGATAAGCTTTAGCCGATTGGGCTGGAACCGTATTCATAACCGACATCCATAACGCCCCCCCTTTTGTTATATCCTAATTTTACTATAAGTTATGATAAAAACAATAGTTTTTATGCTAACTAAACATAAATTATTTTGTGCCATTTTTTCTGTTTTGCCACTTTTAAGCGCTTACTTTTCGTAAATGTCGCTCCTTTTGGACAATATCTGATTTTGTTATCCTAACTTTGTGTGATAAGGCAGGTTTATTAACTTCTGGTTAGACTTTTGTTCACGATTTTCAAACAGCCACTTTCGATTGTTAGGTTTTGTTTTGTTAGGCAAAAAAAACGCGGCGCATCGACTTTTCGGGCAACGCGCCACGGCTGCGGTTTTAACATTTCCGAGGAAATAATTTGTCACAACCCGTCGGTCGAGGAGATACTTTGGCGGAAATACGTCGCTGTAGAGATCAATTTGACCCTTAATGTACACTCTTTTTGGGAATACGCCGCTTTAGAGGTCATATCAGCCTCTAAATCACACATTCACAGAAACTCGGCACTTTAGAGGTCAATTTGTCTCTTTAATTAAAAACGGCCGCACAGGGTACATACCCTGCACAGCCGTTAAATCAACCCAACCTTACTGCCCGCCGAACGAGTCGTCGATCGCCTTCTGGAAGATCGATTTGCGCGATTCGACCGCGGTTGCCGGGGAAAGCTTCTGCGGAATGATCTCGTCGGTCATCGAGTAGAAGTCGTTGGAGTAGATGGACATCAGAAGCTTGTAGTCCATGACTTTCAGGTGTTTCGAAGCTTCGATCGCGTTGTCGATGTCGGCTTGGTTTGTGTAAGTCGCTTCGAGCGTGTTCTGGCCCGGATATTCTTCCGACGGAGGTACGTCGTAGATTTTGCGGAAAAGGTACAGCACTTTCTCCGGATCTTTAACGCCCTTAGGAATCGTCCAGAAGTTCGGATCCGTCGCGTTCGTGTAGAACTCGTCGGCCGAAGGACCTTTCGGGAACGGAACGAAGCCGACATCCACGTCGCCCATGTCTTGCTTAACGCCTTGCGTCATCCAGTTGAATGCCGCGTACATCAAGACGTTGCCTTTGCGGAACGCCGGACCGGGATACTGCCAGTCGCTTCGCGTGCCTTCCGGGAAGATGTCTGCGTTCATGACGTCTTGCGCGAATTGCATCGTTTCGAGTGTCTTAGGATCGTCCAGCGATTGCTTCTTGTTCACAAGGTCGATCAGATCGACGTTGTTGGAGGCGAGAGCGAAATCCAGGAAGTCTGCGTTGAAGTCGACGAAGCCGAAGCTATCGCCTTGCGTCGCTTGCTTAGCCACTTCTTTGAACGTATCCCACGTCCACGCGCCGTCTTTAACGTATTCGTTCAAGTCTTTCAGGCCGAGCTTCTGCAGCAACGTGCGGTTGTAGAGAATGCCACTGTAGTCGAAGTACGGGTTATCGCCCCAGCCGTACAGCTTGCCGTTGAACTTGGCGATATTCTCGAATATTTCACCGACGAACTTCTCTCTCTCCGCGCCGCTTGCGGCGAGCGTGTCGTCGAGCGGCTGGATGATGTCTTTACCGATCAGACCCGGGAACGCCATGCCGCGAGTCAAGCGGACGATGTCCGCGAACGGCTGTCCGGCGAGCACGGAGCTCGACGTTTTCTCCGCGATTTGGTCATAAGCGACGTTCTCGAATTTCAAAGTGAAGTTGTATTTCTTCTGCAGCTCTTCGATGTTCGCAAGGATTTGCAGCTCGGCTGGCGTGTTGCCAGCCGGCTTGGCGTCCCACCATGCGGCGATCGTGATCGTGCGTCCGCCCATATCGAATTCAAGCTCGTCTTGCGACGCGGACGGTTCAGCGCTCGGTTCGGCGCTTGCGGACGGCTCGCCGCTTGAGCTTGCCGACGGGCTTGCGCTCGGGCTGGCTTTGTCGTTATTGTTGCCCCCTCCGCACGCAGCTAATGTGAAAGCGAATACGACGGACAAAGCAAGCAATAAATACCGATTGGTTTGTTTCAACTTTCATACCTCCCCTTATCATTCCATTTCATCGTCCGGCGCGAACCGGAGCAAGAGAATGGTGTCTCACGCTTCAATTGTAGGTCGCTGCCTCTAAGGCCAACAATCCTTGAAACTAACCTTTTAACCCTAGTAATTGCACATAACAAATTCTGTTAGGTTACCCGACCAGCCCCGTTCGGTCGATGCTTTCCACGAAGTAGCGTTGCACGAAAAGGTACATGACGATCAGCGGCAGAATCGAGAGCAATAAGCCGGTATCGACGAGCATCGACGCTTGGAACGGGTCGACCTGCGTGCTCGTGCCGGTGCCCGAACCGCTGAGCAGTACGTTCAGCTTGTAGGGCAGGCTGAGCGTCGCGTTCGTCAACGTGTTCATGCTCGGCAAGAAGTTCGCCGTGATGAACGTGTCGTTCCATTGCCAGACGAAACAGAACAGCATAACGGTGACCATGGCCGGAATCGCGTTCGGCAGCATGATCGTAAGGAAGCTTTTGAACACGCTCGCGCCGTCCACGAACGCCGCCTCTTCGATCTCCTTGGAGATGCCGCGAAAGAATTGCCTGAAAATATAGATGTACAGACCCGACTTCAGCGCGTTGCCCGTAGCCGCCGTCAGGATGAACGGCCAATACGAGTCGAGCAGATTGATGCCGTGGCCGGAGAACAGGTGAACGATTCCGAATAAGTCGAAATTTTTGAAGTTGATATACATCGGAACTAGAATCGTCTGCGGCGGTACGAGAATCGTCAGAATGACGCCCCCGAACAGCACGTTGCTTCCCCGGAACGGCAACTTGGCGAAGGCATAACCCGCCAATGCGCAACTGAAAGTCTGCAGCACAGTCGTTACGAGAGACAGCGTAAAGCTGTTAAGTATCGCATCCGAGTACTGCATGACGTCGATGGCCGTCCGGAAATTCTCGAACGTCAGCGCCTGCGGCACGTACATGACGGTAGGATTGTAAAGGTCGTCCATGGATTTGAACGCGGCTGATACTTTGAGCAGGATCGGATACAGAACGACGAAGCTCATCCCGATCAGGAGAATCGCCCGCACGATGGACCATATCCATCTGGACCATCTTTCCACGTTCATCAAGTACATTCTGATCTCTTGCATGGCTACCTCCTCGATAAAGTTACATCTTCGTCAGGCTCGAACTAACTCGCCCTTAGTCGTGATAGAACACTCTTCTGGATACGATGTACGTGCTCACGGCCAGAATGACCGCGATCAAGGCGAAGTAAATCCAGGACATCGCCGAGCTAAGCCCGAAGTCGAGCGTCTGGAACGCCGTCGTGTCGATCATCTGAGTAATCGCGTTGTTCATGAACGAATCGATGATCGTATAGACGAGGTTCGTCAGAATGAGCGGACTGACCATCGGGAACGTGATTTTCCAGAACGCTTCGTACCCCGTCGCCCCTTCTATCTTGGACGCTTCGTACAGCGTCGGAGATATCGACTGCAGTCCCGCCAGGAAGATCAGGATCTGCACCCCGGATTGGGTAATGATCTCGTAAATCCGGTCGACCGCGCTAGTCAAATAATCGACGATCGTCTCGCTGACCCCGACGTCCGTGAGCATAAGCCTAAGCTCGATGCTTTGCAGCAAGCCGCCCGGGGAAGCGCCGGTAGGATCGCTGTTGGCCATGCTCGCCTGCATGATCTGCTCCATGAAGCCGGCGTTCTGAATGCTGATCGCGATACCCGAAGCCAGGATAACCGGCAGGAAGAAGACGGCTCTCGCGACCGATCTGCCGAAAAACTTCTGATTAAGCAGCACGGCGACGAAAAGGCTGAAAATAATGATGAGCGGCACGTTGACGAGCATCTCGGTTATGACCTTCGTCAGCGTACGGACGAACGTCGCGTCGACGAACAGCGCGTGATCATAGTTGGAGAGCCCCTCGTAATCGAGCTTGTAGCCCGTATCCGTCGCTTTCAGATCGTTAAAGCTGTAAAGAATCGAATTGAAGATCGGAACAAGGAAGAAGAAGATAAAGCCCAGCGCCCACGGAATCAAGAAAATCATGCCGGTAATCGCTTTTCGTTGTTGGAACGTACGCGGTTTAAGTTTCATCGGCTGTCCCCTCCAACGAAGTAATCTTTGGCTGCGATCGTACGGCCTTGAACCGTAACCTCGTACGGGTTGTAGTTAACGATGATCGCCTTGCCGCCCTCGTAAGTCGTCTGATAGACGCCCGTCGCGAGCTTCTGGTGATTAACGATCGGTTGCCGCCCGACGTCCCCAAGCACCTCGTTGACTTTGCCGTAAGATTCGATAGCCTCGTTCATCCAAGTCTTGTAGTTGACCGAGTACAGGTCGAGGAAGTTCGTCTCCCGGATCTCGGAATTGTCCGCGTAGAACCATTTGAAGTAGACGTTCGAGCCGTACTCCAGCGATTTCAGAATGTACTTCTTCACGTCCCCTTCGGGGGATAAGTTGAGCGGGCTACCCGTATAGTCGATATAGCCATGCAGCACGATCTGGTAGAAAGGTACCGCTTCGTCCGTAATGTTGTAGTTGTTGTTCGTAAGAGGTGCCGCGACAATGTCCTTCGCGTACTTAAGCGCGTAGGAGTTGCCGCCGTCGACCATGATGTCGGGCAGTCGCGCCGAGATTTTCTCCATCTGATCGATATCGATCTGCTGCGACTGCGAACGGTCTACGAGATGGTTATGCCGGTAATCGCCCTCGAGCTGATGAGCCATGTTGCGCAAGGAGATGCCGGTCTGCCCGTACTTCTCATAGTCTTCTAAGAACGAATCTACGACGTACGGCACAAGCCTTGCGGACAACGGACGCGCCCAATCCGTTCGCTCCCACACCCAAGCCGCGTAGCGGTTAACCTGCCTGGAAGCCGCCTTCGCGTCGCTGAACCGGCTGTCGTTATCCGCGTCCCAATACATGTGAGTGAAGGACACGTCCGGATACACCGTAATGCCTTGCTCCTTCGCGTACGACAGCAGCTTCTTGTATCCCCCGCTGCCGCCGAGCGCCCCGTCCACGTTGACGTGATCGGCAATCTCGTGATGGACGCCTTTGTTGAACCAGCCCGACAAACGCAACTTTACGCTGGTAATGCCTTTGTCCTTAAGACCGTTAATGATTTCTTTGGCTTGATCGAACGTCGTCAGCGCGACGACGGAATCATAGGGAACGCCGAGCAGCGATTCCGGCTTCGTAATGCCGCCGACCAGCTCGAGATAGAAAGGCGTATCCGTTCTTTCCGGCAGCTTCTTAAGCACCTGCTCCTGCTCCAAGTAGTTGCGATAATACGTCGCCATGCCGGTGTAATTCGCCTCGTCACCTTTAAGGAACGCGTAACGCACCGTAAAGTCGGCATATACGGGACGTTGCTGGAACACCGGAATTTCCTTCGATTTCGTGCTCTGATCGTTCGTCGTCGCCGAGAGGTTGATTCTCTCTTTGGCCAGCAGTTGGAAGCTTGGGTAAACGGTATTATAGGAGCTTTTCAGCTTGCTGACTTCCGCATGGATCGTCGCCACGGCTTCGCCCTGATCGATGATCGCGAGGAACGCGGAATCGTTCTTCTTCATTCCGAAGATTGGCAGGCGGATCGGCTCGATCGTCGGATCGTCGTCGTATTCGCCGTCCCAAGTCGCGCCATCGTCGCCGTATACCGGCTGAATGTAAGACTCGTACCGCTCTTTGCCGTTGTTGAGGTTAATCAAGCTGCCGCTGCCGTCGGGAACGAACATATAGCCCTGATCCTGCATGTCGGCCGCCCCGAAATAAGGCAACAGCGTAATATCCGTTAATTGATACGTCTTCGTATACTGGACTTCGCTCGTCGGGATGCGGGCAACGAGTTGATCGCCTTGCAGCGTATATTCCACGGATACCGTGAACACTTCGCGGTCCTCCGCCCGGCCGCTTACCCCGTTGTCGATCGCGAGATCCTCCGCCGTATAACCGGCCTCTTGGAACGCCTCGCGCACTTTCGCAAGACGAAGCGCCGTCAGTTGCTTGTCGTTGCGCTCGTAGACGTCTTTGTTCGCCGCATTCTGGTACGCGACGAACAAGTAACGCTCGTACTTCTTGCCGACTTTATCGTCGATCAGCTTCTTATAGCGCTCCGCGGTCATCTGCTTAGGCAGCGAATCTAGCTCGTTCTCCGCTTTGCCGATCGTATACATTACCTTCAGTCCGCCCTCGATCGGCTCCGCCGTCGCCTGCTTTAACTGCACGCTGTCCTGATTGGACGTCTTAGAAGACTCTTGGCCGGTTCTATTGCTATAGTTCACGATAATTTGCGAGGACAATTGGTCCTTAACGGATGCATTCGCCAGCGCGTCGTCTTGGAGCTTCTCCGGACTGGAGCGCCACACCGTGCCGTTCTGATCGCGGACGGCGATGGCCATCGTCTCTTTATCGTAATAGAGCGACAACTTGCCGTTGGAGGTCACGCCCTCCATGCCGTCCAGCGGGACGCTCGGCTTCGCGAAGCTATCTCCCGCTTTGGCGGTCGGCACATTCCGCAGATCGGGCAGCGTAGCGAGCGCCGGAGCCGTTCTCATATGCCAATATACGTAGAACCCGAGGCCGAACACGATGACGGCGATGACCCCGGATACGATAAGCTTTTTCTTCAATTCGTTCGGCCCCCCTAGCTACGGAATTGCAGTTCTCGGTATATGGTAAAGAAGAAGCTGTACATCTGTTGGATCAGGCTAAAGAACAGCATCCCCAGAAACACGATAAAGCCCATGCACACGACAGTCAGGGCGATCGTTACGATCGTCTTGCCTACCGTGTACTGGTGAATCGTCATCGTCGCCACGAACAACAGGTAGAGGAACCAAATGACCGCGAAGCCGTTCATATAATAGTAGAACGCGGTTTCCTCGAGCGTAATGAAGCGGCTATAGACCGTCGCGGGCACGAATAGCAAGAATAGCGGCAGCATCGCGTAGGCGCTGGCCACGACGATCTCCTTGAATTTGCCTTCCCCGTCCATCAACGTCGTGAGCGACCAGTTCGCCACGCACCAGAGCAGGAACGGCAAGAGCACGTTCCGCAACTGGACAAGACTGTTGAAAGAATACGCCGGATGCGTGTTGACGATGAATCCGGCGTATTGGTATTGGAACATCGAGGCCAGCGAGACGAGGAACAAGATCGCCAGCGCGATGCGCAAGCTGCCCATCCGGTCGTACTTCACGTCCCAATAGCCTTTGTACGGATGCAGAATTACGTAGAAGGGATATTTAATCCGCGCTTTCCACATACGAGCCGTCCCCCTTCCTTTTTCTCCGATGCTTGCGGACTTGAACGAAAGCCGTCAGTCCGAGCGCTACGACGAGGAAAGTCGTCATGATCGTGCTGAAATGCTCTTTGAGCACGTCCTTCCGGTAACGCTGGTACGCTTTGGAATACGTCGGCCGATCCATCCCGTACTTCGCGTAGGTCGTCGCTTCCTCGTTGTCGCCGTCGCGCACCATCGCCTTGCTGACGCCGCTGTACGCGATCTCCAGATTGGCGTCGAGCTTGAGCACCTGGTTCCATAGCTCCGCCGCTTTCTCCTCGTCGCCGACGTAGTGATAATGAACGGCGTCGTTCATCAACTGGCCGAACCTCGTAACCTCGAATATCGTAATCCGCTGCTGAATTTTATCGAGCACGAGGATTTGGCCGTTCACTCGTTCGATCGCCGTCGGCATCTCGAACAACCCGACCCGGTACCCGAACCCTCCGAAAATGTAGAGCAGCTTGCCTTCGAAATCGTAAGTGAATATTCTGCCGCGGTTATTATCGAGCGCGCTGTACGTACCGTCCGGACCCACGTCGATATCGACGAGCCGGGACTGACCGCCGTTGCCAACGACCAGATCGCCGTATGGAGCGGCGAAGCCTTGGCGAAGGAGGACGTCCGTGCCCGTCGGGTTATGGCGCTGGATCCGATTCTCCTGAACGCTCGTGGTGAACACGAAGTCTTGCGAATCGAGATCCATGTTCAGGTACTCCGTCGGCACGAAGGTGATCATTCTCTCCCGCTGCGCCTTGGTGGATAAATACCTTTTCCACACGTAGTCCGTCACGCTGTACCTGACTCGGTTCGCCGCGTAATAATTCTCGAACTCCCCTTTGCCGTCGAACTGCATGATGCCGTCGAACACGTGGTCGGCGATCACGTAGATTCGGTCCGCGGCGTCGACGACGACTTTCTTCGGATCGAATAGGAAGTCCGCCTCGAAAAACTCGGATTCGGGCTTAGCCACGACCAAAGTCGCTTCCCCTTGCCCGTTAAGGCGAACGATGCGATGATTGCCCGTATCCGCTACGTAAACCTCGCCCTCCGAGCTCACGAACACGCCCATCGGCTTATTGAATTTGTTCTCGGACCCGTTATTCGAGAACTTGTCGATCACCTTGATCAGCTCGTACTTGTTGCTCAGCACGACGATCCGGTTATTGCCGGTATCTGCGATATAGATGCTGCCGTCGTCCGCGACGTACATATCTTCCGGCCCGTTGAATACGCCGATGCCGAGCGATTCGCCGGTTACGGTGCCGGACGGAACGTAGGCGACCGGAGACCATACCCGATCTCCGTAACCGTCGTACGTGTATCCGGCATAGGGAACGGCGGCTTGAACCGTCGTCGCGACTAGCAAGCTTGCCAGCGTCAGGGCAGCCGAGGCAGCGATCCTGCGAAGCCAATGTGTTGTTCTCATGCCGCTACTCCTTCATCCCGGAGCTGGCCATCGTCTGGATGATGCTGCTCTGTGAAATGATGAAGATCGTCACGGGCACGATCATCATGAACATGGCGACCGCGGCGCCCGGACCGGCGCGGACGATTCCGCCTTGAATGATCTGATTCAAGGCGTACGGAAGCGGCTTTAGCTGCTCGCTATAGATGAAGTTACCGCCCCAAGTTCCCCACAACGTCTGGAACGACAGGATCGTGAGCGTCAACCAAGCTGGCTTAACGAGAGGCATGACGATCTGCCAGAAGACGCGGTATTCGCTCGCCCCGTCGATCTTGGCCGACTCCAGCAAGGCGTCGGGAATTTGCTCCATGAACTGCTTCATCAAGTAGAGGCCGAGCGAATACGCGAACGCCGGAACGATGATGGCCGCGTACGAGTCGATCCAGCCTAGCCACGACATGATGACGTAGTTCGGGATGTTCGTGACTTTCGGCGAGAACATGAGCGACAAGACGACGACGGCGAACAGCAGCTTCGCGCCGGGGAACTTATGCTTCGCCAGCGGATAGGCCGCCGCGGAAGCGAGAATGACATGGCCGGCCGTACCGGCGAACGTAATGAATACGGTGTTGAAAATATAACGGGAGAACGGCACCCAAGAGGTCGACATCAGATGGAACAAGTCCACGAAGTTGTTGAACGTCGGGTGGCGAACCCACAGCGTCGGCGGGAACAGGAACAATTCGTTAAGCGGCTTCAGCGCGTTGCTGACCGTGTATACGAGCGGGACGACCATGAACGCCGCGAAAACGGCCAGGAACAGGAACAGGAACAAATCCCCTACGAAAGACCGGTTTAACCGCTTCTGCTTCGTTGCAGTTATCGTGCTCATCGGGAGTTATTCACCTACTTTTCTCAGCAGTTTTTGCACAACGACGTTCGCGCTCACCATGATCACGAACAGGACGGTCGCGATGGCCGACGCGTAACCCATCTCGAAGCGGATCGTTCCGTAATCCTCCAGATGCGTGACGACCGTATGCGCGGCGTAGTTCACGCTCGGGAAGCCGGCGAGTTGGGTCGAGACGTCCGCCACCGCGAACGAGGCGGTAATCTGCATGACCGCTCCGAACAGCAATTGCGGTCGCATGGACGGCAGCGTGATGAACCACAGCTCTTGCCAACGGTTGCGGATGCCGTCGACCGCCCCGGCTTCGAACAGCGTCCGGTCGATCGTCTGCAAACCCGCGATGAACGCAAGGAAGCTGACGCCCAGGCTGAGCCAGAGCTGAACGAGCAATACGATCCATAGCACGTATTTCTCGTCTCTTAGGAACTGTATCGGGTCGTTGATGATGCCAAGGTCGAGCAGGAACCCGTTCATAAAACCGTAGCGGTCGCCGGAGAAGATGATTTGCCAGATGAAGAACACGTTGCCCGAGATCGACGGCGCGTAGAAGGCAAGCGTCATGAACGCCCTCATCTTCGGCTTCAGCTCGTTAACGAGCCACGCGAACACGAAGCACATCATGTAGCTGATCGGACCGCTTATGCCGGCGAAGAGGAACGTGTTCTTCACCGCGGTCAAGAATACTTCGTCTTCCAGGAACATCCGCGTATAGTTGTGCCAACCTACCCACTTCGGGAACTCGAGCAGGTTGAAGTAAGTGAAGCTGATAACGATGGCGATAAGGACCGGCAGCACCGTGAATAGGAAAAACAGAATCATGTACGGACTCATGAGCACGTAGGAGTGCTTATGTTTCTTCACTTCCAGCCACCAGAGCTGCAGCTTGGTAGGCGACCGCAGGGTCGCCGCGCCCGGCTGCGATGCCCCCGTAGTCTCAATCCCCGTCTTGGCCATTGGCGGAACCCTCCGATCCGTCGGTTAATCCGAATTCGCCGCGTTTGTTGCGAATTTCGTCGTTCATATACAGCACTTGGTCGTATAGCGAATCGCGCGGGTTCAATCCGCTGTTAATGACTCGGCGGAAGGCGTTATCCAGAATGCGGCCCGTGAAGTAACCTCCCGGAACTTCCGGAATGCCTTTGACCCACTCTCTCTGCTCGCTGAGCGTCCTATAGTCTTCGACCGGCCAAGGCAGTTCGGCCAAGGCATCCCTGTTCGCCGTCGGATAACGCGCGGACTCGCCCATCAAGCTTTCCATCTCGCGGCCGAACCGCACCTGCGTATCCTTCGCCGTCCACCACTTCATGAACTTCCAGGAAGCGTCTTTGTCTTCGGCCGAATCGAGCATCATGACGGAAGACCCGTTCATCGCAACCGAGCGGTCGATCGTTCCGTCTTCCTTCTTCGTGCCCGGCACGAGCGTGAAGCCCCATTGCCCGCGTATTTCCGGCGCGAACACGGACAACGTGTTGTACGTCGTGTACGGATCGATACCGATCGGAACCTCCCCGAGACGGAACCGGTTCACGAAGTCGTAGTCGACCGGGAATTTGTAAGCCGTATAGAAATCCGTCCACTGCTGGAACGTCGACATGCCGATCTCGTTGTCCAGATTGCTCGCGATGCCGTCTTCTTTATAGAAGCTTCCGCCATGTTGATACAGGAGCATCGCGAACGCCTCGTTAATCGGAAGCGCCGGAGATTGTTGGATTTTCGTGTTCAGGATCGGCAGGCCGAATTCCATGTTGTTTTTCTTCAAATCCGGAATCATCTTGTACACATCGTCCCACGTCTGCGGAACTTCGAGGCCAAGCTCCTCCAGTATGTCTTTCCGATAGAACAGTACGTCGAACACCTGCTGCTCCGGCAAGCCGAACACGCCGCCGTTGAACTTGTAAGGCGTCATCGCGCTGTTTTCGAACCGCGCCGCGACGTCCTTGAAGTCCGCGAATTTGCTAATATCGTAGGAGGCGCCGCGCATCGCGTAGTTGACCGGGTCTCCGTTGCCGATCATCATCGCGACGTCCGGTCCTTGGCCTGCCAATGTCGCGGACAACAAGATGCTCATGTCGACCAGCTTCAGATCGACGCCGATGTTGTTCTCCGGCGTGAACGTATCGTCGACGAGCTGCTTAATGACTTGCGCTTGGTCGCGCCCGGTTCCGATCCATACCGTAACCTTCTTCCCGTCCTTCGCCAGGTTGCCGATCGAGTTGTAATCCTCTACGAACGAATAGCCGAAGGCGGATACGTTATGGCCGACGAGCTCCATCGTGCTGGCGCTTGGATCCGGCAGCTTCACGTCCGGACTCGTTACCACTAGATAGTCCATCTGCAACGGCATCTCGCGAACGGTCAGCAGCCACGAACCGAGCGATCCGACGTCGATCTTGAATTGCTTGAGCTTGCGCGGCACCGAATCGGTGTCCTTCGCGAAGTCTTGCAGTTCTCTCGTCAGCATGTAGAGGATAGCCGTCTTATCGCTCTTCTCTCCCGTCATGACGCGAAGCTCTTCCGCGACGGTGTACAGAATATCGCTCTGCTTGGCGAACACGTCCGCCATCTCGGGAATCCGCTTGCCGAGCTGATAATCGCGGAACGGATCGGGATCCGCCGAAGTGATGACGAGAATTTTGCGGTAAATCCGGTTAAGCTCGAGCATGCTCGATTGAACGGTACGCACGAGCGATGCGACCTCTCCGAGGTCGGATTCCAGCTTGATCGCGTGCTTGCCCTTCGTTAAGTAGAAAAGATACGGATCCTTGTCTCCGCCCGGAACGGCCATCTGCCAGCTGGAGCTGTAGTTGAACGTGAGCGACTCCATCTCCTTGAAAGGAACGGCGCCGTCGATCGACAGCTTGCGGTTCGAATACAACCCTCTCAGCTGATCCTGCCGGACCTTGATCCCGAGCTGGTACAAGCCGTCCTGAGGAACCTCGATCGTCCACTCGATCCATTGACCCGGCATGCGCCAGTTCAGTCCGCCGATCGTATTCAGCCGGATTTTCGAGACGCTGTACGGCTCCGTCGCCGGGCTGGAATGGTCGGACACCGGATATAACGTCGGAGAAGATTTGAGCGAGGCGTTCTCCGCCTGCACCTTCACCGATACGCCGGTCGCCCGCTTATAACCGTTCTTCTCGTATTGCTGCTTCACTTCCGCGTACGTAGGAAGCCGTTGCTCTTGGAAGAGCTCGAAATAGTCGATGACGATCGGTTCGCGAATTCCCGTCAGCGACAGCGTGTGTTCGCCCTTCGATAGATAAAACCGGAACGGCTCCGCGTACAGCCCCTGGGAATCCTTGAACGCGGATTCCAGCCATGCCGGCACTTCTACCTGGCTAGGCCGGATTTCGTTGCCGCGGTTATCGCGCTTGAACGTCTCCGCGCTGTTCTTCCACACCCTGTCGAACGTAACCGAGGAGGCCTCGGCGAACGGCAGCCGGCCGTCGATGGCGATCGAACGTTCGATTTCCGCGCTTTTACCGGGCTCCGTATAGTAACGCAGCTTGAGCGAATACATGCCTTCCGCCGGTACGTCGAGCTTCCAAGTTACCGCGCCGGCGTCGCTAGTGCGCAGCGCGTCTCCGGCATTGCCTTCATAGTTGCTTACCACGTCGCACGCGCAGCCCTCTTGGGACGAGAAAGCCTCGCCCTCGATGCGAATCGGCTGCTCGGGGCGCGGCGCGGCTTCATGCTCGATAAGATAGTTCTGATAGCTATCGTCCGTATACGTCTGCAGTTCGCTTAAGTCGTCGATCAGGTTCGCGTGCACCGCTCCGGGTTGGTTGCCGTACACCCACCAAGCCAGCAAGGAAACGATGACGACGGTCCAAGTCGCGGGCTTCCAATAGCGGGTTAGTCGCTTTAGTCGCTTCAGCACGATTCGAATCACTCTCTTTCTTGCGTAAAATATCGGCTATCTGGCTTTGGCGTACCATTCCTTCACCAAGCGCTCGGCTTTTTTACCGTAAATGTCGAACCCGACGTTCGTCCCCGCCTCGTCTAACGGATACAGCTCCGTGCTCCAATCCCACCAGAAGAAGCCGCTGAACCAAGGCTCCTCCCAGAACACCTGCAGCACCGACGAGTAGAAGTTCGCTTGTTCGTCTTCGCTATAAGGCAGATCCGTCTGCTCGTAATCCCACGGCATCGTCGCGCAGCCTTCCGCGCTCCGGCAGCCGATCTCCATGAACAAGATCGGTTTGCCGAACTTCTCGTGCAGCTTCGCCATTTTCTCCTTGACCGGTTGCCATCTCTCCATCATCGCCTCGGCGCTCTCTCCCGCTCTGGACGCTACCGGGTAATAAGCGCTCGTGCCGATCACGTCGACCTCGTCGAACCATTCGACGCCTTCTTCGGAGCCGTGGTTCGCGTTGTAGACGAGCGGGCCGTGGTATAGGCGACGGACGTCGGCGATCAGCTTGCGCCAATGATCGGTCTGGGATTCCGTCTTGATCATCTCGCAGCCGAGGCAGAACATCTCGCAGCCGAGCTCTTCCGCAAGCTCCGCGTAATGAAGCAGGAAATCGCTATAAGATTTGAACCATGCATCCCAGTAAGGCTTGCTGGCCGTTTCGGGAGGAAACCCGATATGCGCTCGCCAAATTCCGTCTTTGGAATTGACGACCGGCTTCAAGCACACCTTCAGGCCGAGCTCTTTGGCCTGTCGCACCGCATGCTCGATATCGCGGTCGGTCATCGTATAGCCGTAATCGAACGTGATTTCCGTCGAGAAGACGTTCGTCTGGTACGTGTAGAAGGATAGCGCGATCCATTCGCTTCCCGTATCCCGGAGCTTCTTGAGCGACTCAAGCGCGTAAGGCTGGCGGTAGGCTCCCCGTTTGCTGTTCCAACCGTAAGTCATGCCTTTGATGAAAATATTGCTGCTCTCCATGAGAACCCCTCCTTGTGTTGCCGTCGATTGCCGTTAGGTGCGACGGATGATGAACGCGATGTCCTTATTGCCCGTCGCGGGCGCGGTAAGCGTTAGGCGGTCTCCGCTTGCTTCCGCCGTCGTATCTTGGAGGAACGTTCCTTGCCATGGATCGAACCATGAGATCGTGACTTGGCCAGCTCCGAAGCCTTCAAGAGTTGCCGACTTGCCGTCGATGCTGCCCGCCCCCGCACGCATCCAGCCGTAGGCGGCGTTATCGCCCTTCATGGCCCAGCCTTCGGCGGACGGGACATCGATTGTCGGCGCTTCGTCCGCGATGAGCCGCGCGTTCTTGAACTTAACGACGGCAGGCTTAGCGGATGCTTGGGACGCGGTCGCGAACAGCTTCAGTCCCCAACCTTGAATCGCTTTCAGATCGTCCTCGGTAATCGGCTTGTTCTGCCAATAGTCGGTTGCCGCGCCTCGTAGCGGAATCGTTAACGTCACCCACTCGCCCGATATAAGCGGCAAGTCGCCGGCATCGTTGCTTTCGTCCCATGCTCCGCCGGGGAACAGTACCGGACGGACTTGGACGGCCGCTGGATCGGATGGATCTTGCTCGATATAGACGTCGACTTGCAGGCGATCATAGGCGGACCAATCCGATTTACCGAAGAGCGCGGCGACCGCCCCTTGCGAGAATTGTCCTGTATGAAACCACATGTTCGTGGAGAATCCGTCGTCCTCTTTTATCACCTTGTAGGGATTGCCGTTCTCGTCCACGTTGGCGTCCGCCCAGTCTTGCTGCGTCCACTCCTCTGCCGTCTGGCCGGTCGCGAGTGGCTGCTCTTTGCTAAGCTCCTGCTTGGTCAGTTGCGAGGTTAGCGTTGCGGGCTTTCGAGCCTCGTTGAAGTCGATTTGGTTTACGAAGCTGGATAACGACTTCATATGGGCGTACATCTCGTCGTTCATCTTCGTGATGTCCCACCATACCGGGGCCGACGCCAGCCCGTTCGATACCGACGACCAGATCGCTTCATGGTAGACGTTCGCGTCCGGCACGTTGCCGGTCTCGCCGATGACGAGCGGTTTCTCGTATCTCGGCCACCTCATCTGGATGTCTCTGGCGTATTCCTTGGCCGTCAGGCCGTAATAGTTCTCGCGGTCGGAGACGTCCAGCGTCTCGTAGCCTTCCGCCCAGTAATCGTCCTCGTTGCCGGCGCGGGAACCGTTCGTCGGATGGTTGTAGGGATCGTTCTTCTTAAAGTAGTCGTGAACCTTCCGAATCCAAGCGTTAGCCGCCTTCTGATCTCCCAGCGCCCAACCGTCCGTGCCGGAAATCTCGACGACGATGTCCCACGTGCCGATCGCCTCGCTATAACCCCAGCGCGCGATGATGTAACGGTACAGCTTCTCTTGGTACTTCCACATCTCTTCGCTGGAGTAGAAGTCTTTTGCCGGTCCAAGCGCGGAATAGGCGCTCTTATCCCACGTCGCCGGCCAGCCTTGCAGTTCGTCCGCGAGCGAGTCGTGCGGCCAGATCGCGAAGTTCATCTTCATCTCGCGCTCTTCGAGCATGCTCACGATTTCGTCGACTCTCTCGCCCTTGTACACGTCGTAGCGGCCGATACCGGAATCGAGCGATTCGAGCTGGTTTTTGCCGCCGCCGGTATCGTAGTTGCCGTTCCAGTAGGTGATCAGGTTGCCGCCGTTCGCCTTGATTCGGTCAAGTCCCGAGGCATTGACGCCCCAAGGATACGCCATGCCGACGCCGAAGAAGGAAGAACCGTCATCGTGGGCGAAGAAGCGCTTGTTCTGAGCGGATACGTGAACCCAGCCTTTGCGGCTGGAAGCGACGGCATTAAAGTTTTCCTGCTCGCCGTTCGTCGTTCCCGTCTTATCCTCCAGGGCGACGCGGTAACTCCATTTTCCGACCTCGTTAGCGGCGAAACGCACCTTCCACCGGTAACCGTCGTAAAATCCGTTCACGCGCCACTCTTTGCCTCCTGGGGATAAGAACACCGCGCTCAGATCGACTTCATCCGGATCGTATGGATTGTCGTATGCCGTGCCGAGCTCGAGCGTGAGCTCGTATTTCTCGTACAAGCCGACTTCGGTTGCCGCCGCTGCCGTGCTAACGATCGTCGGACCGGCATCGCCGTCCGCGTCTTCTAACGGAATCGCCGCCGCTTTAGTCGGTTTGCCGTTGTTGACTCCGTCCGTCGCCAGCGCCCATGCGAGCGCGCCGACTCCAATGATTATGACTGCCGTGGCAGCCAGTGTAACGGATCTCGTCGTGCGATGCAGTTGCCTCCACTTATTTAACATCGCGATCTATTCACCCCAGTAATAATGGAACATCCGTGATCGACTCCATTATGTTGGAGGACGGCGGCGCAGACCACCCTACTAAGTGCACTCCAAAGCAATAGAGATGCGACCGATCTTCGGGGAGGGTTGGCGACGCGTTGAGGAGGTTCGGCGATTTAGCGGCATGTGGTGCCGCTACGGCGGCTCCTCGCGGGGGTTCGGCGATTTAGCGGCATGTGGTGCCGCTACGGCGGCGGCTCGCGGGGGTTCGGCGATTTAGCGGCATGTGTTGCCGCAACAGCGGCTCCTCGCGGGGGTTTTGCGATTTAGCGGTGTGTTGCAACGTTACTGCGGCGGGCTTGCGGAAGTTTGGCGATTTAGCGGTGTGTTGCAACGTTACCGCAACCCCACCAAACGACAAAAAAGCCGCTCTCGTCATTCGACGAGAACGGCTTTGCCGCTACCACTGGTTCCGTATTTCCGGGATGATCTCCGTTAGCATCTCTCGTCCGATCTGGAACAGGACGATGAATGCCGGGACGATCAGTACGATGAAGCTCGCATACGCCAACCGGATACGGCTGGCCCGGCCAACCGCCACCCAGCGCTCCAGCTTATCTACGGTCCAAGAAAGGCTTACCCCGCCCCAGACGAACAACAGCGTGAAGAGCGCGATACCCAAGTACGCTTGCGGGCCGAACAGCTCGCCTCCCGGATTCGACAGGAAGAAAGGAATCCCGATCACGGCCGTGTTGGCGACACCGTAACTCAACCCTCTCATCGCCCATCCGTCCGGCAATACAGGCATTGCGCATGTAAAGACCAAGCTATTCCCCAGCGTGAACAACATTCCGAGTACCGTAAGCATCAGTAGCGCTTCCCAGTGAAAGCCCGAAGCCATCTCGGGATAAGCCAGCGCGATAATGCCCATGACGACGCGCAGCAGCACTCCGAACAACAGACCCGACATTAGCGCGGCTGCAAAAGAAATTCCGAATCTGCGCATCCAAGATGTCATAACCATAGACGATTCGCCGCCTTAACGGATATTGCCGCCGGCTATGCGATCGCCGGAATTGCCGGACGGGTCCGTCTTGTAGTCGTCTTCCGTCGCGTGAATGATGAACGATTTGCCCCACACCGATCGATCCGCGCCCTTCTCCAACGTCAAGCCTTCGAGAACGAATTCCGCGTTCACCGCGCCGTCGGCATCCGCGACGAGATTCGGGAAGTCTCCCGCGTGGTGTCCTTCCGGATTGTCGTGGCCGTGCTTCTTCGTATCGGGGTTGTAGTGCCCCCCGGCCGTCTTGAAATCGTTGTTCTCGATGAGCTTCTCGTGAAGGTGGAAGCCATGCTTGCCCTGCGCGAGCCCCTTCGCTTCCATACGAATCTTCACGCCGCCTTCAGCCTCGGACAATAACGCTTTGCCGATGACTTCCCCGCTGCCATTCATAATCGGAACGTACGTCTCGCCAATCCATACCGATTTCGTCGCTTCCGCCCAATAGACCGACTGCCCGAGCAACTCCCCGACCATGCGAATCGGCACATAGGTCGTGCCTTTGTATTGCAGC
The DNA here is from genome assembly GCA_023460795.1 of Bacillota bacterium. Taxonomy (GTDB): domain Bacteria; phylum Bacillota; class Bacilli; order Paenibacillales; family Paenibacillaceae; genus Cohnella. The sequence goes on along the minus strand of JAEWPC010000035.1, from coordinate 24,085 downwards.
GACTCCGGCACTTTCTGCCCTTGGTTTCCGTATTGACCATCCGCGGAAGTGCGGTCCGCTCCGTTCACGAATATCCTCACCTTGTCGAACGAGACGGAGATATTACTTTGCTTCGCCATGGCGATTCCGGAGAAGAACAGCGACCCGCAAGCGAAAGCAATACCGATTTGTTTCCAGTTCAATGTTTTCATGCGCATATGCGCCTCCCTATGATTTACTTAATGAGATCCTGATCCGCTACGGATAGAATGATGATCTCGCCGTCATGCTCGCCTCTTGCGATCGCAAAGCTGCTAGAGATCGCCTTCAGCACGTTAAGCGACATCGTCGGCACCTTATTCAAGGTGGTCGTCTGTCCGCTGCTCAGCTTCACGACTTTGCCGCTCACCTTCATGGTGCTGGATCCGATTTTGTGTTCGACTTTCAGCTTCCCTTTCGTGGCCGTGAACGTCGACTTCTTGGCGTCCCAGACGTACTTGAAGCCTGCGGCCTCCAGCAGGTTTTTCGCCGGAACGTATTGATAGCCGTACGGGTCAGCCACTTTCACCTTCAACTGCTTGCCGCCCACGAACAAGTATGTGCCTTTGGCTTCGATCGCCGACTCATCATCGATTCGCTCTCCGTACAAGTAGTCGTTCATTTCCACCGTCATGCCTTTCGTGCTCTGACCCGGCGTCACCTCGATTTTGCTATCGAACTCCGCAACGAAACCTTGAGACTGGCCGGGCTTCAACGCCCCTTCGTACTTCACTCTCGAGAAGGCCGCCGTGTTGAACTCCTTGTCGAGCAGCTCGACGGACGTCGCGGGATTCTTGATCGTATACGGGCTCGTATTCTGGAACATCAACGTCGCTTTGAAATGCGCATCGGCGACTTTGGCGTTGCCGGCCACGATCTCCAGCTTTACGATCTTGAACGCGAGCTCGTTCTCCTGCATCGCCTCTAACCCTTCGAAAAAGTCCGCGGCGGGCTCCGCGATCTCCGTCTCGTCGGCAAAAGACTCTTCGTCCGCGAACGCGGAACGTCCCCCGAGCATGCTAGCCATGAACGCCACCAGAAGCAACAACGCGCACCTTGTTCTCATTGCCACCATTCCATCTCCTCGTCACTGTTTTGTACAATTCGTATGTTACAGGGGAGGTTTGAAGTTTCTACGGGGAGAACATCGAGTTTATGCGAAAATGATGCGAAGATCCTGTGAAGAAGGCTCGCGGATCACGCAAAAAAAGACGCCTCGCTCACGCGATGGCGCCTTTAAGAAGGTATATATTTCGTCGATTCGACCGGCGATACTCTGTATACGGACCGGGCCGACCAGTAAGTCGTCATCCCGACCGTAAGCAGAATCGCAGCTAATAGGAAGAGTAACCGGGCGATCGGCGGGGAGTAAATAAAACTGGCGGCATCGGTGACGGCCCGCGACTGAGGCTCGCAGATCACGTAAGCGAACCAGCCTCCGGCAGCGAATCCGATCAACGTGCCGAACATCCCCGTCAATAAGCCCTCCGCCCACATATACATGCGGAGTAACCGCGGCGGTATGCCGATGCTTCTCAGAACGCCAAGCTCTCTTCTTCTGTGCTTGGCTGCGCGAAGCATGACGACGGCTAGGCCCGTAATCCCGATGGCGAGAGAGAGCATATTAAATCGCTCGAACAAACTTAGCAGCAGTCCGAGGTTGCGGAAGTAACCGGCGTAGTCGCTCACTACCCCTCTAAGCGGCGACACGTTAAACCGGGCTAGCACCGATGCGGTGTCCTCCCGCCACTCCCGGGCAAGCTCGATGTCTGCGAATCGGAGGAATACCGCGGAATGCATCGTTTTCACGCCTTCTCCGAGGCGGAGAGTCTCCTGCGAGTTCATCCATATACCCGATTGGACCGGATACGAGAGTCTCTCATCGTCCACGACCCCGACGATCTTCTTACTGACCGCATGTCCGTTGATCATGAACGAGACAGCCTGCCCATCATCCCATTGCTGCGAGCCTCCCAAGAAGATCAGTGCTCCCGAAGACACGATCATTGCATCAGGGTCTTCTAGCAACGCCCGCCACGAGCTTTGTTCATCTCCCTGAACTAACGGGAGCTCGTTCGTCTCCGCGTAGACGGTATCGATGCCGTTGATCGCGTATCCACGCCAATCCGATTCCTTCCATGGCAGCAGAACGACCGAAGAGGCTTTCGGGAACTCCTCAGGCGGATAGCCTGCCTCACTCAAGTACGCATGCAGTTGATCCGTACCGATGAGGCGAATATCTTCCGCATAATAATCGTATCCCCCCGTTTCCGTACGACTGTCGGTTCTCTCGATGAGCTGACCGTTGTAGTCGGCAAGAATCGCGGAGAAGCTGGCGAGACAAGAGACGGAGCAGAATAAAATCAAGAGCAGCCCGGTCCGTACTCGATTGGCCTTCAGTTGGGATAAGCCTAAATTCAATATGCCATAGGCTCCCGATGCTTTGCGCATGGCCGTAAGCGCTAGTCGGCATACCCACTCTAGCCATCTGACCCCCGCGTAACCGAACACCGGGACGATAATGAGGAATGCGGTGATCGACATCGTCGCGAAATCCCCATCCACGAACCATGCTTCGCGGACTGAAGGAATCGCCATAAGTCCGGTCAAGAATACGACGATCGACAGCAGCAAACCCGATATCCAAGCATGAGGACTGGAACCGGCTGAAGCGCCTACTTTACGCTCGTGTTCTCTGGCATGAATGACGCCCATCTCGCCATACGACAGCGCATGCTGCGAGACGAGCCACATGCACGCGAACACGACGCCGACCCCGAGCGATATCCCGATCATGGCCGATCGGAATAAGGTGGCTGCGTCCAACAGAAGATCCGCATCCGGCACCGATTCGAAGAACCACTTATAGCCTTTGACCAGCCATACGGTGAGAGCCGTTCCCGTCAATCCTCCGATTGAGCAACTGAGACCGGCATAGTACAAGGCTTCTATGCGCAGCATTCGCTTCAAATCCAATCTGCTGAAGCCAAGCGTACGCATCGTTCTCATCCCCGGCTTGCGCTCTATTGCGATCAACCGGAATAAATTGATCGTCAGCAGGATGCTCATCAGGAACGCGTTCAAGATCGGTACTCCGAAAAAGTACGAGGCGTAAGCCGTTGGATTATCGTCGGACGCGACTCGGACCGCCTCCTCCTTGACGTATGAGGAACGCCACGGCGGCGCCGGAAAGCTGGATCCGACCGCGCTCGTATAGGAGCCGTCAGGCAAGCCGAAAAGCTGCCGAGCCGCATCTGCCGTAACAATAGCGGTAGCATCGGCGTGTTGGACGCCGAGATACCCCGTCAATCCTCGCTCCTGAACGACGCGATCGACTTGGAAACCGACCGGGCGATTGTCCAGATCCAGCGCGTACACCACGTCTCCCGCTTCGGCGTTCAGACGGCTAGCCGCGGTCTCGGATAGAACGATTCCGTCATCGCCCATTCGGGCGGGCCATTCCAATTCCCGCAAGCGGGGATCCCATATCAGCGCTTGTTCCATGTCGGTTCCAAGGACCAAGACGTTCGGCATGAGGGAGTTCCTCGACTCTTCCGCACCTCGGCTTAGCGCGATTTTATAGGAGATGATGGGCAGCAGGGCCGAGTCCTCGTCGCCGCCTACCGACCGAAGCATGCTCCGCATATCTTCAGCCTCGTAATAATGCTTCGGGAGCACGGATTGCTCGATGGCGGGAACTTCGTACGCGATGTTATCGAGATGCTGCCTAATGTACCGGTCCGTGCTGTCGGAATACGTGATAAGCATCGTAATTAACGGCGTAATTAACGCCGTGCTGATCGAAAGGCCGACGATCGTCAGGATCGCGGTCGGTTTGTTCAGCCCGATCTCCCTGGCGGCAATTCGGCGAACGTGCGGAAAGCGAACATTCAACCAGACAGCGTACAGCAGCAATAACACGAGCGGCGTCATTCCGATGAGCAGCATCATGGAGTCACGGCCCTCTCCGTCGCGGCAGACCGACGCTCTGAAATGAGCTTGCCGCTGTCCATGTAAAGCGTGCGATGGGCATAGCCCGATACCTTCGGATTATGGGTTACGATAACGAAGGAAATCCCGTCGTGCCGATTGATATGATCGATCAAGTCCATAACCATCGAGTTGCTGTCGCCATCGAGCGCCCCCGTCGGCTCGTCCGCGAATACGATCCTCGGGTGATGCACGATAGCCCGCGCCAAGGCGACGCGTTGCTGCTGGCCGCCCGACAATTCGTCCGGACGATGGCTTGCACGGTCTCTGAGACCGACCCGCGTTAGCGCCTGAAGCGCCCTCTCCCGCGCGGCCGATCTGGCTACTCCGTTGCATAACAGCGGAAGCTCGACGTTCTCGGCCGCGCTAAGCACGGGGACTAAATTATAGAATTGAAAGACGAAACCTAAGTATTTCGCGCGAAAAGCGTCCCGTGCCCGCTCGGAAAGTCCGGAAACCTCGGTCCCCTCCATCCGAACGCTTCCCGAGGTAACGTCGTCCATGCCGGCCAGACAGTTGAGCAGCGTCGTTTTGCCGCAGCCGGACGGCCCCATGATCGAGACGATCTCGCCGCGGCGCAGCTCGAAATTCACGTTCTTCACCGCTTCGATCGCTTGATCTCCGATTCCGTATATTTTGCGAACGGCTTGCGCTTCTAGCAGTACGGGTTGATCGATCATGCCGATCCCCTCCTTATCGCGATGAATGGGCTATGCTGCCGGAAATACGGGAAGCCTCAGCACGAACACCGTGCCTCTGCCGACTTCGCTTGCGACGTTCAACGTACCCCCGTGCGCCTCGACGAATTGCTTGGCGATCGCGAGGCCAAGCCCCGTCCCGCCCGCCGAACGGTTGCGAGAGTCATCCGCGCGATAGAACCGGTGGAAAATATACGGCAGCTTGTCGGCTGCGATTCCTGGTCCCGTATCGGCCACCTCGATCTGAATGTAGCCATCGGGCTCCGTCAGCTGCCTGATCTCTACCTTCCCGCCTTCCGGCGTATATCGGATCGCGTTGCCGATCAGGTTGATCAACGTCTGCTTCATGCGCGACGGATCGCAGTAAACTTCGCACGCTATGGCATCCAGCTCGTTCAGCCCGATCCGTTTCTCTTCCGCTTCCACCGAGAAAATATCGACGACTTCCCGTAGCAGGAGGTTGATATCGATCCATTCGCGGTCGAGACGCAGCTTCCCGGCTTCGGCCAGACTAAGCTGCTGCAGCTCTTGGATGAGCCGCGACATCCGCTTCGTCTCGTCGAGCAGGGAGACGAGATTCTCGCGCTTAGGCTCCATTGCGCCTTTCAACATCGTCTCAAGATGTCCGCGCAAGATCGCGACCGGAGTCCGCAGCTCATGCGCCGCATCGGATACAAGCTGGCTGCGCGCTTCCTCGCCTTGAATCCATTCCCTCGAGACCCGATTGAACAAGGCTGCCAATTCCGCGATTTCATCCTCGCCGCCGACTTGAATGTCCTTCTCGATGCCGGTTAACGATACTTGACGCGCTTCGGCGACGAGCTGCTGCATCCGGCTTGCAAGCAACTGCGAAACCCACGCCGCGGTCCCTCCAATGAGAAGAAAGAGAAAAAGAAAAATGAGCGCATATTGCAGGGAACGGCTGCCGGCGCCCCCATGGCTGCCCCACGCGTATCCAAGCACTAGTGCGGCGATCGCGGCAAGCGCGGCTGCGACTCCGACGGCAACGGCAAGCTTTGCACGCAGCTTCATACGACATCACCGAATTTGTAGCCAACGCCGTGAACCGTCACGATGTACTCCGGATTGGAGAAATCTTGCTCGATCTTCCGCCTAATGTTCCGAATGTGCGTATCGATCGTCCGCTCGTAGCCGGTATACTCTTCGCCGAGCGCGATTTCGAGCAAATCCAGACGGCTGTACACGCGCCCCGGGGATTGCGCCAGCGTCCGCAGAATCTTGAATTCCGTCGGCGTGAACGGGACGGGTTTCCCCTGTACGCTGACCGCATGCTTGGGCAAGTCGATCGTCAGTCCGCCGCGCTGCAGCAGCTCATCGGATTTGCGCTCCGTTGCCGCGTTCCGATGCTGTTGGGGCTGCGCACGCCTGAGCACGACGCGTATACGCGCCTCCAGCTCCCGAATGGAGAACGGCTTCGTCATGTAATCGTCCGCCCCGAGCTCCAACCCGAGCAGCTTATCTACCTCCTCCGCCTTCGCGGTCAAGAAGATAACCGGCACTTGCGAGAAGGCTCGAATTTGTCGGCACGTATCCAGTCCGTTCATACCCGGCATCATCCAATCGAGCAGCACAAGATCGACGTTCGGCGTATGCCGCAGCTTATCCAGCGCCTCTACGCCGCTCGCCGCCTCCACGACGCGATACCCATCGTTGCGCAAATAGCTGGCTATGAACGTTATCATCTTCTCTTCGTCGTCGACGACGAGAATCGTCGCTTTCGTCTCGACATAGTTGTTCACGTTATGCGCCCCATCTCTCGCTTGGTCCGAAACCTAATTCATCTCCATTGTACAGGATAGATATGAAGAAATTATCAAGAGTCCCTCAAGAAAATAGCAAAAAAACCGTTCATTCGAGTGATTACTCGATAGGAACGGCTCGTTAGAAGTTTTTGGGCGGCTTCAGCGGAAGAACTGAGGCGGTTTAGCGGCACCGCGTGCCGCTATTTCTCGCTCGCACGCGAGCTCGGCGGTTTAGCGGCACCACTTGCCGCTATCTCTCGCCCGCACGCGAGTTCGGCGGTTTAGCGGCACCACTTGCCGCTATTTCTCGCTCGCACGCGGTTTCGGCGGTTTAGCGGCACCACTTGCCGCTATTTCTCGCTCGCATGCGAGTTCGGCGGTTTAGCGGCACCCCGTGCCGCTATTCCACGCTCTCTCGCGACTCCGGCGATTTAGTGGCACCACGTGCCGCTATCTCTCGCCCGCACGCGAGCTCGGCGGTTTAGCGGCACCACTTGCCGCTATTTCACGCCCGCGCTGCCTCACTTCCGCCCGTAATCCGCCTTGATCTCGCCCCACTCTTTGGTCTGCCACTTCGTTACCTTGTTTGGGTACTTGTTCGACTTCAGCCAGAGGACGGCGCGGTCGACGAGCCCCCAGATTTCGGCGGTGGACTCGTCGCGGACGAGCGTGGAGGAGACCTTCTTCTCTTTGACCCACTTGATCGCGTTCACCGAGTCGCTGTAGACCGTCTTGTTGCTGCCGAGCTTCTGCAAATACGCGAGGCCGTGCACGATCGCGAGGAATTCGCCGAGATTGTTCGTCCCCTTGCTGATCGGACCGACGGAGAACAGGACTTCGCCGGTCTGCGTGTCCACGCCCTTGTACTCGACCGGTCCCGGGTTGCCGGCCGTGCCGACGTCGACGGAGATGCTGCTATAGTCGATTTGTTCCTTGGTAGCCGTGCCGCCGGAAGACTTCGCAGCCCCTGAGCCGCTTGACGTCTTGGCTGCTTGTCCGAAGCTTCTCTTCCACCCGGCGCCGTAAGCGACCTCGGCCTCCGCCTTCGACTCGTAAGACTTGTACTTGGCGCCCTCGAACTGATCGACTTGCTTCTGGCACTCCGGCCACGTCACGTAGATCCCAGGCTCCCTGCCTACCCACACGACGTAATATTTCTGCTTCGCCATCGATATCCCCCTCGCCTACTCGCCCGGCTTCCGCAGCAGCAACGCCTGGAAATGCGGCGCGCCTTCGCCCATCGGCACCGTATGGAACTCCTCTATGCCGAACATCGGCTGAACAAGCGTCTGAAGCTCCTCGTCCGTGTACATCGCGAAAAACCGTTTCGGCTCATATACGTCCTTATCCCAAACGCCCTCGGAGCTCTCTCCTCCATATACGCCGTAGAAGAACAGCCCTCCCGGCTTCAGCACCCGATGAATGTTGGCCAGCACGTCTCCGATTTCCGCCTTCGGAATATGCAGCAGGCTGTTCATCGCGTAGACGCTGTCGAATCGCCCGTCGTCGAACGTCAGCTCGCGAACGTCCATCTGCCGCGCGTCGAGCCCCTTCTCCTTACACAGTCGCACCATCTCGGCGGACAGATCCACGCATACGACTTCGAACCGGTTTTCCTGAAAATAAAGCCCGTCGCGTCCCGTCCCTGCCCCGATTTCCAGAATGGCGTTCTTATCCTCTTCAAGCAACGAGTGCAGGAATTGCTGGCGCACCTCGAACTTCCATGGCGCCATCCGCGATTGGTCCCGCTCCTCCGCGTATTTATCGTAAGCTTGTCTCAGCGTATTCTTCTCGTTCCCCACGCGCGCACGCTCCTCTTCCGTATGTAACTATTATAAGGTCCTAGGCGCTTTTCTCCAATGAACCATGGCCAGAAACACAAGCACCGCGCAGCATTCCGACGCCGCGATAATGATACCCATCGGCAGCGCATTGCTGCTGCCGGCGATGCCGACAAGCGGCGCGAGCATGCCGCCGAGCAGGAACGTCAGCAAGCCGATAAGCGCCGAAGCGCTGCCGGCCGCATGTCCCTGATCGCCCATCGCGAGCACGAAACCGCTCGTGCCGACGATCCCGACGCTCGATACGACGAAGAAGAGAGGAATAAGGATGAAAGCGAGCGAAGCGTCGAGCAAGATCATAGCTAACAACGATAAGCCTCCGAAGAGAGCAATTCCTATCCCGACGACGAACAGCTTCTTCTCGTCCACCCGGGCGGCCAGCCGGCCGGTCAGCTGTCCGGCGATAATGATTCCGAGCCCGTTCACCGCGAAGAACATGCTGAATAGCTGCGGCGATACGCCGTATATGTTCTGGAGCACGAACGGCGAGCCTGAGATGTACGCGAACATAGCCGCGGACACGAAGCCTTGCGTCAGCGCGAATCCCATAAAGCGGCGATTGCCGAGCAGTCTGCGGAACGTCCGCAGCGTCTCGCCAAGACCGCCGGTCATCCGCTTATCGGCACGCAAAGTCTCGGGCAAGCCGAACAGAACGCCGACGAACAGCAGCAGTCCCCATCCCGCCAGCACGTAGAACAATCCTTCCCAGCCCATCACCTTCATCAGCTGCCCGCCGATTACCGGCGATAGGATCGGCGCCGCTCCGTTAACGAGCATTAACATCGCGAAGAACCGGGTCAACTCCGGCCCCTCGTACATGTCTCGGGCAGCCGCGCGGGCGATGACGATGCCCGCCGAACCGGCAAAGCCTTGTATAAACCGAAGCGCGACGAACGTTCCGATCGACGGACTGAGCGCGCACAGGATGGATGCGATGCCGTACGCCGCTAGACCGACGAGAAGCGGCCCCCGCCTGCCGCTGATGTCGCTCCACGCGCCTGCGAACAACTGACCGACGGACAAGCCGATCATGCAGGACGTGAGACTAAGCTGAGCCAGCGACGAGCTCGTTCCGAAATCGGTTGCCAGCTTAGGCAGCGCGGGCAAATATAGATCGAGCGATAACGGTCCGAACGCGGTCAGCGAGCCTAGCAGGGTAATCAGCCATACGATCGCTCGCGGTCTGCTAACAGGCTTAACGTTAGCAAATTCTAATGGGTTCATAGTTGCTCCTTCGTGCTGTAGCTTATAAGTATCTCAAATAAATATAGACGCTGCAGATCGCAACCGACAACAGCATTAACGGGAACGCGAGCTTCATGAACTTCACGAACGTGATCGGATACCCTTCTTTGGCCGCCAGTCCCGCCGTGACCAGATTGGCGCTGGCGCCGATCAGCGTCCCGTTGCCGCCCAAGCATGCTCCGAGAGCCAGACTCCACCAGATCGGCTCCAGGTCGTTAACTCCCAAGGCGCCCATCTCTTGAATGAGCGGAATCATCGTCGCCACGAACGGGATATTGTCCATGAAGGCGGAGAACACCGCGCTCATCCAGAGCACCAGCATAGCCGTCGCCGCCACGTTGCCGCCCGTAAGATCGATGGCTTGGACGGCCAAATCCCGAATAATCCCGGTGTCTACCAACCCGCCTACGAGCGTGAATAACCCGACGAAGAAGAAGATCGTCGTCCACTCGACGCGCGTTAGCGCCTCCTCCATCGCATGCTCGCCCGCCAGCAATAACAAGAGGAACGCGCCGGCAAGCGCCATGACGGAAGATTCCACGTGGATCACGCCATGCAGGAAAAATCCGATAACCGTGAGCGCCAGAATGACCAGACTCTTCCACAGCAATGGAATATCCGTCAGCAGCGCGCCCGCATCGAGATCCATCACGTCGCTTTTACGTTCCTCCGTCGTACGAAGATCCCCGCGGAACAGCAGCCTGAACAACGGAAGATGAACGGCTATGATCACGACGACGATCGGCGCCAGGTTGTCGATGAACGCCATGAAGGTCAACTCCTCCACCGCGCTGCCGATCATGATATTCGGCGGGTCGCCGATTAATGTCGCCGTACCGCCGATGTTGGACGCGATAATCTGCGAGAACAGGAACGGATACGGGCTCACTTGCAATTGTCTGGCCAGACTGAAAGTCACCGGCACGATGAGCATAACCGTAGTGACATTATCCAAGAATGCCGAAGCGACCGCCGTGACGACCGCAAGCGCGAGCATGATCCTGACCGGTTCTCCCCTGGCCCGCTTAGCCGCTATGACCGCGATGTAGCTGAACAGCCCCGACTTCGCCGTCACGCCGACGATAATCATCATGCCGATCAGCAGCCCGAGCGTATTGAAATCGATATAGGACTCGATCGCCGAGTTCACGTCAACGATTCCGAACGCGACGACGGCTATGCCTCCGAGCATAGCTACGATCGTCCGATGAATTTTGTCCGATACAATTAAACCGTAAGCAATGACGAATATCGCTATCGCATAAATCGCTTGCTGTTCCATGTAACCTCCCGAGTCGACATAGTCACCTCTCATCATACCTTATTTTGTCGCCGGACCAAAAATAAAGAGGCAGCCCGCCTACGCGGACTGCCGTCGAACCTTATTTCACCGTAATGTCTAACCGCTGCGCCGCCGCGTCCCATTTGGTCTTCGCGCCGAGCGATTCCAGCACCGCCGCCGGAACCCACAATCGGTTCGCCAGCAAGACCGGAGCTTGCTTCAGCTTGACCGACTTGCCGTTAAGCTTGGCGGATGTGCTGCCTGCCGAAATTTCAAGCTTGGTCTTGCCTTTCGTCAAGGTGTACAGCTTCTTCTTCTTGTCTTCCGAACTCTTGCCACCGACCAGCTTCATGGCGTCGGCGAGCGATAGCAACGGATAACCTTTCGATACGTCCAGCTTGGCCGAGGAAGATTTGCCATTCGCAAAGACGGTCGGAACGATAACCTTCTCCGGCGCGTAGAACGCGGTCATCTGGATCGGCTTCGCCTTGCCGACGAACTTCCTTGTCGGTTCCCCTAACTGCCCTAAGCTGTTAGGACCCCACGTGTATACGGAGCCATCCTCAACGATAGCCTGTGCGTGAGACCATCCGCCGGCGGAAATGGATTTCACCTTAGGCAGATCCAGCTTAACGAATTGATCGTAACCGCCTTCCTCGGCCCATACGGTTCCGTCCTTCTTCAGCACGTAAGCACGGTCCGCCGTCGGATAGACGGCTTGAACGTCGCCGATGGTCGATACGAGCGTCGGTACTTTCTCGTACCGGAGACCGGCTTGCGAGGACACGGTACCCCAATACCATAGCGTGCCATCCGCTTCGACCGCATAACATCCGCCGTTATGATTCGGCGAGATCGTCACGAAGCGATGGTTGCCGGCTATCTCTACCGGGGTGCGCTTCTCATGGTCCTCGATCGGCAAGCGCGTCGTCTCGTCGACGATTGTCCGCGTACCGTCTCCGGCGGCAGCGGACGAATTATATCCCCACGACCATGACGTGCCGTCCTTCTTGATCGCGTGAACGTGGTTCCATCCGCTGTAGATCGAGCTGACGTCCGTCAACCCGACGACTTGCTTAGGCGTCGTTTGACCAGTGCGTGTATTGTCGCCGATCCCGAGCGCCCCCCAAGAGTTACTTCCCCACGCCCACACCGTGCCGTCGTCCTTGAGCGCGAAGCTCGAGCTCCAGCCGGCGGCAATGGCCGTTACGTGGTCAAGCTCCGTTACTTGTACCGGAACAGAGCTGTTACGATCTTCCAACACGGTGGTGTAATCGGCGGACACCTTCGTCTGCGTGCCGTTGCCGAGCTGTCCGTCGTGGTTGGCGCCCCACGCCCATACCGTTCCATCCTTCTTCAGAGCCAGGCTGTGGCCCATGCCGCCCGCAACGTCGATGACGTCGGTCAGTCCCTGTACGAGGGTAGGAGCCGGACTTGTCGGGTCGCTTGTTCCGATGCCCAATTGACCGGACTTGTTATCTCCCCATGCCATCACTTTGCCGTTCTCTAGAACAGCGAGCGTGTGATTGTTTCCAGAAGCGAGCTTAACGACCTTCGGTTTGTCCGCCGTACCGGCCGCGAATGCCGAGACCGAGAGCATGCCGACTGCCAGTACGGCAGCCAACGCCGCGAATACGAATCTTGTCCACCGTTTACTGTGACTCATCCTATTTTCCCCTTTTTCGACAAAATCCGTATCATACACTTCCATTATTGTCCAATCTATCACCAACGGTCAACTCTTCCTTCATGACGCTTGTTCGCGGCTTGCCGTTCGTATATTCTCTTACATAAGAATACAATCGATCGCGCACGGAGGCGCAGCCATGCAAATCATCGCCATGCTCTCGATGTTAATCGATCATATCGGCATCATCTTCTTCCCCGGCGATGTCACTTGGAGAATCATCGGTCGGGCGGCGTTCCCGATCTATGCGTATTTCATCGTGCAAGGCTACTTTCGCACGCGCGACGTTAACCGCTATCTGAGACGCCTCGTTATTCTCGCCGTTCTCTCTCAGGTTCCCTTCATGCTAGGTTTATCCACGTTAAAGATTAACGTCATCGGCACGTTGGCGGTTTGTCTCGCGGTGCTGATCTTGGCTGACCGTTATCCGCGCTGGGCCGTCGGCTTCGGCGTCGCCGCCGCGTTCGCGCTCGAAGCGCTCCCGTTCGACTATGGGTACTACGCGATCGCGCTCATCTGTATCTACCGTTATCTAGATCGCCGATATTGGATGCTCGCCCATCTTGCCCTTAACGCGCTGGCATTCGCTCTCGACTCCAATTGGTTGCTGCAAACGTTCAGCATCTTCCCGACGCTCTTCCTCGCTTACCGGGACACGCTGTTCGCGGAGTTCAAGCTCGGGCTGTCATCGCCTCCGCGTTGGCTATGGCGCAGCTTCTATCCCGCGCATCTAGCCGCTCTCGCAGCCGTCGCTGTATGGCTGGATAACGCCTAGCCTAGCCTGCATATAACAAAGCGACTTCCTCATCCCCTCTCTCGGGGTAGGAAGTCGCTTCTGCGTTCATCTATAAAGTATAAAGCTCCATCAATCGATATCCGTACAGCATGAACCCCGACAATACGCCCGCAAGCAGCAGGTACGCGATCAGCACCTTCCACTTCACCGCCGCCGAGGACTTATAGTACGTCCGGTAACGGGTTTGCTCTTCCTGAATGACGGCGATATCGGCCTCCGCCTCGCGTATCGCGTGCACGAGCAGCTCGGACGCCACCGGACGGTCGGGATCGCCGTCCTCGTATAGGACCGGCTGATGCTCCCACTCTAGCAGCAGCTCGCGCGTTCGCGCGACAACCTTCAGATCGATCTCCGCTTTCTCGCGCGCGAACTTCTGCTTGTCGTGCAGGAACGGGATCGACCATTTGCGTATCTCGCCTCTATGCTTCATCGCTTCTTCGGCTTCGGCGGTCAGCGCCAGTTTAAGCGGAAGCGTGCTCGTCAGCTTCGGCCATTCGCGCAGCATCGCCGCAAGCCGCTCCAACTTCTCCTTCTCGTAACCTAGCACTTCGCTGCGATAACCTTCCCTCGCGCGGTTCCACCAGGAGAATACACCGATCAGCGCAATCACGTACATCATCGGACTATCGGGAAACGCCACGACGAGCGCGATGAGGACGGCTAGTCCGACCAGCCATATTTTCGTAGAGAGCACGGATACGATTCTGCCCCCGTCTAGTGGAGACACCGGGAGCAAGTTAAACAGATTAATCGTGGCGCCGAGATAGATAACGAGCGCCCAGAAAGGTATGGGGTCCGCCTGATAGAGCAGCACCGCGGGCAAGAAGGAGAGCAAGCCCGCGAGCGGGCCGCCGTAAGCCAGATACGCTTCTGTCGCGGCATCGCGCGGACGCTCCTTCATGGAGATCACCGCGCCGACGAACGGAATGAACATGGCCGGCGACGTCGCGATGCCTTTGCGGCGGGCCGCCACGAGGTGGCCCATCTCATGGACGAATATGAGATAGATGATTGCGATCGCGAACTTCCATCCGAAGAATATCGCGTATGCCGACAGGCTCGCCGCCATCGAGAAGAGCGTGCCGCCGAACTTGGACCACTTGAGCAAGGCAATAACCCACTTGAACTTCGCCAGCAGGAATACGCCGATCGCGGTCAGGGTGGAACGGGTTTTGGCTTTCATAGCGCAGCGGTATCCTTTCCTGAAGCAGCATGATCAGCCGAACCAATGACTGATATAGACCATGATCAATAGGCCGAATATGAACGAATACGTCGAAGGTCTTTCGTAACCGTGTCCATGGCTCTCGGGAATGAGCTCCTTATACACGATGAACATCATCGCGCCTGCGGCGAACGCAAGCCCGAAGCCGATCATACCTTGAATGCCGCTAGCCATCGTGTAGCCCGCGACGGCCGATACGGCTTCCATTAAGCCGGTGACGAAGACGATGAGGAACGACTTCAGCTTGCTGACGTTCGAATTAATCAGGAAGACGGCGAGAATCAAGCCCTCCGGAACGTTCTGCGCCCCGATCGAGATCGCCACCATCGGTCCGAGTCCCGAGCTTTGGCTCGCGTAGCTGAATCCGGTACTCAGCCCCTCCGGAATATTATGAATGAACAAGGCGATGATGACCAGCAAAGACTTCGAATCGAAGCCGGAGATCCGGCTGTCGTTCTCTACGTCGATATGAGGAATGTTCTTCTCGATCTGATCCAGCACGATAATGCCCGCAAGCAAGCCCAAGGTTAACGCGACGATGCCCGATTCCTTGATCGCCTGCGGCATGAGGCCGAAAGTAGAAGCGGAAACCATGATTCCCGCCGTGAAGGCGATGAGGATATCTTTCCACTTCTCGGACAGCTTCCGGATGAAAAAGATCGGAGCGGCGCCGAAAACAGTGGCCATCGCGGATATAAAGCTTCCTGTCAACGCTGCCTCCATGTCCAACCTTCCTTTATGTAATAATCGTGTTAGCGTATGATCTGATCTTATGAATAATCCATCCGATTTGCAACCTCTTCATCATTTCATGAAAAAGAGGATGCCTGCTGGCATCCCCTTAGCGCCTTCTTATTCTCTTATCCGATTCTCGCTGCTTCGAGCTCCAGCTTGACGCCGGTCGCGTCGACCGTGTAGTCCCGTCCGTACAGGCGCACCTGAACCGGATCGCCGGAGACGGCTTTCACTTCGACGTCCACGCGCGTCGTGCGGACGCTGAGCACCGTGCCCTTGTACTGGAACTTGAAGCTGTACCCGCTCCAACGCGACGGTATCGACGGATTAAGAATCAGTCCATCCGGACCGTCCGAACGCATTCCGCCGAAGCCGTACACGATGTTCATCCATGCCGCCGCGATCGACGTCGTGTGCAAGCCTTCCCTCGTATTGCGGTTGTAGTTATCGAGATCAAGGCGCGTCGCGAACTCGAAAAACTTGTAAGCTTCCTCATGCTTGCCGAGCTCGGCCGCGAAGATCGAATGGATCGACGGGGACAGCGAAGACTCGTGAATGCAGCGGGATTCGTAATATTCGTAGTTCGCGCGCTTCGACTCGAGCGAGAATCGCTGGTTGTACAGGAACATGAACATGAGCACGTCCGGCTGCTTAATCATGTCGTAGCGGTAGATGCGGTCGTACGACCAGTTATGGTAAAGCGGGAAGTCCGTCACCGGAATCGAGTGAATGTCGATATGCGGCATATCGAAGAAACCGTCGTGCTGCTCGTATACGCCCGTCTCTTCGTCGAGCGGAATTTTCATGTTGTCGGCAAGTCGCTTCCAGCCCTTCCATTCCGCTTCCGTCACGCCAAGCCGATTCGTGAGCGACCGGAACGCTTCCGGCACTTCTTCGCGCATTTCAGCGATAGCCTCTAGCGTGTACTCGAATAGTTTTTGAGCCATCAGGTTCAAGTAGCAGTTGTTGTTGACCATGAGTTGGAATTCGTCCGGTCCCATGACGCCGTAGTAACCGAACTTCCCGGTCTTCTGCCCCCATTGGCCGCGGCTTTCATAGAACCGGCATAGCTGCAGCAGTATCTCCATTCCTTGCTCGTGCAGGAAGGCTTTATCTCCGGTTACTTTCACGTAATGCCAAATTCCGTAGCCGACAGCCGTGCCGACTTGGAGCTGAAGGTTCGAGTGCTGCCACAGGTCGCAGCTTTCCGTGCCGTCGATCGTCGCGATCGGGTAGAACGCGCCTTTGCAGTCGACTTCCTTCGCCCGCTCCAGCGCGCTGCGCAGCGACCTGTAGCGGAATTCGAGCAAGCTTCTGGCCGCCTTCGGATTGTTGAACAGGTAGAACGGCAGGCAGTACGTCTCCGTATCCCAGAACGCAAGCCCGCGATACGCTTCGCCCGTCAGCCCTTTGGCGCCGATGTTGAAGCCCGGATTGTCACCGCGGTACGTCTGATACAGTTGGAAAATGCAGTAGCGGATCCCTTGCTGATTGTCCGGATCGCCCTCGATCGCGATGTCCGACGTCTCCCAGATGCGCGTCCAATACGCGGTTTGGTCGGCCACGAAATCGTCGAACGTCTTGACCGGCAGGGAGCTCATAATCGCGTTCGCCTTCTCTTGCAGGCTCGCCAAGTCTACGGATGCGTCCTTCTCGGCGTAGTTGACGACGAGCCTGGAGAAGTGCGCGGGTTGTCCCGGCTTCAGCATCAGCGAGAACGCTTGCCCGACGTATTTCTCTTCTCTGATTAGCGTCGTTGCTGCATCGTGAGAATTCGATAGCGAGAACGCCGACAACAGCCGGTTGCCCGTGTTGATCGTCTTGGCGACGATACTCGTCCAGCCGTTCTCCTCTCCGCTCGTGATCTCGTTCCACAGGTTCTTGCCTTGGTCCTCGTGAATCGGAGAGAAATCTAACCCCGCGCGAACGCGAATGTCGCCATCGAAATTATCCGACTCGAACGTCACCCGCTGGCCGCCCAAGTTCGATAACGTCATGCTGACGAGACGCTCGAACGTGATCCGGATCGACTTGCCGCTCGCCAGCTGCCAGACGAATTGCCGCTCGTAGACGCCGGTGCGAAAATCGACGCGGCGCTTGAACGACGAGAACGCGCTCGTCGCCAGGTCCAGCGTCTCTCCCTCCGCCTCGATGCGCGTGTGCACCCAGTTGACCGCGTTAGCCATGAAACGGAGACTGCGAATGATGCCTTTGTAATGCGCGCCGAGCTTCATCTCTTCGTATAACCCGTTGAAGTAGCTGCCGACCAGACCGTCCCCGCTGTATCCTTCGTCAAGGTACCCCCGCACGCCCATATATTCGTTGCCTAAGGAAAATATCGATTCGGATACCCGGTTGCGCGCCGGGTCGAAGCCTTCCTCGACGACCGCCCAAGGGTCCACCTTCAAATATTTGTCCGCCACTTTCGCCATGCGAGACCAGCCTCCATCTGCAAGTTGACCGCGCCAATCGAGCGTTGCGCGGCTTCTTGAGACAGAATAGCACGGGGAGTCTGGCGCAATAATGTCTGATCGTATGGAGATCGTTGGCATTATTACGGAGTTTGGGGTTCCCGTGACACGTAAAAGGATGCATAATGGAGAAACGCCATTAAAGCCGCTATACATTCGTAAGTAGGACGGCAACAAAGGAGAACCCCGCTTGATGAAAAAGTACAGCTTCATGATGATCGTCGCTTTATTCGTCGCATCGCTCAACCTGCGGCCCGCGATCAACTCGATCTCGCCGCTTCTCGATACCATTAAGGAAAGTCTCGGCATGAACGCCTCGGCGGCAAGCCTGCTCACTTCGATTCCGGTGCTCTGCATGGGATTGTTCTCCCCGGCGGCCGTGAAGCTTAGCGGCCGCTTCGGCATCGAGCGCACGCTCGGCTGGTCGCTGCTCGTCATCGGCGTCGGCACCGCGTTTCGATTCTATACCCACTCCGCTGCTTTTCTCCTGCTAAGCGCGTTCGTAGCCGGCACCGGAATCGCGATCATGGGGCCGCTGTTGCCCGGCTTCATCAAACGATATTTCCCGCAACACGTTCCTACGATGATCGCCGTCTACACGGTCGCGTTGACGGCGGGAGCCGCGATCAGCTCGGCATTCGCGAGCGGGCTTCAAGTCGTCTTCGACTCTTGGCAAGGAGCGCTTGGGGCATGGGCCGCGATCGCGTTCGCGGCAATCGCTCTTTGGTGGCCGTTCGTCATGCGACGGACTTCGGCCGTCGCCGTTATCCACTCGGCAGGCGGAGCTCCGACTACGAAGCTGCCTTGGACGAACCGCAAAGCTTGGCTCCTAACGCTGTCGTTCGGCCTGATGGCCATGCTGTTCTACTCGTTCACGGCCTGGCTGCCGCAAATCGTGCAAGATATGGGTTATAGCAAGTCTTACGCTTCGACGGTGCTGACGCTATTCGTCGTGGTCCAAATTCCGGTCAGCCTCGTATTGCCGCTGTTACTCCGCAAGCTCCCGTCCCGGCGCTTCTGGCTCGTCATCGCGGCAGCCGTCGAGTTCATCGGCCTTGTCCTGCTCGCGTGCGAAGCGACGCCATGGGCGGCCGCGCTTCTCATCGGCATCGGCGCCGGCGGCCTGTTCCCGCTGAACCTGCTGCTGCCGCTCGATGCGACCGGCGACCCCCAGCAAGCCGCGACGTGGTCGGCGATGGCGCAATCGGCCGGTTACGTGATCGGAGCGACCGGTCCGTTCATTCTCGGTTGGATTCATGACGCGACGGACGGCTTCTCCGCCGCCATTATCGGCCTGATCGCGATCAACGTCGCGATGATCGCCGTCCAACTCGCGGCCACGGCTACCGCCGAGCAAAAGACACAGAATACACCCCAATAACAAGTTAAAGCCGCCCTCGCGAAGGGCGGCTTTCGTATGTCGATTCGATTCCAAGATCTGCGCTTCTGCGGCTAACGCTTCTTCGCGACGCTCTTGATCAGGCTCATCAGGTTGCCCAGCGTGTCCGTATGCGGCGCGCCTTTCGCCATGCGGTCGATGTAAGCTTGCCGGTCGTCGTACAGCTGATCAATCCGCGCGACGAGCGTGTCCGCGGTCAAATCCTCTTCCTGCAGAACGTCGCAGTAACCGGACTTGCGGAACGATTCGGCGTTAAGCAGCTGATCTCCGCGGCTCTGCGCTCTCGTAAGCGGGATCAGCAGCATCGGCTTGCGCAGGTGCAGGAATTCGAAGATAGAGTTGGCTCCCGCGCGGGAGACGACGAGATCGGTCATCGCGAGAATGTCCGGCAACTCGTCTTGCACGTACTCGATTTGAAGATAACCAGGCGCATTCACGGAGTCGTCCTTCTGCCCTTTGCCGCATAGATGGACGATTTGGAACTTTGGCGTCAATCGCTCTAGCGACTCTCGTACCGCTAGGTTGATCCGGCGCGAGCCTAAGCTGCCGCCCATGATGAGCATGACGGGCTTGCGATCCGTAAATCCGCTCCACGCTCTGCCGCCAGCCGCGTTGCCGCGATCCAGCGCTTCCCGGATGACAGGTCCGACATAGTGCGCCTTCTTCTTCGGAAGATGCTGCTCCGTGTCCGGGAACGTCGTGCACACCTTCGTCGCGAACGGAATCGCGATCTTATTCGCCAGTCCCGGCGTCACGTCCGACTCATGAATGACGACCGGCACCCCGTTCAGCTTGGCGCCCAGCACGACCGGAACCGAGACGAACCCGCCTTTGGAGAAAATAACGTTCGGCTTGCCTCGCTTGATCGCGCGGTACGCATCGAACACGCCTTTGACGACCCGAAACGGATCCTTGATGTTGTTCCAATCCAAATACCTGCGCAGCTTGCCGGTTGCGATCCCGTGATACTTCACGTTCGGAACGTCCGCGATCAACTGCTTCTCGATGCCCGCGTGCGAGCCGATATATTCAACGGTCCAGCCTTCCGACTGAAACCTTGGAATCAACGCCAAATTCACCGTTACGTGACCGGCAGAACCGCCGCCCGTAAACATAATCTTCTTCATTATGCCGCTCCCATCCGTCTATCCGATACTGTTCATCTTCTCCATTATACGCTGAGTAGCTTCGTCTATGGTTATCGTATTTTTGAGCATTTCGTTGCGGAGTTTGAACTCCACGACCCCTTCGCCGGCATGCTTGCCGACGACGATCTGCATCGGAATGCCGAACAAGTCCGCGTCCTTGAACTTCACGCCCGGACGCTCGTCGCGATCGTCGAAGAGCACTTCGACGCCTCGCTCGGTTAGCGTTCGATAGATTTGCTCCGCCGCCTGCATCTGCGTCTCGTCTTTCGTTGACACGGGGATCACGTGAACGTGGAACGGCGCGATCGCGAGCGGCCAGACGAGCCCGTTCTCGTCATGGTTCTGCTCCGCGACTGCGGACAACATCCGGGAGACGCCGATGCCGTAGCAGCCCATGATCGCCGCTTGCTGCTTGCCTTCGGCGTTAAGGAAGGCGGCCCCCAGCTTCTCGCTGTACTTCGTGCCGAGCTTGAATACATGCCCGACTTCGATGCCGCGATGAAATACGAGGGAACCTTCCGCGCAGCGCGGACAAGGGTCGTGCTCGGCGACGTTGCGGAAGTCGCCGACTTGCGCGAGCGGGAAATCTCGGCCTGGCCGGACGTTGCAAAGATGATAGTCTTGTTCGTTCGCGCCCGCGACGCCGCTGCCCATTCTCGCAACCGCAGCGTCGACGAGTAACGGGATCGTGAGGTTGGTCGGTCCTAGGAAGCCTACCGGAGCACCCGTCAGACGTTGTATGGTGTCCGCGTCCGCCATCTCGAAGCTCTCCGCTCCGCCAAGGGAATGGCGAACCTTAATCTCGTTAACGTCATGATCTCCGCGAACGAGAATCGCAACCGGTTTGCCGTCGACGAGCGCGACGATCGTCTTGATAAGCTCGCTCGCGTTAATATGGAGCGCCGCGACCAGCTCATTGATCGTGCGGATGTTCGGCGTGTGGATTTTGTCGGGCTGCGGGATGCCGGCTGATTCATCGGTTGATCGCTGAGCGCCTCTGTCGCCCGCCTCCGCCTTCTCTAAGTTGGAAGCATAATCGCAATGCGTGCAGCTGGCGATCGTGTCCTCCCCGATATCGGCGAGCGCCATGAACTCGTGCGTGCTTCCTTCGCCGCCGATCGCTCCCGCGTCGGCTTCTACCGGGCGAACGTTCATCTCGCAGCGCGAGAAGATTCGGCCATAAGCCTCGTACATTCGCCAGTACGCGCGGTCTAAGCCTTCCCAGCTCGCATCGAACGAGTAAGCGTCCTTCATCAGGAATTCCCGGCCCCGCAGCAGCCCGAACCTCGGACGCCGCTCGTCGCGGAACTTCGTCTGAATTTGATACAGCGTCACCGGCAGCTTCCGGTACGACTGGATCTCGTCTCGCACGAGCGCCGTAATGACTTCCTCGTGCGTCGGTCCGAGCGCGAACGCCCGGTCGTGCCGATCGCTTAGTCGAATCAGTTCCGGTCCGTACACGTTGTACCGACCCGACTCCTGCCACAGCTCGGCCGGCTGCATCGCCGGCATGAGCAGCTCTTGCGCGCCAGCCGCATCCATCTCCTGACGCACGATGTTCTCCAGCTTGCGCAGCACCCGCCATCCAAGAGGCAAATACGTATAGATGCCCGCCGCCAATTGCCGAATGAATCCCGCGCGCAGCAACAGCTGATGGCTGATCGCTTCGGAATCGGCAGGCGCCTCTCGCAAGGTTGGTGCTAATAGTGTGTTTTGACGCATGATGGGTTGCCTCCTTAGTTAGGTTCGAACGCGTACGTAACGGAACTCAGTTCCGCTATTTCGTAGACTTGGCGCTCTTCTCGTTCGATAACGGAACTCAGTTCCGCTATTCCTAGCCAAAATCGATTTCCGTGCCGCCTGGAACGGAAATAACGGAAGTCAGTTCCGTTATTCAGCGATTATGGACCAATTTTTCCGAGTTAGCGGACCTCAGTTCCGCTAATGTAATCCACAGCGCAATAACGTTATCCCGTAACGCTATTCCTCATGCCGTACTGCTTTTTGGCGAAATAACGCTACCCCATAACGCTAACGCCCGATTTCTCGCACAACTTGCCCGTTTTCGCCGCAATAACGTTATCCCGTAACGCTATTCCTCTTGCCGTACTGCTTTTTGGCGAAATAACGCTACCCCATAACGCTGTTCCCTCTGCAACAACCGCACCCCGACATCCCCTCCCGAACGCAAAAAAGCGCACTCGTCAGGGACGAATGCGCTCGCGGTACCACCCTAATTCAACCGCGCAGGCAGCTCCGGGCAGCCTGTCGGTTCTCTATCTGATAACGGGAACATCCCGGCGACGGATACTCGATTCTCCGCGGCAGCTCGCAAGGCGGGGTGCGTTCATTCGCGTCGGGAAGCCTTGCAGCCTAGGGCTTCCTCTCTGTGCGACCGAGCTTGAACGACGTTTCCTTGGGTCATCGCTGTTCGATATAGCGTATCTATTGGATAGTAATCTAACGCATTCGCAGCAAGGTGTCAAGAATATTCGCGCCTTCGCATTTGCGATCCGCATCCCAATGTGCTTAACTGATTCCATAATGCGATTCAGTCAGCCTAGGAGGAATCTTCATGCGATTCGTCGATAACGGCAACATTCACGATCCTGCGTTGAATCTCGCGCTCGAGGAGTACATTCTGCGGAAGCTTCCCGCGGAGGACAATTATCTGCTCTTCTACATTAACGAACCTTCCATCATCATCGGCAAAAACCAGAATACCGCCGAGGAAGTCAACGCCTCTTACGTCGCGGACAACGGGATTCACGTCGTGCGGCGGTTGTCGGGCGGCGGCGCGGTGTACCATGACCTTGGCAACCTCAACTTCAGCTTCATCACACGCGACGACGGCAAGTCGTTCCACAACTTCCGCAAGTTCACCGAGCCTGTCGTAGACGCCTTGCGCAAGCTTGGCGTGGAAGCCGAGCTCAGCGGACGCAACGATCTGCAAGTCGGCGAACGCAAAATATCCGGCAACGCGCAGTTCGCCACCAAAGGCCGCATGTTCAGCCACGGCACGCTGCTGTTCGATTCCGAGGTAGACGCGATCGTCTCGGCGCTGAACGTCGATCCGTCCAAGTTCGCGTCCAAGGCAACGAAGTCCGTGCGCAGCCGCGTCGCGAACATCTCCGAGTTCCTCGCCGAGCCGATGACGATGGAGCAGTTCCGTCAATCGCTGCTCCAGTCGATATTCGCGGATGAGCCTGAAGTTCCGGAGTACAAGCTGAGCGAGGAACAATGGGCGGAGGTCCGCGCGCTCGCCGATGAGCGGTATCGGT
The DNA here is from genome assembly GCA_023460795.1 of Bacillota bacterium. Lineage (GTDB taxonomy): Bacteria > Bacillota > Bacilli > Paenibacillales > Paenibacillaceae > Cohnella. The sequence goes on along the minus strand of JAEWPC010000035.1, from coordinate 506 downwards.
CATGGGATTGGAACTACGGTCGTTCACCGGCATTCAACGTGCAGCAGAAAAAACGCGTCGAAGGCGCAGGCACGTACGACGTGCGGCTTAACGTGGACGGCGGAACAGTGAAAGAAGCCGCCATCTACGGCGACTTCTTCGGCACGGGCGAAGTGTCCGAGCTCGCAGCCAAGCTAGTCGGCATCCGCTACGACGCCGCATCTCTCGCCGCCGCGCTGGAGGGCGTCGATCTGCGGGCGTATCTCGGCCCGATCCCTCGCGAGGAATTCTTGGAGATGCTGCTTTGAATATCGCCACTCATAGCACGCCCCATGGGGTGCTGGATTCACCTTATAGGCCGATCATTTAACACTCATGACATAACAACCGCTCCCGTCACTGAACTGCACCCCAATTGTTAGACACGATCTAACATTGGAGGTGCAGTTTTTTATGGCCAGGTTTACAGCGCAGGAAAAAATACAAGCTGTAAAAAAATATCTTGAAGGTAAGGAAGGACAGAAATC
>JAEWPC010000034.1 GCA_023460795.1 Bacillota bacterium | reverse complement strand
GGTGTACCTCATGGATATGCCTGAATCGCATGCCTCCCGAAGCAAAAACCGCGCCTCTTGTCCCGTTCGGGACGAAGAAGACGCGGTTTGAAGAGTCCATACGCGATTAAGCGTTGATTTTGGATTTCGCGGCGCCGGCGAGCGAGTTGAACGCGTTGATGTCGTTCACTGCGAGTTCGGCGAGCATTTTACGGTTTACTTCGATGCCAGCTAGCTTAAGGCCGTGCATCAGTTTGCTGTAGGAAAGGCCGTTCTGACGAGCAGCCGCGTTAATACGCACGATCCACAATTTGCGGAAGTTGCGTTTCGTCTGACGACGGTCGCGGTATGCGTACATCAGGGACTTCATTACCTGTTCTTTAGCTTTCTTGAACAGGCGGTGCTTGGCGCCCCAATAACCTTTAGCCAGTTTCAACATTCTATTGCGACGGCGGCGCGTGACGAATCCGCCTTTGACTCTTGCCATGATTCATTACCTCCCGGAAGTCTATTTAACGTTTATTTCAGGTTTGCGAGTTGTTGTTGCAGACGGCGTACGTCGCCTTGAGCCATCAGAGGCTGGTTAGCCAATACACGTTTTTGACGTCCCGATTTGTGGGACAGCAAGTGGTTTCTGAACGCTTTATGACGCTTTACTTTACCTGTACCGGTAATTTTGAAGCGATCCTTCAAGCTGCTGTGCGTTTTCATCTTAGGCATTTATTGTTCCTCCTGTCAGTGGCTTTTCGGAGCCAATATCATGATCATGCTTCGGCCTTCCAGCTTCGGCAAGCGTTCTATGACGCAAATATCGGCAACTTCATTCGCAACACGTTCCAAAATCTTTTGACCGAGCTTGGCATGCGTGATTTCACGGCCGCGGAACCGCACGGAACATTTAACCTTGTCGCCTTCGTTCAAAAATTTCACTACGTTGCGAAATTTCGTCTGGTAATCGTGCTCCTCGATGTTGGCACGGAACCATACTTCCTTCAGGTCGACGATTTTCTGATTCTTCCGGGCTTCTTTTTCTTTCTTCTGCTGCTCGTAACGGAACTTGCCGTAGTCCATGATGCGGCATACAGGCGGTTTCGCCTGAGGCGCTACGTTGACCAAGTCAAGATTCGCGTCGATCGCCATTTGCATGGCATCGCGGAATGGTTTGATTCCGATTTGCTCGCCCTCTGGGCCGACCAGCCTAACTTCCTTCGCCCGGATTTCCTCGTTGATTTGATGATCCTTGCTAATCGTGTTCCACCTCCACAGTGAAAGTGCATCCCTTAAGTTGCTTGATTTCGCCTCGCTTGAATGCATAAAAAAAATACGAGTCGCATTGACCCGCATCCTAGTCCTACGTGTACGGAACGCGGAAACGTTAGCTTCCGGCAATCTCCGTCTTCGTGGCTACGCATACCCGTCAGCCGTGGCCGATCAGGTGAGAAGCGGGCGCTTCTGCTTGTGCGTGCTGAATATAACCAAACCAATCAGACACTCGAATACTATAGCATGGCGTAGATGCGATGTCAACGCCGATTTGTTGCAGCTTCCCTCGGCGCATGACCGAGGGGAGCTGCGTGAAGCGAACCTTACATTTGCTTGCCTTGCACCTCTTCGAGGCGAATCACGCGAGTATGCTTCGTGTGGCTCCATGTCTTATTGTTCTGCGTGAAGAACGCGTAGAACGCGATCGGCCACCAGGACAGGAAGAAGATCGGGAACGTAATCAGCCTGAGGTACATGCGCCAGTTCACTTTTTCCATCAACATGGCGATCGGACATTGCAGGTAACCGTACAACACGATCGTGAGCGACAAGCCTAAAGGCATCTGCGAGTAAATCGAAGTCAGATGCGGTTCGCCCGGCAGCATGACATCGAACCAGAGCGTCAGCGTGAGCAGGAAACCGATCAGATAGACGAACGCGTTAAAGACGTACAACGCGGCGTCGATCTTGACGAAGCTCCGTTCTTTGATGCCTTGCCACAATAGCGGCATCATATACCGGCGGCAGACGTCGAAGTGACCCTGCATCCAGCGCAGCCGTTGTCGCGCGGAAGCGCGGAACGTGATCGGCTTCTCGTCGTATACGCGCGCGTCGTAGTTGAATTTCGGATTGATGTTGCGCTGAATGCAGCGCATCGTGAACTCGAGGTCTTCGACGAGGCTCGTCGCGCCCCAGCCCATATCCTTAAGCAATTTCGTCTCGAAGCACATTCCGGTGCCGCCAAGGAAGTTCGACAGCTTCAGATTCAAGCGAGGCAGCTGCCACAACCGGTTGCAGAACCAGTACGTGATGCCGTTCGCCGCGCTGATCCAGGAATCGTGCGGGTTTTTCGTATCGAGATAGCCTTGAACGACTTTATAGCCGTTGCACAGATCTTCGTTCATATAGTGCAGGAAGTCCGTCGCGACCAGATTGTCGGCGTCGAACATGACGATCGCGTCATACTGCTTAGGATGCTTCCATAGCTCCTTGAGCATCCATTCGATGGCATAGCCTTTGCCGCGTTGGTTCGGGTTCGTACGCTCGCAGGCGTATACGCCAGGGTAGCCTCGCACCACGTTCGCCGTACCGTCGGTGCAATTATCGCAGATGACGAAAATATCGAACAACTCGCGCGGATAATCCATCTTGAGCAAGTTCTCGATCAGCGCTCCGACTACGGCCTCCTCGTTATGCGCGGCTACGAGCAGCGCGAACGACTTGGTCGGCTTGTGCGAAATCCGTTCTTTCCTTCGGTACCAACCGAAGAACGACAGGGCGATTTGATACACGCCGATTGCTGCGGCCAGTGCTTGCACGACCATGAGAAAGCTGTTGAACATATTCAGTTGTGACCCCCTAAACCCCTATTTTTCTTTTGTCCCTTTTTATCTCTCTGTTTGTTCTTTTGTTCGTTTTCTCTGTGGCGTCTCCGTAAGGGCCCGAAGACACATCCTTGATTTTCTTTCGTTTACTGCCTTTTGTCAAAAACGCCAAACTTCCAATTTCGCTCCCGTTAACCAAGAAACAGGGTTTTTGGAGAGCGGGCACCCCCGAAGGTATCGATTGCCGGAAGATTGCTCCGTCTTGCGCCGAATAGCAATCGTTTTGCATCCGAGGACCTATCGTTTCGCGAAATTCCGACTTAATGCCAACAAATCTCACTTGGCGAGCGGTCCGGCATAAGCCGCAGCTTCCATGCTCCGGAGCAACCGGTCGAACACGCCGTCCCACGAGCGTGTTCTCGCCTCGAACAAGCCCGCTCCCGCCAGCCTCGCCCGAACGGAAGGCTGCTCGTACAGGCAAGCCAGCTTTAACGCGAAATCGTTCGCATCTCCCGGCGCGCACAACAATCCGTTATGCCCGTCTTGGATCGTATCGGGCACGGCTCCTCCGTTCGCTCCGATCACCGCCAGACCGCATGCCATCGCTTCGAGAACGACGTTGCCGAACGTTTCGGTGGCCGAAGGGAATAACAGGACATCGGAAGCAGCCATCCATTGCTGAAGCGTACGCTGCGGCATGGAGCCAAGGAATCTGGTCCGCAGCCGTCGCTTGACGGATAAAGCCTTCAAATCCGCCATGTCGGGACCTTCTCCAATCATTACGAGCTCGACGTCCGCCCCCGATTCGGCGATGAACGTAGCTACTGCTTCAACCGCTATCTCCGGCTGTTTCTCCGGAGCGATTCGCCCGGCGTACAACACGACGAAGCGGCTGGAGGGAATACCGGCGTAATTCAGCAACGCCTCGCGATCCACGTACGGATGGAAAACCTCCGTATCGACGCCCCTGCTCCATATTTCGAGAGAATTCCAGCCTTCCTTGCGGCACTCCTCCAGTACGGATCTTGAAGGGACGTAGATCGACCGGCAAGGACGATGGAACCAATGCAAATATCTGTATAGCAGTTTACCCAACCATTGGACGTTGTAATACGGCAAATAACGCGCGAAATGCGTATGATGCGACGCGACGAGCGGGATTCCGTGCTTAAGCGCAAGCGTGCGCCCAGCGACTCCCGTTCCGAACGGCGTCGCGACGTGAATGATCGTAGGCTTGAAAGACAGAAGCTTCCGCTCGGCTTCCGGGGAACGCGGCAGCGCCATTCGGCATTCTGGGTATAAGACAAAGGGCAGGCTCATCAGTCTTTCCGCCGACTTCGCCGCAGCCTCTGCCTCTTTGGGCCGGGCAGGAGCGAAAACCATGCATTCGATGCCTTTGTTGCGCAAGTAAGCGATCCATCTTTCCAAGGTTTTCGCCACTCCGTTGATCTCGGGGCTATAGGTATCCGTGAACAACGCCAGACGCATCGTCATAACAGACATCCTCTCCTTTTCCTCCCATTGTAGAAACCGGACGTTAACGGAATATCAAGAGGCTCGTTAATACTCGCGTGACAATCGCGGTTTACACTGAGAATAGACCAAGAGCTGAGAATAGACCAAGAGCGCTAAGAACCCCAGCGCCGAAGGAGAGGAACTATGCGTCGAATTTATCAAATGCTGCAGGAAGTAGAACGACCGCTGTTCCTATATGTCAATATTCGTTGGAACCGGTCGGCTTTAAGCGGGTTGTTCCATGCCCTCTCGATCATCGGAGGCGCGACCTTCAGCCTTACCTTCTCGCTGCTCTTCGCCGTATTCGCTCCGGAGCCATGGAATACCGCCGGCTGGCAAGCCTTCGCCGCGATCGTCCTCAGCCATATTCCCGTTGCCATTGCCAAACGCAGCGCGCCGCGGCTTCGCCCGCACCAAGAGCTGGCGAACATTAACACGAACCGCAAACCGCTCATAGATCCGTCATTCCCTTCCGGACACACGACAGCGGCTTTCGCCCTGCTCACGCCTTGGGTGCTCGCCAGCCCGGTACTTCTTCCCATCCTGCTGCCGATCGGCATCGGGGTCGCGCTATCCCGCATCTACTTCGGCCTGCATTATCCAAGCGATACGCTTGCCGGGGCTTTGTTGGGAAGCTCGACGGCACTGTTGGCTTGTTTGTGGATTTGAGAGGAGGGACGGAGGCGTGCAAAATTAGTCGGATTGGCCGACAAAATTCAAGCTGTACGCGCACTTTGGCGGGAATTAGTCGGGTTATGTGACTAACTCCGAGCAACACGCGTACTTTCACGGGAATAAGTCGGGTTATGTGACTAACTCCGAGCAACACGCGCACTTTGGCGGGAATTAGTCGGGTTAGGAGACTAACTCGGAGCAACACGCGGACTTTCACGGGAATAAGTCGGGTTAGGCGACTAACTCGGAGCAACACGCGTACTTTCACGGGAATTAGTCGGGTTGGACGACTAACTCCGAGCAACACGGGTACTTTCGCGGGAATAAGTCGGGTTAGGCGGCTAAGTCCGAGCAACACGGGTACTTTCGCGGGAATTAATCGGGTTAAGCGACTAAATCCGAGCAACACGCGGACGTCTCGCGGACAAATGCAAAGGCGACCGCCTTATGGCGATCGCCTTTATAGCTTGCTTATTCGTCGTCCTCTTCGGATCCTCTCGCTTTGGCCGCTTCATGACGGCGGGCTTGCTGCGCGAGGTCGGCCGCGACCTGCTCGCGGTGCTCCGCGATGGCGCGCTCCCCGATCACGGCCTCCAAGCGATAGATCGGCATGCCTTGGCTCGAGAACTTCGTCTCGTATTCCGTCATGACGAGATCCTCGCGAAGACCGCCCCGGTGAAGATCGAGCGAGATGTTCCTCATCTGCAGCAGCGCAGCCGAGAAGCTGTTCAAGGAAAATTCGAACAAGCTGAGCGAATCAGTCTTAAAGTGGATTTCGCCCTTCTCGTTCAACGCCTGTTTGTACTTCTCCAGGAATCTCGGATGGGTCAGTCTGCGGCGCGCATGCTTCGCTTTCGGCCACGGATCGCTGAAGTTCAAGTAGACGCGTTCCAGTTCGCCTGGCTCGAACATCAACTCCAGCTCTTCGACGTTCCCGCGGATCAGCCCCAAGTTAGGCACTTCCTCGGTACCCTTTTCCGTCCGCCACAACGATCTGGCTTTCTCGCAGCCCCGTCTGAGCAGCTCGTCGTACATATCCATGCCGAGAAAATTAACGTTCGGGTTATTGAAGGCTTGGCGGCTAATAAATTGCCCTTTGCCCATGCCAAGCTCGATGTAGATCGGATTGTCGTTCCCGAAAAACTCGCGCCATCCGCCCTTAAGCTTATGAGGCTCCAATACGACCAAATCCGATTGTTGCTCCAAACTCTCGCGGATATTTTTTCTCCCGCGCAAACGCATTGCCATTGCCAGATAGCCTCCTGAAGTCGAATCCTAACCTTTGCGCCGAACCGTTCGCTCGAACACTTCGATCGAAAGCCCGACCCACGCCCCGCTGATCAAGAAACCGCCGATGACGTCGCTTGGGTAATGTACGCCCAAGTAAATGCGGCTCATTCCGATACATAAAGTCAACGCCAGCCCGATCACGATCATAAGCGTCCTTCCCCACGCGCTCGGCACGTGCCGCCACAGCAAGTAAGTCAGAATGCCGTACATGGTGAAGGCCGACATGCTGTGTCCGCTCGGGAAGCTGTAGCCCACCTCTTCGATCAGTCGATGCAGCGTCGGACGCTCGCGCTCGAATATGCTCTTGATCAGCCTATTCAATAACGGAGCGAGTCCCACGACGAGGATGAACAGCACCAATTCCTTGCGATGACGTAGGAACACGGCCAGCACCGCGATGGCGACCAAAGCGATAATGATTGCGACTTTCGTAGAGCCAAGCCATGTGAACGTCTCCATCAGGTCCGTCATTCCCGGGGATTCCCAGCCTTGAACGATCCTGATCAGATTGTCGTCGATATAGCCCGCTTTGTGCGCAAGCACGATGACGCATACGTAAATGAACATGGCTGCCGATATGACAGCCCAAGTAGAAGCACGCCGCCAATGCGAACGTTCAACCATTCCCGCCTTCGCTCCCGTCCTCATTGTCACGAACCTATCAAATCAGAATTGTAGCATGAATGAATGGGAAAGTGTAGCGAAGGCGGGAACGGCGCTTACGCTGCCGCTTTTCTCAACAGTAGATGCGAAACGAAACCGAAGATGACGCTTAACAGGAACATAAACGTCGACAATTCCGCAGCGGTAGGCGGATGATCCTTCAGCCAGCGTCCGATGGCGTCCCATCCGTCGTTCGCGCTCACGATGAAGATCGCGACGGACAAGATCAACGATACGGCGATGAAAAAAGCGAACATGCCGTTTTTCCCGAATTTGCGATGAATGCTCGAAATGACGAACCCGCCGACCAGCATGCTTAGCATAAAGCCGAAATGAACCCACCATTGCGACAATAGATTGCCGTCGCTCAAGTACCCAAGATTGAAAAAGTTCAGATCCACTCCCCAACCGGTTTCCTTCTCGATAGCGCCCAGCAATACGATTACGATAGCGGAGAATGCGCTAATTCCGGCCATCGTCGCGAGCGTCCCGACCAAGTAATCTTGGCGCCGCACGGTAAAACCGACCGCGAACGGATAAGTTTGCACCAAGCTGACAATGCCGGCAATGATCATGTAGATATAAATCGAAGCCAAGCCGCCCGTCGTGATCGGCTCTTCGACGAAGGACGCGATTCCAAGATTCACGACGAAGCTGCTGCCGAGAATAGCCCATGGCAACATAAACCAACCCAAACGGTCTTTCAAATGCATGCGGACGACGCTTGAAATTCTATTCATAGAGCAACCGCCTCCTTTTTCCCTTGATTACGCTTCGAAAGATGCACGACAAGCTGTTGAAGCGATACGGGAGCGATCTCTAGCCCGAGCTGCTCCGCTTGCTTGCGATCCTCCGCATCCAGCCGGCCCATGAACGTGACGGACGACAGCCCGCCCATCGATTCGCGGTGGATGATCGACCGGCCGATCGCGAACGCCTCGGTTTTCGCCGCCGCGCCGACTACCGTGGAAGCTTGCCCGCGGATCTCTTCCGCTTCGTCGTTCAAGATGAGCTCGCCGTGATCGATGACGAGAACGTGCTCCAGCAACTTGCTGACTTCGTCGATGAGATGCGTCGACAAGACGATCGTGCGCGGGTTTTCCGCGTAGTCCTCGAGCAGTCGGTCGTAGAACAGGCTGCGCGCGACCGCATCCAGTCCGAGATACGGCTCGTCGAAAATCGTAAGCGGCGCTCGGCTCGCCAGTCCGACGATAATGCCGACGGCGGACAGCATGCCTCTGGACAGCCTCTTGACCCTGCGCTTCAGCGGCAATTGGAAGTCCTCGACCAGAGCGTAAGCGAAATCGCGATTCCAATTCGGGAAGAACGTCTCCGCGATGTCCAGCACGTCGACGACGCGATAATTTTCCGGATACTTCTGGCTTTCCTTAATGAAGCATAGCTGCGTTAACACCCGATTGTTCTCGTAGGGGTTCTCGCCGAACACTTTCAGTTCCCCGGTCGTCGGGAACGCCTGCGCGGTGATCATGTGCATGATCGTCGTTTTGCCGGCGCCGTTGCGCCCGAGCAATCCGTATATTTTGTTCGCTTCGAGCTCGAAGCTGACGTTGTTGACGGCAATCTGATCTTTGTACTTCTTCGTCAACTCATTAATCTCGACTATTTTATTCATTGTCGTTGTTCCCCTCTGCGGATCATATCCGTCAATTGATCTACCGTAATGCCCAGTTTCTTCGCTTCGCCAATCATGGTTACGACGTACTGTTCATAAAAATGCTCCTTGCGCTGCTCCATCAGCCGCGCTTTCGCTCCCGTTGCCACGAACATGCCGATCCCTCTCCTTTTGTAAAGAATGCCTTGATCCACGAGCAGATTGACTCCCTTAGCCGCCGTTGCCGGATTGATCTGGTAGAAAGCCGCGAATTGATTCGTCGACGGCACTTGCGACTCCTCGGGCATCGCGCCGTCAATAATGTCGTTCTCGATGCGTTCGGCGATTTGTACGAAGATCGGGCGGCTGTCGTCCATTTGTAAACTCATTGTCCCACCACCACGTTAGTCGGTTAGTTACTCATGTAACTAACTATATAACCAACGAAGTAGAAAGTCAACACGATGCAAGCCTCATTTGTAAAATAAAAAAGCCGGTCTCCCGTATGCGGGATCCGGCTTTCGATTATAGTCGTTAGTTCACATGGTGATGGTCGTCGATCTCGTAATGATCTTCGAGCGCTTCCTGCAGCTTCTTCTTCGCCGACACTTCGATCGTATGGTTGCCGTGGAACTTGATTCCCGACAGGGCCATCACTTCCTTCAATGTCAGCTCAACCTTCAAGGTATCGTCCCCGTGTGGAATGCGTACGACCGTACTCATTCTAATCACCTCTCCAATTCGTAAATGGTTCGTTCTGCCCAGGTCATCTCTTAGGCGTTGAATTGGTATGAAATCGGCTGCGGAAAATGTTGTTTATGTTAGGTTTTTTTGTTGATTTGGCGCAATTTCAATATAACACACCATGTTAGGTATTGCAAGGAGGAAAGCGTTCGCAATCGCCCTTTTTTCCATGTCGATTCGGGATGGTAACGTCGTTAAACGATCGTTGTAATCGAACGGATCGAATGAGGTTTCCGGAGGAACGCTCCGCTCGAATGAAGCTCTCTCGCAATTTCTCCTTATTTTCGCTACAATTAATACCGACCAACGGCCGAATCCTTCACGGACGACGCCGACGAATAAGGACGGATGCAACATGGCAATCCAGATCGACACGCAATCGCCGCTGCTCTGGGGAGACAAGCGGTTTCATACATGGAATTACGAAATGCGCGAGGCTTTCGGCACCAAAGTGTTCAAAGTCATGCTCGACGCCGGGTTCACTTGTCCGAACCGCGACGGTACGATCGCCGCTGGCGGCTGTACGTTCTGCTCTACGCGCGGCTCCGGCGACTTCGCCGGAAGCAGGCGCGACGACCTCGTCACGCAGTTTAACCACATACGCGACCGCCAGCATCTGAAGTGGCCGGACGCGAAATATATCGGCTACTTCCAAGCGTATACGAACACGTACGCGCCGGTAGAGACGCTTCGCGAATATTACGAGGTTATCCTGGAGCAGCCCGGCGTCGTTGGCTTATCCATCGCGACCCGACCGGACTGTCTGCCGGGCGACGTCGTCGACTACTTGGCCGAGCTCAATGAACGGACTTATCTATGGGTCGAGATGGGCTTGCAGACCGTTCACGAATCGACCTCCGAGCTGATCAACCGCGCCCACGATACCGAATGCTTCCGCGACGCGGTACGCCGGCTTAGAGAACGAGGCATTCGGGTTTGCGCGCATATCATTCACGGCTTGCCCGGCGAGACGCGCGAGATGATGCTCGAGACGGTGCAAGCGGTGGCGGGCATGGACGTGCAAGGGATCAAGATCCATCTGCTCCACCTGATGCGCAAGACGCCTATGGTGCGCCAATGGAACGCAGGGTTGCTGCGGTTCCTGGAGCAGGACGAGTACGTGAAGCTCGTCGTCGACTCGCTCGAGATGCTTCCTCCCGACATGATCGTTCACCGGTTGACGGGCGACGCGCCGAGAGATTTGCTGATCGGGCCGATGTGGAGCCTGCGCAAATGGGAAGTGCTGAATGCCATTGACGCCGAGCTCGTCCGCAGGAACAGCTGGCAAGGCAAACGGTGGAACGGCTCTGCTTCCGGGCTAAGCCCTGTCGGAGATTCCGTATGAGCTCCGGCTTTCTCTCCGTCTTAAGCCAGGCGCAGCGTTACGTAACGGAACGGGTACAGATCGGCGAACCCGTGATCGACGCGACGACGGGTAACGGCGTAGACACGCTGTTCCTCGCGAAGCTGACAGGCCCTAGCGGCATCGTCTTCGCCTTCGATGTCCAAGCCGCTGCGCTCGAACGGACGCGAGAACGGCTTGAGAACGCGGCTTCCGCCGGAGAGCGGACGGGCACGGTACGGCTGCTGCTGGCAGGGCATGAAGAGATGCGTTCCCGCGTTCCTGCCGAGTATCACGGCCGAATCGCCGCGATTATGTTTAACCTCGGTTACTTGCCCGGAGCCGACCAGCAGCTTACGACTCAGTCCGATACGACCTTGACCGCTCTAGCCTCCGCATTGACGCTGCTGCGCGGAGGCGGCGTGCTGACGGTCGTCGTATATCCGGGCCATGAGGGCGGCGACGCGGAAGCCGCCGCGGTAGAACACTGGGCATCCACGCTGTCGCCGGCGATTGCCCAGTGCGTCGTATATCGTTTTCCGCAGAAGCATGCTTCGCCTTATTTGATCTCCATCGTTAAGAAATAGGAGGAATTCGTTATGGCTGTCCGCAAAATCGAGCACGTCGGCATTATGGTAAGCTCATTGGAACGCTCGATCGAATTTTACGAGAAAGTCGTCGGTCTGACTTATTTGGAGACGTTGCCGCATACGAATGGCGTCATTCGACTAGCATTCCTTGCTTTCCCCGGCTCGCGCGACACCGAAGTCGAGCTGATCGAGGGCTATACCGGGAACCTGACCCGAGAGGGCCGCGTCCATCACGTCGCGTTCAACGTCGACGATCTTGACGGAGAGTACGCCCGCATTCGCGCGCATAACGTTGATGGACTCGACGGGAGCATCACGACGCTGCCGAACGGAAGCCGTTACTTTTTCTTTAACGGGCCGGATGGAGAAGCATTGGAATTTTTCGAATCTACCCGAGGGGGCCGCTAGCAAATGTCTAACTTACAGCCTTATCCGCTTCATTTCCAACCGGAATTCAAAGAGAGAGTCTGGGGAGGCCGAGCGCTCGAGCGCTTCGGCTTTGATGTGCCGCAAGGCGCGATCGGGGAAGGCTGGATGATCGCCGATCACCCGAACGGCGTCTCGCACGTGACCAACGGGGCGTTGGCCGGCAAGGGCTTGGACGAAATTCGCGAGCTCGTAGGAGCATCGTGGTTCGGCACGAAGGGCGCGACCGGCAACGGCCGTTTTCCGCTGCTCATTAAGCTGCTCGATTGCAACGACGATCTTTCGGTTCAGGTGCATCCGAACGATCATTACGACCGTCTGCCGAAAGGCGAGCTGGGCAAAACCGAAATGTGGTACGTGCTTGACGCTAAGCCGGGCGCGAAGATCATCTACGGACTTACGCCTGGGGTCGACCGTGCCAAGCTGGCCGCGGCAATCGCCGAAGGCCGCATTATGGATGGCTTGCAGGAAGTATCGGTTAAAGCCGGAGATACGTTCTATATTCCCGCAGGTACCGTTCACGCTCTGTGCGCGGGCGTAGTCGTGGCGGAAATCCAACAAAATTCGGATACGACATACCGGTTGTACGATTATAATCGCCCGGGTCTAGACGGTAAAATGCGCGAGCTTCATGTCGAAGATTCGCTGAACGTCATCGCTTACGACGGTGCCGGGGCGTCCCGCATGTCGACCGATTCGGCTAAACCCGGCGAGTGGCTGACCCTTGCTTCCTCTCCGTATTTCGTTACGGACAAAGGAATCGTAACCGGCGAATGGGCCCAAAGGACGAATGGCGACAGCTTCGTCATCGTGATCGTATGCGAGGGCTCGGGCAGCATCGGCTGGTCCAGCGGCGTAGTCGATGCTAGAGCCGGGGACTGCTTCCTGCTCCCCGCCAACCTCGGACAATATTCACTGAACGGCGAGATGACCGTTCTGCGCAGCGTCCTTCCTTAAAGGAAATCGACCGTGTCTGTCGAATAATGCAATCAAGATCAAACCATGACATCGGTTGTCGAAAGGGCGGATGGCTATGCGTCAAAGATTATTAATGGCCGGATGCGGCGCTGCCGTGTGGGCCGTGTCCACCTTGTTCTTCCTGCTGCTGGGCGATTGGATATTGCCTAGCGAGGGCGAAAAGCTCGGATCATCCTTGTTCCTGTTGTTGTTGCTTACTTTCTTGCTTCTCATCGGAGCAGCCTTCGTCATTCGGCTGCGGGTGTTCCGCGTGAAGGGCTCGGCAACTCAGTTCGGGTACGTCGCTACCGTCATCGGGCTGTTCCTGAACTCGATTACGATCGCGAATCGGGATTCGGTCTTTCCGAAATTCGATTCGTTCCAGCATCAGTCGTTCACCGTATGGATGACGGCGGCTTTCGCGTTAACGCTCGTCGTGCCCGCGATCGTGGACCGATTGATTAAAGAGACGGATCAACCGGCCGCGCAGCAGGAGAATGCAGACCCGTTGCACGTCGAATCGCATGAAGAAGCAACGCCGAACGAAACGGAATAGGCAGGTAACGACATGGCCGATACACCAACATCCACCGAGCAGCACCGGCGAGAAGCGCCGGAGACCGTTGCTTGCCGAATCATAACGGTATCCGACACGCGAACGCCGGAGACGGATTCGAGCGGACAGCTCATTCGCCGGTTGCTCACGGAGCATGGATACACGATCGCCGGTTACGAGATCGTCAAGGACGACTACGATGGCATTCGCGCGTTGCTGCGCGAGGCTACGGACGATCCCGCCGTGGAAGCCGTCCTGCTGAACGGCGGCACCGGCATCGCGGGCAGGGATACGACGTTCGAAGCGGTTCGCTCGCTGCTCGATAAGGAGATGCCCGGCTTCGGGGAAATTTTCCGCATGCTGAGCTTCACCGAGGACATCGGCTCTGCCGCCATCCTGTCGCGGGCGATCGCCGGCACGATCGGGCGGACGGCCGTCTTCTCGATGCCGGGTTCCTCCGGCGCGGTGCGGCTCGCGATGACGCGGCTGATCGTACCCGAGCTCGGACACGTGATGCGGGAGCTGTATAAGGATCAATAGCGCAAAAAGCGCCCCACAGCCGATGGCTTTGGGGCGCTTTGCGTGTTGGCGAGTATGGCGGCTGCAAGGGCCTCTGGGACCTCTACAGCGGCAGGTTTGCGAGTTTTGTTGCTGTAAGGGCCTGTGAGGCCTCTACAACCGCAGGTTTGCGAATTTTGCTGCTGTAAGGGCCTATGTGACCTCTACAGCGGCGGGTTTGCGAATTTTGTTACTGTAAGGGCTTGTGCGACCTCTACAGCGTCGCCCCTCTTCCCTGAGCTAAGGGGATAACGGCCAAAATTGCCCCGTCTTATCCCAACAAACGTTCCGCGATGAATTCCATCGCCTTGCGGTTCTGATCGCCGGTGACCGTATGGCCGGAGAACGGCGACGGGACGATGCGTTTATCGGATGTGATCCGGTTATAGGCGGCGTAGATCGTTTCCGGCATCGTCGTCAAATCCTTCAAGCCTACGCTAGCGAACACCGGAATGCGGATCCGATGCGCCAGATTCATGTTGTCATAGTAGCTCAACGTCTCCAGCACCGTGTCCAGATGCTCGGGGAACCTCTCGCAGAACGCCGAGGCTTCCGATAGCGAGCTGCTAGAGTTGAGCATGCCGAAGTCCATCTGGCACATGTTCGGAATATGCGCCACCGCAATCGCGGGTTTGTCCGACAAAGCCGCCGCGATCATCGCTAACCCTCCGCCTTGGCTGGCCCCTTGCGCGCAGATCCGCGACGGATCGACCTCCGGCTGCTCGCTAGCCCAATCGAGCGCTTTGAGCGCATCGATCGTGATCGCTTTGTAGTAACACGTATCGCGATGCAGAATTCCCTGCGTGATCCACCCTTTGGCCATGCCGTGCTCTTGCGGAAGAAGATTGCCCGTCTCGCCGTTCTGCCCGCGAATGTCGATCGCGAATACGGCGACGCCCATCATCGCGAATGCGGCATACTCTTCAGGAAACCCTCTGCTTCCCGTATAGCCGTGATACAACACGACGCAAGGCACCTTCTCTCCCGCTTCCGATTGCCTGCGAGGCAGGATGTACCAGCCGTATATCGGGGTGTCGTCGAAACCCTCGTAAGAGACTTTATAGACGGTCATATCAACGAATGGCGTAACCATCTTCTCGCGCGTAGCGTTAAGGGGTTTGCCAGCGAAATGCGCCAGCGTATCGTCCCAATATCGCTCCAAATCCGCTCTGCCCGTCAGCGGCGGCGCCAGGCGTTCTAAATCTTCGATTCTTCGGGCAATCGCATTGGTGATCATCCGGCTAATCCCCTCCCGATATTGTCATCCCATGAATCTCTATTGCGCAACTTCCTCCAGCATCGGGAGCCCGACGATTCGCGCCGGTCCGTCCTCGCCGGAATAGAGCACCGCCAGCATCGAAGAGCGCGACCGGTCGATCGTGCCGTCCTCTGCCCAAGCCGCGTAGTCGAACGGAAGTACGTCCAATACGGCTTTCTTCTGAAGCTCCCGCTCATCCGTACCGAGATGCTCCGCGAACAGCTTCATGCGAGCCGACCAATCTTTTTTCTCCATGCGGTCTTCCCACCACGGCTTGCGAGGTTTGTATTTGTGCTGCGCGTAATAGTCGAGCTTAAGCAGCCCGAACGCCGCATCGGAGTCGAGTCCAGGCGCCCCGTCAGCCTCGAGAAAATCCCAAAGCCTCGTAAACAAGTCCTCCAATTGGTGCCCGATCCGGCTCCAGCCGCGTGCCTCCCAATAGTCGCCGAACGCTTGGAAGAAGTCGAACGGAGACGGATACGCCTGCGCGACTAAATATTCCATCGTCCGGTTCATCCGGTGCGCGTTCCAGTACTTCTCGAGCACGTCCTCTACCCGCTTGATGCGCACGATGTCGGAGAACGGCATCAGCTCGTTGCCGAGCATTTCGTACGGCGCTCGTTCCATGTATGAATAGCCGAACTTTTCCGCGTCGATGCGAAGTCCGGTGCCCCGCAGCATTTTCAAGAAACCGAGCTGCAGCTCTTCCGGGCGAAGCGCGAAGACGTCGTTGAACGTCTTGCGGAACGTATCGTAGTCTTCGTGCGGCAGTCCTGCGATGAGATCGAGATGTTGGTCGATCTTGCCGCTTTCCTTGATTTTCACGACCGTCCGCGTCAGCTTCGCGAAGTTCTGCCGGCGCTGAACCGCGATATTGGTCGGGTCGTTCGTCGATTGCACGCCGATCTCGA
The DNA here is from genome assembly GCA_023460795.1 of Bacillota bacterium. Classification (GTDB taxonomy): domain Bacteria; phylum Bacillota; class Bacilli; order Paenibacillales; family Paenibacillaceae; genus Cohnella. The sequence goes on along the minus strand of JAEWPC010000034.1, from coordinate 7,680 downwards.
ACCGGAACACGCCCGGAGGCGCGTTCTCCGCGAGGAAGTCGAGCACTTCGGGACGCATGATGTCCGCCGTAATCTCGAACTGGAACACGCAGCCCCGATGGTTATCGATGAGAAACCGGAATATCTCCATCGCATAGTCTCGTTTAATGTTGAACGTCCGGTCGACGAACTTGATCAGCTTCGCTCCGCTGTCGATTAAATAGGTCAGTTCCGCCTTCACCCAGTCCATATCGAAGTAGCGGACGCCGACCTCGATGCTCGACAAGCAGAATTGACAGCTGAACGGACAGCCTCTGCTCGTCTCGAAGTAGACGACGCGATTGCGCAGCGAAGGGATGTCTTCTTGGAAGCGATACGGAGACGGGATCGAGCTTAGCTCCAGCTTCGGACGGCCCGGGTTGATGATAACCTGCTCGCCTTTACGGTACGCAAGGCCGAACACGAAGTGATACTTGCGATCGCCGGCGATTTGACGAAGGAGATCGCGGAAAGTCTCTTCCCCTTCACCCATGACGATGAAGTCTACCGCAGGCAGACGATTCATCCAAAACTCGGTATCGTAGGATACCTCCGGTCCGCCGAGCATGATCTTGACGTCCGGCAGCACTTTGCGCAGCATATCGACAACGACGATCGTCTCTTCGATATTCCAGATATAACACGAGAAGCCGATCACGTCCGGCTTGCGCGCGAATAAATCCGCGACGATGCTCATCGCGGGATCTTTAATCGTAAACTCGGCGATTTGCACGTCGAATTCGTCCTGCGCGAACGACTTCAAGTAGCGCAGCGCGAGGGAAGTATGAATGTATTTGGCGTTCAGCGTCGCAACGACGACGTTCATGGCATGATCCTCTTTCTAAGTTCAGACATCCCTACTATTGTAACGGATAACGGCTCCGGATGACAAAGATCTCCCGCTATTCGAGAACCTACGAAGCATAATTGGATCGTTTGTAACAAAAAGGGAACTTTTCGCGCTCCGAATCGTCCTATTGCTAAGGAGGTCATCCGAGTGGATTACGACTATGTAAAGCAAATGAACGACGGTCTCGACCGGAATGCCCTGCTTGACGAATTGATGATTACCTATGGCAAGGACGTGTGGAACTATGCGTTTTTCCTGACGCGCCGCAGGGAGCTTGCCGAAGATATCGCGCAGGACGCGTTTATCAAAGCCTTTCAGAATATCTATTCCTTTCGAGGCGACCGCTCGATGAAGACATGGCTGCTGACGATTACGCGCAATACGGCGCGAGACTACTTCAAGTCTGCCTGGTTTCGGAGAGTTCAGTTCCTGTCCGGAGACTTCGATCAAGGACTCCTGCGGCCGTCGGCCGAAAATGAGTGGTTCGGAGCGCAGCGGCAATTGGATGTATGGAACGCCGTACTCGAATTGCCCCGCAAACTCCGTGAAACGTTGCTGCTCTATGCCCATCATCAGCTTACTCTTAAGGAAATTTCGGAGTTGATGCAGCTTAGCGAGGGGACGGTCAAGTCGCGGCTCTTCCGTGCGCGGGCGATCATGAACCGAACCTTCGGCAAGCCGGTCGTATCGGAAGGGGGAGATTGACATGCGCAACGACGATCGCTGGGAGAAGCAGCTCGAACAGCTCCCGCTGGGCAGCGGCGGATTCTCGGTCGAATCGATGAACAAGATCAAGGAGAGGATTCGATTGGATAAATCGACCAGTACACGCTCAACGCGAATGGCGATCGCCGCGGCATCGATTCTATTGGCCGCCGCGGTCGTATGGACCGTTCATCGCGGCATGCAGCCTCAGCAATTGGCGACGGAACCGACGATTGACGAAACGGAAGGACAACTGGTCGTCGAATACTGGGATAGCCAAAGCTTCATGGGTCAGATCGGACAGCCTTACTTGATTTCTCACCCGAACATGGAACTTAAGGTCGCGACCAACGATTATTCTCAAACGAAGGATTTAGCATCTTATAAAAAATGGATGGACGAGTCGGGCGTAGACGTCCTGCAAATCCCGTTAACCTACATCGACGACCTTGCCAAGGACGGGTCGATCGTTCCTTTGGACGAAATGCTGAAGCGCAATCATATCGACTTGGACGAGATGTATCAACCTATGGTCGAGCTCATGCACGAAGCGGGCGGCGGAAAGCTCTATGCGCTGGTCGATCAGTTCAGCATGGGTCTTCTTTACTACAATAAGACATTGTTTCGGAACTATAATATACCGCTGCCCAAGCAAGGCGACACTTGGGATGATATATTCCGTCTTGCCGAACGGTTCGCCGGGGCGAGTGCGGAAGGGAAGCCGGTATATGGCCTTTCCTTCGGCTGGCGATCTGCGCCATACGGCGCCATTAGTACTGTCGGGCGCTCCAAAGGGCTGTCTCTCGTTGATTCTAGAGGCTTGCCGCAGATCGATAGCGATGCATGGAATCAGGTATGGAATCAAGTTACCGAAGGCATTAAGGGAGGCTGGATCAACAATGAGCTCGGCCCGGCGGCAGACAACAACAACGGCTGGACAGAACAGTCGATTATTGAAGTCGATCCGTTCCTGAATAACCGAGCCGCCATGTCGTTTAAAGCCTATTATTCATGGAAGGATCTATCGACGGCCGCCGACCAGGGGCTGTTCATGGGGGAGTGGGACGCATTGCCCGTCAGCAGCAGCGCTGCCGCGCCGGGCGTAACCAGTTCGTATTCGGGAGGGCTGATCTATGCGATCAACGCCAAATCCCCTAACAAGGACCAGGCGATGAAATTAATAGAATATATCGTAAGCAAAGAGCGCGCTGAACGAGAATACGCCTCCGGCATCTTCGCGCTTCACGCTAGTCGGCCGAATGCCGTGAAAATCTTGAACGATCCGGCGGATCGCTTCTATGCCGCCAAACTAGACGCCGTTTCGATATTCGAACAGTCCGAACGACTTCAACTGCCAGGCGTTAACGAAATGAACGCAGCCTTGAACACCAAATGGAACGAAGCCGTTGAAGCCATACTCTCCGGTCGATCGACCGTGGAAGACACACTCGCTCAATTGCAAGAAGACGCTACGCGAGCCATTGATTCAAGCCGCGGGAACGGAGTTCAGCCCTGATGACGGTACGCACGCGCAACCATACCATCCGAGCGTGGTGCGGCTTGCTGTCCATAGCGCTTCTACTGGCAAGCGGATGCAGCATCGGGAAGAAGATGAAGGAAGCTCCGGAGTCGCTCAAGATCGCTTGCTGCGATCAACGAACGTTCGATAGCCAATATCTTGATTTTCTGCGGAACGTATATCCGAATACGCGATTCGACATCGTCCCGCTATACGATTCTGTTTTCTATCAGGACGGTTCGGATCAAGCGCTGAAAAAGACGCTGGAGGAAGCGAGCCCGGATCTCGTTATCCTGAATCCGCAGCTGTATCGATCCGCCGCCGATCAAGGTCTGCTTAGCGATCTGGAGCAAGTTGCCCAAGCCCGTCGTTTCGATTTAACTCCGCTGAGCGCAAGCATGCTTGATATCGCGCGCGATAACCAAAGCGGCAAGTTGTTCGGCCTAAGTCCGACGTTCAGAGCATCCGCGATCTTTTATAATCTATCCATGTTTCAACGTTATGGCGTCCCTGTGCCCGACCGGGAAATGAGTTGGGACGAAATCTTGAGGCTTGCCGGCCGGTTTGCGAGCCATAACGATAACGTAGACGGAACGGCGGGATTGCAACTCACGGGCATTCGGGAGCCGTTCGACTGGATAAGCCTGATCGCGCAAACCGAAGGCTTGCGATTTTACGACGACTCGTCCGGCCGACTCCTCTTCGATAGCGACGGATGGAAGAAGGTTGTCGCCGATATCGTCGCAGCTTATCGAAACGGGACATTTCCTCTTTCCGGCGACAACGATCTGCAGGACGGCTTCGTCACCCGGGAGGATATGCTGCGCGGCGATCTATTCGGTCAAGGCAAAGCGGCCATGACCATTGCCGGCAACGAGGTACTGTCCCGTTATCGGCAACAGGAGCCCTCGTTCGAATGGGGATTGGTGCCCGGTCCGGTACAGGCCGGAAATCCGGGCAAAGGCGGCTTCGTTCAGGTCGACGCGCTGCTCGGTATACCGAACAAGTCCGCGCACGCGGATGAAGCTTGGGAAATCATCGCCTACCTGATGTCGGAGAAGACGGCCAAGGTTTACGCCTCTCTAGACGACGGATTGTCCGTTTATCGGCAAGCGGTTGACTGGCGGCAAGATCCGGACTACGGGACATTCTACAAGCTCAAACCCGCGATTACATCCGTTAATCCTCTTTCCTATTCCATCCGTGCGCGGATCGCCGATCTGGTCAATGAGGAAATCACGAAAGCCGCGAACGACGAAGCGACGGTGGAGGAGACGATTGCGGCCATACAGTCAAAGGGAGAGGAACTGTTATTCCTCAAGCATGAATAAGGTATATACCCTATCCTCTCAACGAAAGCAGCCAATCTTCGTAACAGGGCTCGCAGAGCGTCTGGTAACGTTCTTCTCGGCCTTCTTGGTCATATACGGTCACGGAGTGTGCCGATTCGCAATCCTGCTCGCAATATTCGCAAGTGTAGGGCATTCGTATCCTTCTTTGCTTATAGATTTAACCGCGTTCGCAGTATGCGTCCGTTAGGGTTCGTCTATCCGTGGCAAAACAATCCGGCCGTTAATCGCTGCAAATAAAAAACGGGCATGAATGCCCGTTTTTCGCCGGCCGTACAAGGTTTCAACTCACGCTATAACCGTAATAATAGATGCCGCTCCCCCAAGTGTAATTGACTACTACATAGATCCAGCTGGTGCTCGTGCTGAACGAGATGCTGGATACGCCGACCGGTTTCGTTGCGATTACGCTGCCTCCCGCGCTGAGCACGGTCATCGACATGCCGGAATACCCGTTCAGTACATGCGTTCCGGACGGCACGTTATTGATCCTCCAATAGTCGACCGTATCGCTGTCGTTGACGAATCCGCCCGCTCCTTCACCGTAATTGTAGGCGTTGGCCGTCGCTATGGAGTTGTTCGATTCCGTCTCGCTCGCGGCGAACGCCGTCGTCGAGAAGGCAAACAGCATCGCCACCGCGGTCAACCACAATCCAATCTGTTTTCGCAACGCTTTGTTCATCAAGGCCACTCCCCTTCATCATCGGATGATTCCGGCCGGCAGGGATAGTATAGCAGTCGGTAACGAAGAATTTTGTCGATAGGCACCGCGCGCATAATTAATTGGCCGTACGTCACGAAATGACAAAAAACCGACCCTCGGGTCGGTTTTTTGTGAGAACGCGACAGAATCTAAACGTCGAATCCGTTATTCTTGATCACGTCTTGGATGAAGTAGTAACTGTCCTTCGGATGGCGCTCGAGCGTCTCGTAGTTCGTGTATACGATGCCGAAACGTTTGTTGTAGCCTTCCGCCCACTCGAAGTTGTCGAGCAAGGACCAAGCGAAGTAGCCTTTAAGCGGTACGCCGGACTCGATCAAACGGTGGCATTGGATGAAGTGCTTGCGGAAATACGCCGTGCGAAGCTCGTCATGAACTTTGTTATCGGCCGTCAACACGTCATCGTAGCATGCGCCGTTCTCCGTGATGTAGATTGGCGTGTCGCCGTATTCCTTGTGCACCCAAGACAGCACGTTGTACAGCGCCTCGGGATACACGTTCCAATCCATGAACGTGCGGTCGAAGCCGACTTGCACTTCTTCGCAATCGAACAGTTCGTGATCTTTCTTATAACGGCCGTAACCGCCGCTGTAGAAGTTCACGCCGATAAAGTCGATCGGCTGAGAGATCGTCTCCATATCGCCCGGAAGAATCGGTACGACGCCGCCTTTGGCTTCGAACCATTCGACGAGCTTTGTAGGATACGTCCCTTTGAATGTCGGCTCCATGAACCATTCGTTGTTCCAAGCGCGCAAGCGCCATGCCGCGTCTTGGTCTTCTTGCTTGGTCGTGTAGCCCTCGAACCAGTACAGGTTGTGCGTCGTGCCGATCTCGCCGGCTACGCCGAGCTTGCGGAACAATTTAACGGCTTCGCCGTGGGCGACCATGCAGTGATGGGCAACGGTGATGCCGAGCTGCAGGTCCTTGTTGCCGGGCGCGTGAGCGCCGATCGTGTTGGACAGGAACGATACGCACCACGTCTCGTTGAACGTGATATACTGCTTGATTTTGCCGTCGAACGCTTTGAAGATCACTTCCGCGTATTTGATGAACGCATCGATCGTCTCGCGGTTCGCCCAGCCGCCCTTGTCTTGCAGCGCCTGCGGCAGATCCCAGTGGTACAGCGTCGCGCAAGGCTCGATGCCCGCAGCGATCAGCGCGTCTACGACTCGTCTATAATAATCCAAGCCCTTCTCGTTCACTTCGCCGGTTCCTTGCGGGAAAATACGCGGCCATGCGATCGAGAAGCGGTAGGCTTTAACGCCCAGCTTCTTCAGCAACGCGATGTCTTCTTCGTAACGGTGGTAGCTGTCGCAGGCAACGTCGCCGTTGTCTCCGTTCACTACCGCACCGGGGACGCGCGAGAACGTATCCCAGATCGACATGCCGCGGCCGTCTTCGTTATAGGCGCCTTCGATCTGATAGGAAGCCGTTGCCGTTCCCCAGACGAAATCTTTCGGAAAATCCAAGCGAGCCAAATGAATCCCTCCATGTGTGTGTACGAATACCTGATCATAGAAAACGATTTCTAATCTATATCTAATTCAAGATTCGCCCGTATATTCCTTCTTCTCGATATTGGCTACTTTATATCTTATTTTGCCACGTTAACTTTCCGTCGCCGTCTAGATAAGATACAATGAACGCAATTACCGCTTACTAGAAGCCCGTAGGAAAAGGAGAAACAACCCGATGCCTTACCGCCTTATTGCCATGGATCTTGACGATACGCTGCTGACCGACGATTTGACAGTATCCGAGCCGACGAGACAAGCGATGGCCGACGCCATTGCGAAAGGGGTGCACCTCACGATCGCGACGGGACGCATGTTCGATTCCGCGCAGAGAATCGCCCGCCAGGTCGGACTGAACGTGCCGATCATTACGTACCAAGGCTCGCTCGTGAAGAATTTGCTAGACGAAGAGGTGCTTTACGAGCGCTCCGTGCCCGTTAACGTCGCCGCCCGTCTATACGAATACTGCATCGCGAACGGTTTGCATCTGCAAACCTACATCGACGATAAGCTGTATGCGCCCGAAGAGAACGACAAGCTGCTCGGCTACGCCGCGCAATCCAAAATCCCTTATACGATCGAATCCGATTTCAGCAAGATTATCGGTCACCCGAAACAAACGAAGATGCTCGTCATCGACGAGCCTTCCCGGCTGGATGCGTTGCTGCCGGAAGTCCGCTCCCTGTTCGGCAACGAGGTTTACGTGACGAAGTCGAAGCCGAATTACTTGGAGTTCATGCACCTGGAAGGAACGAAAGGACATGCCCTTCGCTTCTTAGCCGCGCATTACGGCATCCCGATGGAAGAGACGATCGCCATCGGAGACGCCATGAACGATCATGAGATGGTCGAAGCGGCGGGTCTCGGCGTCGCGATGGCGAATGCCGTGCCTGCCCTCAAAGAGATTGCCGATTACGTGACTTTGAGCAATAATGACGACGGGATCAAGCACGTACTGGATAAGTTTGTGCTGAACGCCTAGGAAGCATGCGAAGGGCCGGGAG